>NZ_PEIB01000028.1 GCF_004116385.1 Veronia nyctiphanis | reverse complement strand
ATATCAGAGCGCAGAGCCTGTCGACTCGTCGGTATTCATCGCGCATCTCAGCGATACGCCTCCAGCCCAAGGCTTGATGATGGAGAGCTTAAAAGGCGTATCAGAGAACTCGCCTTCGAACGGCGTCGGTTTGGCTATCGCCGGATCTACCGTCTGTTGAGACGAGAAGGGTTTGAGGTAAACCATAAACGGGTCTACCGGCTATATCGGGAAGCGGGGTTAATAGTGAGAAAGCGACGTCGCAGAAAGTCACTGTTCATTGAGCGGGAGCCACTGGTGCTTCCTGCATGTGCGAATCAAACCTGGTCGATGGATTTTGTGATGGATGCGCTTAGCTCTGGTAGGCGTATCAAATGCCTGACCATCGTTGATGATTACACGAAAGAATGTCTAGATATCCCGGTAGCCATGGGGATGTCAGGCGATGAGGTGATCAAAGCATTGGAAGCGGTTGCCGCCTTCCGTGGTTACCCAGAAGCTGTACGGACAGACCAAGGCCCAGAGTTTACTGGTAAAGCACTCGACCAGTGGGCATACATGCATGGCGTAAAGCTAAAACTGATACAGGCAGGAAAGCCAACGCAAAACGCCTATATCGAGAGCTTCAACGGCAAATTCAGAGATGAGTGTCTAAACGAACACTGGTTCAGGGACCTTCACCATGCCCGAGAAATCATCAGTGCCTGGCGGCTCGATTATAATGAAAACCGCCCACATTCAGCCCTGGGGTATCTGACGCCTTCGGAATTTGCCGCGACGTTTAGAACCCAAGGCAACGAACACAACCAAGCGGATGTTACTAAGGACCGATTGGACTAGTTTTTGGGGAGCAGGTCAGCTATTCATAGAGCGACTTAGCTTTCAGTTCGCACCATCATCCCCTATAGCTGAGGAATCCATAAAAGAAGGCCTAGAAATAAAACAAATCGATTTATCTTTAGCTAAACGCATTGAGGGGGAAATAGACCCTGATTTCAGACTCTTTTGGAATACACCCGATGACTTTATTGAGGCCGGTGGTAGTGGTTTGTGTTTGTTTAGAAATGACGAGATCGTAGCCTGCACTTGGTCATCTTACACTACCGATATAAATGTAGAAATCGCAGTTGCGACGCGGGAAGACTGCCGCAAAAGTGGCTTTGCGAGCTTAGTATGCAAACATTATATCGAACAACTGCTATCTGAAGATCGTGTGCCTTGGTGGAGCTGCCACAAGACTAACTCAGCATCGATAGCTCTAGCTAATAAGCTTGGCTTTCAAGTGTTACAAGATTATTCATGGATGTTTGCTCCCCGAAAGTAAGGGCGTCAGTGGCCTGCTCCCCAAAATCTAGACCAAGCTGTAACTAGTAAAAAACATTAGTTTTTATTATCAAATACTAAATCACGTAACTCACCTTGCTAAATTGATTCTGTCCAATTCCACGCCAGCTTGTTTGGCGTAACTCGAAACCGCCCAAATCTGTGCCAGCTCGTTTGGCGGAACTCGAAATCAACCAATCTAAGCCAAGTGACTATGTAAATCTGTTAGTAAGTTTCTTACATACTGGATATTTACTAAGTGGGGTAAGAGAGGAAATGTCACATTATGATGGTCAAAAATGTCACATTATGATTCCATCACATTCATAAATTACTGATTTTCTTAATGTGAAAATGTCAGCTTATGGTCTGAGCCACAGCCAAGTCTTTATAGGGAAGCATCTGCTTCCCTTTTTTAATGCTTGGAAGTAGCGAAATATTTAAAGAAACTTCAAACGCAAAAAGCCTGTCCGAAGACAGGCTTTGAAAGCAGTGTGAAGTTTAATGCTTTATAAGACTGGTTATTACCAAGTCAGAGTTGCACCCACAATAAACTCACCAGCTGATTCTTTGTTTGCTTCTTCAAAACTAGTAGTTTTAGCTGAAGCATTAGCTTTGAACTGGTCAGTGAACTTGTACTCAGCTTTCAACAGAGCTTCGGTACTAACGTCTGCAACGTCAGTCAGGTCTGCATTAAATGTCCAAGCGTCCATCACATACTCTGCACCAACTTTTGCTGTCTTTTTGTCAGTATCAGCAGCATTCTTAAACTCAGTATCCTGTACTGCGTAAGAAGCACTCAGCTCCAAGTCATCATTTACTTGATAATCAACAGCGCCTTTAACAAGCGTATCGTCTTGTTCTTTAGAACCCTCAGTAGCACCGACAGAGTAAGTTGCAGTCAATGTTACTGGAGCAAAATCTACTTCTGCAATTACACCAGAAACGGTATCTGTCTCTTCACCAGTTTGTACAAATTTAGCGCGCTGCGAATGACCAACGGTAAATTCGATGTTTTCAAAGCTAGTAACTGCTTTAACAGCTGTAGCATTTGCATCATCTACGCCTGCCGCACGCTCAGAGTGAGAAGCATCAAAAGTCAGAGAATCGTTAGTGAATGTGTAACGAAGAACTTTGCTACCGTCTACAGGGAAAACTTCATCATCACCGTCTTTCAAATGAGACAAACCTACAGTACCAGCATGGTCAACTGAACCAAACTTAACTACGTGCTCGCCACCAACAAAAGACAGACCAAAATAACGACCTGTAGCTTTTACTTCGTCGTCACCTGTAGATGTCATCTCGAATTTAATTGCACCCAGAGCGTCAATAGAATCGTTTACAGAATGTTTTACGTTAACGTTGAGTACTGCTGCACCGCCAGTCACTTCATTTACGCTAGACTCTGTCGCGCCAGTAGTAGTTGTGTGCTTCACACCAACTTCACCTGATAAAGCAACAGTTGTTGAATCACTTGTTACTACGTCATAAGCACTTACGCTTCCTGCGAATAGTGCTGCTGGGATTGCTACTGCTAAAAACTTCTTGTTCATAATAAAACGTTCCTGTTTTCTTTTTATATCCAATTGGAGTGTGTTGCAGGAGTAGGTTTATCACTGAGACATGTGGTTATCAACAAAGACAAATGTAACGTTTATGCTTAGTATTTTGATATAAGTCGCATATTTTAATGCATTAACTGGGATTCCATCACCATAAGCTTTGCGATCAATCTCCCTTTAATTGTTATTTATTGACCATTATTTAGAGTAATTATTAAGTTTTTAGGTAAAAAATAACCATAAATTAAGTTTCACTAGAAATGAAATAATCAACACTCAATATAAATACAAATGCTTTTGATGGATTCATGTCTCATTTTTAAAGAAATAGACAAAAGTACAGGAACGAATTAAAAACTGGATTTAAATCACCAAATGTAACCGTGTTGTTATAAATCGAATCTGATTCTAAGCAGCTTATATGTTGGCCGTTTGAGCAAAAGAAATGACTACCGAATACTCTTCTGCCTTTTTGTTGAGTACAAAGTGTTACGCAGCTCATATTTGTCATGCATATACTGCGATCGCAGATCCGGCGAAGCACTGAAACTAAAGGTTGGGCGATAAGCAACTTTAGAATAGTGATATCACCGCCTGGAGAAGGGAGGAGTTGAACAGGTTAAGACTTCGGAAGGTAGAGCCTAAGCATTCCCTCTAGAGCGCCTTTCGAAACAGGTTTAGCAACATAATCGTCCATACCTGCTTCCAGACAACGTTGGCGGAATTCCTCGGTCGCATTTGCCGTGAGAGCTACAATAGGTGTGTGAATGTGCTGCGTATTTTCGATATCCCTGATCACTGACGTCGCCTCATAGCCATCCATTACAGGCATTTGGCAATCCATAAAGATCATGTCATAGCGACTCTGTTGAACAAGTTTACACGCAGATATACCATTTTCAGCAATTTCAACATCCACACCCAGTCTCTCAAGCATCGCCTCAGTGACTTTCTGGTTAATTAGTGTGTCTTCAACAACCAAAACTCGACCTTCAAATTGTGGTTTATAGTTCTTATCTGTAATGCTTTCTTGTTGCAGCTCTTCTGTTCTTTCAGCTACTGCAACAGGAAAATTTATTGCCTTGGCGATCACTTTTTTGAACTCAGAGACCACATAAGGCCGTCCGACACAATCCGAGAACCCCGAAGACGCAAGCTCATCGGTATCAATATCTTCTGGCGAGGCGGTTAGCATTATCATTGAAGGACACTCGTCTTTTAATTCATTCCTCAATTGCTTACCAAGCCGAACACCATCCATTTCAGGCATATTTTTATCTAAAACGACAAGATCAAACGGCTTACCGAGATGGTGTTGTTTCTCTACTATACCCAAAGCGTCTGCGGATCGCGTGCAGCAAACTACATCGCACCCCATGTTACTCAATTGTGTATTGGTGATACGCATATTTAGGCGACTGTCATCGACAAGCAGAATGGATTTTCCTTCAAAAACTCTTGTTTCCTCAGTTGAAGCAAGCTCTCGAATTGGGCGATCAAGAGAGATGCTGAAATGAAAACGGCTACCATACCCAAGCTGGCTTTCAACTGACAGAATACCGCCCATCAACTCTACAATTTGATACGAAATAGACAATCCAAGACCCGTACCGCCAAAGCTTCGACTCAAACTACCATCAGCCTGCTCAAACTTTTCAAAAACCTGAGTCAGCTTTTCCGTAGCAATACCAATTCCGGTATCTTCAACAGAAAATTGAACTAGCAAGCTTCTGTCATCCTGTTTAATCATCGAGATATCAAATTCAACATGACCTTTGTCTGTAAACTTAAGTGCGTTTCCAACCAAATTTATCATCACCTGTCTGAGGCGGGCCGGATCTCCAATTACACTCTGGTCCAAGCGATCGTCTAAATGAGTGGCAAGCTTCAAGCCTTTGTCCAACGCAGGCAGCTTGAATAAACGCTCTAAGTCTCTTGATAGTTCAAAAAGACTGAACTCTTTTTTGTTGAGCTCTAGTTTCCCCGCCTCGATTTTTGAAAAATCAAGAATGTCGTTTATAACATCAAGCAGTGAAATGGATGACGTTTCGAGCATTTCAACAAATTCTGTTTGTTCTTTGTCCAACCGAGTGTTTTTTAAAAGAGAAGCCATACCAGTGATGCCATTCATGGGTGTTCTTATTTCGTGACTCATGTTGGCGAGAAACTCACTCTTTTTCTGATTGGCGTTTTCAGCAGCCAGCTTGGCTTTTGATAACGCCTCGTTGTATGCACGCACCTTCTCGACGTTTCCGTTGTACGAGTCATATAATGACTGAAGCTCTTCACCCATCTCGCGGTAAGGCGCTAATGCACCAACAGGCAAATTGTTATCGTCAAACTTGGTCATTGAGCGAGCGATGTTGGTAATTGGGCGAACAACATCTTGATAAACGATAAAAAAGACGATACCAGCCAACAGCATAATGGCGGCACCTAATATCATTATCATGTGTATAAAACGTTCTGCTAATTGCCCCTCTATATTTTTCTTGGTGTATTCAATGACAATCGAACCAAATGATTCTGATGAGTCAAACTCATCACGCGAGAGCGCAAACTCATATCTAATCATGTCCCCCGTTGTCGGCTCTCCCCTGTGAACCATTGTTTCGCCGTATTCTGAGATCTCTACTGAAGCAACATCGGGATGCTTCAGTAATCCAGCGATTTGAGTGTTTAGCTGTTCAATATCACGATTCCATACACTGTTTTCTATGCTCGCCAACCGAGTAGTTTTGATTACTTCAGCATCTTTTTTTATACCTTCAATACGATTCTGGTAGTCGATGTAAAGGCCAAGCGAACTAATTAACAACGTAATCAATGTTGAAATTCCGATAATACGGATTGCAAGACGCGTAGCGATGCTTGATGAGGTTCTTATTTTTTTACTTTTTTGTGACATTTTTTACTTTTAACAGTGATACGTTGTAGGTTTAATATACATAATCTTGTACAGATCAGGTTACTACACAGTCAAAAAGATAGATAAATGTTAAGCCAGTTCATTAATTACAGTCCGCGCACAGTATTGATAACCATCTTTTTTTTTGACAAAGAGTGTACCTGCTCTTGCTTGGGAAATTGACTACTATGTCGTCAAAGATCAGGCTGAGCCATTTCAAATCCACTCGACACCGGGCAAACACCACGGAATTATCTCTGATATTATCTCGACAGCTTTGGAAGACAGTGAACACTCGTTTAACCCTCAAATACTCCCGTTCAAAAGAATGTATGCCCAGCTTGAAAAAGAGCAGATGAAAAACTGGGTCACCTTCGGCAGCCCATTGTGGGGTGACATGCAATCTTCGAATCTGTCTACAACGCCGATTATCGACGTTCAACACACGCTTATGACGTCGGCGAAAAGTGACTTTCATTATGCGTCTGAGCATGACCTGCAAAAAAAGCATGTCATTTTACTTTTTGGATTTGATTACCCGGGACTAACCCGCATGATTCAGCAAGGTGCTGTAAAGTCTATCAATGTAAAAAGCTACGATGCGGCTTTTGACCTCTCTGAAACTCAGAGGAAAAATCTGGCTGGGTTTGTAGAGATGAACCTAAGGATAAAATACAACCTAAATAAATCAGGACGAGACACCAGCAATTTCAAGTTCTTCAGCCTTTCCGACGTGATACCCGACTACAAAATATATTTGGCTTATTCGCCGGGCATCGATGATGAAATCAAGAGCTTTTTTGACATCAAACTTGCCGAGATGCGCCTCGACGGGCGCTTAGAAACAATTATTAATCGATATCGCTATTAGTCACTATCCGACATCGTCAATCACACCTCGCCTGATTTGATCGAGCTCAATAGATTCGAACAGGGCCTGAAAGTTACCTTCTCCAAAGCCAACGTTGCCCTTTCTTTGGATAATCTCAAAAAATACGGGCCCGATAACTGTGTCAGTAAAAATCTGCAGCAACACACCCTGTTTTTTATCGCCATCAATAAGAATTCGGTTCTTTCTCAACCTTTCAATGTCTTCATCATGCCCCTCAACCCTTTTATCTATATGTTCATAGTAGGTGTTAGGCGAGGTCATAAATGACATGCCATTTGCTCTTAACTTTTCGACGCTTGAGTAAATATTCTGGGTTGAAAGTGCGATGTGCTGAATACCCTCACCGTTGTATTCCTTCAAATACTCCGCGATCTGAGATTTTTCGTCGCTTGATTCATTGATTGGGATGCGTATTTTACCGCAGGGCGCGGTCAATGCTCTTGACTTAAGCCCTGTGCGTTTTCCTTCAATATTAAAGAAACGAATTTCACGGAAGTTGGCAATATTACTGTAGAAGTCAGACCAAACATCCATGTGCCCCTTCTCCACATTATGAGTCAGGTGATCGATAACGCATAGCCCAGCGTCGAACTCTTTAAGCCTGGTTCGCCAATCGGGGTAATAGTCGAAATCAATGTCATAGATTTCTTTCTCACCGTAGCGGTCAACGAAATAGATGAGTGAATCCCCTATCCCTCTTATCGCAGGAATATTAAGTTCCATCGGCCCAGATTCAGACGAGGTCTCCGTTGCCCCTTTTGTCGTTGCATAATTCAGCGCTTCTTTTGCCTCCGCCACGCGAAATGCCATCGCATTAACGCTCGCTCCGTGCACAGAAGCGAAGTTATTGGCACGGGAGCCTATCTCTCCATTAACGATAAAGTTAATGTCTCCCTGACGATATAACCAAACCGATTTATGTCTATGTTTTGCTATCTCAGCAAAACCCAGCAGTTCAAATAGCTGTTTAAGAGAATGAATACCCGCCATATTCGGTGCAGTAAATTCTACGAACTCAAATCCATCAGTTCCTAGTGGGTTATCGATTTTTTCAGCCATCACTTTTCTCCTTCTTCCTTGGAAAGACATAGCAACGACTCAGTAACTTTTCATCGTTAAGTGGAATAGAACATAGAAAAAGGCCAGAAGAAGACTGTAATCATATATTTACATGATGATTAGAAGAGTGAGGAGTCAGAACCGCTTTTGCTTAGTGATGAACCTTTTTAACTCCTAAAGGAAATCAGTGACGCGTTGATAAATGTTTAGCGTACAAGTCAGCCAGCTCTTGTGCTTCAATTTCAATGCCGCTCAGTACATCATCCCACTCGAGTCCTAGCAAGACATCGTCTTCGGCCAAATCAGATAGCCAGACAGACACAAAATCATCGAGGCTGATTTCTTCCGGCTCAAACCCTTGCCATTCACCGCTGCAGTGCTGAGAAGCCTCATCTTCATCGGTCCAAAATGGAATGACTTCAGAATCTTCGAAGAATGCTGAGTCACAGAGGACCCAGCCATTTTTCGAACTCAGTCCCCAGACACGTTTCTGCTGGATTGAAGCCTTAACAAATTGCTCGGCCATAGTTTGACTGACATCATATCTCAATATTTATCGCCCCTGCTTATTGGTAGCAGCATCAGATAGGGAAAAACGTCAACGACGCAACGCTGTGAACAACCTTGTTGATTGAGCGGTTGGTGCTATCAGATACCATTGTCGCCATCATGTCCTGAATCACGATCATCTGACTCAAAACCCGTTCGTAACTCAGGTTAGGAGTGCCATCTTCCGTGTAGCCGTTAGACATAATCATAGGCTGACCACGCTTATTTTTCTTTGTGTTCAGCATCCAAGCTACAATCTCTAGGTTTCTCGCACTGTCATAAAGCTTCTGCTCATCGATAGAATCAGGAATGAAGAATTCATCTCTGTTTTGATAGGTCTTGTTCAGCATTCCGGTAATCCCGGCCATCAACGCAAACACGCGGTCGCCCTGGAATCCATCCGTGAAGGCAAGTATCAGCGCATCACTGCCGTCTGCCCCACCAAGCTCTTCAAATCCGACTTTGCGATCGATATTCATCAGCGCACTGAGTCGATTTTCTACTGTCATATCTGGAGATTTCAATAATTCCCTTGGGTTTCGCTTATAAAGCTTCACCGTCAATACTTCAGCAAGCTCTCTTACTCGAGTCACATGGATATCTGAAACCATGTCCATGTCCGTTTTTGCAAGATTTTTAACGTGAAACCCTTTCTGACCAGAACACGCAGTCAGGGTAGTTACGAGGCAAAGCGTCATTAAAAAGGCACGCATTATTCATTCAGTCCTTTGTCAAAATAAGCGGGTTACATGTTATAGGGTCAACCACTGTAGCTCTGATTTAGATTTAAGACTTCAATGTAACTGTCTATCTCGCAGTTAATTTTGCTCACGTTACCGAGCTTAAGTTGTTGGTCATCTCAATACTTGCCTACACTTTTTTATTTGCTATCAACATAATTTAAATTTCAATATGAATAAAAGTTCAATCACCAATGCTGTAGCGCTCATCGTTTTTGCATCTGGTCTCTTTTTCGACAACAAAATCGCTACCTTCTGTGGTATTTTCGCGCTGTCTGGCGCGCTGACAAACCTTCTTGCCGTACATATGCTTTTTGAAAAAGTGCCTGGGCTGTATGGATCTGGTGTGATCCAAAATAAGTTTGTTGAGATCAGACAAAATGCCAAGACCATGATTCTTGATGAATTTTTCTCAAGTGACAATGTGGTCAAATATATCGAAAAGAAATCTCATGATAGCGCTGGAATTGGCACCTATCTCGCCAACATGGTCAATAAGTTTGATTTTAATCCTCTTTTTGATGCGTTTATAAGGAGGGTGAACGAGGGACCACTAGGTGTACTTTTGGGGCTGTCAGGAACAACACCTAACATGGATGCCTTTAGAGAACCCGTTATAAAGAACATTAGGGAATCTTTAGAAGAGTTCTGTTATGAGCCGAACTTTCAGGCTTCGCTCATAAAAGGATTAACGGAGCCTGAGGTAGGCGCAGGTATCGTCAACCAGATAGAAGAACTTATAGACAAAAGACTGAGTGAGCTTACCCCCGAAATCGTAAAAGACCTCACACATAGCATCATTCATGAACATTTGGGATGGTTAGTTGTTTGGGGAGGCATATTTGGCGGCCTAGTTGGTATTGTCTCTGCTTTCTTTTTATAAGTAATTCAGAGTGTTTGTAGACTGGACAAACACTCAATGCCTATTCAGCACCTGTTCTCGCTAAAAAGAGACGATGACTCTCTTCCACTTCACATGGTGAACCATCAATGTAGTTCATTGTGACGCCATTTTTATCAACCTCAACATGTGTAAAACTCATCGTTTTTGCTTCTGGTCGATGCATACATACGGAACGATAGCTTTTGCTGGGCGAGTGACTCTTGTGAAAACGAATGTTTTTGTCGATTGAGGCATCTCCCCGAACAATATTTTCATATGCTTCACGCCTAAGGGGATACACTTCATTGTAAGCAATCGATGACGTCACCATTGGGTATGTCGAATCCAACGCCTCCATTTCACGTCCAGTCCAACGAACTCCCTCCACTAGTGGCTTTTCTGTATCGAGAGCGTGGCCAAATAAAAATAGTGAAAACGGCGAGTAAGAAGACACGTCGTGTTGTGCGAGTTTCTCTTTAGCCTCATCAAGGCTACGTGAACTCGCCAACATCTTAACCAGCCCGCCTCGGCTAGTGCCAGAAAACAAGGCAAAGTAACCTTGGTAGTAATTGAGCAGGCAGACTGTCACGCCGTATTCATTAGTCACAATCCACGACCCCCCGCCCTGCGGGTCAACGGGCATAAGGTACTTACTTCCATCATCCATAAAACAAGCTGGCAGCCGCGCCTTAGCCCGTGAACGAAGTTCATCACGGTTAAAGAAAAGCTGATAGCCTGAATCGGTCAAAAACCAACTAGCCGTGCACATTTGTAGTCCTTTGAAGCAAAGTCTCAGAAAACGTTAACAGACAACATACGTTTGTAAAGCCCCAGCAAAACCTTCCACGTCTCTCCCTAAGTATCAAAATCAGGTGTTGAAGAGATACTCACGCCATGTTTATACACGATTTACAGCAACAAACATTTCTTGGTCAAACTGCCTACTCATAAGTCAAATATGAATGCTCAAACATTGCGATCATTCACCACATTGATGGCAAATTACAGAAGAATGCAAATTAACCAAAAATGTTTAGTCGCTTGTTGGTTGATAAATTGGCTTGTGGCAGGTTTACGCTTGGCAACTTTGATTGCAAAAAACCTCGAGACACATTAAAGATTTGCTGTACTCGTCAAGTACACAGGCCATAAATCAGTTTTTCACATAAGACTCACCACAATTTAGAGGCCAGACAGCAGTAATTTGCTCAAGAGTTATTCACCAGCGGATACGGCTTGTGAAGAATTTTCAGCTTACAAAATAATCGATCAAAACAGGAAGTGTGAACCCCGTCGAAATAGCACTCGTTTTCACTTAGAAAGAATAAAGGGAGGGATATTCATTAAAAAAAATTTCATAATTAAAAACAAAGAGTAATAAGAAAAAAAACCAACGTAAATCATTGTAAATAAGACATTTAAAACCATACAGGCCCCAGGTCATAATTTTTAGCCCCGAACAAAGAATTCACTTTCGTGAATATAAATTCATTATTAATCAGTTTTCGTGAGCAGTATCATAAAATGTGTGGGTTTGAAGTCTAGGTACGGATTAGGCTCTAATGTTGTCTGTCTGAGAAAGATTACAAATCTGTTTCAGGCAGAATTCCGAGAGGCTGAGCGAAAACTCAGTTAGGAAGAGGTGACAAAGAGTAGAGCAAACTCTTTACAGAAAAATTTCAAATCTCGCTGTCACCCATACTTTTTTATTTTAAGAAGCCTCAAAGCAGTATCCAGGCTATGACGGGTACGCATTGACATGGAGACAGTCAGCAGGTGTTAGCTTATCTACTCAGGCGTTTAGCCTCACGATACCTACCTTTATTGGTGTCACAGTCATTATCTTTGGGATCACCAGAATGGTTCCGGGCGGTCCTGTTGAACGTATGATTGCAGAAATGCAAATGATCGATAGTGAAGCAGGCCAAATGCAAAATTTTGCGGGACAAGGTTCTTCACTGGATGAAAGTCAGTTAGCTGAACTCAACGCATTCTATGGTTTAGATAAACCAGTTCACATCGCCTACTGGGAATGGCTACAAAAGACACTGACATTAGATTTCGGCGAGTCTACACGCTACTACGAACCTGTACTAGATATGGTCGTTGAACGACTGCCAGTATCTGCCTACTACGGTTTTATGACATTCATCATCGCTTATCTGGTTTCTATCCCGCTCGGTTATTATAAAGCAGTAAAAAACAATTCTGGTTTTGATAATGCCTCATCACTAGTTGTGTTCGCAGGTTACGCTATCCCAGGATATGTAGTCGGCATTTTCCTCATGAGCATCTTCGCTTTTCAACTCGAATGGTTCCCAATGGGCGGGTTCGTTTCTGATGACTTTGAAGACATGGAATCAGTCTGGGAAATGACAAAAGACGTTCTATGGCACTCAGTGCTCCCTCTTTTTTGTTACATCATTGGTGATTTTGCGGTACTCACTGTCATAGTAAAGAACAACTTACTCGAAAATATTTCAGCCGACTACATCAGGACCGCAGTGGCAAAAGGTCTGCCGTTTAAGAAAGCTATTAGAAAGCATGCGGTGCAAAACAGTCTAATACCTTTAGCAAGTAGCTTTGGTAACTCACTGATTTTCTTCTTAGGTGGTTCCTACTTAATAGAAGTCGTCTTCAATATTGATGGCTTGGGGCTTTTGGGTTACGAAGCAGTAGTTGAGAGAGACTACCCTGTCGTAATGGCCATTCTCGCAATCAATGCCGCAATGATGATGGTCGGAAATATTCTTTCAGATATTTGTGTAGCTCTGGTCGACCCACGAGTAAGGTTTGGTAGCTAATGTTTAATGTATCCCCTCTAACTGCAACAAAAATCAAACGATTCAGGGAAAACCGCGTTGCCTATTGGTCCTTTATTGTTTTCGCCGTACTCCTGTTTATTGCTGTATTTGCGAAGTTCTTGATTAATAGCAAGGCATTAATTGTCAAATACGATGAACAATGGTACTTCCCGGTTGTCAGTGATGTATATATCGGAAAAACATTCGGTTTAGACTATCAAAGTGAAACCAATTACCGTGAATTGCAGGCTAAATTTGAGAAAGAAAAAGGCGACAATTTCGTGGTCATGCCTGTTATTCCATGGAATCCTTACGAGCAAGACTTACCAGATGGCAAGTACCCTCCGCATGCGCCAAGTATCGAATCTAAGCATTACCTTGGCACTGATTCACTAGGCGAGATATGGTTGCTCGTCTGGTTTACGGATTCCAAATCGCCATTATTTTTTCTTTCTCAGTAACACTTATTACTGCTGTAATAGGGACGATAGTTGGGTGTTCCATGGGCTTTTTCGGAGGAACCTATGACCTACTATTGCAACGAGTGATAGAGATTTGGTCAAATATCCCTTTCCTCTATGTGATCATGATAGTTGTATCGATAACTACCCCAACACTCGGCCTTTTCGTACTGATCAATGTACTTTTTGGTTGGATGGGAATGACTTGGACGACCCGAACAATGACTTACCGCGAGAATGCCCGCGAGTACGTTTTGGCGGCAAAAGCGTTGGGTGCTTCAACCAGGAGAGTTATCACAAAGCACATCCTACCGAACATTATGGTCGTCATAATCACTGCTGCTCCGTTTTTAATTACCGGAAATATTACGGCTCTCACTGCACTGGATTTTCTTGGCTTTGGCCTACAAGCACCTACACCAAGTTGGGGCGACCTGATAAGCCAGGGTAAGTCGAACTTAGACAGCCCTTGGATAGTATTCTCGGTCACCATAGCTACCACAGTGGTCTTAACACTCATTACCTTCATTGGTGAAGGAATTCGAGCAGCATTTGACCCTAAAAAATACACTCGTTACGAGTAAACACAACAAGGAAGTTATAATGAAAAAAGTCAACATCCTTGCTACAGCCATCGCCATGTCTTTTGGTGCTGGTGCAGCAGAATTACCAACGAATCTTAAATGGGAAACAAATACGTCTGATCCTGTCTTTGCATCAGATGAAGCGAAACGAGGTGGAACTTTCAGATCATTCCTGACCTCATTTCCACTGACTTATAGAACTGTCGGCCCAGATTCTAATGGTGCGTTTCGAAGATATCTTCTTGACTACACGCCCGGGTTGGTAGACCTGCATCCAAACACAGACAATTGGATCCCACAAATTGCCAACGAATGGGCCTATGGCGACGACAATAAAACCGTCTACTTCAAGCTAAATCCAAAAGCTAAATGGACGGACGGTGAGCCAATTACAGCAGATGACTTTGTCTATAAACTGACGTTGATGCGCTCTAAAGACATCGTAGCTCCTTGGTACAACAACTATTACACAAAACAAATTGAGTCAGTCATCAAATTTGATGATCACACTATTGCGATAGTTTCGACCGAACCAAAAAACAAACGCAGCTTGATGGAAGCAACATCTCTGACACCTGTGCCTAAACACTTTTACAAGCCTTCTAAGGATGAGAATGGTGACGGTGTCGACGATAATTTTGTCAAGAGATTCAATTACAAAGCAGCACCTCTACCAGGTCCGTATTATCTAGCCAGTGAGAAAAAAGGAAAGTCAGTCACGCTGAAACATGTGGGTGAGGACTGGTGGGGCTATGAAAATAAATATTACCAAAACCGCTTCAACGTCGACAAAGTGCGCTTCACTGTTATTCGTGATGTAGATCTTGCTCGTCAGAAATTCGAAAAAGGCGAGTTGGACACATTTGCTCTTGTTCGACCAACACTTTGGCACGATAAGTCAAATGGAGAAGCATATCAAAACGGTTACATTCAAAAGTTCTGGGGATTTAACGCACGCCCACAAGGTGCAGGCGGTATATGGATCAACACGCAACATGGTAAATTGGCTGACATTAATATTCGTAAAGGTATCGAGTATGCCTCTGACTTTGAAGGCCTTATCGAGAAGCTAATTCGTGGCGACTACTCTCGTAAGCCCCATGCTATGGGCTTTGGCCATGGTGATTATGACCTGAAAGGCTCAAAGGCAGCCCCATTTGATTTAGACAAAGCTGTTGAGTACTTTTCTAAAGCTGGTTTCGATAAAATTGGTACTGATGGTATCCGTGTAAATGCAGACGGTGAAAGGCTGTCTTTTGAACTTACTTACCTAGCTAAAGTGAACGAGCAACGAATGGCTTATATTCAAGAGCAAGCTAAACTAGCAGGCTTGGAACTTCGCCTAAAACTGGTTGATGGTGCTTCCGGGTTTAAGTATGTTCGTGAGAAAAAACACGAGCTTGCATTCTTTGATATGGGCACTGGTCCAGTACCTCAATACCGTGGATATTTCCATTCAGATAATGCAGGTAAACCACAGACAAATAGCTTTACCAACTTCAGCACGCCTGAGCTAGATGTACTAATTGAACAATTCCGAGCTGAATTTGATATTGATAAAAAGAAACAACTTAGCCGTGATATCCAAAAGATTGTTCAAGAAGCCTCTGTTTTGGTTCCGGGTTACATGGCTCCGTTTTCGCGCGGCGGTCACTGGCGCTGGGTCAAGTTCCCGTCAAACCCAATGACCAAGCAAACTATAAGTGCATTTGACCCTGTCGAAATCTCTAACTTCTGGATTGATACCGATGTTAAGAAAGAAACAGAAAAAATGATGAAACAAGGTAAAACACTAGAACCAATCGTTGTAATCGACGAGCAGTTTAAATCGTAATTAATGACGAGAGGTCTTATGTCATCTGATCTAATTCTAAGTGTTCGTGACCTTAAAACTGAGTTCACCACTGAAAATGGCTCTGTTGAAGTTCTGCATGGCGTCAGCTTTGACGTACAAGCAGGCAAAACACTGGGCTTAGTCGGTGAATCCGGTTGCGGTAAAAGTGTAACGTCTATGTCGATAATGGGGCTTTTACCTAAGCCTTATGGTCAGGTGACAGGAGGCCAAATCGTCTATCGAGGAACCGACCTCGTTGGTTTATCCTCCGAGAAGATGTCAGAGATGCGGGGTAACCGCATCTCTATTATCTTCCAGGATCCCATGACAGCGTTAAATCCTGTCCATACGATAGGCAAACAACTGATGGAAGTTCTGGACCTTCACCGTCCAGAAATGTCCAAAAAAGAAAAACAAGCTTATTGCGTTGAGATGCTAACAAAAGTTCGAATCCCAATGCCAGAAAAACGCTTAAACGAATATCCGCACAATCTCTCCGGCGGTATGCGCCAGCGCGTAATGATTGCGATGGCTTTAGCGTGCAAACCAGATGTTCTTATCTGTGATGAACCGACAACAGCGCTTGATGTAACCGTTCAGGCTTCTATTCTTGAACTCATGAATGACCTTCAAGAAGAGACGGGTATGTCGATGATTTTCATCACCCATGACCTCGGTGTCGTAGCAGAAGTTTGTGATGATGTAGCCGTTATGTATGGCGGCAGAATTGTTGAGAAAGCCAACGTGTTTGATATTTTCGACAAGCCACAACACCCATACACAAAGAGACTACTTGGCTTTATCCCCGATTTAGATTGCGAACCCAAGCAATTGATCGACATAAAGCCTGTTGATGTCTCAGAGTTCCCAGAGTTCAGAGGTTAAGTATGTCTCAAGAAATTTTAAGAATCGAAAACCTCAAACAGCACTTTACTTCTGGCAAAGGCATCTTCGCCAAGGGCTATACCGTTAAAGCGGTTGATGGTGTTTCTTTTAGTGTGAAACGCGGCGAAACATTAGGGCTGGTTGGTGAATCAGGCTGTGGTAAAAGTACCCTAGGTCGTACCATTTTAAAGCTTTATGAGCCGACCGACGGCAAAATTTATTTCGAAGGGGAGGATATAACTGATTACAGCGTCAAACAGATGCGCCGCCTTCGTAAAGATATGCAGATCGTTTTTCAGGATCCGCTAGAGTCACTCAACCAACGTCACACCATTGGTATGATTATCGAAGAGCCCTTTGTTATACACAGTGTCGGCTCGCCATCTGAGCGTCGCAAGCGGGCAGAAGAACTATTAGAAAAAGTTGGCTTACCCAAAGAAGCTATTGACCGATATCCGCACGAGTTTTCAGGTGGTCAGCGCCAGCGTATTGGTATCGCGCGCGCTATTGCTTTGAAGCCAAAACTGCTGATTTGTGATGAATCGGTATCAGCTCTGGATGTTTCTGTTCAGGCGCAAATCATCAACTTACTTTTGAAACTGCAACAAGAGATGAATCTGGCGATTATCTTTATCTCGCACGACCTTTCCGTCGTTCGTCAGGTCTCTGATAATGTTGCGGTGATGTACTTTGGTGAGATGGTGGAGTACGGCTCCGCGAAGGAGGTTTATCAATCTCCAAAAGCCGATTACACCAAAACCTTATTGTCAGCAATTCCGATCACTCATCCAAAAGATCGTAAGAAAAAGCGTAAGGCGGAGCTTGAAACAAAAAAGGTAGGCGCTGAGGCTCCTCAGCCTGCTGTTACACAATAGAAAGCACGCATTGATATTCATAAAGCAGCCAGCAGTGGCTGCTTTTTTGATCCCCGCTTTGTTCATCACATACGCACTGCTATTTGAGCCGCTAACCGCGCATTGTTGAGCACCAGTTCAATATTCGAATCCAAGCTTTCCCCACCCGTAAGTTCACATATTCTCTGTAGGAGAAAGGGCGTCGATGCTTTTCCTGTAATCCCTTTTTGTTCGGCATCTTTTAGCGCCTCTGAAATCACGCCTTCAATAACCTGACTATCCATAGCAAACTCGTCAGGTATTGGGTTCGCTATCACTGCACCACCTTGTAAACCGAGTTGCCATTTCGTTACCAAAGCCTTTGCAATATCGTCTGCCGACTCAAAGCTGTACTCGAGTGAAAACGCACTTGTCCGCGCATAGAAACCGGGCAAAGTTTTACTCTGATAGCCGATAACAGGCACGCCATGCGTTTCCAGATATTCGAGGGTCAGGCCTAGGTCAAGAATAGATTTAATCCCTGCACATACCACTGCAACATTGGTTTTCGCTAACTCTTGGAGATCAGCTGATATATCAAATGTCTTATCCGCACCTCGGTGAACACCGCCAATTCCACCTGTGGCGAATATCTTTATACCCGCCATTTGAGCGATAATCATCGTCGCAGCGACAGTCGTAGCCCCATGTTGCCCTGCTGCCACTACGAAAGGCATGTCACGACGACTGACTTTAGTCACCGACCTGCCCGCTTTACCTAATACCTCAATGTCTTGTTTTGAAAGCCCTGCTTTCAACCGCCCATCAATAATCGCGATAGTGGCAGGTGTTGCGCCATTTTCTCTCACCACTTTTTCAACACTCAGTGCTGTTTCGACATTTTTGGGATACGGCATTCCGTGGGAAATTATGGTCGACTCCAACGCCACCACAGGTTTATTTTGAGCAAGGGCTTTTGATACTTCATCACTAATATCGAGCATGGTATGAGCCATAGACGTCGCCTCCTTGGTAAGCGCCTCTGTGCATGGTAGCATCAAGATCGCTCCCTTTTTCCAGCGCTGGTTCAAGCTTTTACGCAATACAACAGAACGGAACCCCAATGAGACAATGTGACTTTTTAGTAATTGGTGCAGGCATTATCGGACTGAGTACTGCGTATGAATTGCAGAAAAAGTACCCTGACTCGAAAGTTATCGTTTTAGAGAAAGAAGCCTCTCCTGCTCTGCATCAAACTGGCCGAAACAGTGGTGTCATTCATGCTGGTGTTTACTACACACCAGGAAGCTTGAAAGCAAAGTTCTGCAAACGAGGCAACAGAGCAATTAAGGCATTTTGTAGAGAGCATGACATTCCGTTTGAAGAATGTGGCAAGTTGCTGGTTGCGACAAATGACGCTGAGTTGGAGCGAATGCAAGGGCTGATTAAGCGCGCAAACGAAAATGGTATTGAAATCGATGTGCTCGATAAATTAGCTTTATCGAAAAGGGAACCCAATATTTCAGGTGAAGGCGCGATTTTTGTCCCTTCTACAGGCATCGTCAACTATCGACAGATTTGTCAGCGTTTAGCTGAAATCATTCAACAACAGGGCGGGGACGTTCTCTATGAGGAAGACGTTAGCTACCTCAATGAGACAGAATCTGGCGTAACGGCCATCACTCATGAAAACACCTTCCATGCTCATCAGTTGATTGCCTGTGGGGGCGTTATGTCTGACAGGCTTGTGAAGCTATTAGGTCAGGAGCCAGACTTCCGTATCATTCCCTTTAGGGGCGATTATTACCAACTCCCCTCTGAGCATAACCAGATCATTAAACATCTTATCTACCCGATCCCCGATCCCAATCTGCCGTTTCTTGGCATACATCTGACACGGATGATCGACGGCTCAGTAACTGTTGGCCCGAATGCAGTGGTAAGCTTTTCAAGACAAGGCTACGAAAAAACAGATTTCAACGCTAAAGACAGCCTCGATATGTTGGGCTATCCGGGCTTCAGAAAACTGGTTTGGCACCATCGCAGCTCAGCAGCACATGAGCTAAAAAATACATTCTGGAAACGCGGTTACCTCAAACACGTTCAAAAATACTGCCCATCATTAACCATCAAAGATTTAGGTAACTACCCCTCAGGGATAAGGGCACAAGCGGTATCAAAAGACGGAAAACTGATCGATGATTTTCACTTTCATACCACCAAGCGATGCTTAATGGTGTGTAATGCGCCGTCACCAGCGGCTACATCCTGTTTTCCAATTGCGGAATATATCGTCGATAAAATCAGCATATAAGTTGGAAATGATCTAAATGTCTGAGTCATCCAAACTCATCGACATTATCCGCGATTGGGTTTCCATCCCTTGAGCGTGATAAAACTCGATGGCACCTTGATTAAACTCCATGACTTCGAGTCGAAGTTCAGTTGCTCCTTGGTAAAGCGCCCATGCCTTGACATTCGCCATGAGCGAAGAGCCAACTCCCAGCCCTTGCGCTGATTCAGAAACCACAATCGTATCTACGCGGCAAATCAAGTGATCACGTAAGAAAGATACCTTGGGCGCCTCTTTTATTCTTGCCGTAACGTACCCAATAATATTGCCGCCAAACTCAGCAACAGCAAAGTGGCACTCCGCATCGCAAATCTGCCGATGCAACTCACCCATTTCCTGATGCTGTTCGTCAGGTAACTGAGCAAAAACCTCTGGCGCGCCTTGATAGTGCTGGACATTAATTTGTCGGTAAAGGCGATTGATTGGCTTTAAATCAGATTCTCTTGCTTCTCTTATATTAATACGCTGATGAGCGTCATCATTTACAACCATAATAGCTCTCAGAAATAGGCTGGAATAAAGATCCAATGAAGGGTACAGGCTTTCGTTACTCGTAAAATTAACAACATATCCAGTAACAAAACCAAAGAAGGATAATTATAAATTAGATAAATAAATATTGCTAAACACAAAATAACAGAATTACATCCCATATAAAAAGGAATAAAAAACCCTAAAAGATAATGGAAATAAGCACGTTAAAAATAAAATAATAAGAATATTAATATCAGTTGCGCTCACGGAATTAATACATCTGGGAGCATCATGGGCGGACATATCGTTAATGATTTTCAGGGGGGCATGGCGCATCGCCATCTGGACCGGACCAACCGTGTTCAGAATGAGACGATGGACAGGCTCGCGTCTGGCACCCGCATTCAAAGTGCCAAAGACGATGCGGCTGGGCTGCATATTTCTACTCGCCTGACTTCGCAAGCCCGTGGCTATGACACCTCTATTCGAAATCTCAACGACGGCCTGTCACTGCTGCAAACCGCTGATGCGGCAATGGAAGAAACCAACACCATTTTGCACCGCATGCGCGAAATGGCGTTGCAGTCTGCCAACGCATCAATGGGCAAACAAGAGCGCACCGCGCTGCAAGAAGAAGTCTCGGCCCTCAAAGATGAACTGAACCGTATTGCTGATACCACCAGTTTTGGTGGTAAGAAACTGTTAAATGGCTCAATGGCAGTACCCCCATTCAAATGGGAGCCGATTCCGGTGAAGCAATGAAACTCAACCTTGGCAGCGTGCGGGCCGATGCGGTCAGAACTGGCACCACCTTTACCGCCACGCAGGCGATGTCGGCGGGGTGGACAGTGCCTTCGTATACTTACCCGAATACTCATGACAGCCAATTGGTACTCACCAAATTCAACGCACCTAATGAGACAGGTTCTGCACTGAATGATTCGGTAAATACGCCTTATGCTGTGACCATTGAAGCTGAAGATTATGATAATTACTTTGATACTGAGGCCGAAGATTACGGAAGCTCAAATTTTGGCTATAGCTACCGAGACGGGCCAAACAGCGGTGTTGATATTCACAGTTACTCACCTCAATACACCAATACCAATGAGACAAATGCCGGTGAGCATGTCGTTGGTTGGGTTAATGATGGCGAATGGCTGGAGTTTGAAACAGGCTTAACGGCAGGCCAATATCGGTTGGAACTCAGAGGAGGGAGAACGGGGGATGGACAGGTCACCGTCGATATTGACGGAACAACGACCACCGCCACCTTTCAGCACACAGGCAATCGTCACAATTATGAGTATCAGGATATCGGCCTCTTTGATATTTCTTCCGATGAGCCCTCTGTAAAACTCACCTTCAGGATCTCGGCCTCTTTGATATTTCTTCCGATGAGCCCTCTGTAAAACTCACCTTCCAAAGCGATATCAATGTCGACAAGTTTCGCTTTGTACCCGTCAACGACGAAAACTTGCTGGTGAATGGCGATTTTGAAGCGTGGGGCGATGACAGCTCAGATGTTCATGCCTATGTTAACTCTCAAGACGTTGACGGTTGGGCTGAAACATCAGGCGATCAAATACAACTCTTTCAAGGCGCATTATCTAACTTTGGCCCCGCAAACCCTCAAACCAATACCGCTGTTGAGCTGGCAACCTTTAAGGCCAACACCATTGCCCAAAATATTGACGTCAGTGATCTCATGGCTCAGGGAGACAGAGAGCTCCATTTCAGCTTCGACCATGTCATGCGTCAGGGGTACGACTCTGATTTTGACGCGATCATCACAGACCAGGACGGTAACGATCTTTTTCGGCAGTCTTTTCCAAACACCGACTCGTCAAATTGGACCACTTACTCAACAAAAATCTCATTAAATGCCAATACGACCTCAGTCCGAGTACTCTTTGACGATACCAGCGCAGACAACGAAGGTGGTGCAGTACTTGATAACATCAAACTCAGTCGCTTGAATACCGATTCTGAAACCTACCAAGCTTCACATGGCGCATCGCTCAACGATGTTGTCGAAGGCATGAATAACCAGCTTATCAGTGACTATGACTCCCCCAATGTCAGCGGCGTGCAGCTGTCTGTCACTGATGACTATCGCCTGCAAGCTTTTATGGCTTATGACAAAACAACCAAAGGCGGCGAAGACTCCTACTCTGACCTGCGTGTCGCCGGTAACCTTGCCACCCTGATGGGCGATTACGACCAGCAGGGGCTTGTAATGACCGCCGAAGAAACCACGGTGCAGGACATTGATATCTCCACCCGCACCGGGGCGCAAAATGCCATTGCTGCTATTGACTCAGCCTTTAAGCAGCTCGATGAACAGCGGGCGGACATCGCCGCGATGGAAAATCGTATCGGCCACAGCTTAAACAGTTTGGAAATGAATAAACTCAATATCGCGGGTGCCAACAGCAAAATACTGGATACCCAAATTGGTAAAGAAACGGTGAGCATGACCAAAATGGCGATGCTGCAAAATGCCACGATGTCTATGCTGGGGCAAGCGAAGAATATCCCATGGAATTCATTACAATTGTTGAAGTAAATAACAGCTCTGACTAATCCAAATTAATGACAAAGGAAAGAACTAAACCCAACGAAATAGGAAACTGGACGTTTAAATGATGAAGAGTGGTAGGGTGAATAAGGCATTGGTGATGTAAGACTTGAAATGAATAACGCCAACCTATAGGTTGGCGTCAATGTTTTTAGTACCCAACGGTCCAACCCGTGAGTTCTTGCTCCGACTTCAGCGCATCAATTGCTTTATCTGTCCAGCTTTGCTCAGCATCAATCATTTTAATGTTAAATTCAGTACCGCCGTCAGTGCTATAAACATTGGCTTTGGTATAACCGACATATGCGGTACGAGCCATTGTGATCTTATTTGGTTTAAGCGATACGCGGATATCTTGCTCAGCATCTAGATAATTAGAACCACCATTTTGGGTGGTAAAACTCCAGCCGCTTGCAGGGTAACAACGTGATTTTACGATGTCGTAGTTACCTGGTTTGATGTTATCAAACAGCGCATATTCCATGCCTTTTTTAGGACGGAACTTCACTTCAATAGGGTCTAAACCTGGAAAGTTTACACTTTGTAGAAAGAGCGATGTTCTGCTGCATGCAAAGTCAGCATTTACTGTTTTAATATCAACAGGAAGGGCGAATGCCGCCTTTCCACTCGCAGGAGCCAAGGATTGAGATGCACAACCAGCTAAAACGCCACCAACTGCTGCTAAGATTAAGACTTTTTTCATTATTTACCTACCCATACACATTTTTCGTGGGCAACTTTACATAAAGTTCCGTTAGATGGGAAAAGATAGGAATTAAACTCAGATACATATAAAAAAAATGAAAAATCGAACCTAAGAAACCAGAAATGACTCGTAAAATGTAACGATTCATATTTATTTTTTAAAGACTAAGGGAACTATTTCAGATAGACCTTTGATGGTAGACGAACTTTGCACAACACCGCTCGGCCACGGTAAATAACCCTCTAACCAGATCGCTTTCAAACCAGCGTGATACGCACCGTAATAATCGTTAATCGGGTGGTCGCCAAGGTAAACAACTTCTTCAGCGTTTAAACCCAGTTTTCCGACAGCTAGATGAAATATCTCAGCGGCAGGTTTTTTAATTCCTACTTCACCAGAGGTCACAATACAATCAAAATATGACTCAATATTCAGTGCTGAGATTTTTGCCCTTTGCACATGATCTT
The DNA here is from genome assembly GCF_004116385.1 of Veronia nyctiphanis. Classification (GTDB taxonomy): domain Bacteria; phylum Pseudomonadota; class Gammaproteobacteria; order Enterobacterales; family Vibrionaceae; genus Veronia; species Veronia nyctiphanis. The sequence continues at coordinate 45,844 of NZ_PEIB01000028.1, read as the reverse complement.
TACCGTTGGTAATGACACCCAGCTTTAAACCCTTTCGTTTCAACGCTTCAAGCATGTCATAGAGCCCCTCCATTGCCACAGGGCAATGAGGAAAGTGTGAAAACCAATGCGCTAATAGTGATTCGGGAGTAGGTGTTTTTTTCCAGATAGGTAATTCTGACAGCAAATGGCAACGGTGCTCATGCCCGCCATAACCACCTTGATCAACGGTCAATATTTTGTCGACAAGCCAAGCGGATGTAACAGGCTCAACCAGTTGGCATCTAAAATCTTCAAGAAAGATTTCAGAATACTTAGCAATCGACTTTGTCCTGTCTGTCAGCGTGTTATCGAGATCAAATAAAACAGCTTTCAATGGTTCACCAATATGTCGGCCTAATCACCGTTATCGAGAAAGGTGGAACAGTTTACTCAACTGCACTAGCACAAGATGAGACTGTATCGACAACTTTAGAGTCACTTCAATAAACGCTTAGTTTTGTAGGGTAATTAGCTCTGTAAGTGTGATAGAGAAATGGCGATCTTACAGATTACGTGATTGGCATTGAGGAAATATGAAAAGGGATAAAAATCATACCCATACAAAAATTGTGGAAAGTGTTAAATTTGATACCTATTCTTAACTATGAAAATAAGAAATTTCATAATCCTAACCTCTAGTTTCTTTTGCAGCCCTTCTAGGGCTGCTTTTTTATTCTAAACCTTATATAACTCGGCACTGTCAAACCATTGGGTTAGTCGAAATAGGAATTTCCATCGTGTTATCTGATGAGTCATGAGCCTGACCAACCATCTCATCGTAAGCGCTCTGCTGACGCAGCATGTGGCAATCAGTTCGAACAGCTTTAAACAGCTTCTGAAGGCCGTGCAGGCTATGGTCCCGAAGTGGCTTTCCTTTATCATCTGTTACGATCAATTCGCTGCCGCCAACAACTGCAGAGGCTTGGTAAAGGCAAAGGTCAAGTGAGTGAAAAATCAGTTTATCGACTTTGAGTTGCATGTTGAGGTGGTTCAGACTGATAGTCATTGGCTCTCTCCTGATGGGTAATCGAAACTCGCCAATTCTTTGTAACGGTGCGAGTGACCGAATCGATCACTCGCAGTTTTCACTCCCGCATGACATTAGTACAGGATGGGAGCAGGACACTGGGTTTCGACATTTTCAGGCATAGGTTGCCCATCAACCACGGCTGACATAAAGGATGTGACGATGTTATAGGTCTCGTCTAAGTGAAGGTAACTCCCATGATTACAATCCTTATACACAGCGGTTCTTACAACATCGGAGCCCTGTCTTGAATCTTCAATCTGACGGAGGTTTTCAATGGGAACATTCTCATCTTTAGTGCCACCGACGAGCAAAATAGGAACATCAAGGCCTTCACTGCCAAGGTTAGTAATGCTCGAATCCTCGCGTTTAAAGAAGTAATCCGATTCAGCTCTTGAGAGCAGCGCATCAAGGAATCCGGGTTGATTGGTACACATATCTACTCTGTCTTTATCTGGCGCAACAGCCCGCACCGCCTGCATAACATTATCAATAGAGGAGAGACCCGAGAAATTGATGGACGCTTTTACATCCGGGTTTTTGATTGCGAGTAGCGAACCAGCACTTGCGCCGTAGGAATGGCCTGCGACCACAAGAGGTTTAATAAGGGTACCCCCAATATCAGTGAGTAAATAATTGATATCTAACACATCATTAGCACCATATGTACTCGCGGCCGTGTACGGCTACTTGCTTCACTCAGACCATGGCCTCGAAGGTTAATAAGCAGCAGTTCATAACCCAGGCGTCTGAAGTGTTCTGCCATGGGAGTTAGGTAGTTTCCTTGATACTTATTCCAATTACCCGACCACCCCTGGAGCATAATTACTGTTCCTTTAGGAAGGATTCGCGCAAGGGAGTTGTTGGGTACTTTGATGTAATGAATGAGCTGCTCATATCCCTCGTGACCTATGATTTTATAGCCACTCTTACTACCTGAAGGAAAGCCCTCTAGTTCGAATGTTTCTGCCCTTTGGATAAAAGGTAACAAGCCTAAGTTAATATAAGGTTGAACGGGACCATCATTCTGCCAAAGCGCTTCATAAGCCTTGTCATCCATTCCCGTGTTAAAGTAATTGGGTAAAAAAATGGGTTTTATTCCCTCATCGACACATAGTTGTGTACAACCGCCAAGCATTAATAGCAAAGCAGCCATTAATATTTTTTTGATCCTTTAAACATATCCCTACCTCTCTAATAATTATGAAAGTGTAATAACTCTAAACAGTCAGTACAGACTAAGTGTTGGTAGATATGGGGGCGTTCGTTGTGTCAGTATCAAGAATATTTAAGCGGGGACTCAATTAGATAAATCGTAATAAATAATTAAATCGATTTGTGTTTCAAAAAAGCTTCGTATTTTATCTGATGAGTAATTGATATATAGATTCGTGACGGAAATAGGCTTCATGTGCATGACACTATACTGCGGAGGATGCGAGTGACCGAAACGATCACCCGCAGTTTTTACTCCCGCATTACGCTATTATTGGATGAGAACAGGACACAGGATTTCGTCATTTTCAGGCATAGGTTGCTCATCAACCACGGCTGACATAAAGGACGCGACGATTTCATAGGTCTTGTTTAAATTAAAATAACTCCAATGATCACAATCCTCATACACAGCAGTCCTCACCACATCAGAGCCCTGTCTCGAATCTTCAATCTGACGGAGGTTTTCAATGGGAACATTCTCATCTTTAGTACCACCGACGAGCAAAATGGGGACATCAAGGCTTTCACTGCCAAGGTTAGTAATGCTCGAATCCTCACGTTTAAAGAAGTAATCCAATTCAGCCCTTGAGAGCAGCGCGTCAAGGAATCCGGATTGATTGGTACACATGTCTACTTTTTCTTTATCTGGTGCAACTGCCCTCACCGCCTGTATAACATTATCAATAGTGGAGAGACCCGAGAAATTAATGGATGCTTTTACATCTGGGTTTTTGATTGCGAGTAGCGTACCAGCACTTGCGCCGTAGGAATGGCCTGCGACCACAAGAGGTTTTGTAAGGCTACCGCCAATATCAGCCAGTAATGCATTAATATCTAACACATCATTAGCACCATAAGTACTCGCGGCCGTGTACGGCTTGCTTGCTTCACTCAGACCATGGCCTCGAAGATTAACAAGCAGCAGTTCATAACCCAGGCGTCTGAAGTGTTCTGCCATGGGATTTAGGTAGTTTCCTTGGTACTTATTCCAATTGCCCGACCATCCCTGGAGCATAATTACCGTACCTTTAGGGGATATTCCTAAAAGTGGGTTGTTGGGTACTTTGATGTAATGAATAAGCTGCTCATACTCATCGTAAGTTATGATTTTATAGTCACTCTTACTACCAGAAGGAAAGCCAGAAAGATCAAATTTCTGTACCCTTTGGACAAAGGGTAACAAGTCGAGTCTGATATAAGGTTGTATGGGATCATCAAACTGCCAAAGCGCTTCATAAGCCTTTTCATCTTTGCCTGCGTTGTAGTAATTGGGCAAGAAAATGTGCTTAGTTTCCTCATCGGCACATAGATCTTTAAGTTCTGTACGTTCTGTGCAGCCGCCAAGCATGAGTAGCCAAGCAGCCAGTATTATTTTTGTTGATCGTTTAAACATATCCCTACCTTTTAATAATTATTTTAAGTGCAATAACTCTAAACAGTCAGTGCAAACTTATTGTCTTTTGAAAGGAATCTGTTCCGCTGTGTCAGTATTAAGACTATTTGAGTAAATACTCGATTAGCTAAAACTCATAAATAATTAAATCGATTCGTGTATCAATAATGCTTCGCGTTTTCTCTGATGAGTAATTGATATAAAGATTCGCAACAAAAGTAGGTTTCATGTGCATGACACTAAGTGACAGAGGGTGCGAGTGACCTGACGGCCACTCGACTAATAGCATTCAGTTCAATTAACCATTACACGTATAAGCAATTTCAGGAATTAGGGGGGCGTGTTTCCTGATACAACAGCATTTAAAAACAATGAAACCTGCGTTAATAATGTACCCTTATTAAGGAAACTAACGTGATTGCAGTCTTCATAAACTATTACCCTAACGACGTCAGACCCGGATCTGGAATCTTTGATTTGATAAAGGTTTTCGATAGGTACATTGGTATCTTTCGTAGCACCAACCAGCAGCATAGGCACATCGAGGGCGTCGCTACTCAACTTAGTAATATCTGAGCCATTCCTATCGAAGTTATAGTCGCTTTCTGCTTTTGAAAGCAGCGCATCCAAAAAGCCTGTCTGCGCTTCACAGAAATCCAAAAGCGCCAGTGTGCTGTCAGATACCAAATTCAAATCAGGACTTTGGTTAATTTGCATGGCGGCCCCTCTTACTGACTGCATCACATTATCTATTGTAGAGAGCCCGGCAAGATTGACAGAAGCAACAACATCGGGGTTTTTTATCGCCAACAGTGTACCTGCACTTGCTCCATAAGAATGCCCAACCGTCAGGAGTGGTCTGGCAAGCTCATCACCAATATCATTCAGTAACAGTGTTAAATCTGAAACGTCTCTATCACCATACGTACTGGCTGCCTTATAGGGGATGCTTGCCTCACTTAAGCCATGTCCTCTCAAATCAACCAGCAAAAGTGCGTAGCCATCTTGACGTAAGTTGTCTATCAGATCTCGATACCCAATATCATCAAATGTTAAATCAGACCAATACCCGCCCCAACCAGCAAGATAAATGACGGTTCCTTTTGGGCTTGGGTGCAATAACGTCTCTTGAGGTACTGTTATGTAATGAAGAAGTTGCTGATGGCCATTATCGTCAAATACTTTGTAGTGATTTTCTGAGCCTGCGGGGAAGCCCAATGCATCGCTGTCCCAGCTTTCAGCCTTATCAATGAAATATTTCAGACCACCTTCCTCGCTCCAACGTTTATCGTAAGGCTCGCTTATTATCCCACCGAATAAAAAGTTGGGTAAAAATATAGGTTTAATACCTTGTTCGACACACACCTGCGTGCATCCACCAAGCGTCATTATCAATATGATAAATACAAATTGCATTGCATGCTTTAGCATTCCTCTAACCTCACTAACTCGTCGTTTTAGATAACTAAACAGACAGGACTGACTAATTTAGTTCTAATTAAAGTGTTAGTGAGTCAGATATTCCGTATGTTTTTTTAGTGAGAAAAAAAGAGCTGTTATGACAAAAATAAAAAAAGGAGGCACCGCCTCCCTCGTATTATTCTCAATAATGAAATGGCAACATATCAACTAGCAAGCATGACACTCTCACGTTTATAAATACCGACTGTCGCCGCCAAGACTAAAACAAGCACGGCAAAGTTGCTCAACAGAACAGGTAAGAGGTGAGAAAGTGCAAACTCGCCTTTGATAACATCAATCACCGATAGAGATATGTTGAGAACAGGTATCCACGCATACACCCCTGAGAGTTCAAACAACCCCTGCATCGATATAACGCCGATCATCATGAAGACAATCAGAACGAATGAACCGTTGCTTTGCGCCTCTTTGAAACTGGAAGCAAAACTGGTTGCTGCCAACAGTGCAGCATTAACAAAGCCGATGAGCGGCAACAGCAACAACAGAGCCAATGCGTAACTTGAGAGCGGAATACTGTTCAGCATTGCGGTCACTTCAGGCACATCAAGCACATTAACGGCAAACATCCCCAGTAGCGCGATACTCAGAAGGGTGAGAGTACTGTTAACGATACCAAACGCACACAGCGCCAACCATTTCCCCATCGCTACGGTGACTCGTGATTGCGGCGCAATCAATAATGACTCCAGCGTCTGGCGCTCTTTCTCACCTGCAGCAACATCTGCTGCCAATGCGAGCCCGGCGGAAATAATATTCATCAATATGATGAAAAAGAGAAAGCCACCTATCATTTCGCCAAGAAACGAGCGTGTCGATGAAATGGTCTTGCTCTGATAAGCAATGGCCTCAATGCTGGCTTTTGCTTTGTCTGATGATAGACCCAAGCTCTCCAGCACCATCAGATTCTGTCGCTCATTGAACGCGGCAACCTGATCTTTAACAATCTTCGTCCCTTCTGAGAAGCGATTCGTTTTATCGTAGTAAACGTTCAGCGCAATAGATTCACCTTGGGTGGCAAATTCAAGCACCATATCGACATCACCGTCCAGAATCTGCTGGCGCAGGTCTGTCAATGCAATGTCTGATTCAACAAGGTCAGGTTGTGTCTTTAATCCATCGAGAAACTCCGGCGCCAATTCAGCATTAAGCACTTTGTACTGGATGTTAGTATTGGCCTCTTCAATTGCCTGCGAAGTGAAAAATGACATCGCAACCAAAATGATCGGAAACAGAATAATGGGCAGAATAATCGCTACGAACAAGGCTTTCTTATCGCGCATCAGCTCGAGTATTTCTTTAAGAAGGATATGCTTCATCACTCACTTCCCCCATTCACAACTGTCAGCAAGGCTTGATCGAGTCGACTCGTTTCTTGCTTTTCCAAAATCCGGATTGAGGCCCTGCAAACACACATTTGCCTTTGTTAATTACAACAATTTCATCGCAAAGGCGCTCAACTTCATGCATGTGATGGGTTGAAAAGATCACGGTCTTGCCCGCTGATTTCTCGTTCTCCATCACTTCAAGCACGGTTTCAGCCGCTTTTACATCAAGCCCTGTTGTGGGTTCATCGAGGATCAGAAGTTCAGGATCGTGTATCAGTGCGCGCCCGAGTGTTGCTCGTTGGTACATACCGGTAGAAAGCTCGTCGGCCCTACGATCGATAAAGTTGCCCAGCTCCAACTGTGCCGCCAGCTTTTCTGTCCGGACAAATATCTCCTGCTCCGTCATGCCATAAAGCTGACCAAAATAGCGCATATTTTCAGACACTGTCAGACGTCGATATAACTTGGTGTTACCCGACAAAAAACCGACTTTCCGACGGTATTCATTCACCCTTTTATCGATGCTTTTTTGTTTCCAGCTGATGTCTCCAGACGTGGGTAACATGGCGGTAGAAAGCAACCTCAGCGTTGTGGATTTGCCCGCGCCATTGGTACCTAACATGCCGCAAATCGTGCCCGGCTGACAGTCAAAGCTGATATTGTCTACTGCATTAATTATCTGTTTACCTTGCCTTTTGGCTTCTTTTTTATTCAGACGAAACGTTTTGCTTATATTTTCAACCTTCAGCATAACACTCCCTTTTATGTCGCTGATTGCCGCACCACTCTATTAACAAAACGTACGACACGTAATCAACAATGTGGAAACTGGGAGCGACTTACGACTGTTTCATGACATTCAATGTAAAGTTAGAGATAGGTTCACGGAACGACCTCCTTTTCACTGACTGATTTAGTAGACAAAAATAAAGTTAAGTCATTGGTGGGCCACCGCAGAAAATAAAAAAACGCCCCCTCAGAACACAACTGAAACCTCATGTCTGAGAGGGCAAACACCCCAAGGGTGTAGTGCAATGGAGATAGAAGGACACTATCCCACTTAGAGGAAAGAGAAATAAAACTGGCGGTTATTCCCCCGCACGTTGGCGGGAGATATCACTGTCTTCAACGAGATTGGTTGCAGCAATCTCTTTGAGCCTTTGCCAGTATTCTGAGTTGACCTCAATACCTTGGTTGAAAGCGCCATGGTATGTCGTTTCGAGTGATGCAGAGCTGATGTGCTGCATTGCAGCAACATGCTCTCCTATTTCCGTAGGATGTTTACTGATCACAATTTGCATATTCTGAGAAAATGAGCGGACCTGATTGTCGATAAAAATATCGGGGAACAACTGGCCAGCATTGAGGAAGCACTCTACTTCGACGCCTTCATCACCCCCGCTCCAGCGAGCAAAAACGGAAAGCCCTTTACCCGCCAATTTTCGCAGCTCGCTAAAGACCAGCCAACGGCTGTGCGCGCGCTGAATATTCAGTGTGATACTAGGGCGACCTGCTAATTTTTCGAGACCGTAATCAACAAGGCTGGGCAGATGGCAAACGATACTTGCCCCATGGCAGTCGATGAAGATTTTATTGTCATCCGCATCGCTGACATTTGGCGGCGTATCCATGTCTTCTCGTGCAAGCTCAAGCGCCAACATGAAGCGGCTTAATCCATCAAGCCCTGCCATTTCCAAATCAACGACCATAGTTGCGATCGCATCTGATTCACCACAGACACAATGGGTAGCATCAAATGCTTTAGTGCATAGCGCAATAAGTTCATTTCGTGTGACTGTGATCATTGGTGTTGCTCCCGTTCCTTGTTGTTATCCGGAGAAACAACAGGCAAGACGGGGAAAATCCAGTGATCGTTCACCTGTTTATCAGACAGGTCATCCAACAAAGGCGCCCCTTGAAACAAGGTGACACGTACCCAGCGGTCTGAGCGGGGATCAAACTTAGTTGCACCAAACATTGATAGCTTGCAGCGCAGCAAATGCATCGGCTTACTGTGCTGACCAATACTATTGATCTGGATATCACCCATTTCACGATTGCCCAGTGTAAAGCTGCGACGGGCTATCTGTCGGAATCGGGGATTTTCAAGAAGAAAACGGGCCAGCGACGTCTCTCTGTCCTCGGCTTTCAGTACTGCATAAAACGCATTTACCTGACGGCCTACATCCAGAGGCAACTCGTGCTCCTCGCCCGGCTCTTCGCCTCTGACACCGAGCCTGGGTTCTTCTTTATCCTGAGAGCGATACCAAAACCAATACTGATTTTCCGGCTCAGAGAAATCGATGTCTAAAGCCCATTGGTAACGACGCTCAAGCACATCGACCATTTCACCGACAGTCACACCGGGTTGGATAGCCATTTCCTCAACCGTGTTCATCTGTTGTTCGAAACGATCAACCAAATCAGGGTAAAGCTCAAGCAGGCAAGCGACCAACGCCTCCTGCGCATCAAAACTATAGTGACTGGCATACTCCATCAACGCACGCCAGTGCGAGCCAGTCTGACGACATAGCGCGTTAGCCTGCGCAGCAATGACTGGCAACTCCTCAGCAGCTTTGTGGTTTCTGGCTCGCTGGTCATCATCGATAGTGATCACTTGCGACAGATGCACAGAAGCCATGTTGAGATACGTCACCAGCGTGTTACATACGGTATCTTCCACAGGTTGCTCGAGCACATCAGACAACGCATGCTCACGCTGAGTCATCCATTGATCGACAACGCAAGGGTGACGGAGGAGATAGGGGGCCATACCTAACCCCGTTGCATTGCCAACACCGAGATAACGCTGAAACTCGGGCGCAAGTGTCACCGCATTATCACCACCGTGGATTTCCGCTAGATAATGTACCCAGTCGAGGCTGAATTGACGGAGGATAAAAACAGCGCACATCTGGGCGCTAAAGGAAGACGAAAAGTCGGAATTTGCCAGTGTTTCAAAGTCAGCAATACCAAATTTACCGTTACCGTAAACCGCCGTTGTTCGCAAGATATAGCCGACGCTGGCAAGAATATCACCATCAGGTTGTGAGCCTTGCGAAAGTGCGGCAACAAGATGTTCGAATACCCTTACACTCTTATTGGCTCGGGCAAGAACCAATACCTGCGTACTGTTGCGCCCTGCTTCTTGCAACGGCACATTTTGACGAAGATTTTCAAGATCATCGTCTGATACCTTGCCACGCACCAGCGCAAATGTGACATCCCACTTTTCAGCAATCACACGGTCACAACGCTCATGATCTTCAATGGCGTTAGAGAAAACGATCAGCTGATAGTCATTTTCAGGTGTTGTGAGGGTGTATACAGAGGTCCCGTACCCTTGCGGGTTCATGTCCCAGAGGGTCGCCGCTACCGTCCAGTTTTCTCTGATCATTTTTCGGAGAAGACTTCGGACAAAGCTAATTCTTGTCTGGTGCATTGCGCCCAGTCTTTCAGGCTGCATGACATCGCGTGGGTTACGCATAGTACGACGTTGTTGTCCTTTTTCATTTACTCTCATAGCACTACCTGTTTCCGTTCTGGTATAGCGGCCATACCTAAGATGTAGTACTGGGTTTGGACAAACGCCAGACCCAGCTTGTCTCAATAAAACGAATCCCTATAAACCTTGTTCCTTAGCCATTTGCATAGCCATTCTGGGGCCATTCCACAGCGACGGAAGTAAAATTAACGAGACAGGGACTGCAGTGATCACGATGAAAGATTGCAAAGCAGTAACGCCGCCTGAGCCCAATGAAATCAGCACTAAAGCACAGATACCCATCATGATGCCCCAGAAAGAACGAACAACCGCGTTTGGCTCAGTTTCACCGCTTATCACCACACTGATGGTGTAAGTCATTGAGTCACCCGTGGTCACGATAAAAATCGTCGTGAGAATCAGGAACAGCACCGAAATCAATGTTGGCATGGGTAACTGTTTCGTAATAGCCAGTAACGCCGCAGGCAGATTAAAGCCTTCAAATGCTTTACTGACTGAACCGGGATCGGCAATTTCAAATGACAAGCCAGTACCACCAACGATGGTGAACCAAAAACAGGTCAATAGCGGTGCTACTATGCTGATGGCTATGATCAGCTCACGTATGGTGCGGCCACGTGAGATCTTGGCAATGAAGATCGCCATCATCGGGCCATAACCAAGGAACCAACCCCAGAAGAAAACAGTCCACCAGCCAAGCCAGTTTTCATCACTTCTGAACGTTGCCATCGGGATGAAATTATCCAACATGGTCCCTACGCCGTGGAGATACGCATTCACCACAAAATTGGTCGAGCCAAAGATTAAGATGTAAATCATCAATCCCAGCGCCAGAATCACATTGAAACGACTCAGGATCTGAATGCCGCGATTAAGCCCACTCAGTGCTGAAACGGTGTAAATGGCAATCGCCATCAAAATGATAATGAATTGGGTGACAAATGAATCGGGAACAGAAAAGAGATCGTTCAGCGCATAGCTGATTTGCAAGCCCAGAAACCCAATGGGTCCGATTGTACCTGCCGCTACAGCAATAATGCAGCACCCATCAATGATTCCGCCGAAGACAGGTGTGAGGACTTTTTCACCAAAAATGGGATAAAGCAACGTGCGAGGTTGAAGTGGCAGCCCTTTGTCATAGTGCAGACGCATCAATACAATCGAGGTCAGCGTGCCAAGAATTGCCCACGCAAGAAAACCCCAGTGCATAAACGACTGCGCAAGCGCGTTAAAAGCACGGATTGTGGTATTTTCTTCAGCGCCATACAGTGGCGGAGGACTGACATAGTGAGCGATCGGCTCACCTGCCGCCCAGAATACACCACCACCTGCAAGCAATGTACAGAGGATGATAGACATCCACTTGAAACCGTCCATTTCTGGCTTGGCTATTGCGCCCAGTCTGACACGCCCAAGACCGCTAAACGCCAAGATCAGACCGATGACAAAAGTCAAAAGTAACAGTGCTTGCCAATAGGCACCAAAGACCTGCACTGACCATCCGAAACCACTATTAACCAGTGATGACAGAAGCTTGCTGTCTATCATCGCAATGGTTGCGAAGAGAGCCAGAAAGCCACCGCTGATCCAGAATGCGGGATTATCTAAGCCGAGTTTTTTTGCTTCCACGTTTGAATTCCCCGTCTCTGATGCTTTGGACGGGTTTATTGAGTTAGACATGATTTGTCTCCTTTAATCGGATCAATCCTGATCCTGCTCCTTGTCGTCAGCAGCTTATAAACCGACGACTTCGCGCTTAGGCCGGCCGGGTGCCGGATTCTAAGAAACTCAGCCAGTTTCCACCGAGAATCTTGGCTGTCTCCGATTCACTAAATCCTTTTTCAATCAAACCAGAGTAGATATTTTTAAAGCCCGAGCTATCGGGAAACCATGGTAAAGCGTCCGGCCAACCCGCATTTGATGCCGAGCCCTCACCGAAATCCATAGCTTTTGACCATCGTCCATTTCTCATCCAGTCGAGTACACTTTGTGGCTGGTTTTGACAAAGATCGCTGCCAATCGCCAAACGATCGACGCCATAACGCTCAGCACAATCAGCAATCATTGAGCAAAAAGCATCCAGCGTGCACTGACTGCCGTCAGGTAGATGGAAAGGATAGAGGCTGAAGCCCAACAGGCCGCCTCGTTCTGTCATGGCCTTCAACACCGCATCAGACTTATTGCGAAGTGCCTGATGATGCACCGAAGGGTTAGCATGACTGATACAAATAGGTCGTGATGACAAATCGATAGCATCCAGCGTCGAACGTTCCGCACTGTGTGACATATCGATAATCATTCCAACCCGGTTCATTTCTTCTATTGCCTGTTTACCGAAACGGGTCACTCCACTGTCATCTTGCTCATAACAGCCCGTCGCCAGAAGGCTTTGGTTGTTATAGGTCAGCTGCATGATCAACAGACCAAGCTGACGCATCACAGAGATAAGACCGATTTCATCATCAATGGGTGAGCAATTTTGCGCGCCGAAGAAAATCCCCACTCTCCCCTGGCGCTTTGCTTCTCGCAAATCGTTAGCGTCAAGTACAGGCATGATCAGATCACTGTTCAACTCAAACAGACGTTGCCACTGTGCAAAACGCGTCAACGTTTCCCGCGCATTCTCGTGATACACCAAAGTGACATGCACACCATTAAGGCCGCTGTTTCTCAGCTGTTCGAAATACGCTCTGTCCCAACGGCAATACTGCAGACCATCAATATTTATCTGATCACTGTACATGACGGCATCTCCTTTCAATTCAATATTTAATGGCGTGCTCAGTAAGCACGCTGATACGCCGTTTTAACCACGGTATAAAAATCTTTCGCGTATTGGCCTTGCTCGCGAGGTCCAAAGCTTGACGACTTTCTGCCGCCAAATGGCACGTGATAATCCGTACCTGCAGTGGGCAGATTGACCATGACACAGCCCGTTTGCGCCTGCTGTTTGAATAGGGCGCTGTTTTTCAGGCTCTGAGTGATGATGCCTGCGGTGAGGCCAAAGCGGGTGTCATTGACGGTGTTCATCGCCTGCTCAAAATCATCGACTTTGATGACGCATGCCATGGGGGCGAAAATTTCTTCCTGATTCACATCCCAGCTATTGTCTGTCCCTGTGAACAGAGTGGGAGCCATGTAAAAACCTTCCGTCTCACGGGTGAGGGTTTCACCGCCATGGACCAGTTCAGCTCCGTGTGCTTTCGCCGCCTCAACCCAGCGAAGGTTGGAGCTCAGTTGCTTTTCATCGACCACGGGTCCCATAAAGATGCCCTCTTTCAGCGCTGGGCCTACTTCAACAGACTGAAGACGCGCAATCATGGCTTCAACAAAAGCATCGTGAACGTTTTTGTGAACAACCAAGCGAGACGACGCGGTACATTTTTGACCTGTACCGGAATATGACCCAGCAAGCGCAGCTTCTACAGCAATCGTAATGTCAGCATCTTCTGCCACATAGAGAGCATTCTTACTGCCCATTTCAAGCTGGCAGCGTACGAAGTTCGGCGCTGTTGCAGCAGCGACCTGTCGGCCTACGTCCACCGAGCCTGTGAAACTGACGGCATCAATATCCGGGCTATGAATCAGACTGTCACCGACATCACGGCCAGACCCGACTAACAGATTGAAAGTGCCCGGTGGCAGACCCTGACGGTCAATGATTTCCGTCAATGCCACGGCGCTTGCAGGCGTCAGATTGGCGGGTTTCCAAATAACACTGTTACCAAAGGCCAACGCAGGAGCGATTTTCCAAGATGCCGTTGCGGTCGGGAAATTCCATGGTGAAATAATGGCCACCACCCCCACCGCCTCTCGGGTCACCTCGACCTGCACACCGGGACGAACGGAGTCAGCAATATCGCCCATTTGTCTGAGTACTTCCGCCGCGTAATATTGAAAGAATTGCCCGGCGCGATAAATCTCACCTTTGCCCTCTGCTAACGGCTTTCCCTCTTCGCGGGACAGCAAAGCGCCGAGTTCTTCGCTTCGTGCAATCAACTCATCACCAATCGCACGGAGTATGGTCAGTTTCTTCTCGAGTGGCACTTTTTCCCAAACTGGCTGTGCTGCTCTTGCAGCCGCGATGGCCTCTTCAACCTGCTTTTTTTCAGCCTGTGCAAACTCACCTAATGATTCGCTGATATCAGAGGGGTTGATGTTTGCCAGCGTTGTCTTTCCCTGTTGCCATTCGCCATTAATGTACAGTGCATTTTCGCTGTTCATTGACATTGGAGTACTCCGTTATGATTTAATTCTATTTCTTACCCGCTTTAACTCTAGACGTTGTCGTGTGCCACTTTTTGCCTTATTACTGCTGCGCGGCGGCATAAACCACCAGCTCAACCAGCATTTCTTCACGGGCCAATCCCGCTACCACCATTGCCGCACGGTTGGGGTACGGGGATTGAAAATACTCGCTGTATATCCCGTTAAATGTTTTCAGATAGTCTCGGTCAGTGACATAAATCAATACCTGAAGTACCGCATCAGCACCCACACCGGCTGAATGGAGTGTCGACATCAGGTTATCCATCACCTGCTTGGACTGTGCTTCGATTCCCCCTTCAACAACCTGTCCACGATTATCGATAGGGATTTGTGCGGTATATACAACGCCACCGCTTGCGATAGCCCAGCTTAGTGGTGCTTTGGAAGCGAACAAATCTGTTTGAACACTTGTCTTCAAAATGAAACTCCCTGGCCAATCAATCGAATCCATATTTGTTATGCAGGGTTACTATGCGTACTCTTTATTGATAAATCTAACGATAAATTTCTGACAATTGATAAAAAAAACTTATTAAAAAACATTAGAGAATGCTCGACGAACATAAAGGAGGAAGTATGAGCATCAAGATCCAACAGTTGGTTCATTTTTCACTAGTCGCGGAGATGGGAGGATTCAGAGCCGCTGCCTCTAGGGCCAATCGAACACAAGCAGCGCTTTCAACATCGGTGAAAGAGCTTGAACGAATTTTAGGACAATCACTTTTTCAGAGCGGGCACAAAGCTCAGCTGACACCATTCGGTCAATACTGTTTACCTAAGGTGAAAGTGATCCTAAAAATTTATGATGACTTCGATACTGACCTAAAGGCTGCAGCATCAGGCGAAACCGGTGTTGTCCGAATCGCCAGCGTCCCTTCCGTCGCGGCCAAACTTATTCCCAGCGTCCTCGCTGAATTCACCAATCGCTTTCCAAATGTTCATGTTTCATTGATTGATGACAACGCCGCAGGTGTGGAAGCCAAGCTTCTTGCGGGAGAGGTCGATCTAGCTCTCGGTAATTGTCTTCATATGAATGATGATGACTTTCTTTTTGAGCCGCTTCTGAGTGACCCCGTTGGTGTCGTATGTACCAATGATCACCCGATACTGGCAGACAATCGCAGGGCCATTCGATGGGAGGATATTGCTGAATATCCTTTCATCAGAAACGGAACCTGTTCGTTACTGTCTAATACACCCGCTGCACTGTTGGCTGAAAAAGCACTCTACTCGGTTGAGAACATTACGTCGTTGTTCTCACTTCTCGAACATGGTGTGGGCATCACAACCCTGCCTCGCCTTGCGTTCAGCGATAAAACCGAAAACCTGTGCTGGCTCCCACTGGACTCGCCGTATGTAGAACGGCAGATAGGGGTATTTACCCTGAGGGGACGTTACACATCTGCACAGGCCAGCAACTTTTCAGAGTTATGCGTGTCGATGTTAAAAGCACACTGATTGCTGTAGTGAATAATCACTGTGCTAGATATTAACCATTGGTTGGTTAACATTTTGTATTCACAGAGAGCCGATAGCATTTCATGCGATAAAATCCTGATATTTGTAACGAAAAAGCGAATATCAGGATCTCTTCAGGCCTATATGTCATCGGCCCATTCACTTTCTTTCACACAATAGCTCCCGCCTGTGTTTTTGCTACAATATTCCCCAACCAGACCGGATCTACTGCCTATCCCATTGACAGACCATTAAGAACGGATAATTCTTGGCTGACCGAGATGCTTTTCAGGTAAGACACTATGAAAGTCGCTGTATTCAGTACCAAGCGCTACGACCAAGAATCGTTGACCAAATACAACGAGCACTTCAACCACCACCTGCAATTTTTTGATTTCAGACTCACCGAGCAGACTGCGAAACTTCTAGAAGGTTTTGACGCCGTCTGCGCCTTCGTCAATGATGATTTGAGTGCTGAAGTGCTGGAGATCCTTGCCTCGCACGGCGTTAAAATCATTGCCATGCGCTGCGCAGGATTCGATAAGGTGGATTTGGACAGTGCAAGATCACTGGGGCTGCAAGTTGTTCGGGTACCAGCCTACTCACCAGAATCTATCGCGGAACACACCATTGGTTTGATGCTTAGCCTGAACCGCCGCATACACCGTGCGTATCAGCGCACCAGAGAGGCCAATTTCTCTCTCGAGGGACTAAAAGGTTTCAACTTTCATGGCAAAACGGTGGGCGTGATTGGGACAGGCCGAATTGGTATCGCGACCATACGGATCCTCAAAGGGTTCGGGATGCACATTCTGGCTTACGACCCATTCGAAAACCCGCTCGCGGTGGAACTTGGCGCTGAATATACCGACCTCGATGACCTATATCATCGCGCTGATGTTATTACCCTGCACTGCCCCATGAGTGCAGAAAACTACCATATGCTGGATGCAGAAGCATTCTACAAAATGCGTGATGGCGTAATGATCATCAATACCAGTCGAGGCGGGCTCATCCATTCACAAGATGCGATTGAAGCACTGAAAGACAGCAAAATTGGTGCATTGGGCGTCGATGTTTACGAAAACGAGCAGGAGCTGTTCTTCGAAGATAAATCCAATGACGTGATCAAAGATGACGTGTTCCGTCGCTTATCTTCTTGCCACAATGTACTTTTCACCGGGCATCAGGCGTTTCTGACAGAAGAGGCGTTAGGCAACATCGCTGAAACGACGCTGAATAACCTGGCAATGTTCGAAAAAGGCAAATGCTCTGGCAATGAGATAATTACCTAACTTCCTGCCAACACACGTCGCTCTGCCTCTAACTTTAATCACAAGTTACCGCGCCTTTTGTTCTAACAACCCACATCAAAGGGCGCGATGAAAACAGCAATAACAGACATAGTGACCAAACAAGGCCCCGAACAATTTGTCATTCGTGTTTCTCATTTTTTCATCTTTCTTCGCTGATCCCGAAATACCTGCTTTCGTAAACAAAAGGTAAAGGAGGGGGATATGGCTCTTATAACTTTGTTTGGATTGGTGATTTTGGTTGGCGGTATGGTGACCTTCCAGGTGTTATTTGCACCTCTACTATTTACCCAACTCAGTAAAGAACAGTTCTCGGTGTTCATTCGCGCCTTTTTCCCTTGGTATTACCTGTTCTTTGGCCTGATAAATGGTGTTCTTGTCTTTACCTTCTGGTTTGCAGATAACAACAACTTGATACACCTGGCACTCTGCTCGTTGTGCTTTGTCGGATTTGTGGTGTCCCGACAGTACCTGATGCCCAAGGCAAATGAAGCATCAGATAACGGTGACCTTAAACGCTTTGCCATCTATCACCGCAGTACTGTCGTGATCAACACCATACAGCTGGCGGTCTTTATTTATCTTCTTTGGCCGACAATAACTGTGTTTCAGTAAGTTGGCTGGGTGAAAAGCCAAATTCGCGTTTGAACGCATTGGTAAAGTTGGAAGGGTGTTGATACCCGGCACTGTATGCAGCCTGACTAACCGTCATCAACCTTTCGGTCAGCCGAAATTTTGCGATCTCAAGACGGCGACGCCTTACATAGCGGTTGAGTGGCTCCCCAAGCTGCTCCCTGGCCTTACGCTGTAAGTTTGATACGCTGGTATGAAATGTTGATGCCAGCCTTTCGAGGCTCAAATCATCATCGAGATGCGCCTCGATGTAACCAGTCAACCCATCATCAAGCCGCTCATTGTTGGATTTGATAACATACTCGTGACCACTCTCTATTTGTGTGAAATCGGCAACAGACAGAGAATCAAAAACCTCGCCCATTAATTGATACACCAGACGGTCAACAAAGATTCGTTCAGAAAATGTATTCGGCTCCCGCATCCAAAGAATATCTTTAGCAATATCGCACAGTTGCTGACTCGGATTTATCAAGGCATGCGTCAGGTGTTTTTCCATAAATAGGCTGGTCATACAATCTGGACGTGATCTTTCGATGACCCACTGAGGAAGGAAAACAACGTTGAGCTTTTCTGACTCCTCACCCGCTTGCAATCGCCTGTAGAAAGGCACGGTTTTAGAAAGGTTGACCAACAGGCATTTGGGTTGCTCGCTAGCATCCAAATCAAAAGCCAGACCGTCGTAGTTGACGTTCACTTTCCCCGAAAGAAGAAACGTTAGCACCAAACCCGCAGGAGCAGATGATGCAAGAAAGGTATTGGCCTCGTTATAGGTTTTGCCGCCATGCAGTGAAAATGCGTCAGAGTTTTCATAACTAAAAACACGCCCTTTCATGGGTATCTGCTGTAAGCTGCCACAGCCTCTTTCTAAAAACTGTTCCTCTGTTTTTGCAGGCTGACTATCTGACGTCAGGTGAACCACATGTGTGCGAAAGGATTGTATTTTTCCCATACTGCATTTTCCTAATAACAAATATGCAATCCCGCATAACTGAATATCCTTTCCCTGAAAAAAGCCGCAATTTATCATAAATGATAATTATTATCACTTTCATTTAGAGTTAAAAGGTTGTATCGCATGGAAAGTAGTAACGTCCATCTTCAAAAGAAATCTGCATTATGTCTCGCTATTGGTCTGGCAATTAGCCACTCAGCATGGGCTGAGCCTGATTCCCAGTTTGAGGAAGTTGTCGTCTGGGGAACCAAAGTCTCCAGTGACTCTGAATCGCTTATCGCAGACGATATGGCACTGAAACAGGCAGACCATATGTCTGATATCTTGCGTGATATCCCGGGTGTCGATGTGGGCGGTACACACTCAGTAAATCAGCGAATCAATATTCGCGGCCTCAATGAAACTGATCTCGATATCCGACTGGATGGCGCGTCACAGCATGCCAATATGTTCCACCATATCGGTAACCTGACCCTGAACCCCGACATTCTAAAAAGCGCTGACATCAAAGTAGGAAACAACTCAGTGACGCAAGGCGGACTGGGTGGTGCGGTAAATTTTGAAACGAAAAATGCCAAAGACCTTCTCGAAAATGATCAAGAGTTCGGTGGCCGTCTCTTCGGTGGCTTTGCTGATAACAACAGTCGACAAACCTCTCTGACGCTGTTCGGGCAACTGAGCGATGACGTTGACGCCATGGTTTATGGCCACCAAATTCAGCGCAATAATTTTCGTGATGGAGAAGGTGAAGAAACCTTCGGAACCGCAGGCGATGTGGTCAACCTGTTAGCCAAAGTCGGTATTGAACCTGCTGATGGCCATCGCATCGAACTTGCTTATGACGCCTACCGTGACAAAGGTGATTACAGCCCTCGCCCGGATATGAACGGTGAAGCGAATGCTGGGCTTTCAGGTGACTTGCTGCTACCGACGCAATATGACAGAGACACTGTCACACTTGGCTACACGCTGAAGACATCTAGCCTGAAAGGAAAAGCGACACTCTTCAACAGCAAAACCTTCATTGAACGTGATGAGAGTCAAACAGGTTGGGCGCGATTTGGCCGTGAATCGATAAACACAGCCACCAATAGCAACACGGGCGGAAACGTCACCCTGCAATCAGACATCGTCATCGCAGGGCTTAAGAACCAGTTAACCTATGGTGTCGATTACCTGAGCAAAACCAGTAAGAGTGAATTTGGTGACACTGAGTTCATGAGTGAGTCTGCTAAATCAGCAGCAGCATTTGTGGAAAATACACTGCACATTAACAAGAAGTGGGATTTTACTGCGGGCCTTCGCTTCGATGATTATCGACGCAATGCCATGACAGGCAGCCATGATTTCTCTGATACCACCTGGTCTTTGGGTACTGAGTACGCGGTGACACCTGAATGGACGGTGTTTGCCAACACCCGCACCCTGTTCAAAGGCCCGGAGTTACTGGAAACCTTTATCAAGTATCAGGATAAAACCTACCTCGCTGACGATATTAAAGCGGAAACAGGCCAAAACACACAGGGTGGCGTTCGTTTTGCGAAAACAGTCGGTGAGCATAGCTTTAGCTCGAACCTGACGTTATTTAATACCCGAATTAACGACCATATCTCCGAACAGTGGAACGGCAACGGCTATCTGCTGAAAAATACGGGTGATGTGGAATACAAGGGCGCTGAGCTGAGTGCAAGCTACGGTTACGAAAACGTGAGCGCTAAATTATCCTACTCGAAATCTGACAACAAGGATCTGGCGACAGGTGATGCCGTTACTGCTAACGGGAGAAGTACTGATATTGGTGACAGTATTGCCCTGACCGTCGACTACGAAGCAGAGAACATTGAAACCTTATTTGGTTGGACCTCTGTCTTCGTGCTTGACGAAAAGAATGTGTTGGCAGGTAAACCGATCAAAGAGGGCTACAACGTCCATAACGTTTACGCGCAATGGATGCCGTCAGACATTGAGAGTCTGTCAGTTACGCTGGGTATCGACAACGTACTAAACGAGACCTACGTCTCTCATGCTTCTCGCTCTGGTGCTGCCCGAGGTTTCACCACTGATGATTACGAGCCGGGCCGCAACATCAAAGTGTCTGCGTCTTACCAGTTCTGATTTCTCGCAATCACTGAATAGCGATTTCTCTGGCCCGCATCAGGTGTGGGCCTTTATCTTACTTATTTTTATACATTTTTAACCTGTCACTATTCTGTGAATTCTCCCAAACCAACGCTAATTGCTCTTGTCTTTACTATGATTTTCCGTAGACTGTCCCGCCTTTTCCCGACAATGTAGGTGATTCATGTTTATCGGATTTGACTATGGCACGGCGAACTGTTCAGTCGCTGTAATGGAAGGAAATACACCTCGCCTTATCCCGCTTGAAGGCGACAGCTGCTTTATTCCGTCAACCCTTTGTGCCCCGACCCGAGAGTCCGTGAGTGAATACCTGTATCGCTTTTTTGGTCTCACGCCGTCAGATAAGCTGGGGGAGCAAATTCTTCGCAGCGCCATCGCGAATAACAGAGAAGAAGGCATCGAGCTGATGCACGGTGACTTGGTATTTGGTCAAGCGGCACTTGATACCTACCTCGACGACCCTGAAGAGGTGTATTACGTCAAATCACCCAAGTCCTTTTTAGGTGCCACTGGCCTGAGAGACATCCAGATCCGTTTTTTCGAAGATCTGGTGTGCGCCATGATGTCGAATATCAAGCAGCAAGCTGAATCACATCTCCAGCAAGATATCACGCAGACCGTTATAGGCCGACCAATCAACTTTCAGGGGCTTGGCGGAGACAAAGCCAATATGCAGGCGGAAGCCATTCTGAAAAATGCGGCCTTGCGAGCAGGCTTTCAGGATATTGCCTTCCAGTTTGAACCCGTTGCAGCGGGGCTCGACTACGAAAGTCAGCTGACGGAAGACAAAACCGTGCTGGTTGTCGATATTGGTGGTGGTACCACAGACTGCTCAATGATCAGAATGGGCCCAAGTTATCGTGATAAAACCGATCGCCCAGATAGTTTGTTGAGCCATTGTGGATGTCGTGTCGGCGGAAACGATCTCGATATCGCTCTCGCCTTTGAAAATCTGATGCCCGCTTTTGGTAAAAACAGTAAAAGCCAACGGGGCATAGAAATGCCAGTCATGCAGTTCTGGAACCCGATCGCCATCAACAATGTCGCTGCGCAAACGGACTTTTATGCTACCAGCAATCTCAAGGTACTAGACCAGTTGAGGCGCGATGCCGAATCACCACAGTTACTGCAGAGATTGATTGAAGTCCACCAGCAAACACTGGGATATCAGATTGTCCGCCATGCGGAAGAGGCGAAAATTTCACTCTCTGAACAACCGGAATTTTTGTCATCAATCCCACTGAGCGCCAGTCAGATCGAGACCCACATCAGCAGTGGTCAACTCGCTGAAGCCATTGAAACCCCGGCAAGCAAGATTGTGGAGCTGGTTCAAGGCGCACTGACCCAGTCTCAGGACAAGCCAGATGTGATCTACATGACAGGCGGCAGCGCACGCTCGCCGATTCTTCGTGCATTAATGGAAAGAGAGTTACCCGGTGTGCCTATCGTGGCTGGAGACTACTTTGGCTCTGTAACGGCAGGGCTTGCCCGTCACGCGCAACGCACGTTTTCCTGATAAGAATTAAATTTCCGCACCAGAAAATTACGCCGGGTGATTTAACAAACGCTCGGCTTTTTCTTCCCACTCTCCTGCAATCGACATCACGCCATCCCAAAGCCCGTCCGCAATAACCTGAACATCATTCTGAAGGTGAGCTAAGTCCGGGACTGTTCCCGCATCAATGTGTGGCTGAATAGCGTACCCACGATCAAAATGCTGTCGGTGTAAGACAAGGTGATTTGCCATGAGTATCGAATACTTTTGGTCCCTTTCAGCGAGGTTAAATAAACCGCGATTATCTTTGGGTAAAGCGATGTACTTGAGTAAAACCAAACCTGCGGCAATCTGAAAGGCTTACCGAGATTGTCATTATGGCCCTCACATGACCAGTAAGGTTTGCAAACGCGAAGCATGTTGAGTGAGAAAACCATGGGAACGATATGCCTCTCAACAGGAAACCGTGCGGGCTCAGACGACAAAGCCTTGGGGACGAAGGGACACTTGGGGTGCAGTCACAGGTACAGGTGGGTGATCCGCTGCAACTGCATGGAGAATCGCAACCCGGGCAAGGCCGCTGGTGAGAAAAATAGGGTTGTTTTAATAAATAGCGAATAGCAGCCAGATCGCGGCATATTTCATGCTTTTCTCTATCATTTCTCCAAATTTTCAACAAAACACCACTGTATGATCAATACAGCTGTGAGTAGCCATTCACAGCTATAACTTTTCAAAAAGTATAGTCAATATGTGGTAAACTAAAGAAAATAAACCATAAATTTATTGTGGTTATGTCACCCCTCAAAAGATCACGACAAACCGGCAACTACAGCGCATTCAATATTTTTTTCAAGGTCTGCTGCAGTTGAAGGAGTCCATCATCGCTCATGATTGAGCGATAAAAATCAATACTGGATGCCGTAAGCTGATTTAACATATCACTGAATTTTTGGCGTGATTCAGCCAAAAGAGTACCCTTTACCTCTCTCATGCGCGGGTATATCTGATCACTGAAACAATAAATACAAACCAGTTATATATCTAGAAAAGCAATCTTTTTGAAGAGTTCGAACAGCTGATGGACGACCGACTGATGTTGATAGACGAAAATACGCATAGCAATTTCTGTTAAAAACCTCTAGACGACCGGTCTAGTTTTCTCTAGTATCCTCAATTATGAAATCTAAGCATCAACATACACAGCAGCATTTACTCGACGTCGGTAGAGATATTTTCTCTAACGGTGGGTTCAGTTCGGTTGGTCTAAGCACGATTCTGAAAGTGGCAGGAGTACCCAAAGGCTCTTTCTATCATTACTTTGAATCGAAAGAACACTATGGCAAAGCCGTACTGATTGATTACTTCGCTTATTACCAAGACTTGCTGTCAGACTTGTTTCAACAGCCCGGTAAAACAGGGCAACAGAAACTCATGGCATTGTGGCAGGCGTGGCAAGAAGTACATTGCGACCCTGAAACCCAAAAATGTCTGGTGGTAAAGTTAAGTGCCGAAGTCGCTGATTTATCAGAGCCAATGCGCCTGACGTTACGTGATGGTACAGAAAAAATCACGCAGAAAATTGCTGATGTAATTGAAGAAGGGATCAACGATGGATCGCTTCATGACTGTGATGCGTACAAGCTCTCAGCCCATCTTTATCAACTCTGGTTAGGCGCTTCATTGCTAACCAAGCTTCATAGAGATGGTAAGCACCTTGAACTGGCGATGGAGACAACCCGATCGCTACTGGGTTGTAAATAAGACCCCCAACCTGTGCTAAATGTGCCCACAATAGGAGTGGGCATTTTTTGGGGACAAAACTAGACGACTGGTCTAATTGAATTCTAAAACGATTGACTGAGGAAGCATGATGAATAACTTCGAGTTCTACAATCCTACCCGTATCGTATTTGGTCAGGGACAAATCTCGCGTCTTTCCACTCTGATCCCAGAGGATGCAAACGTCATGGTCTTGTACGGTGGAGAGAGTGCTCGAAAATTTGGCACCCTTGATGAAGTAGAAGCAGCTCTGGGTGACCGCAAGGTTTCCTTGTTCGGAGGCATAGAAGCTAACCCGAAATACGAAACGATGATCAAGGCGGTTGAGCAAGTTAAAAACGAAGGTACTGATTACCTTCTCGCCGTTGGCGGCGGCTCAGTGGTTGACGGCACAAAGTTTGTTGCAGCGGCCAGCCTGTATGACGGTGAACCTTTGGATATCCTGAAAACTGGCGGTGCGAAACTGAAAGAAGCGATGCCATTTGGTGCTGTACTGACATTGTCTGCAACAGGGTCAGAAATGAACAAGGTATCGGTGATCACCTATGATGCCGCTCAGGCAAAAATGGCCTTTATCAGCGAAACTGTCTTTCCTCAGTTCTCGATTCTTGATCCGGTCAAAACCTTCACGCTGCCACCAAGACAAGTCGGAAACGGTATTGTTGATGCATTCGTTCATGTTACCGAGCAATACCTGACGTATCCGGTTAACGCCAAAGTACAAGACAGATTTGCAGAAGGCATTTTACAAACTCTGGTCGAAGATGGCCCCAAGGCAATGGCAAATCCAGAAGACTATGAAGCTCGCTCAAACCTGATGTGGGCAGCAACGCAGGCGTTGAATGGCCTCATTGGGACAGGCGTCCCGCAAGACTGGGCAACCCATATGATTGGTCATGAGTTAACAGCTTTATACGGTCTGGATCACGCGCAAACACTGGCCGTTATTCTCCCTTCTCTGCTTGAAGAAAAGCAGCAACAGAAGCAGGCCAAACTGGCGCAATTCGCGGAACGCGTCTGGGGAATGACAGAAGGCGATGACGCTGAAAAAGCCACACAAGCAATCATCAAAACACGCGAGTTCTTCGAATCGGTGGGCGTGAAAACCCGACTTGGCGACTACCAGCTTGATGCAACCTGCATTGACCCGCTTGTCCAACACTTGACTGATCACAAGATGACCCACTTGGGCGAACATCAAGATATCGATCTTGATAGCAGCCGACGGATCTTAAATCGCAGCTTATGATCCTGACATTGATTGTCTGAAAAAAGCCTGATCACCTTTCTCATTCAGGCTGACGGGTAGCTGACGAACCGTCGGTTACCCGTTTAAACAAAACACAAATTGAACACCTGCTTTCAGGTGCGGGCCTCTTTACGCCAAATTTAAGGAAATCAACATGACACAATCAACAACGATAAACCGCCAAATGACACTCGCAGCTCGCCCTTTCGGCGCGCGACCCTTGAAAACTTCGCACTGAAAGACGCTGAAATTCCGACGCCTTCGGCAGGTCAGGTGCTTCTTCGCACCGTTTACCTTTCTATCGACCCCTACATGCGCGGCAGAATGAATGATGTGGAGTCATACGCTGACCCCGTTGCACTTGGCGGTGTCATGGTTGGTGGTACTGTCAGCCGAGTCGAAACCTCACACAATGAAGACTTTAATGAGGGCGATTGGGTACTGAGCTTTGCGGGTTGGCAAGATTATGCCTTATCAGATGGAACAGGCCTGATTAAGCTTGATCCGACGCGTATGCCGCCTTCTTATGCCCTCGGCGTGATGGGTATGCCGGGCTTTACCGCGTATATGGGCCTGATGGATATCGGTCAACCGAAAGCCGGAGAAACACTAGTGGTAGCTGCCGCAACTGGAGCAGTCGGTTCGATGGTCGCCCAAATCGGTAAACTGCAAGGCTGTCGCGTTGTCGGTATCGCCGGTGGTGAAGAAAAATGTCGCTATGCGCTTGAGACCCTTAAGCTTGATGCTTGTATCGACCACAAATCTGACGATTTCGCTACTCAATTGGCAGAAGCTTGCCCAACAGGTATCGATATCTATTTCGAAAACGTCGGCGGAAAAGTGTTTGATGCCGTAATGCCACTGCTCAACACCTCTGCGCGTATTCCTCTTTGCGGTCTGATTTCGCAATACAACAACACTGAATTACCACAGGGTGTCGATCGCCTCTCTCAATTAGCAGGTCTGTTGCTGGTGAAACGCATTACCATGCGTGGATTTATCATCATGGATGACTACGGGCATCGCTATCCGGAGTTTGCTGCACAAATGGGCCAATGGATGGCAGAAGGCAAGATTACTTATAAAGAGCAACGTTTAGAAGGATTGGAGCAATCATCGCAGGCGTTGATTGATGTTCTGGATGGCAAGAACTTCGGCAAAGTGGTAATCCAAGTCGCCAACGACTGATTAAATGTGAATTAATAAGGAATATAAACATGATCAAACTTCATCATCTGAATAAGTCACGTTCAAAGCGCATCATCTGGCTATTGGAAGAACTGAAACAACCTTATGAGGTCGTTTCGTATCAACGTGATGCTCAGACTTTTCTGGCACCTGAAGCGCTGAAAGCCGTTCACCCATTGGGTAAATCACCGGTTATTGAAATAGATGGGAAGATGCTGGCCGAATCCGGTGCGATCACCGAATACCTCATCAGCAAATTTGCCGAGGGTGAACTTTCTCCTGCGCGTGGCAGCGCTGAGTATGCTGATTACCTCTATTGGATGCACTTTGCGGAAAGCTCGGCAATGTTGCCATTATTGCTGGTGACTTTCCTGAAGCGTGAACCTGCCAAAACTGAGTTTCTTGAAGCTATGCCAACTCAGAAGCCGCGAAGATTCTGGGGTACATCAACCAGTCGCTTGAAAACACAACCTATCTGGTTGGCGACAAACTGTCCGGCGCGGACATTATGATGTCGTTTATCGCAGATGTACTTGCACAGCAAGGTGCCATCGCAAACTTCCCGAACATTGCCCGCTACCACGACACCCTGTCATCTCGTCCGGCGTATAAGGTCGCAGAGCAGACAGAACAAGAAAATAACAACTGATCCCCTTCCGGCGCTTACGATAATAAGCGCCTATTTTTATCTGCTACCTAATCACATAACCAATCACTTAAACGCTGCGAACAACCTAATCTTTCTCCATGCCATAGCTTTTGTCTTTCGCGAACATCATGTGGAAGCGTTAACTTAAACCCACCAAGACAGAAAACAAAAAAGTACTGATACGGAGAGAGCAATATGCATGACATGGCGAACCTAAAAAAATTGGCGAAGCTAAAAGAACATAACGCCGATACTACAAAGGGATTCTGGGATTACGATAATCATGCGCTGGCAGATGGCGCGATTCCCAAAAAGTACAAAGAACTGATGGCAATCGCTGTCGCACTGACAACACAATGCGCCTACTGTATTGAAGCACACAAAAATGCTGCAATTAAAGCGGGTGCAACTGAAGAGGAATTTGCTGAAACAATACATGTAGCTGCAGCACTTCGTGCCGGTGGTGCATTGACACACGGTACACACCTTTTTGACTAACTGAAATGTATTCGTTAAAAGGCCAGTAATGAAATATTCACTGGCCTTTGAAGTTGTAATTCTTAATTAAAACTCACGTACAATAATATTTATAAATTGTCTATTAAGATCAACATGCTGTAAAAAAACCCAATATTACACACCATCATTCTATATATAAATAATTGAATTTAATAAGCAAAATAAGATAAGGAAAATAGTTGATATAAAAAACTGAAAATGATTAAAGAGTTCATTTTTTAGAACGTTAAAGATATATGGAAAAAATAAAACATAACCTTGGTTAAGGAGTTTTCAATATGGGTGGACATATTGTTAATGATTATCAAGGAATGATGTTTCATCGGCATATTAATCATGCCAATGAAACTAATACCTCTTCATCAAATAAGCTTGCATCGGGCATTCGGATTAATAGTGCCGGAGACGATGCGGCGGGCCTGATGATATCTAACCGATTAATATCACAAAGCCGTGGATACGACGTATCTATGCGTAACATTAACGACGGCATCTCTATTCTTCAAACTGCTGATGGCGCTATCGAAGAATCGGTTGAGATACTCCACCGTATGAGAGACCTCGCCCTACAAGCCGCTAACGGTAGTAATGAGACAAAAGAGCGCGAAGCTTTACAACAGGAAGTCGTGGCCCTGCAAGATGAACTAACACGCATCGCTGAGACCACCTCTTTTGGTGGACAAAAGCTACTGAACGGCGAATTCGGCACTCGGTCCATTCAAATAGGTGCTGAATCTGGCGAGGCTATGCAATTATCACTAGGGAGTATTCGACCAGATCAGGACGAGTTTGGTGGTACGCTCTTCGTGGCAAAAAACAGCATGCCGGATAATTGGGTTGTCCCCGATGGCAATAATTACATCAGATTGTGGTTGGAAAACGATTCTCAACTTTCAGAACATTTTGAGCTATACGGAAAGGAAGGCGATGATCTTCAAGAATTAGCGACCCGATTAAACAGTTTTAATGGCCAAGGAACTGGTTCACTTTCTGAGGACGCCTTTCGCTTTTCTGTCGGCGATGACAATACCCTTCAATTATTCGTCAGTGAAGAGTGGCGAAACAATAATGTTCCTATAGGACACAATGATGACACTTGGATTTATGATGGTGACGATGGCTCGCAGACGCTGGTTGATATCCTCGGAATAAAAAACCACACAGATGGGGACACATTGAACCCGCCTAATAATAGAAAAAATGTCACAGTCGACGACATAGACCTCACCACTATCAGTGGGGCGCAAGCCGCTGTATCTGTTATTGACGTCGCCGCGAGAAGACTCAATGAGCAGCGCTCAGAAATTGGTGCAATGCACAGCAAGCTGGAGCACAGCCTCAATAATCTGGGTAAAAACAATGAGAGTATTGCCGCTGCGAATAGCCGAATTCAGGACACTGACTTTGGTAAAGAGACGGTGAGATTCACCAAATCATCCATGCTTCAAAATGCGGGAATGTCGATGCTCTCGCAGGCAAAATCTATTTCTCAGTCTTATTTGCAGTTACTGCGTTGAACAAAGAAATCTATATTTTCCAGATAATTAGACAAGGGAACTGACTAACAGCGGTAAAAAGCGGAAAACGATACTGTCCTATAATAGGAGCCAATGTAATGGGTGGACATATTGTTAATGATTACCAAGGAATGATGTTTTATCGGCACATCAATTATGCCAATGAAAGTCATACTTCTTCTTCAGACAGGCTTGTATCTGGCAGTCGGATTAACCGTGCCGGAGACGATGCAGCAGGGCTTCTTATCTCCAATCGCCTCATTTCACAAAGTCGTGGTTACGATGTG
This sequence comes from Veronia nyctiphanis, assembly GCF_004116385.1. Classification (GTDB taxonomy): domain Bacteria; phylum Pseudomonadota; class Gammaproteobacteria; order Enterobacterales; family Vibrionaceae; genus Veronia; species Veronia nyctiphanis. The sequence continues at coordinate 16,420 of NZ_PEIB01000028.1, read as the reverse complement.
TCTATGCGTAATATCAACGACGGCATTTCCATGCTTCAAACTGCTGACGGTGCAATCGAAGAGTCTCTCGATATTCTTCATCGTATGAGGGATCTTGCCTTGCAGGCAGCCAATGGCAGTAACGAAACCAAAGAGCGTGATGCATTACAACAGGAGGTGTCAGCGCTACAAGATGAGCTTTCACGAATTGCTGAAACCACCTCTTTTGGTGGTCAAAAGCTTCTCAATGGTGAGTTTGGCACTCGATCAATTCAAGTAGGCGCTGAATCCGGTGAAGCCTTTCAACTTACCTTGCAAAGCATTCGTCCTGATCAGGAACGCTTGGGGGGGACTTTATTTATCGCTAAACATGGCATGCCCAGCGATTGGACAGTCCAGGAAGGCAACAACCGACTATTGGTAGACTTGACCATTGACTATGACGGAAATGCTTCTTCCTTCCAATTAACGGCGAATCCGGGTGATGACTTACAGGAGATGGCGACCCACTTTAATGGCGGTCACCACAACATTACTTGGAGTTCTCAACCTTTTGATAATGACAGCTACCGTTTTTCTGTAGGCGATAACAATACTTTACAGATGTTCGTTGACGACTATTGGATTCTCGATGAAGAGGGCCCCGGTGACTATGACGATACTTGGATTCATTCAAACCTTGCGGTAGAGCTAGGGATAGAAAATTCCTTTTCTGGAGATGTGCTTTATCCGCCGGAAAACAGGAAAACGCTCACCATTGACAATGTGGACATATCAACAGTCAGTGGTGCACTGGCTGCGGTATCAGTTGTCGACATTGCTGCGAAACGTCTTAACGAACAGAGAGCCGAAATTGGTGCAATGCACAGCAAGCTGGAGCACAGCCTCAATAATCTGGGTAAAAACAATGAGAGTATTGCCGCTGCGAATAGCCGAATTCAAGACACTGATTTTGGTAAAGAGACGGTGAGATTCACTAAATCATCCATGCTGCAAAATGCGGGAATGTCGATGCTCTCGCAAGCAAAATCTATTTCGCAGTCTTATTTACAGCTGTTGCGTTAACACCTCTTAGTCCAGTCTTTTAGCCGTCTCACACGTAGCGGTAGGACATCGCGATAGTACTTTCATCTGATTAACTCGAATTGAACCGCATTTGCTCTCCACCCTCCTTGTCCACACATGATGAACGCGTAAAGCTTCCACCTATTCCTATCTTAAAAAAATAAATTCAATCAGATATATACGAGGAACGTTAGGTGGCACAACTAACTGTAAAGAATGTTTCAAGGAAAGTAGACGGCACGGATATTCTATCGTCTGTGACTATCGCGTTTAATCATGGCGTTACAGGTCTTATCGGTGCCAATGGTGCGGGCAAATCCAGCTTATTAAGAGCGATTGCGTTGCTTGACCCGATTTCAGAGGGCGACGTTTTAATCGATGGAAAGAGCATTCTTGAAAACCCGCAAGCACTGTATCAACAACTTGGTTTTGTGTTTCAACATAGCCCCAGTTATGGACATCTCTCCGTCAATGAATTTCTTCACTATATCGCCGCAATGAAAGGACTAACGAGAGACATCGCAGACAGCCAAATTACCCACTGGCTAGACAAAGTGAATATGAGCGCATTCAGAGATCGAATGATGTCTGATTGTTCTGGTGGGATGAAGCAACGCGTCGGTATCGTGCAGGCTTTGCTTGGAAACCCAAAGGTATTACTTCTTGATGAACCTACGGTCGCACTCGACCATAATGAAAGGCTCGCTTTTTATTCATTGATCAAAGATATAAGCACATCGACAACAGTGGTTATCGTCAGTCATCTTAGTGACGATATTGAAGCGCTTGCCGATCATCTTGTCTTTTTGGAGCGCGGAAAAGTCACCCAAATCGGAGATGTTCAATCACTTCGTCAGCAAGCCAGCCAAGCATTATCGGATACCAATCTCTCCATCAGTGACGTCATTACGTATTTCATGTCATCAGTAGGGAGTAATCTGAGTGAGGAGGTAGTCGAATGTGGCGCTTAACACTGCTGGATATAAAGCAACGCCTTAGAGCGCAGTCAGTCTGGATCGCCATTCTCATCACCGTCACCATCACCTGTTTTTTGTTCCCTGGAGAGAAAGCAGGATATCGCGTGATTGATATCAACGGCTACCGAGGGATCTATAACTCAGCCTGGATTGGTGCGTCACTGGCATTGGTTGGCTCATACTTACTTTCCCTCTTTGGCTATTACTGGTTGAGCGGTTCGATTGATAAAGACCGCCAAGACCGGATGCTCGAACTCATCCGCACCACAGGGCAATCCCCTCAACAATACCTGTTAGTGAGATGGATAGGTCATGTGTTCTATCTGACACTTCTGGCCTTAGCCTCTCTGATCGCAGCAAGCATACTGCAGTATTTTCTTAGCCCTGAATCCCCTTTGGTGCTGTCAGACTATGTCTTGCCGTTTCTCTTGCTGATCTTGCCGTCAATCTTTTTGACCAGCGCCTTCATTTTACTGATGGATACGCTGCAAAAACCGGGTGCCACGGCCAAGAACTGGCTGTACTTTCTATTGTGGTCACTTATAGCAGCGCTCGGGCTCACCGGATTTTCAGCGCATACATTGGTAACAACAGGGATGGAAAACGACTTTGCTCATCTTGGCATGGCATCTTCTGGCTCTATTTCGATTGGCTTTACGCCACTGAAAGACGTGCAGGAAATCGTCACTTGGCAGGGGCTTAAACTCTCTTTTGAAAGCTGGCTACCTGTTCTTTATCATCTGATGGCAACCAGTGTTTTAGTCGTAATGAGCCTGATGAGAGCCAAGCAGGTCTTTCTGTCTTCACCGAGTGTGGTTTCAAAGCAGGCGAATGCCGCTAAAGCCTTATCAAAGCAAACTATGCTCACAAAGGGGTTAACGAAAATCAGGCATTTCCCCTCAGACCTTTTAGCACTGGTCGGTTCAAGCCGCTTTCGTGCTGAAGTGCGCTTTGTCGAGCAAACGCTGAATTCAAGACTCTTCCTCACGGCGCTCGGTGTGTCCGCACTTTCGCTGTTGTTACCAATATCCGCAATTCAAAATGGCCTACTCGCTGTCGCGGTGATGATCCCTGTACTTATGCTGGCGCGCCTACACACAGTCGATGCACAATCCAATATCAAAGAGCTTCTCAAAACAACCGGACAATCAGGCTTACAACGTATGCTTCGGCCTTTGGCGATGTTTTACTTGGTTAACCTTCTGCTGGCAGGCATTACACTGCGTTTTGCTATTGCAGGAGAGATAACGGCATTGCTGCACTGGCTGGCGTTTCTGACGATAAGCATTTTTCTGCCCTTCCTTTTGGCATCACTGACGCATTCAAACAAGCTGTTTGAACTCACCTTTATCAGCTTTTGGGTCGCGGGCATCTTAAACAAAGAGCCAATGGCTGATTTCGTCGGTGTCAGTGGCTCAGAAGTAGCAATGACAAACACACTTATGATTGCTGGTTTCAGCGTGTTGGCGAGTCTGATGCTGACCATGGTGGGCAACTCAGGAGGTGTATGGCGAATGAAGAGGATAAAATAAAATGCGATTTTTCAATCTTCGTAACATGGCTCAGTTTGGCTAACCGGATTTAGTTCATCCGCACCTTATAGATTGTAAAAAGGCACCCATTTGGGTGCCTTTGTTTACACTGTAAAACTTACTTCGATGCGTCAGCGAGGCTGAACGACTGGCCATTATTGCCAAGTTCGAAGAACAGGGTTTCACCGGCACTGTCATCGACACCATCATTGTCAGTAACGGCGAAAGCGCGTCCATCTTTGGTAATCGCAAAGCCTTCGATTTTGTCAGTCACATAACCGTTGGTTGCTTTAAGGTCAGTCAGGAAATCATAAACCGTTTTCTTACTGACAACGGGCAGGTCGCCACCCAAAGCCACGGGTTTCAGGTCGTTCAGACTGACACGGGTCAGTCGCTTCACACGAGCTTTGTCACCAATCTGGTTATCACGCTCAATCAGATACAACGAGTCGCCATATGCTGTGATTTCTGACAAGCCAACCCAACCTTGCGCCGCTGGCTCAGTTGGATAGCGCACTGCACTCCACTCGCGGGTTTTGGTGTTATAGCGAACAAGCTTAACGGTATTTTCCGAGTCGTCTTTCCAGCTACGCTGAATTGCGATCCACAGGTCATCACCAACGCGGGTAATGCCTTCAGCACCATAACGCTTCTCAACCGCCAGCAGCTCTTGTGGGAATTTCACAGTCTGAGTGATGTTGCCTTCAGCATCGGTGCGATAAATAGTATGTGGGATTTCTTTATCGGTACGACCTTCAGACGCCAGCCAGAAACCGCCTTTGCCATCTGTGGTGATCCCTTCAAGGTCGAGCTTTTTCGCAGGTTTGCCATCACGCTTGACCACCAGTTGCTTGGTGATTTTTGCAGGCTTGCTGCTCGCGTCGATAACAAAAATAGAAGGCTGACCTTTGTAGAAGCTGTCATTCACTGCATAAAGGCGAGACGCATTGTCTTGATCGGCCACCAAACCAGAAAGTGCTCCCCAACCGATTGGCTTGCCATTCACCATGACAGATTCAATCTGCGGGTATTGGTTTGTCATTGACGTCTGCTCAAACAGCATGACGTGTGCACGAGCACCGCCGTCTTCAATCAAATCTTTCTCGTTGGCTGTCGCCAGCAGGTTGCGTCCCGGAATCGCAGCAGCTGATTCTGGTGAGATGCCGGATGGTAGCAGCTGAACAAACTCAGGCGCTGCACCTGTATCACGGTAAACACCAACCAATGAAGCACGCTCTGAAAGGACAAAGATGTAGGTTTCACCATTGAAAGTACCGATTTCGAGGCCTTCAGGCTCTATGCCTTTATTGCCAGAACGCTTCTCTGGATAGTGCCCCGCCATTGCTGCGCGGTATTCAAAATCTAGCCTGACTCAAACAACACGTCGCCCTTTTTGTTGAAGATAGTGAAGCCGCGCGAACCGCCTTCGTAGTCGCCTTCATTCGCTGTCACGAAGCGGTCGTTGTCAAGCCACTTCACCGCATCCGGTTCACGTTTACGATTAGCTTGCTTGCCATCAAACGTCAGTGCACCTTCTTCTTCAACATCGACGTTATTCAGCTCAACACCACCCGCCGGGAAGTGATTGATCACCTTGCCTGTGTTGCCATCAACAATGGCAATGTGGTTGTTTTCCTGAAGCGTAACGACAACTTCATTGAGGCCGTTAATCGCGACGAACTCTGGTTCAGGGTCTGTTGGGGCAATTTCAGCAAGACCCGTCAATGCGACTTTGCGAATCGCATTACAGTCCAACTGACCATTTTTCAGGCCGATAAGAGATAGATGACCCGCTGGATACTGAGGCAGAACACCGTCATTCAGATCTTCATCGCGCTCATTTTCAATAGCGACAGCGACAAAGCTGGCATCTTTTGCAACGGCAACCGAATCCGGCTGACCGCCAAGATCACAGCCCACCAATTGCTGGCGTGTTTTCAAGTCCCACTGACCAATGATACCGGAAGGCTGGGTGTAATTTTCTGAGGTATTTAGTGCAGAGATAATCGTGTTATTCAGGACATCAACTGAGGTTGGCTCGCCTTGAAGTTTGATGAAACCTGCAGGTTTTGGTGCTTTCGGATTAGTGATATCGATGATACCTAGACCACCAAGTGGGCTATCTGAATATACCAGTGTGTTACCATCTTTTGTGGCTGCAATGATTTCCGCTGAACTTTCGCTTTCCTTGCTCATGCTCGCTGGAATATTGCCTGCCGTGCTGAACGAACTGATGCGCTCAAAGCCTGTTTTTTCTGCCGCTTGCGCAGTAATGCCGTAAGTTGCCAGGCGCATGCGGTGGCCAGTAATGTCAGTCTTAAAATTTGATTGTGTTTGACAGCCATGTGGTTCACTCCCTCGTTTGCTGCTTGCTCGGCGGCGATTGTTCCGAAAGAGTGTGTTGTTTTAATGACCAAACAATGTCAATTAAATGACTAGTGATGAATTTCTCTGTTGGCTCGGTGAAATGGATTTCATACTTTGAAAAAAGCCTGAATACGACGCATCAAGCCTTCTTCCAGTTGTAATCCCATTTTTTGGCTGGTGACAATGTCTCCCGAAGGTAGGGTATGGATAACGCCGTCTTCAAGGTACTCAAACCCCAGTGACTCATAGAGCGCAATGGCCTTGGTATTCGATTTATACACCATCAAAGACAACGCCTTGTAACCAAAACGGCGGCAATCTTCTATCGCTGTTTCCAGTAGCTTTCTACCAATTCCTTTCCCGCGATGATCTTTATCAACCATTATCCCGAGCATACCTGTCAGATCGGCATCATCCGTATTAAGGCCACACATCGAACCGGGGAAGACCTCAACACTTGCAATCAGGCGCTCTTGGTCATGAACCACAAAATTAGGTATCTGCTCTCTTTCCACTCGGCTCAGCGCTTTAACGAGACGCTCTTTGGGTGGCGGGGCACTGCCTAGGTATTTGCCTTCCTCGTAAACGCTATTCCAAAGAAGGATAAAGTCATCCATATCACTGACCGTGATTCGACGTATTTCCATATTCAAGCAGTGCTTCCCCTGTCGGTGCTTTTGACTACTCTAATTTAGCTAATAATCCCTTCAGCTAACGTGAGTCTTTTCCGGTTCCAGATATAAAATGCTGTCAACATCGCCAAAGCAACGGTAAGTACCGTTAACCCAATGAAAAACTGTTTTTATAGCCATAGTATTGCGCAATGATCCCCATGAGGCTGCTACCAATCATCGACCCCGCAGACATGGTGTTGAAGTACATCGCTGATGCTTTACCTATGCTGTTGGGGGCGTAGTCTTGCAAAAGTGTTACCGCGAGGCTGACATACATACCGAAAAAGGCGCCATTCAAAATCTGCAAGGCAACGAAATGCCAGACCTCTGACGCAAACTGTAACCCGACAAAAAATGCCAGACCGCAGGTAAAGCTGAACATGATCACGCGGGTTTTACAGTATCGCTCCGCAAGCTTGCCAGCCAATAACATCAGAGGCACTTCGCACGCAGCACCGACGCCAATAAGAATACCGGGCAACGAGACGGGTAAGCCCAAATCCTGCGTCAGATACAACGGCATCGCAGGCATGTAGGACATCCGGGCCATGCTTGCCAACAACATGATGCCACCAAGGTAAAACACGACAGGGGACATTTTAGACGAGGCATGACTTTCAGAGTCACTTCCTACGTTAGCTTTTGAAATATCAGGCAGATAACGCCAGGTCACAAGAAGGGCGAGCCCTGCCAAAGTCGCCGAGAGTAAGAAGTTGGCGCTGAACCCTAAATAGTCAATCGACAGGAAAGCCAGCGATGGCGAGACAATCATCAGCAGTGAGACCGATGAGCGCATCTGCGCCATCACCCGGGTGCTATTTTTTCCCGAGCGCTCGGCAAACCCACGAATCATTGTGAGGATCATAGAGATAGATGATGCGCCGACCGACATAAACAATGCGCCAGTCAAAACAGCTTGCCAAAACTCGGTCAGTACTGAGAATGACAGCCCGCCCAATGCCAACGCTGACAATGCCACCATCATCAGTTTTTTCTCCGATACACCTTTATCGGCCAGACCGCCATTGAATTGGCTAATGACAATCGCGGCGAGTGCTGTGGTGACTGTGTAGAAACCAATATAGCCCGGCTCGATACCCAAACCTTCAACCAGAAAAAGGCTCATAATTGGCAAGATCACCGAGTAAGCCATCGCGGTCAGCACATTGACACTGAGATACAGGCCAGACTCGCCACGCATAAGTTCGAAAGGGAAACGGATAGCAGAGCTCCTTCAGTTAATCCCTCTGTTTTTTAGACGGAAAGCAACCACTACCTCGGCATTGGAATACTTAGGCAGAGCATTGGATGATGAGGGATATGGATAGACAGGAGAAGATTCTCATCTTTGCAAATCAAGGTACATAGTCAGACATTGAAATGGGAAAGCAGTTAACAATCTTTAATGATTTAGCGGGTAAACGCGGAAACTATCACTGAAAAGTGATCGCCAAAGAGGACGGCGACCAAAAACGTGTGTAGTGGTTGTCAGCCATTGATTGAAAAGAACGCAATCAGAGCCAGCGCATAAACACCAAGAACGGCAGCAAGCACCCCCGCCGTTTTACGTCCGCGCTTGATGTCCATAAGGTGGTCTTTAATCGATGCCTGATATAAATGTGAATAGTCAATATTTTCAGGGTCGAGCGCCTCGCCCTCATACACCAACACTTCTCTCGCTCCCGACTCTTTGAACAAGGTTTCGAGTGCTGCTTTTTCTACTTTGGTTACCCCGCCTTCCCGCTTTTCCATTGGATGCACGACAACAACATAAGGCGAAACAAAATAGCGAAATGACCGTAATTTACTGAAGCCATGACGAATCACCAGGTCTGCACTGTACATGTCTGAGATAAGAGTTCGGGGATGAGAAAAGGGATTAAGGAGCTCGATATCGTCGCCTGAAAACGCCGCAGCCTCGTTGCCTATCTGTGCAATGATCCGTCCACCTTTCGGTTGATGTCGGAGCGCAAGAAGTGGCTTTTCATCAAACGTTTTTCCGTTCCCACAATGGATAACTTTTAATCGCTCTTCCCAAAGCTGCACGTAAACGACTTTACTAACACGGCGCCTCAACCAATCTTGCATTCCCTTCCCTTTTCTCTCAATTTAACTTCCTCAAAGTTCGGCACATTCGAAGATAGAATCAATGATAATTGGCAAATTACCTCTGACAGACGTTGCGCCGAATACTGAACGGGCATGCACGCCTTTGCTACCGAACACCTCAACCATCAGATCGGAACATCCATCCAAAACCGCTGGGTGACGCTCAAAGTCATCTGTTGCGTTTACAAAGCCCTGAAGCTTAACCACGCGGGTTACCTTCTCCAAGGTCCCTAATTCCTTTTCAACAGCCGCCAGAATGTCTAACCCCGTCGCGCGGGCAAATTCATATCCTTGCTGCACATCAAATTCCTGCCCCAGCTTGCCTCGTGGCGCATCAGAGCGCCCACCATCTGGGCCCTTACCGGACACATAAAGTAAATTACCCGTTCGTACACAATTCGTGTAACTACCTTTGGGGTTTGTCGCTGCTGGGAGCTTTAACCCAAGCGCATCCAATCTGCTCTGTACTTCCATCACTGACCTTAAACACCACTAGCCTATACAAAAACAACATGTTTCGTTGTTCAATTCATAATCATTTTTATACTAACTGATTGAAAACGGTGTAATGACACCAAAAAGCGCAAACCCAATCACAGAATTATTCTCTCTATCTCGTCTGTGACCAGATATTTGCTGATTCAGCGTTACACACAGCATGGGACACACTTCTTAGCCTTGTTAAAGGCACTGTGAAGCTTATCGATAGAATTACGCTCTGGTATACCTCCGAAAGTTTTTCACGATGGAGTCACGCACCCCTTTGAAGCTGACAGTAATCAGTCACTCAAACAAAGAATCGCACATAGAAAAAGAAGGAAATCACTATGTCAGATAACTCAACAGAGTTCAGGGAACTCCCCGTTAAAGAGACGATTGCACAAGCTCTCAGGCTTCCTATAGACAACATTAAAGTATTGTTACAGGCTTGCTCTCCTTTCCTCTTCTTCCTGTTTGCTTTGACGATTATTGGGCCATATGTGTTTGATGTAGACCTGTTAAGTTACACCGAACAAGCAGACTTTGACCCTGCAGTATTGGCATCATCAGTGGGAATTGCTGTTCTATTGAGTCTGGCATTTGCTGTGATGGCGGTTGTTCGCTGCCACCAAATTTTCGTGTATCCAGCTGATGAAAGACCACCCTTAAAAATATTTAATTTTTCGATGAAAGAACTCGGCTATATCGGATGGTCAATCGCCATGGGGCTTATCGTAGCAATCATCTCAATCCCCTACACACTGGTTGTCATGATTCCCGTTGGACTTTTATCTCCGGATATTTCATTTGCTATAGGCAGCATGAGTAGTCACGATGCGATTAGTATAACTGTTGGAATCTTAACTAATGTGCTCTGGTTGCCCGTAATGTACCTAGCCGCTCGCTGGTCTTTGGTTTTGCCTGCTATGGCACTTGGCGTGAAGGGGACAAATATTGTCTGGGCGTGGGATATTTCTAAGGGCAACGGTGTGAGGCTACTTTTGTTACTCGGTATCATCCCAATGCTGACAAGTTTTGTTTTTAGTCTTTTTCCTGAAACCAATAACCTCTTCGTCGATTTCATCGAGCTTGTTGTATGGCTATTTGTGGTCGTTTTTGAGATTTGTATTCTCTCACTATGCTTTAAGTTCTTGTACAAAGAACCCGAGCAACCTAGCGAAGTAACACCTCAAGATTCAGAATAAGCTCAAAATCCACATTAGGTCAGCAATGGCTCAATGTGGACGTCACTTCTTCGACCTCACTTCAATTGATAGCGATAAACAGGCAGGCGATACATGTCTTCGAGACAGATTTCCTGCTCTGGTTGTAGTGAGGGAAAAGCAAAGCTATTGCTGATGATGAAATCGGGTCGACACTTGAGTTTCGCATTGTCTGATGACGTTTCGCGATCTTGGGCAATATCAATAATCGCGGTTAACTTTTCCATTCCCCCAGGGAAGAGATAACACACCACAACCGACGCGGCAGACAGATTCGCATGCGTAAAATCCTGCCGATAAAGCGTCAGGTTATCAATGTGGAAAAGTTTTTTCAGGAAAAGACTGACCAAATAGGGGAGCAAAGAAATTTCATAGCCGACAATCTGACGCTGCGGATACTTTCTCGCCAGCCTCACAACTATGGTTCCCCAGCCAGAACCGAGGTCGTAGATAGGACCATCCCCCGTGCTCTCAGTGAGTTGAAGCATCTCCTTAATCGCTTTTTGAGAACTCGGCATCGGCGAAATGCCGACTCTTATTGTGCTCCACGCAATGGAAGCAACGAAGAAAAAGACGGTAAGCAGGAGTAACGCTTCAATGATCAACATCTGCCATTTCCTGACGATACTAGGTCTGAAATATCGAACTTATCTTTTTCCATGTCACTTTTCACTTTCGCAAGCCCCTCCCAAAATCAGTGTATCCCAAAGCATGATTCATCAGCAGGTTCACTTTCAGTGAACATTGTTTGTTAGCGTGATTCAAATACAAAAAGACGCCTGAACAACGAGGCGGATTGATGATTGCGTGTGAGCTATAGGTTTAAAGTAAGTACATACTTTAGCCAAGGTCTTCTAGTTTTTTGTTTTCACCAGATGCCCAAAGCCATTATCAACCAATGCTTGCTCCATGAGTCCAATGACGTCCCGGCTGGTTTCTTTTCTCAATATATCAGACTCAAAAACGCCCTGCTGGATCAACGAAGACACATGTTCAATCTCGAATTCAAACCCACCACCGGCAGTGGGCATCGATATGTTGCGCTTCACACCCTCAACACAAATATCAATATTCGTCGGGTTCCACCATTTGTCATGAATAACGATCTCAACACCCGGTCCACGAATAATGCTTCGCGCTTTTGATTGCGGGTAATAGACGCAGCAACCTTTCCCTTAAATTCACCATCGAATGTAAACATCACATTCTCGTCGACCTCACTTTCGGGATTATCTCGAAAGAACTCGACATGTGGCTTTGATAGTGGCTTTTTCATCAAGTGACAAAGATCAGCATATAGCCACAAGCCATACACACCCGTATCTAACGTTGCGCCACCAGATAAAGTCGGGTCGAACAAATGCCAGTCAGGGTCAAATTGATGCCAGTTACCGAATGAGGCCTCAACCTCATTAATTGTCAGGCTCTCCTGTTCGATAAATCGCTTAAGCGATTGATAGGCCGGAAAGGTAACAGTCTTCATCGCCTCAGCCAATAGCAGACCTTTTTGTTCAGCTAAGCCTGCCATCGCATCCCAGTCTTCGAGATGAGTAAACGCAGGTTTTTCCACCAGCACATGCTTACCCTGCTGAAGAAATAACTCAACTAACGGTTTATGGAATGGATGAATCGTCGCAACGTAAACAGCATCAACATTTGGGTTGTTTGCCAACTCTTGGTAAGAACCATAGCTGATTGCACAGCCATATTGGCCTGAGAACTCCTCAGCACGTTGTTTATTCCTAGCAGCAACAGCATAAAGTTCAGCATTGTCGGTATACCCAATCAAGTCGCTGACGAAACGATGCGCAATATTACCCAGCCCGGCAATGCCCCAACGCACTTTGTTATTGTTCAATCTTGCACCCTTCTTTGTTTTAGTTTGCGATGGATATTAATACCCAACAAACATATCAAAACACCGTTTTAATATAACTCGTTAGATGATTTTTTTACTTCTAAATACTGCAGCTGTGACCCAATAAGTCAGACTTGAAGCATTCAATTCAGAGTCTCTTGTTAGAGCTTTTCTCAAAGATAACGACTCACCCGCTCTACTTCTTTCAAAGCAATACTGTCAGTAGCAATTTCAACTTGATTTTCATCCAATGAATACCACTTAACTTCATCAGCCTCCTGAGCACTAATATTCCCAGTCCAACTGCTGACAATGAAATAATGAATTAACTGGAGTTCTTTCGTTGGGTGGTAAAGGGAACATAAATATTTTTATTCAGTCGGAATAACATTGAGCTCTTCACTTAACTCACGAAATAATGCCTGAACTTGGGTTTCTCCGTATTCAATATGCCACCAGGTATCGTAATCAAACCGGGGTCCGTTTCCTTTTACTCACTGCGTTTTTCCAGTAACACCTCAGACCCCTTTTGTAAGATAAAAGAGATACATTCATTTATTTTCATCTGTGTTCCCTCGTAAGTCCTGACTACCGCACGACGGAGAAAGTTGTGTTCTCCTGTGTTTGCTCTTGTTAACTCTTACTTCCTGCAGATTGGTTCTCGTAGCATCGACTTACCATTGCAGAGCACTCTACAAACCCCCTTTGTTTATAAAAAACTTTAAGAGGCGGATCGCAGACAATATCTACTGCATACATTTCTGAAAGTGAATCTTTCATCAATCGAACAAGCTCTGAGCCGATTCCCTTTCCTTTATACTCCGGTAAAACTTCGAGTAGCGGAATGTGAGCATAAAATACACCATCAGAGATTGCATTTATAAAGCCAATAAGTCGATTTTCGTGGAAGGCGAACCACACAGCATAACTGCCTTTGAGTACATCTAACCGTTTAGCTTCAGTAGGGGGATTAGGCCAGTCAACAAAAAAATCTTTCAGTTGTTCAGGTGTCACTTTACAAAGGTCATTTGAGTATTGAATTGTCATTTAATTGATTGATAAATTTGATTAAAGGGGATGTACAATGCAAACGTGTCTATTACTGGGCTTCTACAACTAACGCCCTTAGAACAGTAGTGGGTTGCTAGGCCCTATTGCACCTATTTTTAGGGTTGATCATTCAGTAACACGAGTTGGAATGTCGTTATGTTATCTTCTCTATCTTGTAACTCACCGCTGATTATTTTTACATCATACAAATCTGCAATTTTGGGGTTGCTTAGCGTTGCGATATTTTCACCAAACTCTCCTTCGGAAATTCCTTGAGCAATCCGAGCGGGATCTAAATATGCGCCCTTACCCGGGACTTGCTTGAGATGACAAAAAGACGCTTCTAAATTTTCTTTGCACTGCAAAAATGTTTGTGAATGACTTCTGATTTCCGTTATCGTATCTAGGCTCGCTGATTGATGACACATGAGACAATGAGCTATCGGTATCTCATACTCGGAAAGAATAATTATTCCAGCTCCCAAGTTGGTATGTTTTTTTAATGCTTCAACCGTTTCCTCGACTGGCCCCCCAATGCTATTTTTAGTGGCAAATTGTCCATGTGTGATCTGCTTTAGCCTTAATTTTTCTAAAACATCCTCAGTGTTATTGAGGTATATAATTTTATGGTCATGAATATTGTTATCTTCTAGATACTTTTGGATAGCAACATCATTGTAACTTCCCTTTCCACCTTGTATACCGATAATCATTTTCGACATTCTACTCTCGACAAAATTTGGTAATTATAAAGTTTCAACGTATAGCCACTTTATCGAGCAGCTAGATGAATATACTAGTTACTTTTCGTGAATTCCTATCGTTTATTATCTATTCAAGCTGTCTACTTTGGCCTTGCTCACAACTGGACCAAAATGTTTCTATTCCTCATCGTCTGACGGTGTAGTGGCTGTCGTGCCAGACCGAAGCGTACAGAGAGCTCAGACACTTTCATTACTGATTAAAAGACCGAATTTTAGTAATAGCTGTTAACGAGTGGGAGTTGTAACTTCTCAAAGAACTAGAAAACAACCCGAGAAATATAAATAATCGTCATTCCATTGGCGGATTGGCACAGAAACGTTTTCTCAACTCTGTTGGAGTCAGGCCAAATTCACGCAAGAATACCTTTCTGAAAGCACTGACATCTTGATACCCCACTTCATAAGAAATTTCTGCAATTCCTTTCCTGGTTAACTCTATAAGCTGACAGGCATTATGAAGACGCAGCTTTTGCAAATACTGGATAACAGTCAAGTTAACTACTTTTAAGAAACGTCTCTGAAGCGTTCTCGGGCTTACAAAGAAATGCTGCGCTATGGCTTGTACCGAAATAGGGTTGGCATAGTGCTCATCTAAATAGTCTGAGAGAAGTGGACCCCATTGGTTGGACACACAAGCTAATTTCTTAAGTGTTTGATCCAGCTCATGCTGCGTATCTTTGCCTGCCGAAGTAGGCTTCATCAGGAGTAAGGTCATTGAGTCCCTGATGGTTACGCTCTTCGTTATAGAACACCATGTAGTGGCCGATTTCAAGTTCAGCTTCTCGGGGCGTGGTATAGGCTTTTAAGTAAACCTCCTCATATTTTAAGCTACGCCATAATCGCTCGATGAACACGTTGTCGACCCAGCGTCCTTTCCCATCCATGCTTATCCGTACATCATGGTCAATTAATCTCTGAGTAAACTCAGCGCTAGTAAACTGGCTGCCTTGATCTGAATTGAAGATATCGGGGCGGCCCGTAGTGTTGCAGTGCGTCTTCGAGAGCCTCAATGCAAAAGCTTGTATCCATCGTATTCGACAAGCGCCAAGCCAGTACTTTGCGGCTATACCAGTCGATAATGGCCACCAGATATAGGAAACCCTTCGCCATGGGGATGTACGTGATGTCAATCGCCCAAGCTTGGTTTGGATAAGTGACATCGATATCACGCAGCAGGTAGGGATAAACCTTGTGTGCTTTGTTCGCCAGTGTTGTTTTGGGTTTGGGATAAATCGTCCCTATGCCCATTTCTCGCATGATCCGAACGATGCGCTTGCGATTAACGTGACACTCTTTTTTAGCCAGCTCAGTTCGAATACGCCGACTGCCCATGAACGGATATTGCAGATGAATTTCATCAATCATACGGCGCAATTCAATTTCCTCATCAGAGGGTCCGATGGGATGATAGTAAGCCGTAGAGCGAGCAATATTGAGAAGCTCACACTGGCGTTTTATCGGCAATGGCGTCTGTTTAACCAGCGAGTTTTTCCGCTGGGCCCGGTCTAACGACCGAGCACTTTCGCCAAAAAATCATTTTCCATGGTCAACTGACCGATCTTGGCGTGGAGTTTGTCCACCTCTTCGGAGCTATCCTTGCCTAACTGACTTTCAGAAGCAAAAATCATGGCCGCATTATCAAGCAGCTCTTTCTTCCATGTTGAGATTTGGTTAGCGTGCAGGTTGTATTGTTGGGCTAACTCGGCAACCGTCTTATCACCTTTAGCGGCGGCGAGCGCCACTTTCGCTTTAAATTCGGGTGAGTGGTTTCTACGTTTTCTTGTCATCATCTGCTCCAGTCTTTCTGGGGACTATCAAAACAGATCAATCACCTAAAGTCGTGTCCGAAAATTGGGGGCCACTTCTGTCTCTGATGCCCGACGATTAAAGGCTTTAGAAGAAGAAAATACACGTCTGAAGAAGTTGTTGGCGGAGTCGATGCTGGATGCAGAAGCACTCAAAGTCGCTCTTAATCAAAAGTACTGACCGTCGATGACAAGCGCAAGGCCGCGCATACAATGCAGGATGCATTGAAGAGGCTTTTTTTAATATGTCGCGCTCTTCTGTGACGCGTTTTAGCTCTTTTTTGAGGCGCCGAATTTCGTCGCTTTCATCTGACTTGGCTTGTTGATGAGAAGCCTCAGGCCCATAGCGTTTTATCCAAGCATAAAGGCTGTGTGTTGTTGTCCCTAAACGATTGGCAACGTCAGCAACACTGTGGCCTTTTTCGGTGACCTGTTTTACCGCTTCGATTTTGAATTCTTCTGGAAATCTCTTACCGCTCATAAACACCTCTCTGTTAGTCATCATGTCTAACTCAAGTGTGTCTATCAAGTCAGTGG
>NZ_PEIB01000027.1 GCF_004116385.1 Veronia nyctiphanis | reverse complement strand
TACTCTTGTACACTGCGTCTTATACATTCATTTGTAACCCCTTCCATTGGTGTCAGGTAATTGCGCGCAGGGAATTTTCTTTTAAATTCTATAATGTGCAGATGTTGGCCAGAGAGACAGACTGTATCAATATCAGAGGGGTGCCTATGTAATGCCGGCCTCAGTACACTGTTGATGAAACGGCGTTGCAGATGAAGGTGCTTTACAATATTTGTACCCAGCGCCTCACAGACTTGCCTGATCTTTATCCGGGCATTGTCCTTGTTACGTGCAACTTTTGGAGTGTCGGGCTGAGTTTTTCCTGCCTCCCGCATGATAAGAAAGGCGGCATCATCTGGTGGTGGAGTAGTTAAACCGTTTACTTTTTCTGTCACCGGCGCCGCTTCGAAGCTGTCTGTGTCAGGGTTATAGCGTGCAAAAATAACCCTGGCGCCAAGCTTCAGAAGATGATGAGTGAACTTTCGATCAGCAATATTCAGGTTTCTGACGGGCTCTTTACCCGTGAATCGAATGAATAGTGGAGAATTCTTTGTATCAGGGAAGTCCATGAACCAGTCGAAGGAAGCGTGGCTTCCATAATATTTTCTTACTTGGGTATGAAATAAATACTCACTTGCAAACGACTCAATACGCTTGCTTCCTTCCCATTCGAAAAAATACTCGATGCAATCCTTCATGAGCTTCCCTGCCTGTTCTGTATGTATTAACCTACCAGTCCCTGATACTCAGGGCTGCGTTACAGCCCTGTCTTTTGATATCAGGCCGCGTCACCGGCTTCACGGCCGTTGTTGTTTACCGCCTGTCTGATATGCGGCGCCAGAAGTTGCGCCACGGCACGGAATACCGGGACGACCACGGAGTTACCGAACTGCTTGTAAGCATTATTGTCGGCACAGACGATCCTGAAATCAGTATCCGCGTCCTCACGGTCATGCTCCGGCTTCTCAAACCCCATCAGCCGGGCGCATTCCTGTGGTGTCAGCCGGCGCGGGGTACGCCATGAAGCGTCAAATTCCGGCGCATAGCGGCCATGCTCTTCGTCATACCGCTTTTCACCTTCTTTGATCCATGCTTTGTACTCCGCGTCAGTAAACGCCGGATTATCTGCGGCCTGCTCCTCAGCGAAAGCCGTTGCCGCCTCAGCGCGATCGGCATTTTTACGGATGCCGTGCTCACGGTTTCTCTGAAGGTATTCCGGTGTCAGCCCGTGCTGGTTAATCAGAATTTCCGAGCCGTCCTTATAGTAGCGGGCCGACAGGGTACGGGTAACCGCATCGGGATCGGTGGGGTCAACCAGACCGAACCCGAACCCGTTACCTTTGGTCTGGTGTTTCAGTGCATAGTGATAAAGGTAATTCCACAGGTTCTCGGTCAGGGTATAACGTGCCGTGTCTTCCTCTGAGAGATCCACCAGGATATCTCTCACGGTATAGCGTTGCTCCGGCACAGGTATATTACCGAGGCTCAGCTGCTCGAGCTCTGCGTTCAGTATGTCGCGGCGGATACCGACAAGTACCACCCGCTCACGGTGCTGGGGTGTGAAGCGCACACCGTCAATGATTGTGGGATCATTTTTCCGCTTTCTTACCACACCGATGGCCTCTTCGATGTCATTGCCCTCAGTGGTGACGTTGAGGACGTGGTAACCCTGCGCATCGAGAGCCCGGATAATGGTGGCAAAGGTGTTGCCCTTGTCATGACTTTTGAGGTTTTTGACATTCTCCAGCACGAAGAACTTCGGCTGTCTGGCTTCAATGATTTTCTCTACATCAAAAAACAGGGTGCCCTGCGTGTCACACTCAAACCCGTGTGAGCGGCCGAGGGAGTTTTTCTTGGAGACGCCGGCTAGGGAGAAGGGCTGGCAGGGGAATCCGGCCAGCAGCACATCATGTTCCGGGATCCGGCGCAGGATATTCCGCTGTTTCTCATCGGCATTGAACCTGTGATCACCGCTCAGGGTCACACGGGTAATGTCCATCATACTGTTGTTGGCCTGCCAGCTTTCCCCGCTGTAAGGATGAGGGTCGTTTTCCTCGTTAAGAAAGTAAGGCAGTTCTTCCTCGTCAACAAAGTGGTTGGCAAGATACGTCCGGCGGGCCTGACGTTCCCATTCGCTGGTAAAGACACATTTACCGCCGATATCCTCAAAGCCTTTGCGCAGGCCGCCTATACCGGCAAACAGGTCAATAAAGGTGAAATCAGGGTTATCCCAGTGGGCGGGCCTGGCCGGCAGCAGGGCAGCACGGATGTGCTCCATGGCCTGTTCGCTGAAGATGATATCGCTTTTGTCGGGGGCTTTTTTCCACTGGTTGATTTTTTCCCGTGAGACAGGAAGGTTGATGTCCGGTGCAGCCAGACGGATGGCGAGGTTTTTCTGGTCGTAGATCTCGACAAGGAGCTTAAGCAGCTGATTGGTCTTTTTTTTCTGCTCAAGTATCCGCTGTTCGTCGACACGGTCTCCGTCAATGATGTATTCTTTGTGCTGCACGGGGTTTCCTCACTGGGTTATTTGTGTGAAAGTTTATCACACAATATTCCCTTTGTGAGTTTTTCATGGCTTTTTATACAGTGGTTATGATGCCTGTCATCCTGGCATACTCCGGCTGTGAAAAACAGCACAGTCCCTCACTGTCTATTGCAGCAAACCTGCTGCCGCTCCTGAGCCATGTCTCTGTCAGTCTGACGGCCAGATCCTGATGAAGGCGTCCGGGCCCTTTCAGGGAACATTCCCATATCACCAACACGCGGATACCTGCTTTTGCGAGTGTGGCCAGCGTTTTCCTGTCGCGCCTTACGTTACTGCTGAGTTTGTCTGCCCAGAAGTCCCGCCGGGTGGCGGGAAGACGGAACCGGTCACAGTCATGGGCATGCCAGAAGCAGCCACTGACAAACACTGCCGCGCGGTATTTCGGTAACCAGAGATCCGGTTTTCCCGCCAGTGTGGCGGGTGCGATCCGGTAGCGGAAGCCCCGCGCATGAAGGGCTTTTCTTACCAGTAATTCCGGACGGGTGTCCCTGCCGCGGATGGCCTGCATATTGCGCCGGCGGCTTTCTGTAACTGCTTCGGATTTCACCCTGCCTCCGACGCTGTCTGTCAGCTGAACAGATCCGTATGCTCATAGTTTTCATAGAGTGACGGTACGGCTTTATGAATGTCATTGACCCGCCACTGGGTACGGCGTTTGTTGTTTCCGGGATTGGCCGGATCATATTTCGGTGCCGGGTCAATAATAATGACATGATCCAGTATGGCATTGAGCAGCCGCTCCGGGTTGGTTCCCCGGCACCAGAGTACCTCATTGTCAAACCGGACCTCATATTTGTGACCGCTGTTGAGCAATTCTGGGTTCTCTGTGTTTTTCCGGGTGGCTTTCACATACACAGTCTCATTGTGTTTGGCATCCCAGCCACCCAGAATCCGCTCCATGCTCCAGCCCGCGGCCAGGTTTTCCTCACTGTCAAACAGGCCGATATAGAGCTCACCGGCAATAAGCTGACCGGAAATTGGCTGGTTCCGGTTGTAACCCATTATTCTCAGTGTCAGCCCTGAACGCTCACTGCGCATGCCTTCTTTATGGATCCCGGTCCAGCGCCATGCCCCGCTCTTTTCATAGCCGTAGGTAGTCATAAAATCAGCAAAGTTTTTTGCATAAAGCCCCATATCCGGCTCTGTGGTCATCAGGGTCAGTTTCTTCGCGGTGTGCGCCTTTAACTCGATCCCCATATAATCGCCGTTTTTATCAGCGTTGGGGATGATTTCAAGGGCGTCCTCAAGGGTGTAACCGCAGACCTGGGTGCCGTTAAACGGGATGGTGGTGTCGTCTCGGGTCCTTCTCACGCCCGGCATCCACTGCCCGGCGGCCTGTTTCAGCCGATCCCTGAGGTCATTGATGTTGCGATGCTGTTCATGAAGGAGCCTGACAACCCGTGATCCCATAAAGCCGGGTGTGGCGAGGATTTGTTTCTCCAGATCTCCCTGCGGGATCACTATCATTGCCGCGGCACCGCCGGTGTAGGTGCGGCCCAGGATCATGATGCGTTTTGCCTCCGGGTTTTCTTTGGTAAAACTCACCGAGAGTGACGCGGGGATCTCGTTGGTTTCTGTTTTGAATCCGCTGAGCCGCATCTCCGGGTACTGGGCATAGATAAGCATTTTCACCCTT
Organism: Veronia nyctiphanis; assembly: GCF_004116385.1. Lineage (GTDB taxonomy): Bacteria > Pseudomonadota > Gammaproteobacteria > Enterobacterales > Vibrionaceae > Veronia > Veronia nyctiphanis. Next base: position 69,986 of record NZ_PEIB01000027.1, on the reverse strand, counting down.
GGCGCCGGTACAGCCCGACCGTCTTCAGTGATCCAGCTGAATTGTTCAAAGACCGCTTCCGGGATACTCCGGCCTTTATTGGCCCCGCCCTTTTTGTTGCTCGTAACGGGACCGCGGTCGCCGAATCGGAAACCGAACAGAGAGCCGAGCATGTTGAAATCTGCCGACCAGTAAATCTGGTTTTTGTCGTTGGCGTTTTTGGGTAACACCTTGGCCAGTACATGGGTGAAAGTATCTTCAGGGAAACTGGCAAGGATTTGTCTGATATCACTGTAGTGATGTTCGAAAGTATTCGTCATAGCGTTTCTGTTTCCGGCTTTTGTGGGGCAGGTCTTTCCGGGAGTGTATTCTGGGCAGGGCTGTCTGTGTTGTCCTCCTCACCGTTCATGAAAAGATCCGCAGGTCCGGGACACTCGCAGTCTGCCTCGTGTTGGCCACACTGAGGGCAGTTCCCCCATTCATCAAATTCTGAGGTATGAACTGCACGATGTTCCGTTTTGCTGGTTTTCCACATCACTGTGTCTCCCGATTCATTTATGAGATTAAGTGTCATATATGAGATTTCGGGGGAGACTATATCCACTAATGATCAACAGATCAATTACATAAAAACATAAAATGGGTAATGTTAAACCACGATAAATTAAGTAAATAATTGATTTATAATACTTTTACATGTGTTTAGTGTGAATTAATATGTTTTTGTTTATTATTTTTTTTGGTTGTGGTGTCCAATCGGACACCCCTTTGAACAAATGTCTGTCGATGTTCGACAGAGTACTTCCACACCGGGAATGTAGCCGCCAAGACGGGTCATTTCTTGTTTTACGAAACTGTTCTTTCGATGCTTTCCCGGAACAACAACCAGAGCTTAAAGATCCAAAGCCTTCCGCCTGACGGGCAAAGTGTCGCAACGGGTGCACGGCTCTTCCCGACTGCTTCAGCCCCTGCCGTATCTCTTCACCTTTTTCCGCTGCCTTGCAGTCCCTTCGCATGCCTGAACCTGTCCCTCAAGGGTAAATAAACGCAGACAGCGCGCCCCTGATGGCCAGAACCCGGCAGGCGTTCGGGCAGGCAGGCGAAAACGGCGATGAGACACTAACCCAGAGGAGAAAAGCCATGTCACGTTCAGTCCCTTCAGCACCCTGCTCCACAAATGCCCGTCAGGCGGGCAACGTATCACCGTTGCATCACTCAGGCTCCACAGCAATGAGCTCCCTGCGCCCGTTCCGGGCTGAAGTGATGGATAAGCGGCTGTTTGATCTTTACTGCAAGTTACGGGCGTTAAACCCCAGTGTGTATGAAATGGTTACGGCGCTGAATGTGGCACTGAGACCTTACGGCTGGCTGATACACACGGTTGAGGCTCTCGAGTGCTTTATTGATGCTGCTGATGAGTGGGAGGCTGAAAATGAATAATTCAGACTATAACCGCACCGTTGCCAGAACCATTCTCAGCCAGCTGGGCGGTAACCGGTTTGTGGCCATGACAGGGGCGCGGCAGTTCGTCGCTCTCGAGGCGCCGGGGTTGCAGTTTGATCTTCCTGCCCGGTTTGCGAAAAGTGGTATTAACCGAATCCGGATAGTGCTTGACCCGTCAGATACATATACGGTCTCAGCATTTACGCTTTGCCGCCGCTCATTTGAGTGTCCGGAAATAAGCAGCCAGTCAGGGGTTTACTGCGACATGCTTGAGTCGGTATTCAGTGAGTTCACCGGGCTCAGTACAAGAATTAAATAAATTACGAAAAAGGCATAACTTACGTAAGTTATGCCTTTTAGGGCACGAAGTCTTTATTTTAAAGATAATAATTAATATGTTTGGTTAGTTATTATCTTTTTCTAAGTAATTAGAAAAAGCGATTGAATATACAAAAAGAAAATAAAGCATAAATATAATAGTGATGAATTTACCAAAAAATGTATTATCAATACCCATAAGAAATGCTAATGGTATAGCTGGTAGTATTGGGATGATAAGGTTTCTTTCCCCTGAAGACACTCTGATAAGGTACCTTCTTATAGAAGGGATATAGCTTATAATAAATGGTATTATAGTTATAGATAGAAAGAAAAAATTCAGCTTATATTCAACAAACATTTTTTTACCTCATAAAAAAATCATTATAATAAAAAAAGTTTTTTTATGAATTTTTTTAATTTTTTTTTAGATCTTTATCTAAAATGGAGCAAGCAACTATCTATAATCACATGCTCCATCAATAAGTTACTTAATCGTCAAGTAACCAAGCAGCAATACCAGCCACACCGCCAACAAATGCGATAGCTTCTGTGACAGCAATTACTGCTACAGGAAGTGCTCCACCGGCTACTTCTTTTACTTCTGCTGTATTAAGTTCTTTCATCTTAGTCCCTTAGCTTCTTACCCAGAACATACCCAAGGGCAGCTGCGCCACTCACTCCACCAATAACACTAACAACGGCTTTAGCTACTGGAATTACTAGTGGGCCAAGACCGCCATTAACATTTTTAATTTCGTTTTTATTAAGCTCTTTCATTTTATTATTCCTTAGTTACCTGAAGCACCTTTAGCAACACCATAAGCAAATGCTGGTGCCAGAACAGTATATACACCCCATACAACTAACATTGGAGGTACGCCACCATTTACATTGCTTATTTCTTTAGTGTTAAGTGTTTTCATAATATAAATCCTTTTTTGTTTTACCATTATCTGGTGATTGGTATATTAATTTTTAAGTTTTTTGTTTTTAACTACTTAAAAGAGTAGTCTTGTTTTTTTTTTGCGACTCACTTAATACATTGAGTGAGAGTTTAATGATCATTTAGGGTGGTTTTATGGATTGTTATGAAATACTTCCTTTTTCCATGAAGACGACACGCCCTGAATGTCTTAGTGTTTCAGGTCTGTGAGCAATAATTACTCGTGTTATCTCAAGTTCTTTAATTTGCTGGCTTATTACTGCTTCATTATTTACGTCAAGACTGCTTGTTGCTTCATCCATAAATAGTACATCAGGTTTCTGGTAAAGCGCTCGAGCTAGAAGCAAACGTTGTATTTGTCCCCCAGAAAACTGACTTCCCATATCTCCCACCATGGTGTTGTAACCCATTGGCATTTTGATTATGTCTTCATGAATAGAAGCGATTTTCGCGCACTTGTAAATTGAATTCAGATCCGGCTCTGAATCGAAAAAGCATATATTGTCTACAATAGAGCCTGTCAAAAGGTGGTCATCCTGCATTACTGCTGCAACACACTTTCGATAAGGTACTAAACCTGCCTGTCGGATATCGACTCCATCGATTAAGACCTGACCTTTTGTTGGTGTTAAAAGTCCCAGCATTATTTTTACAAGTGTTGTTTTTCCACAGCCTGAACTACCTGTTATTGCTACTGATTCACCGGGCTCGATGGTTAAACTAAGATTTGATATAACCTCTGGGTCATTGTCGCTGTAAGCAAAGCTAATATCTTTCAGTTCAATACGCCCCTTAATTTTATCCGATATACCAACCCCATCTCTGTCACTCTCTTGCTCAGACATGGCTATGTCAGAAATTCTATCCATATGTAACCGTAACATACGGAACTCTATGAGCTGCTCAATGAAGTTTGATGCGCGCTCAGTGAGTTGCCGCTTGTAAGCAACAAACGCTAAGATCATTCCTACTGTTAGTTCTCCATCCATGACAAACATTGCTGCAAAATAGATCACTAGCACATTTTCTATACCAAATAGCAATGTGTTGATAGCATCAAAGCTGATCCTGAGTTTACCTAGCCTGATATCAGCGTTGATAACTTCAGCGAAACGGTTTTGCCATATTCCCTGTCTCATAGGTTCACAGGCGAATAACTTAATGGTTTGAATACCTCTGATATTCTCGAGAAAGTTTGACTGTTCTTTTGCGCTTGCCTGAATTGATTCCTCAGTTGCACGATGGAACGGGTAGTAGAGTGTAATGCGTAATAATGCATAGAGAGCGACGGCTGCGACCACAACTAGTGTCAATTTTGCTGAGTAAAGGAGCATCATTACCAGAACGGCAATAGCCATAATTCCGTCAACAAATGTCTCTACAAGCCCGGTTGTTATGCGCTCTCTAACGGCTGCAAGTGAACCGAAACGGGAAACTATGTCTCCCACATGACGAGTTTCAAAGTATGTCATTGGCAGTCGCATTAAGTGTCGTAATAGATTTACTCCCATTTGCATATTCATCATGCTTGAAACTCTGAGTATTAGGTAACTTCTGAGTATGCTTGTTATGACCGAAATAAGACAAAGAAGCCCAAATCCTGCTGCGAGTACTACGAGCAAAGATTCATCATAGCTAACGAGAACTTCATCGATGACCAATTGCATGTAGTAAGGTGTTGTCAACGCGAATACTTGCAATAGCATAGACAGCGCGAGGAGGCTTGATAATGTTCGTTTAAACCCGCTTATTTTGCTCCAAAGCTGGGTTATTCGCATTTGCTTGCGATTGTCACTTTTTTTAAAGGCACTGGTTGGTGTCAGCTCCAAGGCGATTCCGGTGAAGTGTTTGGAGAACTCTTCAGTGGTAAAAGTTACTTTTCCCATGCCTGGATCATTTACCGTAATTTTATTTTTGCTTACCCCTGTCAAAACGACAAAATGATTCATATCCCAGTGCAATATACATGGAAGAGCCAAGTTTCCTATTTCTTCCAAAGGGCATTGAAGAGCGCGGCTTGCCATGTTTAATTTATCGGCTACCTCGATTATTTGCTGAAGGTTCATACCGCTATGATTTGCAGTAAAAAGCCGTCTGATCCCAGCCATATCAATTTTGTGACCATGGTAGGATGCGACCATAGCCAGCGATGCCAGCCCACATTCGGCAATTTCTGTTTGGAGGATAAGCGGTACGCGTCGTTGTCCGGAATACTCCAATAATGTAACTGGGTTAATAGGCTCATCCTGTTGTACATGTGAAATACTCATTAACCTATTCTCCCTTTTAGACTAAAGATAGGGTCCAGTAGCCATTCGAGTAGTGAGCGTTGATCTATGACAATATCTGCTTCGAGCAGCATGCCGCTCTTTAGCGGAAAACTCTGGTTGTAAGCTGTTATTGCCTGATAGGGCAGGCGTGTTCTTACCCTGTACACGGGCTCGTTAAGGGATAAGGGGATATTGTGACTGTTAGACAGAGTCAAAGCCTTATCAACCTGAAAGATTTCACTTTCCATCAACCCAAAACGCTGATACGGAAAAGCATCAAAACGAAGGCGGGTAGCACTTCCTCTCTTTATGAAACCTGCAGATCTTGTTGGGATAAGCAACTCAGCAATGAGTTCAGAGCCCGAAGGTAATATGCTCATCAGTGAGCGATTATTTGAAAGAAACTCACCCTCTTTAACAGAGATAGATGTAACAACTCCCGACTCCACCGCTACTACTGCAAACTTATGGTTGTTCCGTGTTTCTTCTATTTGCTGTGTCAATAATGACCTTCTCCTGGCATTTTCAGTCAACTCCATTCCGAGTTGATGTGGTATCATTTCCAGCTCACTTTTCAGATCATTGAATTGGATTTCAACAGTAACCCTGTTTGATGCATTTGCCTCCATGTCACGGCGAGCTGACAGAAGCGCTTGGTAGCGGTCTTGAAGCTGTGTTTCTGTTGCATGCCCATTATCGACCAGCACTTTAAGTTTTCGATATTGCGCCTCACGTGTAGCAACAGTCTTATCCAGTAAATCTTTTTGGCGTTTGATAAGTAGCAAGCTTTCTGTGAGCCCACTGAGCTTTAGTTTTAACTTTTGCTGGTTGATGTTTGCTAATTTCTGATAACGACTTTTGTCAGTGTTTAAAAGCAGAAGCTGTTGCTCTAGTTCTGCCAGTAGGCTTTCATTCAGTTCGCTACCAGTAACAGTTGTTCGGGCTAACGTTACTCTGGCTAATATTTGCCCTTGTTCTACGTGGTCTCCCTCATTTACTAATATTTGGTCAACTGTACCCAATTGATTTGCATAAACCTTCAGGACTCCAGACTCTGGTAACAGGTACCCTCTGACTTTTTCTTTACGTGAATAGTCTGCAAGAGAGATATAAATAAATATTACACTTACAACAGATAATATTACTGCTGATAATATATGAAGAGATATAGGAGGTGAGATAGTTACACTACCATAAAGCCGCTGATACTGCTCATCAACGGCTTGTTGCCGGAATAGGGTCATTTTTTATACCTGGATTTTAATAATTATGCAGATTTTTTGATGCTGAATTTAAATATCAGCTGAGTGCGGCTAGTTACTTCAAATTTAGCGAATAGGACTTTGCAGTGATATTTTACAGTGTTTTCTGTTATGAACAGTTTCTTAGCTATTTCCTTGTTTGAGTAGCCTTGAACCACTAGGTTGATGATCTGGCATTGACGCGGTGTGAACTCCATACTTTCATACCTTTATTGTTTCAATATTGCATATGGTATTTCTATTTTCTCAAATGGAAATGTCTAGATTTCAATGTATGGCTCAGGATCAATAATTGAGGCCAATTCTTAAAATAAAGGCGTTTTATTTATTGACTTAGCTTTGATTTCATCGTTGAGAAGATGTTTTTGTAAGTATTTTTCGATTTTTATTCTTCGGTTTATATTATTTTTTTTGTTTTTTATAAACTTATTAATTTAAAACTACACATTAGGGTAGCTTTCAGTGTTTTTGAATGAGTACTTTAATTTTTCCACTCTAGCGTGTAATAAAACTAAGGAATGCTTCTGGGAATGTGCTTATAGTGGTTTGGCGTCGGTATTAAATAAAAAATGTGATTCATAGTCCGTGGTCAGGTGACTGATGCCCTGATACTGTGCCGGCGTGATCATTGAAGGAGGCGTATATGCCTGTTCGGGAAAATACCGCACAACTGCTGCGGGTTGTCCGGCTTGAGACCGGGCTCAGTCAGGAAAAACTGGCGAAACTGTCCGGTGTCGACAGAACCTTTATTTCAGGGGTCGAGCGCAACCGCCGCAACATCACCCTTGATACACTCGAGAAACTGCTGACAGCGCTCGGGGCGGAAACCGGCGGGTTTCTCTCCCGCCTGTCAGAAATGGAAACTCAGTCCAGCGCGTCGACAAAGTCGCGGGCCTGCTGAAGCGCCTGCTCGCTGTCAAACTCCAGACCTTCAGTCAGAATATTGTCTCCGTCAGACACACTGTATTCGTAGCCGCCGGTATGCTGATCGGCGTTGTTTTCTAAGTAAATCACGTACCCTTTGTAGTGCTCCTCGAGGCTGACCCCGGGGTCGGTATCCTGCGTCATGTCTGCTCCCCTGTGTTTCTTGTTATTATCCGGTTTTGTTGCCTGAAAGGCCACGGACTATGAGTCACATCAGGTGTCATTAAACATCCACTTCCACCTCAATCATATGCCACGTCCAGCCCTCAAATTCAGGGGCGGATTTCAGAGTGGAGCGCTCCGTAGCGGCGGGGAGTTCTGAATAATCCTCCAGAAACAGGACAATGGCTTCAGTCACATTCTGTAACGCCTCATCAAGTGTGTCTCCTGCTGAAAAACAGCCCGGCATATCGGGTACAACAACACCAAAGGCATGATCATCGTTACCCTCTTCAACGGCTACCGGATATAACATTTTTACTCCTCACTGTTCTTCTGATCACATGCTGTGTCCTGCGAATCATACCGTAAACCCAGAAAGAGCATGACAGATATCTGCTGATCACTGCCTGTATTTCACCCGTCCTAACGACAAACCAACCGGTCAGCATCCCATTGATTTAACTACCGTTGACAGCCTGTCTGCAGGCCGTTACTTTTATATCACTGACGAAGTTTGGACAGCTTCCTTAAGGGGTTTGAGGTTGGCAACTGGCCTTTCTCCCCGGAACGTTCAGATGTTCGTTGTGTCAACGGGGCTCCTAGGGCGTCCGAAACTGGGGCCTGGGGGGTTGTTGCCGACCCGCTTCCCGGAGCGTTCGAAGAGTCTCGTTGGCCGACCTTACCTTTATTTTCCCTGACCGGTTCCCCCTCAATACGCCTCACCCGGCCGCTACAGTCAGGATTTTATAAACATGAGTAAGCCCTGGAGCAAACTTCAGAAAGAGTATTATCTGCTTGTCGCTGACGGGCTTAAGATCCAGCTGCAATGCAGGGCTTACCGGATGGCATCAAATTACGGTGATACCAACATTCCGAGATACTGGCTCACGCTGGGTAAAGAGGTGTTGTGGGACTACCCCGGCGATTTTATGGGCAGGGAGAATCCGGAAAGAGCCCCGACAGGCGCTTTTCCGTACATCATGGATGTTTCAGATATCTCCAGCCTGCTCAGGGAGTATATCGATACCCCCAAAGACGCGGTGTTTAACCGTGTATTCGAACATGATCACTGGGGGCTGACGGATATCCTCAAAGCGTCGGATAAAAGAATTGGCAGGCGGCGTTTACCGCTCCTGAAAGAGAAGCTGTCGAACCCTGCGGCGATACGTGTGATTGAAGCCCGGCTGACATAACCGGGCTCACTACAAAAATTTAAATGTGTCATATCAAGGAGAACAACACATGAAAATAATTGAGTTCATAAAAAAGCATCGGGACTTTTTTATTGTCGGTGGCACTGTCTTTGCGAGTTTTGCTGGCGCTGCGCTGGTCATCTATTTTGAGTTCTTCGCAGGAGCATAAACTATGACCATATGTACTAAAGCACCTCAACAACGGATAGCCGAACTTGTTGCTCAAGCCGGCTCACAGAACAAAGCCGCGCAGCTTATTTCTGCCGAAGTTGGCTATTCATTCCAACAAAGCACCCTAAGCAAGCTGGTAAGGGGCGAAGGTAAGCCCTCTATGTTTTATCTGGTTGCTTATGCGCTACATAATGCAGTTAGCAAGCAGGGTGACGAGCGGGCGGCGTAGCTTTGTCCCCTCCAGACATCCAGTCCGCCGTTGTTGGTAAGGACGGGGGGAAACGAGTGGACTTTCTGGCTACTTTTCATGAGATGCCTCATAAATGCTTTATTTCGGCTACATTTGTGCTGTTTTAATGCATCATTTGTGCATTACCTTGCTTTAAATGTGCTTTAGGTATGCTTTATCTTGCTTTAGGCATGGTTGATGAATGCTTTATGCCAGCTTTATTTTGAGAGACACAGGCACGATGGGGACGTATGACAAACGCGACTGCGTTCGCTGTCATCTATCCCGCGAGCCAAAGGGGAGACCCCTTTGAAACCCCAGTCACTTCCGCTTCCCATTTTGCTGAAAAATGGTCTTTATCCGGCGGTCCTGTTGTATGTATTTCTCTTTGAACGTTGTTACACGGGTTCTGTCTTTTTCCTGCTCGTCGTAAATGGGGCCGAGTGCCCTGACGACTTCGTCCGGAGTCATTTCTTGCGTCTGCTGCTTGAGCCTGGTGACTGTCAGTGATTTGTTCCCTGACCGGATCCGGTTGCCGTTCTCTGTGAAGGTAATGATGTCCGCGGATACCCCTGCCTCCCTGACGGTAGATTAGTGAACGAGTAACCGACTGGCTTCAAGAGATTGGTCGTAAAATTCGGCTTCTTCTAACACGGGTTAATCGGGGAGGATAATTTCAATGCACCAAACGAATCGATGCTCTCAAAGGCTTCCCTTTAATAGCCAACCCTGAAACGCTGAAGGTTGAAGACCACATAGGGCGTGTCTATCAGATCTGTTTTTATGCTCTTATCCTGCCGGTCACGTGAAAGTGAGTCACAGTAGCTGGGCACATTTCGTACAGATAGTGAAGCGGCCCATTTTTCTGATTTTGTTTATGCTGTTGCATCTCTTGCAAAATTCTTCATTTTTGTTGCGCAATTTCAGTGCCCCCGCGATGTTTTTCACCTGTTTTTTCTTACTTTTTCTTGCGCTCTTAAACTCATTGTCAATTACCCTGAGACTTGCTTTTGTCTGCGCATCGCGGCGACGGGCTTCTTTTTCCTCACGCGCCTGTTTTTCAACTCTTTCTCTTTCTTCTCTGGCTTGCTGTTCGAGTTTTTCTTTTTCTTCCCTTAGCCTTGTTTCTTCCCTCAGTTTTTTGAGCAGGGCGATTTCTTCCAGCTTCTGTGCTTTTATTGTCGGGATATCTTTGTAAAACACTTTGCCAAAATAGCTGTCGAACGTCAGTGCGCTGAACGGTACCAGTTCATTATGCCATTCGGTGTTGAGCTCGAGTGTTGTGGTATTAATGTCCGGCAGGTTGTAGTAACAGTGGAACCAAAGCTCGCCCGTTTCCTTGGACTTTGCCTTGGCCTCGTCAGTCAGCAGGAACAGATTGGCCATGTTGCCGTAAGCAATATCCAGATTACTGCAGCGCGCAAGATTAAAATCCAGCAATACCCAGACGACGAACGCACCACTGTTTCGGTAAAAGTTTTCCCGCGCGATGATGACATCGATATAGGTGGTACACATCTGCAGTTCAAACACAACTCTGTGTCCTTCCGGTACCATGGTGGTACTGACATCCGGACGTCGCCATTGTTTGGCTATACCAACAGGACTAACTTCCCTGAAGGTCTGCTCTTTTTCAACGGCCTCGAAGCGCCCTAGCTTGTCGTTTTTCAGGGTATCTGCAATAAAGATTTTGTTGTCTTTGTGCTTTTGGCCTTCTTTCAGGCCATTGTATCTGAGAGCCAGTTGCTCTTCATCGCTCAGCACCACGCCTTGTTTCTGTGGGCATGGCTCAGAGTTTGGATAGTGCTTGTAGTAGAAGGTTAGTTTTTTCTTCTGAGGGTTCTTTTTTGCTGCAAGGTGGAGGTTTTGAAAACAGCTCGTACAAAGAAATTTACGGTGCCCTTCCCTGATCAGCCGTCTCAGCTGGAAACGTCTCTCTTCATCGAGCCGGGCAAGTTGCTCTCTGACACAGATTTTCCGGTCGTTAGCCGGGTCATAGATAAACTCTCTCGGCGTTTTCTGGTCAGACATTGCTTACTCCCCTTATAGATTTCTGACAGAAATAAACCCAGCTCCTATTCTGATAAAAATGTTAATTTTGGATTTTGCGGCGCACCGCCCGTCCGGACAACGTCGCGTATTTCCGCGCAGCGCCCGCGAAAAAACGCGCAAGCGTAAGGGGTAAACAAAACACCCCGCCGTATACTTCCCGATCCCCTCCCCGGCTGTCCGGAAAACACGAGCGTTATTTTTGTTCAGGCAATAGGTATCTATGACGGGGGCTGGGTGATGCCAGAGAACGGCGTTAACATCAACCCTGCTTCCCATCAATGATAGGCATTGTTTTTCCTGTAAACGGCTTTATCAGGTACGGATTTTCTGCGGCAGATTAGTTGGGGCTGGGCATAGCCGCGCGGCTCGTCACACCGCTGCAGGTCTGGGCGTCACTCCCTTCCGTTTCTGGACTGGTCTGGGATTGGCGGTATCAATGCATCACTTAAGTCAGTTACGTAAATAACATAACTGATGAAATTTTAGAGTGATTGCCGTATGAGCCCTTACAGCCCGGCATCACAATGTTACCGTGTCACCGGTAAGCCTTAACCTGTTTATCTGTGCTGCCTTACCGCATGCCAGCACAGCGTCCCCGTCAAGACGGCCGTTTACAGTTACCGGCTGGGTTGGTTTCGGTACAGCCCGTCCCCGGCTCCCAGTTATTTAATGTCGCTGGCGTGGTGCTCCCCGCAACGACCAGGTCCCAGCCGGTGACCTGTGTCAGAGTGTCCGGGCTCCTGCCCCGGTGATTGTCATTAACCCGTCACCCTAACAGCACAAGGTTGTAATCGATTACAGCCAGAATGGGTTTGCGCGATCGGTTTTTGATCCTGTAAGGCCTGTGTGATCCATCAGTTACCCTATTATCTGATCTGTCCGTAAACTTATAATGCACTATAACTTTAAAATGATTTCAAAATAGCACACCGTTCTGAGCAATATTCGAAAATGCGCCCAGACACACTTATTGTTCATCATTGAAGATAAAGCGCCTTTCAGTCAGTGGCTTATCTGTTTACTTCACTGAAACAAGTTACTACACTTACGTAAGTGATATAAATGATGCAATTTACGATATTGATGTAACTGATGTCAGTTACACTTCCGACGGCATTGATATAAGGACGCACATAATGGGGAAAATCATACTGTTTGGCAGTCAGAAAGGCGGCTGCGGCAAGTCCACACTGGCAGTGAACGTTGCCGGATGGCTTATCAGCCGCGGTGAGGATGTCATTCTCGTTGATGCCGATCCACAGGGCAGCTCAGAGCGCTGGGCTCAGGATCGTCAGGAAAACCCGGAGCTGTCGAATATTCCCCATGTTCAGGCCTCGGGCAACATCAACCAGACTCTTCGCGATCTGGCCCAGAAATATGATTACGTGCTGGCCGATACCGCAGGCCGTGACAGCCGTGAGCTCCGAACCGGCATGGTGGTGGCGGACATTCTGCTCTCACCTTCCCGACCGTCCCAGTATGATCTCGACACCCTGCCCCATCTGGCTGAGGTCTTCATTCAGGCGCAGGATCTGAACCCTACTCTCAAGGGCTATCTGGTGCTCAACATGTGCCCGACCAACCCGGTGATCAAAGAAGCTGAGGATGCGCGCACCTACCTGAATGAATTTCCTGAGTTCAGCATGGCAAACTCCATGGTGTATGACCGTAAAGCATTCCGCGACTGTATCTCTGAAGGGCGCACCGTATTTGAATGGAAGGATGCCAAGGCAAAACAGGAAATCGAAGCACTGATGGAGGAAGTATTCCATGGTTAAACCACGCCGACGCCCGACCACAGATGAAATTGATGCCTTCGCCAGCGGTGCTAACGATGCCGCACCTGAAAACAGTGCCGCGAAGGCCTCCGAAAAACCGGCGAAAAGCCGGGTGTTCAAGCGCGTTACCCTGTCGCTCACTGACAGCGATGACAGGCTGATTGACGAGTTATCACTCAAGCCACGGGAGTTTCGCTGTAACCGCTCTGATGTGGTCAAAACTGCCCTTGCCCTGCTTGCTGCGCAGAGTGATGAGAAAATCGTCAGGCTCCTGGAAAAAGAAAAACAGAAACAAAATCACTGATGGTGGCTGTGGGCTGTTGGGTAACCGCAGGTTATCCACTGTCCACAGACTCTATAACTCTCTATAAAACTCTATAAAAGATCTATAAGAGATCTATAAAGATCTATAGGGTGGAGAAATCCCATAACTATCAATCTCTTAACCTATTTAAGGTTACATATTTTTAGTCTAACGGTTACATTAATTTAGTCTTTTATCCCTTTCAGGTAACAAATATTTAGTTTTTGGTCACAAAAACTTAGTCTAAATGATCTTTTTTTTAGTGTTATGGCTACACTTTTTTAGTCTGTAGCTGCTTCTGTCCCCTATGGTTACTGTTTTTTAGTCTCCCGGGCGAAATTTGGCAGATATGGTTACAGATTTTTAGTATTATCCGGTAAGACACTAAAAATTTGTGACCATAGGCACGGTGAAAATGACCGATAACAGCGATAAGCGCTTTCAGGTAACCACGGAGACCCCGAAAGACCTGCCCCGGCAGTTCTTCAAAAAAAGCCACGAGCTGATCTTCAGTCAGCTGGGGCTGACGGCCCGTGAGCACGACATGATGGCTTTGTTCCTGACCCGCCTCAACCGTGACCACTGGACAGACTATATCGAAAAACGGGATATCCATGCCCCGCGTTATACCTTTCACTCTGATGTGCTGAAAGACTGGTTCGGGCTGTCATCAAAGCAACTTTACCCGACCCTGCGTCCGGTCGCGGACAGGCTGTCGAGCCGGAAAGTGGGCCTGAGCAGCGACGATACCGAGTCCTTTGACTTCATTCCGCTGTTTGCAAGGGTACAGTACCAGAAAGGGGAGCTCTCCATCGTACCGAACCCGGAGCTGATCAAAGCCTACGTTGACTACTCAGCCGGACATGCCCAGATCAGCACAAAGCCTTCCGCAGCCTCAAATCCGAGCATTCCAAGCGCCTGTACACGCTTCTGTCGCGTTTTAAGGACGCAGGCACCCGTCTGCATCCCCAGACAATTACAGAGCTCCACGGGCTCTACGGGCTGCTTGATGAGAAGGGGAAACTCATCAAGGGCAGCTATGCCCAGAACAAAGTGTTTGTTGAACGCTGTATCCGCAAACCGATTGAGGAAATGAGCAACAGCCCGGACGTGATGGCGGAGCTGTCGTTCCTTGTCGATGAGAAATCCGGCAACCTCGGTTTCGCGCCGATCATGCGCGGCCGCAAAATGGTGGCGGTGGAGTTTCTGTATGAATGGCGCTCGGCGGTGGAGAAGGCCGCAAGGCTCGAGCGCGACAAACTGGCCACGGAGGCGGAGCCTGACAACCCGATGCTGGTTCTTGCCCGTGAGGCATGGAATATCGTGATGAGTTACCCGCACCGCGGCGAACTTGACGCCCGTCACCGGCTGGCACTGCAGTCGGTGGAGCTTGGGATCATTACCATGCCTGAAGACATGCCGGTCGACGACAATTTCAGGTATCGCCTGACACAGATGACCGATGCCGCGGAGCGTGATTAACGGATGTAAGTTACGCAAATAAATAAGTTACGTAACTTACTACTTTTCATAACTTACGTGGCTTATGCCTTTTCATAACATATTGTGATATATGGTATTGCTGTCATTTTTCCTCTGCGCCATGATGAGATTTTTCCGGCAGGGAGAGCACCATGGCCAGCTATGCCTACCTCAGGGTATCCACCGACAGTCAGGACGTTGCCAGTCAGAAACACGGTATTCTGGAATATGCCAACGCACAGGGGATCAGTAATCTCTCCTTTGTCGAAGACAGTGTCAGCGGCAGCAAGAAATGGCATCAGCGACGGCTCGGTCCGTTACTCGACGGCATGGGGGAGGGGGACACCATTGTCTTTGCCGAAGTGACCCGCATGGCCCGCTCGACACTTCAGGTACTCGAGATCCTGGAGCTGTGTATGGAAAAAGGGCTTCAGGTACATATTGCCAAACAGAACATGCAGCTCGACGGCTCCCTGCAGTCAAAAATTCTCGCCACCGTGCTCGGGCTTGCCGGTGAGGTGGAGCGCGAATTTATCCGGATCCGCACCCGCGAGGCGCTCGATGCGCGGCGGAGAAAAGGGCTGTCCCTCGGCCGCCCCAAAGGCCCGGCCAGCCATCACAAACTTGACCCCAAATACGATCAGATAGAAAAATATATCCGCCTTGGCCTCAGTATCCGCGAGACCGCCCGTCTGGTCGGAGCGGCGCCCAGTACCCTCGGTGACTATGTAAAGAGGAAGGGATTAAGGTGAGATTAAGTTACGTAAGTTATGCTTTGTAGTAAGTTATTTAACTTATTTAAATATAAATTATTCAATACTTTAGATTGAAAATACATAACGTTACCCACAGTAATGTGCGACAACATTTGAGGAGAAACCTTTGAAAGAACTGATTGTACAGCCGGGTAACATTGTTGTATCCGACTTCGGGTTTTATCAACATTACTCACTGGTCACGGACAGAGTCTGCAGCAAGGGTAAGCCTATGCTTATCTCAGCGACAGAGAGAAACGGTACTGTCCGGGAAGAAACATGGGATGAGGTGGTAAAGGGAAAGCCGACTTACGTCGCGGACTTCACACCGGTAAAAAGCCCGGAGGAAACACTGGCTCTTGCACGCACACAGATAGGGGAGTGGGTATACTCGGTGACCAGCAATAACTGCGAACACTTCGTCAGATTCTGTACCGGGCTTGAGGTGACATCCCGTCAGGTAACGTCGGCTGTCGGCGGAGCTGTTGCAGGCGCGTCATTGGTTGGGTTGCTCGCCGAGAAACCGACTGCAATAAAGTATCTGGCTGGCGCGTTGGCTGTTGCAGGTATCGCCGTTCTTGCAACAAAAGCGACAGAGAAAAAAGAATAACTTACGTAACTTAATTAAGTTTATTGTGTTTTCCCGTCCTGTAAATAATGCTGCTGAAAAGCATTCCCTCACCACCCATGGCCATCACGGCAAACACCCCGAAGAAACGGTACGCGTTGCGCACCCTGCGGGGTGCCGTCATGGCCGGAAACGGGTGGTTCATGCACACTTTTCTGCGCTTTTCTTATCGCCCCTTCCCCGGTCCCGGGGCGCGATGCTTCGCAACGCTACAAGGCGACGCACCGCCTTTGAAAATACACAAAGGCCGTGCGGCAGGGGAGGGTGATGAAGTAGGTTTTAGTTAATATCCTTTGACAACTTACCCTCAGATCAAATCAAATACTTAAATAAGTTATTGATTACTTTACGAGCGAACACACTCTGAGCAGGTCAAATAATCTCGAAAAAAATAAGACTATTGGTAGAATCGAGCTTTAAATTCTAGACATATGCATTGAATTAGATCCTTTTAATTCAATGCATATGCCTAATGAAAGAAATTTGTAAACGATTAAACAATAGTGGTTTTCAGAAATTATGGCTGTGGCTGCATGAGGCATCAAGCCGATAGGATCCTCACTCAGGTTGAACCTATCACCGAATGACTGTTAGTTAGCAACCGAAAGTCATTTACCATTTCAAAGACTGATTCAGCTTAGTGGTGCGAAGAGACAAGACATATTTGCCGATGTGGTGAATATTCAAGTCAGATGTATTGAGCACAGAATGAAAAAATTAGTAAGGGTAGTAATATGCCAAATGTAAATTTGGATGCATTGATCTCCAGAGAGGATTTTGAAGTTATCGAAACTAACTCTCGAGCATCTTCGTTTAATCAGAACGTTAGCGTAAAAGATTTAGAGCGTGGCGAGTTTTTTTATGCAGGACTCAGAAAACCAGACTTCCAAAGAGAAACATCTGATTGGGGAGATGACCAGCTATGTGAGTTTATTCAGAGCTTTATAGATGGAGATTTGATCCCTGCTGTCATACTGTGGAATTCGGGACCATATAACTTTGTTATCGATGGAGCACACCGTTTAGGCGCATTAATTGCCTGGATAAACGACGATTATGGTGATGGCAAGATATCTCAGCACTTTTTTAATAACGAAATTGACGAAGAACAAAGAGATATTGCAAACAAAACACGAGAGAAGATTAAAAATACAGTCAGGCCATACAGCGATTATAAGAAAGCGACAGCTGATCCCGATAATCGAGATAGAGACATGCTTGAAAAAGCTCTCAGTCTTGGTAGGACCTCAATCCAGTTGCAATGGGTTAGTGGGGGAGCTGACAAAGCCGAACAATCTTTTTTTAAGATTAACCAAAAAGCATCGAAGATAAGCGATACTGAAATTGAACTTCTCCAATCAAGAAGAAAAGCATTTGCAATTGCTTCTAGGGCTATTATTCGTGCCGGTGTAGGTCATCAATATTGGTCAAAATTTGAGCCTGCTGTGATGCAAGAAGTGGAGTCAATTTCCAAAGAGATTCACGGTTTAATTTTTCAACCGAAGATTTCTGGAGCTATCAGAACTTTAGATCTTCCTTTGGTTAAAAAACACAACTCTCCCCAGACCAATAGCTTCATTTTTGATCTTGTTAAAAAATGTAATGGAGTACCTAAGAATACTAGTAAAGTTAGTGAAGACCCTGATGGTAAGTTAACTGTTCAGTACCTAAAAAATGTTAGAAAATTCTTAAGAAGGATTAATTCGTCGCACCCTTCATCTCTGGGATTACATCCACTTGTATATTTCTATAATAAACGCGGAAATCATATATATTCAACAATCCTAGCATGGGTAGATATAGTAAATGATATTGAAAAAAACCCACAAACAATAAGATCTTTCATCATGATTCGTAAAGATCTTGAGAGATTCTTATTCAATTACAAGCACTTCATATCTGGTATTAATGCTAAGTATGGAAGTGGTACAAAAAGCCACAAGCATGTATACAAAGCAACAAGCTTGATTATAAATCTACTCCAGAGAAAAGAGCCAGAAAATGAAATTGTTGAGCAAGTCCTAGGTGAGTATGGGTTCTTAAACAAAATTGACGATGTAAAGATAACATCTGCAAGATTCTCAACCGACGTAAAATCCCAAATATATATCCAAGAAACTTTACCTAAAACTAGTACATGTACTTATTGTAAAGGTTTTATACACCAAAATTCGATCTCTTTTGATCATATAGTTAGGAAACAAGAAGGTGGCATGGGGAGTGTCGAGAATGGCGCATTGATGCATCCATACTGTAATACTTCAGCGAAAAATTAACACTATAACTTGGTGAGTTTCGTAGCAGGCTAAATATTGCGTATCGTTGTATAAACATAAACTACAAATGTTTTCATTCGTTCGGTGCTTCGGTTGCAACGCTACAAGGCGAAGTACGGCCTTTGCTAAGACACAAAGGCCGTGCGGCAGGATCGGGTGGTTGTTAAGTCGGTTGATTGCTGCGGACAGTCTGTCTCCTTGCTGACCCCAGAGGCAGTGCTCAAATTACGTCAGCCATTATTCCGGTCGTTCCGCCCTGCATAATGTCTGCCTTAACATAACTTGGTCACAATACGCCGTCGCTGCGCGCCGTTCGGCTTCGCCGTATTGCGCGAAGTTATGTTAAATTTTCCGCAGGTTCAGGTTCCTCTCTCCGTCGCTTTTCCTGCCGTGCTTCGCGCAGGCAGCGCCGGCTTTGCCGCCGTGCGTTTCTGGCCAGCCAGTATCACGCAAAAGCCACCGCATCCCCCACCCGCCCAGGCTGCGCCCCACAAGGTGAAAGGGCAGGGCATATCTGGTGTTGTCAGTTCTGTGATCTTTTCCGTTTATGTGGTG
Source organism: Veronia nyctiphanis (assembly GCF_004116385.1). Taxonomy (GTDB): domain Bacteria; phylum Pseudomonadota; class Gammaproteobacteria; order Enterobacterales; family Vibrionaceae; genus Veronia; species Veronia nyctiphanis. Next base: position 51,259 of record NZ_PEIB01000027.1, on the reverse strand, counting down.
TTTTATAGGTGGGCACAGCGCGGGTTGGCCGCGGTGTTAGTAAGGTATTTGTCGAATTAAAGGCCTGTTCGCAGATATTACTTTAAGTTAGCTATTACGATATCGAGCATCTCTTTATTTTCTAACTTGAAGTTGTAGTAAGGCGATTTTTTTAGACCTTTTTCAATCTCATTGTTGTCCTTTTTTATCTGCTCATCGCTGCGGTCATCTATTGACCATTGCTTGTTTATCATCCAGAGCAATGCAACTTTCTCTGTAATTATCAGCTTACTCTGGTCCTTAAACCCAAAGTCCGCTTTTATTCTGTCAACTTCCTTAGGTGTTCTGTCTGGGTGCGGAACTAATACAAGCGGGACCTGTGTATTCCATTCAGTATCGGCGCCCAGTGTTTGTGTAACGTCCCTTTTGTTATCATGCTTTTCAATTACTTTCGTGGCTCTTGAAAAAGCGTAGTTTTTAAACTTCAGTGCTTTGTTACCTGAAGCTTCATATGCCCTGAAAATCCAATGGTTTCCGTCATAGACAATAGCCAGGGGAAATAACTCTCTTCGTCCATGCATATCACTGTTTTCAGACAGATATACAGTGGTAATTGCGTTTCCTGTTGTTATAGCCCGCGTTATTTTTGCAACACTCTCAGTATCCAGCTGCTTTTCTATTTTCCCCAGCCTCTGATATGGGAGCATTGGCTTTCCGCCCAGTTTATTTCTGTTAAACCCGTTAGCCAGCATACCCAGAGCAGTTTCGGCATCGACGTCAATCAATGGCGAGAATTTCTTTTGGACAATCGTATTAGCTCTTTTAGCCCTGTCATATGTCATATTACCTGGCTTGAACTCCTGATATTTAGTCATCATTTTGGATGCAGCAGCTTCCGCCAGTCCGAATATCTCGTTGAGATCCGAGCGGTTGATTGAACCGGTGAACCTTAATTTAAAATCTATGTAAGCCATGCGGTCCGCAAGCACAACATCTTTCTTCTGTATGTCAAAAAAATTCATAGCTACTTAGTCATTGTTTTTTTTGTCTTTTATAGGCTCTATTCTAGCATGAATTGTTCATGCACGTATCATAAATATACGTGTTAAGTGTTTTTTGTGATTTTTTATGTGTTTGTGTATTGATCGAATAAGATAGGTGCTATAAGATTCTCATTGTTAAGGTAAGCCTTAACTGATTGATTTGTAAATAGAGAGGGCTTCATATGGCAACAAATGGTAAATCAGGTGATAACCGCCGACATGGTGCAGTAAGATCCCGTTCACAGACGCAGACTGGTTCAGGACACTGGGTAAAAAGAGACGCAGAGACAGGCCGGTTTATGGATGTCAAAAGTGACGGTAAGCCTTTCAAAGGTGTTAGAAAAGAGAAATAAAAAAGCACATCTATTTGCGTAGATGTGCTTTTCAACGTGCAGATATGGTTTTTTATTGCTGTTGGCGCAGCAGTAAAAGGGTCTACACTAAGAGGTCCCAACCCAGCATAGTGAGTAGTGTCACTCCTGTTTGAACCTTTGATACTACTTCCTTGTGTTTTCCATATCAATCGTCGGGATCCCTCTTTTATGAATTTTGAGGGTCAAATCATGCGTCTAAAGTCAGGTTTACAGCCAACCAACGTTCACGAAAGCCAAAAATTGTACATGTTTGCGCATACCCACGCTTTCGCTTCGGTAGATGGGAAAGTGTGGTTTCACACTTTCGTTCATTGCCGGGATGACTTGTTGCTGAGGGGTACATTTTTGTACCCCTGTTTAACGGGGTGAAACAGTCTTTTTCCGGTTAAACAACACGGCATTTACAGGTGCTTATAAGTTGCGCGTTCAGTCGCAATAGTTTCAGTGTGGATCTGTTGAATACACGATGACCATGTTAGTTTTTCCATACACTTTATAAGGTCTATGGCACTTTGGTTATCCTGCTGTCATTCAGGTACAGGCTATATACCCAGCAACAATTAGCGTCACCAGTACTGGTGGTGCTGGACTATTTATCAGGCATTATGAATAAAAACCCTTACCTCAAAGACAGAGATCTGCTGATTTCCTACGTAAGAGATCAGTTAGTAGGCCCAGCGGGTGGTGTGGAGGAAAAGCTTGAAGATGCACCTCACAAACGCTACCTGATGGGTACATTATTTCCGGCCGCGGCCCGTGTAGATGATTCTGATCGCGACTCAGAGTCATTGAATAATGACTTCAAACCTTCCTCTATGGCGATATCTTTTGCCGCTGATGCAGATTTAGTCTGCAAGCTTGAGATTGAGGCCGGTCAATATAAAAAAGGTCAGGATTTTGTCTGGCAGCGCTCCGTGCTGTCTGAAGTCAGGGACATCTCCCTCAACAGGGGAAGCGTTCAGGATGAAAAAATCTTTGATGGCAAAGCGAGACTGGATGTATCTGTCCGCTCATATGGCGGTGGTAAAGTTGTCACTGTAGCAATATCTAATATAGAAAATTCCGGTGAAAGACTGGATCCCTCAAAATGCCTTTATCAGTCAGGTATAAAAATCAGTGTTGTAAGCGGTGCAATCAGGGAGTATCCGAGCAGCGATCGTTTCAAACTGGATGACGAGCAAAAACAGCTGGCGATGACATACCGGAAGCGGGTGCCCTGGGCTGTTGGCCACGGCGTGTCAGTTGACTGGCGCTTGGGCTCAGATAAATCACCTGTGGTTCTGAAAACTGAATCTATGCCTTGTCACTCAGTGAAAGGTTTCAGCACTGATCTTGATTATAAAAAATATCACGACCTTGATGAAGATATCCTTAGTATCGCTGCGATTGCTGATACCGAATCGTTATCCACTGATAACCTTCTTGATGGGTACAAAAAACTGATCAATGCATACAGATCCTGGATTGATGAGCTTGATGAGGAAGTGCTGGACAGTCGTTATTCAGACGCTAAAAAGTCGGTGATCGCAAAACTGCGTATGGCTGCTGAGCGAATGGATGATGGTATCAGGAAACTGAAGCAGTCGGAGACTGCAATGCTGGCATTCAGGCTTGCCAACAAGGCAATGCTGATGCAGATGATTCACAGTGGCAGTAAGTTTGCCGGTACCGTCAGACAAAAAAACTGGGGATACACTGCCCCTGACTATCTTTCCGAAGAAGTGAAGCGTACCTTCAAGTGGCGGCCATTTCAGCTTGCCTTTCAGTTGCTTGTTCTTGAGTCAATAATTCCTGATGAGCAGGGCAATTATCCGCCTACTCATGATGAAGTTGATCTTCTATGGTTTCCTACCGGTGGCGGCAAGACCGAAGCATACCTTGCTGTTGCTGCCTGGGAGATGCTTTTCCGTCGCCTTAAATACGGCAGTGAAGGGGAAGGCACCGCTGTCATTAAGCGCTACACACTGCGTCTCCTTACCTCTCAGCAGTTCCAGCGAGCAGGTAGTCTGATATGTGCCCTCGAGTCGATGAGAACTTCCATCCCTGAACTTGGTGAGTCTGAATTTTCTCTTGGCCTGTGGGCAGGTGAAGGCAGTACACCCAATGACTTCAAGAAAGCCCACACAAAATTCAATACCCAGCGGGAAGCGCCAAAGCCTGAGAACAGCTTTCAGTTACAGTCCTGCCCATGGTGTGGGACCTCGATATTTCCTGAAGGTTACTCTGATGAAAGTGATGACTATGGTATCCGTTGTGATGACAGTCACTTCGAATTTTTCTGCCCGTCTCAGGACTGTGAATTCCACGACTCTCTCCCAATTCAGGTCGTTGATGAGGGGCTTTATAAAAAAACACCCAGCATGCTCATCGGTACTGTAGATAAGTTTGCCCGTCTTACCTGGAAAGCAGAGGCTTCGATATTTTTCGGCGACAGCAGGTATCTCCCGCCCTCATTGATTATCCAGGATGAACTTCATCTTATCTCAGGGCCTCTGGGCACTATTGCAGGTATCTATGAAGCCGGTTTTGATACAGCGATGGAGAGACTGGGAAGACGCCCGAAAGTCATTGCGGCAACCGCAACTATCCGCAGTGCTGCGCAGCAGTCCAACCGTCTCTTCGGACGAAGTGTAAACATCTTTCCTCCATCGGGCACTGATGAGGCCGATTCCTTCTTTTCCAAAGAAGACAGCGACAGCCCCGGCCGCCTGTATGTTGGCGTGATGCCATCAGGTCATACCGGACAGACAGCCCTGGTTCAGGCCGCTGCTGCATTGCTGCAGGCACCTGAGGAAAAAGGCTTTGCAGATACTCTGTTGGACAGTTACTGGACACTGCCTATCTATCACAACAGCCGGCGTGAGCTCAGTAAAACAATGACGCTGTCGCGTGATGATATTCCTGAACGTATTAAGGTGATATCTGACACTCCGAGGCAGGTAGATACAGTGGAGGAACTCAGTGCCAATGTTGAGGGTGCAAGAATTCCTGAGGTATTGAAAAACCTTGAGAAGGGGCTCCCTGATGCTGTCGATATTCTGCCATGTACAAATATGATCTCTGTTGGTGTGGATATTGAGCGCCTGGGCAACATGATCATCAACGGTCAACCCAAAGCCACGGCAGAATATATTCAGGCATCCAGCCGGGTTGGTCGTAAGCAAAGCCGTCCACCGGGCATCGTGTTGACTTTATACTCGCCGTCAAAGCCCCGTGACAGGTCTCACTATGAGTCATTCAAAAATTATCATCAGGCCCTTTACCGGTATGTGGAGCCAACCAGTGTGACGCCATGGGCCCTGCCAGCGATGGAGCGTGCCATGCATGCTGCCTTGATAGCTGCTGTCCGTGTGTCTGGTTACCTGCGTGACAACCAGAGCGCGAAAAACTTTGACCGCAATAACAGTGAGTTTAAAGAGATTTATAAGTCACTGGTTGAGCGTATATCGAGAGCCATGGAGGGGGTGACAGAGAAGGAAAAGAAAACAGCATTTGATTACCTCGATTCTCTGGTAGAGGAATGGTCAAACCGGGTCAGTGAGGATGAACTCACTCATTATGAAGCCAATAAATCAGGCAAACAGTTTAAACCACTAATTCAGGCATTTGAGAGCCAGCTGAAAGACAGAGCCTGGCCAACACTGAATTCCATGAGAAATGTAGATACTGAAACCAACTTGTTTGTCAGAGGTGAAGACAATGTCTAAGACACGATCATTCCGCAGTTCACAGCTGATCAGTCCTTTCGGGCCCGGTGCAATTCTGGATGTTGGCGATGAGTCTCTCGTTGTGATGGATATATCCCACTGGCCAAAAAAGCTGGAAGAGATAAAACTTGAACGTTTAACCAGAGAAGCCGGGGTTTATGCATTAAAGAGGCCTCCTGTTGTCGAGAGTCAGTTCGGTACTCCTAAACCATATAACTCCCTCATCACAGTCCGTTTTCCGAAATGGATGTTCTGCCCAAAGTGCAGAAAACTGAAGAAGTGGCGCTCTGATGACGAAAAAAATGACAGTGGTGTCCCGGTCTGTTCGAATCCTTCCTGTAAAAAAAGGGTGCTTGTTCCAATGCGTTTTGTTGCGGCATGCCAGAAGGGCCATCTTCAGGATGTGCCATGGGATTACTGGGCTCATCGCGAAGCGAAAAAGATATGTGATAAGCCGGATCTTTATTTCCGCTCTGCCAAAGGCAAGGGCAGCGGCCTTGGCGCACTTAAAATCTGTTGTGAAAACCCCGGTTGTGGTGCCGAGAGCAGCCTCGCAGATATCCTTAATACCGGTGCTCTTGGGAGTCGCTGCTCATCGACTCAGCCTGGGAGTCAAAAAGTTATTCCGAAAGGGATTGTGATGAGCCTTTAAGGGTTCTTCAGCGTGGTGCAAGTAATCTCTATTATCCAATCACGGCATCGGCGCTTGATATTCCATACGATACGCACAGTGTCGGTAACCCTGTATACAGCAAAATCAAAGATGCACAGGATATCGATAACTTGCGTGAAGCGATTGAAGAAAAAAACCAGAAGCGGATTAAGTTTTTTTCTGGTGAAATTGCGGAAGAAACAGGGCTGAAAGCTGATGACATTATTGCTGCAATGACATCCTCAAAGCAGGAGAAGCGCGAATTCCGGGTTCCGAAGGATCACGAACTTCGTGCGGCAGAGTGGCAGGTGATGACTGATTCTGCTGTGGAAAGTAAGGTGTCATCCACGTTCAAGCTCGGGCCACATCCCCTGATAAGAAAGAGACGTTCGGCCTCGATAAATTTATCAGCAAAATCGTACTCATTGATAAACTTAGGGAAGTTCGCGCATTTTGTGGTTTTGAGCGGATAGAGCCCAACGAGAACATCGTGATGATGAATGATACGCGAACCAGTCATACATGGTTACCAGCCATTGAGGTCTTTGGTGAGGGTATCTTCATAGAGCTCAGCCAGAAAAGTATTCTTGACTGGGAAGCGAATATTGATGGTGAGCTCAAACGCCGTATTGAAGATACCCGATCCAGACATGGCCATTGTGCTCATCGTACCTGCCTGATCCGAGTTCCAAGTTCATAATCCTGCATACACTCGCCCACCTTCTCATAAGGCAGTTGTCTTTCGAAAGCGGTTATTCAAGTGGTTCATTGCGTGAGCGTATTTATGCAGGTGATGATCAGGCCGGGATACTGATATACACCGCGGATGGTGATTCTGAAGGCAGTCTGGGCGGTCTTGTTCAACAGGGAGAGCCTGACAGGATTTTTCCGGCTATTCTCGCAGCACTGGAAACTGCTGGCTGGTGCTCTAATGATCCGGTCTGCAGTGAAATGGAGGCCCAGGGAGTGATGGGGCTTAATAAGTCCTCCTGCCACTCCTGTACACTGTTTCAGAAACCAGCTGTGAATATAACAACCTGCTTCTGGACAGAAAGCTGCTTATCGGTGACAACAAATTCCGGGGATTTTTTGGTCCGGTGGTTGACGCTATTTCAGTAGGAGTTGACTGATGCAGCTACCTAATACCAGACAACTCAGTGATGAACAGCTCGATATCTTTGAGGAGGCACCTGAAGACGGATGTATCCTTGTTTCCGGCGCACCTGGAACAGGTAAGACAGTGATTGCATTTCTCCGGGCCGGAGCACTGGCCCGAAGAAAAAAGAAAGTGACTGTATTGATGTATAACCGTGTTCTAAAGCGTTTTACAGAGAATGTTGCTGCAAATCTTGGTGACAGTGTTACCACCTCTACGATGCACTCCTGGATGTATAAATGGTGGTCTAATCACAGGATAGTAGGTAAGGGCGGACATGGTTCTCGCCTTTTACTTGAGGGAGACCGTGCCTACGTTCACTGTTCATATGGTGAGCATAAGGAGTTGAAGAAGTTGGGAGGCCGCTGGGATCCTAAGATGTACAATCCTAATTCTCGGAAACTAGGTATGTGGTACGTCCCTCGTGAGAATTACGAGGATTGCCCCGCTGATTATTTGAAGTGGACAGGGAAAAATTATAAGCCACCAGAACTCGAAAAATGGCGTTATGACTGGATGTCAATGAGAGACAGTTATATCGAACTGGAAGGCAGTGAACGTGTTGACTGGGGGCATCTTATTATTGATGAGGCTCAGGACTTTGAGCCGGATATGTTTCGCTTTCTCAAAGCAGCCAGAAGTGAGATGGAAAACGGAGGCATCACTATTCTGGCTGATGAGAATCAGCGGATTCATGTTGACAGTAACTCTTCTCTTGACGACATCCGGAAAGCACTGAGAATCAGCTCAGGAAGAGAATTTTCTCTCACTGAAAATTATCGGAATACCCGACAGATTGCATTGGTTGCCCGTCATTTTTATGTAGGTCTGTCGACTGGTGTACCCAATCTTCCTGTAAGAGAAGGAAACCGCCCGGTTTTTGTCTCATCTCCGTCATACGAAGCTCAGGTGGATTATATCGCCAGCTACCTTGATGTGAGAGGGGGGCTGGAAGTGGGGATTGTTGTCGACTCTCTACAGGATATTGCTTTTTTTGGAGAGGAGCTCAAAAAAAGACTGTCTGGATATACAGTACAATTGTACAGCAGCAATAATAGCAAAGACAGCGAGAACCTGATTTTTGATACCCAGGGCGTGGTTACAATACTGCACCGACAGAGTTGTAAAGGGCTTGAATTTGATGCGGTATTCGTGCCCAATCTACAGAAGTTTTCGGTAGATGATACTGATGAGACAACATTTAAGATGAATATGTATGTCATTTGCTCAAGAGCCCGCTCGGAGCTTTTCTTTCTGTGTAAAGAGAGCCCCGGTATCAGGCCCGGCTGTTTTGATTATTTACCGGCTCAGGGATCAAACCTGATTGAATATAGAGAACACAATTAATGGAAACCACTTTCAGCGCGCTTTCCTCTTTTGCGGTTATTCCTCTCAAGACGTTCCGCCGCTACGTTCTGTCTTACGAGATCGTGCCGCTTGCGCTTTGTAAAACGCTGGGCGGATCGCCTCTTTTGAGTGTAAAGGAGCTTTCGTCAATCTGTTCGGTGGGCGGTATAGACAAAAAAGATATCGTTTTGGAGCTATCTGCATCAAAAGTAGCGCCATCGGGTTTTGTTCCCCTGTCACAATTGAAGACTGCCTGGTTTGTCTCAGAGGAGGCTAAAGCCAACTTTATTGACAGAAGCTACGAAAATTTTGATGTCACTGCATTACGGTGTGCTGCGCTGCCTGAGCCGGTGGCATCATCTCCGGCTCAGGATCATCCGGAGCTGACAGATGTTTGTGATGATGCCGTAAACAAATTCCTTGCAGAAGCACCTTATGCCGACGGCATACTCGCACTTGCACATCAATGGCTGTCGGTACATGACAATCAGCGGGATATGGCAAGTATTGAGAATGTGTTATCTGATGATCTGAATACACTTGGGCTCCTGCTTTCCCTTGAGTCCGGTTCAGAGCAGCTTGTTCTTGCCTCAGAGTTTTTACGCCTCTGTACCCGCAAAAATATAGATGTGGGCTGGGCTCCTGCAGCAGTGCTTGATGAATTCACTGAGCTGTCTCCGGTAAGGTTGCCGAGCCTGAAAACTTCAGAATATGGTCAGGTGCGGTTACAAAGCTCGTGAATAACGAGCGGATTAATATTCCATTCACAGATGAGAATTCAATTGTTCTGCGGGCAATAGCACTGGCACTCCTGAATCCTGAACCGGAAATGCTGAAGCGCCTCAGGGCTGCAAAAGCAGAATTGATTGGCGACAAGGTGTACGACCTGGCATACGCCTTTTCACTGACAAGGTTCGGGTACAGTTATCTTTCTGAAGAGAGAAGAAAACTGTCCGGCCACTGTCGGAAAGACGTACAGAATATTGCGGCAAGAGTTTATAACCGTGTGTTTGGTTCAGAAGCACCGGTTGAGCCCGCTATTGAAACGGTACCTGTGAGTACCGGCATTGATATTGAAGTGCCAGATTCCACAGATGCCGTGCCGGATGTCTGTGATAACAATCATACTGAAGCCCTTTCTCATGAATGGCTTACAGAGGTTATATCGTCAGCCGGAACCTTTACATACAGTATTGAAGGTATAAAACCCCTGTCAGGGTTTGACCTTTCACTTGTTCACCGTCCGGAGGGATCAGGCTATCTGGCACTCCGTGTGATCGATGCGAATGGCCCGAAAGGAATGAGTAAGTTTGTTGGTCAGTTCGTCAGGGAAATGGTGAATCTTCAGCGACACCTGCCTGATATGTCGCGGTTTGAGGTCGATGAATCAGGTGTAATGTTAAAGCTTTCTCCTGAGTGGTGCGTGGATGCTGAATTCAGGGCGAAGATGGTATCATTGTTTGAAACTCTCCGTCCGCTGAAACTGATCCAGAAATCCAGCAGTTTCAGCTAGACCAGAGAAAGTGCAGATTCAGTCTGCACTTTTTTTGTTCCAATTCTCTTTCCGGATTCACTGTTAATGCATCTTTCAGACACCGTAAAAAAAGAACTCGCTGAGATAGGTTACTTTTTGTCCCGTCTTGGCCAGTCGTCTCCTCCACCTTGCCTCGGTACCGCCGTATGGAAGGAGGCAATCAGTAAATTTTATCCCTCATATGGCCTGGGAAGAACAGAGAAAGAGTTCTACAACAGCCTGAAAAACACCAGAGACCGTTTCGACAGCCATCTTAAAAACTCACGTGAGGGCTGGAAGGATGAAAACGGTAACCCGGGTCCTTTGTCTGCACTTAATCAATCTGTGCTGTCCGAACTTGACGGGATGTCTGACAGTCAGCTCTGGGAGCGGATCCGGCCATATGCTGTTACAAAGCTGGATATTAAGCTTGCCCGCAGGAAAACCAGTGATGCTGTCGGGCAGGGAACAAAACACTTTTCGTCTGAATTCAGTGGCAGCAAGTCAGTCAAGGCAAGAAAGTCGGGTCAGGCGATAGTCAGGCATGGCTCAGTGGTTGATGCACTTTACGAGTTCGTCGGACTTATGCATCCGGAGGGCGACGTTTATAACACTCAGAAAATTGACCTTGCACTGGAATCTGGCGGTTGCCTTAAAGCTCTCTATGAAGTCAAAACCTCAACGGACACTCAGTCTTTGTATACCGGGGTTGGCCAGTTGATGATGCATGCGGCCGGTAACCCTGATGTCTGTAAATATCTGGTGTTACCAGAGATGGATAAAAATCCGGATCTGGAAAACTGTCTTGCATCTCTGGGAGTTGGGTTAATCTGCTATCAGCAACTGGAAGATAAATATACATTCGTAACTGTCTTGTGATTTGATTTTCAATCTTTCGCCCTGTCCGGGTTCGACACACCAGGCCTGAACAAACCCACTCAGCCCTTCGCTTTGTCCATCTTCGACAGGCCAGAATTGTGTCTTTTCTGTGTCCCCCTGTGATACCTGCTTTCCGGGCCTGTCGGACTTCGACATTTTCGCCTTAAAGCCCTGTCGAAGTTTGACAACCCTGCTTTTTATGAAGGTCTGTCCTGCTACGACAGACCTCGTTTTTTGTGTCGGTAACTTAATAATTTACAGAGGGTTTTTCCTTTTAACATAGGTATGTCTGTCAGGGGTTCCCTGCAGGCTTTATCCATATACTTAAGGGAAAATTATGAAATTCACGAAAACGTTAAACGTATTGGCACTTGCATCAGTCTGTGTCGCTTCGCACGCAACAGCGTCATCAGAAGAGGTGTTTGATGTCAGTACCTGTGAGGATTTTGTCTCTATGCTTGACGGTGCACGATATAAAAAAGATACCTACCGTCTGACCAATGACATTGATTGTTATGGTATGCAGCCGCTCGGCAATAAACGCGGTGCCTACAACTTTAATATCGAGGGTAACGGCTATAAAGTGAGTCATCTTGCACTGCAGGGGCCCCTTTTTAACCGCCGTTTCACCGGCAAGCTCTATGATCTGGTGCTTGAGCAGCCTCTGTATGATTTTCCGTCGGGTGCAGCCAAGAAATATCTTGTGGCGGAGAAGCTGTCAAACGCATCAATAAATAACCTGACGCTGATAGGGCCGTCAGTGAACAAACCGTTTCTGTCGGTTTTTAACTCCGTTTATTCGTCGGGCATTGACGGGTTAACGATCAGTGGCGGGCATTCTGAATTCAATGGTCAGGCACTGCTTTCGCGGTCGGTGAATGATTCTGTGTTCAGTGATGTTTTCATCGACTCGTTTAATCATAAAGTGGAGTACGACAGTACACTGCTGGTTCTTAACTCGGAGGGCAGCAAGTTTTCAAATGTCTCTTTGAAAGGGATAGATATAAGCTGGCACAGCCCGAGAACAGGGTATTCATTCCTGTTTAAGCGTGCCTCAAATACCAATGTGAACGGGATATCGTTCGGCTCTGTGTCTTACCCGGGTAACGATCAGTTCCGCAACCATGTTTACCTGATATCGAATGATGTTATTCGTGGCGACAGTTTCTTCTCCAATATCAGTCATGGTTTCTGGGGAGACGGTTCGTCACCTGAATTTCCATTGTATAAATCGTCTCTCAAGGATTATATGGAAGGCCGTGTGAGCAACGTAAACCTTATGGAGGGGTTGTCATTGCTGCCGCCACAGGTGTGTGAACCTTACGTCCGTCGTGATGTTTATTACTCACTGCCGTCCAGGGTGGCGTCTAAGTAACGCAGGGTTATTTAAGCACAAGGCCCGCAACAGCGGGCCTTCACGGTGTATTTTGCGTATAGTGCCTGCTTTTCTTTTCTGTCGGGTGATTTTATGTCGTATTGGATTTTTAGAGGTAACCGTGAAGACTTTGATATTGATAAATATCTTAGTGGTTTTCGTTACGTCTACTGGGCTGTTAAGCACCCCAAACACCAGGACGAGATCAAAGTGGGTGACAAGGTTTTCTTCTGGCGGTCCAAGGGGAAATCCAGTGATCCTTATGGCCTTGTTGCATTTGGAACAGTTGAAGAAAATCCCGTGCATAAGGACAAAGTTCTTCACCCTGAAAACCTGCTTGAAAAATATTGGAGTAAAAGGGAAGTATCTGAAATAAAAGTGGGTGTGAAATTAGATGATGTCAGGTTAAGTGTGAAACAGGGGCTTGTTGAATCGACCTTACTGGAGAGAGAGCCAATCCTTGAAAAAATGCAGCTTCTTACTGCGAGGCAGGGTACAAACTTCCGGATATCTTCGGAGCAGTTCAGCAAAGTGATGTCATTGTGGGGCGGCGGGAGTGAGCCCTTAGAGTTGGCTGAATATAGCTCAGACGAGACAAGAAAGGCAGTGAGAACTCATATCGTAAGGGAGCGGGATCCGGTTCTCGTAAAGCAGGCCAAAGCTAAGTTTATCGAAACTCATGGTGAGCTTTTTTGCGAAGCATGTGGTTTTAAATTCTCAGAGCTTTATGGTTTTGATTATGCGGAGGCTCATCACAAAGTCCCCTTGAGTAAACTCAGAGCTGGTAAAAAAACCAAAATTACTGATTTAGCTATTTTATGTGCTAATTGCCATGTTGCAGTCCACCGTATTGAGAGTGCCGATCCTATGGAAACATTGATGAAGTTGCATGCGTCAGTTGTGTAGTGCGCGTCGCTAAGCAGGTATTATTAACTGGTCGTTTTATGATACCAAATGATGTGACTATTCTCATGGTATCAAAAAACAGCCATTTTATTATCTGATACCTGTTAGTATTATTGATACCCTTTCCTGATGCTTTAAGGGCTCTTTTTCATGAATACTGCCACGACCGGACGGATTTTTGCCTATTGCAGGGTATCGACCATTGAACAGGATACGGAAAACCAGATCCTTGCTATCCGAAGTCGAGGGTATGATGTGCAGCCGCACCGCGTGATCAGCGAAACGGTCAGCGGCTCAACGCCTGCGATGCAGCGAAAAGCGTTTCGGACTCTTGTTGATCATAAACTTGAAGCAGGGGATACGCTGGTTGCGCTGAAACTCGATCGCCTGGGGCGTGACAATATCGATATCCAGAAGACCATTGAGATGCTGACAGAGAGGGGGGTTCATGTCGTTTCTCTCGATCTGCCGGTACAGAACCTGAGTTCTGCAGAGGGCAAACTGATGCTTCAGATGTTTTCAGCCTTTGCCGAATTCGAGCGTAACCGGATAAGGGAACGGACCCAGGAAGGGCTTGCCCGTGCCCGCGCCGAGGGTAAACGCCTTGGCAGGCCTGAAGCAACGGCTACTACAGCAAAGGTCAAGCAATGTCGTGAGCAGGGGCTAAGTCAGTCAAAAACAGCGACGGCTCTGGGGCTGGGAATTGCGACGGTAAAAAGGCACTGGAATAAGTGAATTTTCTGTATGTCAGGCAGTAAGCTCTTGCGGAACTGAAATACTTACATTATCTGCTGTTGATATGAGGCTTTTTTCCAGGTCACTGAAAACTGCTCTGAATGGGCTTACGCCCTTTCTTTTTTTGAAAGATGCTCCGTCTATCATTTTCTGTATCCTGACAGAACCGTTCATACCGCTGTTTTTGCCGAACGTGAAGTTGATACCCACAAATCTCAGTGTGTAAGGTAGGTTAAACTTCAGAGTTTCCTCTTGCAGGAAGTTCCATGAGCCGGTATCTATATGTTCAATGCTCTGTACTGGTCGGGATCTGTCTTTCTGTCCTTTTTCCCAGTGTATGAGGCTGTAAGGTAGTCCGTTTTCTGAGTACCATCTTGCCGCATTTACATGTCCCGCATCCAAACCATAAACTGAGTGATTGGTAACTTTTACAAGCTTTTTCGCGCAGAGATGATTGTAAATGTCAGTCTGTCGTTTATAAGTCTTCCCGCAATGCTTTATTTTGAGAGACACAGGCACGATGGGGACGTATGACAAACGCGACTGCGTCGCTGTCATCTATCCCGCGAGCCAAAGGGGAGACCCCTTTGAAACCCCAGTCACTTCCGCTTCCCATTTTGCTGAAAAATGGTCTTTATCCGGCGGTCCTGTTGTATGTATTTCTCTTTGAACGTTGTTACACGGGTTCTGTCTTTTTCCTGCTCGTCGTAAATGGGGCCGAGTGCCCTGACGACTTCGTCCGGAGTCATTTCTTGCGTCTGCTGCTTGAGCCTGGTGACTGTCAGTGATTTGTTCCCTGACCGGATCCGTTGCCGTTCTCTGTGAAGGTAATGATGTCCGCGGATACCCCTGCCTCCCTGACGGTAGATTAGTGAACGAGTAACCGACTGGCTTCAAGAGATTGGTCGTAAAATTCGGCTTCTTCTAACACGGGTTAATCGGGGAGGATAATTTCAATGCACCAAACGAATCGATGCTCTCAAAGGCTTCCCTTTAATAGCCAACCCTGAAACGCTGAAGGTTGAAGACCACATAGGGCGTGTCTATCAGATCTGTTTTTATGCTCTTATCCTGCCGGTCACGTGAAAGTGAGTCACAGTAGCTGGGCACATTTCGTACAGATAGTGAAGCGGCCCATTTTTCTGATTTTGTTTATGCTGTTGCATCTCTTGCAAAATTCTTCATTTTTGTTGCGCAATTTCAGTGCCCCCGCGATGTTTTTCACCTGTTTTTTCTTACTTTTTCTTGCGCTCTTAAACTCATTGTCAATTACCCTGAGACTTGCTTTTGTCTGCGCATCGCGGCGACGGGCTTCTTTTTCCTCACGCGCCTGTTTTTCAACTCTTTCTCTTTCTTCTCTGGCTTGCTGTTCGAGTTTTTCTTTTTCTTCCCTTAGCCTTGTTTCTTCCCTCAGTTTTTTGAGCAGGGCGATTTCTTCCAGCTTCTGTGCTTTTATTGTCGGGATATCTTTGTAAAACACTTTGCCAAAATAGCTGTCGAACGTCAGTGCGCTGAACGGTACCAGTTCATTATGCCATTCGGTGTTGAGCTCGAGTGTTGTGGTATTAATGTCCGGCAGGTTGTAGTAACAGTGGAACCAAAGCTCGCCCGTTTCCTTGGACTTTGCCTTGGCCTCGTCAGTCAGCAGGAACAGATTGGCCATGTTGCCGTAAGCAATATCCAGATTACTGCAGCGCGCAAGATTAAAATCCAGCAATACCCAGACGACGAACGCACCACTGTTTCGGTAAAAGTTTTCCCGCGCGATGATGACATCGATATAGGTGGTACACATCTGCAGTTCAAACACAACTCTGTGTCCTTCCGGTACCATGGTGGTACTGACATCCGGACGTCGCCATTGTTTGGCTATACCAACAGGACTAACTTCCCTGAAGGTCTGCTCTTTTTCAACGGCCTCGAAGCGCCCTAGCTTGTCGTTTTTCAGGGTATCTGCAATAAAGATTTTGTTGTCTTTGTGCTTTTGGCCTTCTTTCAGGCCATTGTATCTGAGAGCCAGTTGCTCTTCATCGCTCAGCACCACGCCTTGTTTCTGTGGGCATGGCTCAGAGTTTGGATAGTGCTTGTAGTAGAAGGTTAGTTTTTTCTTCTGAGGGTTCTTTTTTGCTGCAAGGTGGAGGTTTTGAAAACAGCTCGTACAAAGAAATTTACGGTGCCCTTCCCTGATCAGCCGTCTCAGCTGGAAACGTCTCTCTTCATCGAGCCGGGCAAGTTGCTCTCTGACACAGATTTTCCGGTCGTTAGCCGGGTCATAGATAAACTCTCTCGGCGTTTTCTGGTCAGACATTGCTTACTCCCCTTATAGATTTCTGACAGAAATAAACCCAGCTCCTATTCTGATAAAAATGTTAATTTTGGATTTTGCGGCGCACCGCCCGTCCGGACAACGTCGCGTATTTCCGCGCAGCGCCCGCGAAAAAACGCGCAAGCGTAAGGGGTAAACAAAACACCCCGCCGTATACTTCCCGATCCCCTCCCCGGCTGTCCGGAAAACACGAGCGTTATTTTTGTTCAGGCAATAGGTATCTATGACGGGGGCTGGGTGATGCCAGAGAACGGCGTTAACATCAACCCTGCTTCCCATCAATGATAGGCATTGTTTTTCCTGTAAACGGCTTTATCAGGTACGGATTTTCTGCGGCAGATTAGTTGGGGCTGGGCATAGCCGCGCGGCTCGTCACACCGCTGCAGGTCTGGGCGTCACTCCCTTCCGTTTCTGGACTGGTCTGGGATTGGCGGTATCAATGCATCACTTAAGTCAGTTACGTAAATAACATAACTGATGAAATTTTAGAGTGATTGCCGTATGAGCCCTTACAGCCCGGCATCACAATGTTACCGTGTCACCGGTAAGCCTTAACCTGTTTATCTGTGCTGCCTTACCGCATGCCAGCACAGCGTCCCCGTCAAGACGGCCGTTTACAGTTACCGGCTGGGTTGGTTTCGGTACAGCCCGTCCCCGGCTCCCAGTTATTTAATGTCGCTGGCGTGGTGCTCCCCGCAACGACCAGGTCCCAGCCGGTGACCTGTGTCAGAGTGTCCGGGCTCCTGCCCCGGTGATTGTCATTAACCCGTCACCCTAACAGCACAAGGTTGTAATCGATTACAGCCAGAATGGGTTTGCGCGATCGGTTTTTGATCCTGTAAGGCCTGTGTGATCCATCAGTTACCCTATTATCTGATCTGTCCGTAAACTTATAATGCACTATAACTTTAAAATGATTTCAAAATAGCACACCGTTCTGAGCAATATTCGAAAATGCGCCCAGACACACTTATTGTTCATCATTGAAGATAAAGCGCCTTTCAGTCAGTGGCTTATCTGTTTACTTCACTGAAACAAGTTACTACACTTACGTAAGTGATATAAATGATGCAATTTACGATATTGATGTAACTGATGTCAGTTACACTTCCGACGGCATTGATATAAGGACGCACATAATGGGGAAAATCATACTGTTTGGCAGTCAGAAAGGCGGCTGCGGCAAGTCCACACTGGCAGTGAACGTTGCCGGATGGCTTATCAGCCGCGGTGAGGATGTCATTCTCGTTGATGCCGATCCACAGGGCAGCTCAGAGCGCTGGGCTCAGGATCGTCAGGAAAACCCGGAGCTGTCGAATATTCCCCATGTTCAGGCCTCGGGCAACATCAACCAGACTCTTCGCGATCTGGCCCAGAAATATGATTACGTGCTGGCCGATACCGCAGGCCGTGACAGCCGTGAGCTCCGAACCGGCATGGTGGTGGCGGACATTCTGCTCTCACCTTCCCGACCGTCCCAGTATGATCTCGACACCCTGCCCCATCTGGCTGAGGTCTTCATTCAGGCGCAGGATCTGAACCCTACTCTCAAGGGCTATCTGGTGCTCAACATGTGCCCGACCAACCCGGTGATCAAAGAAGCTGAGGATGCGCGCACCTACCTGAATGAATTTCCTGAGTTCAGCATGGCAAACTCCATGGTGTATGACCGTAAAGCATTCCGCGACTGTATCTCTGAAGGGCGCACCGTATTTGAATGGAAGGATGCCAAGGCAAAACAGGAAATCGAAGCACTGATGGAGGAAGTATTCCATGGTTAAACCACGCCGACGCCCGACCACAGATGAAATTGATGCCTTCGCCAGCGGTGCTAACGATGCCGCACCTGAAAACAGTGCCGCGAAGGCCTCCGAAAAACCGGCGAAAAGCCGGGTGTTCAAGCGCGTTACCCTGTCGCTCACTGACAGCGATGACAGGCTGATTGACGAGTTATCACTCAAGCCACGGGAGTTTCGCTGTAACCGCTCTGATGTGGTCAAAACTGCCCTTGCCCTGCTTGCTGCGCAGAGTGATGAGAAAATCGTCAGGCTCCTGGAAAAAGAAAAACAGAAACAAAATCACTGATGGTGGCTGTGGGCTGTTGGGTAACCGCAGGTTATCCACTGTCCACAGACTCTATAACTCTCTATAAAACTCTATAAAAGATCTATAAGAGATCTATAAAGATCTATAGGGTGGAGAAATCCCATAACTATCAATCTCTTAACCTATTTAAGGTTACATATTTTTAGTCTAACGGTTACATTAATTTAGTCTTTTATCCCTTTCAGGTAACAAATATTTAGTTTTTGGTCACAAAAACTTAGTCTAAATGATCTTTTTTTTAGTGTTATGGCTACACTTTTTTAGTCTGTAGCTGCTTCTGTCCCCTATGGTTACTGTTTTTTAGTCTCCCGGGCGAAATTTGGCAGATATGGTTACAGATTTTTAGTATTATCCGGTAAGACACTAAAAATTTGTGACCATAGGCACGGTGAAAATGACCGATAACAGCGATAAGCGCTTTCAGGTAACCACGGAGACCCCGAAAGACCTGCCCCGGCAGTTCTTCAAAAAAAGCCACGAGCTGATCTTCAGTCAGCTGGGGCTGACGGCCCGTGAGCACGACATGATGGCTTTGTTCCTGACCCGCCTCAACCGTGACCACTGGACAGACTATATCGAAAAACGGGATATCCATGCCCCGCGTTATACCTTTCACTCTGATGTGCTGAAAGACTGGTTCGGGCTGTCATCAAAGCAACTTTACCCGACCCTGCGTCCGGTCGCGGACAGGCTGTCGAGCCGGAAAGTGGGCCTGAGCAGCGACGATACCGAGTCCTTTGACTTCATTCCGCTGTTTGCAAGGGTACAGTACCAGAAAGGGGAGCTCTCCATCGTACCGAACCCGGAGCTGATCAAAGCCTACGTTGACTACTCAGCCGGACATGCCCAGATCAGCACAAAGCCTTCCGCAGCCTCAAATCCGAGCATTCCAAGCGCCTGTACACGCTTCTGTCGCGTTTTAAGGACGCAGGCACCCGTCTGCATCCCCAGACAATTACAGAGCTCCACGGGCTCTACGGGCTGCTTGATGAGAAGGGGAAACTCATCAAGGGCAGCTATGCCCAGAACAAAGTGTTTGTTGAACGCTGTATCCGCAAACCGATTGAGGAAATGAGCAACAGCCCGGACGTGATGGCGGAGCTGTCGTTCCTTGTCGATGAGAAATCCGGCAACCTCGGTTTCGCGCCGATCATGCGCGGCCGCAAAATGGTGGCGGTGGAGTTTCTGTATGAATGGCGCTCGGCGGTGGAGAAGGCCGCAAGGCTCGAGCGCGACAAACTGGCCACGGAGGCGGAGCCTGACAACCCGATGCTGGTTCTTGCCCGTGAGGCATGGAATATCGTGATGAGTTACCCGCACCGCGGCGAACTTGACGCCCGTCACCGGCTGGCACTGCAGTCGGTGGAGCTTGGGATCATTACCATGCCTGAAGACATGCCGGTCGACGACAATTTCAGGTATCGCCTGACACAGATGACCGATGCCGCGGAGCGTGATTAACGGATGTAAGTTACGCAAATAAATAAGTTACGTAACTTACTACTTTTCATAACTTACGTGGCTTATGCCTTTTCATAACATATTGTGATATATGGTATTGCTGTCATTTTTCCTCTGCGCCATGATGAGATTTTTCCGGCAGGGAGAGCACCATGGCCAGCTATGCCTACCTCAGGGTATCCACCGACAGTCAGGACGTTGCCAGTCAGAAACACGGTATTCTGGAATATGCCAACGCACAGGGGATCAGTAATCTCTCCTTTGTCGAAGACAGTGTCAGCGGCAGCAAGAAATGGCATCAGCGACGGCTCGGTCCGTTACTCGACGGCATGGGGGAGGGGGACACCATTGTCTTTGCCGAAGTGACCCGCATGGCCCGCTCGACACTTCAGGTACTCGAGATCCTGGAGCTGTGTATGGAAAAAGGGCTTCAGGTACATATTGCCAAACAGAACATGCAGCTCGACGGCTCCCTGCAGTCAAAAATTCTCGCCACCGTGCTCGGGCTTGCCGGTGAGGTGGAGCGCGAATTTATCCGGATCCGCACCCGCGAGGCGCTCGATGCGCGGCGGAGAAAAGGGCTGTCCCTCGGCCGCCCCAAAGGCCCGGCCAGCCATCACAAACTTGACCCCAAATACGATCAGATAGAAAAATATATCCGCCTTGGCCTCAGTATCCGCGAGACCGCCCGTCTGGTCGGAGCGGCGCCCAGTACCCTCGGTGACTATGTAAAGAGGAAGGGATTAAGGTGAGATTAAGTTACGTAAGTTATGCTTTGTAGTAAGTTATTTAACTTATTTAAATATAAATTATTCAATACTTTAGATTGAAAATACATAACGTTACCCACAGTAATGTGCGACAACATTTGAGGAGAAACCTTTGAAAGAACTGATTGTACAGCCGGGTAACATTGTTGTATCCGACTTCGGGTTTTATCAACATTACTCACTGGTCACGGACAGAGTCTGCAGCAAGGGTAAGCCTATGCTTATCTCAGCGACAGAGAGAAACGGTACTGTCCGGGAAGAAACATGGGATGAGGTGGTAAAGGGAAAGCCGACTTACGTCGCGGACTTCACACCGGTAAAAAGCCCGGAGGAAACACTGGCTCTTGCACGCACACAGATAGGGGAGTGGGTATACTCGGTGACCAGCAATAACTGCGAACACTTCGTCAGATTCTGTACCGGGCTTGAGGTGACATCCCGTCAGGTAACGTCGGCTGTCGGCGGAGCTGTTGCAGGCGCGTCATTGGTTGGGTTGCTCGCCGAGAAACCGACTGCAATAAAGTATCTGGCTGGCGCGTTGGCTGTTGCAGGTATCGCCGTTCTTGCAACAAAAGCGACAGAGAAAAAAGAATAACTTACGTAACTTAATTAAGTTTATTGTGTTTTCCCGTCCTGTAAATAATGCTGCTGAAAAGCATTCCCTCACCACCCATGGCCATCACGGCAAACACCCCGAAGAAACGGTACGCGTTGCGCACCCTGCGGGGTGCCGTCATGGCCGGAAACGGGTGGTTCATGCACACTTTTCTGCGCTTTTCTTATCGCCCCTTCCCCGGTCCCGGGGCGCGATGCTTCGCAACGCTACAAGGCGACGCACCGCCTTTGAAAATACACAAAGGCCGTGCGGCAGGGGAGGGTGATGAAGTAGGTTTTAGTTAATATCCTTTGACAACTTACCCTCAGATCAAATCAAATACTTAAAT
The DNA here is from genome assembly GCF_004116385.1 of Veronia nyctiphanis. GTDB lineage: Bacteria > Pseudomonadota > Gammaproteobacteria > Enterobacterales > Vibrionaceae > Veronia > Veronia nyctiphanis. The sequence continues at coordinate 29,986 of NZ_PEIB01000027.1, read as the reverse complement.
AAGTTATTGATTACTTTACGAGCGAACACACTCTGAGCAGGTCAAATAATCTCGAAAAAAATAAGACTATTGGTAGAATCGAGCTTTAAATTCTAGACATATGCATTGAATTAGATCCTTTTAATTCAATGCATATGCCTAATGAAAGAAATTTGTAAACGATTAAACAATAGTGGTTTTCAGAAATTATGGCTGTGGCTGCATGAGGCATCAAGCCGATAGGATCCTCACTCAGGTTGAACCTATCACCGAATGACTGTTAGTTAGCAACCGAAAGTCATTTACCATTTCAAAGACTGATTCAGCTTAGTGGTGCGAAGAGACAAGACATATTTGCCGATGTGGTGAATATTCAAGTCAGATGTATTGAGCACAGAATGAAAAAATTAGTAAGGGTAGTAATATGCCAAATGTAAATTTGGATGCATTGATCTCCAGAGAGGATTTTGAAGTTATCGAAACTAACTCTCGAGCATCTTCGTTTAATCAGAACGTTAGCGTAAAAGATTTAGAGCGTGGCGAGTTTTTTTATGCAGGACTCAGAAAACCAGACTTCCAAAGAGAAACATCTGATTGGGGAGATGACCAGCTATGTGAGTTTATTCAGAGCTTTATAGATGGAGATTTGATCCCTGCTGTCATACTGTGGAATTCGGGACCATATAACTTTGTTATCGATGGAGCACACCGTTTAGGCGCATTAATTGCCTGGATAAACGACGATTATGGTGATGGCAAGATATCTCAGCACTTTTTTAATAACGAAATTGACGAAGAACAAAGAGATATTGCAAACAAAACACGAGAGAAGATTAAAAATACAGTCAGGCCATACAGCGATTATAAGAAAGCGACAGCTGATCCCGATAATCGAGATAGAGACATGCTTGAAAAAGCTCTCAGTCTTGGTAGGACCTCAATCCAGTTGCAATGGGTTAGTGGGGGAGCTGACAAAGCCGAACAATCTTTTTTTAAGATTAACCAAAAAGCATCGAAGATAAGCGATACTGAAATTGAACTTCTCCAATCAAGAAGAAAAGCATTTGCAATTGCTTCTAGGGCTATTATTCGTGCCGGTGTAGGTCATCAATATTGGTCAAAATTTGAGCCTGCTGTGATGCAAGAAGTGGAGTCAATTTCCAAAGAGATTCACGGTTTAATTTTTCAACCGAAGATTTCTGGAGCTATCAGAACTTTAGATCTTCCTTTGGTTAAAAAACACAACTCTCCCCAGACCAATAGCTTCATTTTTGATCTTGTTAAAAAATGTAATGGAGTACCTAAGAATACTAGTAAAGTTAGTGAAGACCCTGATGGTAAGTTAACTGTTCAGTACCTAAAAAATGTTAGAAAATTCTTAAGAAGGATTAATTCGTCGCACCCTTCATCTCTGGGATTACATCCACTTGTATATTTCTATAATAAACGCGGAAATCATATATATTCAACAATCCTAGCATGGGTAGATATAGTAAATGATATTGAAAAAAACCCACAAACAATAAGATCTTTCATCATGATTCGTAAAGATCTTGAGAGATTCTTATTCAATTACAAGCACTTCATATCTGGTATTAATGCTAAGTATGGAAGTGGTACAAAAAGCCACAAGCATGTATACAAAGCAACAAGCTTGATTATAAATCTACTCCAGAGAAAAGAGCCAGAAAATGAAATTGTTGAGCAAGTCCTAGGTGAGTATGGGTTCTTAAACAAAATTGACGATGTAAAGATAACATCTGCAAGATTCTCAACCGACGTAAAATCCCAAATATATATCCAAGAAACTTTACCTAAAACTAGTACATGTACTTATTGTAAAGGTTTTATACACCAAAATTCGATCTCTTTTGATCATATAGTTAGGAAACAAGAAGGTGGCATGGGGAGTGTCGAGAATGGCGCATTGATGCATCCATACTGTAATACTTCAGCGAAAAATTAACACTATAACTTGGTGAGTTTCGTAGCAGGCTAAATATTGCGTATCGTTGTATAAACATAAACTACAAATGTTTTCATTCGTTCGGTGCTTCGGTTGCAACGCTACAAGGCGAAGTACGGCCTTTGCTAAGACACAAAGGCCGTGCGGCAGGATCGGGTGGTTGTTAAGTCGGTTGATTGCTGCGGACAGTCTGTCTCCTTGCTGACCCCAGAGGCAGTGCTCAAATTACGTCAGCCATTATTCCGGTCGTTCCGCCCTGCATAATGTCTGCCTTAACATAACTTGGTCACAATACGCCGTCGCTGCGCGCCGTTCGGCTTCGCCGTATTGCGCGAAGTTATGTTAAATTTTCCGCAGGTTCAGGTTCCTCTCTCCGTCGCTTTTCCTGCCGTGCTTCGCGCAGGCAGCGCCGGCTTTGCCGCCGTGCGTTTCTGGCCAGCCAGTATCACGCAAAAGCCACCGCATCCCCCACCCGCCCAGCTGCGCCCCACAAGGTGAAAGGGCAGGGCATATCTGGTGTTGTCAGTTCTGTGATCTTTTCCGTTTATGTGGTGTTTTATAGGTGGGCACAGCGCGGGTTGGCCGCGGTGTTAGTAAGGTATTTGTCGAATTAAAGGCCTGTTCGCAGATATTACTTTAAGTTAGCTATTACGATATCGAGCATCTCTTTATTTTCTAACTTGAAGTTGTAGTAAGGCGATTTTTTTAGACCTTTTTCAATCTCATTGTTGTCCTTTTTTATCTGCTCATCGCTGCGGTCATCTATTGACCATTGCTTGTTTATCATCCAGAGCAATGCAACTTTCTCTGTAATTATCAGCTTACTCTGGTCCTTAAACCCAAAGTCCGCTTTTATTCTGTCAACTTCCTTAGGTGTTCTGTCTGGGTGCGGAACTAATACAAGCGGGACCTGTGTATTCCATTCAGTATCGGCGCCCAGTGTTTGTGTAACGTCCCTTTTGTTATCATGCTTTTCAATTACTTTCGTGGCTCTTGAAAAAGCGTAGTTTTTAAACTTCAGTGCTTTGTTACCTGAAGCTTCATATGCCCTGAAAATCCAATGGTTTCCGTCATAGACAATAGCCAGGGGAAATAACTCTCTTCGTCCATGCATATCACTGTTTTCAGACAGATATACAGTGGTAATTGCGTTTCCTGTTGTTATAGCCCGCGTTATTTTTGCAACACTCTCAGTATCCAGCTGCTTTTCTATTTTCCCCAGCCTCTGATATGGGAGCATTGGCTTTCCGCCCAGTTTATTTCTGTTAAACCCGTTAGCCAGCATACCCAGAGCAGTTTCGGCATCGACGTCAATCAATGGCGAGAATTTCTTTTGGACAATCGTATTAGCTCTTTTAGCCCTGTCATATGTCATATTACCTGGCTTGAACTCCTGATATTTAGTCATCATTTTGGATGCAGCAGCTTCCGCCAGTCCGAATATCTCGTTGAGATCCGAGCGGTTGATTGAACCGGTGAACCTTAATTTAAAATCTATGTAAGCCATGCGGTCCGCAAGCACAACATCTTTCTTCTGTATGTCAAAAAAATTCATAGCTACTTAGTCATTGTTTTTTTTGTCTTTTATAGGCTCTATTCTAGCATGAATTGTTCATGCACGTATCATAAATATACGTGTTAAGTGTTTTTTGTGATTTTTTATGTGTTTGTGTATTGATCGAATAAGATAGGTGCTATAAGATTCTCATTGTTAAGGTAAGCCTTAACTGATTGATTTGTAAATAGAGAGGGCTTCATATGGCAACAAATGGTAAATCAGGTGATAACCGCCGACATGGTGCAGTAAGATCCCGTTCACAGACGCAGACTGGTTCAGGACACTGGGTAAAAAGAGACGCAGAGACAGGCCGGTTTATGGATGTCAAAAGTGACGGTAAGCCTTTCAAAGGTGTTAGAAAAGAGAAATAAAAAAGCACATCTATTTGCGTAGATGTGCTTTTCAACGTGCAGATATGGTTTTTTATTGCTGTTGGCGCAGCAGTAAAAGGGTCTACACTAAGAGGTCCCAACCCAGCATAGTGAGTAGTGTCACTCCTGTTTGAACCTTTGATACTACTTCCTTGTGTTTTCCATATCAATCGTCGGGATCCCTCTTTTATGAATTTTGAGGGTCAAATCATGCGTCTAAAGTCAGGTTTACAGCCAACCAACGTTCACGAAAGCCAAAAATTGTACATGTTTGCGCATACCCACGCTTTCGCTTCGGTAGATGGGAAAGTGTGGTTTCACACTTTCGTTCATTGCCGGGATGACTTGTTGCTGAGGGGTACATTTTTGTACCCCTGTTTAACGGGGTGAAACAGTCTTTTTCCGGTTAAACAACACGGCATTTACAGGTGCTTATAAGTTGCGCGTTCAGTCGCAATAGTTTCAGTGTGGATCTGTTGAATACACGATGACCATGTTAGTTTTTCCATACACTTTATAAGGTCTATGGCACTTTGGTTATCCTGCTGTCATTCAGGTACAGGCTATATACCCAGCAACAATTAGCGTCACCAGTACTGGTGGTGCTGGACTATTTATCAGGCATTATGAATAAAAACCCTTACCTCAAAGACAGAGATCTGCTGATTTCCTACGTAAGAGATCAGTTAGTAGGCCCAGCGGGTGGTGTGGAGGAAAAGCTTGAAGATGCACCTCACAAACGCTACCTGATGGGTACATTATTTCCGGCCGCGGCCCGTGTAGATGATTCTGATCGCGACTCAGAGTCATTGAATAATGACTTCAAACCTTCCTCTATGGCGATATCTTTTGCCGCTGATGCAGATTTAGTCTGCAAGCTTGAGATTGAGGCCGGTCAATATAAAAAAGGTCAGGATTTTGTCTGGCAGCGCTCCGTGCTGTCTGAAGTCAGGGACATCTCCCTCAACAGGGGAAGCGTTCAGGATGAAAAAATCTTTGATGGCAAAGCGAGACTGGATGTATCTGTCCGCTCATATGGCGGTGGTAAAGTTGTCACTGTAGCAATATCTAATATAGAAAATTCCGGTGAAAGACTGGATCCCTCAAAATGCCTTTATCAGTCAGGTATAAAAATCAGTGTTGTAAGCGGTGCAATCAGGGAGTATCCGAGCAGCGATCGTTTCAAACTGGATGACGAGCAAAAACAGCTGGCGATGACATACCGGAAGCGGGTGCCCTGGGCTGTTGGCCACGGCGTGTCAGTTGACTGGCGCTTGGGCTCAGATAAATCACCTGTGGTTCTGAAAACTGAATCTATGCCTTGTCACTCAGTGAAAGGTTTCAGCACTGATCTTGATTATAAAAAATATCACGACCTTGATGAAGATATCCTTAGTATCGCTGCGATTGCTGATACCGAATCGTTATCCACTGATAACCTTCTTGATGGGTACAAAAAACTGATCAATGCATACAGATCCTGGATTGATGAGCTTGATGAGGAAGTGCTGGACAGTCGTTATTCAGACGCTAAAAAGTCGGTGATCGCAAAACTGCGTATGGCTGCTGAGCGAATGGATGATGGTATCAGGAAACTGAAGCAGTCGGAGACTGCAATGCTGGCATTCAGGCTTGCCAACAAGGCAATGCTGATGCAGATGATTCACAGTGGCAGTAAGTTTGCCGGTACCGTCAGACAAAAAAACTGGGGATACACTGCCCCTGACTATCTTTCCGAAGAAGTGAAGCGTACCTTCAAGTGGCGGCCATTTCAGCTTGCCTTTCAGTTGCTTGTTCTTGAGTCAATAATTCCTGATGAGCAGGGCAATTATCCGCCTACTCATGATGAAGTTGATCTTCTATGGTTTCCTACCGGTGGCGGCAAGACCGAAGCATACCTTGCTGTTGCTGCCTGGGAGATGCTTTTCCGTCGCCTTAAATACGGCAGTGAAGGGGAAGGCACCGCTGTCATTAAGCGCTACACACTGCGTCTCCTTACCTCTCAGCAGTTCCAGCGAGCAGGTAGTCTGATATGTGCCCTCGAGTCGATGAGAACTTCCATCCCTGAACTTGGTGAGTCTGAATTTTCTCTTGGCCTGTGGGCAGGTGAAGGCAGTACACCCAATGACTTCAAGAAAGCCCACACAAAATTCAATACCCAGCGGGAAGCGCCAAAGCCTGAGAACAGCTTTCAGTTACAGTCCTGCCCATGGTGTGGGACCTCGATATTTCCTGAAGGTTACTCTGATGAAAGTGATGACTATGGTATCCGTTGTGATGACAGTCACTTCGAATTTTTCTGCCCGTCTCAGGACTGTGAATTCCACGACTCTCTCCCAATTCAGGTCGTTGATGAGGGGCTTTATAAAAAAACACCCAGCATGCTCATCGGTACTGTAGATAAGTTTGCCCGTCTTACCTGGAAAGCAGAGGCTTCGATATTTTTCGGCGACAGCAGGTATCTCCCGCCCTCATTGATTATCCAGGATGAACTTCATCTTATCTCAGGGCCTCTGGGCACTATTGCAGGTATCTATGAAGCCGGTTTTGATACAGCGATGGAGAGACTGGGAAGACGCCCGAAAGTCATTGCGGCAACCGCAACTATCCGCAGTGCTGCGCAGCAGTCCAACCGTCTCTTCGGACGAAGTGTAAACATCTTTCCTCCATCGGGCACTGATGAGGCCGATTCCTTCTTTTCCAAAGAAGACAGCGACAGCCCCGGCCGCCTGTATGTTGGCGTGATGCCATCAGGTCATACCGGACAGACAGCCCTGGTTCAGGCCGCTGCTGCATTGCTGCAGGCACCTGAGGAAAAAGGCTTTGCAGATACTCTGTTGGACAGTTACTGGACACTGCCTATCTATCACAACAGCCGGCGTGAGCTCAGTAAAACAATGACGCTGTCGCGTGATGATATTCCTGAACGTATTAAGGTGATATCTGACACTCCGAGGCAGGTAGATACAGTGGAGGAACTCAGTGCCAATGTTGAGGGTGCAAGAATTCCTGAGGTATTGAAAAACCTTGAGAAGGGGCTCCCTGATGCTGTCGATATTCTGCCATGTACAAATATGATCTCTGTTGGTGTGGATATTGAGCGCCTGGGCAACATGATCATCAACGGTCAACCCAAAGCCACGGCAGAATATATTCAGGCATCCAGCCGGGTTGGTCGTAAGCAAAGCCGTCCACCGGGCATCGTGTTGACTTTATACTCGCCGTCAAAGCCCCGTGACAGGTCTCACTATGAGTCATTCAAAAATTATCATCAGGCCCTTTACCGGTATGTGGAGCCAACCAGTGTGACGCCATGGGCCCTGCCAGCGATGGAGCGTGCCATGCATGCTGCCTTGATAGCTGCTGTCCGTGTGTCTGGTTACCTGCGTGACAACCAGAGCGCGAAAAACTTTGACCGCAATAACAGTGAGTTTAAAGAGATTTATAAGTCACTGGTTGAGCGTATATCGAGAGCCATGGAGGGGGTGACAGAGAAGGAAAAGAAAACAGCATTTGATTACCTCGATTCTCTGGTAGAGGAATGGTCAAACCGGGTCAGTGAGGATGAACTCACTCATTATGAAGCCAATAAATCAGGCAAACAGTTTAAACCACTAATTCAGGCATTTGAGAGCCAGCTGAAAGACAGAGCCTGGCCAACACTGAATTCCATGAGAAATGTAGATACTGAAACCAACTTGTTTGTCAGAGGTGAAGACAATGTCTAAGACACGATCATTCCGCAGTTCACAGCTGATCAGTCCTTTCGGGCCCGGTGCAATTCTGGATGTTGGCGATGAGTCTCTCGTTGTGATGGATATATCCCACTGGCCAAAAAAGCTGGAAGAGATAAAACTTGAACGTTTAACCAGAGAAGCCGGGGTTTATGCATTAAAGAGGCCTCCTGTTGTCGAGAGTCAGTTCGGTACTCCTAAACCATATAACTCCCTCATCACAGTCCGTTTTCCGAAATGGATGTTCTGCCCAAAGTGCAGAAAACTGAAGAAGTGGCGCTCTGATGACGAAAAAAATGACAGTGGTGTCCCGGTCTGTTCGAATCCTTCCTGTAAAAAAAGGGTGCTTGTTCCAATGCGTTTTGTTGCGGCATGCCAGAAGGGCCATCTTCAGGATGTGCCATGGGATTACTGGCTCATCGCGAAGCGAAAAAGATATGTGATAAGCCGGATCTTTATTTCCGCTCTGCCAAAGGCAAGGGCAGCGGCCTTGGCGCACTTAAAATCTGTTGTGAAAACCCCGGTTGTGGTGCCGAGAGCAGCCTCGCAGATATCCTTAATACCGGTGCTCTTGGGAGTCGCTGCTCATCGACTCAGCCTGGGAGTCAAAAAGTTATTCCGAAAGGGATTGTGATGAGCCTTTAAGGGTTCTTCAGCGTGGTGCAAGTAATCTCTATTATCCAATCACGGCATCGGCGCTTGATATTCCATACGATACGCACAGTGTCGGTAACCCTGTATACAGCAAAATCAAAGATGCACAGGATATCGATAACTTGCGTGAAGCGATTGAAGAAAAAAACCAGAAGCGGATTAAGTTTTTTTCTGGTGAAATTGCGGAAGAAACAGGGCTGAAAGCTGATGACATTATTGCTGCAATGACATCCTCAAAGCAGGAGAAGCGCGAATTCCGGGTTCCGAAGGATCACGAACTTCGTGCGGCAGAGTGGCAGGTGATGACTGATTCTGCTGTGGAAAGTAAGGTGTCATCCACGTTCAAGCTCGGGCCACATCCCCTGATAAGAAAGAGACGTTCGGCCTCGATAAATTTATCAGCAAAATCGTACTCATTGATAAACTTAGGGAAGTTCGCGCATTTTGTGGTTTTGAGCGGATAGAGCCCAACGAGAACATCGTGATGATGAATGATACGCGAACCAGTCATACATGGTTACCAGCCATTGAGGTCTTTGGTGAGGGTATCTTCATAGAGCTCAGCCAGAAAAGTATTCTTGACTGGGAAGCGAATATTGATGGTGAGCTCAAACGCCGTATTGAAGATACCCGATCCAGACATGGCCATTGTGCTCATCGTACCTGCCTGATCCGAGTTCCAAGTTCATAATCCTGCATACACTCGCCCACCTTCTCATAAGGCAGTTGTCTTTCGAAAGCGGTTATTCAAGTGGTTCATTGCGTGAGCGTATTTATGCAGGTGATGATCAGGCCGGGATACTGATATACACCGCGGATGGTGATTCTGAAGGCAGTCTGGGCGGTCTTGTTCAACAGGGAGAGCCTGACAGGATTTTTCCGGCTATTCTCGCAGCACTGGAAACTGCTGGCTGGTGCTCTAATGATCCGGTCTGCAGTGAAATGGAGGCCCAGGGAGTGATGGGGCTTAATAAGTCCTCCTGCCACTCCTGTACACTGTTTCAGAAACCAGCTGTGAATATAACAACCTGCTTCTGGACAGAAAGCTGCTTATCGGTGACAACAAATTCCGGGGATTTTTTGGTCCGGTGGTTGACGCTATTTCAGTAGGAGTTGACTGATGCAGCTACCTAATACCAGACAACTCAGTGATGAACAGCTCGATATCTTTGAGGAGGCACCTGAAGACGGATGTATCCTTGTTTCCGGCGCACCTGGAACAGGTAAGACAGTGATTGCATTTCTCCGGGCCGGAGCACTGGCCCGAAGAAAAAAGAAAGTGACTGTATTGATGTATAACCGTGTTCTAAAGCGTTTTACAGAGAATGTTGCTGCAAATCTTGGTGACAGTGTTACCACCTCTACGATGCACTCCTGGATGTATAAATGGTGGTCTAATCACAGGATAGTAGGTAAGGGCGGACATGGTTCTCGCCTTTTACTTGAGGGAGACCGTGCCTACGTTCACTGTTCATATGGTGAGCATAAGGAGTTGAAGAAGTTGGGAGGCCGCTGGGATCCTAAGATGTACAATCCTAATTCTCGGAAACTAGGTATGTGGTACGTCCCTCGTGAGAATTACGAGGATTGCCCCGCTGATTATTTGAAGTGGACAGGGAAAAATTATAAGCCACCAGAACTCGAAAAATGGCGTTATGACTGGATGTCAATGAGAGACAGTTATATCGAACTGGAAGGCAGTGAACGTGTTGACTGGGGGCATCTTATTATTGATGAGGCTCAGGACTTTGAGCCGGATATGTTTCGCTTTCTCAAAGCAGCCAGAAGTGAGATGGAAAACGGAGGCATCACTATTCTGGCTGATGAGAATCAGCGGATTCATGTTGACAGTAACTCTTCTCTTGACGACATCCGGAAAGCACTGAGAATCAGCTCAGGAAGAGAATTTTCTCTCACTGAAAATTATCGGAATACCCGACAGATTGCATTGGTTGCCCGTCATTTTTATGTAGGTCTGTCGACTGGTGTACCCAATCTTCCTGTAAGAGAAGGAAACCGCCCGGTTTTTGTCTCATCTCCGTCATACGAAGCTCAGGTGGATTATATCGCCAGCTACCTTGATGTGAGAGGGGGGCTGGAAGTGGGGATTGTTGTCGACTCTCTACAGGATATTGCTTTTTTTGGAGAGGAGCTCAAAAAAAGACTGTCTGGATATACAGTACAATTGTACAGCAGCAATAATAGCAAAGACAGCGAGAACCTGATTTTTGATACCCAGGGCGTGGTTACAATACTGCACCGACAGAGTTGTAAAGGGCTTGAATTTGATGCGGTATTCGTGCCCAATCTACAGAAGTTTTCGGTAGATGATACTGATGAGACAACATTTAAGATGAATATGTATGTCATTTGCTCAAGAGCCCGCTCGGAGCTTTTCTTTCTGTGTAAAGAGAGCCCCGGTATCAGGCCCGGCTGTTTTGATTATTTACCGGCTCAGGGATCAAACCTGATTGAATATAGAGAACACAATTAATGGAAACCACTTTCAGCGCGCTTTCCTCTTTTGCGGTTATTCCTCTCAAGACGTTCCGCCGCTACGTTCTGTCTTACGAGATCGTGCCGCTTGCGCTTTGTAAAACGCTGGGCGGATCGCCTCTTTTGAGTGTAAAGGAGCTTTCGTCAATCTGTTCGGTGGGCGGTATAGACAAAAAAGATATCGTTTTGGAGCTATCTGCATCAAAAGTAGCGCCATCGGGTTTTGTTCCCCTGTCACAATTGAAGACTGCCTGGTTTGTCTCAGAGGAGGCTAAAGCCAACTTTATTGACAGAAGCTACGAAAATTTTGATGTCACTGCATTACGGTGTGCTGCGCTGCCTGAGCCGGTGGCATCATCTCCGGCTCAGGATCATCCGGAGCTGACAGATGTTTGTGATGATGCCGTAAACAAATTCCTTGCAGAAGCACCTTATGCCGACGGCATACTCGCACTTGCACATCAATGGCTGTCGGTACATGACAATCAGCGGGATATGGCAAGTATTGAGAATGTGTTATCTGATGATCTGAATACACTTGGGCTCCTGCTTTCCCTTGAGTCCGGTTCAGAGCAGCTTGTTCTTGCCTCAGAGTTTTTACGCCTCTGTACCCGCAAAAATATAGATGTGGGCTGGGCTCCTGCAGCAGTGCTTGATGAATTCACTGAGCTGTCTCCGGTAAGGTTGCCGAGCCTGAAAACTTCAGAATATGGTCAGGTGCGGTTACAAAGCTCGTGAATAACGAGCGGATTAATATTCCATTCACAGATGAGAATTCAATTGTTCTGCGGGCAATAGCACTGGCACTCCTGAATCCTGAACCGGAAATGCTGAAGCGCCTCAGGGCTGCAAAAGCAGAATTGATTGGCGACAAGGTGTACGACCTGGCATACGCCTTTTCACTGACAAGGTTCGGGTACAGTTATCTTTCTGAAGAGAGAAGAAAACTGTCCGGCCACTGTCGGAAAGACGTACAGAATATTGCGGCAAGAGTTTATAACCGTGTGTTTGGTTCAGAAGCACCGGTTGAGCCCGCTATTGAAACGGTACCTGTGAGTACCGGCATTGATATTGAAGTGCCAGATTCCACAGATGCCGTGCCGGATGTCTGTGATAACAATCATACTGAAGCCCTTTCTCATGAATGGCTTACAGAGGTTATATCGTCAGCCGGAACCTTTACATACAGTATTGAAGGTATAAAACCCCTGTCAGGGTTTGACCTTTCACTTGTTCACCGTCCGGAGGGATCAGGCTATCTGGCACTCCGTGTGATCGATGCGAATGGCCCGAAAGGAATGAGTAAGTTTGTTGGTCAGTTCGTCAGGGAAATGGTGAATCTTCAGCGACACCTGCCTGATATGTCGCGGTTTGAGGTCGATGAATCAGGTGTAATGTTAAAGCTTTCTCCTGAGTGGTGCGTGGATGCTGAATTCAGGGCGAAGATGGTATCATTGTTTGAAACTCTCCGTCCGCTGAAACTGATCCAGAAATCCAGCAGTTTCAGCTAGACCAGAGAAAGTGCAGATTCAGTCTGCACTTTTTTTGTTCCAATTCTCTTTCCGGATTCACTGTTAATGCATCTTTCAGACACCGTAAAAAAAGAACTCGCTGAGATAGGTTACTTTTTGTCCCGTCTTGGCCAGTCGTCTCCTCCACCTTGCCTCGGTACCGCCGTATGGAAGGAGGCAATCAGTAAATTTTATCCCTCATATGGCCTGGGAAGAACAGAGAAAGAGTTCTACAACAGCCTGAAAAACACCAGAGACCGTTTCGACAGCCATCTTAAAAACTCACGTGAGGGCTGGAAGGATGAAAACGGTAACCCGGGTCCTTTGTCTGCACTTAATCAATCTGTGCTGTCCGAACTTGACGGGATGTCTGACAGTCAGCTCTGGGAGCGGATCCGGCCATATGCTGTTACAAAGCTGGATATTAAGCTTGCCCGCAGGAAAACCAGTGATGCTGTCGGGCAGGGAACAAAACACTTTTCGTCTGAATTCAGTGGCAGCAAGTCAGTCAAGGCAAGAAAGTCGGGTCAGGCGATAGTCAGGCATGGCTCAGTGGTTGATGCACTTTACGAGTTCGTCGGACTTATGCATCCGGAGGGCGACGTTTATAACACTCAGAAAATTGACCTTGCACTGGAATCTGGCGGTTGCCTTAAAGCTCTCTATGAAGTCAAAACCTCAACGGACACTCAGTCTTTGTATACCGGGGTTGGCCAGTTGATGATGCATGCGGCCGGTAACCCTGATGTCTGTAAATATCTGGTGTTACCAGAGATGGATAAAAATCCGGATCTGGAAAACTGTCTTGCATCTCTGGGAGTTGGGTTAATCTGCTATCAGCAACTGGAAGATAAATATACATTCGTAACTGTCTTGTGATTTGATTTTCAATCTTTCGCCCTGTCCGGGTTCGACACACCAGGCCTGAACAAACCCACTCAGCCCTTCGCTTTGTCCATCTTCGACAGGCCAGAATTGTGTCTTTTCTGTGTCCCCCTGTGATACCTGCTTTCCGGGCCTGTCGGACTTCGACATTTTCGCCTTAAAGCCCTGTCGAAGTTTGACAACCCTGCTTTTTATGAAGGTCTGTCCTGCTACGACAGACCTCGTTTTTTGTGTCGGTAACTTAATAATTTACAGAGGGTTTTTCCTTTTAACATAGGTATGTCTGTCAGGGGTTCCCTGCAGGCTTTATCCATATACTTAAGGGAAAATTATGAAATTCACGAAAACGTTAAACGTATTGGCACTTGCATCAGTCTGTGTCGCTTCGCACGCAACAGCGTCATCAGAAGAGGTGTTTGATGTCAGTACCTGTGAGGATTTTGTCTCTATGCTTGACGGTGCACGATATAAAAAAGATACCTACCGTCTGACCAATGACATTGATTGTTATGGTATGCAGCCGCTCGGCAATAAACGCGGTGCCTACAACTTTAATATCGAGGGTAACGGCTATAAAGTGAGTCATCTTGCACTGCAGGGGCCCCTTTTTAACCGCCGTTTCACCGGCAAGCTCTATGATCTGGTGCTTGAGCAGCCTCTGTATGATTTTCCGTCGGGTGCAGCCAAGAAATATCTTGTGGCGGAGAAGCTGTCAAACGCATCAATAAATAACCTGACGCTGATAGGGCCGTCAGTGAACAAACCGTTTCTGTCGGTTTTTAACTCCGTTTATTCGTCGGGCATTGACGGGTTAACGATCAGTGGCGGGCATTCTGAATTCAATGGTCAGGCACTGCTTTCGCGGTCGGTGAATGATTCTGTGTTCAGTGATGTTTTCATCGACTCGTTTAATCATAAAGTGGAGTACGACAGTACACTGCTGGTTCTTAACTCGGAGGGCAGCAAGTTTTCAAATGTCTCTTTGAAAGGGATAGATATAAGCTGGCACAGCCCGAGAACAGGGTATTCATTCCTGTTTAAGCGTGCCTCAAATACCAATGTGAACGGGATATCGTTCGGCTCTGTGTCTTACCCGGGTAACGATCAGTTCCGCAACCATGTTTACCTGATATCGAATGATGTTATTCGTGGCGACAGTTTCTTCTCCAATATCAGTCATGGTTTCTGGGGAGACGGTTCGTCACCTGAATTTCCATTGTATAAATCGTCTCTCAAGGATTATATGGAAGGCCGTGTGAGCAACGTAAACCTTATGGAGGGGTTGTCATTGCTGCCGCCACAGGTGTGTGAACCTTACGTCCGTCGTGATGTTTATTACTCACTGCCGTCCAGGGTGGCGTCTAAGTAACGCAGGGTTATTTAAGCACAAGGCCCGCAACAGCGGGCCTTCACGGTGTATTTTGCGTATAGTGCCTGCTTTTCTTTTCTGTCGGGTGATTTTATGTCGTATTGGATTTTTAGAGGTAACCGTGAAGACTTTGATATTGATAAATATCTTAGTGGTTTTCGTTACGTCTACTGGGCTGTTAAGCACCCCAAACACCAGGACGAGATCAAAGTGGGTGACAAGGTTTTCTTCTGGCGGTCCAAGGGGAAATCCAGTGATCCTTATGGCCTTGTTGCATTTGGAACAGTTGAAGAAAATCCCGTGCATAAGGACAAAGTTCTTCACCCTGAAAACCTGCTTGAAAAATATTGGAGTAAAAGGGAAGTATCTGAAATAAAAGTGGGTGTGAAATTAGATGATGTCAGGTTAAGTGTGAAACAGGGGCTTGTTGAATCGACCTTACTGGAGAGAGAGCCAATCCTTGAAAAAATGCAGCTTCTTACTGCGAGGCAGGGTACAAACTTCCGGATATCTTCGGAGCAGTTCAGCAAAGTGATGTCATTGTGGGGCGGCGGGAGTGAGCCCTTAGAGTTGGCTGAATATAGCTCAGACGAGACAAGAAAGGCAGTGAGAACTCATATCGTAAGGGAGCGGGATCCGGTTCTCGTAAAGCAGGCCAAAGCTAAGTTTATCGAAACTCATGGTGAGCTTTTTTGCGAAGCATGTGGTTTTAAATTCTCAGAGCTTTATGGTTTTGATTATGCGGAGGCTCATCACAAAGTCCCCTTGAGTAAACTCAGAGCTGGTAAAAAAACCAAAATTACTGATTTAGCTATTTTATGTGCTAATTGCCATGTTGCAGTCCACCGTATTGAGAGTGCCGATCCTATGGAAACATTGATGAAGTTGCATGCGTCAGTTGTGTAGTGCGCGTCGCTAAGCAGGTATTATTAACTGGTCGTTTTATGATACCAAATGATGTGACTATTCTCATGGTATCAAAAAACAGCCATTTTATTATCTGATACCTGTTAGTATTATTGATACCCTTTCCTGATGCTTTAAGGGCTCTTTTTCATGAATACTGCCACGACCGGACGGATTTTTGCCTATTGCAGGGTATCGACCATTGAACAGGATACGGAAAACCAGATCCTTGCTATCCGAAGTCGAGGGTATGATGTGCAGCCGCACCGCGTGATCAGCGAAACGGTCAGCGGCTCAACGCCTGCGATGCAGCGAAAAGCGTTTCGGACTCTTGTTGATCATAAACTTGAAGCAGGGGATACGCTGGTTGCGCTGAAACTCGATCGCCTGGGGCGTGACAATATCGATATCCAGAAGACCATTGAGATGCTGACAGAGAGGGGGGTTCATGTCGTTTCTCTCGATCTGCCGGTACAGAACCTGAGTTCTGCAGAGGGCAAACTGATGCTTCAGATGTTTTCAGCCTTTGCCGAATTCGAGCGTAACCGGATAAGGGAACGGACCCAGGAAGGGCTTGCCCGTGCCCGCGCCGAGGGTAAACGCCTTGGCAGGCCTGAAGCAACGGCTACTACAGCAAAGGTCAAGCAATGTCGTGAGCAGGGGCTAAGTCAGTCAAAAACAGCGACGGCTCTGGGGCTGGGAATTGCGACGGTAAAAAGGCACTGGAATAAGTGAATTTTCTGTATGTCAGGCAGTAAGCTCTTGCGGAACTGAAATACTTACATTATCTGCTGTTGATATGAGGCTTTTTTCCAGGTCACTGAAAACTGCTCTGAATGGCTTACGCCCTTTCTTTTTTTGAAAGATGCTCCGTCTATCATTTTCTGTATCCTGACAGAACCGTTCATACCGCTGTTTTTGCCGAACGTGAAGTTGATACCCACAAATCTCAGTGTGTAAGGTAGGTTAAACTTCAGAGTTTCCTCTTGCAGGAAGTTCCATGAGCCGGTATCTATATGTTCAATGCTCTGTACTGGTCGGGATCTGTCTTTCTGTCCTTTTTCCCAGTGTATGAGGCTGTAAGGTAGTCCGTTTTCTGAGTACCATCTTGCCGCATTTACATGTCCCGCATCCAAACCATAAACTGAGTGATTGGTAACTTTTACAAGCTTTTTCGCGCAGAGATGATTGTAAATGTCAGTCTGTCGTTTATAAGTCTTCCCGCAATACTCTTGTACACTGCGTCTTATACATTCATTTGTAACCCCTTCCATTGGTGTCAGGTAATTGCGCGCAGGGAATTTTCTTTTAAATTCTATAATGTGCAGATGTTGGCCAGAGAGACAGACTGTATCAATATCAGAGGGGTGCCTATGTAATGCCGGCCTCAGTACACTGTTGATGAAACGGCGTTGCAGATGAAGGTGCTTTACAATATTTGTACCCAGCGCCTCACAGACTTGCCTGATCTTTATCCGGGCATTGTCCTTGTTACGTGCAACTTTTGGAGTGTCGGGCTGAGTTTTTCCTGCCTCCCGCATGATAAGAAAGGCGGCATCATCTGGTGGTGGAGTAGTTAAACCGTTTACTTTTTCTGTCACCGGCGCCGCTTCGAAGCTGTCTGTGTCAGGGTTATAGCGTGCAAAAATAACCCTGGCGCCAAGCTTCAGAAGATGATGAGTGAACTTTCGATCAGCAATATTCAGGTTTCTGACGGGCTCTTTACCCGTGAATCGAATGAATAGTGGAGAATTCTTTGTATCAGGGAAGTCCATGAACCAGTCGAAGGAAGCGTGGCTTCCATAATATTTTCTTACTTGGGTATGAAATAAATACTCACTTGCAAACGACTCAATACGCTTGCTTCCTTCCCATTCGAAAAAATACTCGATGCAATCCTTCATGAGCTTCCCTGCCTGTTCTGTATGTATTAACCTACCAGTCCCTGATACTCAGGGCTGCGTTACAGCCCTGTCTTTTGATATCAGGCCGCGTCACCGGCTTCACGGCCGTTGTTGTTTACCGCCTGTCTGATATGCGGCGCCAGAAGTTGCGCCACGGCACGGAATACCGGGACGACCACGGAGTTACCGAACTGCTTGTAAGCATTATTGTCGGCACAGACGATCCTGAAATCAGTATCCGCGTCCTCACGGTCATGCTCCGGCTTCTCAAACCCCATCAGCCGGGCGCATTCCTGTGGTGTCAGCCGGCGCGGGGTACGCCATGAAGCGTCAAATTCCGGCGCATAGCGGCCATGCTCTTCGTCATACCGCTTTTCACCTTCTTTGATCCATGCTTTGTACTCCGCGTCAGTAAACGCCGGATTATCTGCGGCCTGCTCCTCAGCGAAAGCCGTTGCCGCCTCAGCGCGATCGGCATTTTTACGGATGCCGTGCTCACGGTTTCTCTGAAGGTATTCCGGTGTCAGCCCGTGCTGGTTAATCAGAATTTCCGAGCCGTCCTTATAGTAGCGGGCCGACAGGGTACGGGTAACCGCATCGGGATCGGTGGGGTCAACCAGACCGAACCCGAACCCGTTACCTTTGGTCTGGTGTTTCAGTGCATAGTGATAAAGGTAATTCCACAGGTTCTCGGTCAGGGTATAACGTGCCGTGTCTTCCTCTGAGAGATCCACCAGGATATCTCTCACGGTATAGCGTTGCTCCGGCACAGGTATATTACCGAGGCTCAGCTGCTCGAGCTCTGCGTTCAGTATGTCGCGGCGGATACCGACAAGTACCACCCGCTCACGGTGCTGGGGTGTGAAGCGCACACCGTCAATGATTGTGGGATCATTTTTCCGCTTTCTTACCACACCGATGGCCTCTTCGATGTCATTGCCCTCAGTGGTGACGTTGAGGACGTGGTAACCCTGCGCATCGAGAGCCCGGATAATGGTGGCAAAGGTGTTGCCCTTGTCATGACTTTTGAGGTTTTTGACATTCTCCAGCACGAAGAACTTCGGCTGTCTGGCTTCAATGATTTTCTCTACATCAAAAAACAGGGTGCCCTGCGTGTCACACTCAAACCCGTGTGAGCGGCCGAGGGAGTTTTTCTTGGAGACGCCGGCTAGGGAGAAGGGCTGGCAGGGGAATCCGGCCAGCAGCACATCATGTTCCGGGATCCGGCGCAGGATATTCCGCTGTTTCTCATCGGCATTGAACCTGTGATCACCGCTCAGGGTCACACGGGTAATGTCCATCATACTGTTGTTGGCCTGCCAGCTTTCCCCGCTGTAAGGATGAGGGTCGTTTTCCTCGTTAAGAAAGTAAGGCAGTTCTTCCTCGTCAACAAAGTGGTTGGCAAGATACGTCCGGCGGGCCTGACGTTCCCATTCGCTGGTAAAGACACATTTACCGCCGATATCCTCAAAGCCTTTGCGCAGGCCGCCTATACCGGCAAACAGGTCAATAAAGGTGAAATCAGGGTTATCCCAGTGGGCGGGCCTGGCCGGCAGCAGGGCAGCACGGATGTGCTCCATGGCCTGTTCGCTGAAGATGATATCGCTTTTGTCGGGGGCTTTTTTCCACTGGTTGATTTTTTCCCGTGAGACAGGAAGGTTGATGTCCGGTGCAGCCAGACGGATGGCGAGGTTTTTCTGGTCGTAGATCTCGACAAGGAGCTTAAGCAGCTGATTGGTCTTTTTTTTCTGCTCAAGTATCCGCTGTTCGTCGACACGGTCTCCGTCAATGATGTATTCTTTGTGCTGCACGGGGTTTCCTCACTGGGTTATTTGTGTGAAAGTTTATCACACAATATTCCCTTTGTGAGTTTTTCATGGCTTTTTATACAGTGGTTATGATGCCTGTCATCCTGGCATACTCCGGCTGTGAAAAACAGCACAGTCCCTCACTGTCTATTGCAGCAAACCTGCTGCCGCTCCTGAGCCATGTCTCTGTCAGTCTGACGGCCAGATCCTGATGAAGGCGTCCGGGCCCTTTCAGGGAACATTCCCATATCACCAACACGCGGATACCTGCTTTTGCGAGTGTGGCCAGCGTTTTCCTGTCGCGCCTTACGTTACTGCTGAGTTTGTCTGCCCAGAAGTCCCGCCGGGTGGCGGGAAGACGGAACCGGTCACAGTCATGGGCATGCCAGAAGCAGCCACTGACAAACACTGCCGCGCGGTATTTCGGTAACCAGAGATCCGGTTTTCCCGCCAGTGTGGCGGGTGCGATCCGGTAGCGGAAGCCCCGCGCATGAAGGGCTTTTCTTACCAGTAATTCCGGACGGGTGTCCCTGCCGCGGATGGCCTGCATATTGCGCCGGCGGCTTTCTGTAACTGCTTCGGATTTCACCCTGCCTCCGACGCTGTCTGTCAGCTGAACAGATCCGTATGCTCATAGTTTTCATAGAGTGACGGTACGGCTTTATGAATGTCATTGACCCGCCACTGGGTACGGCGTTTGTTGTTTCCGGGATTGGCCGGATCATATTTCGGTGCCGGGTCAATAATAATGACATGATCCAGTATGGCATTGAGCAGCCGCTCCGGGTTGGTTCCCCGGCACCAGAGTACCTCATTGTCAAACCGGACCTCATATTTGTGACCGCTGTTGAGCAATTCTGGGTTCTCTGTGTTTTTCCGGGTGGCTTTCACATACACAGTCTCATTGTGTTTGGCATCCCAGCCACCCAGAATCCGCTCCATGCTCCAGCCCGCGGCCAGGTTTTCCTCACTGTCAAACAGGCCGATATAGAGCTCACCGGCAATAAGCTGACCGGAAATTGGCTGGTTCCGGTTGTAACCCATTATTCTCAGTGTCAGCCCTGAACGCTCACTGCGCATGCCTTCTTTATGGATCCCGGTCCAGCGCCATGCCCCGCTCTTTTCATAGCCGTAGGTAGTCATAAAATCAGCAAAGTTTTTTGCATAAAGCCCCATATCCGGCTCTGTGGTCATCAGGGTCAGTTTCTTCGCGGTGTGCGCCTTTAACTCGATCCCCATATAATCGCCGTTTTTATCAGCGTTGGGGATGATTTCAAGGGCGTCCTCAAGGGTGTAACCGCAGACCTGGGTGCCGTTAAACGGGATGGTGGTGTCGTCTCGGGTCCTTCTCACGCCCGGCATCCACTGCCCGGCGGCCTGTTTCAGCCGATCCCTGAGGTCATTGATGTTGCGATGCTGTTCATGAAGGAGCCTGACAACCCGTGATCCCATAAAGCCGGGTGTGGCGAGGATTTGTTTCTCCAGATCTCCCTGCGGGATCACTATCATTGCCGCGGCACCGCCGGTGTAGGTGCGGCCCAGGATCATGATGCGTTTTGCCTCCGGGTTTTCTTTGGTAAAACTCACCGAGAGTGACGCGGGGATCTCGTTGGTTTCTGTTTTGAATCCGCTGAGCCGCATCTCCGGGTACTGGGCATAGATAAGCATTTTCACCCTTGGCGCCGGTACAGCCCGACCGTCTTCAGTGATCCAGCTGAATTGTTCAAAGACCGCTTCCGGGATACTCCGGCCTTTATTGGCCCCGCCCTTTTTGTTGCTCGTAACGGGACCGCGGTCGCCGAATCGGAAACCGAACAGAGAGCCGAGCATGTTGAAATCTGCCGACCAGTAAATCTGGTTTTTGTCGTTGGCGTTTTTGGGTAACACCTTGGCCAGTACATGGGTGAAAGTATCTTCAGGGAAACTGGCAAGGATTTGTCTGATATCACTGTAGTGATGTTCGAAAGTATTCGTCATAGCGTTTCTGTTTCCGGCTTTTGTGGGGCAGGTCTTTCCGGGAGTGTATTCTGGGCAGGGCTGTCTGTGTTGTCCTCCTCACCGTTCATGAAAAGATCCGCAGGTCCGGGACACTCGCAGTCTGCCTCGTGTTGGCCACACTGAGGGCAGTTCCCCCATTCATCAAATTCTGAGGTATGAACTGCACGATGTTCCGTTTTGCTGGTTTTCCACATCACTGTGTCTCCCGATTCATTTATGAGATTAAGTGTCATATATGAGATTTCGGGGGAGACTATATCCACTAATGATCAACAGATCAATTACATAAAAACATAAAATGGGTAATGTTAAACCACGATAAATTAAGTAAATAATTGATTTATAATACTTTTACATGTGTTTAGTGTGAATTAATATGTTTTTGTTTATTATTTTTTTTGGTTGTGGTGTCCAATCGGACACCCCTTTGAACAAATGTCTGTCGATGTTCGACAGAGTACTTCCACACCGGGAATGTAGCCGCCAAGACGGGTCATTTCTTGTTTTACGAAACTGTTCTTTCGATGCTTTCCCGGAACAACAACCAGAGCTTAAAGATCCAAAGCCTTCCGCCTGACGGGCAAAGTGTCGCAACGGGTGCACGGCTCTTCCCGACTGCTTCAGCCCCTGCCGTATCTCTTCACCTTTTTCCGCTGCCTTGCAGTCCCTTCGCATGCCTGAACCTGTCCCTCAAGGGTAAATAAACGCAGACAGCGCGCCCCTGATGGCCAGAACCCGGCAGGCGTTCGGGCAGGCAGGCGAAAACGGCGATGAGACACTAACCCAGAGGAGAAAAGCCATGTCACGTTCAGTCCCTTCAGCACCCTGCTCCACAAATGCCCGTCAGGCGGGCAACGTATCACCGTTGCATCACTCAGGCTCCACAGCAATGAGCTCCCTGCGCCCGTTCCGGGCTGAAGTGATGGATAAGCGGCTGTTTGATCTTTACTGCAAGTTACGGGCGTTAAACCCCAGTGTGTATGAAATGGTTACGGCGCTGAATGTGGCACTGAGACCTTACGGCTGGCTGATACACACGGTTGAGGCTCTCGAGTGCTTTATTGATGCTGCTGATGAGTGGGAGGCTGAAAATGAATAATTCAGACTATAACCGCACCGTTGCCAGAACCATTCTCAGCCAGCTGGGCGGTAACCGGTTTGTGGCCATGACAGGGGCGCGGCAGTTCGTCGCTCTCGAGGCGCCGGGGTTGCAGTTTGATCTTCCTGCCCGGTTTGCGAAAAGTGGTATTAACCGAATCCGGATAGTGCTTGACCCGTCAGATACATATACGGTCTCAGCATTTACGCTTTGCCGCCGCTCATTTGAGTGTCCGGAAATAAGCAGCCAGTCAGGGGTTTACTGCGACATGCTTGAGTCGGTATTCAGTGAGTTCACCGGGCTCAGTACAAGAATTAAATAAATTACGAAAAAGGCATAACTTACGTAAGTTATGCCTTTTAGGGCACGAAGTCTTTATTTTAAAGATAATAATTAATATGTTTGGTTAGTTATTATCTTTTTCTAAGTAATTAGAAAAAGCGATTGAATATACAAAAAGAAAATAAAGCATAAATATAATAGTGATGAATTTACCAAAAAATGTATTATCAATACCCATAAGAAATGCTAATGGTATAGCTGGTAGTATTGGGATGATAAGGTTTCTTTCCCCTGAAGACACTCTGATAAGGTACCTTCTTATAGAAGGGATATAGCTTATAATAAATGGTATTATAGTTATAGATAGAAAGAAAAAATTCAGCTTATATTCAACAAACATTTTTTTACCTCATAAAAAAATCATTATAATAAAAAAAGTTTTTTTATGAATTTTTTTAATTTTTTTTTAGATCTTTATCTAAAATGGAGCAAGCAACTATCTATAATCACATGCTCCATCAATAAGTTACTTAATCGTCAAGTAACCAAGCAGCAATACCAGCCACACCGCCAACAAATGCGATAGCTTCTGTGACAGCAATTACTGCTACAGGAAGTGCTCCACCGGCTACTTCTTTTACTTCTGCTGTATTAAGTTCTTTCATCTTAGTCCCTTAGCTTCTTACCCAGAACATACCCAAGGGCAGCTGCGCCACTCACTCCACCAATAACACTAACAACGGCTTTAGCTACTGGAATTACTAGTGGGCCAAGACCGCCATTAACATTTTTAATTTCGTTTTTATTAAGCTCTTTCATTTTATTATTCCTTAGTTACCTGAAGCACCTTTAGCAACACCATAAGCAAATGCTGGTGCCAGAACAGTATATACACCCCATACAACTAACATTGGAGGTACGCCACCATTTACATTGCTTATTTCTTTAGTGTTAAGTGTTTTCATAATATAAATCCTTTTTTGTTTTACCATTATCTGGTGATTGGTATATTAATTTTTAAGTTTTTTGTTTTTAACTACTTAAAAGAGTAGTCTTGTTTTTTTTTTGCGACTCACTTAATACATTGAGTGAGAGTTTAATGATCATTTAGGGTGGTTTTATGGATTGTTATGAAATACTTCCTTTTTCCATGAAGACGACACGCCCTGAATGTCTTAGTGTTTCAGGTCTGTGAGCAATAATTACTCGTGTTATCTCAAGTTCTTTAATTTGCTGGCTTATTACTGCTTCATTATTTACGTCAAGACTGCTTGTTGCTTCATCCATAAATAGTACATCAGGTTTCTGGTAAAGCGCTCGAGCTAGAAGCAAACGTTGTATTTGTCCCCCAGAAAACTGACTTCCCATATCTCCCACCATGGTGTTGTAACCCATTGGCATTTTGATTATGTCTTCATGAATAGAAGCGATTTTCGCGCACTTGTAAATTGAATTCAGATCCGGCTCTGAATCGAAAAAGCATATATTGTCTACAATAGAGCCTGTCAAAAGGTGGTCATCCTGCATTACTGCTGCAACACACTTTCGATAAGGTACTAAACCTGCCTGTCGGATATCGACTCCATCGATTAAGACCTGACCTTTTGTTGGTGTTAAAAGTCCCAGCATTATTTTTACAAGTGTTGTTTTTCCACAGCCTGAACTACCTGTTATTGCTACTGATTCACCGGGCTCGATGGTTAAACTAAGATTTGATATAACCTCTGGGTCATTGTCGCTGTAAGCAAAGCTAATATCTTTCAGTTCAATACGCCCCTTAATTTTATCCGATATACCAACCCCATCTCTGTCACTCTCTTGCTCAGACATGGCTATGTCAGAAATTCTATCCATATGTAACCGTAACATACGGAACTCTATGAGCTGCTCAATGAAGTTTGATGCGCGCTCAGTGAGTTGCCGCTTGTAAGCAACAAACGCTAAGATCATTCCTACTGTTAGTTCTCCATCCATGACAAACATTGCTGCAAAATAGATCACTAGCACATTTTCTATACCAAATAGCAATGTGTTGATAGCATCAAAGCTGATCCTGAGTTTACCTAGCCTGATATCAGCGTTGATAACTTCAGCGAAACGGTTTTGCCATATTCCCTGTCTCATAGGTTCACAGGCGAATAACTTAATGGTTTGAATACCTCTGATATTCTCGAGAAAGTTTGACTGTTCTTTTGCGCTTGCCTGAATTGATTCCTCAGTTGCACGATGGAACGGGTAGTAGAGTGTAATGCGTAATAATGCATAGAGAGCGACGGCTGCGACCACAACTAGTGTCAATTTTGCTGAGTAAAGGAGCATCATTACCAGAACGGCAATAGCCATAATTCCGTCAACAAATGTCTCTACAAGCCCGGTTGTTATGCGCTCTCTAACGGCTGCAAGTGAACCGAAACGGGAAACTATGTCTCCCACATGACGAGTTTCAAAGTATGTCATTGGCAGTCGCATTAAGTGTCGTAATAGATTTACTCCCATTTGCATATTCATCATGCTTGAAACTCTGAGTATTAGGTAACTTCTGAGTATGCTTGTTATGACCGAAATAAGACAAAGAAGCCCAAATCCTGCTGCGAGTACTACGAGCAAAGATTCATCATAGCTAACGAGAACTTCATCGATGACCAATTGCATGTAGTAAGGTGTTGTCAACGCGAATACTTGCAATAGCATAGACAGCGCGAGGAGGCTTGATAATGTTCGTTTAAACCCGCTTATTTTGCTCCAAAGCTGGGTTATTCGCATTTGCTTGCGATTGTCACTTTTTTTAAAGGCACTGGTTGGTGTCAGCTCCAAGGCGATTCCGGTGAAGTGTTTGGAGAACTCTTCAGTGGTAAAAGTTACTTTTCCCATGCCTGGATCATTTACCGTAATTTTATTTTTGCTTACCCCTGTCAAAACGACAAAATGATTCATATCCCAGTGCAATATACATGGAAGAGCCAAGTTTCCTATTTCTTCCAAAGGGCATTGAAGAGCGCGGCTTGCCATGTTTAATTTATCGGCTACCTCGATTATTTGCTGAAGGTTCATACCGCTATGATTTGCAGTAAAAAGCCGTCTGATCCCAGCCATATCAATTTTGTGACCATGGTAGGATGCGACCATAGCCAGCGATGCCAGCCCACATTCGGCAATTTCTGTTTGGAGGATAAGCGGTACGCGTCGTTGTCCGGAATACTCCAATAATGTAACTGGGTTAATAGGCTCATCCTGTTGTACATGTGAAATACTCATTAACCTATTCTCCCTTTTAGACTAAAGATAGGGTCCAGTAGCCATTCGAGTAGTGAGCGTTGATCTATGACAATATCTGCTTCGAGCAGCATGCCGCTCTTTAGCGGAAAACTCTGGTTGTAAGCTGTTATTGCCTGATAGGGCAGGCGTGTTCTTACCCTGTACACGGGCTCGTTAAGGGATAAGGGGATATTGTGACTGTTAGACAGAGTCAAAGCCTTATCAACCTGAAAGATTTCACTTTCCATCAACCCAAAACGCTGATACGGAAAAGCATCAAAACGAAGGCGGGTAGCACTTCCTCTCTTTATGAAACCTGCAGATCTTGTTGGGATAAGCAACTCAGCAATGAGTTCAGAGCCCGAAGGTAATATGCTCATCAGTGAGCGATTATTTGAAAGAAACTCACCCTCTTTAACAGAGATAGATGTAACAACTCCCGACTCCACCGCTACTACTGCAAACTTATGGTTGTTCCGTGTTTCTTCTATTTGCTGTGTCAATAATGACCTTCTCCTGGCATTTTCAGTCAACTCCATTCCGAGTTGATGTGGTATCATTTCCAGCTCACTTTTCAGATCATTGAATTGGATTTCAACAGTAACCCTGTTTGATGCATTTGCCTCCATGTCACGGCGAGCTGACAGAAGCGCTTGGTAGCGGTCTTGAAGCTGTGTTTCTGTTGCATGCCCATTATCGACCAGCACTTTAAGTTTTCGATATTGCGCCTCACGTGTAGCAACAGTCTTATCCAGTAAATCTTTTTGGCGTTTGATAAGTAGCAAGCTTTCTGTGAGCCCACTGAGCTTTAGTTTTAACTTTTGCTGGTTGATGTTTGCTAATTTCTGATAACGACTTTTGTCAGTGTTTAAAAGCAGAAGCTGTTGCTCTAGTTCTGCCAGTAGGCTTTCATTCAGTTCGCTACCAGTAACAGTTGTTCGGGCTAACGTTACTCTGGCTAATATTTGCCCTTGTTCTACGTGGTCTCCCTCATTTACTAATATTTGGTCAACTGTACCCAATTGATTTGCATAAACCTTCAGGACTCCAGACTCTGGTAACAGGTACCCTCTGACTTTTTCTTTACGTGAATAGTCTGCAAGAGAGATATAAATAAATATTACACTTACAACAGATAATATTACTGCTGATAATATATGAAGAGATATAGGAGGTGAGATAGTTACACTACCATAAAGCCGCTGATACTGCTCATCAACGGCTTGTTGCCGGAATAGGGTCATTTTTTATACCTGGATTTTAATAATTATGCAGATTTTTTGATGCTGAATTTAAATATCAGCTGAGTGCGGCTAGTTACTTCAAATTTAGCGAATAGGACTTTGCAGTGATATTTTACAGTGTTTTCTGTTATGAACAGTTTCTTAGCTATTTCCTTGTTTGAGTAGCCTTGAACCACTAGGTTGATGATCTGGCATTGACGCGGTGTGAACTCCATACTTTCATACCTTTATTGTTTCAATATTGCATATGGTATTTCTATTTTCTCAAATGGAAATGTCTAGATTTCAATGTATGGCTCAGGATCAATAATTGAGGCCAATTCTTAAAATAAAGGCGTTTTATTTATTGACTTAGCTTTGATTTCATCGTTGAGAAGATGTTTTTGTAAGTATTTTTCGATTTTTATTCTTCGGTTTATATTATTTTTTTTGTTTTTTATAAACTTATTAATTTAAAACTACACATTAGGGTAGCTTTCAGTGTTTTTGAATGAGTACTTTAATTTTTCCACTCTAGCGTGTAATAAAACTAAGGAATGCTTCTGGGAATGTGCTTATAGTGGTTTGGCGTCGGTATTAAATAAAAAATGTGATTCATAGTCCGTGGTCAGGTGACTGATGCCCTGATACTGTGCCGGCGTGATCATTGAAGGAGGCGTATATGCCTGTTCGGGAAAATACCGCACAACTGCTGCGGGTTGTCCGGCTTGAGACCGGGCTCAGTCAGGAAAAACTGGCGAAACTGTCCGGTGTCGACAGAACCTTTATTTCAGGGGTCGAGCGCAACCGCCGCAACATCACCCTTGATACACTCGAGAAACTGCTGACAGCGCTCGGGGCGGAAACCGGCGGGTTTCTCTCCCGCCTGTCAGAAATGGAAACTCAGTCCAGCGCGTCGACAAAGTCGCGGGCCTGCTGAAGCGCCTGCTCGCTGTCAAACTCCAGACCTTCAGTCAGAATATTGTCTCCGTCAGACACACTGTATTCGTAGCCGCCGGTATGCTGATCGGCGTTGTTTTCTAAGTAAATCACGTACCCTTTGTAGTGCTCCTCGAGGCTGACCCCGGGGTCGGTATCCTGCGTCATGTCTGCTCCCCTGTGTTTCTTGTTATTATCCGGTTTTGTTGCCTGAAAGGCCACGGACTATGAGTCACATCAGGTGTCATTAAACATCCACTTCCACCTCAATCATATGCCACGTCCAGCCCTCAAATTCAGGGGCGGATTTCAGAGTGGAGCGCTCCGTAGCGGCGGGGAGTTCTGAATAATCCTCCAGAAACAGGACAATGGCTTCAGTCACATTCTGTAACGCCTCATCAAGTGTGTCTCCTGCTGAAAAACAGCCCGGCATATCGGGTACAACAACACCAAAGGCATGATCATCGTTACCCTCTTCAACGGCTACCGGATATAACATTTTTACTCCTCACTGTTCTTCTGATCACATGCTGTGTCCTGCGAATCATACCGTAAACCCAGAAAGAGCATGACAGATATCTGCTGATCACTGCCTGTATTTCACCCGTCCTAACGACAAACCAACCGGTCAGCATCCCATTGATTTAACTACCGTTGACAGCCTGTCTGCAGGCCGTTACTTTTATATCACTGACGAAGTTTGGACAGCTTCCTTAAGGGGTTTGAGGTTGGCAACTGGCCTTTCTCCCCGGAACGTTCAGATGTTCGTTGTGTCAACGGGGCTCCTAGGGCGTCCGAAACTGGGGCCTGGGGGGTTGTTGCCGACCCGCTTCCCGGAGCGTTCGAAGAGTCTCGTTGGCCGACCTTACCTTTATTTTCCCTGACCGGTTCCCCCTCAATACGCCTCACCCGGCCGCTACAGTCAGGATTTTATAAACATGAGTAAGCCCTGGAGCAAACTTCAGAAAGAGTATTATCTGCTTGTCGCTGACGGGCTTAAGATCCAGCTGCAATGCAGGGCTTACCGGATGGCATCAAATTACGGTGATACCAACATTCCGAGATACTGGCTCACGCTGGGTAAAGAGGTGTTGTGGGACTACCCCGGCGATTTTATGGGCAGGGAGAATCCGGAAAGAGCCCCGACAGGCGCTTTTCCGTACATCATGGATGTTTCAGATATCTCCAGCCTGCTCAGGGAGTATATCGATACCCCCAAAGACGCGGTGTTTAACCGTGTATTCGAACATGATCACTGGGGGCTGACGGATATCCTCAAAGCGTCGGATAAAAGAATTGGCAGGCGGCGTTTACCGCTCCTGAAAGAGAAGCTGTCGAACCCTGCGGCGATACGTGTGATTGAAGCCCGGCTGACATAACCGGGCTCACTACAAAAATTTAAATGTGTCATATCAAGGAGAACAACACATGAAAATAATTGAGTTCATAAAAAAGCATCGGGACTTTTTTATTGTCGGTGGCACTGTCTTTGCGAGTTTTGCTGGCGCTGCGCTGGTCATCTATTTTGAGTTCTTCGCAGGAGCATAAACTATGACCATATGTACTAAAGCACCTCAACAACGGATAGCCGAACTTGTTGCTCAAGCCGGCTCACAGAACAAAGCCGCGCAGCTTATTTCTGCCGAAGTTGGCTATTCATTCCAACAAAGCACCCTAAGCAAGCTGGTAAGGGGCGAAGGTAAGCCCTCTATGTTTTATCTGGTTGCTTATGCGCTACATAATGCAGTTAGCAAGCAGGGTGACGAGCGGGCGGCGTAGCTTTGTCCCCTCCAGACATCCAGTCCGCCGTTGTTGGTAAGGACGGGGGGAAACGAGTGGACTTTCTGGCTACTTTTCATGAGATGCCTCATAAATGCTTTATTTCGGCTACATTTGTGCTGTTTTAATGCATCATTTGTGCATTACCTTGCTTTAAATGTGCTTTAGGTATGCTTTATCTTGCTTTAGGCATGGTTGATGAATGCTTTATGCCAGCTTTATTTTGAGAGACACAGGCACGATGGGGACGTATGACAAACGCGACTGCGT
>NZ_PEIB01000026.1 GCF_004116385.1 Veronia nyctiphanis | reverse complement strand
TACGAAAACCCGACTTCTGGTCACAGAGTGTGGCTCAGGTTGCCGAGCAAATTGACCAGTTCAATTCGTTAGTCAACGACATTAAGTAATTCTTCCAAAAGCCCCTTTTTGGGGCTTTTAAACTTGTCTCACTGAACGTTTTCCCTCCGATACCAGTACCTGCATAGGTTTGCTACATATTATGTAGCATGATACGCTAAGCGAAACTGTGAGGAACCCACATGTCTATTCCATACCCTAATTCGCCAGTTAGAGGGTCGCAAACTGGTAAGCCAATTATGGCTTTGTTTGATTTACTGGGAAGAACCTGGGCGCTAGGTATTATCTGGCAGCTCAGTTTCGGCTCTGCGACATTCAGAGAATTACAGCAACGCTGCGAAAATATTTCTCCTACTCTACTCAATAATCGCATTAAAGAATTACGTGCCCTTGAATTGATGTCCACGAGTGACGACGGCTATCAGTTAACTGAGCTAGGTAATGAGCTGGTGGCTTTCATCAAACCACTTGGCGATTGGTCTTATCATTGGGCTGACAATATTCAAAACAACAATAACAAAGAAAGAAGTGAAGATTAGTATGCAAATGTACTCGGGAATGCCACTCAACAGGCAGTCGAAAGAACGAAAAAACGATAACTGGTTACGTCGCCGACTTAGTGACACAAACGCTCTCTTCATTGCGGTAAAAGAAGGACAGGTGCTGGCTACTGGTGAAGGTGAACTCAATACATTCTTACTACATGCAAAAGACCTTTTTGAGCTTGCTCTATCCCAGTTAGTTTTTCTTGGTGAGGATGAAAACGGAGCACCTTATTTTGCCATTGACTGCTGGGAGCTGTCTCCATTTGAGGAACAACACCTCTCGTCAATGGGAAAATGGACCGAAGTCAGAAACGCAAAACGCATGGTATCAAACGAAGTAGCGGCAATATTGGCATTCGCCAAAGCACTTTGTTATTGGCACCAGGAGAATGGTTATTGCGGGAAATGTGGACACCCTTCTACGTTAGAGGAAGGCGGCCATATGCGGCGATGCTCCAATAGCTCTTGTAACAAGCCGACATTCCCGCGAACAGATCCTGCGGTCATTATGTTGGTAGAAAAGACTTTTGAAGATGGTGTCACTCGTTGCCTGCTGGGCCGACAAGCGAAATGGCCCAAAGGTAGATATTCGACGCTAGCAGGATTTGTCGACCCCGGTGAGACGCTTGAAGAAGCAGTGATACGTGAGGTTTACGAGGAGTCTTCAATACACTGCACAGACGCAACCTATGTTGCATCTCAACCATGGCCATTTCCATCGTCATTAATGTTGGGCTTTATTGCGACGGCAACAACTGAGGCGATTGATACGACAAAGGATGAGCTCGAAAATGCACGCTGGTATTCAAGAGACGAGTTAGATACTGTCGAAGCAACAGGAACTCTGATTATGCCGCCAAAGGACTCGATCTCTTACTTTCTGATTTCAAGTTGGCGTCGTGGTGATATTGGCACGCTGTAGCTGATGCGATCATATGTAAAAAACTGATGTAAAAAAGTCGCCCTGTGGCGACTTTTTGTTTTTTATGGCTAAAAACTTCGCAGTGTTATTCGTCAACGCCTTTTGATTTAAGGAACTCGTCGTAAGTACCTTTGAAATCATGAATTTGTCCATCACGGATCTCTAGAATGCGGTTCGCAAGCGACGATACAAACTGTCTGTCGTGACTAACGAAGAACAACGTGCCTTTGTAGTCTTCAAGCGCCATGTTCAGAGATTCAATCGACTCCATGTCCATGTGGTTCGTTGGTTCATCAAGCAACAGCATGTTTGGCTTATGCATCATCAGTTTGCCCAGCAACATGCGGCCCTGCTCACCACCGGAAATCACTTTCACTGACTTTTTAATATCGTCTTGCGAGAAGAGCATGCGACCCAAGAAACCGCGCACCACCTGCTCATCATCACCTTCTTGCTTCCACTGAGACATCCAGTCAAACAGGTTCATGTCTTCGGCGAAATCATGGGCATGGTCCTGTGCGTAGTAACCAATGTTAGCGTTTTCAGACCATTTGTATGAGCCCGCTTTTGGTTCAAGGCTGCCTGCAAGGGTATTCAAAAGCGTTGTTTTACCCACGCCGTTCTGACCAATAATGGCGATACGCTCACCCACTTCAAAAATACCGTTGAATCGGTCAAACAGCGTTTCTTCAAACCCCTGCGCAACGTTTTCGACTTCAAGCGCATTACGGAACAGTTCTTTTGATTGCTCAAAACGGATAAATGGGTTTTGGCGGCTTGAGGCTTTAACATCCTCAAGCTGAATTTTATCGATTTGTTTCGCCCGAGATGTGGCTTGTTTTGCTTTGGACGCGTTCGCGGAGAAACGAGCAACAAACTGCTGAAGTTCAGAAATTTGCGCTTTCTTCTTGGCATTATCTGCAAGTAAACGTTCGCGAGCCTGCGTCGCTGCCAGCATGTATTCGTCATAGTTACCCGGATACAGGCGAAGATCACCGTAGTCCAAATCCGCCATATGCTACATACAGAATTTAGGAAGTGACGGTCATGCGAAATAATGATCATGGTGCAGTTGCGGGCATTGAGTGTTTCTTCAAGCCAGCGAATAGTATCAATATCCAGGTTGTTCGTTGGTTCGTCGAGCAACATGATGTCTGGGTCAGCAAAGAGTACCTGAGCCAACAACACACGAAGTTTCCAACCAGGTGCGACTTCACTCATCGGGCCGAAATGTTGCTCAAGAGGAATACCTACAGACAGAAGCAATTCACCCGCACGAGACTCAGCGGAATACCCATCCATCTCAGCAAACTGAACTTCCAGATCGGCCACACGCATACCATCGTCTTCACTCATTTCAGGCAATGAATAAATGCGGTCGCGCTCTTGTTTTACTTTCCAGAGTTCTTCGTGGCCCATGATAACGGTATCTACAACCGTGAACTCTTCGTAAGCAAATTGATCCTGATTCAGTTTGGCAACTCGTTCATTCGGGTCGACACTCACGTTACCGCTGGATGGCTCAAGCTCACCACTCAGGATCTTCATGAACGTGGATTTACCACAACCATTGGCACCGATGAGACCGTAGCGATTACCCTCGCCAAATTTCACCGAGATATTTTCAAACAGGGGTTTCGCGCCAAATTGTTGGGTAATGTTAGCTGTACTAATCAAAGTGAGTGTCCTGAAATTGATGGGATAAAAAGCGGGTGAAGACTACAGGTAATCACCTTTTTGTTCAAGCGATTGGCAGTAAGTGTAGATACCTTGTCTTGGCTCGCAAGGTACATATAGACAAGTAAATGGACAAATGAAGGAAATGCGTACTGATATACGTTTTTATTATCGCCTCAAGTTTTAGTTCGCCTTATCAATAACTTGTAATAAAAGCTTAACTTTATCTTTTTAGCCTGTGCGCGAAATTGTTTTTTACACCATCAGGATTACCTCATGACTGTACGTCAACGTCTATTAATAGCGTACTTGTTTTTCACCCTCAGTGTCGTTGGGCTTGGCGCTTCGTCAGTTTGGGTATCGGCTCGTTCCGCAGACGCATCGACTGCTTACCTTGATGAGCAACTCCCAGAGCTTCTTTTGCTGACAGCCCTTGAAAAAGACCACAGAGCCATCGCAGACTTATCGCAAAAAATAAAAGCCCAGCTTCTGTTCTGGAACGAAGTCGAGACGCAATACGATTTATTGAAGCTGAGTTATAACGAAAACTGGACTCGGTTGGCAGCAAACAAAGGTGCCGCAGACTGGTTGTTAAGTATTAACGATCAAAGGAACGCATTTGACCAGTATCTTGAGGATCTGGAAAAAGCATGGCAAGCAAAAGCTACTACGATGCTGGCCGGGTCGTCGACTTTAAACTCTACACTGCGCTTGACCCTATCTTGTTGGCGATTAACGATAAAGTCACGCAGAGCGATCTTGAAGCTAAGCAAAGCGCCTACAGCTTGATTAATTTCCTCAACTATCAGGCACGGTTGATTATCATCGGTACGGTTGTTGCGCTGTTTATCGTGACTCTTCTGATGTTCTGGCTACGCAAAGCAGTCGTTATTCGCATTGATGGTATAGCTAAAGCCCTGACAGAGCTTGAAGCAGCATCAGATTTGACGGTCCGCCTCAATGATGACCAGAAAGATGAAGTATCAGCGGTAGCTGTAGCATCTAACAGCCTCTTAGATAAATTCGGACGATTCGTCAGCCGCATCCAATATAAGAGTGACCAACTTGAATCTCACAGTGACATTCTCAACCAGCAGAGTCAGTTAGTTGAAAAAGTCACTCATACGACTCGAGAGCAGATTGAAGAGGTGGCACAGTCCATTTCGGTAATGGAAAATACAGTCAACGACATCAATGGCTCCGTGCACAGCACTCGTGAATATATCGTAGAGGCCGTAGCGGGTAATCAAACCATTCAATCGAAAATGGTTGAGACGTCGGACTCTATTCGCGACAGCGCCGCGTCAATTACCCAAGTTTCTACCACCATACAGGCTCTCACCAGCACCAGTGAAAATATAACCGGTGTAATGGACGTCATTGAAGAAATTGCACAACAAACCAACCTACTTGCATTGAATGCGGCCATTGAAGCAGCACGCGCAGGTGAACAAGGTCGCGGGTTCGCTGTTGTTGCCGATGAAGTTAGAAACCTCAGCCTGAGAACGGCAGAGTCTACCGGACAAATTCGACGCTGGATAGATGACTTATCAGAGCAAGTCACTTCGGCAAGTAGCCTTCTGGAAGACTGCCTTGATGCCAGTAACCGCAATCAGGCATCAACTGAAGACCTGCACCGACACCTGTCAAACATGGACCAAATATTCAATAGCCTCGATGATATCAGCGAGAAAGTCGAAAGTACGCTGACTTCTCAAATTAACGAGCTGACGAATATAAGTTCACGTCGAGATGCGTTGAACCATGGCAGCCACGACTTGAATGATACGGTTAGCGCAACAGCGAAAATTAGCGAAACACTGATAACAGAAGCGGGCGAGCTCAAAGGACTCATCGCGAAATTTAAGACTCCACCGAGAGTCACAAAACAAAAGTAAAAAAAGTAGTGGCCAAGGCAGTATGGACTAATCCATGCTGCCTTTTTTTTCGAAAAGGCTTTGACAAGAAATACACAATTTCGCTTCCGGCTTAATGAGGAGTCTTTCCTCAGAGATGTCATCCCCACAGTTTTCACAGTAGCCGTAGTCGTCCTCAGCAAGTCGCTCAAGCGCATGATGAATTTCACGCAGCCGGTCCTCGACATGTACCATATTGGACTTTGCCATTTCTTGTTGTTGGATAGCATCCATTCTCGACAGACGACCAAAGCTTTGTTGATCAAGCACAACTTCTTGAGCGGCCTCAGCTAACTGAAGTAGTTCATCCTCTAACTCTGCTTTGAGTTTATCGAGCATGCTTTTGTAATCGTTCATATTTGTCTGCCTCTACCACACCGGTGAACACAATATTCATCGGATACACACTGGGTTGAAAGACATCTAATCGGAAGTGAAAAGGTGATGAGAGAGGTTATTTCACTCTCGTCATCACCTTCCTTGATTGTAGGTCAGAGATGATGAGATCACTAACTTGCTATTCATGCATTACAGCAAGCTTTATTTCTGTTTTTGGTCGTGGATCCTTTCCAGTGCTTGTATTCGCTTCTGATCCTTCGCCGTAAAGTGTTCCTTTCTTAAATGGTTTATCTGACTCTCAGAGTCGGAGTTGTTTTGAAGAATCTCATCTCGCTTCACTAGGTAGTCATCAAGCTTTTGCTTGAATTGGGCTCTCTCGTTATCAAGTTTTTCAAGACGGACAGCAGCTTCATGGCCGACCAACGCTTCACGCGCCAGAAATCGTTCCTGCCCTTCTTTCTCCGCTGTTTTCGAAAGGTTGCTCAACAAATCAGCATTTTTATAGGCTTTTTGTAGGTGGGGCGCTAACTGTGAGACTTCATCCTGCCAACGCTGCTGTATTTCATCTGCTGAGAGACCATCTTCCAACCACCGACGCTTTTGGAGCGATAAGTCTCTTATTTCGTTCTCCTCACCGAACAACTGCTCGACCTCTTCAGCGGTAAAATGTTTATGTTGAAGCTCAATCATTTGCTTGGAAAGCGCTTCAAAGTAACTCAATGACATCTGCGGCTCCTCATCAGCAGTCATTGAGGACATAGCATTTCTGTAATTCACATATTTTTCGAATAGTTCTTGCTGACCCGGAATGGGATAGCCGCCTTCAAGGATGAATTTATCGAACTGTTCTTTAATATCACTCAGATCTCTCTCACCCGTTGAAGAAAGAAAATATTCGAAAAGATCGCGACTGGAACCAATATCCACCTGAGTATCTTGTTGCGAAGGAGCAACATATTTGTCATCACCTTTATCTTCTGTTAGAAAAAAAGACAAAATAGTAATGAAAACCAATCCAACAAAAATCAATAAAACATTTCTCACTCGTCCACTGAGCCTCTTCAATTAGCATCTACTCATAGGTAACTATAAGAATGTTCCTAGCAAACACACAAGACATTGAATTGGTTGATGTCAGTATTTGCCCGTTCGTATCATATTGAATACGAAAAATGCCATGATTCTAATCATTTATGGTTCGTGATGAATGAAACGGAACATTTAACTGTAAAAAATACGAAATATTCCTTACTCAGATCGCTCTTTATTAGAGACATAATTCTGACAAGGAGGTTTTATATGAGCTTTACCACTATTAAACTCGGAATGGTTAGCGTCAGTTTATTGATACTCTCCGGTTGCACTAGTAGCAGCGATGATTCTTCAAACTGAATAGCCACAGCCTCTAATCGCCTAAGTAACTTGCTCATATGACTACAATTAAAGACACACAATAGGTGCTATTTATCGCTACAATTCTTGAGAAGCAAAAAGATAGACGCAGATAAAAATACTCACATGGCTAAAGTTGAGAGTTTTTAGGTTGTAGTTACAGTTTTTAGTGGGGGCTTTTATGCGACCTTTTCGGGGTGAACATCAAATGAGTCAATCGAGTGTTGAGGTCGAAAAAAAGATAGAAAGTCTGCTCCCGTACTTCAATACTGGGGCATTCGGTGCTGAGCTTGAAAAGCTCTCCACGGATCTTGATACTCCAACCAAATTCTTTATCCGCTCTGAAATCAGTAGAAGAATGAAGCCCTGCGACAGGGAGATAGATCTTCGTGGAAAGGTGCCCGGTGACGTTCGAAAATACAAGCTGCACGGTAAGATCTGCTGGGTGGATGATTTGGCACTCAACCACTACAGAAAGAGAATCAAACTCTATAAAGGCCACCTAACACTTGGCCTTTGGGAAGAGCTGCAGCCTCCCGAATGTGAATTAAAGCGACTGAAAGATAAAAAAGGCCGCTCAAATGGTCTCAACAAGGATCAGTTGGCAGCTCACTACTTCGAGAACAGCACTCTTTTTAGGCGGTCAGAAACTCGATATAAAGTCTTCAGCCTAGTCACTGTTCTTTTGGACGACGGGAGTATTGTTCATGGAAAAACACTCGATCTGTCACCATCAGGAATACGCGTAAAAGCCGCCAGCGCATTCTCGTTCCGAGTTGGCAATACCATTACCGTCAGGTTTACCCAACTGGCAGAGGAAAGTGGCTATACACAACTCGCTGAAGGCATCAAATACCAAATTATTCGTATAAAGAAAGATATGCATTGTGAACACTTCATCGAGATCGGGTTAAAAGCTGAAACTCAAATTCCTGCGATAAACGATATACTCGCTCAAAGATCCCGCCAAATAGACAAAAAGCTATCAACACAATCAGATCACGAACTTGACGCGATTCAGCATGCTGGAATGCAACTAAGCGTTGTGAATGGCTCTGCTGCATTACCCATTTTTCTTGAGCAAAGTGTTATTCGCTACGCGATGTTAAATAGTAAAAATAAGCATATCTGGGACTATTGGCATGACGGCGAACAGCATATGCTCAATCAGCTCCTAAGCCCTGAGCGTTTGTCGCTTTTAGCAAAACATCAGTCACTGCATGTTTTCACCTATACCCAAACAAAAGGAACAACGAAGTACTTTGTGACAGCAAGTTCTCAAGAGGTATCACCTGACTTACATGCTCTTCTTTGTCAACTTGGCGCATCATCACCAACATGGAGAGTCTTTCGTCTTGATCTCAATTCGCTTGCACAACTTCCGCCATCAAACACAAATACGGACAGGGATAAGCTAAGCCATATCATTACTATTCATGATCTCACTTTTTCAGTATTGGCAGATGACTATCGCTGCAAGCGCACGACGAACCCGGATACCAGTCAATTATCGCCATTCACACGAAAGCCAACCCGTATCGATGATATCGAACTTATTGAAACTGATGTTCAATCACCTTTCGCAGCCTTGTTACGGCACTACTTTGCTCACTCACTGACTTCTGCGCACTACTTTTTGCAAAAATCATCAACTGAGCTGACGGTTTATGGCTTTCTTATTTCGTCTCTCGCGCCTCTTCTCAATCAAATACTCAAGGTTAATGATCAGACAGAATCACTGACACTCAAACCTATCTTTCATCGCCACTTTTATGAGTTGATGAAAAACATGATGACAAAGAAGGGCTCGTTGTCAGGGGTTAATGATGAACTTTACGTGGCAATCTTAGAGCAGGGAAATGGACAAAACCGTGTTGTCATCAGATGCAAAACCGACCTGAAAACAACAGAGGAAAGAGCAAATTTTGTTAAACTCGCTAAAAGAAATGGCGCATTTATCGCAGTTAGGAACCACCTTTATCACACCCCCAGCCTTTTCACTTTTATGGATAGGAATTTGTGGGGAAAACTTCAGCTTAATGCGAGCAAAAAACGTGGTCTTCAACATTCGCTTGAGCAAGTATGCCTAGCGGGCACATTGACGGACATTACAGAAGAAGTATTGATTAGATTTAATTTACATTGAGGTGAAAGGTTACCTACCGCATAGTTTGCAACCTGCACAAAACGTTAGATTTATGCCATCCCAAATACTCACACATCTTTTTTTTGAATGCCTTTTCAACGATGCCTTTGAAACTCTGTAGATTAACCGAACAAATTTGAATCAACCTTCACTTAGCTGGAAAAACGGCTTTCTATTCATTGAGTTACAATGATAGCATTCTAACTGATTGCCGAGTAAATCTATCGATAAATGATGTATTTATCATCGGCAGTCAATAACTAAAATGAATGGAAAACGCCCTCGCAAAAACTTTTATGAGTGTACGTCAGGTGCTTGGTTAGTGGTGAAAATGGGTATCAATACAGACACAGAAGAAATGAGAGAAGTGCTAGCTCGCCTTAGGAAAGAGGTCGTGGAAAATCTCGACAAACAACATACTGTTGAAGTCAACCTCAACGATCTCAGCACACTCCTTGCGGCCTACTCGATTGAACTGAATAAAAATCGTAAACAGTTTCACCCTATGAGTGAAGCTGTCTAAGAAAACAAAGCCACAGCCTTACCCAACAATGTTGTGGCTTTTTATCGCTTATCTGTCTGCGGGATGATTAACACCATCATTCGTTGGGACACCCTCAATTTTCAATGCATTGATCCCTTCCAGACACGCGACATTGATGCCGTATTGCGTCGGGTTAGACCTGCGCTGATGATGGGTATAAATACCGTATTTCGAGCAAAAGTAATGCTTAGCTGTATGGGTGTTAAACTGATAAAGCGTTAAATATTCTTCGCCTTTGGTTATCTCAATATCATCCAAAGCAACCGAAGACACAACAGCACCTCGCCTTCTGCACATTGAGCAATCACAACGGCGCAGATCTACCAAACCGTTGTGCATCTTGAACATCAACTCAACTGACCCACAATGGCACGTTGCTTTGTGTATCGGCTTGACCTCAACACCATCGACTTCATGAATATAACGAGTCATTTCACCTCCGCTTTCATCAAGTAAATCACTATGCCGAAAAAACGGTGTCTTTGTAGGACTCAAACCTCCTTTTTCAATGCAGCACGAAACTCTGCGGGTGACTGGTTTTCCCATCGCCTGAATGCTCGTCGAAAACTTGCCGCATCACTATACCCAATCTGGTAGGCGATCTCCTGAATGCTCAAAACGTCGTTTCGTAACATTTTTATGGCCTTTTCATAGCGTACTGACTCAATGATGCATTTGAACGTCGTGCCTTCATCCTGCAATCTTCGATGGAAACTTCTCGATGACATGTGAAATTTCGACGCAATTTCAACCAAACTCGGTAAATTGTTGCTTGATCGTTGAATGAGATTTCTCACTTGATCGGATAAAGAGGGCGACATCACATAATCATCTAACTCTCTTTCGCACAGTTTTGTAGCCTCTTCAAAGCTACCTGGGTATGCGGAGATAAGTTTGCTCTCCATTTGCGATTTAGAAGTCAAAATGTAAGTCGAGGTGAAGCTCTCATCGTAATATACCGGACATGAAAAAACCTGCTTTTCAACAGCGTCATAATTGTCGTATTTAAAGCCAAAGTAAATTGATAATTCTGGCTGCTCATCAGGATAAACAGCCATAATCACGTTGTACAGCGCAGCTGTAAATGCCTCTGTCAAAAACCGTTTTAATTTCTCATCATTAACATAGGTGTTTATATATATTTTGACATCATCTCCGTCAATATCATACTCAACCGAAAATATGTGTCCTGTTCTTGCCGATACGAATTTTCCCGCCAGCGTCAAAATTTGCCAGAAATTTTGACAGTTCATTGCAGCAAAGCCTAATATACCGTGAGCGTTCAGCCTCATCCTCTGGCCGACTAAAAGCCCTAACTGTTCTTTATTTGTCACTTCTAATAAATCTGCCAACAACTTACAAAATACTGTTGACGTCAATATCATTTTACTTTCTTCTGGAATGCTTGGGTCAATACCATATCTAATTAGTGTGCCGTCTATATTTGCTCCCATACTTTTGAGATGCTCGATCACATAGAAAAGATAAGTAACTGGAAAATAAGCGTTTTTCTCATTCATAATATCATGTCATTTATTGCTCTTGTTCTGTCAAGAATTGCCCTTCCTGCAATGAACATCCGTTGTTATTGTTTAAACTGCAATTGATACACCCAACTTTAGTATTAATAGTTCCTGAGATTTTTCACGTAGAAATAATTGAAATTACGTAATTAATTATATTTTTATTAAAACCGAGACAATAAGTATCTGAAGAGACTCATTAAAAATCGAATAAACACGCATTCATAATTTTTTAGTAAATAGGCTGAAAATACAGCCCAATTAAGGGAGGAAGTAATGAAAGCTTTACATTATTTAAAATTTTATTCATTTCATATCACAGGCTTAATAGCAATTTTATGTCTGATGCTTGGTGGGCAATATATAATCATCGGCGCAACGACGATCATTCTTTTTTACAGTGTCGGCGACATGCTTTTAGGCGATGACACAACAAATCCTGAATACAAAACACCCGGTATACTCACCATTAACTTGTGGCTTGCGCTCCCCCTTATTTACTTTATTACTTTTCTCTCAATTTGGATGTTCAGCAACAGCGACCTGCTTGGGTTTGGCCAATGGCTTCTTTCCAGCACTGGAGTCGACTTGTTTGAGACCAGAGCAGATCTGAGTTCATTCGAATTGGTTGCTGCATTCATTGTTACGGTTCTGATGATTGGCATGATGGCAACTATACCTGCCCATGAACTTGTTCATCGCACATGGGACAAGACATCTTTGCTTATAGGGCGGTGGCTGTTGGCACTCACTTTTGACACCATTTTCTCTATCGAACACGTATACGGCCATCACAAATACGCATCAACCGTTTCAGACCCCGCCACAGCGCCTCGCGGACGCAATGTTTATGCACATATTCTTATTTCGACATGGCGCGGAAACGTGAGCGCTTGGGAGATAGAGAAAATCCGACTAAAAAGAAAGAAAAGGTCACTTTTTTCCTACCACAATGTCTTTTTGAGAGGACATCTGATGTCTGTAGGCCTGTTAGCTGGCGTGACATGGATGGGAGGTAT
The DNA here is from genome assembly GCF_004116385.1 of Veronia nyctiphanis. GTDB lineage: Bacteria > Pseudomonadota > Gammaproteobacteria > Enterobacterales > Vibrionaceae > Veronia > Veronia nyctiphanis. The sequence continues at coordinate 62,791 of NZ_PEIB01000026.1, read as the reverse complement.
TCAGTCTGGCCTATATTTCCTCGCATTGGCAGCAGGTGGAAAAGCACTCCTAGAGATAGTCAACTATATGGAGCACTACGGGCTGGTTAGAAACCCTGAGACTTCAGTAAAGCCGCACCATTCATGGAACACTAACAAACGTATTAGCTCATGGGCAATGTTTAACCTCACTCGACATTCCCATCACCATGCACAAGGTGAGGTACCCTATCAGGACCTGAAACCTATGCATGATGCGCCAATGATGTTTGGTGGTTACCTATCCACGATTTTGCTCACTCTCATACCGCCTCTGTGGCACAAAGTGATGTCACCTAAGGTACTTGAATGGGACAGTGTGTACGCGAGTGATGAAGAGAAAAAGCTGGCGAATGATGCCAATTTAGTCAGTGGCATATCTGAATTGGTAGCAGCGGCGAGAACATGACGTTCTCGCAGCAATTCGTTAATAGCGCCAGTAACGCCTCAGGTTTATCACACCCGCACTAATGAAGGTTGAACAAGCAATGGACAACCGATGATGATGTGTTCATGCCCTGATATAACGATCGCATCATCATCACTGCACAGGTATATAGGTAAACCATGCTCGTTAGCGATTTTAAGCGCGTCACGGCACTCAGTTTCCGATTTGTCAGCATGCGGCGCAATGAGAAAATCACCTAAACCAAGCCCTGAGAAATCAGAAAGTTCAACGGTGTTGTGATCACCACAAAGAACCGCGGAGTCAATGCTTGAGGTCATAATCATGGCCCCAGCACTGACTCCGATGACGACGCCTCCGCTTTCAACATACTTTAGTAATCTTGGAAGTAAGGCGCGTTCTTTAATGGCTTTGAGAAAGCGAAAAGTATCGCCGCCAGAAAGATGAATAAATGAGTAGCCGAACACCTTCTCAATTTTCATTTCATCGAATGCATCTTCGAGATCAAAGTAATAAGCCAGGTCGAGGCCAACTTGTGTGTACCGTTCCCGGGTATATCGAAAATACAACTGCTCCGGCTCATGTTGTGATGAAATATAAGCCCCCTGACCAATGGATATATTTTGGCTGCGGGTAAACCGAGAGATAGCTTGTTGCAAAGTATGGTGTTGAAGTTCGGATAAATAAATCAGGTTCATTGAATTGCATCTATTGAAAGGTTGAGCGGTTCGACTGACAAAAAATGGGTGTCTAAATCGAAAATCCCTATGCAGGTTTTATCAATCGGCAATTGAGCAAGTATTGCCCCCTTAGGAGAAAAAACCTTACTCCCACCCAGCCCAGTCGCCTCAGGCTGATTAAGAGATACTGGCCAATTAGTTTGAAAAAGATAGGCTGATAAGTTCTTTGCTATCCGGCTGACGCCATCATTAAATCCAGTATCATCGGAATCATTCGACAAATTACCGACATAACAGGGCCAAATGACTATATCGGGCAGGTCAGGCTGGCATTCATTGATGAACCAAGAACTGTCGTTCGCTTCACGACAAATAAGCGCAGTACAGGCCAAACCACAAATCTTATTTACAACGCTAAATCTGCCTGGTTCAAAAACCTCAGATTCGCTTGGCGTCAAACCCGCTTTGTGCCAATGGGCAACTACCTCTCCTTTTTCATCAAAGGCGAGATAGCTGTTGTAATAGAGTCCATTATTGATAGTCGGGGAGCCAACGAAAGCCGCTATTTTCGATGCTCGACATGCATTGGCAATCTGTCTCACTGCTTCACTGATCTTGTCAGCCTTGATCTCTTCTCTGATATTGCGATGGAAACCAGAAATAGATAGCTCGGGAAACAAAACAATATCAAGGTAACTGTGTTGATTGAGCACGTCACACATGACCTTTGTGTTTTCTTCGCTTGTCCATGCCATTGGCATTTGAACAATTCCAAGCTTCATATTCCTGCGACCATCAACATTGTTCAGTGTTCACTGACTCTTTAGGCGTTAAGCTTGAAACGGTAATCATAGTGACGATACTCGGCAAATATATGTAGGAATAATTGCGAGGACATTCGAGTTTTATGAACCAAAATGAGAATAATCAGAAATGAAGTGCAATGGGGCAACCCTTGCCCCATTGCTACTTTGTTTAGCTTACGGAGGATACTTTGAATTTACCTACCAATTCAGTCAGTTGGCCTGAGAGTTGGTTCACTCTATCTCCGTTTTCACTGGCCTCATTCGCTACCAAACTCACGCTGTCTGCAGCAGTTTTTATATCCGCCACACTTCTTGTAATACTCTCAGCCACAGCTTGTTGTTCCTCAGCTGCAGTTGCTATCTGCGTATTCAAGTCACTGATATTTTGCACTGAGAATGTAATGTCTGTGAACTTACTTTGCGCTGACTGTGTTAGCTCAACGGTTTCATCCGTTCTAGATAAACTTAGGTGCATGCTCTTAGAAATTTCTTCGGTCATTTTACGAAGCTTATCCAATTGAGTCGTAATTTCTTCCGTTGAGTCAGACGTACGGATTGACAGTGCCCGAACCTCATCAGCAACAACGGCGAACCCTCTTCCGTGCTCACCCGCTCTCGCCGCCTCGATTGCAGCGTTAAGCGCAAGCAGATTTGTCTGCTCGGCAATACCGCGAATAACAGCAAGAATTGAAGTAATGTTTTCACTCTCTGAGTCGAGCATATCAATACGCTGACTGGCTTTGTGAATGATGCCAGAGAGCTCATTCACGCTTTCTACACTCTCAGCCATGACTTTTCGGCCATGCTCTGAGGCTTCTTGTGTATCGTTGGCAAGGTTGGCTGCACTGGCGCAACTGCCTGACACTTCATTGGCAGCAATAGACATTTGATGAAGGGCCGTCGCCGTCATCTCTAGCGCCTCTTTTTGACGGGATGTTGATGCGGCAAGCTCATCGGCCTGCGACGCAGTGTCCCTCGCCGACAAATCGAGTTGCTTGGCACAACGGTTAATTTCGGTCACCAACTGCCCAATCAACGAGAGGAAGGCGTTAAAACTTCTGGCCAGCAGACCTGTTCATCTTTTGAGGAAGCCTGAAGACGACGGGTGAGATCACCTCCTCCTTGCGCAATCGATTCCAAGCCGTAGCTCACCTCTTTTATGGGCCTTGCAAACAGTCTGGAAAGGTAAATAGCCATGGCGATAAAGCCAATCATAAGAAGTACACAGACCCCTATAAGACTGAAGATAAGTTGATTTGTTGAAGCTAGCACTTCACTTTGCTTGATAAGACTGACAAATTTCCATCCAAGTTGAGGTGAGGTATACACCACACCGAAATAGTCATCCCCCTCAATATTGATTTCAAAAACTGTTTGGTCACCTTGGCTAAGCTGTGCACTCAGTTCAGGCAATGCCTCATCGATTGGCTTGAACATATTCTTGGTATTCTTGGCATCCGCAAGAATCTTCCCTGTGTTTTCCACCAACATCAGGTATCCCGTTTCGCCGATGCGGATTTTTTTTACAATCTCAGTAAGCCCCTTCAGAGAAACATCCATTCCCTGAACACCCGTAACCGCGCCAGCAACCTTGATTGCTTTTACCGTTGATACGATTACCGCGTCATCAGGTTCCCAATAGTACGCGTCGGTTCTTATTGCTTCATTGGTGTTGGTTAACCCTGTCTGGTACCAAGGACGCTTTCGGGGATCATAACCTGCACCCACATTACCCTGAGGCCATTGTATGTAACCGCCTTCATCGTTTCCCATATAGATATAAGCAATACCCTTGTGAGTATCGCCAAACTTTTCAAAAAGTTGATAGGCTATTTTTTCGTTATCGGGCCCCGACAGCGCATCCATCTCAACACTTTTTTGTTCTGCCTTGTAACTGGTAATTCCTCTTTGGGCATTCGTCACCGATTGGTGGCGAGTAAGAAACGTCACGTCTTTTGCAATTTCAGAGAAAAACATGTCGAAGTTATTGTCGATTTGCGTGGCTTCGCGCAAGCTCGCCTCAGCGAATTTCTCGACTGAGAAGTAACGAGTTTGCACTGCGACAATGGCAGTGATAATGATGAGTGGCAGGCCAATTGCAGCAAAAAAAGCCCACCTCAGTTTTTGGGTTACACTCATGCGTATGTCCTTCTAACGCTTGATGCTCGAACTGCGAAGGTGCCCTTGCAGCATTTTTTGTTGTTTTTGCGCAAAGCTCTCTCTGAAGAGGTGAAAACCTCAATGTAACTAGCTTTGCTGAATAAATTGTGTCTTACGCTCTACCTTCCGTACACAGAGAGCCCGCTCGAATAACCAGAACTAAGACATTGCTTCACGTCGCAAAATCACAAACTGTTTCATCTCATTCATTCCAGATACAAGTTTTCCAAAAAGGGTTGCAGGTTTTTCCATCTGCAATGTTCGCTTATCTATACATCAGGAATATGCCTTGTTGAGTAATGACAAAATAGTTGATGTGACTCGTCAAACCACCTCAAAAACCATACGGGTAGTCACACCGCTGATATGATCACGCCATATACCGCTGCAAGAATGTGTATAGCGGATATCAGATTACTCAGGTACACGAGGCATCAACTTGGAATATCAAAGGGATCACTTTTCCATTTGTCACCTAAAAGGCTTTTTCTATCGGTGTGGTATTTGGCTACTTGCCGTTGTACAAAAAAAGCAATTGCTGAAGGAGTGGCAGGAAATAAAAATTGCTGACCATCTGAGAGCAATGGGAGCGCGTAATACTGCCATTCGCCTCTCTTCATGCGTGGCAACAAAAACTGAAAACCGGCGAAATCAATTCTGGGCTTATCAAGTCCACGCAACATCACTTCAGTATGTTTACCGCTACCCAGAATCCGAGAAACACTTTCAAAAAGCCTTACAACTTGCTGACGAACTCGAACGAAGTTTTGCTCTTCAACACTACGGAAAATCACTGGTTGAACAGCATCGACATATCGAAGCGAAAGCCGTGCTCAAAGAAGCCCTCGAAATACGAAGGAAGCTGAAACAATCAAAGCTCGTTCAGTCTACTGAAATCGCCCTAGCTCATCTAAAATCCAGCACAGCGTAAATAAGATTACGCTGTTAGATAAATAACAGATTGACAACAAGCTATATACGGAACCACGAAAATGTTTACAGGAATTGTTCAAGCCATCGCCACTATTGAAGAAGTCGCAGATCACAACGGAATACGCACTTTTGTTATTCATTTCCCAGAAGGGTTTTGTGACGGGCTGGAAATTGGTGCCAGTGTTGCCATTGATGGTGTTTGCCTGACAGTCACCAAACTGATTTCTTCGGAGCGGGTAAAGTTTGATGTGATGCTTCAAAGCCTCAACATTACCACACTCAGCGATTTTCCTGTTGGAGCAAAGGTCAATGCCGAGAGAGCGGCAAAAGATGGTGCAGAAATTGGCGGCCACCCCCTTTCGGGTCATGTGGATTTTACCGCAGAGATAAAATCAGTCCTTCAACTTGAAGACAACTATTGCGTCACGTTGTCTGTAGAAGAAAAATGGAAGAGGTATATTTTTCCCAAAGGGTATATTGCTCTAGATGGTGCCAGCTTGACTGTCGCTGATGTCAACAAGGATGAAGGCTGGTTCAATGTTTGGCTGATTCCCGAAACCCGACGCGCTACTGTATTCGGTCAAAAAACTGAGGGTAACAGAGTCAACGTTGAAATAGAACGCGGTACGCAAGTTGTTGTGGATACGGTTCGTGACACTCTTGAAGACCAACTCAAAGATCTATTACCCGCCTTTGAAAAAATGATGGCTATACAGGGTATAGATATTGACCAGCTTGGTGTTTCGCCGTCTCAAAACAATGCAGGAAGAAATAAGCAACTAGAAAAACTCTGAGAAACAAACTCACTCAAAACAGGAGAATTCATGCAAGCCATTGGCAACATTCTGACGTTCATTACCGAAATCGAAAAACTCAAAGATATACAGCGTAAATCACGCCCCATTGGCCTCAAGAGATACGAAAACTCCGCTGAACACAGTTGGCATGTTGCACTTTCTGCACTGGTCCTTAAAGATTATGCCAACGAGCCAGTTAATATTGAACGTGTCATAAAAATGATGTTAATTCATGATCTTGGGGAAATTGAAGCTGGCGACACAATTATCTACTCAAGTGAAACTGCAGAGCTCAAATCAAAAGAAAAAACCTGTATTGCAAAACTCTTCACAAATATTCAGCCTGATTTAAAAGATGAACTGCTTGTTCTCTGGGAAGAGTTTGAGACGGGTAAATCCGCTGACGCAAAGTTCGCCAAAGCTATAGATCGCCTGCCGCCCTTACTCCACAATATCCACGATGAGGGGCATGGTTGGAAGAAACATGGCATCACCAAGGAACAAGTCTTTGCGTTAAACAGCGCGCGGATTGGGGCGGGCAGTGAGAAGTTATGGTCAGCCGTCGAACAGAAGCTCAACAAAGCTGTCGAGGATGGCTTTCTGTCATAAACAACGAGAAAGCATTCGCTGAACCTTGTCGAGAAGGCTGAATTTATTGTTCTCATCAGACAATTATTAAATTCAGCCATCGAAGCCGATATCGACCGAATCGGCCATGAGCGTCTTAAACTGAGCGTCAGAGCCAAAGATATCGCTCTGACGCCCTTCCATGTCATTACTACTTTTTGTAATGACATGGCTGACAAAATGAGTAACGACGGCATTAAGCTTCAGGAAGTAACGACAACAGGATGTCTTCAAGGTCATCCCACGGCAGAGTCATTTTATCGATAATTTCCAGCTTGGATTCTACACCTTCTAGGCTCACGGCACTCACTGACACAACCTGATTAACAATATTGAAAGCAAACATTCCGTCGTCTGTGTTCACCACTGCTTTTACGCGCTCAGCATTTATATTCCCTAATAATCCGTATAGGGCATCGAACGGAAACACGATTTCAGGCGTAAACACCCATCCACAGCTGTTATAACCTTGCCCCTTGTTTTCTTTTCTCGCGAAGCGTTCTCCGGGAACCAGTTCAAACGCAGGAATATCAGTATCGTGAGAATGATGGTGTAAGAACTCGGCGTTTCGGTTGGTTCGTGGAAGGTCCAACCAATATGAATCTAGTTTTCCTTCGGACACAATACCTTTCGCTGCTTTCGCAATGGCAGAGCCATGGAAACACTCATCAAAAGCAGCAAGATCATCGTCATCGCACAGGTCTACCTTGTTCGCAACCAATACGTCAGCCAGATTTATTTGATCTTTAAAGTTCTGATTCTCAGTGTATTTTTTATCGGCAAAATTTCGAGGATCAACCAGTGTTATCGTTGCTCTTAGATCAATGTATTTCTCGTAGTTTTCAGACAACAGCTTACCGATGATGTCCTTAGGATGACCAAGCCCTGTTGGCTCAATCAGCAATCTATCGGGGTTTTGCGCTAACAGTGCGTTGATACCCACCGCCATAGGAAGACCAGCCACACAGCACATACATCCACCAGGGACCTCTTTGACAATCGCACCTTGCTCACTCAAAAAAGCGCCATCAACGCCGACTTCACCAAATTCATTCACGAGAACCGCCCACCTCTCGTCCTTTGACTTTGACTCAAGCAATGACAATATCGCTGTTGTTTTTCCAGCGCCCAAAAAGCCCGTAATGATGTTCGTTGGTACTTTATGTGTAAGCTTTGCCGTCATTGTTTACCCTTAACATTTCGAAACGACTCATGACTATTATCGCGCGATTATAGCGATACTCTCCAGTGTTATCAGTATTCATTTCTGACCGTAACAATAAAAATAGACAAATCAATAACTGCCTTTTAGAAAAAAAATTCCATCGAGATTACCTCATACAAAAGCGAGCAGCAGACTTGGATTTTTGGACTTAGGCACTTATCTGCCAATTACAACAATGCTTAACGATCAAAAGTGTCGCGGTTTACATGAGTTTTTAGTTACACAAAAAAGCAGGTCGTCCAGAAATACATTCAGAAGCCTTTATGGAGGAGTCAAATAAAGACATCCCGTGTTTATTCATTTTTCGACAGTAAAATACTCTGAAAGGCCAAATAAAATAAAAATTTCAGTTTCAGACCATAAAATAAGAGCATTTATTCCAATTTAAAAACTGACTACTAATAACATGATTTAAAATAAGATTTAGTATTCACTTATCTTGTTCTTCTCCCGCATCTTGGGCGAAGATAACAGAAACCGAATAGAAATTCGGCCAGGAAAAGCCGAGGTATGCTAGATCAGGTTGATTTAATGACCCCCACCCAATCGTCTTTTATAAGAACATTTTAGTGATAAAAGTGTCAGTAAATGACCTGTATTTGTCATCACATAACCTCGCACACATTCTTCCATTTAGGTAGTTTAGTAACTGTTGATTGAGCAATCGTTTGCAGACATACAAATTGAATAGTTTGTTGTCTGATTCAGATATTGTTCAAAATACCAAAACGAAAACAACACAGTATTTGGAATTACAATTTGCATCAGTATCGCGCATTGAATACCCGCCAGTCGTTTATTCAGTAGTCGGCCCTTGATGTGCTCAAACGAATTCGGTGATTGTTCCTTTCAATTGGAGCATCACGTAACCTCGTTGCGAGATGTTGGCTCTGCATAATGTTGAGTTAGCATCGAACAACAGCGATGTCTTTGTATATTCCTACTGAAATAACTTTTGTGGTGGTTGTTTTGTTGTGTGAATGAGTTCTCTGGCTCAGGACCATCAAAATACGCAATAGTTATTTGTTAACCTTTGTGAAGGCTAGTAAGTGTCGGTTTATTATCGGATAAGTTGACACTTACTTTTTTTTTGCTTTTCGACATTTCCTCATTACTCGCCAAAAAAAACACTGCATGCATCCCTTCCCTGTCTATAAAAATAGAGATATGTGTCTAAGTAATTGAAAATTAATCATGGTGTGGTGGTTTTTTGTTCACAGCCCTCCTAGGTTGTCTCATACGGACGGCAACGTAACAGAAAGGCAGATTTATGTACTATGTGGCGATTATTCCGAAATACAATGCGTATATCGAGGGGATACGGTCAGAGTTCGACCCACTCTCCGATGCTGTACCCGCCCACGTAACTTTGGTCTTCCCCACCCATTGGGACAACCCAAGTGCCGCCATCAACCACGTCAATCGTATTGCCACACACACACCTCCCTTCACCGTAACAACGCGAGACTTTACCGGTCAGGATGACGACCTTATTTTCCTCAACATAAAAAAAGGGAACGATGACATCATCAATTTGCATGACCGCTTATACACTGGGCCATTCGAAAACCTTTACAACAATCAGCTCACTTACCTTCCCCACATCACGGTAGCCAGAATAAAAAACCCTTTTACCTGGCAAGAAACACTTGAATCACTCTCTGCTGAGCCTTCTGAATTTTCATTTGCTGTCGACAGGCTGTCGATTTATAAAGTCTCAGCAGGCAAAGACATTTTGATTCATGAGTCCACGCTGAAAGAGATGCCCATTCACAACCACACTGTAATACTTAATAAAATTGGTAGTCCCGCTTGAGTTCTATCCCCGATAGCAAACAGGCCTTGCTGCACGCCATAGAGGGTAGTGTCAAAAAGCTGATAAAAGACTATCGAGAGATCCCTGTATGTATGTCTAAAGTGAACGCCATAGAAGGAAACATCAAAGGTACAAAAATCAGCGTCTGCGATACCGTGTCTTACCTTATTGGATGGGGTAATTTGGTGTTGAAGTGGTGTGACAGAGACAAACAGGGCCTGAACATCGATTTCCCAGAGACGGGTTACAAGTGGAACGAATTGGGTAATCTCGCACAGCATTTTCATCAACAGCACCAATCAAAAAGCTATCAGACGCTGCTGAACATGCTCGAGAATACAACATCTCAGATACTGACTCTCATAGAGTCGCTCCCGGAAGATAAACTCTACGGAGAGAACTGGTATAAAAGCTACACCCTCGGCAGGATGATTCAGTTAAACACCTCCTCCCCAATGAAAAACATCCGTACCAAGATCAGAAAATTTAAGCGTCAATACAATCAAGCTGACGCGCACTCATCGTGCGGGCGCGATTGAGCGCGCCCCATGTGTTTATTCCGAAAAGACCGCTCTAAATTCGGGTAAGATTCTCGCGTTTATTTCTCTTTCAAAACAATACGCAAGCTCAATCAGGTCTTTCTCGCGAAAAGCAGTTGAAAAGAAAGAAAGCCCAACCGGTAACCCGGACACATCACCCATAGGCACCGTAATGATTGGATATCCGGTGATTGCAGCTGGTGACGATGAACCACCTTCAAATTTGTCTCCCTCAACATGATTAATGAGCCATGAAGGGGTATTTGTTGGTGCAATAAATGCGTCGAGTTGATATTCGGCCAACAGGTGATCTATCCCCTCCTGCTTACCGTGTTTTTCTATTAACTTTTTCGAAACGAGATACGCCTCATCGGTAAGCTCCCCTTTTGACGCGGCCATTTCAATCAGCTCCTGACCAAATGGTGATATTGCTGAGGGGTTGGCTCGATTGAACTCAACCAAATCATCAATAGATTTCACGGTGACAGAGTCAGGCGTTGATGAGAGATAGTCAGTGAGGTCATGTTTAAAGTCATAAAGAAGCACTTCAAATTCAGCTTCTCCCAGTGCCTCTTCTTCAGGAAGCTCTAACCCTCTGACAACTTCTGCACCAGCGGCTTCTAGTGCCCCGACAGCTTGCTCAAAAACCTCGCGAACAACTTCAGGGAATCGCTCCGTACTTTCCGTGATACCAAAACGTTTTCCATTTAATGAAGCTGTATTGAGTTGAGCTGCATAATCTTCAATAGCGTTAGGATGAATTGGGTTAACCATGGCGTTAAGAAGCATTGCAACATCTTCAACTCTTCTTGCCATTGGTCCTGCAGAGTCCTGACTGTGGCTGATTGGTACAATGCCCGCAGAAGAGACGAGACCTACCGTTGGCTTTAAACCTACAATGCCGCAATGAGCTGCTGGCGCAACGATAGAGCCATCGGTTTCTGTGCCAACCGCAAGTGGAGCTAAGTTGGCTGATATTGCGGCAGCTGAGCCTGAACTTGAGCCACAAGGACTTCTGTCTAGGTAGTAGGGGTTTTTCGTCTGACCACCGATTTCGCTGTAACCACTGGAGCTTTTCAGTGATTTGAAATTTGCCCACTCACTGAGGTTGGTCTTACCGAGAATAATCGCACCATTCGCCCTAAGCTGCTTAACCAGTATGGCATCCTCTGTACGGACGTTGTATTTAAGCGCCAATGCGCCAGCAGTGGTTGCGACAGGCCCCACCGTTTCGATATTGTCTTTGAGAAGAACAGGGATGCCATGCAAAGAACCTTCAGCAACCCCCTCACGTCTTTCTCGATCTCTTTGTCTGGCCTCAGCCATAGCAGCCGGATTGGTGGCAATAATCGAAGAAAGGCGTGGACCCGATTTATCGATACTTTCTATTCTGTCCAGATAGAAGGTGACGATAGCTTCCGACGTTATTTGGCCAGTGCTGAGTTGCTTCAGCAGAGAACGTGTCGTTGTTTCCATCAATAGCCTATCGACTTTGGCATCACTATCGTTTCGCATTATCTGCACTTCATCAGCTTCACTCATTATAATTCCTTTAGGCGGTTGATTTGCTAATTACCGTCTCGTCAAAACACCAGCCTAACAGCACAAAGTCTCTCAGGATGTCCATAACCTTTGACCGAAGATATCAGTCAGCAATACCAACAATCAGTTCATTTCCAATCATTACCTCCCCAAAAAACGATTCCTGCAAGAATTTGTAAAGGTTAATAAAACACTATTTTTACTTTATGCGCGCAACACCAAAAAAAACTCCAGAGTTAAGGCGTTGAAAGTCATTTATTGGTAGTGTTTTGGGGGCTGCTAACAAAAAGATAACCCTGCCTTTCGGCACGGAATCCAAGCAAACATTTATAGGAGAAAGGCATGTTAAACCCTGCCATTGCCAAATCAGTGATTGACCATGCACTGTTCTTGGGAGCAGATTTTGCGGAGCTGTTTGTTGAACATCATCATTCAGGAAACGTCGAGTTACTCTCCGGAGAAGTAGATAAAGTTAATTCCGGCATCGATTTCGGTATCGGTATTCGCCTCTTTTTTGGCCACAAAGTCCTGTACGGTTATACGAACAGTAAAGACGAAGAAAAACTCAAGCAAGTCACCAGTCTTCTTTGTGCAAAAGACAAGCGCGATCAAATCGCCAATGCGGGTGCTATTAACCTGACTCCGGGTAACGAGCGTCACCCTGTCCAACGTCACCTGTCAAAAGATCCGAGCATCGAAGAGAAGATTGCATTTTTGAAAAAAGTGGATGCAAGTGCACGGGCTGAAAGTGAAAAAATTAGTCAGGCGATAAGTGTTGTTGGCCAACGCGAGCAGCACATCGAAGTGTTCAATTCGACAGGTCTACACATCCAAGATACACGAAACTACGTGCGTGTTGTGTCGTCTGTTGTTGCTGCCGATGGCACTGAACAATCAAGTGGCTTTGAAGGCCCGGGCGCACTGAAAGGCTGGGAATTCCACACTGAAATAGACCCTGTTGCCTTGGGTCAGCGAACAGCCAAACAAGCCCTAATCAAGCTTGGCGCTGTGCCTTGTCCTTCAGGCGAAATGCCAGTGGTGATAGGAAATGGCTTTGGTGGTGTTATTTTCCATGAAGCTTGTGGGCACTTGCTCGAAACAACTTCCGTCGCAAAAGGCGCATCAGTATTCCATGACAAAATGGGTGAGATGATTGCCAACCCTGTTGTCAATGCTGTCGATGAAGGCCTGTCTCCAAATGCATGGGGTTCTATCAACATTGATGATGAAGGCATGGAGACTCAAAACACCCAGTTGATTAAAGACGGCAAGCTTACTGGCTTCCTGGTCGATCACATGGGGAGCCTGAAAACGGGCTACGCTCGTACGGGCTCAGGTCGCCGACAAAACTATAAATTCGCACCAACATCGAGAATGCGTAATACCTACATCGAAGCGGGTAACAGTGAACTTGATGAGATGATTGGCAGCATAGAACGAGGTATCTATACCGCCAAGATGGGTGGTGGCTCTGTTCAACCGGGCACAGGTGAATTCAACTTCGCCGCGCAAGAAAGTTATCTGATTGAAGACGGCAAGATCACTAAGCCGCTGAAATCTGCAACTCTCATCAGTACTGGACCTAAAGTTCTAAAAGAAATCAGCATGGTGGGTAAAGATCTTAAACTTGCCGCAGGTATGTGTGGTTCTATCAGTGGTGCCGTACCAACAACAGTAGGCCAACCAGCCATTAAAGTGGACAACATTCTGGTAGGAGGTGGCAAATAATGTCTGAATCTACTCAACTCGATAACGCCGTCGATCTTGTTCTTGATTATGCAAAGCAAAGGAATGTTGAAGCCGATGTTATCGCCGAATCTGGTGAGAAATTTTCGCTGAAAGCGGATGGTGGTGAACTTTCTGAATATCAGGTCTCTGGCAGTCAGGTTATTGGTATACGCGTTGTTAAAGGTGACAGTGTCTCTATCAGCTATTCGGAATCTTTTGAAGAACAAAGCCTAAAGCAAATGGTCGATCAGGCTGTTGTTAACGCGACGTTTACGAAAGATGATAAACATCAAAAGATCAGAGCTGAAGGTGCATCAATAACCACAGACGTGTCAGAAACCTATCAGGATGATACAGCAACGGCAGAAGAAAAAGTCGCGCTCGCATTGCAACTTGAGCAAGGTATTGTCGATAAGCCACTGGCAAAAGGCGCACCTTACAACAACTTCGCTGAGACCATTAGCCAATCATTGTTAGCAAACACATTGGGAATACGCTGCTACCACAAAAGCCGAAATTTAATGTGTTACACCAGCGCACTGATTGATCACGATGGAAAGCAGTCGATGCATTACACGGGCTCTGTTGCTCGCACTTTCGCAGGCCTGAATGCCACTAAAGTCATTGATGAAAGCTATCAGGTTGCTCATGATCTACTTGATGGTGGACCCGTTGCAACGGTCAGTATTCAGTCATCTTTGACTCTGACTCGCTGGATGAACTTTTCAGCGCATTTGGTTCTTGCCTTTCGGGTCTTTCTGCACAACGCGGAACAAACCCATGGCGCGAAAAGGTCGGCTCTACTGTTGCAAGTCCTTTGCTGACAATCACAGACAAAGCCTACGTTGAAGGTGGCATGTCCATCTGCGCATTCGATGGTGAGGGCTTCGCCACCAAAGACACCGTACTGGTTTCAGGCGGTGAGTTGGTTGGGTTGTATCATAACTCTGCGACTGCGGCCCACTTTGGCGTAACTCATACCGCCAATGCCAGCCGCTCAGCAAAAGGGACGCTCGGCGTTTCTGGTCTTCATAAAGTGATAAGCGCAGGACAAAGTAGCGAATCTGAAGTCACCGGTGGCGAGTACTTAGAGCTAATCTCCCTGCAGGGAATTCACTCTGGTGCTGACGCAATCAGCGGCGACTTCTCATTCGGCGCAAGTGGCTTTTTGTGTCGGGATGGCAAACGTGTACAACCTGTCCGTGGTATCACAGTTGCCGGCAACTTTTACCAGATGTTGAAAGATGTTGAAGCAGTAAGCAGCACAGTATTGCCAAATGCTTGGAAGAGCTTCTATGCGCCCACTATTCGATTCAGTGGCCTGAGCATAGCTGGCGAGTAATCTATCCAAGAGCCTGTTTCATGCAGGCTCTTTATCCTTCTTTACAAGTCTCATAGTTAGCATTGACGCTACGCTTCGTTTTTCCTAACGTGCAGGTATCGACTTTACTTATTCCAAGACAGTTATCCTTCTTTGTCTTTTGATACTTTCCGTATGTTAGTGGTGCCGGTTATGAAACACATACTTTGTATATTTATATCAGTCGTCTTTCTCGCGGGGTGTGCTTACAACCAAAAGCCCGTTGTTGATCTGGAGGGAGTGGACAAAGCAAAATATGACAAAGACTTTGCCTATTGCCAGAGACTTGCAGAGCAAGTGGACGAATCGGAAGCAGCAAAAACTGAAGCTGCAAATAGCTCTGTTTCCGGGGCGATTATTGGTGCAATTTCAGGAGTGATAAATGACGGTGTGGGCGGTGCAGTCACAGGTGCAGCCGTTGGTGGCGCAATTGGCGGTGGTGCTGGCGCAATTCAAGGGGCGAACAACTCCACTAAAGATCAAGCAAAAGTGCTTCGGCGCTGTTTGCGAGATCGCGGTTACAAGGTTTACGACATTTAACAAAAGCAGGGGAACAAGTTCTATTTCCCCTACTTTTTTCCTCCAGTTAAGCAATTTCTTTTTGATGCACTGGCAACGCCAATGCTCTAAATGCTGTCGCTACTTGATCACTCTTGATAATACTTCCGTGACCCAAGCCCTCTGTCGCTATTAAGTTGATATGACTGCACAACGCTGCTTTCTCTGACGCCTCGAAAGGCGCAAATTTGTCGTTTCTGTCGTGAACGATCGTCACAGGAGACGACATTTCAATAAGCCTTTGATCAGGGTCAAAATCGGAAGGTAGAAAATTGTATTCTCTAGACACTTCATTAATCACAGCATCATAAAGTGACATGTGCACGCCTACTCGCCTCACCGTATTTTTGGCATTTTTCCAGTAAAAAAGCGCAGGCGCGATGAGCAAACACGGCTTCCCTTGCAGAACTTCATCAGCAATGTGAAGAGACACAGAACCACCCATTGAATGGCAAATCAAGCCCTCAACGTCGCCAACATCCCCCAACACTGCTTTCAAAGCTGCCAACATGTTCGGTATGTGTGCTTCATGACCTTCGCTACCACCATGCGCGGGCTGATCATAAGCCACGGCGGTAAAGCCCATTGCAGCCACTTTTTCCATCAGTGGGAAAAATTGATTTGCCGAGCCTGACCAACCATGAGCCATTACCCAAGTTGGCCCCACACCAAGACGGTATACACGAATCTTGCCTGACGCACTCATAACATCTGAAGTCACCATACCGCCAGGTGTTGTATTCTTATTCTTTGCTTTTGCTGGTGTTAGAAAGAGTTTCCGGGCTGTTTTGACCGCACTCTTTGGCGCAATATTAAAATATGCGCGGGTTGAAATATTTATCAGCGCTCGTGAAACGCCCAGACGACGCTTCTCTTTATCACTGAAATAGATTTTGCTACTCACTTATTTTCCCCTAACCACATTTTTAAACTTCTTTACATGCAGTCTTCACTCTGCACTGAATGAATAACTGCTCTATCCCTAACCAAAATCTTTCTTTTGAATCGCCAGTAATGGTCAAGTTTTCGAAAAGATGGCTGCTCAAATACAGTCCATATAACTCATAGACTTTCTGCCAAGCATCCAGTTCTTTCCTAAACTCACCTTTAGCCATGGCTTTTTCGACCTGGATATTCAAATAATTCAACCATTTAAGCGTCACTTCCCTGAGCGAGTTTTGAACCACATCATCGTCGTCAGAGTTCTCTCTCCAGGCATCGAGAAACAGACAACTACCTTGGAATGAACCGTTCCAGCTCAGCCAATTTGCGAGTAATTCCCTAAGCTTCTGCTCTTGCGTGTCGTACCTTTGTTGTTGGCAAGGCACAACGACTCGCTCCTGAAATTTATCCGAAGCAAACCTGACGACGGCAGCTTGTAAGTTATGTCTAGAATTGAAATGCGCAAACAAGCCGCTTTTCGACATGTTGGCCTGTTTAGCCAATTCTCCAATCGTCAAGCTCTCAAGACCGTTTTCACTCGCCATCTCAAAGGCAATATCAAGAATTCTTAGTTTTGTTTCTTGTTGTTTCTTCAATTTACCACTCCTGATTCCAGCACTTACAAAATAGCACGAACGTTCGCTTTTTCACTCATCACATCAAATATGTGGCCAATTATTGGGTACAGATAACAGTTCTTTGAAATTGACATAACGCCCAACTTAGGGGGGTAACCTTGCTTTACCTGCTCTAAATTGTGAGATATTCCAGACTTTTAAATCCAGTAAATGTACTTGATAACATTTGATTTGGGTTATTTCTCGCGCATAAATTAGGGGAGCTACTAGACTGATAATTATCAATAAAAAGGGAGAAGCGTGGTGCTGAAAGTTTTCTGGAGCGTACTTTTTACATGCCTTATTGTCTTTGCAAATTGTAGCGTAGCCGGGATTCGCTACCTACCAGCAAATGGAGAAAGCTATCCCATTCTGACCATTAATATGGCAGAACCCATGGTGACCAATCTCTCGATATCACGACCCGAATTTAGTTTGCCCGTTGATAATTTAAACAGAAATACATGGCTGCTAGAGGGTGAGCAAACCTCTGAATGCATTGTTGATACCTTGCAGCCACTCTTTGGCCGGGTTGTTTATTTATCTTTGGTAATGCCTTCTAAGCTGATCAATACCGAGCTTTCGACACGAAAAGAGTTAGATCACGATGTGCCTTTGCTACTCTCTTTTCGCCAACACAACATCAATTTGCCCTGCCACAAAAACATCGCTTATATCTCACTGCCTTCGGTCAAAGAGTTAGGTAGACAGTGGGGAACCGTCATGGAGAAAAGGAGTGGGTGTTGTGAAGGGCACGTTAGAGTGAGCCAGTTTGTTGTGCTTCATCCTAATGACTTGTCTTATCCCTTTACGATAATTAGTCCTGACCCGAAGAAAGCAGAACAAACCCTGATGAGCCTCTATCAAGAAGTGTCGATGGTACAAAAATAGACGACTACCTGAATACCCAAAAGATCAATGCATTAGCCCGTTATACTGATGAAAATATAATTCTAACGGGCGTTTAATACTTGTATTTAGACTGCGGACAAGTAAAATCTCGCTCCCATCTGAATCAATCTGCCTTGAACATGTATCGATTAATCAAAACTTACCTGTTGTTCCCTTTTTTGTTCAGCCCACTTTGCGAAGCTAAACTCTCGGCAGATCGCGTTTTATATGACGGTCATGTGATACCCATGACAGGTGAAGGCGTTGAAGAGCAGGCTATTGCTATCAAAGATGGGCATATTCTTGCTATTGGCAGTAATCAAAACATACTCTCCCTTGCTGACGAGCGTACAAAAGTAGATTCGCTGAGCGGTAAAACACTGCTCCCAGGCTTCATTGACGCCCATTCGCACATTTCTCAGTTAATCAATCTTGTTGACGTACCGTATTTGTTTTCGCAGCCAGATGGTGACTTTAGCGAGATCTCAGAAATACTTGAGGCGATGCGAGCGCATGTAACGAAATTTGATGATGTTAAATCGTTGGCTTTCGCATGGGGTTATGACGAAACAGAGTTACTCGAAAGACGCCACCCTTCACTGGCAGAATTGAATACGGTGAGCAATACACAGCCATTTTGTATGATGCAAATTTCAGGTAACCAGGCTTTATGCAACACAAAAGGCTTAACTTACTGGGAATTCATAAAGACACGCCCAACCCTAAAAATGGTCATATTGAGAGGACTGAAGCAGGAAAACTGACTGGCTTGATTCAAGGTTCAGCAGTGTTATCTATTTACCCCTATCTAAATGCATACGATCCGGAACGGATTGATAACGTCATCAAAGCAACACAATTGGCCTACGCGCAAAACGGAATTACGACCGCTCTTGAAGGCGCAGGAAATTTAAATGGCTTCAGAATTTTGAAATCACAAGCCGACAGACAAAAGCTGTTCTTGGATATCAACATCTATCCGAACTCAGACGAGTTCAGTCTGATTACTCAGCTTCAAAATGTAGGGCCAAATGTAAACGGCCTGCGTGTCGCTGGAGTAAAACTGACTGGGGATGGACAAAAAACGTCAGGCAAAAACTCACCAATAGATCGCCTTCTCAAATTAAAAAATAACAAGTATCTGAACCAACAATCCAGCGTACGTATTCTTGACCAGTTTTCTTTCAATGAATTTGTAGATTATTTTTACGCCAATAACATCCAAATCATCGCCCATAGTAATGCTGACAGAGCAACATCAATGGCCATTTCAGCTATTGAGTTAGCAATGAAAAAGCACGGTATGAAAGATCATCGGATGACACTGGTACATATGAAAAGTGCCAAATTCAATCAGCTAAAAGCGATGAAGAAAGTAGGCATTATTCCCTCGTTTCTTGCTCTCAATATTTATCACTGGGGCGACGAATACCACGACACGATCATTGGACCTTGGAAAACATCTAATTTTTCACCCGCTGGCTGGGCTAACGAACTCGGCTTGCCTTTTACATTACACACAGATGCGCCGATTCTTGACCTGGATATCCTTGGCCTCATTGCAACCGCTGTGGACAGGAAGAGTAAAAACGGCATTGAGCTGGGTAAGTGGCATGCTATTTCACCATATCAGGCGATCGAAGCTGTCACTTCGGTGGCAGCAAGACAGACCTTCGAAGACCAAATAAAGGGAACACTCCAGGTGGGTAAATTCGCTGATTTTGTCGTATTGAATGGCAACCCACTGACCGTGGATAAGCATAAACTACGCGAACTTCATGTCGTCGAGACTATCAAGTGCGGAAAGACTATTTTTTCGGTGTAGATAGTGGTCATCGTTTGGAGGGCTCTCCGCGTCAGAAACGTGAGTACCTATCACTTCAGGCCGCAAACCTCTTTGTACCGGAAGCAATCAACCAAATGATCGTTTACCATGCCGACGCCTTGCATATAGGCATAACAAATTGTACTGCCAACGAACTTGAAGCCTCGTTTTTTTAACGCTTTGCTCATCGCATCTGATTCTGCGGTGGTAGTTGGTACGTCTTCTGTTTTTTTCCACTGGTTAATGATCGGTTTACCGCCAACAAACGACCATATAAATGCATCAAAGCTCCCAAATTCACTCTGAATCTCGATCACCGCCTTCGCATTACCAATCACTGACTGAATTTTTAAACGATGACGCACGATATCCGGGTTTTGTACCAATGTTTCCACATCAGCATCCGTCAGGGTTACTACCTTGTCTAATTCGAAGTTTTGAAAAGCTCCAAGATAACCGTCTCGCTTACGTAAAATTGTTGTCCAGCTTAGGCCAGCCTGAGCGCCTTCGAGACAAAGCATCTCAAATAGCTTCCTGTCATCGTGAACAGGTACGCCCCACTCTGTATCGTGATATTTAGCGTCAATGTCACTTCCATTTGCCCAATCGCAACGTCGCATTCTGTTTCCTGTAATTTATAAAAACTGGATTAAATGTAAGGAAATAATATTAAATCCTTGAAACGTAATCTAGATAAGAAAAGCAGAGAAGACTCGTAGATTTTCATCAAATAATAATGATTTTTGACTATTAAACATCAGAACTTAAATATGCAACACGTCACAAATTTAATAATAAAGTACGGTGAAACATAGGATCGATTCAACAAAAAATTTACCTCAAGTCATTGATTTTTAGTTAATGAATTAATAAAAACCACAGACAAAATCAATATTTATTTTGATTTTATAAATCTTGAAACATATTTATCACGTAACTAGTGTTGTTAATAGCAGTAATCAGTGACAAACCATTGTCGTATTACTTGATGTTGCACAAGCAGCTACAGTAAATAAATCGCTTGCTGTAAAAGATTCGGTTCGGTCACTGGGTAATCAAACTGTCGAAATTGTTTTTCGAATGTTGAATACACAACAAAGGTGACGAAATGAAAGAGCTTATGCTTGATCCCAATGACCTTGTCGGCATGTCCTTTTGGATTATCTCAGCCGCCATGGTCGCCTCAACTTTCTTCTTCTGGGTAGAACGAGACAGAGCTGTCGGAAAGTGGAAAACATCACTTACCGTCGCAGCAATGGTGACTGGTATCGCGGCTATACATTATTTCTACATGCGAGGAGTGTGGATCGGTACAGGAGAGAGTCCCACGTCCTTCCGATATGTAGACTGGTTGCTGACAGTACCGCTGCAAATTATTGAGTTCTACCTGATTCTGACAGCAATAGCTGTTGTGAGAGCAGGTTTATTCTGGAAACTCCTTATCGCCTCTTTGGTCATGTTGGTCGGAGGATATCTGGGCGAAATTGGCAAACTCGGGATTTGGGTTGGCTTTATCATCGGAATGGTCGGTTGGCTTTACATCATCTACGAGGTGTTTGTTGGCGAGGCCAGTCAAATAAATGCAGAAAGTGGAACTGAAGCCAGTCAGAAAGCGTTTGGCGCACTGCGTTTGATTGTAACGGTAGGCTGGTCGATTTACCCAATAGGTTACGTACTCGGTTACACATCTGAAGGGTCGTCAGACATGCTGAATCTCGTCTACAACCTTGCAGATTTCGTTAACAAAATCGCATTCGGTGTCGTTATTTGGTCTGCCGCTACAAGCAGTACTGAGGATGCCTAACGCTTTAAGTTTGTGAGTTAACATATCTGTATGGAGGCACAATGACGCAAGATCTCTATCCCGTAGATGATATTCTCGCTGATGTTGAGGCCTTAATGCATGACTCGATAAGAGGCTCTGAGAGCCTCTTATCGGCTGCAACTGAAGCATGTCTATATCACTTGAAAACAGGGGGGAAACGAAACAGAGCACGACTAGCTATCCATTGCGGACAAGCACTTAACCTCACTAAATCAAGCCAAGTCGCAGCGGCTGCTGTCGCTGAACTCCTTCACAATGCTTCCCTAATACACGATGACCTGCAGGACCATGACGACACACGCAGAGGAAATGAGACTGTGTGGAAAAAGTATGGTGCCGACGTGGCGTTGTGTGCAGGCGATATCATGATTTCAGCGTCGTACGCTGCGCTCTTACACGCAGATTGTCGCGGGCTATTGCCTCAATGTGTCACCTTGATACACCGAAGTGTTTGCAAGTCTATCCAAGGCCAGTGCCACGATCTCTCTTACACCAGGTACGAATCTTACACGTTACTTGACTACGAGAAGATGGCTGAGGGTAAATCTGGTCCCCTACTTAGCCTTCCTGTCGAGCTCGTTTATCAAATGTCAGGTCACCAGAGCCAAATCGAGCAGGTTAGAGAAGCAGTATATAAATTCGCCGTCGCGTATCAGATAACGGATGATATTAACGACGTTGACCAAGATTTACGCAGAGGTGAAACGGGCGCGGCAGCACCCAACGCGGTGATCGTGTTAAGAGACAACGGCCACGGTGAAAAATCTGACTCTGTTGCGTCTCTCAGAGTGTTTACGTTATTGGATGAAGTAAAGCGAGACATCTCCACATTACCGGGTCAGTTGAGTGAGATATTCAACACTTACATTCTCGGCTTACGGGCATCACTATCGGAGGACAAAGCATGACAAACGCGATAGTCATCGGTGGTGGTCTCGGAGGCATTGCCTCGGCACTTCGCTTGCGGGCAAAAGGTTACTCGGTCACCCTGATCGAACGGTGTAATGCTCTGGGTGGAAGAGCTCAGGTTTATTGTAAAGACGGTTTTAAACATGATGCAGGCCCCACAGTCATTACCGCTCCTTTTTTGCTTGAAGAGTTGTTCGAACTTTTCAACGAGGCTATGAGCGATTACATAACCCTGCTTCCGCTTACACCTTGGTACCGGTTTCAATTCAGTGACGGAGAAACCTTTGATTATGGAGCACTGTCGAAGATACCGTTGCAGAGATCACTCGCCTCTCGCCATCTGACGCTGATGGTTACGAGGCGCTGGTCAGAGAATCAGAAAAAATATTTGATGTCGGTTTTTCTCAGTTAGCCGATCAACCTTTTCACGAATTTAGAACCATGGTGGCGCAAATACCAAACTTGTTCAGCTTGGTAGTCACCGGTCAGTTTGGTCTTTCGTATCAAAACACCTAAAAGATGATAGGTTGCGACAGGCGTTTTCCATTCAGCCGCTTCTTGTCGGTGGTAACCCCTTTGATACAACGTGCATCTACAGTTTGATCCACTTCTTAGAGAGAAAGTGGGGAATCTATTTTCCAAAAGGTGGAACAGGTGCTGTCGTTGAGGCGCTTACCGATCTGCTACATAGGCAAGGGGTTGAGGTAAAGCTAAACACAACTGTCACTGGTTTTGACATCGATGATAAACAGATCAAGCGCGTTAACTTAGATAATGGTGAGTCACGTGAAGCAGATCTCGTTGTTTCAAACGCTGATCCTAAGTTCCTATACAAACACTTGATCCCAAAAGAAGAGCAATCATTTTCGAGCAGAGTAAAAACCTCATCAAGCCAAATGTCGATGGGGTTATTCGTGTTGTATTTCGGAACGACAAAAACATACCAAGACGTTGCTCATCACACGATTTGGCTCGGTAAGCGCTACAAGGACTTGCTCAGTGATATTTTCGACAAGAAAATACTGACCGAAGACTTCTCCCTTTATGTTCATAGGCCAACAGCGACCGATCCATCATTTGCACCGTCAGGCTGCGATTCATTTTACGTTTTGGCACCTGTACCCAACCAACTGGGTAATATCGATTGGGATATCGAAGGGCCTAAACTTAGAGACCGCATTGTGGCCGCACTCGATCGTTCAATCCTGCCAGATCTTGAGAACACCATCACGTCAGACTTCTTTAAAACGCCTGATGACTTTGCAGAGAGTTACTTGAGCGCTGAGGGCGCAGGGTTCTCAATAGCGCCTCTTTTCCGCCAATCAGCGTGGTTTCGCTATCACAACAAAGGCGAAGGTATAGAAAATTTATTCCTTGTAGGTGCGGGGACGCATCCCGGAGCAGGTGTGCCCGGTGTGCTTTCCTCTGCAAAAGTGCTGGAACATTTGATACCTGACACAACCCATGAGCGGAGCACATCATGAGCCAAGAAAAAATAGATCTTCCTGATATTGTTTTGCCCGCGAAGTTTAAGACAGGATTTGAGTCCTCAGATTGTGCAGCAACATCTGTACTCAAACAACATGGTAAGTCATTCCACTTGGCCGGACGCTTTCTATCAGGTAAAAGATTTGCAGCGGCAGCCAGACTTTACGCCTTCTGCAGACAAGTTGATGACATAGCAGACGAATCTGAGGATAAAAATCATGCAAAAGAGGAACTGGCCCTCATTCGTCAGTCACTCATCATCAATAAACCCCTTCACCCAGCCACCATCGATGTACTCGCACTTTCCCAAGAGTGGGGTCTACCCACCCACTCACTGCAATCATTGGTATGTGGTGTTGCGATGGATCTTGAAACGGTCGAAATTGCCGATGAGCGTTCACTCATCCGTTACTGTTACTACGTCGCAGGCACTGTTGGCGAAATGATGTGTCCGATACTCAACAGCCGAGAGGGCGGAACGCCGTTTGCCATTGATTTAGGTATCGCGATGCAGATGACTAACATAGCACGTGATGTCATCGAAGATGCGCAAATGGCAAGAAGATATCTTCCAACCGATTGGTCGATGGTTTGTCAGCACACGATATTTTGAACGAATCAGATGGTGACAAACAAACTATCGCGTATGCCACAAAAAAGTTACTCAGTCTCGCCGATAAATACTATGCAAGCGCGCAAGCGGGTCTCAGATACTTACCTTTTAGGTCCAGAGTCGCCATCGCTGCAGCCCTAGCCGTATATCGAGAGATTGGAGTCGTTCTCCGCGATCGTCAGTATGACGTTTACCAAGGAAGAGTGGTTGTCAGCAAGCTGAGAAAAACAAGAGCGATGACACAAATGCTGTTGGGTTTAAGGCAATGGACTGTTCGTTCAGACAAAGCCCATGAACCCGCTTTGCATGAGGCTATCGCCTCATTAAGACACCATAGTGAATAATCTGGAGAAACGGCGTTATGACATCGGCATCATTGGTGGTGGCGCGTCTGGGCTGTCACTCGCCGCTGAGCTCGGGAAACTTTCAGTACCCCCTTCCATATGTGTTTTGGAGGCACGAAAAAAGTACACCAATGACCGAACGTGGTGCTTTTTTGGCGAAAAAAATCCGCCAGAATCCGTCCCTGTCAGCAACAGTTGGTCGGAATGGCTTGTCTCAACCAACTTTGATCAGGTTGTGCATCATGCAAATAACTGGGCATATCACTTCGTAAAATCCAGTGATTTTTACCAGCTACGTGTCTCTCAACTTAATCTAACACCCCGTTGTTCACTACTTTTTGATACGCAAGTCAAAGATGTCCTCGCGACACAGACTGGGTTCAATGTTACGACGTTATCAGGAAACAACGTCTCTGCCAGTCACGTGATTGATTGCCGCCCTCCCCCAGACTCCATTCTTAAGCAGTCTAAAATGTTTCAAATTTTTATCGGTGCGGAAATACAGCTCCAAGACGGACAATCAACCTACACACGTCCTCATTTAATGGAAAGGCTAACCGACACACGTTTTGGCCTATTGTTCTTGTATCTCATCCCCGTCGATAACAATCGCCTTTTGGTCGAGTTGACTGCATTTTCTAAGCAACAATATTCTCCAGAAGTCCTTAAGCCATTTTTGATGAAAATTATCAACTACCGTTTTCATGTCATTCGAGAAGCAATAATACGGACAGAACAAGGCGTATTGCCGATGGGATTGCCAACTCAAAGAGAAGCCCGCAAGAATGGCATCATCAAAGGCGGTGTTGCCGCTGGTGCGCTAAGAGCATCGACAGGGTATGGCTTTAGTCGAATACAGAAATGGGCGAAAGATTGTGCCCTTCACTACGAAAAATATGGACAAATTCCAGACCTTCATTGCTCAACAAAAATCGAAAGGGCAATGGATTCTCTTTTCCTTGATGTTCTAGCATCTGGAAAAGTGTCGGCATCCAGTTTGTTATTCAACATGACAAAACAAACCAACGGAGCGACATTCGCTAGGTTTATGTCAGACAATGCGACTCTGCTGGACCTCTTTAAAGTGATTAACGCTATGCCTAAGTTACTCTTTTTGAGAGCCCTCATCGCCAAGCTGCTGATGTCTCGTTATTGGAGAGAGCAAGATGAAGCTGTTGCTAGGAAGCAGTAAGCAAGAGACGCTTCTTTCATTGTTGCCAGTAGCTGGTATACCGCTTCTTTGTGCTGTCAGTGTCTTTCATGAATCAACTCAGCTCGTCGTTGCGGTAATGCTCATCGCTTTAATGGGGATTCCACACGGCGCTATGGATCTTCCCATCTCTCACTCCCTGAGCTCTGGAAATCGCCTATTCAGTTTTTTATCTGGTTTTTTACCTATGTCATTATCGCGCTTGCCTGCGTCGCCATGTGGGTAATCGCACCTGCCATGAGTTTGATCATCTTCTTAATCATTTCCGTTTGGCACTTTGGCGGAGACTGGTCTGATTCATCCACTTTTGCAAGATTAAGCTTCGGAGTTTGGGTTCTTTGTTTGCCTGCTGCCATTTCTCCGAACGAAGTGATGGATATATTCGGCGATTTAATCTTGCAAAGTCTAGTCGCGGATAATGTTGTTCATCTAATTATCGACGTAGCAGAGGTCCTGTTTCTGATGTCTTCCCTTTACCTTGCGGTAAACATCACCGCTCATCGTAAGGCACCACAATTCAAACAGAGAATAATCGATATAACGTGCCTAGCTGCAGGTGCACTGCTGTTACCTATCATGCTTTACTTTGTTCTGTATTTTTGTGCGTTGCATTCTCCCCGGCATCTTCTGTTGTCTTTTAAGACGGTTGACTCCAGTAAATCATCAATCATTGTTATCGTACTTCTCACATTGTTGACCTTGTTACTTGGTACCGCCGCTTGGTCAATCATTTCTGATTACGCCTCACTAGCAACCGCCACTCTTCAGGTAATATTTGTTGGGCTATTCGCATTAACCGTTCCCCACATGTTTATCATTCACCTTTTCGAGACTCATTTGACTAAACGTGAATTTGATTAACCAGAGAGCTTCATATCCGAGGTTTTAAACAATTCGAGTAAAATCCCAGCATTTTTATTGTTTACCATTGAATATTAAGCAAAAATAGATTGATCGACATCGAGTAATCACAAGAAGGATACGTGTTATGGAAATAGATTCTCTCATTACGATTGGCGTATTTATCGTCATAGCAATCGTGTTCATTGCTGCGGGTATCAAAACGGTACCGCAGGGTAGCAACTGGACCGTCGAGCGTTTTGGTCGTTACACCATCACCCTGCAACCAGGCCTAAACTTGATCATTCCATTTATTGACAGTGTTGGTAATAAAATCAATATGATGGAACGTGTTCTGGATATACCAGCTCAGGAAGTCATCTCAAAAGATAACGCCAATGTCGTTATAGATGCCGTCTGCTTCGTGCAAGTCATCGACGCAGCCAAAGCAGCATACGAAGTCACTGACCTTGAGCATGCTATTCGTAACCTCACACTGACAAACATCCGCACCGTACTCGGCTCAATGGAGCTCGATGAAATGCTCAGTCAACGTGACATGATCAATACCAAACTACTGGCTATTGTCGATGAAGCAACCAACCCATGGGGTATCAAGGTTACCCGTATCGAAATTAAAGATGTTCAGCCACCAACCGATCTGACTGAAGCGATGAACGCTCAGATGAAAGCAGAACGTAACAAGCGTGCTGAAATCCTCGAAGCCGAAGGGATTCGTCAAGCCGAAATTTTGCGTGCTGAAGGCCAGAAGCAATCTGAAATTCTGAAAGCTGAAGGTGAAAAGCAAGCCGCTATTCTTCAAGCTGAAGCACGTGAACGTGCTGCTGAAGCAGAAGCGAAAGCAACCAGTATGGTCAGTGATGCAATTGCAAAAGGTGACATGCAGGCAGTCAACTACTTCATCGCTCAGGGTTATACCGAAGCATTGAAAACCATCGGTCAGGCTGAAAATGGTAAGATCATTATGCTGCCTTTGGAAGCATCAGGACTCATGGGCTCGGTCGCAGGTATTGCCGAGATGTTCAAGCATAATTCAGAAACCAAATAAAAAAGGTGACACATTGATTGAGCTACTGTCAGAGATTAACTACCTACACTGGTTAGCATTTGGTTTGCTGTTACTCATCGCCGAGTTACTTGGGACGGGTGGATACCTGCTCTGGATGGGCATTTCAGCATTGATTGTTGGCGCATTGATGAATTTTATACCGATGAGCTGGCAACTGCAGTGGATGTCATTTGGTGCTTTGTCACTCGCAACAACGTGGCTTTGGTGGCGTCGACAGTTGAAAAGTGACCAGACAGGAGACGCAAGCCGCAAACTCAATCAAAAAGAAAGCCAGCTTGTTGGACAAGAAATTACACTTGACGAAGATGTGGTCGTAGGAACAAACAGAGTAAAACTGGGTGATACAACATGGTCTGCCCGCTCCTCAGTTGAAATTACGGCAGGGTCAAGAGTAAAAGTGGTTGATGTTGATGGCATCATCTTGGTTATCGAACCGATTGAAGCCTAAACCTAAAAGACAATAAAAAAACGGGCATCATGCCCGTTTTTTTATTGCTTCAACATCAGGCTAATGTGAAGGGCGATCGACAAACGAATCACCGATAAACCCGTCATGCTGGTCAAGTAAGTTCTTCGCTTCGTCAGCAGTAAGATCTGCAAGAATCATCAGTATCGCTGTTTTACAATGCCCGTCGCTTTCCGCAAGAGCTTCTTTAGCCTTGTCTTCTGAACACGATGTGGCATCCATGATGATATTTCTCTGCCGTTCAATAAGCTTGGCATTTGACGCCTGCACATCCACCATAAGGTTACCGTAAACCTTTCCCATTCTGACCATGGCGCCTGTTGTCAGCATGTTTAATATCATTTTCTGTGCTGTGCCCGCTTTCATTCTCGATGAGCCTGTAATGACCTCCGGGCCAACAACAGGGGTAATGGCAATATCAGGAATAACGTCAACCTCACACCCAGGGTTGCAGGAGATACCGATAGTCCCTGCGCCAATATGATTTGCGTACTCTAACGCTGAAATGACATAAGGCGTTCGACCACTGGCTGCGATGCCAACAACAATATCAGTGGCAGAAACAGCAATATCAATCATATCATTGACCGCTGCTTGCTCATTATCCTCAGCATTCTCAACAGCATTTCTAATTGCAGATTCGCCACCAGCGATAACAGCAGACACCATGTTTGGATCCGTTCCAAACGTTGGTGGACACTCACTGGCATCTAAAACCCCCAATCGGCCTGATGTACCTGCGCCAACATATACGAGTCGTCCTCCACGCTTGAAGGCTTTAGCGATAAGATTCACTGCATCTGCAATCTGAGGAAGTGTTTTTTCAACAGCCAGCGCGACTTTTTTTATCTTCACTATTGATAACACGAAGCATGTCCAGCGTATCGAGTTTATCAATATGCTGTGTCGCCGGATTACGGCTTTCTGTCACCAAATCAGAAATTGAACCGCTTCTATCAGATATAGACATAGGTATTCCTTTACTCGTCAGGCTATATAACGTTGTTTTAATTGATAATAGCTAACTCGATCTGAATCGTTTCGATTAGTTATCGTTTTCCACCATAACTAATTGATATACGCTTTTGCTATGCAATGCTTGTCATTTCTCCGAGACAAAAACAAAACCCCGAGTTCTAGTCGGGGTTTTGTTTTTTTAACTAAAAGCGATGGTTATAACTCTTCAGTCCGAACTTCTGTACCTTCTATCAAGTACCCAGACATGATGCCATCTGTATCCACCGGCACCGTTTTGAGTTTACCAATGACGTAAACGACATCCCAAAGCTCACTGGGTGGTACGCCATTTTCGAATTTAACGTAAACAAGTTGGTTTGGCGGTGGTGGCGGCACGTGAATACAGGCCCCCAAAAATGGTACCAACAGAAACTCTGTGATACTGTTTGCATCGCCTTCCAATGGGATAACAAACCCTGTCAGACCAACGAGCTTATCGTTGAGATCTTCACGAACCGTAACGTTTGTATTTTGTACTCCCGGTCCTTGATGCATAAATTGAGGTATGGACTGGGTATTTTGAAGACGCTCCGCCTCCGGTATTAAATCTTGCCAGTCCAATGCTTGTTCCTGATCGGCATACGAGAAAGAAGCAATGCTGAGGAGCAGCAACCCAATTAACTTTTTCATTGTTAAACCTTAATTGTCATTCCGTCTGTTAAAGATTGTCTATACGCGCTGATTGCAGGTAAAACGCCTATGCACATACCCGCAGCCTGCACGACTCCCAGCAGGAGTAATTCATGGTTTGTGATATGCCATACATCTAATACCAAACCATATTGGCTATGAAGAATTGGCCCACCCAAAGACAGCCCCGCTATCAATAGCAACACACCAAGGATAATCCCACCAAATGTCAGAAGGGTCGCCTCGCTGATGAGCAGCATAAATACGTGGATGGGTCGAGCGCCTACCGCACGTAAAACGGCCATTTCACGTCGACGCTCGTTGAGACCCGTAAGTAGGCTCGACAACATACCCAAGAGACCTGCAGCAACCACAAACCCTGAAATGATCAGGAGTGTTTGTTCGGCCACCGACATCATTGACCAGAGTTCACTCAACGCCAATCCAGGAATAACCGCCGTGAGAGGTTCTTCTGGATATTCATTGATTTTTCGCTGCAAGCTAAAGGTCTGTAACTTAGAACTGAGACCCAGAAAGACCGCCGTGATGGCCTCGGGCTCTCTTTGCAAAATGGTATCGAGATCCTCTTGCTTCCAACCGATATGAATGGCATCAATCGCTTTTAAAGAGACAAATATACCCCGGTCGATGGGAGTACCTGTCGCTGACAATATGCCTGATACAGAAAACGGTGAGTCATTATGGCGGGTAAATGAACGGTCAGAGAGTCCGTGAGCAATTATAATTTCATCACCCAATTCATAATTAAGTTGTCGTGCAACTTCAGCCCCGATTACCACATCAAAGACATCTGAGAAAGCCTTACCCTC
Organism: Veronia nyctiphanis; assembly: GCF_004116385.1. Taxonomy (GTDB): domain Bacteria; phylum Pseudomonadota; class Gammaproteobacteria; order Enterobacterales; family Vibrionaceae; genus Veronia; species Veronia nyctiphanis. Next base: position 32,059 of record NZ_PEIB01000026.1, on the reverse strand, counting down.
CCTGAACGACAGTAACTGTTTTTTACCGTAGCGATAATAGGTGAAGAAGTCGCCAGTCGTCCCAGTGACACGAAACCCTCGGTGCGAATCTCCCAAAGAAATGGGAATAATCCACTTCACCGCACGATCTGCCCTGATATCTTTTACCGTCTCCCAACTAACATTATTCGTTGCGTTACCAATGTGAAAAACCGAGTACAACAACAGGTTTATCTGTCCAGAACGCGCACCCATAATAAGGTCAGTGCCTGAGATAGTGTTTGCAAAACTGTTTTTAGCTTGAACTCGAACACGCTCAACACCCAGTAAAAGTAACACTGAGACCGCGACTGTCAGTGTGGTGAGGAGGGCCGTATTTTTTCGGTTAAGTAGACTTCGTCTTGCCAGATTGATGATTTCAATCATAGTGATGATCCCTCTCCTGAAAGCGCACTCTCTTTCTTATCATCGGATAAAAACGCGCGGTTTATGTCAGGTAAGCTGACAACCTCATTAAAGTGAGATTTGAGAGTATGATCATGGCTGACAAATATCAGGCTGCTGTTCGACGCTTCACATTGTTCAACCAGCAATGACAGAAACTTGTCTCTCGAGTCATGGTCCAGCGCTGATGTCGGCTCATCGGCAATAACAAGGCTCGGTTTGCCGATTAACGCACGCGCTACGGCAACACGTTGCTGCTGGCCAATACTCAATGCTGTCACAGGTTGACGATGTAACCCTTCACCTAAGCCAAGAGCAGACAACAGTCGCTTGGCTTCCACTTCCAATCCACCACTCACTCTGCTTTTGCGTAATGCCGAGAAATAACAAGGCAAAGTGACGTTTTCTAATACGTTCAAATACGGAAGCAAGTTAAATTGCTGAAAGATAAGCCCCAAATGATCAGCGCGAAAAGCATCTCGCTTCGAGGCTTTCATCTGAGTTAAATCGCGATCTGCGACCATCACCAGGCCAGAATCAGGCACCGAAATACCGGCAATTAAACTTAATAATGTTGATTTACCGCAGCCACTTTGGCCGCTGATAAACATACGATGCCCTTGTGCCAGCTCAAGGTCACAGATATCAATCTGCGGTGAGCGTTGACCTGGCCAATGAAATTTGATGTTCTCAATTTTTATCATTGTTGTGCTCCTTGTGTGAGGTGCCAAAGGCACCCCACAACAATCAAAGAGAGACCTTGTTATTTTTCGCTGTCAGCTCTTTAGATACCGCACCTTTGTCCATAACGCCTTTTAGATTGATTTCTTCAGTTGCTGAAAATTCAGAGAACCAGTTTGTTGAGAACGAACTCAGTTTTTCCGGATGGTGACACTCGAAGCTGTAATTCACGATGAATTCTCTGTGTTCCGCTTTGTGCTCATCGTGATGATCGTCATGATGGCCTTTATGCTCGTCATGATGATCATGACCTTTCTTATGGTCATCATGGTGCTCGTCGTGATCATCATGGCCTTTCTTGTGGTCATCATGGTGCTCATCGTGATGGTCATGGCCTTTCTTATGGTCATCGTGGTGCTCATCGTGATGGTCATGGCCTTTCTTATGGTCATCGTGGTGCTCATCGTGATCGTCATGTTCAACGTCGAACGTATGTGCGATGTCGATATCCTTCACTTCACACTCTGCATCTTTATTGAAAGCAAAAAGACTGTCTGGCTTGTTAAGTAATGCTAACGCTCTCTTGATAGCGTCTTTCTGTGCATCATTTTTTGGTTGGTGCTCAAACCCCACAACGTCATTGGCTGGTGCTTCAATTTCAAGTAGCACTGATTCATCAGACTGAAGCAAGTTCACTGTCACTTCTGCGTGGACATGCGCCTTGTGATGTCGGTGATCTTTTTCCTCAGCGAATACAGAAGAAGACATTACAGCAGCACTGGCAATAGCAACGGCCAATTTAATTTTAGTACCCATTATTTTTCACCTTGTTAAATGTAAGAAGTTAAATATTTATACGCTAACAGGTTGATTTGGCGGGTCTCTGGCACTAAAGGCAATGCTGACATGAGCAAGAAATGTGAATGAAACACAGTTATTTTTGACCGATAACCAATCAGACTGCAAAGCCGGATAAGAAATCAAATCAAAGCCAACAATTGATGCATGACAAACCTGACAGTTTTCAGGTTCAGATAGATGGTCGATTTCAGTCAGGTGCTCAGATACATAAATGGCTTGAACACCAACTGCACAACACAGAAGTATTATGGCCAATTTAGGCAATACATATCTTTGGAATAATGAACCGAGCAAAGCAGAACTCTCTGAAAATCTGACGTGCCACTCACGAGGAATTGGGCTGGACGCGAGACTACATATTTAATATTTCCTAAATATGACAGTGATTATTAAGAGGGCAAGATAAACAATCAGGAAGTTTGGGTTACATCGCGCAGAAAAGTAAATTAGAGGCCAAACAATGAACAATTGGCCTTAACAAGTCGCCCTTCCGTAAAGGCAACCTAATGAAATGGGTGTTAGCCATGGCTTAGTTGCAATTCAACAGCCTTTACACATACAGCGGCGATAGCGAATTGACCTTGTTTCTTGATCAAAGCTTCGATATCAGTCTTAGCGTTTTCGTAAACCGCTTTGTCTTTAGCATCCAGTCTGTTGATTTGAGACTGTAATTGCATAAGTGTCGCTTTCAATTCTTGAGTCTGGTTCATGATGAGTCCCTGTAAATTGTTGTAAACCAATACCTTGACCCAAAGGGTGATACCTGATTAAGGTCCTGACCAAGGTCGGCTGACATTAAACTAACTCCATTTGGTGCCAAACGCCGCGAAAGAGTTCCATTAGGCAGTATTTAAATTACTTGTTTTAACTCGAAATACTTGGCAGCCTCTTATGTGCATTATTGAATAAGCTTGCTGGATTCGATAAATATTTTTCCGTCTAAAATACTAAATTATGAATTTTTTTCATGAACATGGGATATCTAGACGTCTAAATGGCTGGTATAGTGCTATCAGATTAAGAGAGTTAACAGTTGGACGTTTGTAATATGGCCTTATCACTCAAAGAAAAAATAAAGGATCCCTCTCAAGGTGTTTACCTCATAGGTACTACGCCACCTAAGTTAGGAACCGACAAAGAGAAAGTAGCGGAAATCGCCCATAAACTCCTCGCACGCCTTCATGAAATTGAATTCGACGGTGTCGTTATCTACGACATTCAAGACGAAAGTAGCCGAACTGATGTGCCAAGACCATTCCCCTTTAAGCACACTGTCGACCCACGCGAGTACAGTCAGCTTGTAAAGCAAATTTCTGATCAAGATGTCATTACGTACAAAAGTGTTGCCCAACGTGGAAAAGCTGAGTTTGTGGAGTGGCTGGATGAAACCAAATCTACTTACCAGCTCGATAATCTGGTACTTGTGGGGAGTCCATCATCAGACGGCGAAATTAAATTGAGTTTGCCTGATGCTTATGCAGCCCTTGAAGAACATGATAATGACTTCTTCCTTGGCGGTGTGACGATTGCCGAACGCCACTCTTCGAAGCGTAATGAGCATGAACGTTTAATTACCAAAACAGAGCAAGGCTGCCAGTTTTTCATCTCTCAAGCGGTATATGATGCTCAGGCAACCATCAATTTGATCACCAGCTATGCAAGAACCTGTCGTCAGCAAGGTAACGAGCCTAATCGTATTGTCTTGACATTCTCACCATGCGGCAGTGAAAAAACATTAGAGTTTATGGAGTGGCTGGGTATCTCTGTTCCTGAAGCGACAAAATGGCGTATTTTGGACGCTGAACAGCCATTGAATGAATCTGTCAGAATATGTCGGGAAAATCTAAATCTAATTTTGCAAAGCTGTGCCGCTCTTAATGTACCGCTTGGTCTGAATATCGAGAGCCTGACAAACCGTAAAGAAGAGATCGATGCATCGATCAATCTATATCGGTTACTAAAGGCGACGATGGAATTAAATTTGGCAGAAAAACAGCTCGCTGGGTAATACACATTTGGGTTTTTAGCCCGGGTATTTAACATGCTCTTTAAAAAAGGATGGCCAGTGCCATCCTTTTTATCGCTCTTCATTCGTAATAGATAAATCAGTTAATGGCCTGTTCAGACAGCCATTTATCGAAGTTATCCATAACCCCCGGTAGCTCTTTACCCAGTATCATCACATGATCAGATTCAGGCAGTTCAACCAAGGTTGAGTTGGTATATCTTTTGGCTGTCGCTCTGGCAATGTTCGGCGATACCGTTTTGTCCTTGTGACCGCAAAAAACGATAACAGGCGTTTTTACCTTTTCGACATCCACGTAGGCAGATTTATGCTTGTCGAACATCCAACCCGCCATTTCTGCATAGGCACGTCCAGATTCTACCGTGAGTGTTGTGAAAAACTGTTCAGCCTGCTCATTGGTCTTTTCATTCAAAACATGTTGACGAAACTCAGGCCAGCTGGGAAACATTGGCTTTTTCCAGAACCCCCAGCGGAGGAAGTACTTGTAGAACATCTTGACCATATTGGGGTACATAGCAAAAATGCCCGCTGCCGGAGCAGGAGAAAACAATGCCAGGGCTTTATGTTCTGTTCTCGCTGCGACTAATTGCGCTAACAGCCCGCCCATAGACAAACCGACAATAATTGGTGGAGAACTCAGCGACTCTACAAAGTTTTTCAAATCATTCACATAGTCACGTAAGCTCACTTCCCCCATTTTGATCGCGCCTTCAAGAATCGGCAGATCATGAAAACGAAGGGAAGGGGCGTGCACAGTAAACCCGCGTTTTTCTAGTTCCGGAACCATTTCCGCCCAATCAGAGCCGTGTCCCCAAGTACCATGAATCAAAACAATGTGCTTTTCATCTGCCATTCGTGTTTTCCTTTAAGAAATAGTAGTGCGCCCTAATTGGGTCATTCATGAGGCTGAAGTCGTCTTCCTTGTGGTATTACGAATGCTGAAATCATGAAATTCACCGACATGGGATTAAATAGATTATTTACTCTAATAATTAACTTAATCAAATCCCCTTCCGAAAAATGCCAGCTCTGCCTCATTAACAGGTATCGGTACACCTTTGCCACCGAAAACGCTTCTGAATGACTAAAAAGTGCGCATTTAGAATATCGAATCCTAGATATGTGACGTATCAATTTATAAATTTTTTTTATAATTTTGTCGGTTGAAACAAGGAGAGGTTTCAGATTTTGCCTATAAAAAACATAACTCTATGGCTTATTTTATTTCTATTCGGCTGCGGGAACGAGCATTCAGACCATGTATTTAATGATAATCAACCAGACGCAGGCGCTTTAGTCTCATTAAAGAGCTGTCCAACTACAACAGACTATGACGATGATTTCCTCACCAGTCACTTCTTTGAGGGCTGGCAAGCATTAAACCAAAATCAGAGCGATGGTTGTAGCGCAGCGATACCCTACTTTATGGACGGCGTAGATGATGCCAATGTCTCTCAACTGTCTTCTTTGTATCTAGAGTATTGCAAAGCAGATGCCTCTGAGCATTACAGTAATGAGCAATCTTCGCCAGAACAGGTGGAGTCAACGCTTGAGCTTAATCTCGAATATGTTGAGTTAAAGTGGATCGTCGAACTATCATCTTGTGACAGTAAAGTTGAACAATACGCGCTTGGTATTCTTTTCTTGCAGGGACACCTCATCCCACAAGATATGGAAAAGGCCCTTTTCTATCTGACGATGTCAGCACGTCAGGAATACGTTAATGCACAGCAGAAACTGATCGAAACGCTTTATCTGATCGGTGAAGATCAAGTCGCGGAGATGTGGCTTGAACGTTCTCAAGAAGCGATAAACAAAATTGATACACAGACGTTTACCCACATTTAAATCGTTACCGTTAGGCACGTGATTTATCATCGGCGCGTGCCTTCAGTGAGTAGCTCACTTTTTGGCATCTAAACTGATACTGGTGGGTATACGAAAAACTACTCGCAAGGTAAAGTAACTAACTTGTTTGTGTTCCGGGCTTTATTACTTGAATTCTAATACATTACCTCTCGTCGTCACGGGTCCGATCCTTCGGCGAGTCACCCAGTCATCTGTGGTAATCTGGGCTGTAGTAACAGACCGACTATCTGCAAACGCAGTCATTTTTGATTGTGAAAGTAACAAAGCAATTTGCTCATCCGATTTTGTTGACGAGGACTTTTTACAGGTTGGCGAGCGTGCTTTTGTAATGATGAAAGAAGTTGTCTCTGAAAGCGGCTTCCCCAGAGATACTGAACTCGAATACGACATCCAGGACGACACTGGTTCGCTTTTAGTACAGATTGACGGCCTGCTTTATGACGATGAGCAACGTCCCACATTCATGATCCCTTCGAAAACAGACAACATTGCTCATGGCTCATGCCGCCACCCTCACCATAATTGTAAAGATGCATTGACGGCGCTTGATGTCCAGCAATCTCGGTTAGCTCCCAAACAACGGTAGATATGCTGATCATGTCAGGTGATCAAATCTATGCCGATGATGTCAGCGGACCTTTGATGTGGGCCATAAGGCAAACAATCGCGCTTTTGGGTATGTATGACCAGCCATTTACTGACGCCCCCTTTTCCTCATGCAGTGATATCAACGAAAAGCTCAGTATCTACGGGCGGAAGAGCTATTTACCACACAGTAAACTCGGTCATTCATGGCTTCAAAAGTTGTTGAACAAGCCTGCAGAACCCGTTTTCAGCTCCCGTACGTTGGATAACCACCTGTTAACCTTTAATGAATATTTTGCTCATTATCTTCTTGTGTGGTCACCCGCACTGTGGTCCATCCTTTCGCTACCGGCTGCTGAAACCCTTTTTCCTGAGAACCCTGCACATCAACAACGTTGGAACAAAGAACATGAAAGAATAACCCGCTTCAGTTCGGAGCTTCATCATACCCAACGACTCTTTGCGCACATCCCGACATACATGATATTTGATGATCATGACGTTACTGATGATTTCAACCTTACCGTTGGCTGGGAAAAGGCGGTGTATTCATCAGCATATGGAAGCAGGGTTATTGGTAACGCATTACTTGCATATTATGTATGTCAGGGATGGGGCAATAAGCCAGACGCATTTGATGAACATTTTCGCCAGTCCGTGAGCGATTATTTCACTAAACGAGATGAAACGAGCATCATAGCGCTGGAACAGTCACTCCGCCATTTTGAAAACTGGCACTATACGATACCCACCAATCCACAAATTGTGGTCATTGATACGCGGACACGTCGATGGCGTTCGGAATCGAATGATAACAAACCTTCAGGCCTCATGGACTGGGAAGCCCTGATGGACTTTCATCAAGACGTGCTCAACCACGACTCGGTTATTGTTGTCTCACCTGCACCTATTTTCGGTGTGAAGTTTATTGAGACTATTCAGCGAATTGCCACCCTACTCGGTCAACCTCTGGCAACTGACTCAGAAAACTGGATGGCACATCCAGGTTCTGCAAATGGCATTTTAAATATAGTTAAACACCCCAAAACTCCACGTAATTTCATTGTCTTATCGGGGGATGTACATTACTCGTTTGCCTACGACATCATGATCCGTTTCCGCAAAAGTAGCCCCAGAATCTGGCAGATAACCTGCAGTGGTTTACGAAATCAATTTCCAGAGCCGTTCCTGTCCGTATTCGAATGGCTCGATAGGCTGTTATTTACCACACGCTCGCCATTGAACGTGTTTACACGACGTAAACGTATGAGAATTGTCAAACGCAGGCCTAATAACGGATCTAAACAATATCTTGTCAATAGCAGTGCTGTGGGTCAGCTGACGCTGAACGACGACGGTTCGCCGAAGGATATATCGCTGTTAACGGGGGATGGTGACATAATTTACTTCCCCCCGCCGAAAAATGACTGATAGCCGAGCTCATTGTCGCTGCGCACAATCGCGCAGTGTGCCCTAGCAAGGCTAAGCTAGGCAAGCTCGACCTAGAACTTCGCATTTACATCGGCAAAGAGGCGAATTGTTGCTAACGGGTGGGATAGCATTTGACTTGCGTGGTTCAGTGTTAAATACTCCCCGCCGATTGTTCAAAATTACAGGTTTTTCTTCATGTCACGCCAGCTACAATACATCTACAAAGGCGAAACCAAAGTCGTCACATTTTCATTTCAACGTCATCGTACGCCGCATGAGGCAGCCGCAGACGCTGAAGGTATTGACCTCAGCGAATTCCTGAACATGGAAAAACAGCTTGAAATAGTTGCTGATGGAAAAGCCCTAAAGAACCATAGAGACAGCTATTTCAACAAGCTGGGTTTCGGCAAAATCATATTATTGAAAAAAGAAGCCGCGTCGATAAAAGACAACCGATAACGTGACAATATAGGCAGAGCATAATGACTATGCTCTGTTCAAACCTCTCTCATTGATATTTTCTTCTGCTACACAATATTGAAATTTCGGCGTTTCATTTATGAGATTTCATCAATTCGTCGTTCCTGAAAGTAGTCGGTCACGCAATTTCGCAGTATGCTTTGTTAAGACGTGTTGGATCAGATTTAGCTCATTGGCACTTTTGTCCTCGTGTTTGGGAAGTTAAGACTTGTGCTAATCAGCGATGTAAGACTTTGTGCACATTAGTGCGGTTTACACATCTTTGAGTGGAGGATAAGTTATGCTCGGTGAAAACCACGGTCTTAATTACGAATTCCCAGAGTTTGCGGATAAAATACAGCTACTGAAGAATTCAGACGCAACATTTAATGCTTGGGCAAAAGAATATCACAGCTTAGATCATGAGATTAGAGGACTGGAAAACAATGATGTCCCGACTGATGATTTAACGTTCATGCAGTTAAAAACACGTCGAGCACATCTCAAAGATGAGCTGTATAAAATACTAACTAATTGATAATTATATATAATTGATGAATTTTGCTGTCGGAAGGCAGCAAAATTAAAGTCTTATTGCAGTTGCAATGAGCTTTTGGGTGTAAAACGGACGGCATCCTGTTTATTCCGGAAGAGTAATCGGATTATCCAGTGAATATCAACTAGCAAGTTGATAGACGCTATCCAATTATTGTGTAATGCTACATTTTGTTTTAAACAAAATACTGCACGGTAAAACACAACACAATATTGAAAAAGAAAGTAATTCCTTTCTCCTCATCCAGTCATCATAAAGTTTCCGTCAGGCTAAATATTTACAATTACGCACGGTTCAATACTTATAAAGACAACGCAGTCATTGCTGCAGTTAATATAACAGCCGCTATCGGCGTTATATATGCAATAAACTGCGACATTGTTTAATACACTGCGAAAGAACACAGGATGTGTTATTTGCAATTGCAAGCACTAAGGGAGTAAATAAATGGACGGTTACATGCGCTTTACGTATTCTCCAATCGGAGGGAAAATCAGTAAGTTATTAGGACTTCCTGTCCCTCCGCGCCTTGATAGAGATTACAATTTCAAGCCCAGCCAACAGGATGTGATTCAAATAGGCACACCTAACGGCGAGCGCGCTAACGGTGTTTTAAAAAGCCAACTCAAATCGTTAGGATTTGCAGTATCAGAACTCAATGTCTCGTCCGCTTACGGCCTCATCTTTGACGCCACATCAATTAAAACACTTGATGACCTCAAATACCTCCACAGTTTTTTTAAACCTGGTATGCGAACTCTTCGCTCATGTGGTCGTGTACTGGTCATAGGGCGTCCGCCAGAAGAATGTACCAGCACAGACCAACGCATAGCACAGCGCTCACTGGTCGGTTTTGTTCGTTCATTAGGTAAAGAATTGAGAAAAGGCGGAACAGCTCAACTTGTTCAGGTATCAGAAGGCGCAGAAGCTGGCCTGACATCTACGTTGTCTTTTTTCTTCAGCCCTCGCTCCGCATACGTCAGTGCGCAAACCGTTCGTGTACTTTCCGCCGAGAATGTGACTGATTGGGAAAACGGAAGCTTAGCCGGCAAACGAGCATTAATAACAGGCGCATCCAGAGGCATCGGTAAAGCTATCGCTGAACGCTTCGCGTCTCGCGGCGCTACAGTTATTGGGCTCGATATTCCTGCTGCCGAAGGTGCTTTGACAAAGCTCATGAAGGCACTGTGCGGCGAAGTTGTTCTGGCGAACTTGGCAGAACCAGATGCACCTCAAAAAGTCGCTGACGCGCTGTCAGAGCCAGTAGACATCATTGTTCACAACGCAGGGGTTACCCGTGATAAATCGTTAGCCGCAATGAAGAACGATGCATGGGACATGACACTTGCTATTAACTTAGAAGCACCAGTGCGCCTCACGGAAGTGCTGCTCGACCAAGGCAAAATCAACCAGAATGGTCGTGTCGTAGGTGTTGCTTCTATCAGTGGTATTGCGGGCAACAAAGGACAGACTAACTACGCCACCAGCAAAGCAGGTGTCATAGGATTTGTAGACGCATTTTCTAATAACCCGAAGATGAAAGACAAAGCCATTACCATCAATGCTGTCGCACCAGGATTCATCGAGACAGAAATGACGGCGAAGATCCCGTTTGGCGTGCGTCAGGTTGGTCGTAGAATCAGCTCACTGCAACAAGGCGGACTTCCAGAAGATGTTGCTGAAACTATCTTGTGGTTTGCAGATAATGCTTCTGGCCCTGTAAATGGCAACACAGTTCGAGTATGCGGTCAAAGCCTGCTGGGAGCATAACGTATGAGTATCGGAAGAACGCAAACTGTTAAAATGCCTTCCATGCTGCCTTTATATCTCCACGCAGCGATGCACAGTGGTAACGTAAAAGACTGGCGATTGTCTGACGTGACTTTGGCCTATAAAGGATGGCGTTGTGATAAGGCAAAACTGAAAAAGTATTGCCAATCTATCGGCGTGAAAAAAACAGGTGGCGTGTTGCCACCTGTTTACCCACAGATCATTTCCTTTCCGCTTCAGATGAAGTTAATGACGCGGAAGGATTTCCCGTTCAAGCTGCTGGGTCTGGTTCATCTCACCCAATCAGTTACGCAGCACTCACCTATCTCTGAGAGCAGCAAACTTGATATTTCGGTCAAGTTTGATGGTCATGACGCACACCGTAAAGGCGTGTTGTTCTATCTCAAGACGGAAGTGCACTGCAACGGTGAATTGATGTGGGAAGGACGTGCTGGCTATCTTTTCCGTCACCGTAAAATTGCTGACCCGGATGCACCAAAATCTGCTCCGTTACTCGCTGACGACGAAACACAGTCGCTAGCATTCACGCAGACGCTGAAAAGTGCACTCCCAATTACTCGTCGCTATGCAATGGCATCTGGAGACATTAACCCGATTCATATGTCTGGCGTTACGGCAAAATTACTTGGGTTTAAAAAGCCTATTGCGCATGGAATGTGGCTGTTATCTGCTGCTCTTGCGAAAGTGACACAAGCCAATAGCAAACTCCATGTTGATGCGGAGTTCAAAAACCCAGTATTTCTTCCAAGATCACTGTATTTAAAAGCAGACCAACCTAACCCTGCTGCTAAATTCGCAGTTTTCAACGACAACGGCGAAGACTTACACATTGTCGGGCGCATCAAATACTCAGATTGTTAATAGAAAACAGCCGAAACATAAAGAAAGGAAGCTGTATGAAACCTTTGTTATCTTTAAGTTCATTTGTCGTTTTGATGTTGAGCTGGCTAATTTATGTCCCAACAGCGACTGCTGCTAAATTAAAGGCCAGCGACGGGCAAACATATACCGATTCTATAAAGCTAAAGTCATACAAACGTGACGGTGACATTTATGACACGATTATCGGACGTGTTTTATTTAAAACATCTCTAGCCGCGCCCATGGTGGTATTAACAGAAACCGATGAGCTGACGGAGTGGGTTCATTCCTCTGTCGAGGCTTCCGTTGTTAATGAAGTATCCGCAGCAGATAAAACGCTTTATTTTGTTTTCTCTGCACCATTGGGTATCGAAGACCGTGACGCATATATGCGATTTTCTGGTCAACGTTCATCAGACAACATTTTCACTATGTCGCTTGAACAGGACTACTCCTACCCTAGCAATGACAATGCGGTAAGAATGTCAAATGTAAAGGGGCATTTCCGTATGGAAGAGTTGGAGAATCAGCTGGTAGCCGTGGAGTTTGAACTTCACATTAACCCGAATCTCCGCCCGATTTTTGCGGCAAATGCGAATACCAAATCCGTCGTAAAAAACACGCTGGAGAATCTGAGAGAAAGATTAGAAGACAAACGAGATGTGAGTGCCATTCCTGATCAATTGGCTGCTGCACTCGGAATCTAAGTTAACTCAGATACAGCTTCAACTGGCCGTGGTTTCTGCTCTTAAAGCATTTTAGACAGAAACCGCGGCTTTCGTGTAATAGGCATTCCACTTTATTCCCGCTACATTATCTTCATAAACTTAGTTTGCTATTAAACCTTGGCATTACCGACGATTTTGGAGCTTAAGCATGAAGCTGACTTTTTTGATTTTTACCTCTTGGGTATTTTCTTCAATAAAGACATTGAGTGTCATTTTGAGTGTTGCTCTGTGCACTCCCGTCATTGCAGATACCATAAGTTCTGAAAAGCAGACCTTCACCGTTCAGTCGGTTGCTAAAGGGCTCAATCACCCGTGGTCTATGCAATTCCTGCCCAGCGGCGATATGTTGGTGACAGAGAGAGAAGGAGGTTTGGTTCGTGTATCTCCCAGCGGAAAGATAACGAAAATAGCGGGCGATATTCCCAACATTGCTTATACGGGGCAAGGTGGGTTGCTCGGCCTTGCGCTCGCACCTGACTTTGAGAGTTCAGGTAAAATTTTCGTTGCATACAGTGAAAAAGGCAGCTTTCGAAAATCGGGGACCAGTGTCATTTCCGCTATTCTTGCCAATAACTCAGTTACCGATATCAAAACTGTTTTCAGAATGGATCCAAAGCTCGGCGGTGGTCGCCACTTCGGCAGCCGACTGCTTGTTCAAGACAATTACCTCTTTATCTCACTGGGGGACAGGGGCCAAAGAGACCGATCACAAGATCTCACTAACCACCAAGGTAGCGTGATCAGAATTAACCTAGATGGTTCGACACCGAAAAATAACCCCTTCCTAAAAAATGATCAGGCAAAACCAGAAATATACAGTTTTGGCCATCGAAATATTCAGGGGATGACACTCGCAAACAATAACCTGACGCTTTGGACTCATGAACATGGTCCTCAGGGTGGCGACGAACTGAACATCACCCAGGCCGGTAAAAATTATGGCTGGCCAACCATCACCTATGGTGTCAATTACGGGTTAGGTACCAAAATAGGCAAAGGTACCCATCAGGAAGGAATGGAACAGCCTGTTCACTACTGGGTGCCCTCTATCGCCCCATCGGGTATGACATCAGTCAAAGGCAAAAAATTTAAGAACTGGCAGAACAATCTTTTACTCGGATCATTAAAATTTGGCCTGTTGGTAAGGCTTGAACTCGATGAGAATCGTGTCGTACACGAAGAACGCATGCTCGACGGCAAATATGGGCGGATCAGAGATGTCATTGAAGGGCCAAATGGTGATATCTACTTACTGACAGATTCAGCTAACGGAGAGATACTTCTTCTTCGCCCTATAAATGATGACTAGATATCTCGCGCGAAGTATTGGTAGTAGTGCTTTATACTAGAACGATGAGCTAAGCCGTTTAATAAAACTAATATTTACTATAACTGTCAAAGATTTACAGAAGTCAAAAAATTGTCATGCACGTGACCCAATCCAGTCATCTTAACTTTTCACTAACATTCATTGGACAACGAATAGAAAGCTGATTAAGTTGATAAAAAAGCGTTACGAATTACCTTTGCTTGCAATAAAACCCAAAACCCTGCCCATACGGCAGGGTTTTGGGTTTTATTGGCTTAATGATGAATAAGCCCTGTGACTTAAGCCGAAAATGTGATCTAGTACTAAGTTTGATTTTTGATTGTCGCGGCATTGTGTAGACCTGATGAGAGCATCAGCTATTCTCTACTAAATCCTTCCACCCTAAGCGACATGTCCGTGCATCAAAATAACGTATTAAAGAGTGAAAAAATCAGTCTGGATTTATTTTTCGTGATCGAAAACCTTTTACCGGGTAAACGCTGTGTTGATTTGTTCAGAAGCAATTCCAAATACCTCCCCATTCCAACACTTGCTCTTCAACACTGTGACTCTGGCGCTGCACTTCAATTAGAACTTTTCAAACGCTGTAAAAACTTTGTTGCCGTTAGTCAGGGGAAAGTCTTGTGTGATGAATTTGCGCTTGACGGAAATGATGAGCAAATACAGGCTGGCACTATGATCTTGGCGCGATTTATCAAAGGTGCATACTTTTGGGTCGACTATTATCTGGCCGCGTATCAGGAGCACTGGTCCAACGAACAGAAAAGCCGTTGGCTCAGAGATTTCAAATTACTTGTCCAGACTGTCATTGGTGTTGGTAACTGCTCAAATGCTGAATGGCTACTGAAAAACCACGCCCCAATCAAGACGTTAACTTACAACAGCCACATCGCACCATTTTTGCAGCACTATGACTAAGCACCTATGCTGAAAGTGTACTGAGCCAATAAAATAAAACTGTCATTCAACTTTGGTTTTATCTCAATGACTCTATGTTCTTCCGTTCCGCACTTTCAGCAAGGTAACCTGTGAAAAGACTTAAGCGTTATCAATACGAGCATTACGCGATTCTTTGCCGTGAATCTTACCCCAAAGCATTCGACCATACGGCTTACGGCTTTGATAGTGAATGCCGCCGTGATATTACTGATAGGTTCGGCAAGACCATCATTCGTATTCTTTGGAGTGAGAGGAAAGATGCCGTCGTGGTTTTCAAAGGCTCACACAGTGTTGGGGATTGGTTAACAAACCTTGTATGCGTACCCAAGTCTCTGCCAACGAAATTCAACGCCGGAAACGTGCACTGGGGCTTCTATTTCCAACTCACCCAAACCAGCCGAAAGAGTAAAAACCCATACCACGCTAAATATCAGCGCCTCAGCGACAACCACCTGACTGAAGTATCACAAAGCCATGATGGAGGACATCATCAAGGTAACTCGGTATTAGAGCAGTTGACTGCGTGCGCGGAAGAACTTAGCGCAAGGGGAAAAAGGCTGATTTTCACAGGACACTCATCAGGCGGATGTATGGCCGTTATCGCAGCGGAAATAATTGAGCAGGAACACCCCGGCATCATCAAACGGATTGTCACATTTGGCCAACCTGCACCCGGGTTTTGGTCATTCAAGAAGCGATACCGCCTGCATGAGCGCACTTATCGAATCTGCTGCGACGTTGATATCGTCACATTCCTTCCGGGGTTTCCTTTTATTTTTTGGCACGTGGGAAAAATGATCTGGCTACATGATAATCGGATCTATCAGGATATTCCGTCACCTGTGCGAATATGTCGGGTACTCGTTAGCTGGTTGATGCGGCCAATTGCCTATCACTTTATGGACAAGTACATTCGCCGCAAAGATTACTTCGATCAGCATTAGTGGCTGATCATTCCTCTCTGGCTTTTCTTTCACGCGCCAGTTTTTGCAGGTATTTATCAAGCTCATTGGCAAAAAGCTGACGCTCAGCCTGACTGAGTGAAGCCGGTCCACCTGTTTGAATACCACTGGAGCGGAGCGTATCCATGAAATCCCGCATATTTAAGCGCTGACGTATATTCTCTTTTGAATACATCTCTCCGCGAGGGTTCAGCGCATGTGCACCTTTATCAATGACTTCAGACGCAAGGGGAATATCAGCGGTGATCACCAAATCGCCAACCTGAGCCCGTCGTACAATTTCGTTGTCAGCCACATCAAAGCCACTGGCAACTTGCATGCGACTGATAAATTTTGAGGGTGGAATTCGAAGTGGTTGATTAGCAATCAAGACCAACGGTGTTTGTGTTCTCTCTGCAGCACGAAACAGCACTTCTTTCACCACCGCAGGACACGCGTCGGCATCAACCCAAATTGTATTCATGACATCTTCCTATAACTAATCGCTGTGCGCAGTATCCCTTTTATCACAATCAGGTACAACAAAGGGTTAGAAAAGATGAACTTGAGAAAAACATCTGACATAAAAAAGGCAGACGATGTCTGCCTGAAAGGGGTAACGCTAATCAATATCACGTCATTTATTTTGACTGATACTCCTGCGCCAACAGCTCTGCGGCTAGTTTAGCGATAGGATTAAGGCCATTGCTGTGTTCTGAAGCTTCGAGCAAACTGGCTTTCATATCCCGTGACCAAAATCGTCGGATATGACTGGCAACAAATGCTACGGTGTCGTCCTGAGAGTCACCCTGACAAATATTGTCAGCAATTTGATTTGCCATGTAGTAAATCTGATCGAGGCGATGTTGTTCACCATCCATACTTATTCCTCTCGATTAACCGCAGACGACAAGAAACCCAGTTGCTGCTCGTCAAACGCTCGGAACCTTTCCTGCCAATGGGTAGCATCTTCTCCTGAAATGCTCACCTCAACGGCTGTGACTTTATACTCAGGGCAATTGGTCGCCCAGTCAGAGTTATCCGTCGTAATAACATTGGTACCCGATGCGGGGTGGTGGAACGTGGTATACACGACGCCGGGCTGCATCCGTTCACTCAGCATCACTGGCAATACGATATCTCCCGCCCGACTTTTTACCTTCACCGACATCCCTTCAGTGATACCGCGCTGCTCGGCGTCATGTGGGTGAATCTCCAACACATCTTTTTGGTGCCACTGTGAGTTATCAGTTCTACGCGTTTGTGCTCCCACATTGTATTGCGACAATATTCGACCTGTTGTGAGTAGTAACGGGAATTTACGCGTCACTTTTTCAGACGTCGCAACATACTCAGTCACCATGAAACTGCCTTTGCCTTTTACAAATTCATCGATGTGCATTGTCGGTGTGCCGTCTGGTGCATCCTCATTACATGGCCACTGAATCGAACCAAGCTCATCAATCTTTTCGTAACTCACTCCATGGAAGGTCGGCGTAAGTCTCGCAATCTCATCCATGATCTCTGACGGATGCGTGTATTCCATTGGGTATCCCAGCGCATTCGCCAAATCGACAGTGACTTCCCAATCGGCTTTGCCTGCCAATGGTGCCATGACTTTTCTCACAGGAGAAATACGCCGCTCTGCATTGGTGAAAGTTCCGTCTTTCTCAAGGAAGCTTGAACCGGGAAGAAATACATGTGCGAATTTCGCGGTCTCATTGAGAAAGATATCCTGCACAATCAGGCAGTCTAACGCCGACAATGCCGCCTCGACGTGCTGGGTATTGGGGTCAGATTGCGCAATGTCTTCACCCTGTACATACAAGCCTTTGAATCGACCAGCAATGGCTGCGTCAAACATATTGGGGATACGCAGACCGGGTTCATCATCAAGTGTCGTTCCCCACTCCCCTTCAAACAATGCCCTTGCACTGGCATCTGAAATATGGCGATATCCCGGCAGTTCATGAGGGAAGGAGCCCATATCGCAACTGCCCTGAACGTTATTCTGTCCGCGCAGTGGATTCACGCCCACTCCCTCGCGACCTATGTTACCTGTTGCCATCGCTAAGTTGGCTATCGCCATCACCGTTGAGCTACCCTGTGAATGCTCAGTGACACCCAAACCATAGTAAATGGCTCCATTGCCAGCAGTCGCATACAGTCTCGCAGCTTCTCTTACCTTGTCGGCGGCGACGCCTGTCTCCTGCTCCACGGCTTCTGGGGAATGTCTGTCCTCCGCGATAAATTTACGCCATTTTTGGTAATCGTCATCCTCACAGCGGGACGTAATAAATGTACTGTCTTCCAAACCCTCGGTTATCACAACGTGTGCCAATGCATTCATCATCGCAACATTGGTTCCGGGGCGCAGTGGGAGGTGATATTCAGCCGCCACATGGGGCGCGTTGACGATATCTATTTCACGCGGATCAATCACAATCAGTTTCGCACCAGCCCGCAATCTGCGCTTGAGCTGCGATGCAAATACCGGGTGACCATCCGTAGGATTAGCCCCCATTACAACGATCACATCTGCTTGTTGCACTGAATCAAATGTCTGCGTGCCCGCCGATTCACCAAGCGTGGTTTTGAGGCCATACCCAGTCGGTGAGTGACAAACCCTCGCACAGGTATCAACGTTATTAGTGCCAAATCCAGCCCTTACCAGTTTCTGCACCAGATACGTTTCTTCATTGGTACATCGTGAAGAGGTAATGCCACCCAGAGCCTCAGCACCGTGAGCATCTTTAATTGCGGTGACTTTGTCAGCGGCAAACTTAATTGCTTCTTCCCAACTGACTTTTCGCCACGGTTGATCGATAGCATCACGGATCATCGGGTCTGTGACCCTGTCTTTGTGTGTGGCGTAACCAAATGCAAAACGACCTTTCACACAAGAGTGCCCCTGATTCGCTGCACCGTTTTTATCCGGTACCATCCTAACCAATTGATCACCGCGCATCTCTGCTCGGAACGAACACCCGACCCCACAGTATGCGCAGGTCGTTATCCTGTAGTGGCTCGGTACTCCCTGCTCGATAACACTGGTTTCTGTTAGTGCAGCAGTCGGACATGCCTGAACACAGGCACCACATGACACACATTCTGAATCCATGAAGTTTTTGTCACCGGCAACAATACGGGATTCAAAGCCTCGACCTTCGACGGTGAGTGCGAATTGACCCTGAATATCTGAGCAAGCACGAACACAACGCGAGCATACAATGCACTTACTCGAATCAAAGGTGAAATAGGGATTAGATGTATCCTTTTCCATCGATAGATGGTTTTCGCCCTCGAATCCATAGCGAACATCTCTCAAGCCAACAGCACCTGCCATGTCCTGTAACTCACAATCTCCATTGACTGCGCACGTTAGGCAATCTAGTGGATGGTCTGAGATATAGAGTTCCATAACATTACGTCGTAACTTCTTGATTGCTTCATTCTCGGTGTGGACCACCATCCCTCAGCGACGGGGGTCGTGCAGGCTGCAGGCTTACCACGCATGCCTTCAATTTCAACAACGCAAAGGCGGCAAGAGCCGAACGCATCGAGGCTATCTGTAGCGCAAAGCTTGGGTATCTGTATATTTAGCATTGCAGCGGCACGCATTACGGAGGTGCCTTCAGGAACGTCGACTTGCCAGCCATCGATCGTCAAAGAGACGGTGCCAACATCTGGGTCAACAACAGGTGGGGTACCAAAATCCATCGTATCCTGTTGGGTGGGTATATAGTGCTCTACCATGTTTCACTCCTTGAACTGGCGAAGGCCTGGGACCCGCCAGTCACACATCATGCTTGCCGCCAGTTTCAGGCAGACCAAAGTCTTCCGGAAAGTATTTCAACGCACTGGTCACCGGATAGGGGGTCATTCCGCCCATCGCACAAAGCGAACCCTGCTCCATTGTTTCGCACAGATCCACCAGCAGTTCATGTTGCTGCAGTTTTTCCTCTGGCTTAGAAGCCTCAACCAGCCTGTCTATCACTTCGGTCCCGCGCACTGAGCCAACTCGGCACGGAGTACATTTACCACATGACTCTTCAGCGCAAAATTCCATAGCAAACCGCGCCATGTAACTCATGTCTATGCTTTCATCGTAAGTC
Organism: Veronia nyctiphanis; assembly: GCF_004116385.1. Classification (GTDB taxonomy): domain Bacteria; phylum Pseudomonadota; class Gammaproteobacteria; order Enterobacterales; family Vibrionaceae; genus Veronia; species Veronia nyctiphanis. The sequence continues at coordinate 12,463 of NZ_PEIB01000026.1, read as the reverse complement.
ACGATACCGCCGTGCCCGAGCATTGCGCCGCGCTCTGACAGCGCTTCATAGTCTATGTCGACATTCCACTGTGCCTCAGGTAAATAGGCACCTAAAGGACCGCCAAGCTGCGCTGCTTTCAATGGCTTTCCTGTTCGACTTCCGCCACCAAAATCGTAAATTAGGTCACGAAGAGAAATACCAAAAGCGAGCTCAACCAATCCCGGGTGTTTGATATTTCCAGCAAGTTGCAACGGCATGGTGCCTCGCGAGCGGCCTTGACCAAAATCGCGATAGTAGCTCCCGCCTTTTGACATAATGATAGGTACAGAAGCGAGGGAAATAACATTGTTAACCACGGTAGGTTGGCCAAAAAGTCCTGAAATGGCAGGTAAAGGTGGCTTACTTCTTACCAGCCACGCTTTCCTTCCAGGCTCTCCATCAGTGACGTCTCTTCTCCACAAATGTATGCCCCTGCCCCTACCCTAACTTCCAGATTAAATTTAAAACCCGAGCCCAGCGATATTCTTACCAAGCATCCCGTTCACTTCTGCTTCAGCAATGGCAGCTTCCAGCACTTCACAGGCGTCTGGGTACTCTGAGCGAAGATAGATAAATCCCTGTGTCGCACCGACAGCAATACCGCAAATGGTCATTCCTTCGATTAAGCAAAACGGGTCGTTTTCCATCAACATACGATCGGAAAATGTGCCGAGTCGCCTTCGTCCGCATTGCAGATGACATACTTTTGTTGTTCGGGCTGATCAGAGACGGTCTGCCATTTGATTCCGGTCGGAAACGCTGCCCCTCCCCGACCACGCAGTCCTGATTCTTTAACTTCATCAAGAATTTGTTGCCGAGTTTTTGTCAGCGCATTACGCAAGCCTTGATACCCACCATGTGATTGGTAGTCATCTATATCGAGTGGATCAATGATCCCTACCCGCTCAAATGTCAGCCGCGTTTGCTTTTTCAAATAAGGGATCGATTCAGTTAAACCGAGATAGCGTGGATGTTCCGATAACTCGTCGCTGTTAGCGTCAAAATCAAACACAGACAGCGACATTAACTCAGTAACATCATCAGCATTGACAGGGCCAAAGGCAACACGACCTTGCTCAGACTCCACTTCCAACATCGGCTCAAGCCAATACAGCCCTCGAGATCCATTGCGAACCACTGTCACTGATGGATTTGCGTTCTGAACTGCGCTTGCGACCTCGTTAGCACCTTTAGAGACAGCACTACTGTCACGGGGCACGAAAATGCGTTTAATCATATGACTTTCACCTCAATCCGTTCCGCTTTAATCGAAGCCAACAGCGCTTCAAAACGCTCTTCCGTCATGTCACCATGAAGTGTGTCGTTAATGCGAACAGAAGGTGAATTGGCACAGTTACCCAGACAATACACGGGCTCCAACGAAAACTGCCGATCTTTTGTCGTTCCGCGATAATCCACATCAAGTACGTCAAATGCATACCGTTCAAGCTGCCTCGCCCCCATAGACTGACAAGACTCTGCACGGCAAATTTGAACAACATTTGCTCCGGGAGGTTCTTGTCTAAAATCATGATAAAAACTGATTGTGCCATGCACATCTGCTTCCGAAAGGTTCAGCACCTTAGCGATTACTGGAACGGCAGCCGGCGGTATATATCTATATTTTTTTTGAATGGCATGGAGAACCGGTAATAAAGCACCGGGTTTGTCCTTTAAGCCTGAGACAATATGACGGATATCAGTCAGGATACCGTCATAAGGTACATTAGTTTCTGCTTTCATTATTTTAACCTGACAATTGCTCACATTATAAGTTTAGCTTTTACAACTAAAAAAGCAGTTATATCTTTAAGACTTTATCAATTTTCAATTATTGATAGGTTTTACTTTACAAATTATAAAAAATTATTAACAAACAATCACTTAAATCTAAGGGTGAAGTTAGTGGCCTATCTGTTTCAGATATATGTGGTTATTTTATTATCTGGTTCTTAATAAATAACCAAAACAACACTTTCATCAATTTAAAAATAGTTTATTTATAAAAAGAAAATATTTGTTGCCTATGCATTTCAATTAACAATTTATGGAGAAACTCTTTTATTAGCACTTCTTTTCATAATAATTAATGTGATTCTCAAAGATAGAAATAAATCTTAATATTGAATAATATTTAGTGTCATGTACATTTATTTTTATTAAATATTGACACGCATTCTAAGGGCTCTAACTTAATTAGAAATTATGAGAAATTTTCAGCACAAAAGTATGATGCAAACGCTTTATATATTAATGAGCTTTAATTGAGTTTACTGATATGCTTTCTATTCGGTAGATCGAAAATGAAATCAGGTATAGGCTTGATATAAACGCAAAAAAAACATGTCTATATATAATGACACAAAATAACAGTTTTTAAAATGTGATGGAGAAAATCGATATAGAAACGCTGGCATTTCATCGTAAAAAGTATGGACTAACACGGAATAAACATACAAAAGAATTTACATGTTTTCATTGTTTTTTCTCTGTGTACTTTGAGGGAAGTAGGTATGCTTGAGAATGTAAAAATCACCAAGAAATTTCCATTCATCATTATCTCGTTCGCTATTACCGCATCATTTTTAATTGGACTTACTGCCTATTATTTTGCTGCGCAACAACTTGAAAATGCTGCTATATCAAAACTCTATTCATTACTTGACTCAAGAAAGTCGGCGCTCAACGCTTATTTTCAAATGATCGAGGATGACCTGCGTTATCAATCACAAAGTATCACCATCCGATCATCAATGATTGACTTTCAATCTGCTTGGCGGGGCCTACCTGAACCCAAAAAAGAGACGCTACAAACACTATATATTGATAAAAATCCATTCCAGTCTGAACAGAAGAGCGCGTACTTAGACGCTGGAGATGACTCTTTATACACTTACATCCATACAAAATACCATCCTGCATTCAGACACCTTTCACTGACCAAGAAGTATTACGATGCGTTCCTGGTTGATCCCTTTGGTAATCTTCTCTATTCGGTGAGAAAAGAACAAGACTTCGCCACAAACCTCTTAAAGGGTCAATGGAAGGACACAAAGCTCGCGGAACTTTTTAGGCAAATTAATCGCAATCCAGTGCAGGGTGAGTTGAGATTAACCGATTTCCAGCCTTACCTTCCAAGCAATAATGCCCCCGCGAGCTTCATGGGGACAGCCGTGTTTGACGCCTTATCAAACTATATTGGTGTCCTTATTTTCCAAATGCCTATTGAGCCGATGAATGATGTTATGCAGGTAACAGCAGGTATGGGTGAAACTGGGGAAGTTTTTGTGGTCGGCAGAGATTTATTGATGCGCAGCGACTCACGCTTTATTGAGGGCCGCAGCATACTCAACACAGAAGTGGACACTGAAGCGGTAAACCTCGCACTTAGGGGGCTATCGGGTACGTCTGTCAGTGAAGACTATCGTGGTATTGTGGTTTTTTCAGCCTACGCGCCGTTTAATTTTATGGGATTAGATTGGGTGATCATTGCTGATACTGAAAAAAGTGAAATTCTCGCCCCACTTAGAAAGCTTGGACAAATACTCATCGCTGTTGGCTTGGTGTCATGTCTGGTAATTTTTCTCATCGGTTACTCTTTGGCTTCCGATATTTCCAACCCGATTGTTGCTATGACAGAAACAATGCACCGTCTTGCTCGTAACGAACTAAACATCAATATCAATGTGTCTGAGCGGCAAGATGAGGTGGGCACGATGGCAAAAGCGATGGAGGTGTTCAAGGCGAACGCAATTGAGAGAGACAAACTCCAGAAAAAACTGAGCCACATGGCGCATCACGACATGTTAACTGGCCTGCCAACGCGTCATCTGATTATGGATAGGTTGAAACAGATAACTGGTGAGGCAGAAAGAGGCAACAAAATGTTCGCTGTCATGTTTGCAGATCTTGATAACTTTAAATCAGTCAACGACTCACTCGGACATCACCGAGGGGATGAGGTCATTCAAGCGACGGCAAATATTCTCTTAGAGTCCGTTCGAGAGGACGACTTTGTAGGTCGACTGGGAGGCGATGAGTTCATTGTTATTCTCAAAGAACTGGATAACGTCGAGACAGCTTACCGTGTCGCTGATAAATTGGTGAAAGCAACAGCCCGTGGCCTTGAATTAATGTGCCATAACCTTGGCGTTACACTGAGTTTGGGCGTGGCCATCTACCCGACTGACAGTCGGAGCGCACAAGATTTGATAAAAATGGCTGATAAATCAATGTATGTGGCTAAACAGAACGCCAAGAATCAGTATTTTCATTAATGTTCTGACCCAGCATGAATGAGGATCGAATCGATCCTTATTCACTCCGTTCTTCACTTCATCTTGCGGACAGATAACGATTTTTCAGTATGACAACTTGATTAACCAAATGTTACCCAAAGACTTATCCACTGAAATTGTGGGTAACTTTATTTAAAAGCAGAAAATCATAGACTTACAAGCCAGTTTTAGTGATGTGAATCAAGTTGATGATATTTGAGCTATATCATTTTTCACTATGATCCATCTCGGTGTGAATGCGACCGCCAACTGGCATGATTTTTTATGACAATTAGAAAACAACCCCTCCCTGATACATAAGAAGATCACAGATATATTCCGTGCGCCTCTGTCGCTTTTGTCTTGGTGTCATCAAACGGGTTTGACGGTGGTCTGTGTCACCAGTTTACGTAAAAGGACCGCTTCAGGTATTTCAACGCCAGCTTCGCTCACGGCATGCGCGGCTAAAGCCGTCGAAAACTTCAACGTTTTCGACTGAGACCAACTGTTTATCTTACCCCAGCAAAGCCCCGCCACCAGAGTGTCGCCTGCACCAACCGAGTTGACCACATTCACCTCAGGAGGAATACTTCGCATCCATTCTCCGTTTCTGAGCCAAAGCACCCCTTGTGCACCACAAGAAACCACCACGTCTTTGATGCCAAGCGCCGCAATTTCCGCACCATGCTGAAGCACTTCTGCTTCACTCGTTAACGGCTTTCCAATCCAGCCTGATAACTCATACAGGTTAGGTTTAACCATCGAAGGTAACGCTTTTACGCCTTTATCAAACGCATCACCACTGGCGTCAAACACGACGGTTTTACCTTGCATCACAAGAAAGTGGATCCAACCCGCGAGGCGAATTGCTGAGACACCATTCGGTAGGCTGCCTGAAAATATGAAGGTTTTGTGCGTTCTCGCAAGACCTGATAAAAGTTGACCAAGTTTATCTAGCGTAGACGCTGGTAAGGTGAATCCGGAAAAGTTAATCTCGGTCAACTGTCCATCAGCATCGGTCAGTTTGAGGTTAGTTCTATTCGAGCCTTCGACGCGAAGCATTTCATCCGTAATGCCGTGTTGCATAAACATCTGCTCGAACATTTCGGCATTGTCCGCACCGATAAACCCCGTGAGCGTCACCTCTGCGCCAATTTGAGAAAGTACACTCGCGACGTTGACACCTTTCCCGCCGGGTATGGTGTTATCTGAGTGAACTCGATTAAGTTCGCCAACCTCTAACTTTTGGAGTGACCCTGTTTGATCAATGGCAGGGTTCAGGCAAACAACAACGGCTTTTTTATCGGCCATAGAAACCACCTTTTTTATTGGCAGTTTCAATCAATTCATTTTTTTTAGACAGCGCGGTAGACCCAAAAAGTTGATTAACAATGAATAATAATTCTTGCATATAGTGCTTCAGTAGTTCGTATTTTTAGATAGCATGCTGAGTGCATTTTGGCCTATTTGCAACAATTTATCTGTACTCGAAACTGAGAATGGCAGCAAAGTCGTGACAGTTTTGTCTCATCCTTGACCAGCCTTAAATTTGTTGATGTATGCTTAGTCATCCGATTGAGGCGCATTATTTGCCTTGCTCTTCGCAAAGGTTTCAACCAAATCGATCGGTATGGGGAAAACAATTGTGGAGGTTCGTTCATTAGCAATTTCAGTCAATGTTTGCATATACCGGAGCTGAACTGCATTAGGTGCTTGGTTTAACACATTCGCTGCTTCAGACAATTTAGCTGACACCTCCAGTTCACCCTGCGCATGAATCACCTTCGCGCGACGGTTTCTTTCAGCCTCAGCCTGCCGCGCTAACGCCCTGACCATACTGTCATCAAGATCGACATGTTTTACCTCAACATTGGCAATTTTAATTCCCCAATTGTCAGTATGTTGATCAAGGATACTTTGTAAGTCTTTATTTAGTCTATCGCGTTCTGACAACAATTCATCCAGATCGTGTTGACCCAATACTGATCTCAGCGTGGTCTGAGATAACTGACTGGTTGCCTCGTGGTAGCTTTCCACATTATTGATTGCCATTTGAGGGTCCAGTACTCTGAAATAGACCACAGCGTTGACTCTGACGGACACATTATCACGTGTGATCAAATCTTGTGTTGGCACATCAAGCACTATGGTGCGCAAATCTACTTTTACCATTTGCTGAATAACGGGGATCAAAATAACAAGCCCAGGACCTTTCACACCCTGAAAGCGACCAAGAAAAAACACTACTCCGCGTTCGTATTCGCGCAGAATTTTAAACATGTTGAAAAGAAGAATAACAAGCAGTACTAGAACCACTAACGCCGTGTAAATGATCATCTTAACGCTCCCGTTAACTGTCTTTACTTTCAGTGTCAGTCCATCAACATTCTCCACAATGACTGACTGGCCTTTTTCCAACGTATTGTTACTTTTTGCGTTCCATCGCTCACCGCCTAATTGCACTGCCCCCTGCCCATTTACAAAATCATCAAGCACCTTGGCTGTTTGCCCGATCATTGTCTGAACACCTGTGACGACCTGCTTACGCCTAGATGTAAGCAACATAGTCAACAAAACAACAATCAGGAACAGGGAAAACAGTGAAACACCGACAATAATGGGTAACGCGATCTGATAACCCTCAACATCGCTGTCAAACAAAAAGACAGAACCAAAGACAAAGGCAGTGAGCCCACCAAGCCCGAATAAACCAAAGCTGGGGCTGAATGCCTCCGACACCATAAGCGCAATGCCCAGCAAGATGAGCCCCAACCCGGCATAATTAAGTGGCAACATTTGCAATGCGTACATACCGAGTAACAAAGAAATGCCCCCCAATACTCCTGCAAGACCAACACCCGGGCTGTAAAACTCAAGAAGAAGGCCGTAAATGCCTATCATCATTAATATGTAAGCAACATTCGGATTTGTGATAACCGCAAGGAACTCAGCACGCCAATCGGGTGCCCGCTCTATGAACAACGGTTTTTCAAAATAAAAGACACTTTCTCGTCCGTTAATTAACAAAGTGCGCCCGCTCGCTTTGCTGACTACCTCATCAACTGAGTTAGCGACTAGGTCAATCACGTTTAGCTCAAGCGCTTCCGCAGCATTGATGCTGGCCGCTTCGCTCACTGCTTTTTCTGCCCATACTTCGTTTCTACCATGCAGCCGAGCCAGCCCCCTTATGTAGGCTTTGGCATCATTGATGACTTTTTTCTCCATCGCAGTATCAGCAGGCACCTCAGCCTCTGAATTTGCTTCCTCTTTTTCGTTTTTGCCGTTGCCTTCACTTTCTTTGTTATCGTCAAAAGCGGATGGCTGAGCGCCACCGATAGATACCGGTGTTGCAGCACCAAGATTTGTAGCCTCAGCCATCGCGGCTATTTGGCTAGCTAACAAGATATATGTGCCAGCACTTGCCGCTCTCGCTCCCGTCGGACCAACCCATGTTGCAACAGGTATGGGGGATGAGGTGATTGCGCGGATAATGTCTCTCATTGCGGCATCAAAGCCGCCGGGTGTATCCATTTTCAGAATAACGAGATTAGCGCCTTGTTCACTCGCCGCTTTAATTTCACGACTGACATAGTCACTGGTGGCTGGTCCGATGGCACCGTTGATGGGTACGACCCAGATATCGCTGGCAGATATCTGCGGAGAATAGATGTAGCAGCAAAGAAATAACAGTATGACTCTCTTCATGTTTCCTCACCTAACGACAGGGTCGCTCGCTTAAGTAAGTATAGAAGGCACGAAGATAAGAGAATTGGGTAAGCCGAATTGTGCGGGTTAGAGCTCACTCAAACGTTTTTTACAGTGATTGAGGCAAAGTGCCTGAATGAGGAGCTTCGACTGCTTGTTCATACAGCGAAACTCCGCAGCACACAGTCCACCTTGCTCAAAAAGCTGTTCCAGCTTGGACAAAGGAATATCAAGCTGAACACTCGGCTCCGGCTGATTCTTTATCTCTGGTGTTGCCTCCCATTCCTCTACGGGGATTCTTTTATGGAGAGTTGCCATTTACGACTCCTGAAAGTCATGTTGTCCTTTCGTTACTGAATCGTAAATGAGAATAGTTACCATTACAAGTTTAATCACAGATCTCAGCACTGATTGAGCGGACATCATCGCTTTTGTGATGTTGTAAAGGATGTAAGCAGCCGGATACGAGGTAACGACCCGGCGTATCGCCTGCAATTTTGCGAAAGAAACTAATGAAAGCACTTACACTCGAGAAATCGAGGCTTTTCGCCACATCGGTAACGGGGGAGCCGTTTGATAGTAGGCAAATGGCCTCGTGAAGACGCCAGCGTTGTCGCCAATATTGGTAAGCCATACCTGTCTCACGTGTGAAAATTCGGCTGATGGTCTTCGAACTCGCACCAATATCACGTGCCATTTCTTTGAGCGGCTGCGGCTTCATTTCCCCTTCTTGGAGTGCATACAGCCAATCAATCAGCCTTCTGTCTTCCGGGTAAACAAGTGAAAGTGACTCAGACTCAAGCATGTTCATTTCGTCACACAATACTGTGAACATGGGCTGCTGTTGACGGATAGGCTTATCCCAATTCCACAGCACCATTCGCTCTATAAGCTCTCTCATCAAGCTGTTTGTATCAACGATTTTGATCGTTTTAGGAAACAGTGAGGAAACATTCTGATGAACAAAAAGTGAACGATAGGACGTTCCCTCACTGGTGCGCGTTGTATGTTTCACACCCGGTGGAATCCAAATTGCCCTTCTCGGTGGGACAATGTGTTCCACGTTACCCACAAAAATAGAAATGAAGCCATCTACCACATACAAAACCTGTGCTTTCTTGTGTTGGTATTGATGAGTGCTACCCGAATCATTACTCGCTGTCAGGCCTATTACCAAAGAATTCAGCTCGTCAGCATCAATGAGCAGGTCTGTTTCAACGATAGCCATATCACCTTGCCTGGTTATTCGCCACCAAAATAAGCTATGTTCATTGACCTATCTTACTGGCGTTTTAACATCATGAATGCCACAAATAGTGTGCGGCAGTTACATTTATAGGTTTGAGTGAATATACGGATAGCTTGCTGAATATGGTTTACTTTTTATTGCTCAAACAGTAGATGACAATCCAGACAAAGGACTCGTCACACCCATACCTCCTTGTTGGAGTATATGTGTGTATATCTGCGTTGTTCTTACATCTGAGTGACCGAGTTGTGCTTGAACAGTTCGAATATCAGCTCCAGACATCAAAAGGTGGGTAGCAAAAGAGTGCCTCAACGTATGTGGACTCACATGCTTCTTAATTCCCGCCTCTTTGGCCGAGCGAGTAACGGCACGCTGGAGTTGTTTTTCATCGATATGATGTCGACGAACGCTCTCTGATTCAGGGTCGACACTGAGTTTTGACGATGGAAAGAGGTATTGCCAACCTAACATTTTACACTGCTGTTGATACTTTTCTCTGAGCCTATGTGGCATCCACACTCCTGAAAAGTCTGTATTCTGCAAATCCCTCTTCAACTGCTCATCCACAAGACGTATTTGAGTATGCAGGCCATCAAGTAACTCGGCGGCAAGTGTCACAACCCGATTTTTACCGCCTTTACCATCCCAAACTCGGATGCACTTATAGTCAAAATCAATATCCTGTGTTCTAAGGCGAACGACTTCCATCACCCGAAGACCGCTCCCGTACAACAACGCACAGGGGAGGTACGTACGGTCATCACACTGCCTGAGGAGCCGCGCTACTTCATCTTGTGTCAGTACGACAGGTAACTTTCTCTTCTTTTGACTCTTTATGAAGTGAAGCTCGACTGAGAGCGGCTGCTTTATTATCTCGCGATAGAGAAATACCAGCGCATTAAGAGCAGAAGCCTGAGTGGATGCGGCGACATCTTTGGTGTGAACTAAATGATTGAGAAACGCAGTGACCTGACGATCACCCATTTGGGCAGGATGGCGCATATCATGAAAACGAATAAAAGCGGCTATCCAGCGAATATAGCTCTTGATGGTACGTTTGGCGTACCTTCGTTCATACATAAATTCACTGATCATTGTTAAAAAGACAGACCGCATAACAAGCCACCAGAAACTGTATATAAAGACAGTGTTAGACGTTTTGTCCAATATAATTCATATTTCCCGTTTTGGTGTTTTTTCACGGAGAATTTTGTGAGACAGTGCGAAAAATCCAATTTATTCATAATGTTAACGCTATCTTTGAAATGTTAACAGAATTATATTGGACAAAGTGTTTGAATTATATTGGACACTTTGGGGTTTATTACACTGTTATCCCTCATCAAATTTAGAATTTTGAGTCTCAAGGTTTAGTCGCCAAATTTCTCTTTTCATAGCCGCAGGTTTGTGTCGAAACCTGCAAACAACCTTTGTTTGAGTGACGTGTCTGAAATTACAATCACGCAGTTGAATTCAGGTTCGGGTTGTTGTCTCTTGGTGGCTAAAACACGGCTTGCGGCAAGATTAAGCGCGGTAGCTTTTTCAAAAGGCGCTGGCGGCAAGCCGCGAAAGACATGGAGCAAGGGCTAACAAATGCAGTCACAGGACAAAAAACCGCTCCGCCATTTATTGCCTGTGCTGGCAGGCGTTATATTTCAGGGAGAGATTAATGAAAATTTTTACTTTCTTTATTCTTTTCTTTAGTTCCTTGCTGCAAGCAAATGATATTGTATTTCTTGGGTCACCTTTTTCAGTAGTCGAAAGCGAAAAGTCATGCGATAAATATGTAGAAAGCGGTATTTGTATGGATGTTGCTTTTGAATTGAAATATAACGTCTACGAGTGGTACAACGAAAATCCTGAACCAGAAATTATTGAGTTTATAGGGTTCACTCATTCAAGTGGTTTACCTAAATTCACTTCGTTCAACTTCTCTTTAGTGCACTTGAAAAAGGTAAATGATCACTATTTGGTAAAAGACATCAAGCCTGTGGTTGAATTAAAAGACGAGTATATTATTTGTGTAGATAAGCAACTGCCATATTTTAGTGAGTGTATAAATAGGCAATCAGTTACGAGCTACTTGGATCTCAGCAACTGAAATATAACAAGTTAATTAAACAATGGACGCAAAACAGCAGGCTTGCGCTCATTCTTCGCTTAGTTTAGCCTGCTATTTTCCGCCGTTTATTAAGGCGTTATCCCCCGTCAATTTTAGAGTTTTCAGCCCCAAGGTTTAGCCGCCAAATTCCTCTTTTCATAGCCGTTAGTTTGTGTCGAATCCCGCGAACAACCTTAGTTTGAGTGACGTGTCTGAAATTCTAATCACGCATTTGAATTCACATTCAGGTTGTTGTTTCTTGGTGGCTTAAAAACGGTTTGCGGCAGATTAAGCGCGGTAGCTTTTTGGAAAGGTGCTGGCGGCAAGCCGCGAAAGACATGGAGCGAGGGCTAACAAATGCAGCCACAGGACAAAAAACTGCTCCGCCATTTTTTGCCTGTGCTGGCAGGCGTTAAATGCCAGAGGTAACTATGAACCCTGATCAATTTATCAGAAACATAAAAGCTGAGATAGAAAGCTCTGTATCTCTTTATGCTCAAGGTTCTGAAGGTCAAACTGAGATTGGTACTAAGCTAGATTCTCTCAACCTTAACCCTGAACTAAAGGCGGAAGTTGTATCATTAATCGAGCTGGCTATTAAAGAGTCTGTCTATAACCTAATGAGTGGTCTTGAGGGCTCAGCTTCACTAGCTGGTACTCAAGAAATATATAAAATCACGGATGAAAGCGGCAACGAACTTTCAGGTGAACTTGACGTAATATTCTATGAACAAGTCATGGAGTAAGCATTTAACAAGAGCATAAACGGGACGTTTACTCGCGGTGCATTTTTCATAGAAACACTGTGATTCAGGCGTTTCAATCAGTTTGGGCTAGTAAACGCCCGTTATGCTAACGTTATCCCCTATCGATTTTAGAGTACTAGTCCCGCAGCTTGATCGCCAAATTCCTCTTTTCATAGCCGCAGGTTTGTGTCGGAATCTGCAAAAAACCTTTGTTTGAGTGATATGTCTGAAATTCCAATCACATATTTGAATTCGCACTCAGGTTGTTTTTTCTTGATGGCTTAAACACGGTTTGCGGCAAGATTAAGTGCGGTAGCTTTTTCAACAGGCGGTGGCGGCAAGCCGCGAAAGACATGGAGCAAGG
>NZ_PEIB01000025.1 GCF_004116385.1 Veronia nyctiphanis | reverse complement strand
GTACCTGCCTGATGTGGGGGATAACAGTTGGAAACGACTGCTAATACCGCATAACGTCTACGGACCAAAGAGGGGGATCTTCGGACCTCTCGCGTCAGGATGGGCCCAGTTGGGATTAGCTAGTTGGTGAGGTAATGGCTCACCAAGGCGACGATCCCTAGCTGGTTTGAGAGGATGATCAGCCACACTGGAACTGAGACACGGTCCAGACTCCTACGGGAGGCAGCAGTGGGGAATATTGCACAATGGGGGAAACCCTGATGCAGCCATGCCGCGTGTGTGAAGAAGGCCTTCGGGTTGTAAAGCACTTTCAGCTGTGAGGAAGGGTGAATCGTTAATAGCGGTTCATCTTGACGTTAGCAGCAGAAGAAGCACCGGCTAACTCCGTGCCAGCAGCCGCGGTAATACGGAGGGTGCGAGCGTTAATCGGAATTACTGGGCGTAAAGCGCATGCAGGCGGTCTGTTAAGCAAGATGTGAAAGCCCCGGGCTCAACCTGGGAAAGTCATTTTGAACTGGCAGGCTAGAGTCTTGTAGAGGGGGGTAGAATTTCAGGTGTAGCGGTGAAATGCGTAGAGATCTGAAGGAATACCGGTGGCGAAGGCGGCCCCCTGGACAAAGACTGACGCTCAGATGCGAAAGCGTGGGGAGCAAACAGGATTAGATACCCTGGTAGTCCACGCCGTAAACGATGTCTACTTGGAGGCTGTTGTCTAGAACAGTGGCTTTCGGAGCTAACGCGTTAAGTAGACCGCCTGGGGAGTACGGTCGCAAGATTAAAACTCAAATGAATTGACGGGGGCCCGCACAAGCGGTGGAGCATGTGGTTTAATTCGATGCAACGCGAAGAACCTTACCTACTCTTGACATCCAGAGAATTTTCCAGAGATGGATTAGTGCCTTCGGGAGCTCTGAGACAGGTGCTGCATGGCTGTCGTCAGCTCGTGTTGTGAAATGTTGGGTTAAGTCCCGCAACGAGCGCAACCCTTATCCTTGTTTGCCAGCACATAATGGTGGGAACTCCAGGGAGACTGCCGGTGATAAACCGGAGGAAGGTGGGGACGACGTCAAGTCATCATGGCCCTTACGAGTAGGGCTACACACGTGCTACAATGGCATATACAGAGGGCAGCGAGACCGCGAGGTGGAGCGAATCCCAGAAAGTATGTCGTAGTCCGGATTGGAGTCTGCAACTCGACTCCATGAAGTCGGAATCGCTAGTAATCGTGGATCAGAATGCCACGGTGAATACGTTCCCGGGCCTTGTACACACCGCCCGTCACACCATGGGAGTGGGCTGCACCAGAAGTAGATAGCTTAACCTTCGGGAGGGCGTTTACCACGGTGTGGTTCATGACTGGGGTGAAGTCGTAACAAGGTAGCCCTAGGGGAACCTGGGGCTGGATCACCTCCTTAACGATACTGTCTTTGCCAGTGTCCACACAGATTGTTGTGTTTTGTCTCCACTTTTAAAAAGCAGAAGCAAAACGAATTGACTGTGCCGATATAACTGAAGTTATCTCGTTTGGTCACTCAGTAAACATTGATAAATCTTTTTGTCTATCATTCACGAGTGCCCACACAGATTGCATAGGTCAAATTGTTAAAGAGCGTTGACTTATGAAGCCTTGCTTCACTTGGTCAGGGCTGCGTATGTTACGCTGTCCGACGTTTAAGTCAAGAAGTTATTTTGAGACTTTTCAGTGTTGCTGTCGCAACGCCCAAAACACCTTGTTGACTTGCCTCAATCCAAGATAGCCACTGGCTTTTTCCGTTGAAGCGGGCGGCCATTTTACTGATTCAAACCAGCGCGTCAAGCACTTATTTTTCATCAATTTTGCAGGCCATTTTCGCCGTGCCGATTCGGTGCATTTCCTTGTTAGGCAGTGCGCTCCGTGTCGGTGAGGCGGCATTATAGGGAGGTCACAATTCTTAGCAACCCCTTTTTTGCGTTTTTTATTACTTTTTGATGCGTTCGGTTAAAAAGAGAGCGTTTCGTTCCTAAAGTGTACGAAATCTATGTGCAAAGGCGCCTACTCTGTCCCAGTTAGTGTACTCAATCTCTTTTGTAGGATCGGTTTCACCACCTGTCATCCGCATAATAAACTGTATCATCACTCGATCGAACCAACGATAACGTGGGTAATAAAGCGCACCCGCGAAAACATCCATGACTTCAGGTGTCCAAGGCGATTTCTGAATAAACGTTTGTACATACTTGCTCGTTTCAGGTGTGTCTTTGCCCGGTTTTCTTGCCGTGAGATTGACACAGAAAAAGGCGGCATTGATATTTTTAAGCGCTTCAGCGTATTTTTCGATGAACTGGTACAATTTTTTATTTAAGTGGCCATAGCGAATCGAGGCACCTATCATCACTTTGCTATAGGCATTAAAATCGATATCAGGCACCGTATTAGCATCCATAACGTCACAGTGATAAAGCTCTGAGAGCTCGTCTTTAATGCGGTTGAGTATTTTTACTGTTTGCCCGTCAGTGCTTGAGTGTAGGAGAAGTACTTTATCCACGTTTGCATCCTCAAAAGATTCTATTGCGTTGCTCAGCTGCGCCAGAACGTTGGCGTGAACAGCACCAGCAGAGTGAAGATTTCCAATCGACCAAATAACATGGCCACTATTAACACCCATTTTGCAGCGGAGTCGATGTCAGCATAATGGAGAGCAACCTGCCCCAACCCGGGTCCAAGGTTATTCAATGTTGCGGCAACAGCAGAAAAGGCGGAGAGTTCATCAATACCCGTCGCTATCAACGCCAACATACATACGATAAAGACGAGGGCATAAGCAGAAAAGAATCCCCACACAGCATCAACTACTTGTGATGGCAAAGCCTTGTTGCCGATTTTGATGGTGTAGACGGCTCTTGGGTGAACAAGTCTCTTCAGCTCTCTTGAACCTTGCAGTGATAGGAGAAGAATACGAATGACCTTCATCCCGCCACCAGTCGAGCCTGCGCAGCCACCAATAAATGAAGAGAAAAGGAGTAGCACGGGCAAGAACAAAGGCCAGTCGACAAAACTACTGGTCGTGTAACCTGCAGTCGTAGAGATAGAGACGGTCTGGAAAATAGCCTGACTGAACGTCTCAAACAGCGAATCGTATACCCTATCTCCCACCAGTACCGAAAATACCACCAGCAATAACACCAACTGTAAGAATACGAAGGCCCTGAACTCGGGATCTTTCAGATAATAGTTAAGGTGAAGCCCACCACTGGCAAAAGCGGCAAAGTGAAGAGAAAAGTTACAGGCGGATATAAAGAGGAAGAAAACTGTGATCAGGTTTATCGCATTACTGTTGAAATGGCCAATACTGGCGTCATGAGTAGAAAAACCACCGATAGCAACCGTTGAAAAGCTGTGGCTCAATGCGTCGAAGGGAGACATACCTGCCAGCCAATAGGCCGACGCACAGGATAAGGTCAGGGCCAGATAGATGTACCAAAGCGCTTTTGCCGTTTCGGCTATCCGCGGCGTCATTTTACTGTCTTTAACAGGACCCGGTATTTCCGCACGGTACAACTGCATACCACCGATACCCAGCACGGGTAAAATGGCAACGGCTAAAACGATGATCCCCATTCCGCCCAGCCACTGCAGAAGTTGGCGGTAGAACAACATCGCTTTGGGTAAATTATCGAGACCAACAATCACTGTGGCCCCTGTCGTGGTCAGGCCGGAGAAGGATTCAAAAAATGCGTCGGTCGTGGTCATGTCAGGCTGCTCAGAGAGCATAAAAGGAATAGAGCCTGCGCTGCCAATTACCGTCCAAAAAAGAACCACAATGAGGAAGCCATCTCTAGCTTTTAGCTCGTGTCTGTACTTACGGTTTGGAAACCATAATGCACCGCCACCAGCAAGTAGAAGAAAAAAGGTCAGGACAAACGGAAAGCCTTCACCATCACGGTAGATAAAGGCCACGAGTGCTGGCGCCAACATCGTAATGCTGAATAGTGCCAGGAGAAGTCCGACGATACGGATAATTGAACGAAATTGCATGGCCCGAAGCGGTTATGTCCTTATGAATCAGGGATTACCTGATTATCTCTTGTTATTGAAGTAAGCTTACGGTTACTTGACCTCGGGTTCGGCTGAATATTTCATCCGCCACCAGATCGGATGCTCTGGCATCCACTTCCACTGTCATCAAAATATTATGGCTGAAATCGGTATGAAGCTGAACTGCGTTGTGTGATGCAAGTATGCTTTCTATTAAGGCAATGTGAGAGTATTCACAGCTAAGCTGCATTTGAACAGCGACGGTTCTTTCTTTAGTGACCAAGAACGACAATGCCTGTTGCACCCCTCCGCCGTAAGCTTTCACTAATCCTCCGGTGCCCAAGCGTATCCCGCCATAGTAACGCGTGACGACTGCACTTATTTCACCGACATTACTCCCGTTCAACTGAGCCAAGATGGGTTTACCTGCGGTGCCTGACGGCTCGCCATCATCACTGAATCCCCACTTCATTGAATCTTGTGGCGCCCGGCAACAAATCCCCAACAATTATGTCGTGCATCAGGATGCTTTTTTTTGATGGTGTTCACGAACGCCTTGGCCTCTTCGATACCAGGGGTATGCGCCAGGTAGGTTATGAAACGGCTTTTTTTTATTTCTTCTTCAACTACCACACTTTTAAGGGGAATTAGGTAAGGCGTTGTTTCCATATGTGTTACCCGGAATGAGGAGAAAGTGCATGTTACCACATACATCACCTTTTACTGATGTTCCAACCTTTGGGACTACGCTTAAGCTATCAGTAGATGTTAAATAGTCAAACTTAGAACAACAATTTTAAACAGACGTTTAACCTTTTTGTTGCTATTTAAGATGCAAGCGCTCAGACTAATAAAAAAGCTGGTCTAACCAGTATGGAAATAACAGACCAAGAACGACAAATACGGAGATAGAACATGATTTACCAAGGTGACACCCTTTCAGTGCGCCGTCTGGATGATGGTCTCGTTGAACTGGTCCTGGATGCACCAGGTTCAGTCAACAAGTTTAATGTCGCAACCCTTCAGTCTCTGAATGAAGCACTCGATGCCATCATTGCAGAATCTGACGTTAAAGGCCTTCTAATTACATCTGCTAAAAAAGCATTTGTTGTAGGTGCTGACATTACTGAATTCCTCGGACTTTTCTCGAAACCAGCCGAAGAGCTGCATAGCTGGCTGAAACGTTCAAACGACATCTTCAACAAGCTTGAAGATCTGCCATTCCCAACCGTATCTGTTATTTCCGGTCATGCTCTTGGCGGCGGTTGTGAGTGTATACTCGCTACAGATATTCGCGTGGGTGACACCACGGCACGTATCGGTCTACCTGAAACTAAACTTGGCATCATGCCTGGGTGGGGCGGTACTGTTCGTCTACCAAGAATTATTGGTGCTGATTCCGCTATGGAAATCATCACCGCAGGTAAAGACAAGAAAGCTGCAGATGCGTTGAAGCTGGGTATTCTTGACGCTGTAACAGAGCCTGCTGATTTGAAAGACGCAGGTCTGGCGATGCTGAAAGATGCGGTTGCTGGCAACATCAACTGGGAAGCACGCCGCACACAGAAAAAAGCGCCGCTGCAACTAAACAAAACCGAAGCAACCATGAGCTTTAACATGGCGAAAGGCATGGTGGCTCAAGTTGCTGGTAAGCACTACCCTGCACCAATGTCTGCTGTTATTGCTATTGAGTCGGGTGCGCGTAATGAACGTGACGCTGCATTGGACATCGAACGCGAACATTTTGTTCAACTGGCGATGAACGATGTGACAAAGGCATTGGTTGGTATCTTCCTTAACGACCAATACCTTAAGTCAAAAGCCAAGCAAGCCGCGAAAGATGGCAAACCAACACAGCGCGCTGCCGTTCTGGGTGCTGGTATCATGGGCGGTGGTATTGCTTATCAATCTGCAAGCCGTGGCGTTCCTGCAATGATGAAAGACATCAGCCAGGATTCATTGGAAACGGGCATGCAGGAAGCAGCGAAGCTTCTGAACAAGCAACTTGAGCGCGGCCGTATGAATGGCATGAAGATGGCTCAAGTCCTGTCTTCTATCACGCCGACATTGAATTACGCGGGCATCGAGACTGCTGACGTAATTGTTGAAGCGGTTGTTGAAAATCCGAAAGTGAAAGCGGCTGTACTGAGCGAAGTAGAGCAACTTATCGGTGATAACGCGATTCTGGCATCGAACACCTCAACTATCCCAATTGATGTACTTGCTGAGTCACTCAGCCGTCCTGAAAACTTCTGTGGTATGCACTTCTTTAACCCAGTGCATCGAATGCCACTGGTTGAAGTTATTCGTGGTAAGAAGACGTCAGAAGAAACAGTGTCTCGCGTTGTTGCTTACGCAGCAGCTATGGGCAAGAGCCCAGTCGTGGTCAACGACTGCCCCGGATTCTTCGTAAACCGCGTTCTCTTCCCTTACTTTGGCGGCTTCAGTCAGCTTCTGAAAGATGGCGGCGATTTCCGTAAAATCGATAAAGTGATGGAAAAAGAGTTCGGCTGGCCAATGGGCCCAGCATACCTACTGGACGTTGTTGGCCTTGATACTGCTCACCATGCACAGGCTGTAATGGCTGAAGGCTTCCCAGAGCGTATGGCGAAAGACTACCGTGATGCTATCGACGTGATGTTTGAAACTGAACGCTTTGGCCAGAAGAACGGTAAAGGTTTCTACCTCTACACCACAGATAAGAAAGGTCGACCTAAGAAAGTACAAGATGCCGAGGTTGATGCACTGATTGCCGACGTTGTTGACGGTCAAGCCGACTTTAGCAACGAAGATATCATTGCCCGCGTAATGGCTCCGATGATCAACGAAGTGGTTCGCTGCTTGGATGAAGGTATCATCGCAACGCCTGCTGAAGCTGATATGGCGCTGGTTTATGGTATTGGCTTCCCTCCATTCCGTGGTGGTGTATTCCGCTATCTGGATACCATTGGTCTTCCAGAATATGTAGCGATGGCAGACAAGTTTGCTCACTTGGGCCCAATGTATGAGGTTCCACAGAGCCTGAGAGATAAGGCTGCGAAAGGCGAAGGGTACTACGATACCCAACGACAGTCTGTTTAACACAACCGGATAAGGATATAGAGGAAATAAAAATGAATAACGTTGTGATTGTCGATTGTATTCGTACGCCAATGGGCCGCTCTAAAGCTGGCGCATTTCGCAACATCAGGGCTGAAGATTTATCGGCACACCTGATGAAATCTTTGCTTGAGCGCAACCCACAGGTTGATCCTGCAAGCATCAATGACATTTACTGGGGCTGTGTTCAGCAAACTCTGGAGCAAGGTTTCAACATCGGCCGTAATGCTTCTTTGCTGGCAGGGATTCCACATACTGTCCCTGCAAACACGGTAAACCGTCTGTGCGGTTCATCAATGCAAGCTCTTCAGGATGCAGCTCGCGCCATCATGGTTGGCGATGCAGACACCTGCCTGATTGGTGGTGTTGAGCACATGGGTCACGTACCTATGACGCACGGTGTCGACTTCCACCCGGGTATGTCAAAGTCTGTTGCTCGCGCGGCAGGCTCAATGGGCCTGACTGCTGAGCTTTTGGGTCGTATGCACGGTATTACCCGTGAAATGCAAGACGAGTTTGCTGTTCGTTCTCACCAACGCGCGCATCAGGCAACCCTTGAAGGCCGCTTCCGTAAAGAGATTGTGCCGATTGAAGCACATGACAGCACAGGGCGCCTGTTCCTAATGGAAGATGACGAAGTTATCCGTCCAGAAACAACCGTCGAAGGTCTGTCTGCACTGCGTCCTGTGTTTGACCCAGTCAATGGTACGGTTACTGCAGGTACTTCATCAGCCCTGTCAGACGGCGCATCTGCGATGCTGGTCATGAGCGAAGAGAAAGCGAAAGCACTTGGCCTACCGATTCGTGTTCGCATCCGCTCGATGGCGGTGATGGGTTGTGATCCATCAATCATGGGTTACGGTCCAGTACCTGCTACGGGTCTTGCGCTGAAACGTGCTGGCCTGACGATGGATGACATCGACATGGTAGAAATCAACGAAGCCTTTGCTGCGCAGTCTATGCCTTGCCTGAAAGATCTTGGTCTGCTTGATAAAGTAGAGGATAAGGTTAACCTTAACGGCGGTGCTATCGCACTGGGTCACCCATTAGGCTGTTCTGGTGCTCGTATCTCCACGACCCTTATCAATATCATGGAAGACAAAGACGTAGAAATCGGTCTTGCCACCATGTGTATTGGTCTTGGTCAAGGTATCGCGACCATTTTCGAACGCGTATAACCAACGTTATACGACAAAGCGGCCTCTTGAGGCCGCTTTTTTCATTTTCAATTCCCATAAGTCTTGCGCTATAGCAACCCTGTTCCTCTTTTCTGTTGTTACCATAAGCCTTACACTCGTTTGAAAATCTTATAACCCCGATTCAACGGAGGGTCCCGATGTTTAAAGCTTTGCTGCTTAACCAAGAAGACAAAACAACCACAACAACCATCACTCAACTCAATGATGATCAGTTACCTCAAGGTGATGTGACCGTCGCCGTCGATACTCGTCAATTAATTATAAAGATGGGCTTGCCGTTACCGGTAAAGGCAAAATAGTGCGTGAGTTTCCCATGGTTCCCGGCATTGATTTTGCGGGTACTGTACTGGAATCGTCGGATGACAGGTTCAGTGTTGGTCAGCATGTCGTGCTCACAGGTTGGGGCGTCGGTGAAACACATTGGGGCGGGATGTCAGAAAAATCACGCGTTAACGCTGATTGGCTAGTACCTCTACCTAGCCAACTTTCATCTGAACAGTCTATGAAAATTGGTACCGCGGGGCTAACGGCCATGCTCTGCGTGCAAGCGCTCCAAGATGCAGGAATAAAGCCAGAAGATGGCGAAATCTTGGTAACGGGCGCAAGCGGCGGTGTTGGCTCTGTTGCTATTACCTTGCTCTCACAGCTTGGTTATCAAGCTGTTGCGGTATCCGGCCGAGTAGAAGAAAACCAGCAATGGCTGACGTCAATTGGTGCCTCACGGGTGATAGCAAGGGAAGAGTTAAACCAACCTGCCCGTCCGCTTGAAAAGCAATTATGGGCAGGAGCCATCGATACAACAGGCAGCACTATGCTGGCTAAAGTGCTTAGCCAAATACATTACGGTGGTGCCGTGGCAGCATGTGGACTGGCATGTGGTTTCGATTTACCTACCACTGTGATGCCATTTATCCTTCGAAACGTCAGCCTCCTGGGTGTCGACTCGGTGTATGCCCCGATAGAAAAACGTCAACGCGCATGGGATCAAATCAGTAAACTACTTCCTGAAAGCTTCTATCAACAGTCATGCAAGCAGGTTTCACTCGATGAAGTCCCTCAGGCTGCGGTGGATATTGTTGATGGAAAGGTATCTGGTCGACTTGTCGTTAAAATCTAAATCTCGAAAAAATGCCGATTAACATGAAAAGCCGCATACGCGGCTTTTTTTATAAAAACGTTTATTACGACGCCAATTTTCGAATGAGCACTCACCTATATTCCTGAACACTAACAACACGATTCTCAACATTACCAATGAAATTGGTTCGCGATTAATGATAGAGTACCCAGAAAAAAGCAAAAAAAATCCCGCATTGAAGCGGGGAAGCCCAAGAAAACCGGGTGTGAGTGTAGTTGATGAGTAATGAGTTAGAGACTGTCGTTTGCTGCGTTGCTTGTTTCAATCCACAAGCCGAATACAACAGCTATCAGCGCCGTCATGAGTACTGCTTGCGCATCAGCTGAATTACTGTTCGACAAACCAACAACAGTGGCGACACTCGCGATGCCATATGTTGCGATACGGGTGCTGTATCCAAGTGTTTTTCTCAGCACAATGATCTCCCGTTGTGCAGACAGCAATTCGTACCACAACGCAATATTGGTTAACAAGTTGTTACTTAAACTACACGCAAATTTTACAATTCCAAGCCCCATTGAATATTTTATGGACATAAGTATGATCAACTCGACGTTTTTACTTCCAAACTAACTTATGAGTACAATTTTCGAGAGCCCAGATCACCAATTAGACGCTGAAGGTATGCGTTGTCCGGAGCCTGTCATGATGGTGAGAAAGGCAATTCGCAATATGGAAGACGGAGAGACACTACTCGTTGTAGCTGATGATCCCTCAACAACAAGAGACATCCCAAGTTTTTGTCGATTCATGGATCACACCTTGTTGGCTTCTGAAGTGGAAAAAGCCCCTTTCCGATACCTGATCAAAAAAGGCTTATAAGCCGCTGATAAAAAGTGGCGTCTGCTGCTTTTTATCTTAAACCAAATGCCATTCTGTATATGAGCCCAGTATCGTTGGCATTATTTGTCATCTAAACGCCCTACGTTTTGTCCTGTTCGCAAAAGAGAGCAACGCTAAGAACAAAAAAACGCCATTTACACTACTTATCCCCCCTAGCCCAAGCTATAATCGCGTGTTATTTTTCTCATTTACCAACAACTAATCGCGCGAACCTGACAATGCATAAATTCGATATAAAGACCTTTCAGGGCATGATCCTCGCGCTGCAGGATTACTGGGCCCAACAAGGCTGTACCATCGTTCAGCCACTCGATCTTGAAGTAGGTGCAGGCACCTCTCACCCAATGACATGCCTTCGCGCGCTTGGCCCGGAGCCAATCGCAACGGCTTACGTCCAGCCATCTCGTCGTCCAACTGACGGCCGTTACGGTGAAAACCCAAACAGATTACAGCATTATTACCAGTTCCAAGTCATCATTAAGCCCTCGCCTGACAATATACAGGAGCTTTACCTTGGCTCGTTGAGAGTATTAGGTGTCGACCCTGAAGTGCACGATATTCGCTTCGTTGAAGATAATTGGGAGAACCCGACGCTCGGTGCATGGGGCCTGGGTTGGGAAGTGTGGCTAAATGGTATGGAAGTCACTCAGTTCACCTACTTCCAGCAAGTAGGTGGTCTTGAGTGTAAGCCCGTCACTGGCGAAATCACTTATGGTATCGAGCGACTGGCGATGTATATCCAGGGCGTTGATTCCGTCTATGACCTCGTTTGGGCAGACGGCCCACTTGGTAAGGTGACTTACGGCGATATCTTCCACCAAAACGAAGTTGAACAGTCGACGTATAACTTCGAACATGCCGATGTCGACTTCCTGTTTACCTTTTTTGATCAGTGCGAAAAAGAATGTAATTCACTGCTTGAGTTGGAAAAGCCTTTACCCCTTCCCGCTTATGAGCGGATCCTAAAGGCAGGGCACGCGTTTAACTTATTAGATGCCCGCAAGGCAATTTCGGTTACCGAACGTCAACGCTATATCCTTCGCATCAGAAACCTGACTAAATCAGTGGCTGAAGCTTACTACGCATCACGCGAAGCACTCGGCTTCCCTATGTGTAAAAAGACCGAGAATGAGGCGTAAGGGGACGCGACACTATGACTAAAGAATTTCTAATCGAACTCGGAACGGAAGAGTTACCACCAACGCAACTTCGTACGCTTGCTGAAGCATTTTCCGCGAACTTCGAAAGTGAGCTAAAATCGGCAAGTCTTACCCATGAAGGCATTCAATGGTATGCCTCCCCTCGCCGTCTTGCACTTAGAGTCTCTCAGCTTGCAGAATCGCAAGCTGACAAAGTTGTTGAGAAACGAGGCCCTGCTATATCTGTCGCCTTTGACGGAGATGGAAACCCAACCAAAGCTGCGCAAGGCTGGGCCAGAGGCAATGGTATTACGGTAGAGCAAGCAGAGCGCTTGGTCACCGATAAAGGTGAGTGGCTTCTGTTTAAGCAAGAAGTCAAAGGCCAAAAAACCAAAGATATTGTTATCGACTTGGCAGCCAATGCACTGGCTAAACTCCCTATCGCTAAGCCAATGCGTTGGGGTGACAAGGATACGCAATTTATCCGCCCAGTAAAAACACTGACGATCCTGTTAGGTGATGTGTTGGTAGAAGGCCAAATATTGGGTGTGGCATCAGCACGTACTATCCGTGGCCACCGATTCATGGGTGAGCAAGAGTTTATGATTGACTCTGCTGAACAATACCCAGCGCTGCTCGAAGAGCGTGGCAAAGTAATGGCCGATTACGATGCCCGAAAAGCCATCATTATTGCTGATGCCAAGAAAGCCGCTGATGCAGTTGGCGGTACAGCAGACCTTGAAGATGACTTAGTAGAAGAAGTCACCTCGCTGGTTGAATGGCCTGTTGTTCTCACAGCAAAGTTTGAGCCTGAATTCCTCAAGGTACCTGCCGAAGCCTTGGTTTACACCATGAAAGGCGACCAGAAGTACTTCCCTGTATACGACAGCAACAAAGCTCTTCTGCCGAACTTTATCTTCGTTTCTAATATTGAATCTAAAGAGCCTCGCCATGTTATCGAAGGTAATGAGAAGGTTGTCCGCCCTCGCCTTGCTGACGCAGAGTTCTTCTTCAATACCGACCGCAAGAGCCCTTTGATTGCCCGGTTGCCAGAACTTGAAAAAGCGGTTTTCCAAAAGCAGTTGGGTACCATCAAAGACAAGACGGACAGGATCACCGAGCTAGCAGCATTTATAGCTGACAAAATTGGCGGTGATATTGATAATACAAAACGTGCAGGCCTGCTGTGTAAGTGTGATTTGATGACATCCATGGTATTTGAATTTACCGATACCCAGGGTGTTATGGGCATGCACTATGCGCGTCATGATGGTGAAAAAGAGGATGTTGCACTGGCGTTGAATGAGCACTACATGCCACGCTTTGCGGGCGATACGCTACCATCATCGAAAGTCTCTTCAGCAGTCGCAATGGCCGATAAACTTGATACGATCGTCGGTATCTTTGGTATCGGACAAGCGCCAAAAGGCAGTGACCCGTTTGCACTTCGTCGTGCGTCGCTTGGTGTACTTCGCATTATTGTCGAGAACAACTTTGATTTAGACCTCGTTGAGTTAATCGGTCAGGCCCGCACGCTACTGGGCGATAGACTGACAAATGACAACGTAGAGTCAGACGTATTTGAATTCATGCTCGGTCGATTCCGTGCATGGTATCAAGACGAAGGTCATAGTGTTGATGTGATTCAGGCGGTATTAGCTCAGCGCCCTACACAGCCTACAGATTTTGATAAGCGAGTGAAGGCGGTTACGCACTTCCGCGGCCTTGATGAAGCTGAGTCATTAGCCGCTGCGAATAAGCGTGTGGGTAACATCCTCGCCAAGTTTGAAGGCCAACTTCCAACAGCAGTTGATACCTCCCTTCTAATTGAAGACGCAGAGAAAGCATTGGCAAATGACGTCGCAGATGTTGTTACTTCACTTCAGTCAGTATTTGCAGACAGAGATTATCAGAAGGCGTTAACTGAGCTTGCCAAGCTTCGTGAATCCGTCGATAACTTTTTTGACAATGTCATGGTAATGGCAGACGACGAGGCATTGAAAGTTAATCGCCTGACTCTGCTGAGCACGCTTCGTCAACAGTTTATGAACGTTGCCGATATTTCGCTGTTGCAAAAGTAACTTACGCTCAATTCTCCAATACAAACCCCGCACTAGCGGGGTTTTTTATCTCATGTTTCACGTGAAACACATCCATATTTAACCGCTACTCCACTATTTCTGCCTACCCATTTACACCCAGAAAATAATGCTAAAATTTCAGTATTGATGACATTCAAATCAGATGTTTTTTAATGTATGTTGTTGAGTCCACCAGCAGTTTAGTTGCATTTTAAGGCTCGGACGCAATGCAGATATCGAAATTCGGAAAGAAGTTTACTCAGTACTCCGGGATCACCCAACTCATGGATGATCTAAATGAAGGGTTAAGAAACCCTGATACCATCATGCTAGGTGGTGGTAACCCCGCGCAAATCCCAGAGATGCTTTCTGAGTTCGAGAAAATTTCAAGCAAGCTTTTAGCCAACGGCTCCCTAGTAAAAGCCATGGCCAATTATGATGGTCCTCAGGGCAAGAATGAGTTTATAGAAGCACTGGCAGACTTATTCAAAAATACCTATGGCTGGGATATTTCAAGTAAAAATATTATGCTAACCAATGGTAGTCAGTCTGCATTCTTCTATCTATTCAATTTGTTTGCGGGTGAGTTCCCAGACGGTAGCAAGAAGAAAATATTGCTACCCCTAGCACCTGAATATATCGGCTATGGGGATTCGGGTGTATCCGCTGATATGTTCATAAGCTATAGGCCGGAGATTGAATTTCTTCCAGAGCGCCAGTTCAAATATCATGTTGATTTTGATGCACTGGAGGTGGATAAATCTGTAGGTGCTATTTGTGCGTCGAGACCTACGAACCCGACGGGTAATGTACTCACAGACGACGAAATTGCCAAGCTGGACAAGCTCGCCAGAGACAACGGCGTACCGCTCATCATAGACAATGCTTATGGAGTGCCCTTTCCCAATATCATTTTCGAATCGGTAACGCCATTTTGGAATGGTAACACCATCTTGTGTTCTAGCCTATCTAAGCTCGGGTTACCGGGTTTACGTTGCGGTATCATAGTAGCGAATGAAGAAGTTATACAGGCACTGACAAATTTGAACGGCATTATTAGCCTTTCACCAGGAAGCCTTGGACCTGCAGTGGGCCTTGAACTGGTTAAAACAGGTGACATATTAAATCTTAGTGAGAATATCATAAAGCCGTTTTACAAGGCCAAATCAGAATTTGCAGTAAGACTACTTCAACAATCAATCAGAGATAGCCGCTTCAAAATTCACAAGCCTGAAGGGGCGATGTTTTTGTGGTTGTGGTTTGAAGAATTACCTATAACCACCAAAGAGCTCTATCGTCGCCTTAAAGATCAAGGACTTCTTATTGTGCCAGGAGAGTACTTCTTTGTTGGACTGGAAGATGGGTGGGAACATGGGCGTCAGTGCATCAGAATGAATTATGTACAAGATGAATCCGTTCTTGAGCGGGGTATTGAGATTTTAGCGACAGAAATTTCAGCCCTCTACAATAACTAATCATAAAGTAGTTTATTCTCTATTTTGCGGTCATGTTTCACGTGAAACATGGCCGCTTTCTATTTAAAAAATATATAAATCATAAACTTACATGTCAATCATATGCTGTGTGAAATCTGAGAAGAATGACACCTGTACCTGTTCAACTTTTCACACAGATGAAGAAAAAAAAGGAGAAATAAAAACTATTTCTCCTTGCTTGAGAGGTCTGTTATGACCTAAAGATGGATTTCAGATGTCTTGGAACCATTAATAAATATCTTATGCGATAACTAAAACGACTCGCATTTTTGCTTTAGCTATAACAGACGATATTTACATAGCAGTTACTTATTGGCTGAGTAGTTCTCAATACAAGGCCAAGTAATGCTGAGTACGTTTTAGCAAGTGACACCCATCGTAGTCAAATTAGAAACCATTAAATAACAGATACTTAATATACAAACCAGTACTAAGACACTGGCAAACGATACTTCAAACGGACCTTCAGTAAGTTTCTGTTTTTATGAAATAAATATGCAAAAGTAGACGTTTGAACGATTTGTCTAAAATGGATGTTGAAGGGATACCTGAAAGAAACTAATGGGTAAATACACAACAAAAAGCATATCAAATAATTACTTTTCGAAAAAAAAACGTCGCGATGCGACGTTTTTCTCAAAGTTAAACACGAGGTCAAACACTACACATCGAGATTCGCTACTTTCAATGCATTGTTTTCAATGAATGCACGGCGAGGTTCAACATGATCCCCCATTAGGGTTGTGAATAACTCATCAGCAGCGACGGCATCCTGAATCGTGACACGCATCATTCGACGAGATTCTGGGTCCATGGTAGTTTCCCAAAGCTGGTCAGGGTTCATCTCACCGAGACCTTTGTAGCGCTGTTTGCTAAGCCCCCTACCCGACTCTTTGATGAGCCATGCCAGTGCATCTGCAAAGCTACTCACAGGCTGTTTACGCTCACCACGCTGAATGTATGCCGTATCATCTAAAAGCCCATTTAAAGTCTCTGAGAGTTCAGCAATACGCCCATATTCTTTCGAATTAAGCAGGTCATAGCTGACAACGTATTCGTGATCAACACCATGGGTTCTTACGATAAGTTCAGGCTGGTAGACACCACGTTCTTCTTCAAACTTAATCGCAGAGCGATACTGACTTTCACCCGAAGACTTACGGTTGAGGATTTCAACAATATTGTCCATCCATGCCTTCACCGACCTTCATCAGTCAAACTATCAACGGCAAGACGAGGTTGATAAACCAGTTCGTTGAGAAGTGCTGTCGGATAGCGACGGCTCATGCGGCTGATCAGTTTCATCACACCGTTGTATTTCTTGACCAAATCTTCAAGGGCCAAACCGTTCATTGCGGGTGCATCTTGATTGACAAACAATGATGCATTTTCAAGAGCCAGAGACACCTGAAACTGTTCCATCGCATCATCGTCCTTGATGTATTGCTCTTGCTTTCCTTTCTTCACTTTGTAAAGAGGCGGCTGAGCAATGTAGATGTAACCACGCTCAATGAGCTCAGGCATTTGGCGATAGAAGAATGTCAGCAACAACGTACGGATGTGTGAGCCATCGACGTCCGCATCGGTCATAATGATGATGCTGTGGTAACGCAGCTTGTCAGGGTTGTATTCATCACGCCCGATACCACAACCCATCGCAGTGATAAGAGTAGCGACTTCTTGCGAAGACAGCATTTTATCGAAACGGGCTTTCTCTACGTTCAGGATCTTACCTTTCAGTGGCAATATAGCCTGACATTTACGATCACGTCCCTGCTTCGCTGAGCCACCTGCTGAGTCACCCTCCACAATGTAGAGTTCAGACAGCGCCGGATCTTTTTCCTGGCAGTCAGCAAGCTTGCCGGGAAGGCCTGCAAGATCAAGTGCACCTTTACGGCGAGTCATCTCACGGGCTTTTCTTGCCGCTTCTCTGGCACGCGCAGCATCGATGATTTTGCTACAAACAATCTTTGAATCCTGCGGGTTTTCGATCAGGAACTCAGACAGTTTCTCACCCATCGCAGTCTCAACAGCAGATTTAACCTCAGAGGAGACCAGCTTATCTTTTGTCTGGCTCGAGAATTTAGGATCGGGCACTTTGACCGACACAACCGCCGTCAAACCTTCACGAGCATCATCACCAGATGTTGCCGCTTTCGCCTTTTTCGAATAGCCCTCTTTCTCCATGAAAGAATTCAACGTACGCGTGAGTGCCGCGCGGAAGCCGGCGAGGTGAGTACCACCATCACGTTGCGGAATATTATTGGTAAAGCAATAGATGTTTTCTTGAAAACCATCGTTCCACTGCATAGAAACTTCTACGCTAACACCGTCTTCTCGTGTCGTTTCAAAGTGGAAAATGCTCGGGTGTATTGGTGTCTTATTACGGTTAAGGTGCTCAACAAATGCGCGGATACCACCTTCATACATGTAGTGGTCTTGTTTGTCTTCCTCTCGCTCGTCGACGAGCTTGATTGAGACACCCGAGTTCAAGAACGAAAGTTCGCGCAGACGCTTTGCGAGAATCTCATAGTGGAAGAGGATGTCAGAAAATGTTTCTTCACTTGGCCAAAAACGGATTCTCGTACCGGTTTCTTCTGTATCACCGATAGCTGAAAGCGGTTTTTCAGGTACACCCATTTTATAAATTTGTTGATGGATGTTACCGTGACGCCAGATAGTCAGTTCGAGTTTCTCTGACAAAGCATTTACAACAGAAACACCAACGCCGTGCAGACCGCCAGACACTTTATAGGAATTGTCATCAAACTTACCACCTGCGTGTAACACAGTCATGATAACTTCAGCGGCTGATATGCCTTCTTCTTCGTGGATATCAACAGGGATACCGCGACCGTCATCGCGGACTGAGACGGAACCATCTTCATGGATAGTGACAAGAATGTCGTTACAATGACCAGCGAGTGCTTCATCGATCGAGTTATCGACGACCTCAAAAACCATGTGGTGCAGACCAGTGCCATCGTCCGTGTCACCGATATACATCCCTGGACGTTTTCGAACGGCATCAAGGCCCTTTAGAACCTTGATACTTGATGAATCGTAATTGTTGGACATTGAGTTACTCTCGCTTAGTTTATCCTGCGGTTATTTTACCGTTTTCGACAACAAACATCTTACTATTTTCGTCGCACATTTCAGCGACTGATCAGCACTAATCGCACTGACAAAGACCTGTGCGCCTGTTATTTTGAGTTGCTCAGCAAGCAACGCTCTGCGGCTACTGTCGAGCTCAGACGCAAAATCATCAATAAGGTAGATACTTGCTTGTTAGTATCTTCTGTAAGCTGAAGTCCCTGCGCCAAACGTAATGCACAGACAAGCAGTTTTAACTGCCCTCGAGACAATACATCTTCAACGGGAGTCCCCGAGACACGTAGACGAAGATCAGCTTTGTGCGGGCCACTGACTGTGTAGCCCAATTGCTGATCACGCGAAAAGTTATCTCTTAATAACTCGGCATAATCAGCGTCTTTTTCCCACCCACGGGAATAAGACAGTGTAATTTCGTATTCAGGCAGAAACGCCCGGCAAAGTGTCTCAACACGCTCAGACAGTTTTTCAACGTAGCTCTGCGCCACATATCTATCTGAGTACAAAGAGGAACTAACTCAGCGTCCCAATAACTCAGTTCGCGATAACTTTTAGCCGTCTTCAACAGGGCGTTGCGCTGTTTGGTTAGGCGTTTAACACGAGACCAGCACGCATAAAACGTCTGTTCCACATGAAACACTCCCCAGTCAATAAATGGACGACGGCATTTAGGCCCGCCGGTTAAAAGCTCAAAGCCTTCAGGCGTAATGAGTTGCATGGGCAGTATTTCAGCAAGCTGAAATAGCTTTTGGCCCTTTTCTTCGCCAATTTTAACGTCAGTAGTACCATCGCGGTGTTTACGGAGGCCCACAGGCAACAAAGCACCGGACTGACTGACGCGTCCATGAACGGTAAGACTATCCTGCTGATGGCGGATCACCCTCCCCGTCAGCTGACTGCGAAATGAGCGGCCATGACCAAGGTAGTATATAGCTTCTAATACACTGGTTTTTCCGCTGCCATTGGCACCAATAAGAAAGTTGAAGCCTGATGACAGGCTAAAGTCACAGGCTTCGATATTTCTCAGATCATGTATCGTTAAACGGGACAACGTCATATTAGAGACGGTGTGGCATCACCACATACATGGCATCTTCATTATCACAATCTTCGATTAGCGCAGCAGAGGCGCTTTCTTTCATTGAGAAGCGAACATTTTGGCATTTAAGTGTATTAAGCACATCCAACACATAGCCGATATTAAAACCAATCTCGATCTCTTCGCCCTGATAATCCACATCTACCAGCTCTTCCGCTTCTTCCTGTTCAGGGTTATTGGCAGAAATACGAAGTAAGCCATTACTTACATTCATAGTCACGCTACGAAAGCGCTCGTTGGAAAGAATAGCTGCACGACTGAGTGCCTGCCTTAGTATCTCACAATCCGCGAGCATGACTTGCTCAGCGCCTTGCGGTAACACACGGCGATAATCAGGAAAGCGCCCATCAACAAGCTTTGATGTAAACACATACTGGCTAAGTTCAGCACGGATATTCGACTCGCCGACCTGCAACACGACAACTTCATCGGGCTCATCCAATAAGCGCATTAATTCGGTAATACCCTTACGTGGCACAATCACTTGCTTGATGTCGACCGCAGTATCCAGGCGAACTTCGGCAATCGCAAGTCGGTGACCATCTGTCGCCACTGAACGCAGTGTTTCCCCTTCTGTTTGCAGCTGCATGCCGTTTAAATAATAACGGACATCCTGATTGGCCATTGAAAAATGCGTACGTTCAATCAGCTGACGCAGCGCACCCTGTGTCAACGTCAAATCGATATCGCTTTGCCAATCTTCAATGTTTGGAAAGTCGTCAGCTGGCAAAGTA
The DNA here is from genome assembly GCF_004116385.1 of Veronia nyctiphanis. Classification (GTDB taxonomy): domain Bacteria; phylum Pseudomonadota; class Gammaproteobacteria; order Enterobacterales; family Vibrionaceae; genus Veronia; species Veronia nyctiphanis. The sequence goes on along the minus strand of NZ_PEIB01000025.1, from coordinate 55,267 downwards.
GAAAGGGTGAAGCGACTGCGTCCAGAACGAATTAACACCCTGTCCCCTTCGACAGAAAAGGAGATTGACGCTTCGCTCGGTAAACCGCGGCAAATATCAAGAAACTTACGCGATGGCACAGTAATTGCGCCTTCAACCGCATCGGCATCGACTGCGATACGTGCGATAAGCTCAACCTCGTGGTCAGTACAAGTAAGTGTTAACTCACCGCCTTCCACTTTGAGTAATATATTACCCAGGATTGGCAGTGATGGCCGTCCACTGATCGCACCTGCGACCTGCTGGAGCGGCTTCAATAATAATTCACGGCTGAGAGAAAATTTCATATTAGGATGACAAGGTCCGAATGAGGTTTGAATAGTCTTCTTTTATATCGTGGCTCTCTTCCCGCAGTTGTTCAATTTTTCTGCAGGCATGAAGCACGGTTGTGTGGTCTCTGCCACCAAATGCGTCTCCGATCTCTGGGAGACTGTGGTTTGTCAGTTCCTTTGAAAGTGCCATCGCGACCTGACGAGGACGCGCGACTGAACGGCTGCGACGTTTTGACAGCAAGTCTGCCATCTTAATTTTGTAATACTCGGCGACCGTCTTTTGGATGTTATCAATCGTCACAAGCTTCTCTTGCAAAGCAAGCAAGTCACGGAGAGCTTCACGCACAAAATCGATGGTGATCGCACGACCAGTGAAGTTAGCGTTCGCTATTACCCTATTTAACGCACCTTCAAGCTCACGAACATTTGAACGCAGGCGCTTGGCGATAAAAAATGCCACTTCGTCGGGCAGACGAATGGAGTGGTCTTCTGCTTTTTTCATCAAAATCGCAACACGGGTTTCCAGCTCAGGTGGTTCAATCGCCACCGTCAGACCCCAACCAAAACGGGATTTTAGCCTGTCCTCTACCCCACTGATTTCTTTTGGATAGCGGTCTGAGGTGAGAATAATTTGCTGATTGCCCTCGAGCAATGCATTAAAAGTGTGGAAAAACTCTTCCTGAGACCGTTCTTTATTGGCAAAGAATTGGATGTCATCGATAAGCAGTGCATCGACACTCCGGTAATACCGCTTGAATTCCTCAATGGCATTATTTTGCAGCGCTTTGACCATATCCTGAACAAAACGCTCAGAGTGCATGTACACAACGCGGGCATCTTTTTTGCGATCGCTTATGGCATTGCCCACGGCATGCAATAAGTGAGTTTTACCGAGGCCTGTTCCACCATAAAGGAAAAGCGGGTTATACGCTGCACCGGGGTTATCAGCTACCTGACGCGCTGCTGCAAGTGCGAGTTGGTTAGACTTACCTTCAACGAAGTTAACAAACTGGTGTTTCGGGTTCACATTTGAGCGGTGATTAACATCAGATTGCACAGGTGACGGCGCAGGCTCCCATGTTCTGCCCACTGGTTTTTCCACCGCAGGTGCCACAGGCGCTGCCGTGCTCGGAATGTTGGGTGGCGCCGTGGCAGCAATAGCTTACTGCCGACTTCAAAACGCAACATGGGAATATCAACACCACAGAACTCATTCAACAGCTGGTTAATGCTATTGAGGTACTTGTCACGCACCCAATCCAATACAAATCGGTTTGGGGCAAACAATGTCAGGGTATTGTCATTCAACTCCGCCTGAAGCGGTCGAACCCACATGCTAAATTCTGTTGCAGGAAGATCTTCCTGAAGGCGCTGAAGGCACTGCAACCAAAGCGAAGATGACACGTCTGACTCCACACTCATAAAAAGTTTCTGAAAAGGGGGTTAATTTTATACCGCTCGCCAGCGGATAGCTAGCGCCAAGATCCCTCTATCGGTGAATAAGATCGAAGTTATACACACACTTCACACAAAAATGGGTCATTAGGACACAGAATTCCCTCTAATTACTCACAGTTTTATTCCTAGATCGCCATCAATTTAAGATCCACGATCACACAAAGATGAAATATCACCCACATTCTCTTGGGGCCTACCGACTCGACAGATCGACGAAAAATGATCAGACAACGTGGATCAATTCACAGTTACACATTAATTGATCACAAAAAATTCACAGCACGCTAAAGGCCCGATCGGCGAAGGATCCTTGCGCTTATTTTCGTTAACCGTATAATTGCGCGCCCGGAGACTGGATAACAACCCACGGGTTTATGATTGACTAATCATCAGCCAGTGATTACAATCCGGCCTCTTTGTTGAGAGGCGTCGGACGAACAGTCCCACGTCGGGTTAACAAAACCTAAAAACTGATCAGTAATAAGGTAGAAACCATGAAACGCACTTTTCAACCTTCAGTTCTAAAGCGCAAGCGCACTCACGGTTTCCGTGCTCGCATGGCAACTAAGAACGGTCGCAAGGTTATTGGCGCTCGTCGCGCGAAAGGCCGTAAGCAGCTTTCAAAATAATCCATTGCGATTTTGAATAAGCTAGCTTTTCCTCGGGAGTTACGTCTGTTAACTCCCGAACACTTTAACTCTGTCTTCCAGCAACCTCATCGCGCTGGCAGTCCGCACTTAACTATTCTCGCCAGAAACAACAAACTTGGTCAGGCCCGACTCGGTCAAGCTGTGCCTAAAAAACAAATTAAGCTCGCTGTTGACAGAAATCGGTTCAAACGCCAGGTGCGGGAAAGTTTCCGTCTGCGTCAACATGAATTGCCTTCAAAAGATTTTGTGGTGATCGCTAAAAAAAGTGCCAACGACCTCAGCAACGACGAATTGAGGACGCTGCTCGATAAGTTATGGTTACGTTTATCACGTCCGCCGCGAAAACGCTGATAATCGGCTTCATCCGCTTTTATCAGTTGGCCATCAGTCCACTCATTGGACCACGATGTCGTTTTCATCCCACCTGTTCTCATTACGCGATAGAAGCGGTCAACCGTCACGGTGTGATAAAAGGTGTTTGGTTAGCCAGTAAACGTCTATTAAAATGCCATCCTTTAAACGCTGGTGGTTACGATCCTGTGCCACCTAACGAAAATGATAATCGAGACAATTAACAATGGATTCCCAACGTAATATCCTGTTGATTGCCCTACTTTTCGTCTCTTTCCTGCTTTATCAGCAGTGGAATGTCGAAACATCCCCTCAACCACAGGGACAGGGCGTAACACAGCAAGCACAAACCAGTGGTGATGTTCCAGTCGGCTCGGATGCCGTTCAGCCTATGGCCGACGCCGCAGTATCAGAAGATCTCATTACCATTGAGTCTGATGTTCTTAAGCTGACAGTGGATACCGAGGGTGGTGACGTTGTGCGTGCTGAATTGCGCCAGTACGACGATGAGCTGAATTCTGAGAAAAAATTTGTTCTGCTCAAATCTGAACCGGGTCATACCTTTACGGCACAAAGCGGCCTGATAGGCGCCAGCGGTATTGATACTCCACAAGGCCGTGCTCAGTTCAACGTCAGTGCTAAAGAGTTTGTGCTAGACAATGGACAAGACGAGCTGCGCGTTCCGATGACCATGGTAAAAGATGGCATCACTTACACCAAAACCTATGCGCTCAATCGTGGCAGCTACGCCATTGATGTGACTTATACCGTCGATAACCAGTCAGCTGAGACAGCAAGCGTAAAAATGTATGCTCAGCTAAAGCAGACCTTAATGGACGACGGTGGCAGCCTGACCATGCCAACATACCGTGGTGGCGTTTACTCGGCAGACAACCAGAAGTACGAGAAATACAGCTTTGATGATATGCAGGACAAGAATCTGAACCTGACTATCAGCGTGAACCCGTCTACCAAAGAAGAAGGCTGGGCTGCAATGATGCAGCACTACTTCGTCAGTGCTTGGATACCGCGCGAAGAGGGTGACACCAATCTGTTTACCCGTACCGAGAATGGCCAGGGTTTCATTGGTTTTCTTATGCCTCCGGTACAAATCGCACCAGGCACAGAAGACACCCTGAAAACTACGCTTTGGGTAGGTCCGAAGCTGCAAGACGAAATGAAAGCAACCGCGACTAACCTTGAGCTGACCGTAGACTACGGCTGGTTGTGGTTTATTGCCAGACCGCTGCACAGCCTGCTGACATTTATTCAGTCGCTTGTCTCTAACTGGGGTGTGGCAATTATCCTGATGACCATGGTTATCCGTGGTCTGATGTACCCACTGACAAAAGCGCAATACACGTCAATGGCGAAAATGCGCATGCTGCAACCTAAACTGCAGGAAATGCGTGAGCGCATTGGCGATGACCGTCAGCGCATGAGTCAGGAAATGATGGAGCTGTACAAGAAAGAGAAAGTAAACCCACTCGGTGGTTGTTTACCTCTGATACTACAGATGCCAATTTTCATTGCGTTCTATTGGTCGTTGATGGAGTCAGTCGAACTGCGTCATGCACCGTTTATGCTTTGGATTCAAGACCTGTCAGCACAAGACCCATACTACGTGCTGCCAGTCCTGATGGGAGCATCTATGTTCTTGATCCAGAAGATGAGTCCAAGCACCATCACAGACCCAATGCAGCAGAAGATCATGAACTTTATGCCAATCATGTTCACAGTATTCTTCCTGTGGTTCCCGTCAGGCCTGGTACTGTACTGGCTGGTGTCTAACATCATGACACTTATCCAGCAGTTTTTGATTTATCGCTCACTGGAGAAAAAAGGCCTACACAGTAGAGCTTAACCTTCTATGAGCCAGAAAAGGCGGCCATCGGCCGCCTTTTTTCGTATATCTCTGTGTATTGAATATGCTGTTGAGCACCGCATTACGATACACTTAACCGCAGTTTTGAATTGAACAGGTAATTAGCATGTTAGAGCACAATGACACCATCGTGGCGCAAGCAACACCGCCAGGACGAGGTGGTGTCGGGATCATTCGCGTGTCTGGCCCAAAAGCACGCGACGTTGCAGCGCAGGTTGTAGGCAAAGAACTCTCAGTCAGACACGCCGAATACCTCTCTTTCAATGATGCTGACGGCAAGGCTCTGGATCAGGGAATTGCCTTATACTTCCAAGCTCCCAACTCGTTCACTGGTGAGGATGTTCTCGAGCTTCAGGGACACGGTGGTCCTGTGCTTATGGACATGTTAATAAAGCGTATTGTGGCCATAGAAGGTATTCGCACGGCACGCCCGGGTGAGTTCTCTGAGCGCGCATTCCTCAACGATAAACTGGATCTGGCTCAGGCTGAAGCCATTGCCGACCTCATTGACGCTAGCTCAGAGCAAGCCGCAAAATCAGCGCTGCAAAGCCTACAGGGCGCCTTCTCTGGCAAAGTTAATGAATTGGTCGAAGGGCTGATTCACCTCCGCATGTATGTGGAAGCAGCCATTGATTTTCCGGAAGAAGAAATTGACTTTCTCTCCGACGGAAAAGTGTCCAACGACCTTAATTCGATTATCGAACAGCTTGAAGCCGTCCGCCGAGAGGCAAATCAGGGCGCTATCATGCGCGAAGGCATGAAGGTGGTCATCGCAGGCAGACCAAACGCAGGTAAATCCAGCCTGTTGAACGCACTGTCCGGAAAAGAGACCGCTATCGTCACTGACATTGCAGGCACAACACGTGATGTGCTTCGAGAACATATCCATATCGACGGTATGCCGCTTCACATCATTGATACCGCAGGTCTTCGTGATGCGTCTGACGAGGTGGAACGTATTGGTATTGAGCGTGCTTGGGATGAAATAGCCAATGCTGACCGGGTTTTATTTATGGTTGATGGCACCACGACCGATGCCTCTCGCCCCGAAGAGATCTGGCCTGAATTTATCGACCGTTTACCTGCGTCAGTCGGCATTACCGTGATCCGTAACAAAGCGGATCTGACCGATGAAACGCTCGGGATCTGTCATGCAAACAACCCTACGCTGATCCGGCTCAGTGCCATGACAGGAAAAGGGGTGGATGATCTTCGTGAACACCTTAAAGCCTGTATGGGGTTTTCAGGCGCAACAGAGGGTGGCTTTATGGCCAGACGTCGACACCTTGAAGCACTCGAAAAAGCGGCATCACACGTTTACACAGGAAGAGATCAGCTAGAAGGCTACATGGCTGGAGAAATCTTGGCAGAGGAACTTCGTCTCGCTCAGCAGCACTTAAATGAAATCACCGGTGAGTTCAGCTCAGATGATTTGCTGGGAAGGATATTCAGCTCATTCTGTATCGGTAAATAATTTCCATATCTGAGCCCTCAATGGGCTCTTTTTTTAGCACAAAGCACTGACCGCTTGTAGCCAAAAAACCGTCCGATTCGTTACCAATCATTGGGTTAGTTTTTATTTCAATAACAGAGTTGCCAATAAAGTTATTCACAGGTCGATATTTTATTCTGCCACAAAGATCTTCCCTTAAGCCCAGTAATCTCAGTAACTAACAGGATCTAGTTAAAATCTTCTCAAACTCTATAAACAGATCCATCCACAGATAAAAGTACGATCTTAATACAAACATATGGGTAAATACGCCTTTGCTAAACTCAAGCAAAGCTCATGTGATCGAGGCCTAGTTATGCAAGGCGTTCTGGATCCGATTACCAATATCGGTATCAAAAAATGTGATCGACAAGAATACGTCCATCTTCGGCTCACTAATCTCGTGGCTCTGATGAGTGTATTTATCTCGCTGATCATCAGTGCCGCGCTTCTATTAGCTTTCGGAAGCCCACAGGCAGCAATGACAAATGGCCTATTTCTTCTCCTCTATCCCATTACATGGATATTGAATTTAGAAGGATTGCGGAAACTGGCGTCGGGTTGGGTGCTGGTGGTTTTTTACAGCCATATAACCTGTCTCGCCCTACTTGTCTTTCCTCAGCAACTGCATACAGAACTGTTACTCGTTATTGGTCCAGTCGTAACAATGATTGTGTTCGGTAAATCACAGAAAGAATTGCTGTTTATTTCAACGGCTGCCACGGCGATATTGATGTTCTATTTATTCACCATGACAGACAATACCAAACTGCTTCCCCTCTCAGTAAAACCAACAAGCTTTGCGCTGTTTGTCGGTCTCTATCTAGCTTTTATGATTTTTCTTGTCTACTCCCATCTTTCTGAGCTTAACCACTTCCATCTCAGCGCTGAGCGAAATCTAGAGCGTGATCCACTCACAGACACGTTAAATGGCTATGAAATATATCGAAGAAGCACCACGCTGATAACTGGCCTCAACAGCACACTGTCAGTCATTGTCATTGATATCGATAAATTCCAGAACATCAATAACGAACATGGATGGGACAAAGGCGATTTGACCTTGGTGGACATAGCAAACCAACTGAGAGCGGACCTGGCTGATATCAACTGCCACATAGGAAGACTCCATGCCGACAGGTTCGTCATACTGCTTCCAGAACAAACACTTAGCGACGCGCTTGAACTCGCTGAAGCACTGAAAACCTCGATCAGAACCCGAACCTTACTTTTCGAAACAGGCGCGATTCAATTTAGCGCAGGTATTGGCGTGGCAACGCGCCAGACAGATATTGTCGACGGATACCGACTAATAGATGCGGCAAACAGCGCAGTCAGGCAGGCAAAGAAGTATGGCGATGGAAAAGTTAGCGTCGCTTCAAAACATCAGTTACAAAAAGCAGTGTCACCACTGTATCAGCCACACAGCTTGACTCCCCTTTCTAATAGACGGAATACTAGCCCACGTTACTAATCACACTTAGGGAAAGCGATGAAAGGAATAACCCTCATTACCGGTAGCACACTAGGTGGTGCCGAGTACGTGGCTGATCACTTATCAGAGATCCTTGAAAAACAAGGACTGAATACAGAGGTAATCAACGAAGCAGAGTTAAAAGATCTGTCTCTCAACGATCAATTACTACTCATTACATCAACACATGGTGCAGGCGATTTCCCAGATACCTTGGCGCCAATGATGGAAGAGTTAGAAAGCCAAAAACCAGATCTCTCAGCACTTAATTTTGCTGTCATTGCCATCGGCGATTCGAGTTACGACACGTTTTGCGGCGCAGGAAAAAAAGCAGATTCACTATTAGAGCAACTCGGCGCAAAACGCGTGGCTGATAGGCTCGACATCGATATCCTGGAAAACCCACTTCCAGAGGAGCCTGCCGAAGCATGGTTATCTCAGTGGAAATTAAAGATATGTGAATAACTCTCGAGAGTGCTGTTATAAAAACTTATTCAATTTAAAAAATCATACTGTGGATAACTATAGATCTAAACGGTGATCAACCTATAGTTATCCCTTTAATAGATCTAGTCCCTCTAACCCCCTGTGTATAAATAGCCATTTTGATCCCAAGCGATACAGTAGTTGATCCAAGCTCCCCCACAGAAAGTGATCCTTCTTAAATGCATGATCATGTTGATCAAATAACACTTATCCACATGGATCGCCTCCCTTAATAAAAGATCTAATAGAAGATCTATCTAAAAGATCTTTATATATTTTAAAGAGAAAAGGGTTCGATCAAAGATCACACTTTTTGTTCTCTCATGAAAGCAAACAGGGTAGAATATCCACCCTTTTGAACAAACCAATCGATCAACCTATTCCTTCGAGGTAACAACATGTTTTACCAGGATAACTTTGACGTCATCGTTGTTGGTGGTGGTCATGCAGGCACAGAAGCAGCGCTGGCCGCTGCACGTATGGGGCAACAAACCCTACTGCTGACACACAATATTGATACGTTGGGGCAAATGTCATGTAACCCTGCTATCGGGGGGATCGGAAAAGGACATCTGGTAAAAGAAGTCGATGCGTTGGGCGGTGTCATGGCTAGTGCTATCGACAAAGGCGGCATTCAATTTCGCACCTTGAACTCATCAAAAGGCCCAGCTGTTCGAGCCACACGGGCACAAGCTGACAGACTGCTGTACAAATCAGCCGTTCGTGAGACATTGGAAAATCAACCCAACCTCATGCTGTTTCAACAAGCAGTTACCGATTTGATCGTTGAGAACGATCAGGTCATGGGTGTTATCACTGAAATGGGGCTCAAATTCCGCGCACAAGCCGTTGTATTGACCGTGGGTACCTTCCTTGGTGGAAAGATCCATATCGGTCTAGAAAACTACTCAGGAGGCCGCGCAGGCGATCCTCCGTCGATTGCGCTTGCAGATCGTCTCCGAGCTTTGCCATTCAGGGTTGATCGATTAAAAACAGGTACACCGCCTCGTATTGATGCACGCACTGTTGATTTCTGCGTCATGCAAACACAACACGGTGATGATCCACGCCCGGTATTTTCATTTATGGGTGACAAGTCAGAGCACCCGAAACAGTTGCCATGTTTTATTACCTATACCAACGAAAAAACGCATGATGTGATCCGCAGTAATCTCGATCGTAGCCCCATGTATGCGGGTGTGATTGAAGGCATAGGTCCTCGCTACTGCCCATCTATCGAAGACAAGGTCATGCGGTTTGCGGACAAGGACCGCCACCAGATTTTCGTTGAGCCAGAAGGACTAACAACCCATGAGTTGTACCCAAATGGCATTTCAACCAGCCTGCCCTTTGATGTTCAAATGTCGATCATTCATTCGATCGAAGGTTTTGAGAATGCAGGGTGATCCGACCGGGTTATGCCATCGAGTATGACTTTTTCGATCCGAGGGATCTCAAGCAAACGTTTGAAACCAAATATATGAGTGGCCTCTTTTTTGCTGGCCAAATCAACGGTACAACGGGTTATGAAGAGGCAGCAGCGCAAGGCTTGGTTGCTGGCTGTAATGCTGCGCTGTTCTCGCAGGGCAAAGAGGGCTGGAGTCCACGTCGTGACGAGGCATATATGGGTGTCTTGATTGATGATTTATCGACCATGGGCACGAAAGAACCTTATCGGATGTTCACATCGCGCGCCGAATACAGACTGTTATTGCGTGAAGATAACGCTGATATTCGTCTAACAGAAACTGGCCGTAAACTGGGTCTGGTTGACGATGCTCGTTGGCAACGCTTCAGTGAAAAAATGGAAAATATTGAGCAGGAAAGGCAACGCCTGCGTGATACGTGGATCCACCCGACGTCAGAACATGCCGAGGCCATGAACAGCCATCTTAAATCTCCGCTCACGCGAGAAGCGAGCGGTGAAGATTTGTTGCGCCGCCCCGAGATGACTTACGATCAACTGGTCAGTAATCCTACCTTCGGGCCCGCTCACAACGATCAGCAAGCTCGCGAGCAAGTTGAGATTCAAGTTAAGTATGCGGCTATATCGACCGTCAGAAAGACGAAATCGCCAAATCACAACGTCATGAGAACACACAGTTGCCGACAGGGCTGGATTTCAAGCAAATCAAAGGACTGTCAAACGAAGTCGTTGCCAAGCTTGAAGATGCACGTCCAGAGACGATTGGCAAAGCATCACGCATTTCAGGCGTGACACCTGCCGCTGTCTCTATCCTTTTGGTTTACATGAAAAAACAAGGCATGCTCAAAAAAGGAGCGTGAACGTAAGTGAAAGAATATCTCGCACAACTCATTGAACAAGCAGAGATCGAGATCCCTGCACCGCAACAACAACAGCTGCTTGGCTATGTTGAAATGCTCAACAAGTGGAACAAAGCGTACAATTTGACGTCGGTACGCGAGCCAAAAGAGATGGTGGTCAAACATATTCTCGACAGCTTGGTCGTCAGTGAGCACTTGGATGGACAACGATTCATTGATGTTGGCACAGGCCCCGGATTACCGGGTATCCCGCTGGCAATCGTAAACCCTGAAAAATCGTTTACTCTTCTCGACAGTCTCGGCAAGCGGATCCGATTCATTCGACAGGTTATCCATGAGCTGAACATCGATAATGTCACGCCCGTTCAGAGCCGGGTTGAAGAATTTCGCCCAGAGTTAGGTTTTGATGGCGTGCTGAGTCGTGCATTCGCTTCAATTGACGATATGGTCAACTGGTGTCGCCATCTACCGGGCGAAAATGGGCGTTTTTATGCGCTGAAAGGCCAGTTGGATAATCTCGAGCTTGATAACCTTCCTACTGATTGTTCCGTGACCGATATCAAATCTTTGACTGTTCCGGCACTTGAAGGTCAGCGTCATCTAGTAATCTTGTCTTCAGAGGACTAAAAGACGAGGTGCTTGTGGGAAAGGTCATTGCGATAGCTAATCAGAAAGGTGGTGTAGGGAAAACCACAACCTGTGTCAATCTTGCCGCATCACTTGCAGCAACGAAAAGAAACGTATTGGTGATTGATCTGGACCCTCAGGGGAACGCGACCATGGCCAGTGGTGTGGATAAGTATAATGTTGCAGCGACGGCCTATGAGCTGCTTGTTGAAGATACGCCTTTTGAGCAAGTGGTGGTGACAGAAACATCAGGTGGCTACCACCTTATCGCTGCGAATGGCGATGTGACGGCCGCTGAAATCAAGCTCATGGAAGTGTTTGCCCGCGAAGTCCGCCTGCGAAATGTTCTAGAAAGCGTCAGGGATAAATATGATTTTATTTTCATTGATTGCCCGCCCTCGCTTAACCTATTGACCATCAATGCGATGACTGCCGCGAATTCAGTGCTGGTTCCAATGCAGTGTGAGTATTTTGCACTGGAAGGATTAACTGCCTTGATGGACACCATCAGTAAATTGGCTGGTGTGGTCAATGAAGACCTCCATGTTGAGGGCTTACTTCGTACCATGTACGACCCTCGCAACCGCCTGTCGGTTGAGGTCTCTGAACAAATCAAAAAACACTTCGGTGATAAAGTTTACCGGACGGTTATTCCCCGTAATGTTCGTCTTGCAGAAGCGCCAAGCCATGGACGCCCGGCAATGTATTACGATAAATACTCCAGCGGTGCCAAATCTTATCTGGCATTGGCCGGAGAGATGCTGAGGCGGGAGGAAATAGCCCGTCAGTCAGCAGACGTGCTAAATGCTTCTTAAGGACACACCATGAATGCAACAAAACGAGGTCTTGGAAAAGGCCTGGACGCCCTGCTCGCCACCAGTACCAAGGCGCAGGCGCGGGTTCACTTTGAAGCAGAGCCGCAAAAAAACACCGATTCTGAGAGTGAGCTGCAGTACTTACCTGTGCAACAACTCCAGCCTGGTGCTTATCAGCCAAGACAGGACATGGTCGAAGAAGCGCTGGAAGAATTGGCTGAGTCTATCCGCGCTCAGGGGATCATCCAACCGTTGGTGGTTCGCAAGCTGTCTGACAGCAACTACGAGATAATTGCAGGTGAACGACGTTGGCGTGCAGCCAAGCGTGTTGGTCTATCTGTTGTCCCGTGTCTGGTTCGGACACTGGACGATAAAGCGGCCAGTGCCGTGGCGTTGATTGAGAATATTCAACGTGAAGATCTTAACGCAATGGAAGAAGCGCAAGCACTGGAGCGTCTTGTTGCTGATTTTACCCTCACCCACCAACAGCTTGCCGATGCCTCGGTAAGTCCCGTACCGCGATCAGTAACCTACTGCGCCTGAATGGACTGGAGTCTGATGTTAAAACCCTGCTGCTTGAGCAGCAGCTCGATATGGGGCATGCTCGTGCCTTACTCGGACTTGAAGGCGAAAAGCAGGTAGAAGCGGCAAAAGAATCTGTTGAACGAAAATTAACCGTTAGGCAAACGGAGGCGCTGGTTAAGAAATACCTGACGCCACAAAAGCCCGCTCAGCCCGAAGAAAAGTCGCCTGAGCTGACAAAAATGGAAGATCGGTTCAATGAAAAGTTCGGCACACCCGTCCAATTGTCACAACGCAAAAACGGAAGTGGTAAACTAGTGATTAACTTCGAACAATCGCAGCAATTGATGCAAATTCTTGCAACGCTGGGTATAGAAGTGTGAACATGCATGTTTTAAGCTTTGTTACATTAATTTGCTAACTGTGATCAACCATACCTGTTGTAAAATTTAGTCTCCATTTTTGAGATGTTCAGATTGCATTCAATAATGTGAAACGTATAATTTTCGCAGTTTTCCCAGCACGGCAATTTTTTGTGCTAAGTGGAAAGGAATCGAGGAACTAATACATGGTATCGACGCTCGCACGATCTGGTCGCAGGCTCGCGAAAAGATTATTGCTTCTGCAGGCGTGCGTCGTGTTAGCAACGGCAATCACGATGGCTATGGTCATCAATGTCGACTGGGGAATATCAGCGCTCATCGGAGGAGGGATATTTGTTGTTGCAAATACCGCTTTTGCTGTGTGTGCTTTCCTGTTTAGTGGGGCTAGAGCTGCCAAATCGGTAGTGACATCATTTTACGGTGGTGAAGTCCTCAAAATCCTGCTTACAGTCAGCTTGTTTTCCGTTGTTTACCTGTATGCCGAGGTGGAACTCGTTCCCCTCAAACTGACCTATTTGCTGGTACTTGGGGTCAACATCCTTGCACCAGTTTTATTCATTAACAACAACAAATAGGATGAGTTATGGCTGCGTCAGGTGATGCGCTTACGTCAGAAAGTTACATCCAGCACCACTTACAACACTTGTCGACTGACAAGCTTGGTCTTGTGGAGCCAGGAAGTTTCTGGACGTTACATATTGATAGCCTGTTTTTCTCTGTCCTGCTCGGGCTCGGCTTTTTATGGCTGTTCCGTTCAGTAGCAAAGAAAGCAACCACAGGAGTCCCGGGTAAGCTTCAGTGCGCGGTTGAAATTCTGGTAGAGTTTGTGGATGAAAACGTCCGTGACACCTTCCAGGGCAAAAACCCGTTGATAGCGCCTTTGGCTCTGACGATTTTCGTTTGGATATTTCTGATGAACTTAATGGACCTCGTGCCCATTGATTTCCTTCCGTATCCAGCGGAACTGGCAGGCATTCCATACCTTAAAGTTGTTCCTTCAGCAGACGTCAACATCACTATGGGTATGGCCCTGAGTGTCTTTGCTTTGATGGTGTACTACAGCATCAAAATGAAAGGCCTTGGTGGCTTTGCAAAAGAGCTTGCTCTTCACCCATTCAACCATCCGATTGCTATACCTTTCAACCTGATGCTGGAAGTGATCTCGCTACTTGCGAAGCCACTCTCCCTCGGCATGCGTTTGTTCGGTAACATGTTTGCGGGTGAGGTGGTGTTTATCCTGTGTGCAGCATTGCTGCCATGGTGGGGACAATGGCTGGGATCATTGCCTTGGGCAATATTCCACATCCTGGTAATTACAATCCAGGCCTTTGTATTTATGATGCTTACCATTGTGTACCTGTCTCAGGCACACACAGTGGATGACCATTAATAATTTTAACTTTTTTTCTACTTTTCCGGCATAGTGCCGACAACAAGAAACTGGAGATAGTGATGGAAACTTTATTAGGCTTTTCTGCAATTGCCGTTGGCGTCATTGTAGGTCTTGCTGCACTGGGTACAGCAATTGGCTTTGCAATTCTGGGCGGTAAATTCCTGGAAGGTGCAGCGCGTCAACCAGAGATGGCTCCAATGCTGCAGGTGAAAATGTTCATCATCGCAGGTCTGCTGGATGCAATCCCAATGATCGGTATCGTTATCGCTCTGCTTATCATCTTTGCTAACCCGTTCGTTGGCCAACTTGCTTAAGTCGCTTGAACTTTTACCTGAAGCTAACTAGAAGGGAGGCGCTGTTGTGAATATCAACGCTACTCTGATTGGCCAGGCGATCGCATTCTTTATGTTCGTGGTGTTCTGCATGAAGTATGTATGGCCACCACTTATGCAAGCGATTGAGGAACGTCAGAAGAAAATTGCTGACGGTCTAGCGGCGGCTGATCGTGCCGCAAAAGACCTGGATTTGGCCCAGGCTAATGCTTCCGACCAACTGGCAGAAGCAAAGCGCGCTGCAACTGAGATCATCGAGCAGGCGAATAAGCGTAAAGCACAAATTATTGATGAAGCTCGCGATGAAGCAAATGCTGAACGTGACAATATCCTGACTCAGGGTAAAGCTGAAATCGATGCTGAACGCAATCGTGCTCGCGATGAACTGCGCAAACAAGTTGCAACTCTAGCCGTTATCGGTGCTGAGAAAATTCTGGAGCGCTCAATTGATGAGTCTGCTCATAAAGATATTCTCGATAAAATCACTGCAGAACTTTAATAAGGAGGGGCCGCCATGTCTGAACTGACAACTATTGCACGCCCCTACGCTAAAGCAGCATTTGATTTGGCGGTGGAGCAAAACGAGCTGGACCAGTGGTCTGAAATGCTCGCTTTCTCTGCCGAGGTTACTAGAAATGAAACCATTGCTGATTTACTGAGTGGCTCTGTCACTGCGGATAAATTAGCCAATATTTTTGTTTCAGTCTCTGGTGATCAGCTCAACGAAAAAGGTCAAAACCTTATTAAGGTATTGGCTGATAATGGCCGTTTAAAAGCGTTGCCGGAAGTGTGCACTCAGTTTATGGCGCTTCGCCGTGAACACGAAAAGCAGGTTGATGTTGAAGTCCTCTCTGCGGTTGTGCTTGAACAAGCGCAACTTGATGCCATTACCGTCAAGCTGGAAGCGCGCCTTGAGCGCAAAGTGAAGCTGAACTGTAGTGTAGACGAGACCCTGGTTGCCGGGGTTGTGATTCGAGCTGGAGACTTGGTCATCGATAACTCAGTAAGTGGCCGTATTCGCCGCCTGAGCGATGCATTGCAGTCTTGATTTGGGGAATTGGAGCATGCAACTTAATTCCACGGAGATTAGCGACCTGATCAAACAACGTATCGAAAAATTCGACGTTGTAAGTGAAGCTCGCAACGAAGGTACCATCGTGTCAGTCAGCGACGGTATCATTCGCATCCATGGCCTTGCTGACGCAATGCAAGGTGAAATGATTGAACTACCAGGCAACCGTTACGCACTGGCGCTTAACCTTGAGCGCGACTCTGTAGGTGCGGTTGTGATGGGCCCTTATGCTGACCTTCAGGAAGGCATGAAAGTAACAGGTACTGGCCGCATTCTGGAAGTGCCAGTAGGTCCTGAACTTCTGGGTCGTGTTGTTAATACTCTGGGTGAGCCAATCGACGGTAAAGGTCCGATTGAAGCTAAGCTGACTTCTCCAGTAGAAGTTATCGCACCGGGCGTAATCGCACGTAAGTCAGTAGATGAGCCAGTACAAACTGGTTATAAGTCTGTTGACTCGATGATCCCAATCGGCCGTGGCCAGCGTGAGCTGATCATCGGTGACCGTCAGACTGGTAAAACAGCGCTGGCGATTGATGCGATCATCAACCAAAAAGACTCTGGCATTTTCTCTATCTATGTAGCGATTGGTCAGAAAGCCTCTACCATTGCAAACGTTGTACGTAAGCTGGAAGAGCATGACGCACTGAAAAACACCATCGTTGTTGTTGCCTCTGCTTCTGAAGCAGCTGCTCTACAATACCTTGCGCCATACTCTGGCTGTGCAATGGGTGAATATTTCCGTGACCGCGGCGAAGATGCACTGATCGTATATGATGATCTGTCAAAGCAAGCTGTTGCTTACCGTCAGATTTCTCTGTTGCTGCGTCGTCCACCGGGCCGTGAAGCTTTCCCTGGTGATGTATTTTACCTCCACTCTCGCCTGCTTGAGCGTGCTGCTCGTGTTAGCGAAGATTACGTTGAGAAATTCACCAATGGTGAAGTGAAAGGTAAGACTGGCTCTTTGACTGCTCTTCCAATCATCGAAACGCAAGCGGGTGACGTATCAGCATTCGTACCGACCAACGTTATCTCAATCACTGATGGCCAGATCTTCCTGCAAACTGAATTGTTTAACGCAGGTATCCGTCCGGCAGTTGACCCAGGTATCTCGGTATCTCGTGTTGGTGGTTCTGCTCAAACGAAAATCATCAAGAAACTGTCAGGCGGTATCCGTACTGCACTTGCACAGTATCGTGAACTGGCAGCATTTGCTCAGTTCTCGTCTGATCTTGATGAGGCAACGAAGAAGCAGCTGGACCACGGTCAGAAAGTTACTGAGCTGATGAAGCAGAAGCAGTATGCACCAATGTCTGTATTTGAGCAGGCTCTGGTTATTTTCTCTGCGGAGAAAGGCTTCCTGACAGACGTTGACACTGACAAGCTGGGCGATTTCGAAGCCGCGCTGCTGGCGTTTGCTAAGTCACAACACGCCGAATTGGTTGCTCAGATTGATGAATCTGGTAACTACAACGGTGAAATCGAAGGTCAGCTAACCAAGCTGGTTGAAGATTTCAAGGCAACGCAAACTTGGTAATGCGCAGAGGGCCGCTTCGGCGGTCTTCTGGTAATGGAGAGTAACGATGGCCGGCGGAAAAGAAATTCGCAATAAGATTGGAAGCGTCGAAAATACGCAGAAAATCACCAAAGCGATGGAAATGGTGGCTGCTTCTAAAATGCGTCGTTCGCAAGAAGCTATGCAGTCATCACGTCCATACGCGGTCACTATGCGCAAAGTGATCGGTCATGTCGCACTTGGTAACCTCGAGTATCGCCATCCATATATGGAAGAGCGTGAAGCCAAGCGCGTCGGTTACATCATTGTTTCTACTGACCGTGGCCTGTGTGGCGGTTTGAACATCAATATGTTCAAACGTGCTGTTAAGGATATGCAGGAATGGTCTGATAAAGGTGTTGAAATCGACACTGCACTTATCGGGTCAAAAGCCATAGCGTTCTTTAACACCTACGGTGGAAACGTTTCAGCACAAGTTTCAGGTATGGGTGATAACCCGTCTCTGGACGAACTCATCGGTACTGTCGGTGTAATGCTGAAAAAATATGATGAAGGCCAGCTGGATCGCCTGTATCTGGTTTACAACAACTTTGTAAATACCATGACGCAGGAGCCAGTAATCGATCAATTGCTGCCTTTGCCTAAGTCAGAAGACGAAGACATGCAACGCAACCATGCTTGGGACTATGTCTATGAGCCCGAGCCTAAACCTCTGCTGGATACTCTGTTGGTTCGTTATGTCGAATCACAAGTGTACCAAGGGGTTGTTGAGAATCTAGCTTGTGAACAAGCTGCACGTATGGTTGCGATGAAAGCTGCAACAGATAACGCAGGAAATCTGATTGATGAACTGCAACTGGTGTACAACAAAGCCCGTCAGGCTGCAATTACTCAGGAGCTGTCGGAAATCGTTTCCGGTGCAGCGGCTGTTTAAGGCAAGGGCCAACGAACTATTTTAGAGGAATAACGATGGCTACAGGTAAGATCGTCCAGATCATCGGTGCGGTAGTCGACGTAGAGTTTTCACAAGAGTCTGTACCTCAGGTATATGATGCACTTAATGTGAAACGTGAAGGCGAGCGTCTGGTGCTGGAAGTTCAGCAACAGCTAGGTGGTGGTATCGTACGTACTATCGCTATGGGTTCTTCTGACGGTCTGCGTCGTGGACTGGAAGTAGAAAACACAGGTAAACCAATCGAAGTGCCAGTTGGTTCAGAAACTCTAGGACGTATCATGAACGTTCTGGGTGACTCTATCGACGAGCGTGGTGATATCGGTGAGAAAGAGCGTTACTCAATCCACCGTGAAGCACCAAGCTATGAAGACCAGTCTAATGCGACTGAACTTTTGGAAACTGGTGTTAAAGTTATCGACCTTATCTGCCGTTCGCGAAGGGGGGTAAGATCGGTCTGTTCGGTGGTGCAGGTGTAGGTAAGACCGTTAACATGATGGAGCTTATCAACAACATCGCACTTCAACACTCAGGTCTGTCAGTTTTCGCTGGTGTAGGTGAGCGTACTCGTGAGGGTAACGACTTCTACCACGAAATGCAGGAAGCGGGTGTTGTTAACATCGAAAATCCTGAAGAATCAAAAGTGGCCATGGTATACGGTCAGATGAACGAGCCACCAGGTAACCGTCTGCGCGTTGCACTGACTGGTTTGACGATGGCTGAGAAGTTCCGTGACGAAGGTCGTGATGTACTTCTGTTTGTCGATAACATCTATCGTTACACCCTTGCAGGTACTGAGGTATCGGCACTTCTGGGGCGTATGCCTTCAGCAGTAGGTTACCAGCCTACACTGGCTGAAGAAATGGGTGTTCTTCAGGAGCGTATCACGTCAACGAAGACGGGTTCTATCACATCTGTTCAGGCGGTTTACGTTCCTGCGGATGACTTGACTGACCCATCTCCAGCAACGACGTTCGCTCACTTGGATGCAACCGTTGTACTGTCTCGCCAAATCGCTTCTCTGGGTCTATACCCAGCGATCGACCCACTGGATTCAACGTCACGTATGCTTGATCCTTTGGTTGTTGGTCAAGAGCACTATGACATTGCCCGTGGCGTACAGAGCGTACTTCAGCGTTATAAAGAGCTGAAAGACATCATCGCTATCCTGGGTATGGACGAGCTGTCTGAAGAAGATAAGTTGACTGTTGCGCGTGCACGTAAGATTGAGCGTTTCCTGACGCAAAACTATCACGTTGCAGAAGTCTTCACTGGTCAAAAAGGTGTTTACGTTCCGCTGAAAGATACCCTGCGTAGCTTCAAGGGTCTCCTTGGTGGTGAGTACGACGATGTTCCAGAGCAGGCATTCATGTATTGCGGCTCTATCGACGAAGCACTCGAGAACGCGAAGAACCTGTAAGGTTTTTAGGAGGCGATATGGCAGCTAAAACCTTCCACCTGGATGTGGTCAGTGCCGAGAAAGAACTTTTCTCTGGCTCTACTGAGTCTATTCAGGTGACCGGTAGTGAGGGTGAGTTGGGTATTTTCCCTAATCACACCCCGCTGCTGACCGCCATCACGCCAGGCATGATCCGTATTACAAAGCATGACGGTCAGGATGAGGTTATTTATCTCTCTGGCGGTACGCTGGAAGTTCAACCAAGCGCAGTCACTGTGCTTGCGGACACCGCTATTCGTGGTGAAGAACTGGATCAGGCTAAGGCTGAAGAAGCGAAGCGCCGTGCTGAAGAGCAGATGCTTGATAAGCACAACGACATGGACTTCGCTCAGGCGTCCAGTGACTTGGCAAAAGCGATGGCTCAGCTTCGTGTTATCGAACTGACAAAACTCGTTCGCAAATAATTTGCCAGCAACAAAAAAAGCGACCTTATGGTCGCTTTTTTTATGACATTTGTATTTCTAAGTAGTCGTTTATGACTGCTTTTTTGGGCTTTTTGTCGCCCTTTTTTGTCGTTTACCTGCCTTTTGAACCTTTTTCGTTTAGACTGTTCCGCAATTTTTGTTTCAAGGAACTGTCAACCATGAATTTTAGCGCAGTTATTCTTGCTGCTGGCAAAGGTACCCGTATGTACTCTAACCTGCCCAAAGTCCTTCATACTTTGGCGGGTCGACCAATGGTTAAGCACGTTATCGATACGTGTAACTCTGTGGGTGCGGATAATCTCCATCTTGTTTACGGGCATGGTGCTGAGCAAATGCAGACTGCGCTGGCTGTAGAGACGTTAAACTGGTACTGCAAGCAGAACAATTGGTACAGGCCATGCCGTTGATCAAGCCTCTGGGGAATTTCGCGACGAAGAGCAAATTCTGGTGCTCTATGGCGATGTGCCTCTTATCAGTGACCAAACGATTGAGAACCTTCTAGAAGCGCAGCCAGACGGCGGAATTGCACTTTTAACAGTGGTGCTCGATGATCCTTCTGGCTATGGCCGTATCATTCGCCGAAATGGCCCTGTGGTCGCGATTGTTGAAGATAAAGACGCCTCACAAGAACAAAAGCTAATAAAAGAGTGTAATACTGGTGTGATGGTCGCTACCGGACGAGACTTACGCCGTTGGTTATCACTTCTTAACAATAACAATGCACAGGGTGAATACTACCTGACTGATGTTATTGCATTGGCGCATGATGAGGGTCGTGCTGTCGAAGCTGTTCATCCTGTATCAACCATTGAAGTGGAAGGGGTGAACAACCGTGTGCAACTTGCCCGTTTAGAAAGGGCCTTCCAAGCTCAACAGGCCGAAAACTTGCTCATCAGCGGTGTGATGCTTCGTGACCCAGCACGTTTTGATTTGCGTGGTACCTTGCAGTGTGGTGTGGACACTGAGATTGACGTTAATGTCGTCATCGAGGGAAATGTCTCTATCGGCGATAATGTAGTGATTGGTGCCGGTTGTGTGCTTAAAGATTGTGAAATCGATGATAATACAATTGTTCGCCCTTACAGTGTCATTGAAGGTGCATCCATCGGCGAAGATTGTACTGTTGGGCCGTTTACCCGTCTAAGACCCGGTGCAGAGCTTACTGAAGATAGTCACGTGGGTAACTTTGTCGAAGTTAAAAACGCCAAGTTAGGAAAAGGGTCAAAAGCCAATCATCTCACTTATCTGGGCGATGCTGTGATTGGTGAGCGCGTCAATGTGGGGGCAGGGACGATTACCTGTAACTACGATGGTGCAAATAAACATCAGACTATCATTGAGGATGATGTCTTCGTCGGCTCTGATACTCAGCTGGTGGCACCTGTTACCGTCGGAAAAGGTGCGACAATTGGTGCAGGGACAACGGTAACCTCAAATGTCGGTGAAGGCCAGCTTGCTATCACTCGCGCTAAATCGCGTCACATTGACGGTTGGCAACGCCCGGTCAAAAAGTAAATAAGCCCTAAATCACGCGAGGCGTATACTGTGATTTATGGCAAAAAGGGTGTTTTTTCTCTTTGTTTGGTTAAAAGCTAAGCAAACGAAAAATAGGGGGTTGACGCCTTTCTGAATCCACCCTATTATACGCGCCTCAGTTGGGGTATCGCCAAGCGGTAAGGCAACGGGTTTTGATCCCGTCATTCCCAGGTTCGAATCCTGGTACCCCAGCCAACGCGTCCGTAGCTCAGCTGGATAGAGTACCTGGCTACGAACCAGGCGGTCGGAGGTTCGAATCCTCCCGGACGCGCCATCTTACTCCCTACCAAGAGTATGATGAAAAATTAGGTGTGCGGAAGTGGCGGAATTGGTAGACGCACCAGATTTAGGTTCTGGCGCCGCAAGGTGTGAGAGTTCAAGTCTCTCCTTCCGCACCATTCATTTGAATAACGTGCTTGAGAGCGTGTTATTATTGGGGTATCGCCAAGCGGTAAGGCAACGGGTTTTGATCCCGTCATTCCCAGGTTCGAATCCTGGTACCCCAGCCATTAATTTAGGTTGGCTACGTAGCTCAGTTGGTTAGAGCACATCACTCATAATGATGGGGTCACAGGTTCGAATCCCGTCGTAGCCACCACTTATTCAGAAAGTGCAAGCTTTCGACAGACGAAACAGACCTACCATCTGTTTAACTGAAAAGTACGTCTGAAATTTTGCGGCGGTGGCGGAATTGGTAGACGCGCTAGCTTCAGGTGCTAGTGTCCGAAAGGATGTGAGGGTTCAAGTCCCTCCCCCCGCACCAAACAGTGCCAATAGCAATTGCTATTCGGACAACAATTTGCGGAAGTGGCGGAATTGGTAGACGCACCAGATTTAGGTTCTGGCGCCGCAAGGTGTGAGAGTTCAAGTCTCTCCTTCCGCACCATATTAAAAGCAGGCCGGAAGGCCTGCTTTTTTTCTATCTAAACGAAATAAACCTGCCTCTTTGTCTCTTTTTTCGCCCTATCTACTGTATTTCCATACTCACGTATAATTTGCGATATAAAATAAGCGCATAGACGCTTTGCATGTCTTGATCTTTTTTCAATCTATAATATTATCTTTCGAAACGAAAGTTTGGTGGTTACATGTCGAAACGTAATACCCAGCAAAGACGGCATGCCATTATGGCTATGTTATCGGAGCAGGGAGAAGTAAGCGTTGATAAGCTATCCTCTTTGTTTGAAACCTCAGAAGTGACTATCCGTAAGGATCTGGCTGAGCTAGAGAAAAACGGTATTCTGTTACGTCGGTACGGTGGTGCAGTCCCCGTTCCTGCTGAAATGGTTTCGGAAAGTGTGGTTAAAGTTTCGGAACGAAAGAAACGTATCGCTATCGCCGCGGCTTCGCGTATACGCGACCATAATCGTGTTGTGATAGACAGCGGTTCGACGACTGCTGCGCTCATTCCTCTGCTTGCTGAAAAGCATGGGTTAGTGGTGATGACTAACTCGCTGAAAGTGGCTAACTCGATTACTGAACTCGAGCGTGAAGTGACACTTTTGATGACGGGAGGAACATGGGACCCACATTCAGAGGCATTTCAGGGGCAAGTAGCTGAACAGGCACTTCGGGCGTACGACTTCGATCAACTTTTCATTGGCGCTGATGGTATCGATGCAGAGCGCGGTACGACAACCTTCAATGAGTTGATTGGCTTGAGTCGGGTGATGGCTGAAGTATCACGAGAAGTGGTGGTAATGGTAGAGTCCGAAAAGATTGGACGAAAGATCCCTAACCTTGAACTTCCGTGGCAAGCGATCACGACGCTTGTGACAGACAGCGGGATTGACGACAACACCAAACAGGCGATTGAACAACGAGGCATAACCGTAATCTATGCCTCAGATTAGGACATCTGACGATAAGGTAATTTATGTGCGGAATAGTTGGGGCAGTAGCTCAGCGTGATGTTGCCGAGATTCTGGTTGAAGGCTTAAAGCGACTCGAATATCGAGGGTATGACTCCGCAGGGCTTGCGGTATCAGACAGCGATGGGAATTTACATCGTTTGCGCCGCTTAGGGAAAGTAAAAGCGCTTTCAGATGCAGTCGCTGATACTTCTGTAATCGGAGGAGCGGGTATCGCCCACACGCGTTGGGCCACGCATGGTGAACCCAGTGAGGCTAATGCTCATCCACATATATCAGGCCAGTATATTGTTGTTGTTCACAATGGGATCATCGAAAACCATCAGATCCTTCGTGAAAAGCTTCAACAACGTGGTTACGCATTCAGCTCTCAAACTGATACAGAGGTCATAGCGCATCTTGTGGACTGGGAACTCAGCCAGAAGGACGATGACCTTTTGGAGGCATTTAGGCGCGCAATAAGCCAACTTGAAGGAGCCTATGGTACCGTTGTCATGGACAAGCGCCAGCCTGACCACCTCGTTGCCGCACGCTCTGGCAGCCCTTTGGTCATTGGCTTAGGCATAGGTGAAAACTTTCTCGCTTCTGACCAGCTTGCTCTTTTGAACGTTACCCGTCGATTTATGTTCCTTGAAGAAGGAGATATCGCCCGCGTCACCCGCCGTGAGATTGAGGTATTTGATAACACAGGCACGCCAGTCGAACGAGAGGTTCAAGAATCATCAATCAACCACGATGTGGCAGATAAAGGCCAGTATCGCCACTACATGCAAAAAGAAATCTTTGAACAGCCGTCTGCGTTGATCAATACACTGGAAAATCGGCTTGGTAATAAAACCGTGCTGGTGGAGAGCTTTGGGCAGAACGCTGAAGAGATTTTTGCTAAAGCGCAGCATATTCAAATTATCGCTTGCGGGACGTCGTACAATGCAGGAATGGTTGCCAGATACTGGTTCGAATCATTGGCAGGAATAAGCTGCGATGTAGAAATAGCTTCTGAATTCCGTTACCGCAATTTTGTCAGCCGTCCAAACAGCCTGTTGCTGACTATCTCGCAATCTGGCGAGACCGCTGACACTCTGGCTGCGCTGAGACTGGCCAAGCAACGTGCTATATGGCAGCCATGACCATCTGTAACGTGCCTGGTTCATCGTTGGTTCGCGAATCGGATTTGGCCTTTATGACCCGCGCTGGTGCTGAAATTGGTGTTGCTTCAACCAAAGCCTTTACCACCCAGCTGGCTTCATTGTTAATGCTGGTGACTGCTGTAGGCAAAGTACAGCACACTATCGATGAGGCCCTCGAAGCGCAAATTGCTAAAACATTGCACCGCTTACCGGCAACGCTGGAGAAAGCGTTGGCGTTTGATAAAGACATCGAAGCATTGGCAGAGGATTTTGCCGAGAAGCACCACGCACTGTTTCTTGGCCGCGGGGAGTTCTACCCAATCGCCATAGAGGCTGCGCTCAAGCTCAAGGAAATTTCCTATATCCATGCTGAGGCCTACGCAGCGGGTGAGTTAAAGCACGGCCCTCTGGCGTTGATTGACGCTGATATGCCAGTCATTGTTGTCGCTCCTAATAATGAATTGCTCGAAAAACTGAAATCAAATATTGAGGAAGTGCGTGCTCGTGGTGGTCAGCTCTACGTATTCGCGGATAAAGATGCCGGTTTTGTTGAGTCGGAAAACATGAAGATCATCGCCATGCCGCATGTAGACGATATCGTGGCACCCATTTTCTATACACTCCCTATGCAGCTTCTGTCTTACCATGTTGCGCTTATAAAGGGGACTGACGTTGATCAGCCTCGTAACCTCGCAAAAGCTGTAACAGTCGAGTAGCCATCAGGCTATATCGTCTCTAATACCATTTAACGGACACTCGGAGAGTAATCACTACTCTCCGTTTCTTTTTTTGCAAAATGCCTTCCCAGCTTTTATCTGCTGTCTGTCGAAATAGTCAGATACTGTCTCATTTGCAAAAAAGTAAATTCGCAATTTGCAAATCATTTCGCAGTTATTATCGTACACCACGCCCAGATTTATTTACAGTATGTCATTCCCATTACATAAGATTATGATTTACATTAAGTATTCCATTGTCTAAATAGTTGGCGCGCATTGTGCATAATGGTGCCCAAACAGCAAAAAAAACAAGACTGTACGTTTTAGGGAGTGAGATATGATCGATTCAAAATCGCAAGTTGCGAAAAGAATAAAAGAAGCCCGTGAGTGGAAAGGAATTACTCAAGTCAAAATGGCCAAGTTACTGGCTGTTGCGAGACAAACTTACTTGGATATCGAGACTGGCAAGACCGAGCCGCGTGTTCGTATGTTGTCAGAAATCGCCGACATTACAGAACGCCCGCTGGTATGGTTTGTTTACGGTGATGCTGACGTCGAGCTTCATGATGTTCAGTACAAACAAGACGTAAACCGACTGCTGGAGCACTTTTCTAAACTGCCCCACGAAGCGAGAACTGCAATATTGAATCAAAGCGTAAACATGGCTTCATTTTTGGTGAATTATTCAAAATCCGCACAACGGAATTGAGTGCTTACTTACTGTATGAGCTTGATAATACGCCATGCCTGTGAAAGTAGGTTTATGACTTAAAGCCTGTCATTACCCTTGGGCAACGTAAGTTTTTCCTCACAAATTAGGGATGTTTTCCCATGTGTCACTCAGACGTCCGTGCATAATGCGGTGTTTGCAGTAGGGCTTGCCGATGTATAGCGACGGTCGCTGTACGAGGCTTTAATGCTTGGGATAATAGCTTATGGTGATTGTAAAATCGCAGGTTGCTCAGCGTATACGACAAGCAAGAGAGTACAGAAATTTTACACAGATGGAGGTGGCGCAGCGCTTGGAAGTTGCTCGTCAAACCTATTTGGATATTGAGTCTGGCAAGACTGAACCGAAGATCTCTTCATTGGTTACCATTGCAGAGATCACTGGGCGTCCATTGAATTGGTTTCTGTATGGCGAGAGCAGCCGTGGAGATATTGCCTTCACCTACCGTGAAGAGCTGGGTACCTTGATGGCGTTAATAGGCCAACTTCCTGTCTCTGCGCGTGATTTGGTTGTCGAACAGGCACTCGGTATGGCCGAATATTTATTGGCATACCCGTCTAGCTCAGATCGCTGACAGTCGTCAGGTTTGGGCAAAGAAAAACCGGCTTTCGCCGGTTTTTTTAGTTTCGTAGCCCTAGTTTGCAAGGAAGAAGTTGTAAGAGGGGGTTTTACTGACGTCTTTCCATTGATACCCCAGATCTCTCAGGTGAGAAGTAAACTCCATCAAGTCATTATCTTCAAGCTCAAAACCACACAATACTCTCCCGTAATCAGAGCCGTGATTGCGGTAATTAAACAGACTGATGCTCCAGTGCGTCCCCAGCGTGTTTAAAAACTTAATCAAAGCCCCGGGGTATTCCGGAAACTCAAAGCTATACAGCTTCTCATTGAGCGGTTTAGACGGCTTACCACCTATCATATAGCGAACATGTATCTTTGCCATTTCGTCATCAGAGAGGTCGACCACGGGATAGCCAGCTTGCTGGAGATCAACAATAATCGAATCCAACTCTTCCTGACCATTGAGCAAACGGACACCGACAAAGATATTGGCTTCCTCATTGTCACTGTGGCGGTAGTTGAATTCCGTCACGGCACGACCGCCAAGTATATGACAGAAATCCAAAAAGGCCCCAGTGCGCTCAGGGATCGTCACAGCCAGTAAACCCTCACGCTTTTCGCCAAGCTCAGCACGCTCTGAAACATAACGCAGAGAATGGAAGTTGGTATTGGCGCCAGAAAGCACATTGACGAGGTTTTTACCTTTGAGCTCATGGGTTTCGACATATTGCTTGAGGCCAGCCAATGAAAGAGCACCAGACGGCTCTGAAATCGCCCTTGTGTCTTCGAAAATGTCTTTGACCGCAGCGCATATTTCGTCGCTGGAGACAGTAATGACATCATCTAGGTATTGGTGGCAAAGACGGAAGGTCTCGTCACCAATGCGTTTGACTGCCACACCGTCGGCAAAGGTGCCGACATTTTCCAGCACCACAGGGTGACCTGCATCCATCGCTGCTTTCAGGCACGCAGACTCTTCCGCTTCCACACCAATGACTTTAATCTGTGGCATCAGTTGCTTGATAAGCACGGCGACACCTGCCGCAATACCGCCACCGCCAACAGGCACGAACACATAATCCATGTGGCCGTTTTGTTGCAATATTTCCATCCCCAGCGTTCCTTGTCCCGCAATGATTGAGGGATGATCGAAAGGGGGGATAAACGTGTAGCCGTGTTGGTCGGACAGCATCTGTGCTTGGCTTTGGCTTCGTCAAAGTTACTGCCGTGCAAAACGACTTTGCCACCGAAGCTTCTGACTGCATCGACTTTGATATCCGGCGTCGTACGTGGCATCACGATAGTGGCATCAATACCCAGCTGGTGGCCTGACAGGGCCACCCCCTGCGCGTGATTACCCGCTGATGCGGCAATGACACCGGCATTTTTTTGTGCATCGCTGAGTTGGGCCATCATGTTATAGGCACCACGCAGTTTAAAAGAATGCACAGGTTGTCTGTCTTCACGTTTAAGCTGTACCTTGTTATCAAGGCGCGCCGACAACCTTGGCATGTCTTGCAGAGGCGTAACGATAGCCGCTTCATAAACAGGCGCCCTGAGAATTTCTCTCAGATAGTCTGCGCCGGTAGGAAGTGCGTTTTCATCTCTGCGTGTTGCCTGACTCATGATTTAATCCTCGAGCTTGCTCTTGTCTCTTACTGCGCCTTTGTCGGCGCTGGTTGCCATGCTGGCATAGGCTTTGAGGGCAAAGGAGACTTCACGCTCGCGGCTCGCAGGTTTCCATCCAGTTTCATTCAGGCGTTGTGTGCGGCGAGCGAGCTCGTCGTCAGCAACTTCTAGAACAATACTGCGTTTAGGAATATCGATAGCAATGATATCTCCGCTTTCAACCAAGGCGATGGTGCCACCGTTGGCCGCTTCAGGAGAAACGTGACCAATCGACAGACCGCTGGTCCCGCCAGAGAAACGGCCGTCAGTCAGCAGAGCACAGGCTTTACCAAGACCCATCGATTTTAGGTAAGTCGTTGGGTACAGCATTTCCTGCATACCCGGGCCACCTTTCGGGCCTTCGTAACGAATAACCACGACTTCACCGGCTTTCACATCACCCGCAAGGATACCGCTCACCGCATCTTCCTGGCTTTCGAAAACATGAGCTGGGCCACGGAAAGTCAGGTTGTCTTCATCAACACCTGCGGTTTTGACGATACAGCCATCCAACGCGATGTTACCCGAGAGTACGGCAAGGCCGCCGTCTTGGCTGAATGCATGTTCTTTACGGCGGATACAGCCGTTTTCACGGTCATTATCCACCGTATCCCAACGACATTCTTGTGAGAACGCTTTGGTGGTGCGAATGCCCGCAGGGCCAGCACGGTAGAAGCTGTCGATGGCTTCGTTTTCGGTCACCATGATGTCGTATTCGTTAAGTGTTTCTGCCAGCGTCTGTCCCAATACATTGTGAACGTTATTGTTCAGGAGGCCTGCGCGGTTTAATTCACCCAAAATACCGTATACTCCGCCAGCACGGTGAACATCTTCCATGTGATATTTCTGCGTGGAAGGCGCCACTTTACAAAGGTGCGGCACGATGCGAGACATACGGTCAATGTCTTCCATGGTGAAGTCTATTCCACCTTCCTGTGCGGCAGCGAGCAGATGCAATACGGTATTGGTTGAGCCGCCCATCGCTATATCGAGCGCCATTGCATTCTCAAAGGCCGTTTTGGTCGCGATATTACGCGGAAGCGCAGTTTCGTCATCTTGCTCGTAGTAGCGCTTGGTCAGTTCAACAACACGTTGGCCTGCGGTTTTAAACAACATTTCACGGTCGGCGTGTGTCGCTAGCAGTGAACCGTTACCTGGCTGAGAGAGGCCCAGCGCTTCGGTCAGACAGTTCATCGAGTTGGCGGTGAACATACCTGAACAAGAACCACATGTTGGACACGCTGAACGTTCTATCTGCTCGCTTTGCTCATCGGAGACATTAGGATCGGCACCTTGGATCATCGCATCAACCAGATCGAGCTTTAGGATCTGATCCGATAATTTGGTTTTACCTGCTTCCATTGGGCCGCCTGAAACAAAGATCGCAGGGACGTTGAGGCGCATAGCTGCCATCAGCATTCCCGGGGTGATTTTGTCGCAGTTTGAAATGCAGACCATAGCATCGGCGCAGTGTGCGTTGACCATGTATTCAACAGAGTCAGCAATCAGCTCTCGTGATGGCAAGCTGTAGAGCATGCCGCCGTGGCCCATTGCGATACCATCATCGACGGCAATGGTGTTGAATTCTTTGGCGATACCGCCAGCTGCTTCAATTTCTCTGGCCACCAGCTGACCGAGGTCTTTCAGGTGAACGTGACCCGGAACAAATTGCGTGAATGAGTTAACAACAGCAATGATTGGCTTGCCGAAGTCTTCATCTTTGACGCCAGTCGCACGCCATAGTGCGCGGGCTCCGGCCATATTACGGCCATGTGTGGTGGTGGACGAACGGTATTTAGGCATCTTCTCTCTCCCTGATTATTTTGAGGCGTCAGGGGAAACAGGATCGAGCCAGCCCCATTTGTCTTCTGTCTGACCATTAAACAGGCCAAAAAATGCAGATTGCAGCTCTTCAGTGATAGGACCTCGCTTGCCGTTACCCACTTCAATTTGGTCAACGCTGCGAACAGGCACCATCTCTGCCGCTGTGCCCGTCATAAAGACTTCATCAGCCAGGTACAAGGCTTCACGTGCGATCGGCTCTTCACGAACCTCGTAGCCAGCTTCACGGGCTAAAACCATGATGGTGTCACGAGTGATGCCCGGCAAAATAGCACTGGTTGCTGGTGGCGTGTATATCACACCGCCTTTGACCATAAACAGGTTTTCACCTGCACCTTCTGACAGGTAGCCGCGAACATCCAAAGCGATACCTTCGGCATAGCCATGACGACGTGCTTCACCGCCTACCAGCAAGCTCGAAAGGTAGTTACCTCCCGCTTTTGCCGCGGTAGGGATAGTATTTGGTGCTGCACGGTTCCAGCTTGATACCATGGCATCGACGCCGTTCGCCAGCGCTTCTTCACCCAGGTATGAACCCCATGCGAACGCTGCAATGATCAAGTCCATTTTGGTTTCTGGTGGCGGGCAAACACCCAGACCGACATCGCCAACGAAGCCAAGTGGGCGAATGTATGCGGAGTCAAGTTTGTTTGCTCTCAGCGTTTCACGGCATGCTTCCATTAGCTCATCAACGCTGTAAGGAATAGGGAAACGATAGATTTTCGCACTGTCTTTCAGGCGCTGCATGTGCTCACGGTGACGAAACACCACGGGGCCGTTTGGCGTGTCATAGCAGCGGATCCCCTCAAAAACTGAGGTGCCGTAGTGTAGGGCGTGTGACAGTACGTGCACCGTGGCTTGATGCCAAGGGACCAGCTCTCCATTCGACCAGATAAATTCCGAAGTGTTTGCCATTTGTTGTAGTCCTTTTTATTTTTTAGTCCAGCTATTCAACTTGCTGGGACGCTGATCTTACTTGGGTTATGTCCCATAACTTGTCCAGTTGATGATAAAGCGTGTCAATCGACCGCGTACTTTCAACTGTCAGACGAATTTGTACGTTGTTCTCACCATCCTGTCGATGGTGCATATCCAATGTTCTTAGCGTAAAACCACGGTGACGGACAACGCGGAGAATACGCTCAACCAGTTCAGGCTTGTCATGCGCATCTATAACAAGTGTATGTTTTTCTCTCATGTTGTCTCCAGCATATCTTGGTTCGCTGCACCGGGTGGTACCAAAGGCCACACGTTTTCTTCCTCAGAGATTTGAACATGCAGCAGGTAAGCTGTCTCACTGTTCAGCATTTCTTCCAGCGCAGGTTGTACTTCTTCCTTGCGCGTGATGGTTTTACCCGGAATATCAAAGGCGCTCGCCAGTTTCACGAAATCCGGATTATCTGAGAGGTTGGTTTCACTGTAGCGTTTTTCGAAGAAAAGCTCTTGCCACTGACGAACCATGCCCAGACGCTGGTTATCGAGCAGGACAATTTTAACCGGGATACCGCGACGCTTTAATGTGCCGAGTTCTTGCACGTTCATCATGAAAGAACCATCGCCAGAAACCAGCACAACCTGATCATCAGGGCGGGCAACCTTGGCCCCCATGGCGGCAGGTAATCCGAAGCCCATGGTGCCAAGGCCCGCAGATGTCAGCAGGTTTTCTGGGCGACGTGGACTGACATGCTGTGCCACCCACATTTGATGCTGACCAACGTCAGTACTGACAACCGTGCTGTCCGGCATGGTTTCTGACAGTTGCTTGAGCAGAAGCGGGGCAAAAATGGCTTCGCCCGGGTGGTCATAACGCCAGCCGAAATCGCCAAGCATCGTTTTCACATCGGTTTGCCATTGGCTGATGTCAGTCGGCTCACCCAGATGTGGGATCACTTCGTTGAGTTCGCCACGCAGTGCCACGTTAACACGGCGGAGCTTGTTAAATTCAGCGGCATCAATATCGATATGGATGATTTTTGCGTGTGGCGCGAAGGTATCAAGTTTACCTGTTACTCGGTCATCAAAACGTGCGCCAATGGCAATCAATAAGTCTGATTGCTGAACGGCTAAATTGGCAGTTTTTGTTCCGTGCATACCCAGCATACCCAAGTGGTAGTCATAAGCTGGGTCAAGCGTACCTAGAGCCTTCAAGGTGGTGGTCGCAGGCATCTTGGTATGGGCCAGGTATTCGCGAAGTGTGTCAGTGGCATCGGCCATCTGTACGCCACCACCGACATAGACCACCGGACGCTCGCTGGCAGAAATCAGAGCATTGGCCTGTTCAAAGCTGGTTAGTTCAGGAAGTGGTAAGGTTGGTAAAACGACAGGCTCGGCAGCATCCTGTCCGATAGGCGCAAGCTGCACATCTTTTGCAATATCGACCAAAACCGGGCCCGGGCGGCCTTCTTTGGCAACAGCAAATGCTTCAGCAAGAACGGACGTCAGCTCTGAAGGGTCAGTGACCAGATAGCTTTGTTTTGTACAGGCAAGAGAAAGACCGAGAACGTCAATTTCCTGAAATGCGTCGGTGCCGATAAGTGGGCTGGCAACCTGGCCTGTAATAGCAACAACAGGGACGGAATCAAGCATTGCATCAGCAAGGCCAGTAATGAGGTTTGTCGCACCCGGTCCGGATGTTGCCAGACACACACCGATATCGCCTGTTGAGCGGGCGTAACCGATGGCAGCAATGGCTGCGCCTTGTTCATGACGGCAGAGTATGTGCTCTACGCCGCCGTCGTAAAGCGCATCGTAAACGGGCATGATCGCACCGCCCGGATAACCAAAAATTGTTGATACGCCCTGTTGCCGCAATGCGGCGACAACATGCTGCGCTCCTGTCATGCTCATGCTGCCCCCTTCGGGTGATTGTCAGCATCCGTCGATGCTGGTAATGCGTTGTGCTTTGTTTCCATTCGCCCACTTCCTTTTACTGCTTGAATGGCTATAAAAAAGCCCCCGGACCTTTTGGGTGCGGGGGCTGTTTGCAATTCTTTGTTTACCGTTTGCCTGAGCCAGCCCCTCGCGGTATCACCACCACGATAATTGAGATAATAATCACTAGAGCCAGGTTCAGATGTTTCATTGAGATTGAATCAACTTTTGGTTGTTTTGCATTCTTATACTGTAACAACTATCACAGACATCGGTCGCATGACAAGTAAAAAGTGATCGAAATGTCATTCTCTTTCTAGCTTAATGCATGACTAATATTCATTTTGTTTCATATTTGATAACAATAAGTGAGTGCCTGTTATGACATTAGCGATTGTCCAAAGCCGCGCCAGCATTGGTGTTAACGCCCCTCAGGTGACGGTGGAGGTCCACATCAGTAACGGGCTCCCTGCATTTACCCTGGTTGGGCTGGCAGAGACCACGGTAAAGGAAGCCAGAGACCGGGTTCGAAGCGCAATTGTGAATTCAGGATTTGAATTTCCATCCAAACGTATCACGGTAAATTTAGCCCCGGCCGATCTGCCAAAAGACGGGGGCCGCTTTGATTTGCCTATCGCCCTTGGCATTCTTGCCGCCTCTGGGCAGCTGCCTATGACCAGGTTGGAACAGCATGAATTTATTGGTGAGCTAGCGTTGTCAGGACAACTTCGGGCTGTGAGTGGTGCAATTCCTGCTGCTGTCGCCACCAAAAACCACCGTCGCATGTTGGTGGTGCCGGATAACAATGGCTCACAGGTGGCGTTAGTCGGCAGAGATTTACATGTCTCTGCACCCGATCTTATTGCTGTCTGCCAGTACCTTTGTGGACAGAAGCAATTACAGCTTCATGAGGATACCCAGAGCGAAGACGAACCCGAGGTTGACCCAAACCCACGCTGCCTGAGCGATATTATTGGTCAGCATCAAGGCAAGAGGGCGTTGGAGATAGCTTCTGCTGGGAACCATAATGTGCTGTTTTTAGGGCCTCCCGGAACAGGCAAGACCATGCTTGCATCCAGAATGCCAGATTTACAGCCGCCAATGAATCATGAAGAAGCGCTGGAAACTGCCGCCGTAACTTCTCTTACCCACCAGCGACTGAATGAAAGTAACTGGCGCAAACGTCCTTTTCGCACGCCGCATCATTCGTGTTCAATGGCAGCATTGGTCGGTGGGGGCAGTCAGCCTAAGCCCGGTGAAATATCGCTGGCACACAACGGCATTCTCTTTCTGGACGAGCTACCGGAGTTCGAGCGAAAGGTACTTGATTCGTTGCGTGAGCCTCTCGAGTCTGGAGAAATCATTATATCTCGTGCTAACGGCAAGACTTGCTTCCCAGCGCGCTTTCAGCTAGTTGGCGCGCTGAACCCCAGCCCAACAGGCCATCATGATGGCCCATTGGCGCGCTCAAACCCACAGACAGTGTTGCGTTATCTGAACCGATTATCTGGGCCGTTTCTCGATCGCTTTGATTTATCGATTGAGATCCCAGCGTTACCAAGAGGAACGCTAGCGGATGGCGGTGATAGGGGGGAGCCTACGGATAAAGTCCGCCAGCGGGTGGCTGAAGCGCGTGACCGGATGATACAGCGACAGAACAAAGTGAATAGCCTTCTGAGCAGCCGTGAGATTGAGCAGTATTGTCATTTGTCGCGCGATGATGCGGATTTTCTTGAAACGGCGCTTCACCGACTTGGCCTTTCAATCCGCGCCTATCACCGAATCATAAAAGTGGCGCGAACCATTGCGGATTTAAATAGTGAAGCTCACATCAGTCGTGCGCATCTTGCTGAAGCGCTTGGCTATCGCGCGATGGACAGATTGATGAAACAACTTGCTGAATTGGCCAGTTAATTACACATTTTGCGACGTGAAAAGCATATTCAAGGCTATTTTGACAACACAAAATCAGGCTACTTGAATGGTGTTTTATAAATTGAAACAGTATTATTCCCGGTCATTCGTTAGATTGCACTCAACGAGATTTATCGGGAAGTAATTGTGATTTTTGTCATTAACATTTTTTTGGTGTGTCTGAATACCGCTGTCAGTTCTCTGCTGATATGTGTGTTGGCACTGATTAAAGCGGCGCTGCCCGTTCCGCGTTTGCGTAAGCAGATCACCCGTGCCTGTCACCAGATTATGTGGGCATGGAGTACGCTAAATCACCGATTGATAAACGCAACGTCTAGGGATCTTGAGTGGGATGTGCAGGGCGGTGAGGGGCTGTCGAAAGACGGCTGGTACCTGCTGATAGCTAATCATCTTAGCTGGGCCGATATCGTGGTGATTTACTGCACGTTTCGAAATCGCATTCCGATGGCCAAGTTTTTCATGAAGCAGGAGCTGATTTATATTCCGTTTCTTGGGCTGGCTTGTTGGGCGGTAGATATGCCGTTTATGAAGCGCTACTCGCGAAGTTATTTGCACAAACATCCCGAAAAGCGTGGCGAGGACATGAGCACCACCCGTCGTGCGTGTGCGAAGTTTAAAGATACGCCGACCACAGTCGTTAACTTCGTTGAAGGCACCCGATTCACCACAGAAAAGCAGCAGGCAGCCAAGTCTCCTTACTCTCATCTTTTGCCTGCTAAAACCGGGGGCATCTCCTACACCTTGGGTGCTATGGGCGATCAGTTCAGTAATATTGTGAATGTAACCATTGCCTATCCTGACAATCAGGCGTTCCCGTTCAGGGACTTAATTGCTGGTCGTATGAAGCGAATCGTCGTGAGAATAGAGACCCTGCCTGTTAACGAGGCGATGGTTGGCGATCATCTCAACGAAAAGGGCGCTAAGCGCGAATTTAGGCAGTGGCTCGATGCAATCTGGCTGAGAAAAGATCAAGAGTTGGATGTGGTGTACGGCGAGGCAGAAAAGTTACCGAAAGGTGAAACGGTGGTACAGCACTGACACCTTGCGCAATAAAAAAGGAGCCGCTGGCTCCTTTTTTGTCTGGTGTGTTTGACCATTACTTTTTAAGCAGAAAATCAACCAGCTCAACATATTCATCAAGGGACTTGATGGTTTTTGGTGTCAGGTAGTATTTGCCGTTCACAATTACTGCCGGCACGCCTGTCAGGCCTGTTGTTTCAAATGCTTTATCAAAGCGTGCAACCATTGAGTTGACAGCAAAGCTGTTGATCACGCCATCAAACTTCTTCGCATCGACACCGTTATCCAGAAACATCTGACGAACCTCTTCTGCCGAACGTGGTGGCTTGCGTTGGCTATGGATGCGCTCGAAAATCACTGGGATCATTGTGTCATCGACTTTTAAAAGTTCAGCTGCGGCCAGCGCTTTGCTGAGCTCAGGGCCCATTTTTCCGCCCATGAAAGAGACATGCTGTTTGATGATGCGGGTGTTTTCAGGCAGTTTTGGCTCCAGCGCGTCCATCAGCGCCTGATTACGAAAACAGTGCGGGCAATAGAAAGAGAAGAACTCAGTTACTGACGGTGAGTTATCACTGTACAGTGGCGTAGCCATTTCCAGCACTTGGTAGTCTTCTCCCGCTTTAAAGCGCTCTGCGTGGGCAGAGAAGGCGATGAAAGCCATCGAGAAAAGGACGATCAGTTTTTTTAGCATTGTCGGGTTTCTCCGTAGACGCATCAGGCTGTTACCACTGTGGTGACAGCGAAAGTGGTGGCTCCTCAAGAGCCGCCAATTGTTCTTTGAAGCCAAGTACCTGGCCTTCCCAGTATTTTGCATCAGCAAACCATGGAAATGCACGCGGAAATGCAGGGTCTTGCCAGCGTCTGGCTAACCATGACATGTAGTAAACCATCCGTAACCCGCGCAGTACTTCTATCATTGGCAGTTGTGCACTCGGGAAATCATGAAATTCGTTGTAGGCTTCAACTAAGGTATCGAGCTGCGCTGTTCGCTCATTGCGATCGCCGCTGAGCATCATCCATAAATCCTGCACCGCAGGGCCATTGCGTGCATCGTCAAGATCGACGAAAAACGGGCCGTCACGCCAAAGGATGTTACTCGGGTGGCAATCACCGTGCAGTCGGATCATCTCAACGTCAGGTTGCCAGCGCGAACTGAGCTCATTGATCAGACGATCCAGATCGGCAAAAAAGCTATTTTCTAAGTGCGAAGGAATAAAGTCGCTTTGCTGCAGCAGTTCACGCGGGGCATACAGATATTCGTCGAGTGACATGGTAGGGCGATGCTGAAAAGATTTTTGGCTGCCAATTTGATGAATACGGCCAAGGTATCGGCCTGCCATCTCCAACTGGTCCCAGTTATCGACCTCAAAACTTCTGCCGCCAACGCTTGGGAAAAGGGCAAACGCATACCCCTGATAATGGAAGATGCTCTCTCCGTCACGTTTTATTGGCGTAACGACAGGCACCTCGGCGTCTTCGAGATCAAACGCAAAGTCATGCTCTTCCTGAATTTGTGCATCGCTCCAGCGTTGTGGGCGATATATTTTTGTCACGTAGCGTTTCTGATCTTCAGCCAGAAACTGATAAACGCGGTTTTCGTAACTGTTAAGGGGAAGCAGGCCAGACTCTGGCCGCACACCGACAGACTCCAGTGCATTTAGCAACATATCTGGCGTGAGTTGATCGAAGGTAAACTGGGCTTGGCTCATAGTATGAGTTTTTATTTGGGTGATGCTCTGATGGTATCAGAATGTGGCGGTGCGTGTGATTGAAAACCGGAGCCTTATGGGAGGCCCCGGCTTGCAGGCCAAGGTGTTTGCTCACAGCTTGCCGATAAATCGGCTTTCGGTCTCGATACGCTTTTTGCTGTCACCAGACTCTCGCTCTAGCACGAAATAGATGGTCACGATCGGCTTTTCCATTTCGTAAGGGTCGACGCCAAGGCTGATCGGTAAGTCGAAGATTTCGCCTGCATCGACAGTCACTTGTTGTTTGCCATACCATTCAATGCTCTCAATACCTTTCACTGACAGCCGATAGGTTTCCGGTTGCTGGGTTTTGTTGAGTATTTTCAGGGTGTAGGTGTTCTCCACCAGCCCTTCGACATTAGTTCGGGATAGCTGAGCGCGATCTCTCAGTACATCGAGTGCCATCGGTTGCAGCGACGCTATCTGGAACATAAAGAATCCGGCGATGACCAGCAATACTGCCCCATAACCCAGCAGTTTAGGACGCATGATATCGGTATTCTGGCCACTCAGTTTGTGTTCAGTGGTATAGCTGATAAGCCCTTTCGAATAGTTCATTTTGTCCATGGTATGGTCGCAGGCATCAATACAGGCGCCGCAATTGATGCATTCATATTGCAGCCCATCGCGGATATCAATGCCAGTCGGACACACCTGCACACACAGATTACAGTCGACACAATCACCGAGCCCCAGAGCTTTGTGATCTTGCTTTTTCGATCTTGGGCCACGTGATTCACCGCGTTGTTCATCGTAGCCGACGATAAAGGTATCTTTGTCGAACATCACGGACTGAAAACGGGCATAAGGGCAAATGTGAAGACACATGATGGAGCGCATCCAACCTGCATTCCCGTAGGTACACGCCGAGAAGAAAATGACCCAAAACCCGGTCCAGAAGGTGGTGCTGGCAGTAAAGAATTCCAGTGTCAGCGTTTTGATGGGAACAAAGTAACCAACGAATGTCAGTCCGGTAACCAAAGATACGCTCAACCAGCCAAGGTGCTTTAGGGTCTTTCGGCCGATAAGTTCAGCGGAGAGAGGCTTTTCATCTTGCTTTCGCCTTTTGTTTGCCGGGCCTTCGAACTTTTCTTCAAACCAGATAAAGATAAAGGTCCAGACCGTTTGCGGGCAGAGATAACCGCACCAGACGCGGCCAAGAAAGGTCGTCGCAAAAAACAGGCCGAACGCGCCGAGCACAAAAATGGTGGCCAGCAAGGTCAGATCCTGTGGCCAGAGTGTGGTGCCGAAAATATTGAATTGTTGATTCCCGATATCCAGCAGGATGGCTTGCCTGTCGCCGAAGGGAACCCATGGGATCAATAAAAATAGCAGCATAAACAGCCAGCCCATCTTCTGCCGGAGTTTTTGATAGACGCCTGTCATCGCACGGACGTAGATGCGATTGCTGGGGTTGAAACGGTCACCGCCGGTATTATGTGTTTTGGGTTTATCGCGTGTTGTGCTGACGTTTTTAACGTCGATGTTATCCTCGCTCATCTTTGCTTTCCTTGGAGTACGGACTGCGTCCGTGGGATGCAAATGTATGCCAGTTCGTTGCTGACATCGCTTTAATAATAGACTGGCGAGTATATATCAGATGTGGTTAATCAGTAGCCGATGAAGTCAAAGATACGCTGTTTTTCTGGCACAAAAGCAGCGTTTATCTGGTTTGCAACAGGTGCCGTGCAGGGCTTTTTCAGCAGAAAGGACTGCTGCCTGTGCGGGAATTACTGTGCCGGTCGGATCAGGGCGATTGTAGCGTGAAGATCCTGTTTATTACCTGTACGGGCAAACGCGGCAGGGCGACGTCGAGACGGAG
Organism: Veronia nyctiphanis; assembly: GCF_004116385.1. Classification (GTDB taxonomy): domain Bacteria; phylum Pseudomonadota; class Gammaproteobacteria; order Enterobacterales; family Vibrionaceae; genus Veronia; species Veronia nyctiphanis. The sequence continues at coordinate 15,931 of NZ_PEIB01000025.1, read as the reverse complement.
ACGGCAGCTGGCGATGTGGACGGGCAAATATGGGTTGCATGATGTTCTCTCTAAACAACCATTCCGTGGTGGGGTGAATAAAGTGAGCACAGCATCCTGTTATTGGCTCAATACGTGTATTTACGCGCGGAATGTAGCAAAATACGGTTGGTGAAAAAAGCATCGTTTGCTGTTTTTTGTTAATTCAGAACTGTAAAAATAAGCTGACGGTGAAATACCACTTTTGAGAGTATGAAACCTTGCCATCACTGAAGAGTAAAAACTCTTATTTTTGTAACTAGGCTATGACATACTCAAATTGTTGATTACCTAAACAGGCACATACTATGGCGACAGCAACAGCGGGTTACTCGGTCAAAGAGGAAGTGGCGAGCAGTATTAGTCATGGACTGGGTATTGTTTTTGGTATCGTTGCACTGGTTTTAATGCTGACAACGGCGCTAAATAACAATGCCAGTGGCCTTGCGATCACCAGTTACAGTATTTACGGTGCAAGCATCATTGTGCTTTATTTGGCATCGACCCTTTACCACTCCATTCCTTTTGAGAAAGCCAAACGGGCGCTCAAAACGTTCGATCATTGCGCGATTTTCCTGCTGATTGCGGGAACTTATACCCCGTTTATGCTGGTTAGCCTCGGAACCACACTGGCTTTGTGGGTGATGGGTATCATCTGGGCATTGGCGTTGATTGGTATTATCGGTAAGGTGGCTTTCGTTTATCGCTTCAAAACGATGTCATTGGTGACCTATCTTGCGATGGGATGGTTGTCGCTGGTGGTGATATATCAGCTCTACCTGTCATTGGAAACAGGAGGGTTGGTTCTGCTTGCGCTTGGCGGGCTGGTGTATTCACTTGGCGTCATTTTCTATGTCAAACGCACCATCCCCTTCAATCACGCAATTTGGCACCTGTTTGTACTCGGCGGCACCGTGCTTCACTTCTTTGCTGTTTACCTTTATGTGGTAAAAGGCTAATGAAATGCTCTGGCGCGTTAATCGCGCCAGAATGCTGGAAACAGCAGTACCAATACGGTCAGAATTTCTAACCTTCCCATTAACATCCCAAGGCTCAACACCCACTTAGCGGTATCGGACAATTCCGCAAAATTCCCTGTCGGTCCGATAATTGGTCCCAGACCCGGCCCTACGTTGGCGACGGCAGTCATGGAGGCACTCATGCTGGTGATCCCATCAAGCCCGGTGGCTGCCAGAATCATCGCGATCACCAAAATGGTAATGAAGTAGGTGATCGCAAAAGCCACAACAGAACGGACAATTTCTTCATTCACCGGACGTCGGTTGTAGCGCTGCACAAACACACCGGATGGGTGAACCAGTTGGTTGATGTGTTTACGCAACAGGGCAAAGGCAACCTGAAATCGGAATATTTTGGCACCACCTGCCGTCGAGCCCGAGCAGCCACCGACGATCATCATGAAGGCGAAAACGACCGAGGTAAAAGGTCCCCATGCTGTGAAGTCGTCAAGGCCAAAGCCAGTTGATGTGACCACGGAGATGATATTGAACAGCGAGACGCGCACCGCATCATCGATTTCATACCCCTGCTTGGTCACCAGCCAAATAGCCACCAGCGCACTGGTGAAAACAACCAGCTTGGTGAAGCCGCGGATTTGTGCATCGCCCAGTAAATCTCTAAGTGTCTTGCGGCGCATTGCCTGAATGAAGATAAGAAACGGTAAGCCGCCGGCAAACATAAATACAACAGCAACCCAGTGTGCCGCGTGGGAGAAATGATTCATTGAGCCGTCAGACGTCGAATATCCGCCAGTAGAGAGGGTGGTCAGCGCATGATTCACCGCCTCAAACGCCGTCATACCCGTCATCCAGTACGCAATAAAACATAGCAGCGTCAGCAATACGTACACCGTCATAATGCTGGTGGCGACACTTTTGGTGCGAGGGCTTGATTTAGCTGACCAGTCGGATGATTCGGTGTGGAATAGCTTCATGCCGCCGACGTTGAGAAAAGGCAATATCGCCACACCCATCACGATAAACCCGATACCGCCAAGCCACTGAAGTGTTGAGCGCCAAAGTAAAATGCTGGCGCCATGTTATCAAGCCCGCTCAATACGGTCGACCCTGTGGTAGTGATCCCCGACATGGTCTCGAAATAGGCATTGGTAAAGCTGATGTGATTGATGAACACAAAGGGGAGCGCGGCGAATGCGCTGGCAATGATCCACACCATGGTGGTCAGCAAAAACATCTCTCTGGTATTTAGGCGAAAGTCTCGGGTTTTTCCGAGTGTGAGGCACAAAAAGGCAACAGAGTGAGTGATGGTAACCGCCAGTGCAAAGCTCAGAAAGCCGGGCGTCCCGGTTGCCAGCGCCAGTATGGTCGGTACATACATGAACAGGGCGATCTTAGATAAGACCAGCCCGATAACAAATAAGACAGGTTTAAAATTAACCATGTTTGGATGACGTCTGTCAGGTTATAAAAAGAACGGACTTGGCTGGAACAGCCTCTCCACGTCAGGGATATATTTCTTGTCCACCAAAAACATCACCACGTGATCATCCTGTTCAATGACGGTTTTGTCGTGTGCGATAAGCACTTCTTCGCCGCGTACAATCGCCCCGATGGTGGTGCCTGCTGGAAGCTTTATTTCGCCGATTGCGCGTCCAACTACTTTTGAGGTGGTGGCGTCGCCGTGTGCGACAGCTTCAATGGCTTCTGCAGCGCCACGGCGCAGGGACGATACGTTGACGATGTCGGCCTTACGCACGTGAGTTAGCAGCGCCGAAATCGTCGCTTGCTGTGGTGAGATTGCCACATCAATGGTGCCGCCCTGAACGAGATCTACGTAAGCACCGCGCTGGATGAGTACCATGGCTTTCTTGGCACCGAGTTTTTTCGCCAGCATGGCTGACATGATGTTGGCTTCGTCTTCATTGGTAACCGCAATAAACACATCAATTTGATCGATATGTTCTTCGCTTAAAAGCTCCTGATCGGATGCATCACCGCAAAACACGATGGTGTTCTCAAGAATCTCGGAAAGCTGCTCAGCACGGCGGGGGTTGCGCTCAATCAGTTTAACGCTATATGCCCGCTCAAGGCTTTTGGCGAGACCCGCGCCGATGTTACCGCCGCCGACAATCATGATTCGCTTGTAGGGGTTTTCGAGTCGCTGCAGCTCACTCATTACGGAGCGAATATGGTTACTTGCTGCCACGAAAAAGACTTCATCATCGGCTTCAATGATGGTGGTGCCTTGCGGACGGATAGGACGGTCCCGACGGAAAATAGCCGCCACCCGGGTATCGATGTGCGGCATGTGCTCACGTAGTGCGGACAAGGCATGACCAACCAGAGGCCCACCGTAGTAGGCTTTAACAGCAACTAGACCGACTTTCTCATCGGCAAAGTTAACCACCTGAAGCGCACCGGGGTACTCAATCAGGCGATGAATATAGCGGGTCACCAAGTCTTCCGGTGCAATCAGGTGATCGACCGGGCAAGCTTCGGTTTGGAAGAGTTGCTTTTTGACCGCCAGATACTGAGGGCTTCGGATCCGGGCCACCCGGTTTGGTGTGTTATACAGGCTAAACGCAACCTGACAAGCAATCATATTGGTTTCATCAGAGTTGGTGACGGCAACCAGCATATCCGCATCTTGTGCCCCTGCTTCAAGCAGAGTTGACGGGTGACTGGCATAGCCCTGAACAACACGAAGATCGTACTTGTCCTGCAATTCACGGAGACGCTCGGGGTCGCGGTCAACGATAGTGATGTCGTTGTTCTCGCCAACCAGATTTTCTGCAAGCGTACCGCCAACCTGACCTGCACCCAAGATGATGATTTTCATATATTCTGTCTGAAACCTCTGTTTCGATAGCGCAGCCGAAACACGCTATGCATTTGCTGCGCTTGCTCTTATCTACAGTTAAGCCTGTTTTTGCAAAACGGCGTAGTAAAAGCCGTCCATGTCATCCTGCCCGGGGAGAATTTGGCGTCCTGGGTTCTCCGCATCACCAGTGTGCAGTTCAGCGTCGTCATGTCGCGCCAAAAATGCTTTCACTTGTTCAGCATTTTCCTGAGGCGTTACAGAGCAAGTTGCATACACCAGCGTGCCACCGCGTTTGAGCTTTTGCCACATTGCGTCGAATATCTCTGCCTGCAGTGTGACCAATTGTTCAATATCATCTGCACGGCGGAGCCATTTGATATCAGGATGGCGGCGTATTACGCCTGTTGCCGAGCAGGGAGCATCCAGCAAAATCCGGTCAAAGTCTTCACCTTGCCACCACTTGTCAGGAGAGCGTGCGTCGCCACAAATGACGTCGGCATTCAGGTTCAAACGGCTAAGATTTTCTTCAACACGGGTCAGACGGTTTGCGTCAGCATCAATCGCCACGACTTTTGCGTCAGGCTGATGTTCGAGAATATGGCAAGTCTTACCGCCGGGAGCAGCGCAACAGTCGAGGATAAGCTCGCCCGCCTGTGGCTGCAGATAATTGACGGAAAGCTGCGCGGCTGCATCCTGCACAGATACCCAACCTTTCTCAAAGCCCGGTAATTTGGTGACATCACACGGTGAGGCCAACCTGATAGCATCGTGTGCCTCTGGGTGAGGATCGCCTTCAATGCCTTCGGCGTTCAGAAGATTGAGGTACTCATCGCGACTGTGATGCGTGCTATTAACCCGCAGCCACATCGGCGCTTTTTGGTGGTTACTGTCAACAATTTGCTGCCAGCTGTCCGGATAAGCATTTTGCAGTAACTTCAAAAGCCAGCCCGGATGACCATAGCGTCCGGCATCATGGCTGATTGCTTTCTCGTTCAGCGCATCTTGTTCACGTTGATAGTTGCGTAAAACGGCATTCACCAAGCCGCGCAATTGTGGTTTTTTCAGCGGTTTGGTGGCGTTCACGGTTTCTGCCACTGCCGCATGGGCGGGCACACGCATGTAGTTCAGCTGATACAGGCCAACCAAAATCAGGTGATGGAAAACGCGTTGTTTCCCTGTCAGTGGCTTTTCCATCAGGGACTGGGTGATAGCTTCCAGTCGTGGTAGCCAGCGCAGAACGCCGTAACAGATTTCTTGCAGCAGCGCGCCATCGCGGTCAGCGATTTGTTGTTGGGCTTTGGGTAAGACGGCCGTTAGAGACTGACCCTGATCGACAACCTGAAAAATGACCTTTGCGGCCATAGCTCTCACGTTCATGGTTACACCTTAGACAGACCCGGACATGGCTGCCGGGTGTTAAAACAAGAAGGCCAGCAGAAGGGCTGGCCTTGGAATTACAGCGTATTGCCGACTTCAAACCAATCGCGGCGGGCATTAAGAATATCTGCCGCCGACATGGCTTTCTTACCCGGTGGTTGCAGTGACGTCAGCGATAACACGCCTTCACCAGTTGCGACGTCAATACCACGTTTGCTGGTGGCGATGACCGTACCCGGTGCTTCGCTTGTTTCGCCATCTGTGACCTTTGAAGCCCAGACTTTGACGTTATTGTCGCCGACCGTAAAGTAGCTCATCGGCCATGAATTGAACGCGCGAATACAGCGCTCAATTTCGACAGCAGACAGTTGCCAGTCGATACGGGCTTCCTCTTTGCTGAGCTTCTTGGCATGGGTTGCCAGTGCATCATCTTGTTTGACGGCTTCAGCTTTGCCTGCAGCGATATCATCAAGACATTCCACCAATGTCTGCGGCCCTATATCTGCCAGACGCTGGTAAAGAGACGCGCTGGTTTCCTGTGGGTCAATGTCAACACGGGTGATTTTCAACATGTCTCCTGTATCTAACCCTTCATCCATCTGCATGATGGTGACACCCGTTTCTTTGTCGCCAGCCCAAACAGCACGCTGAATAGGTGCCGCCCCGCGCCATTTTGGCAAAATAGAGCCATGAACATTGATACAGCCGAGGCGAGGTGTGTCGAGCACGGCTTTGGGTAGAATCAGACCATAGGCAACCACCACCATAATGTCGGCGTCAATCGTTGCCAGCTCCTGCTGCGCCTCTTCATTTTTGAGGCTGACAGGCTGATAAACCGGAAGGTTGTGCTCAACAGCGAGCGCTTTAACGTCGCTCGGTGTCAGTTTCTTACCTCGGCCTGCCGGGCGGTCAGGCTGGGTATAAACCGCCACAACCTCATGGTGTGAAGACAATAAAGCCGCCAAATGGCTGGCAGCGAAATCCGGTGTACCGGCAAATATAATTTTCAGTGACTGGCTCAATGGAAACCTCTAGCTGGCTTTCTGGCTGGCGCGTTTGATTTTTTCGAGTTTCTGCTTGATGCGTTGACGCTTGAGGGGAGACAGATAATCGACGAATAACTTACCCATCAGATGGTCCAGCTCGTGCTGCACGCAAATAGCCAGCAGGTCGTCGGCGTCAAACTGGTACTTGTTGCCGTCGCGATCCAGCGCTTTTACTGTGACTTCTGCCGCGCGAGGAACCAATGCCTGTGACCCCGGTACTGACAGACAGCCCTCTTCAATACCGTCTTCGCCACGCTTTTCAATGATCTCTGGGTTGATCAGCACCATCGGCTCGTCGCGGGTTTCTGATACATCAATCACGACGATACGCTGATGAATGTCTACCTGCGTGGCAGCCAGTCCAATGCCGTTTTCTTCGTACATGGTTTCCAGCATGTCGTCGACAATTTTTTGAATTTCCGGGGTGACGCTTTCCACTGGCTTGGCGACAGTCCGCAGGCGCTCATCCGGAAAGGTTAAAACTTGCAATACGCTCATAATCTCTTCTAAATCTTGAACTGTGCCGTATCCGGCATTGTCTGGTTGGCCTAATTCTAGACATTTTGCAACCCAAATGACAGCATCTCCGCTGTTAGTCTGGTTTTAGGGACATCCAATGCTTAAAAACTTATTCATGGCAGGGGTTGCAGGACTGCTTTCATTTCAGGCTGCTGCGGCAGTCACCTTATCTGATACTGCGCCCGACACCTATGTCGTGAAAAAAGGCGACACGCTTTGGGATATTTCTGCACTCTATCTCGAAAAGCCTTGGAACTGGCCAGCGCTTTGGAAGCAAAACCCAGACATCAAAAACCCCCACCTGATTTATCCCGGAGACACGCTGTCTTTGGTGTGGCACAACGGTGAGCCACAGTTGGTGAAAACCAATGCAGGTAACTCATTGACGCCGCTACAGGCACTCGGAAAAGCGTTAATGACGCCTTACCTTGAATCTGATGCTTTAATCAGTCAGGCCGAACTGGCGTTAGCGCCGAAAGTCATGGGGTCGCCGGATGGGCGTCAATACTTTACGGGTCGTGAAGCCGTCTATATAGATACAGAGCTTTCCTTACCTGAATGGGAAGTCTATCGTCCGGTTTCCGGATTTAACCGAGAACTTGGCGAACATACTGCCAGTGTCAGCAGTCTGAAGCACATCGCCTCTGCTAAGGTTGTCGCGGCTGGCGATGGCAGAGCCAAGGTCAAGCTGAGCAATATCTCTCGTGAAGTCAAAGCAAACGATATTCTCCTTCCTAAGCTTATGTCGGAAGAGGATAAGGTGTTCTATCCCAAGCCCGCCTCGGAAGGTATTGATGGTCGTATGATTGGTCATCTTTACGGCAGCCGTTATGTCGGTATTCGTCAGGTTGTCGTCATCGACCGCGGTGAGGAAGACGGATTGTCGGCAGGCCACACGCTGGCAATTAACGAGCAAGGTGCTGCGGTTTCTTCAGCGAAAGGCAACTTCGATTATTCTGACGAGAAAGATGCTGAGTCATTACCCGGTTGGCAGATTGGTACGCTGATGGTGGTGAAGCCTTATTCTCACTTTAGCCTTGCTGTGGTGATGGAAGCTGAAAAGCCGCTCAGCGGCGATTTACCGATAAGCAGCCCAAAATAAATTATGACTCAGGCCTCGCTGGAGAGTTGGATACGGCTGTCTGCCGTGCCAAGGTTGGGTGGGCAAAAGCTCAGCAAGCTGCTGAGCCATGCGTCACCTGAACAACTGCTCTCTATGCATCCTCAGCAATTGCGCGCGTTGGGGCTCAGCGAGGCGCAGGTTGCGAGCTTTCGTCAGCCAGAGTCAGTGGCATGGGAAAAGTGTCGGCGATGGCTCGACAACCCCGGCCATCATATCCTTCCTTTAACCGACCCACGTTATCCTTATCTGCTTCGTCAAATATCATCGCCTCCTCCTGTTCTGTTTATAAGAGGCAATCCTGATGTGCTGTCACTGCCACAAATAGCGATGGTGGGCAGCCGCAATGCCAGTCATGAGGGGCTGACGTTGGCAAGACAGTTTGGCGCTGACTTCGCTAAGAATAACTTGGTGGTTACGAGTGGTCTTGCCTTGGGTATTGATGGCCGAGCGCATCGCGGTGCGCTGGATGCAGATGGAATCACGATCGCAGTTCTGGGCTCTGGCTTGATAATCTCTATCCCAAACACCATATATCACTGGCAGGGGAGATTACGGAGCGTGGTGCGCTGGTTTCAGAGTTCTGGCCATGGTCACCGCCCAAAGCCGCCTTTTTCCCGAAACGTAACCGTATAATCAGCGGTTTATCTTCTGGGGTATTGGTGATTGAAGCGGCTTTCAAAAGTGGCTCGCTGATCACCGCAAGGTGCGCGTTGGAACAAGGGCGTGATGTGTTTGCCCTGCCGGGTTCGATCCACAACCCACACGCACAAGGAAGCAATGGTCTTATTAAACAGGGTGCGTATCTTGTTGAGTCTGTTGAGGATGTCTTATCGCAGACGGGCATTTTGTCGAATTGTGCAATTAATCACCTAATCGAAATAGCACCGGGCTCAGAGCAGCAAGAAGAATTGCCATTTCCTCATCTGTTAGCTAACGTAGGAAATGAGGCAACATGTGTAGACGTGCTTGCTGAAATCTGCGATCAACCCGTACACGAAATTATGATGCAGTTGTTAGAGCTTGAGTTACAGGGTTTTGTATCAGCAGTACCCGGTGGCTATGTCAGAACGAGGAGGGGCTAGCCATGATGGACATTCTTATGTACCTGTTTGAAACCTACATCCACAGCGATGTGGAATTGATGGTTGACCAGGATGAATTGGCCGATGAACTGTCCAGGGCCGGATTTCATCAAGAAGACATCTATAAGGCGCTTGCATGGCTTGAGAAGCTGGCACTGTTGCAAGATGCCGATCAGAATCCTTATCTGACAGGTAGTGCGCTTACCGCAATGCGCATTTATACCCCAAAAGAAATGGAGCGACTGGATACTGAAAGTCGAGGCTTCATTATCTTTTTGGAGCAAATGAAGGTGTTAACACCAGAAACCCGTGAAATGGTGATTGATCGTGTCATGGAGCTGGATGCACAGGATTTTGCATTGGAAGATCTGAAGTGGGTGATCCTGATGGTACTGTTCAATGTACCGGGCAACGAGAGTGCCTATGACCAAATGGAAGAATTACTGTACGATGTGGGTGATGAGTACGTGCACTGAGTGCATGGGTTCGACCTAATGTCTGAGGTTTTTTCATTTTGGCGAGAAAAATAGACCAGTCACTGTTTCCTGAATCGCAAAAGCGACCCGAAATTCAAGAGCACTGCCCGGAATGTGGCAGTGCTCTTTTAATTCGTCACGGCAAACGTGGCCCTTTCAAAGCATGCAGCAGTTACCCTGACTGCGATTACTCCCAAGCGCTCAATAATTACGACGGCCACGTCGTCAAAGAGCTTGGCCTGCCTTGCCCTGAATGTGGGGACGAGCTTGTGTTGCGTCAGGGCCGTTTTGGTATGTTTATTGGTTGTTCGGCATACCCGAAATGCCAGCACATCGAGAAACGCGAAAGTCAGCCACGTGAGGCGGAAAGTGCAATATCCTGCCCCGAGTGTGGTTCGGGCATACTGACCGAGCGTAAATCGCGTTATGGCAAAACCTTTTATGCTTGTGATGCTTATCCGAAGTGTAAGTTTGCCGTCAATCAAACGCCGATTCAGGGTACATGCGAGGCTTGCGGCTTTGGTTTGCTCGTGGAGAAGAAATCGGCGAATGGCAACTATAAACAATGTGCCAGCCGTAAGTGCCAGCAGCGACAGTCTGAGACTGAATCAGAGGCATAAAAAAACCGACTTTCAGTCGGTTTTTTCAATTTGATTTAACCCTATCAACGCAGGCGTTCGGCAGCTTCTTTTACAGCCGGAAACTCTGTGCTATCGAGTGCTTGGCTCAGTGTAGTGAGCTGCTCCGCCAGTGCCTCGCGGCTTGCCGCTGTTACATTGATATGGCCAATTTTCCGCCCCGGACGAGGTGCTTTGTCATACCAATGCAGGTGGCAGCCCGACATGATCGCTTGTGGCACATTGACGTGCCCGACCATGTTGATCATCGCTGTTGGTGCAACACGCGAAGTATCACCCAATGGTAAGCCACACACTGCTCGCAGATGGTTTTCAAACTGACAAACCCAGGCACCCTGCTGGGTCCAGTGGCCAGAGTTGTGAACGCGCGGTGCGATCTCATTGACCATCAGTGTGCCGTCCACATCAAAGAACTCGATAGCCAGCACGCCAACATAATTCAGTGCATCCGCGACAGCTTTGAACATCTGCTCTGCCTGTTGCTGAAGCGCGTGATTATCGTCAGCGGCTACGGATACGCTCAGTATGCCGTCGGTATGAATGTTCTCTGTCAGCGGGTACATGGCGGTATCACCGTTAGCACCGCGCACGCCAATAAGCGATACCTCGCGGTCAAACGGGATAAAGGTTTCAGCAATCACGCATTGTCTGTCATCGGCGTCGGCCAAAAAGGCTTCAACACTTTGCCACGTCGCCTCGACATCCTCAGTGCTTTTAATGCGCCACTGACCTTTTCCGTCGTAGCCATCCAGCGCACTTTTCAGGATCAAAGGCAGACCGAGCTTGCTGATAGCCGCATCGTAATCTTCACGCTGATTAATGACATTATAAGGCGCATTATTGACTCCGGCTTTATCGAGCACGGATTTCTCAATGCGACGATCACCACCTGTGAGGATCGCCTCTGCACCGGGGAGAAACTTACCGCTGGCCTGACATTGCTCAAGAATATCTGGTGCGATATGTTCAAATTCTGCTGTGATGACATCAGCACGTTCAATCGCTGAGGCGAGGCCCTGACCAAGTACTTCACGTGTTAACGGATGTACCGTGTTGCCTGAGTTCACATCGAAGGCGGAAATATGAAGATTAAGAGGAGCACCAGCCAGAGACATCATACGTGCTAGCTGGCCTGCACCGAGAATCAATACATTCATGAATTACTCCACCGACGGATCTGGGTGGGCCAGTACGGTTTCAGTCTGGTTCGCGCGGAATGCATCAACTTTCTTCATCAGCGCATCATCACTGGTTGCCAAAATCTGCGCCGCCAGTAAACCCGCATTGGCAGCTCCGGCATCACCAATTGCCAGCGTACCGACTGCAACGCCCTTTGGCATTTGAACAATAGACAGTAACGAGTCCATTCCTTTCAGGGCGCGGGACTGAACCGGAACACCAAGTACTGGCAGGCTGGTAAAGGCTGCAGTCATACCTGGTAGGTGCGCTGCGCCACCGGCACCAGCAATAATGACGCGAATGCCACGCTCAGCGGCAGCACCTGCATAATCCGCAAGCAGCTGGGGCGTGCGGTGAGCAGAAACCACTTGAGTTTCGTACGCGATACCAAAGTGATCCAGCATGTCTGCTGCGTTTTTCATGGTTGGCCAATCCGATTTTGAACCCATGATGATGCCGACTTTCATTAACTGCTCCTGTTACTGCCGAGTGTGCATTCAATTTTGAGACGTCATTATATCGGCAAAAAATCGTAGGGAAAACGTTTGCGTCACCTGTTTTTCTGATATCGCTTGGTGATTGGCCGTAGAAACTGTCTGCTGATTGACCAGAAAATGGAAATATATTGAGTTGATGCGGCAAAATTAGTCATAGTATGGCGCAAAGAGAAACAAATCTGCGGAGAATAGTGGTGGCAAATGTAGAACAGTGCGTTGAGGCGTTGCGTCGTGGTGAGGTGATTGCTTACCCTACTGAAGGCGTATTCGGCGTGGGCTGTGACCCGGATGATAGCAGCGCCATTGAGGCGTTGCTGGCGGTGAAAGACAGGCAGAAGGCCAAAGGACTGATACTGATTGCAGCAAGCCTTGAACAACTCAATGGCTATATCGATATGTCGCAGTTGCCTGATTCGGTGAAAGAACAGGTGAAAGCCAGCTGGCCTGGCCCGGTGACTTGGGTGATGCCAAAGGGTGAGAAAGTCACATCATGGGTAAGCGGCCAATTTGATACTGTTGCGGTCCGAGTATCCGATCATCCGGATGTACAGGCGCTTTGCCAGGCGTTTGGTAAGCCTATTACGTCTACCAGTGCCAATCTTGCCGGTGAGCCACCGTGTATGTCAGTCGCTGATGTTGAGCTGCATCTGGCAGAGCGTGTCAAAACAGTCTTTGATGGAAAGACAGGCAACCGTGACAAGCCGACTGAAATTCGTGATGCACTGACAGGTAATATTTTACGTCAGGGATAAGGATGCTAATTAAGGAATGAGCGTGCAGAACCAGACCAATCAGGTAAATAAAGAACAGGTTAAAGCTTTCCTGCTTTCATTGCAGGATACTATCTGTCAGGCACTGGAGCAGGAAGACGGTGCGGCCAGTTTCAAGCAAGACAGCTGGGAGCGTCAGGAAGGCGGTGGTGGACGTAGCCGTGTCTTGCGCGATGGTGCGGTGTTTGAGCAGGCGGGCGTCAATTTCTCTCATGTATTTGGCGATAAAATGCCTGCATCGGCGACAGCGCACCGCCCCGAGTTGGCTGGCCGCAGTTTCGAAGCCATGGGAGTATCCTTAGTTGTGCACCCGAATAACCCTCATGTGCCAACGTCTCATGCTAATGTCCGCTTCTTCATCGCTGAAAAAGAGGGTGAAGCACCTGTCTGGTGGTTTGGCGGCGGATTCGATCTAACACCGTTTTATCCTGTCGAAGAGGATTGCGCGCACTGGCATCAGGTTGCCAAGTCGTTGTGCGAGCCTTTCGGTGATGACGTATATGCAGAACATAAGGCATGGTGCGATCGTTACTTCTTCCTTCCTCATCGTCACGAGACCCGTGGTGTTGGCGGCTTATTCTTTGATGACCTAAATGGATGGGGATTTGAAAATAGCTTTGCCTACATTCGAGCGGTAGGGCTTGGTTACCTTGATGGCTACCTGCCGATCGTCGCCAAACGCAAAGACACTGAGTTCGGTGAAAAGGAGCGTGCCTTTCAGCTATACCGACGTGGTCGTTATGTTGAGTTTAATCTGGTGTATGACCGAGGCACCTTGTTTGGTTTACAAAGTGGAGGCCGAACCGAGTCCATCCTGATGTCTATGCCACCCATGGCCCGTTGGGAGTATTGCTATGAACCGGAAGCAGGCTCGCCGGAAGCAAGATTATACGAAGAATTTTTAACCCCTCGGGAGTGGTAACCAATCATGTCAGGGACAGATCAATATTTGGTGGTTGGCAATCCAATCAATCACAGTAAATCACCGTTTATCCACGCCGAGTTTGCAAAAAGCACTGGCGAAGTGCTGACCTATGAAAAACTGGAAGTCGCAAAAGACGGTTTCGTTGACACCATGTCGGCGTTTTTTGCTGGCAACGGAAAAGGCTGTAATGTCACCGTGCCTTTCAAGGAAGAGGCTTATCAGTTTGCAACGACACTGACTGAGCGAGCTAGGTTAGCGGGCGCAGTAAATACGCTAAAGCTGATGGATGACGGCAGTATTCTTGGTGACAACACAGATGGACAGGGTCTTGTTGCTGACTTGCTCGATCATGATGTTGCGCTTACAGGGGCACGAATCTTACTTATCGGCGCGGGTGGTGCAGCAAGAGGCGTTATCCTTCCTCTTTTGGCCCATCAGCCAAAAGAAATCATCATTGCCAACCGTACTGCCAGTAAAGCTGTTGCTTTGGCGGAAAGCTTCAATGTGCATGCTAAATCTCACCAAAGTCAGATCACAGCCTGTGAAATGTGCGCGCTTGAAGGAGAGTTCGATGTGATCATCAACTCGACCGCTGCCAGTCTCAGTGGAGAACGCCCGGCTATTGATGCTGACACTATTGGCTCAACCACAGTGATGTATGACATGGCATATGGTGTGGGCGAAACGTCTAGTAACCAGTGGGCCCGTGAGCAAGGCGCCAAGCAGGTCATAGATGGTCTGGGGATGCTGGTGGGTCAGGCCGCTGAAAGTTTTTATGTCTGGCGTGGTGTCAGGCCAGAAACGCAAAGGGTCTTATCTGCGCTTAGGCAGTCACTGGCATAGTGATATGTTGAAACTCGGTAACTCAATCAAATGAACCAAAGTATTTTATTTCCTGATCAGCAAACTTATAACGTCACAAGAGAGGCTGTTGCTTTTCCGGCTCAGTCCTCTGGCGCGTTGATCCCTTGTTTTGTCTCTGTGGATTGGCTGCAAAGGCAGACAGGAAATAGCCTCAATGCTGAGAGTGAAGTGTTGGCAGCGTTCAATCAATGTCGGTTTGATCTTGAAGACGCTGCCGAAGCGGCGATTGAAGACGAAGACTTCAATCAGCAAGGTGAGGTGTGGATCAGCTAGCTTCGTTCAGATAATCATTTTTTGTCTGAACATAGTTGCTTGATGACTTCTTAAGAAAAGCCACTTCTTCATCTTTCAAAGGACGGGCTTGTTTCACCGGGCTGCCAACATACAGGTAGCCCGACGCCAGCATCTTACCCGGAGGAACTAAACTGCCTGCGCCAATCACCACATCATCTTCAATCACCGCACCGTCGAGAACAATCGCCCCCATACCGACGAGAACACGATCTCCAATGGTGCACCCATGCAACATTACCTTGTGGCCCACTGTCACATCATCACCAATAATAAGAGGGTAACCATCAGGGTTCTCGGCGTTTTTGTGAGTCACATGCAGGACTGAACCATCCTGTACGTTAGTTCTGTTTCCCACCTTAATAGAATTGACATCTCCGCGTGCGGCGACCAAGGGCCAGATACTGGCGTCATCACCGAGTGTGATGTCTCCGGTTAATACTGCGGTTCTATCAATGTAAACACGCTCACCAAGAGTTGGCGTAATGCCTTTGTAGGGGCGTACATCTGCTTCCATGAATATGTCCTATCTTCTATTTGTTCTTCCAAGCCTATATTGGCAAGTTATCCGGTGCAATAATTGAACGAAAAAACACCAAAATGTGTTGTTTTGGGTGAAAAATGGTCAAACGCACCGCTTTGCCGTAAAAAACACAAAAAAGGGGTTGCTAAGAATTGTGACCTCCCTATAATGCCGCCTCACCGACACGGAGCGCACTGCCTAACACGCAAACGCACCGAATCGGTACGGCGAAAATGGCCTGCAAAATTGATGAAAAATAAGTGCTTGACGCGCTGGTTTGAATCAGTAAAATGGCCGCCCGCTTCAACGGAAAAAGCCAGTAGCTATCCCGGGTTGAGGCAAGTCAACAAGGTGTTTTGAGGGTTGCGACAGCAACACTGAAAAATCTCAAAATAACTTCTTGACTTAAACGTCGGACAGCGTAACATACGCAGCCCTGACCTACTGAAGCAACGCTTCACAAGTCAACGCTCTTTAACAATTTGACCTATGCAATCTGTGTGGGCACTCGTGAATGATAGACAAAAAGATTTATCAATGTTTACTGAGTGACCAAACGAAATAACTTCGGTTATATCGGCACAGTCAATTCGTTTTGCTTCTGCTTTTTAAAAGTGGAGACAAAACACAACAGTATTTCATTGAGCCGTTATCTTCGGATAACAACAAAATTCTAATTGAAGAGTTTGATCATGGCTCAGATTGAACGCTGGCGGCAGGCCTAACACATGCAAGTCGAGCGGAAACGAGAAGGTGCTTGCACCTTCGGCGTCGAGCGGCGGACGGGTGAGTAATGGCTGGG
>NZ_PEIB01000024.1 GCF_004116385.1 Veronia nyctiphanis | reverse complement strand
GGAGCTTTGCTACTAAACCATGGGACTCAAAACTCTAAAATTGATGGGGGATAACAGTGTTATATACCCCAAAGTGTCCAATATAATTCCTACGATTTGTCCAATATAATTCATGAGTGAAATTTGCGATCGTCTGCACACCCCGAAACCTCTGGCGTGAAGATAATTGTCCAAAATCCTTTGCGGGAAAAAACACCAAAATGGGAAATATGAATTATATTGGACAAATTGGCCGACATGGATATTTACACAGTGTCATTTTATCGGCTAATTACCCTATCGCACACATCAAGTATCGAGAAATTCATTATCCAGATTGACGGTCAATTATGGATAAGATTTTCTCATCTAAAACCTCAGCGTTAAACTCGCATAGTGCTATTGCACTAACAAGATTTGGGGCAATTTTGAGTTAATTGGGTCGTTTTATGATGCTAAATACTATGACTACCCTCATGGTATCAAAAAATACCCATTTTATTATGTGATACCTTTTGTTATTATTGATACCCCTTCCTGATGCTTTAAAGGTTCTTTTTCATGAATACTGCCACGACCGGACGGATTTTTGCTTACTGCAGGGTGTCGACCATTGAACAGGATACGGAAAACCAGATCCTGGCTATCCGTAACCGCGGCTATGTTATACAGCCACACCGCGTGATTGGTGAAACGGTCAGTGGTTCGCTGCCTGCAATGCAGAGAAAAGCGTTTCGGGTGCTGGTTGAGCATAAACTTGAGTCCGGCGATACCCTCGTGGTTCTTAAACTCGACCGCCTGGGTCGCGACAATATCGATATCCAGAAGACCATTGAGATGCTGACAGAGAAGGGGGTTCATGTTGTTTCTCTCGATCTGCCGGTACAGAACCTGAGCTCTGCAGAAGGCAAACTGATGCTTCAGATGTTTTCAGCCTTTGCCGAATTTGAGCGTAACCGGATACGGGAACGGAATCAGGAAGGGCTGGCTCGTGCCCGCGCTTCTGAAAAGCGTATTGGCAGACCGAAAGCGGTTGCTACGACGGCAAAGGTTAAGCAATGCCGGGAACAGGGGCTCAGTCAGTCAAAAACAGCGACGGCGCTGGGACTGGGGATTGCGACGGTAAAAAGGCACTGGAATAAATAGCGGCTGCGCATTCCTGTCAGTGACAACACCATTTCATGCCATGCCACACCATTTATGCGTGTGCACTGTCGGTTAGCCTCTTTTCAGCAGATAAACTCCGGTTATAGCAGGATTTGCTGGGAGTAATGCTTTATTGTGCGTTGGATCAGGGAGAAGGTAAGTCATTGGAGCGGGCAGCGGGAATCGAACCCGCATCATCAGCTTGGAAGGCTGAGGTAATAGCATTATACGATGCCCGCTTTGAGGTTTACATCGAGGCTTGCTATGGAGTAATCATAGTGGTTACAAGGCTTAACTCAATACTCTAAGGCTTCATTTGCTTACAAGATAACCGTTGGTCATCCAATAATGTGATCTTAGTGAAATTTGATGCTGGATTGTGCACCTTAACTCTCTCATCTGACACATTTTTTCCTCTTTGCTGTTCAGATTTAACGTGACAGGTACCTAAAAAGCGCTCCTTTTGCAAAACCTTGTTACACATTATCCGGCCTTGGAGTTTTACATACTCTTCTCAGTCACTAACATACCAAAGCTTATTTGAACGGTGTTTCTAATGTTCGTTTACTCTTCTTTCTTCTGAGGTCAAGATGCGTGTTTGTATGAAAGTTTTGCTCATGGTGTCAATGTTGCTCGCTGGTGGTTGTGGCGGTGGTTCTGTCAATCCGCAGGAGCAAGAAACGAAAGAAGGGACGGTCACGCTGCGAACCTTCAATTTGGTCAAAAAAACAGATGGTCAATCTGATGTAGAAATTAACGTCAGGCATGGTAGTAATGAAACACAGATATATTCAGGTATCGGTATTTATGGTAGTGCCGACTCCTCACCGTTGAAATTAAGCCACGTTGAACTCGGTCAAACTCTCACGTTTGAGCTGATAGATGCGAATAATCAGACATCCCTCAAGAGCGTTCAGAAGGCACTAACAACCGCTGAAAACCAATGGATTATCGCGGCAGGTGATCAGGGGAAATATCACTTTGCTTTCTTTGATAAGCCTTCGTTGCCCAATGTCAGTGAACAAAAGGTGGCAGCGTACCTTATTGATGCCAGAGAAATCGATGAGGAAGAAAACAGTCAGCTTGCTGTTGATGGCAAAGTTATGCAAGCCAATCTAGAATCATTTTCTCTCTCCACGCCCTTTGAGTTAGATGCAGCGGCGACGGGGCTGACCCTAACATTGGAGGACGATGTGGGCAGCCAATTCCAGTGTCAGCTAGAAACGGGGGATAAACCTCTATTGGTCATTGTTAGTGCCGATAATAAATGCAGACAGTTTGGTTTTTGACCAACTTTAAAAAGACCACTCCCCCGTTAAAGGGGGAGTATTAAGAGTTAGCGTTTGATGAATTCAATAACGCTGAAGGCTTGGATACCAGCGACAACGCCATCTTCCCAACCACCTTCTACTAAGGTTGATGCGTGCTGTTGCATCGCTTGTGCAACACCGCCGGCAAAATGAAAATCCACCGCCGCTTGATTAGGGAAAAAGTCGACAATACCGAATTTGTTGCCGCCAAAGTGAATAGCGTACCAGTGCAACGTGTCTGGCTCATTGTCTTTTACAATTTGCGCACCTTGCTTGAGAAAACCTGCGAGGTTCTCTTCCTCACCTGCTTTTGCGGTCAATGGAATGAAAGTAGCGATTTTCACATTACTCATGGCGTTCGGCGTGGTCTTGAAGGCAAGAATATCGGCATTGTTGATATTTGGAATAACGCCGTTGTCCCATCCACCTTCTACTAACTCGTGCGCTTTACCGCTCAGTGCTTGAGGAATTTTACCCGCAAAATGTGCGTCTTGTGCAGCTTGAGACCCAAAGGTATCGAAGATGACAAGTGTCTTTTTGTCTTGTGACTGGAGCGCCGACCATAGAAGCGTGTCTGGCTCTGTTTCGTATACGAGTTGCGCGCCCACACCAAGAAAACCCGCTAAATCAGCTTCTTTACCTGATTGTGCAGTGAGTTGTATGTAACTAGCACGTGTTTGGTTTTCTATTGATGCATTAGCACTCATATTAACGCCTAAAAAAAATAACAAATGCGGAAAATAATCCATATATTCTTTTTTTAAGTCCCATATAATAACTCCTTGATTAATGATATCTCTCAGTGGTCACCTATATTTAATGTTATTTTTAAAATTTTTGATCTTATCAATTAATATAATTTAATCGTGGTATTTACCATTATAATGGTGAGCTATTTTTGAGAATAAACTATCTGTTAAATAAAATTAATGCTATTTGTTTTATATTGATACGCGTATCTTTAATACTGAATTGCACTGCCTAAAAATAATTTTACATTAAATCAGCCGCTTAGATAATTGTATGTGCTAGTTTTTCTTCCGGTAGTTATATTTTCAATTGGAAATGATAGGGTGTTATAGCGTGATTTCTATTCACGTCATGAATTTCCAAATTAAATAATGTATTAAATTCCGTTTTCTTTTTAAGGGGATGTATAGTTAAGGGTGCGACTCTTTGAACTATTTGTGTGTGTTCAGCAAAAAATATCTTGTAAGTGTATATCGATAGTTTATGTATATATCTAGATGTCCGACATTTAAAAAGAAGTAAATCACGATAAACGGCATGCCCGATTTAATTGAAGTAGACAATCAATTCACTATATCCGTTGAGTTTTATCAATCATGCTTTCTGTGTGACGACAACGTTGCCATAAGCTACGAAAGTCGAGTTTGATGAGTATCTAGGTATTCATGTAAGTGGTGTAAATGGAGGAAAGAAGGGGAATACTAAAAGCTTGTCTGAACCATGGGCACAAAATATGTGCGTCGTACGGCACTTAATCATCGCGCTAATGCATTTACGTGGAAGTGAATAAGGACAGTTGCAGCCTCCATAGATTAATTGTACCGCCTCATTCCGCATGTTCGGGGGTGCTAGAAAGTTCTTTCAATCGCCCGAAATGTCTATTAGAGACCGAGTTTGCTTTGGTCTATAAATAGAAGTTCTACCGCCTGTTGCCAATCAATTGTAAATTCACCGTTGGGAGAGGTGAGCCTTAATGCGTCGACATCTAGGCTTGGGTCGCTGGCGATTTCCCACATGAGTCGTTGTGAGGAGAGCGCTGCCCTTACGGCATTTGCACGTGAAGGATTACAATGAAGTTTACCTTGGGCTGGGGCTGTCTTGCACTCTGCGAGCTGACGAACAAGAGAAGCCACTTTTTGTTGATCTGTCGCCTCGTTTAAGAGTTGTCCTACCACAGAGTTAACAATGTCAACCACCGAATGCTCGAGATTCGCAAGATAGGACTCTCGCAGTGCCAGAGTGTCCGCTTGCCATTGGTTAATATGTTGCCAACCTTGTTCTATCTGTTGCTGGATATCAGCCTGGGCAGCTTTAACATGTTCATCAACCAGTTTACTGGCATAGGTTTTTACCTTTTTGACTGCTTTAGATTCTAATGTTGCGAGCGTATCAAGCTTGATGAGCTCTTCACTCTTTATGACTGAAATACCCGCTGAGAGCGGATAAACGGACTCATCAATATGAATGCTTTTGCTGACAAAGGCGCTGCTCATCTTCTGCTCCTGTAAAGACTAAGAAGCCGCCCAATGAAGGCGGCATACTGTCTGTCGAGATATAAGTGTTTAAGCGTTGAGCTCTTCTTCTTGTTTCTCATTGATTTCGTTCAAATGCTCTTCTGTCACTTCTGGTACTTGCTTTGCAATTGGAAGTGACTGAGTCGTCATCGACAAGGCAGTCTTGATTATATAGTTGAGTTTAGCAGGTGATATCAACAGATCAGCTTCAGGCAACACTTGGTCTTTGTTGAATCTCACACGGTAACGGCTCCAGAACGCCGAGTCGTTTTTACTCCAGCTTCTAATCGTGTAAGCAGCCAATACACCGACAGGATGCTGTGTATCATCCTGAAGGATAGACAAGATAGTATTGCGATGCTCTTCGCCGTATTGATGTAGGTTTAAACCCATCGAGAAGCGATAGCACCAAACTCGCTCATCATCCGATAAATCACCAGCAACGTGCCCGTCAGTCAAAATCGCAGAGATAAATGAAAAAACACGTGACTCTTGCTCAACATCCAAAGATGAAAGCGTGAGTGTCAGCGGGTTAATGATTTCAGGTTCAGGTGCGAACGGAATATTCAGTACTTCCAGTATCTCGTCGTAGTGCATCGCTTCTGCGATTGAGTCAGCAATAAAGGACGCATCTAATACGCTAAACCAAGATGTATGTAAGCGAGACCAAGGTCTGCACCAAAACACCGACCATTCGAACTGACCAGCTGCTTTTCGGATAGCACCGTCAGACGCCGCGTTTACCATTTCGTTGTTGATGTCGCTGATATGGTTGATACTCATTGCTTTATCCCTCAATTCTTCAACTCGGCGTCTTAAAGTGATGCTGATGCGTAGCCAGGAGCCAAGCGTTCGCTAGCGAAAAACTCTAGTGCGATAGCGTTTGGTTCTGACTTAAGTCCTGGAACACTTGCAGAGATAATTCTCAGAATCTTTGGTGCAAGAATATCCGGGTCAAGGTTGTACTGGTGCTTGATGAATACTGCAGCAGATGAAGGCTGAAGTGGCTGACAGGTGATACCTTTTGAGGTAAAACAACATGAACGCGCGCCAGAACTACCCCGTCGATTTGTGACAGTGTGTGTTCAATCTCTTGAGAGATAGCGTGTATGTAACGCGCACGTTCTTCAATAGGTGTTGAAATTATGCCTTCTTTTTTGAAGACTTCGCCCATGCTGACTTTATCTCTGCGTGGCAGACCTACTGCACGAAGAATACGAACTGCAGGTGCAATATCATTTTTGGCAACCAGTACGTTCACACCGTTTTTAGTCATTTGTTTTGTGGTGTCGATACCAGATGCCATGAGTTCTGCCAATACTTCGTTAGCTTCACGTTCGCTCAGACCAGTATGCAGCTGAGTCGATTCATCACACCCTGTCAGTACGAACATAGTTACGATAGTTAGCAATAATTTTTTCATTGGCGCTTTCATTACAACCTCACATTAATTTGTGCTGGTTATTTTATTTATGGCCTGTGCACCTGATTGTGCGATCTTAGCAAAAATAAGAGAACGAGTTGCTTGCTCGTCGAAAGCTAATTTTGCTTTGGCCAACTCCATGTGGTTATCAGCTTTTTCAACTTTTTCCAGAAGTTCTTTTTGTTCAAATGAAGCGCTTTTAAGTTGGTTTAAAAGGTTCTTGAACGTATCAGAAGCAGACACACCTTGCGTTTGTTCAACGCTATCTACTTGATATTTAAAAAACTGAACATCTACGTCATTTGGCGCAATGTCAGCACGCTTCGCTACGTCGTTAATTTTTAATTGGTCTAACGAGTCGCTTGAAATTAATTTGTTTAAGGCGGAACCATTTGAAACTGACATCTTGTTATTCCTTCCTTGTTTTAAGTTGGTGGACTAAAAGTAGCTTTAGTCCACCACACTTACGAGACCCGAATGATGTGTTTCAAACAAATCAAGTGGTAAATATTACAGATAACGACCGTTTGCCTGACTTACCTTCTGAATGTTTTTCAGTGAGTTGTCGTAAGTGCTCGACTGGTAATCATTGGCAATGTTTTGCTTAGCTTTTACGTGCTCAGAAGCAATTTTGTTGCTTTCAATCACAGCATTACTCTTAGATTTATTCATTGCGTTCTCATGGTTAAGAAGCATAGTCTGGAGTTGCTGTTGGAACATCAACTGTTCATTTTTCTGAGTCAAGAAGTCTTGGTACCAGCTATTACCTACGCCGCCACCTATCTGGCCACCAAAATTGAGACCAGCAAAGTTCGCATTAAAACCAAGGCCTTGTTGCTGCTGGTTTTGCTGCATATATTGTTGCATCATGTTTTGGTAATAGTTGCCACCGCCGATATTATTTCCAAACATATTATTACTCCTTTAGGTAATTGATAATCCTGTAAAAATTCAAACGAGGTGTTTCACATTCTGTTAATCATTTCAGACAATTTTTTAGCGTGCATAATAAGCTGTTGCGTCCTGTCAGCTCTTGCACCCATTTCGATGGCTTGCATGCCTGATTTTTTGCCGCGGCTAACTTGAGCTGAACAATTTCTTTGTTCTGTGCGGCCATTAGGTCATGAAAGTACTGTGCATCGGCAGAGTTAACTGCCGTTTGGCCTCCAGGAAAACCGCCGCCGGGCAAAGTTCCACCAATACCGCCACCAGCAAAACTCTGATTGAGGCCTGGAATTTTGTTGAACATCGGATTCATAAAAGCTCCTAGTTGCTCTTCACCGAGCGTGGTTTCGACTAAATTGCTGAAGCACCTTAACTCTTGCTATGTTACTGAGTGCTCTTTTGGAGCTTTCAGTTCCCAAGAAATTTCAATTACTCTTAGCTACGTCGTTGTCGTTGAGAGCAATGATTTACGTCTTGGGGTTGCCTGCTTAAGCAAAGTGTAAAAGTAAGTGCTCCTATGCGTATTCCAGTTCCATTTTTTTATTAGTTTTTTCTTTAATTAATATGCGACTTATTTAAAATATTGATTTTTATGAATAAATAATTAGCTTTTATAAGCGGTCAATGAGGAAAGGGGTAGAGGAATTTAGGGGGAATTTGGCTTAATATTCAGACAGGTAACTACGAAGAGGGAAAACGCTTAAAAGCCGATATTACTCGGCCTCAGGTTCTTCCTTGTCTGCTGGCTTACTACCATCGTTGTAGAGGTCATCTGGAAACTCGATAACACCATCTGAACTGTACCATTCTGAGACTTCTTCTGGCGGGAGTTCGTTGTTTATCAGCTCGACCAGTTTGTACACAATGACCACGGCCTTCATTGTTTCACGAGGTATGTTGTCTCCCTCTTCAGTGAGTTTGGCTAAGGTTCTGGCCAACCAGACAAAGCGAACAATGGGTAATCGCTCCGATTTAGCCTCTTTTATGACGTCTCTCGCTTCATCGTCTGCCCTGTTATAAATAACGACAGGGAGGGGGTGTTCATCTGGTTTATAACTGAGTGCAATGGCAAAGTGGGTCGGGTTTACAACCACCATGTCTGCATCTTTGATTTTTGGCTGCGGCGGCGGGCTGTTCATGAGCTCCATAAAGAAGTTCTTCCGCTCTGATTTCATCTCAGGCGAACCAAACATCTCTTTATACTCACGAATTACCTCGTCTTTCGACATTTTGATTTTCTTTTCACTGAAGTATTTTTTCAAAATAACATCAGCAACGGCTAATGCCAGCAACAGGCCAGCGCAAAGACGAACAACAAAAATGAAAATATCAGAGAAGGTCCGCCACATTTCTGGAAGAGACGCACGTGCAAGCCAAAGCATGTCTTGGAAGTAGAAAAGGACCACGTAGGTGAAAATGATACTTATCAGTATTGCTTTGATGATGTTCATCAATAGCTCAAGGAGTTTCTCCATTGAGAACATGTTTTGAAATTAGATATGGGGTTTAGGCGGCCAAGGACATTTTCTGAAAGAGTTTTGGGCGCAAAAAGGAAACCGATTTGAAGCAAGTACCCAAGAGTCGACCAACGATGGCAGTGACGAGTATGAGTATGGTCAGAATGGCGAAAAAGGTGAGCGTGTTTTTAGCCACGGCCTCTGCAGCTTTATCAAAGGGCACGTTCATCATATCCACTGCGAACAAAATTCCGGTCGTTAATCTCTCCATGCCGGTTTCAATCAATGCTATGAATACTTCGAGCACTGCAATAAGGATGAAGAATTTGGGTAACTCCTGGCTTTGACCGACCTGGCCTTTTTCCCTGGCGTCACGCTTTTTCTTCTCCGTGGGTTTTTCCGTTTTTTCACTCATTTCGTCACCACGAATACTTCGCCAATAGCGTTTTTGATTTCATCCAATGCGTCGAACTCGTCGACAAAAAAGTACCAAAGGATAGGCATGTAAAAGAGAAGCACTGCATATCCAACAAGGCACTTAAGCGGCATCGCGAGAATGAATGCCTGAAGCTGCGGCGCATACAGACTGATCAGCGCAATACCAAAGTCGACCATCAGCAAGACGATCATGATGGGGAAAGCATAGACCACCATTTGTGTAAAGATGGAGCCGATAAATTTGTGCCATGCCTGTATGCCTTCCTCGTTGATGGTCGGGAATACATCCAGAATTGGCCAAATTAAATAACTGTCGTAAATCACCGAAAGTAAAATGACAAATCCGCCCATTGAAATGAGTAGCATGATGATCGTCTGCTGGAAGAAATGCCCGGATGGTGATGCGGCTGATGTGATTGCCGGGTTAAACTGGCCGCCAATCAAGGCTCCACGCTGGTTGTCAAAAATGGTGCCCATTCCGTCAATAATCCAGAAGGGAGAGGTCAGGATCACTGCGATAATGAGCCCTATAAATAATTCTTTGACTGTGAGAAATATGATCGCAAAGAGACTGAACCGCTGGCTGAATAGAGGTTCTATTAATGTATCTGCCACCATCAGTGAAGCAGAAAGGGCGATACCGTTAGTGAGGAGCTGGTTGGTTTTTGCGACATTGAAAACAGGCACTAAGAAGAAGCTAGGTAAAATTCTGGCCATCGCCAATGGTATCGCTACTAGCCAAGTGCTCATTGTCTCAGAGATTGTGGATGCAAATTCCATGGCGGCCCGTCAGTAATTAATGATGGCGCCAAAGGCGTACTGGGCAAATTGAATAAGTTCAGAGCCAACCCATTGTCCAGTGGCAAGAATACACACCACGACGCCGATGAGTTTGAGTGAGAACGGTAAGGTCTGATCCTGAATCTGCATAACTGCTTGAACCAGTGAAACCAACACACCAATGATGATTGCCGTTATCAACGCGGGCGCCGATAAAAGAACAACCAACAAAATGCCTTGTTCAGAGATAGTAAAGATATCCTGCATTTTTACACTCTATTTAGATCTCGATGTGTGGTTACAAATAGCTGAGCATCAAGCCGTCCAGCACTTTCGTCCAGCCTTCGATCAAGATGAACAGTAATATCTTCACTGGCGTTGCAATCATAATTGGCGCAACCATCTGCATACCTAACGCAAGCAGAATATTCGAAATCAGTAAATCAATGACAACGAAGGGAATGTAGATAAGAAAACCAATTTTGAACGCTTTTTCCAGCTCTGAAATGGTGAATGTCGGCAACATAATCAGTAAATGATCGCGTGCTTCATCTTCTGTGACTTCACGCTTCCAAAGCTGTGATGCCACATTTCTAAAATGCTCACGTACGTCTGGCGACGAGTTTTTGTCAATAAACTCTTTCATCGGTGCGAAGACTTTCTTCGCTGCCGCTTCCATGTCTTCTTTCGATTGAAGGTTTTCGACTGGCGATTCGAGTTCTGTATACGCTTTATCCATTTTTTCCAAAACGGGTGCCATTACAAACAGCGTCGAAATAAGAGCGATTGAATACAGCGCAATATTAGGCGGCATCTGTTGAATACCCAACGCATTTCGAAGGATCATTAATACCATCGAAATTTTGAGGAAAGCTGTTGATATCACGAACGCCAAAGGCAGGACAGACAGCCCTGCAAGTACAAATATCAGCGCAAAAGGTTGAATACTGGTATCAAACATTACTCGAAATCCACATGCGTGATTTTTAAAGCAAGACGTTGATTAACTTCAACAAGCTCACCTTTCGCGATTGGCCTTTCTTTGTAGTAAAGTGCCGCCTCTCCCGGGTGGGCATCTTCTGAAAGTAACACATCGCCGGGCACCAACTGAGAGAGTTTATTTAAGGGGACATTGACGTGGCCGTGTCGAATGGTTAGCTCAAGCATGATGCTACCAAGCCCCGGTTCAGCGGCATCGGCTGACGCCATAGAGACAAAGTTGTCTTCCGGGCCGTTCGGCTGCATTGAATTGTCAGCCATTTCCGGTGTCATCGTTCCGGGCATACCTTGGAATCCGTCACCATTTGCATCGAATGATGGTGAAAACTCAGGGCTGGTCGAGGCCCCAAAGGTATCATCATTTTGATGAAATGCAGGCGGCCCCGCTTCAGTTTCATTTGGGTCATGCTGGTTGTCATCAGACATCGTTATTCCCTCTGCAACATTCTGATAGTTTAGTAATTTGTAGCCAGTTTTGTGATTTTCTGAAAAGCTTGCGACTGACCATTGCTGAGACCCGACACAAAAAACACCCGTACCATCGGCATTAAATAAGGGTGTATTTGGGATGATCAGGTCGCCTGCGCTGAGTGTTTTCAGAGTGGCGTTTGCCAGAGACAGCTCGCCGAGAATAACGGGCAACGTAATGTCTAACGTACCTCTGAAAGCGCGAGGCATAGGTGCGAAAACATCCAGCCAGCGTCGCAGCGTCTCGTAAGGTAATAAAAGGTTAAACTTGGCACTTTTATCGCCGCGGATCACATCAAGTTGCAGCAATTGGCATTGAGTATCAAAGGCTTTTATAGGACATAGATGTTCAAAGAGTGAGCCACAACCCTGAACCAGATATTTCAGTGCATTTTTCAGCTCAAACTGCGCGTTCAAAACGGCGTTTGCATCCATTTTGGTTTCTGAATCGCCATTACTCAACAATGCTTTTGGCAGGGCTACGGGTAATAAAGACAATACCCGAAACAAAAGTTCAGGCTGGTCGATGGCCAACTTACCTAGCTTAGAGTTAAACCACACCCAGTTTTTTTGATCACTGCTATCGGTCAACGTTGACAGCACCAATGCGCCATTTTGATCAGAAAAATCAACGGGTATTATTGCGGCATTGGCGATTTTATTCAGACAGTCAAACTCAAGCGTTGACATTTTTCGAAACGTTATAGGTTCAGACACCACTTATTTCTCACTTTACTCAACTGACTAGTTCAATGTTTACATCAGAGCTGGTTTCGTCTTGCAGCCCCTCTTCTAATTTTTTCTTCATGCCAGCGAGGCGGAGGAAACCCTCCTCCGTTTCAGCTTTCAGCTCCAAATCCCACTCATCGCCCGTTGGGTTATCGACCTTGACTTTTATCTCGCCAAGCTTTGGATGGCGAATAACCGCATTCATTGGATATAAATGCTTCACATCATTAATCAATGTCGCCATGCTGTTAACGAGTTGGTTTGCAGTCGCGACGTCTGGTTTCGATTGCACGCCCTGAGATGCTATTGCGGCCTGCATCATTTGAGCTGCCTCTGCTTTATGTTGTGCCGTGGCGAAAGAAGACTCCACTTTAGACATGATGTCTTTGATACTTTCATTCGCCTTGGGTGCTGCGCTCGCCGCTTTACTGGAGGATAACTGTGTCAGAAATTGCGTAATAGCAAGCTCAGTGTTACCACCAAATTTCTGCATTTCCTGCTCTAACTTTTTTGCTTTTTCGGCTTTGGCTTTCTCACCAGCCAGTGCGGATTTCTTTGCGTCGGCTTTTTTGTTGGCGTTTGCAAGCGCTTGAAGAGACTTGCCTTTCTGCGCCATAACCTCACCCGGTTTGTTTTTGCTGTTGGTGAGTGGAGACTGTGTCAGCTGAAATTTTGAGGGGGTGGCATTCGTTGCAGCGGGTGCATTCGGAGCTGCATACTGTTTTGATGAACTGGGTTTTTTAGCAACAGATGTATTTGACGCGTGCGATTCCGCGCTGTCGCTTATTGAATAGCCAGACATTGCCTTCGCATTTGGCGCGCTCTGCGTCTTCGCATTAGAGGGTGGTGCCTGCGAGGGCATGGCGTTAATGAACGAGTTACCTCGTGAGCTCATAGGGATGCTATCTAAGGCATTCTTGGAATTTTTGAGCTCATTAGCGCTTTTTTCAGTGCTTTCATTCGCATTTTGTTTATTGGCAGATTGTGTGTGCCCCAGTTTTCCAACATCAGCCATTCTCTGAATCTCCTGAACCAATGTGCTCCTGCAATAAGCTTAGTCGTTCAATATTTTTTGTAAGGTTTTTCACTGTGTTATTGGCCTGATCCAATGCAGCTTCTGACTCTACGATATTGGTTTCAGCAGCAGTTATTGCAGATTGGGCAGAACGAATTCTGTCTTTCAATATTTCAAAGACTTTTCTGTCCTGCTCAAACACAGCAACGCTCGTGACATGGGTTCTCGGGTTATCCATGGCTGAGCGGAGCATCTCCTTGTTTTCTTTTTTGACCAGCTCGAGAACAGATTCGGCGTGTTTTAGCTGAATATCGTCCCGTTGTTTTTTCGCCATGGCTTGTGCCCTGACGAGTTCCGCTTTTATACGTCGTTGTTTGCGGATAAATTTAATCTGGCCCAAAACGGAAGAGATACGTTCAGCTTTTTCGTTGGTCTCTTCTTCCTCTTGTTCATAAAATGCGCGTTTTGGCAGCCCAAGATCAATCACATGCCACCCCCAGCCTGTGCAATCTGGCCTATGTGGTTAATGGTATCTTCGAACGGTGTTAACTCTTCTCTCGACTGCCGCGTGAAATGCATGATTTGTGGATGCAATGACACGGCGGTGTCCACTTCAGGATCATTGCCTTGTTGGTATTCGCCGAGCCGAATGAGTAACTCATTTTCTTTGTAAGTACTGAGCAGCTTGCGTATGGTCGCTGATGCCATTTCATGACCTGGAGACACAACATTGGTCATTGTACGACTGAGACTGGCCAGTACATCTAATGCCGGGAAGTGACCTTTTTCTGCCATCTCACGGCTCAAGACCAAGTGACCGTCTAATAATGATCTTGCTTCATCCGATATTGGGTCAGCGGTAATATTCTTTTCTACTAGCACAGTATAGAAAGCCGTAATTGAGCCTTTCCTAGCCGGACCTGCTCGCTCAAGCATTCTTGGCATCAGGCTGAATACTGACGGCGGGAAACCTGCGCGACCCGGTGGCTCACCAGCGGCGAGACCAATTTCACGTTGCGCACGAGCAAAACGGGTCAGCGAATCAATCAGAAGCAAGACATCAAGGCCCTGATCTCTCAATGCTTCAGCAACTGCTGTTGCCGTAAACGCCGCTCTGGCACGCTCCATAGAGGTTTTATCTGAAGTCGCACAGACAAAGATAGATTTGGCTCTGAGTTCTGCATCAAGTTCATGCTCGATAAATTCGTTAAGCTCACGGCCCCTTTCACCGACTAGCCCAAACACGATGACATCGCTTTTACAACCACGTGCTATTTGCGCCATCAATGTCGATTTACCACAGCCTGGTCCAGCAAAAATACCCAGTCTTTGGCCTTTGCCTATGGTATTAAATGCATCGATAGTTCGGATTCCGGTAGGGAAAGCCTCGTCGATGCGAGGTTTATCGAGCGGGTTGAGTGCCTCAGACATGACGGGTGAGGACACTTCTACTTTCTGTTCGCAAAAAATAGTTCGATTGCTATTACCAAGTGGGCGACCGAAACCATCAAACATTTGTCCAAATACAGGTGTTGTTAAATCCAGTGAATGCGGAACAAAAAAGGGTTTAATTAAGTCGCCGCTGGCTATACCGTCAATAGCGCTGAGTGCACTCAAAAGTACGGTGTCATCATCAAAGGAAACGACTTCAGCCAATATGGGGGCGTAATCACCGGGTAATATTTCACAGAGATCGCCAATGCGGGCCTGTGGCATTTTGCAGCGGATGAGTGTGCCGACAACGCCGATGACTTTGCCTCGGACCTGAACGGCGGAAAAGGCATTGCTCTGTTTTGAAAGCAATACCTTTATAGCGTTGAATTTTTCATCCAGATTATCCACTGCCGCCGACATTACCAAGACACCTCGATATTCTGTTGCCCTTCAAAGACTACTTTGTCGCTACTGATGGAGACCAGACGCATGTTGTCTAACTCATCGCCGATAAATAAACGCTTGCCATCTTTAGTAATGATATGCGCCATTGGGCCCGATACAATTTGTACAATCTCAAAAGGCAGGCCTTTTTTGCCAACATTCCAATTAGGCACTAAAGCGACTTGTCCTTTATAGCGTCCCTCGAAACGATCAATCGTTCTCAACAGTACTGGTTTTTCCGCATCTGAAAGATGGCCTGCAATCTCAATCCGATTCGCTGACAGTACATTGATAACGAGATCTTTACCTATTTCTCTGCGATCAAGCATTTCTCGGAATAACGTTCTGGCATGCTCAGACGTTAAAACAGGCTTTGGTCTCACTTTAATATTAGCGTTTTGCATGGTTACCTGCGTAACTTGCTTCACCTCAGGGGATTGAGGGGCAAGATTGTCTGCTACTTGGTTGCCCGCCTGCTCAATCACATTGTTGGTGTTTGCTGATAGCTCTTGTGCTCTTTGTCTTACATTTTGTTGAATAGTGGCAAAGTCGTTGTCATTGTCATTCGTGAAGCCCAAGTAACCCTGTGTCCAAGAGAAGTAAGCACCGCTAGCGACGAGTAAGAGTGCCGACATCGCCGCAGCAAGTTTGAGATATGGTTTCTTTTTCTTCTGAACTCCGCCGAGTTGTTTCGATGCATTCTCTGAGTCTTTGCCAAATTTATGGTTTATCGATAACTCTTCTATTGTCCAAGGCGTATCGTGGGTGCTGACCACAAATGTCAGACCACTGATGCTGAAAATTTCGTCTAAGCGAACGCTGATTGAATCGTCGAGCGTTGATGGGCCAAGCTTCTTATCACTGTTTTCGTTGCTTGAACAGGGAACACGTGTCAAACGCCAAAGCATAACGTTTTCTGCGCTTCTGCCTGCCGTGAGATCACCAGATACTAGCTCCAGGACAAAGCTTTCGTCCGCACACACTTCGTGCGGTAAGTTTAAATCAGCCAGCTCTGTTGACCCGATAAGCCAACGGGTGCCTACCAGAGGCAGCAAAGCCACATCATTTAACCCGCGGTAATACCTAAGTTCAAACATATTTAAACGCCATTACATAGACTCAAACAATAAGTGTCGAAAATTAACGTTTTGTTCATCAACACCTGCATATTTTCTTGTTTTGAAATTTTTTTCATCACTTATTTATGGACTATTGAAATTAGTTGCAATAAGTGATGTATCTCACTGGTTTAATATAACCACACAAAATAAACCCTGTCACTGAAATGTCTTTCAATAGGGTGATTTATTCATTGAAATAAATTTCAAACCATTGTGATTAAAAGGAAAACACTCGGATCGATTAATTTTGAAAAATTATTCATATCAAAAAAATGTAAATTTGAAAAAAAATTCAAAGTGAGGTTTTTAAAGGGAAATATATGCCAATTTAACGACTAATTATAATTATCTCGCTAATGAGACACTTTTTTAATGGAATTATTGGAAGGTTTTTATCATATTTCAGTTATTCAAGTTTTCGGCGAATAAACGAAAAGGGAAGGGGATAGATATGACTATCGAATTATCAACTCCAATGATAGAAGAAAAAAAATTCAATAATCCTACAGTAGACTGGGAAAAAGTTTTCTTAAACGAAAGAGAAAAGCTTTTTGCTTTTGTGTTTAAAAAGATAAAAAGAACCTGCGAAAGTGAAGATGTTGTTCAGCAGGTTTACACTCTCGTTATGAAAAACGGCCATAACTTTTGTGGAAATTCAAAGCCCGAAACTTGGATGTTTGGTATTGCCAATAACCTGACAAAGAAGTTTTATCGTGACGACAGAAGAATGGAAACAAACTGTGATGATTCATACATCGCCGACATGTGCGACGCAACCAACGATTGCTCTAGAAAGGTAGAGGCTGAGATTATGTTGAAGAGAACAAAAGCTGCAATCGATAACTTACCAGAGAAGATGAAGTATGTGTTGAGCAAGTTCGCGTATGACGGTTATAGCTATGATGAAATTGCAGAAGATCTGGGCGTACCTGTAGGAACTGTCCGCTCTAGGCTCAGCAGAGCACGTGCAATGCTCCAAGAGCAACTTGACTCGTAGAACTTTTTTGGAACCTCTTTGTTGCTTATGGCACTAATAAGAAAGCAAGAAAATGCAAAATATGTGGAAAGAGGAAAAAGTATACGGCGAGGACAAAAATATATCTTCGAAATAATGTTTGAATAAATCTGTGTTTAATTTTTTTTCATTAAACGTAGGATAAACAACCTTAACATTAGGAAAGCATTATTTAATTATTATTTTTACTTTCGTTACGAATTCTGAATAAGTATATGTGTTTCATATTAAATTTATATTGACTTATTTTCTACGTTTTCCATCATTTTTCTAGCGATATAGCTTCAAATGGGTTTACACATAAAATTTTATATGAATTCTATGGAACCAGACGAAGTCAAGTAACACTAAGTAATGTGCGAAACATATAGAACTATAAATAGCCTGTTTGAAACGTTCATTCATTTTCTATTTATGTCTTATGTATAAGAAATGAGATGTGTGGTCATTATAATCTGGGTTTTGCGGTCACAACTGATACGAAATCCGATGAGAAAAACCCACTTATCTTTACCGAAATGTTTTTTTCATTTTATGAATTTACGTTTGGTTAACTAATTTTAAGGAAAATATCTCTAATTAGGAGGAGTGTATGAGTTACGGTTACAACCAAAACCCAATGATGGGTGGTTATGGATTGCATCAAAGCCAAAATCTTTTCAAAGCATATTATGGCGATTGTAGTACGGTTGAAAAAACAGATGGCACAGGTAACCAGTCAGACAAAGTTGCGTGGGAGAACGATAATTACACAATTACGTTTGACGACAACAACGCGTCTATGAAAATTGTGAACAAGCACACTGGCGAAATTTACAAAGTTTCTGGTGACCCGCACTTGTTCATTGGTGATCAAGACGAGCCAGGCTCAATGAAGCACGTAGGTGATTTCTACAACGACGGCGTAATCACCCTCGACGACGGCACTCAGATTCACATGAATACTGAGGAGAGCAAGACGGGTAAATGGGCGGGAATGACGCTTCTCGATACGGTTACTATCGTAGAGCCTTGCTGTAACAAGGCGACGCAAATTTCCGGTCTTGATATGGACAGCAAGCAGGATCTGGAAGTCAAAGAAGGCTCTATCCACGAGATTCTTGGTTGGAATGGAAAGGGCACAGGCGTTGACTATGAAACGGCACTTTGTTTCCACGAAGCGTTTGGCGAAGAAGAAGGTCTGTATTTACTTGGCGCTGATGGCAAGCCTAACCTGATCACTAATGATGATGAAAAAGCGACAATCAACGCTCTGATTAAAGAAATCGAAGACAAGTTGAACGAGTCAGGCTACGGTCATGTTGCACCTATCTGGGGCGGCGTCAAACCAGAGCAAATGCAACAGTTCTGTGAATACCTCATGCAGATGATGTTCCAACAAATCTGCACCATGTTTGGTAACTCTGCTGGCGTAATGCCAGGTGGCGGCTTGCCAGGTGGTGGCTTGCCAGGTGGCGGTTTCCCAGGTGGTGGCATCGGTACAAACCCATTCCCATGCGACCACTCGTTCTATCAGCAGTTGCTGCAGCTTTGTGGTCCGCAAATTCCTCCATATGAGCAGTTCAATAACTCTCATCTAATGGGGCTTGGTTTGGGTGCTCAGGTATTTTTGCAAGGACAACAGTTCTTACAACTCCTTGGTAACCATGGTGGTGGTAACTGCAGACCTAATATTTGTAACTTCGGTTACCCAGGTTTCAGTATGACAATGGGTGCTCCCCAAAATTGGGGTGGTCCTAACGGTGCCACACATAATCTGCCTTGGTAAGCGATTACTAAGAAAAAGCCCAGCCATTGTGGCTGGGCTGTTGCACTAAGGAAGGCGACCGATGATTACTCAAAGAAGTGATATTTACGACAAGATGTTAGACCGAGTGTCACAAATGAATGACTACACGGTAAAAACTATCGATGCGCGAAACAGCTTCAGTGAAGGTGACCTTATGCACTTTCAGGCAGCGAAAGAAGAATTTCTCCTTCGCATAGACAAAGTTGCTGTTACCAAGCAGATCAAGTCTGCACATGTAAAAGAAATTCTGAGGTCGATGTAGTCCAATGAGCCAGATTAGTCAGCAGTTTGATCACGTTTACAGAGAATGGATGTTAAGGCCCGAGCTGGAGCTTACGTTCAATATTGATAATGTAAAGGTGAACCTTAAAAAGCTGGACAAGCAAATCTTGATCGAATGCACCATACCGGGAAGCTGGGACAAAGGTAAATATGATCTCGATAAAGTGCTTTATTACACGCTGATAAGCGCAGAGCACTATCCAGCCGCACCTGCTATCAGGCAGGATGATGGGTCACTTTGGTTGACATTGCTGATACGTGAAGAAACTGAGACACATCAAGTAGTTGAAACAATAGAAAAAGTAGTGAATCAGGTAGATACCTGGCATTACCTTATCAGCTACGATGGCTAAACTGGTTCGATGCTTTGATGAGTAACGACTTAATTCGTTGATTTTCCTTAAGCAATGATTGATACGCTAACACTGATATTGCTTAACTCACTTCACCAGGGGTATCGAAATGAGTGTAAATGTAAGCGAAAACGCAGAAGATTTTCGTGCGAAAGAATTCATTCGTTCGTTAGTTAACTTGGCAAAACGAAGCAGTCATCAAAATCGAGTTGACTTTGACATGATTCGAATTGATGAAAACGTAATAATTACGGCGCAAGACCATTATCCTTCAATCGAACTGTTTGCTATCTACGAGAACCCGCCTGAGGGATATGTCGAGCAGAAATTGGTTCGACGTTTTGAAGAACCGTCCAGATTCGGCAAGTATTTTATTGGTAAAGACAAGAACAAAAACGTGCTTGTTTTTGAACGTATAGATATTGATAGCCTTGATGAATTCACTGTTCATAAATCTATAAAAGACATAACGCGTTTCATTTCTACAAATTAGAATTTTCTGTGCTGGTGGAAGACCAGCACAGCCTTCCTACTTACCACCATTAGAAAAGCAAAGGCGATTGTGCTGTACATCTCCAAACTGAAAAGCTGCCGTTTCGTCTTTATTCCGTCAAGCACGTTAAGCCATGTTGCGCTTGGTTTGCTCACCATTGCCAAAAGTGTCTAGTCGATCAAAGTAATTGCTTAAATAAAAAAAAGTTTTGAAACTCTTTAGCAAGCTTGCGCACTTATCTTGGCGAGATTTTTACTGACAATCTTTGAGCGGTAAAACACGCAGGAGCAATGTCTATCATCATTGGTGCGGACTCAATGAAACGCAACAATATGAAACGAAATGATAGGTTTATGTGAGATTGTCTACACTAATATGTACACGGTTTTGTAAGCCTACTCCCTGACGTGAACTCGCGTCTGATGTCTTAGGGATTTATTGCACGTTTGAGGTTAGCGCTATCAGGTCACGTTCAAACAACACTAAGGCAGACCATTTTTGTAAGCATACTGTTGCGCATATTAGTCGTGACGGTCTGACGCTCTATGGAAATAGAGACAGGTAAATATCAGGTAGGTACATGGACTTCGTTAACTTGTTGCTGATTAAATTTTATACACGGATATCAGGGGCTTTTCTGCACTCATGCAGAAGAGTGTCGGTGACATTGATAAGTCTGATACCAATTGTCCTGTTTGCTTCTTACGCTTCGGCATATACACCTCCGGAATGGGAAAAAAGCGGCTAT
Organism: Veronia nyctiphanis; assembly: GCF_004116385.1. Taxonomy (GTDB): domain Bacteria; phylum Pseudomonadota; class Gammaproteobacteria; order Enterobacterales; family Vibrionaceae; genus Veronia; species Veronia nyctiphanis. Next base: position 56,932 of record NZ_PEIB01000024.1, on the reverse strand, counting down.
GCACTTGAGGTAACGGATCGCTCTGTGAAAGACGTGTTAGAAGAATTTGCCAACACATTCGCGGTTACGCTGGTGATTGAGCGGGGTCTCGATCTCAACAAGACTATTAATACAAAAGTGCGTTCTCAAAATGCGGCAGCGTTTCTCGACCGTCTTGGGATTCAGTACCGATTTGACTGGTTTGTATACGGTAATGCGTTGTACATCAGTGATTCAACCCAACGAGTCACTGAAAGAATAAAAGTCGGTAAGCGCAACATTGATGATCTCCGAGAAGCACTGGTTTCAATCAGGCTGTTTGAAGACAAGTTTGGCTGGGGTGTGCTTGAGCAAGAGGGGGCAGTTATTGTTAATGCGCCCGAGAGATATATCTCTCTGATAGAAAGGGTCACTGAAGGCCTCAATAAAGAAAACGAAATCAAGGCGGAAAAAGAGAAAAATAAATACGAATTAATGGTTTTTCGATTGAAACACGCTGATGTTGGTGACCGCTCGGTAAGTTACCGCGGTCAGAATAGAACGATTCCGGGTGTTGCCACAATTTTTAACAACTTGATTGGAACCGGGTCGTCGCCCAAGCCGGGTTCAAGCCAACAGTCTATCGACGAAAGTGCCGATTCCCCTTACCGAACAAGTAATCAACCTTCAGAATCTCTGCAGTCGCTTGCTGAAAGTGAAGGAGAGGGCGGAATCCTCGATCGACAGCGCAGAAACAGTACAGAATCTGTGGCTAATGCGGTTGCTGATCAGCGTGCTATTGATCTTTCAGAGATGCGGGTACAAGCAGACATACGAAACAACGCACTTTTGGTTTATGCACCCAAGAGCAAGCGTACCGAATTTGAAAATATCATCACCGCGATAGACATACCTGCTGAGTTGATAGAGATAAACGCCATCATTATTGATGTAGAGCGGAGCAGTCTTCTTGAGGCGGGTCTGGAGTGGGGGGTTACAAGAGATGATACGGAATTCGGGTTTAATGCCTCGCAGTTTAACCCTTTTATCCCAGCAAACTCTGCAGCCTCTTTCTTTATCAAAAACGCCGATAAGTTCTTTGCCAATCTGCGATTCTTGGAGACGCAGGGCGATGCCTCTATTGTGGCTAACCCATCGGTACTCACCCAAAATAACCTCCCTGCAGTGATTGATCTTAATCAAACTGAATTTTTAACTGCGTCTGCGGAAAGAGCTGTTCAGGTGTTACCTGTGACGGCAGGAACAAGCTTACGTGTTACACCGCATCTTATTGAGACCAAAAGTGGTGACTTGGTGCAACTTGATGTGACGATTGAGGATGGCACCGTGCTCGGGGAGAAAATGAAGCTGCGAATGTGTCATCCAAGACCAACACTTTAAACACTCAGGCTATGGTCAGAGACAAAAACACCATGATATTTGGTGGCTTCAACGTTAAAAGGCTCTCGAATTCAGAAAGAAAGATCCCTTTACTTGGTGACATCCCTTGGCTAGGTGCGCTGTTCACTTATAACAGTGCTGGTGGATCAAATCGTGAGCGTCTCTTTCTGCTGACACCGAGAAAAGTGGAAATCGATAAAAGCCCTCTCGATTACGCTACTGATCTTAACTCGCGTTACATTAATAAAGCGTTGGACACCGTTGCGCAGAAGTTCCCCACTGAACGACTCGAGCCAACGTCAGAAGAGCTTTTAGACGATGTACAAAGAGCGGTAAAAACTCTGACGCTTGAGGCCGTGCCTGCTGGTTTCAGACGGGTGCCACTGAGCAAATATATCCGTCAAAATCCGACCTACAGAAATAAGAAGTGGTGTAGTGGTCTCGGTTCGTTCATCGATTATGATTCTGCGTCGGTTTATGTCGGCGAAGACTTCAATGTATTGGTTGCCCACACCGTCAACTTTAAAACCACCGATGTTATTTACGACCGATCTTTCTGCCGTAAGAAGGCCGTGATCGGGTCAGGTTTGTGGCCAAGAAATAAACTGGCACCTGGTGAATCCGGTGAGATATTTATAGTCATCAAGAAAACGACAGGGAAAACGAAACGATGAGTAGAAAAATTTTGTTATTGGCCACTGTATTCATCGTTTCAGGGTGTGGCGTACTTTCGTTTGATCACTATGCAAACGATATGATTGATCGCTATTACGGCCGCGATAGTCTGGAGCCGGTTTATATCGATGAGGATACTCAATCGCTGCTGGAAGACCGGTTTATCATTTGGCTGAACGACGATGAAGTCGATCAGGCACTTGTCATCAACGACAGGAATTAAGCGGTGTGCATAAATGTTTTAGTAAAGAGTTATTTAGCGGTGACTGGGCTTGTCGCCGCTAAAAATAAGCAAGAAATTCAGAAATTTTGGTAACTAACCGCCCTTGAAAAGCACTCAGTATCAGTCGATAGTTTTACGGGGATTGAAATCATGCTGAGCGGAATGAATGGCTTAGGCAGCGGAACAGCCTATGACATGCTCTACTCTCAAAACAAGCAGAAGCCAGATGCGGCGAAATCGCAGTCTAGCAATATGATGCAAAACACCTTTTTCTCGTTCGATTCGCTGGAAGAAGTCTCAATGAAGTTCAATGAGATTCGCTTAAGCCGAGAGAAAAAAGTCGATGGTCGTGAGCTTGATTTTAAAGACTTCTTCATGGGGCAGGGCTTTAAGAAAGATAAGCAGAATATGTCGCCTAAAGACATCGAATTCATTAAAAAAGGGATTTCGCTGAAGGCGAAGGAGCTGGGTAACGATGTCTGCGAGAGTATATTTAAACTCGCTAAAACACTAGAAAACAAAATGCTTAACGGCGGTGACCTCCGCGACATGCTCAAGATCTGTAAAAACGATCCAGCATTGTGTTTTCTCGCACTTAAATGCGGATATTTTAGTGCGCTTGATGCTGACAATCCCAAGCTTGCTGATAAATTTCAGGTCATGGCGAATGAGTTACAGGGCCGGTTTGGTAAAGAAGTACAGGTATCGCTTTCAGTCTCTTCCTTCTACGCTGTGCTGTCAAAAGACCCCGTGAAGCGCCGTCAGGCAAGAAAAATGTACTACGATAAAGTACTCGGCAAAGGTCTATACAGACCATCATGGATTTCATTATCTCTGAGTTTGGCGAAGAAGGTTTTATTCTCGGTTGCACTACCACTGCTGCAGCTCTGATTAAGAACATCGATGAGCACGCTAACTTTCGTTCAAGGGCCGAATTGAGAACCCTGTATGCTGACTTGTCCAGAACGAATGAACTGACCAACATGATGAAAAGCGGCAACAAGCTGCTGAGTGAAGTAAAGATTCGTGTCGGTGATGTTCAAATGAGTGTGATTCAGCTGATTAAATTTTACATCCAGGCAACCAAAAATTCAGTCTTCTTAAACGACGTCAACCAGATCGTTTATCAGCTGTCTAATGGACAGGAAAAATACATGTCATGGGTTGCGTGTCTTATTCATCAGGCTATCAATAATATGGAAGAGTGCTTGTGGGAGAGCCCAGCAGAATGTTTCAGCACCCGCCAGAACATCACAAACATTGTGACGAGAATTACGTCTGCCATAGACAAAGACAACTTGGGGCAACCCAGAAAAACGACCCAGATGCTTCGGGTGAGGTAATATGATAAGACAATTCCTTAACCGGATGTCCATTCGTGGGGGGTTCGGTGCCGAACTGGCACTGATCCTCTTTGTTGTTTTTATCGTTTTTATGTTTATCGTCCCACTACCAACTGTCATGTTGGATTTTTTGATCGGGCTAAACATAAGCTTTGCAATATTTCTGATCATCTTGGCGATGTATATTCCTAAGCCAACGGAATTTGCTACATTCCCCGCAATCCTCCTTGTGACGACACTCTTCCGCCTCGCGATTACTATCTCTACAACTCGACAGATTCTGCTTCAGGCTGACGCCGGAGACATTGTTGACACGTTTGGTAATTTTGTTGCCGGTGGTAACTTGGCCGTCGGGCTTGTGATCTTCCTTATTATTACGATTGCTCAGTTTATCGTTATCGCCAAAGGTTCTGAGCGTATCGCCGAGGTTGCGGCTCGCTTTAACCTTGATGCATTGCCTGGTAAGCAAATGTCGATTGACGGTGACTTACGTGCTGGTGTTATCACTGGTGAGCAAGCACAGGATAAACGGACAAAGCTACAAGAAGAAAGTGGCTTGTATGGTGCGCTTGATGGTGCCATGAAATTTGTAAAGGGTGATGCCATTGCTGGTCTGATTATCGTGTTTGTAAATCTCATCGGTGGATTGAGCGTCGGTATTTTACAGTTTGACCTCGATTTTTCGGAAGCGATTCAAATCTATTCGATTCTCACGATTGGTGATGGGTTGGTTGGTCAGATTCCCGCACTCTTAATATCGCTTACCGCTGGCTTGATTGTTTCGCGTGTTACATCGTCACAAAATGAACAAGCCCCAGAGAGTGTCGGTCTTCAAATTGGTAAGGAATTTTTAGCACAACCGAATGCGTGGTTAATTACAACCTTGGTGCTGATTGCGTTTTCTGCGGTACCAGGCATGCCAACAGTGGTGTTTATTATTTTGTCGACCGCCTCTTCGGGTGTTTGGCTAACAATTATCGCAAAACAACGTGCATTCCAGGCTGCAATGGCAGCGCACCAAGATCAATCTGTCGATTTAAGAACCGTTGGTGACAGAGATATTATGGATGTGTCGGTGACGAGCCCATATATTCTATGTTTTCACTCAGACAGAGAAAACGATACAAAGGCGCACGAACTCATTTCAGATATTAGGAGATGCCGAAATACACTGGTTATCGATTACGGTATTTTTCTGCCTGAAATTCTGGTGGTATTCCGAGACCGAGTATCAAATGATGAGTTTGCATTTTTCGTCAATGAAATTGTCGAAATGAAAGCAACGTTTCCTGTTGAAGAAGATAAGTTTGCGGTTAAAAGGGCACTCGTAGATTCAAAAAGTAGCGACAAAGTCGATATATATTCGTCATCGATGAAAGACAAGACAAGAAAAGAAACCGACTATTACTGGTTAATGGAGAGTGAATGCGAAACACTCGATATTGAAAAAGACCACAGATTTACTGCAAAAGATCTTATAGTGCCGCGTTTTAGAGACACAATATTTAGAACCAGTGCAAGTTTCCTTGGATTGCAAGAAACGAAAACATATCTAACTTTCCTTGCAGAAACTAAACCAGACTTAATAGAAGAATTAACGCGTGTTATTCCAATACCTACCATTTCGGCTGTATTAAGGTTTTTGGCTGAAGAACAAGTTGCTATACGAACGTTTTCGACAATTGTTGAAGTATTAGTTGAATTTGGTAACTCAGAAAAAAACCCCACGGTATTAACAAATTATGTACGGTATAGTCTAGGTAAACAGATAACACAGACCTATCTATATAACGATATCTTACATGTGGTATTACTGTCTCCAGAATTAGAAGAATTATGTAGAACTTTTTTAAGACTTAATTCTGGGGAAGCTTTCTTAGCATTACAGAATGAACATATGGAGATGATGCATCGACAAATTAAAGAAATAACTGATTATGTAGAACATTCTAAAGTTCCCATTATTCTATTAGCTGCCACTGACTTGAGACGACCCCTCTGGGACATGCAAGAAGTTTATGATAAACGGTTGCCAGTTGTTGCATTTAATGAAGTTCCGACTACAATTGAGCTGACGGTATATAACTACATAGATGTAGATCAAGGCTTAGGAGCAGATAACGTTCATCAAATAGACTCCGCCTGATAAAGCAAAAATTTTACTCACGGACTGAATATATTAGTAAATCTTACTGGTTTATTAATAGTAAGACAGATCTATAGGGAGAGTTTTCATGGAACAGTTGAGGGAATCTCAGTTTGTCGAAGAAAAAAGAATAGCCTCGAATCTTAGGCAAGAAGTCGATATTTTGAGTCGTTCCTATACAGTTTTTATTTCAGGAGAATATGGAACAGGGAAATTAAATGTAGCAAGTATTGTGCATCGAGTGTCTGGTACTGAAGGCGACCTCATCATTATTGATAGCTCTGCATACAGCGACCTTTCATATGAATCTTTTAATTTGCCAGAGCCAACACTGGACGCAAATAAAGATTACACATTACTTATTACAGAGATCGAAAGAATACCTTTATTTATTCAGGCGCGTATCGTGGAAAAATTATTCCCGCGTGTGCGTGTGAGTAGCGACTCAGATACAGGTATAAAGAAACCGAGACTTTATTGTACGTCTCAGTATTCTCTCGATGCGCTTTACCAAGACAAGAAGATTCATGATTGTCTCTACTTCCTCATGCGAACCAATCAGCTTGAACTACCTTCACTGCGCGAATGCTCGGTGGATTGTATATTCAGGCTTTTTTACGAGTACGCAGAGAAGTTTGCTGACAACCAAGGCATGCAGATCCCACAATTACCAGCCACGATCAGAGAGCAGCTCGCGGCTTACCACTGGCCCGGAAACTTGTGGGAACTCAGGCAGGTCGCTGAACAATTTATATTGTATGGAGAGGTGCCTCTTACACGCGACCTGAAAGCAGCAGAATCAGATGATGTTCAGGGTAGTCTGAAAACAAAATTACACAGAGTAGAAAAAGCGATAATCCTCGATTCAATTAACAAGAATCAGGGAAAGCTGAATCTTGTAATGGAGGATTTAGGGCTGACCCAAAGAACATTATACAATCGTCTTAAAGCACTCAATATTAGAGATTAATGTTCTAGCGTCTGAAATAGTATAAAAGCCACCGAACGGTGGCTTTTTTCATTCTTATCATCACCAATGAGTTTTTCAAGTGCGGGCTATGCGCAGCTTAATTATCGAAAAAATTCGATGATGATGTGCATATTGATAGCTGAGCCAAATGACAATTGATGTCGCAATGAATAGCTCGATCGCCCCAAACAATGATAACCATTGCCAATCTTCGTAGCGAGTTGCTAACCATTGCGACAGCTTTTCAATCGCAACTGCACTAATGACAGATGGGAATGTCAGTGCGAGAAGTCCAGGTTGAAACTTTTGCCTCAGTAAGCTGATGCAACAAAGGTAGACAAAAATTGTCATCACGATACCGACTGCTCCTAGTGCCCCAGCTAAAACAGGATTGGGGTCACTGAAATTTGTCAGGTATGCGGATAGCGAGAGATTGACAGGCGCTGCCATGATTGCAACAACAGGTCTGCAGTGTTTGGGTAACCGTCCCATAAATGCCAGTCGATATAAAATAACAGGCAACATGCAGAAATAGGCTCCGATACATATGTGCATGAGTTGGAGCGATTCAGCGGCAAAACCTAATTTGCTGCCTGCAAGCGTGCTACTGATTATCCCAACTGGATACAGAAACCAGCTTGGATACAACTGCTTCATATCGAAATGTGTAAGCTGCCAACTAAAAAACATCACCATCATGAATAGATGAAGAGCAAACGCAGAATAAAGAAGAACAGCGGCTGACTCTACATGTACTTGCGTTAAATAGTCAGCAATGAGCATCAAAGACATCGACATCGGCGCCATCAAGCTTCCATAGAAAGGATGTTTAATGTCGGTGAGAAATCGATTTGGCTCTAAAAGGTATTTACCGCAAACAGGTAAAACCAACAGGGCGCCAATCACTGTACTTACTAACTGCAGCTGACCTGCAAAAGACGGTAAGTGAAGTGACCATACAATGCCAAGCCCAATGACAGCCATGCCCAGCGATGCTTGCGAGGTAGGTATAGAACGGAAAGGAGAGTGTAATTTCATTAATAATTTTGTCGTATCGGTCTGCCATTAATGCTTGAGACAGTCGCTCGAGCTATATGTTATTGAATGTATAAGGTCAAAAAATAAAAGGTTATCGCCTCAGGCCGACGAACAGAAGATAAGCATAAACCCTGCCTTAATTTCATTAAAATGTGATCCAAGTCTCTTTATGTGATCGATTTCACAGGTTTGGTGCGACCAGTTGGCTTTAAAGAGCGGTTGATGCTTTATTTTAATCGTAACCTGTTCCGTTTCATGATGCCTTGAGCGTCGCGTCACCATTGGAGGACTATTTCTCAGTCGAGAAAGTATACAGGTTACATGACAATTTGGAATGTTAGACCGCGTAGTGAATACGCAAAAATGATATTACCTTGCTTCGATTGGTGGCCCATAGTCAATTGACCTAGACGGTCGGGCGCGAGGCCTGGAGGCTCTACATAGTGAGCAGATAGCAAGGTTGCAAAAGGTTTTTAGATCTAGAAATCAGTACTAAAAAGCACCACTAGTTGGTGGCTTTTCTTATTTTTGTCTCGATAGTTAATGAATATAGTATTCCGGTAACAAATTAATAACGCCTTATCATCATCGTAGTGACGCTCGTCATTAAATATTGGATGTACAGGAAATTATATTGGTGAGAATCTAAGTAGAGAAAATTAATCTACTGACGACCTATCAAATCATGTTTATTTAATTAAGCTTTTAATTTTTAAGGATTTAGATGAAAAGTCGCCACCGACGTCTTTGGTATTTTCAAATAACTAAAAAAAGAAAATTATTATAAGAAAAGACGATTTTAACGTGTGCGTTTATTACGTACACAATACGCTAATCATGCATGCTAGTGGTATCTGATGTGATGGGGGGCGCATTGCGCTGTTAATTTTTTGTATTAGTAACACAAAAGCATCATTTAGTTAGATTCTGCTGAAAAAATGTCTATGCTTAAAGTGTTGGTATTCAGCCATGCTTATGATTTTAAACGCAGTTTGAGGTGATAGATGAACGTTTTGTCGTGGGAAAATATTTCAAAACTTGAAGGACAAAATGTGATGGTCCTTGATGGTGCTGAGAATGAATTCGACGTTATGATTGAGTCTGTTGAAGAGCATGACAGAAATGGCGAAATCCATGAGGGTCTTCACATAGAAAGGTACACAATAGTGTTACTTGGCCCTAATCATGCGGAATTCCCCCAAGGTAATTACATTATCTCTCACCCATCGATGGGCCAACAAATTCTCTATATGATCCCACGTGAAGAAAACCGATATTCGATAACCATTGACACAACAGCGTAAATATTTCTGTCTTAATCTAACCCCTTGATTTTATTAATTACCTCACATTCGGCTCGCGGATATATGTTCTATTAGCATTAATTCGTCATTCAGGTGGCGTAAATTACCCTTCATTTGAGCCAATTCTCTTGCACCATTATCAAAAAATCAGTATTTTTAGCCCGATTTTTGATGTGTGTATATTCAATTTTGCTGTTGTTAGCTTAGAGCTGGCCATCTGCTTATTTATTCGCGAACCTGTTTTCATTAAGCTGCATTCCCTATACGCAACTCGTTTACATCCATTAAAAAGCGTGTGATCACTCACAAATATTTACTCTTAATTGTTCAATTTACCTACTTAGAAGTTTGCTTTCGATAAGCTGGTTTTGTGAGTGGCTTTCGGACGTAAATGGAGGTGCACATGTTTGCTTGGCTAAAGCTGTTACTGATTGGTACTCCGGTCAAGTCGACTGACTGGGTGCTGTCGTTACTACGTAAAAATAATGCTGGCAGTTACAAAGATTTCAAAGATTACTACGATAAGAATGTAACGATTCTTCACTCTAACTATATGTCAGACTTTGTTCGTTTTGAGCGCTATGCAAAGAAAAACTATAAGAAGGATGACCAGAAAGTGTTCATGGCAATAAAGACCGCTATGTATGCGCAGAAAGCAAAGAAGGTAAAGGTTGCGGCTTGTATCACGGCATCAATTATCAACCTGAATCGAGATAAAATCGCTAAAAACAAAGACCAAATTCATCCCCGCCTGCAAAATGCTGCTCTCGCAATACATAAGCAGTTGGTCAAAACACAAAAATCGAGTGTTGATAAGGCAGCTGAAGAGCTGTGGTGAATCCACAGCTTTATTCAAATGTCTTGCTATTTGCTATTTGCTATTTGCTACTGATACTTAGCTTAAATGTATCTTCGTATAGACCGTTGGCAAGGTAAGACAGCCCGATAGAGAAATGGTTAGAAATGTATAGTCTTCCACCGAACTCCAATACAGCTTGAGAGTCTTCCCCGCCAAAAGACACATTTCCTAGTTTTACACTCGCATCCAGCATTTGTGATAGGTAGGTTGTTGCCTCGAGACTGAGCCCAACGGCAAACTTTCCAAACTCTTCTTCTTGTTCCTTTTCAAACTTCACACTATAGATTTGTGCGTCTCCGGAAATATCGATGAACTCCGTGAAAGGCGTCGTAAACCCTAAACCTGTTGCGATCACCCAATCTCCTTCAAGCCGACTCCCTGCAGTCAGAGATACATGACCGAGGCTCGAAAAGGGAAATTGCCCTTCAACCAAAAAGCTTGAACCGCCGTCAATAAGCCCAATATCCAGTTTAGAGTTTGCAGGTACTAACGCAGTTCCTGATGTCTGATAGGCCAATGTCTGAAAAGGTAGAAGACAAAAGGTCAAAGTGAGAAGCTGATGTTGCATGCGTTTTAGTCTAAAAAACATAGCATTGCCCTTCACAAAATACTATTGATAGATTTCAGTGTAGACAATGATGGTCAAATGTATCGAATATGAGAATGATGCCTGAGTCATAAAAAGTAATTTTTCGTCGCAGCCAAATTCACAACGGTGAACAAACGTTTAAAAGCTGTTAACACTCAAGATGAGTAAAAATGACGTATTCAAATATTAATGAAATGAAAGTGCTACTTATTTGCAATTATCTTCTATAACGCCAAAAGTCATCGAGTACAATTGCGATTATTTTTAATATTAAATTATTTAATTCAATGGTTTAGTATGGTTTTCTTTCTGTTGTGACACTTATTCTGCGCCATTTCAAAGTAACAATTTTGTAAAACTCATCTTTTCTCTATGCACTGTTCAGGAGGCCTGAGCAACACAAAAAGTACGATTAGCAAGCTTACAGGATGAATTTAAAGCAAAAACTTTGTAAAAATATGTTTGCACTCTAAAGGCGATAACGTTAGGTTATTACTTGGCAATGGAAGGATGCTCTACAAAAATCAACGTGAGAGCATCAGATGTGATGTAAAGCAGGACAAAGAGATGAGCATTTACCAAACTGACGACGTCCGCATTAGCGAGATTAAAGAACTTCTGCCTCCGGTTGCAATTCTGGAGCGTTATCCTTCATCAGAGAATGCGTCTGAAACGGTATTTAAAGCTCGCCAGGCCATTCACAATATTCTTAACGATAAGGACGACAGACTGCTGGTAGTCGTCGGTCCTTGTTCAATTCACGACACTGATGCTGCGGTTGAATATGGCCGTAAGTTGAAAGCTCTTCGTGAAGAGCTGTCTGATGACCTCGAAGTGGTCATGCGTGTTTATTTTGAAAAACCAAGAACCACCGTAGGCTGGAAAGGTCTAATCAACGACCCGTTTTTAGATAATAGCTTTAATCTTAACGATGGCCTGCGTATGGGCCGCAAGCTTCTGTTAGATATCACTGACATGGGCTTACCAACAGCGGGTGAGTTTCTCGATATGATCACTCCGCAATATATGGCGGACCTTATCAGCTGGGGTGCAATCGGAGCGCGTACTACAGAGTCACAGGTTCACCGTGAACTTGCATCTGGTCTTTCATGCCCAGTTGGCTTTAAAAATGGTACAGATGGAAACATCAAGATCGCTACTGATGCGATTCGCTCGGCCGAATCACCACACCATTTCCTTTCAGTGACGAAATACGGTCATTCAGCGATCGTCGAAACTGCGGGTAATGAAGATTGTCACATTATCCTTCGCGGTGGTAAGGCACCTAACTACTCGAAAGAAGACGTTGATGCGGTTACCAGTGAGTTGGAGTCTGCAAAACTACGACAAAAACTGATGATTGATTTCAGCCATGCTAACAGCAGCAAGAAATACGAGCGCCAGATGGTCGTGTCTAACGATGTTTCAGCTCAGATTGCTTCTGGAAATGATGCCATCTTTGGTGTAATGATCGAAAGTCATCTTGTTGAAGGGCGTCAAGATTTAGTTGTTGGTAAAGAACTGACTTATGGTCAGAGCATTACAGATGCATGTATTGGTTGGAGCGATACTGAAAATGTATTGCGTCAACTTGCTGAAGCAGTGAGAGAGCGTCGCAACAAATAACATTAGTACATGCTAACGTTAATTTGGTAATGAATATCTGAGCCCGCCACAAGCGGGCTTTTTTATGGGTTACTTTAGCCCATTGAGATTGCGAATAATCTTCTCGAATACCTTGCTGGATATATCAATCAAGGTATCTGGAAAATCATAATCAGGCTCTTGCAAAGCGGTGTGTTGAGAACCGCTGCCAATGCCGAAAAATGCCGCTGGCCATTTGTCTGAAAAGTGTGAGAAGTCCTCCGACCACCTCATCGCCTCAGGTAAATTCTCGGTATCAAATCCTAGCTCCTTGCATGCCTGCGATAAAATAAGATTTGCCTCTCTGTGGTTCACTATCGCTCTAAATTTATCTTTCCATTGAACAACGGCTGAAAGGTTATTTTCTTGTGCAATCTTTCGTGCTAATTGCTCTATTTTGGTGCATTTTTGTCTGAAAACCTTGTTGCTGTTGCTCCTGATGGTCACCATCACTTTGCTTTTTCCTGGGGTCGTTGCGAAAGCAGGTTTGCCGATATGGAGATGCACAAGTGTGATGAAAAATTTTGATTTTTCCGCTGATTCAAAAGACTTTGTTGCCTCAATAAACTTCATCATAGGTTGGGTTGGGTCATTGCCATCTTCAGGGTAAGCAGCATGCGCCTCTGACCCTTCATATTCGACAATCATACCTGTTGAGGCATAAGAAAACGTGTTAGTACGCGTGAGTATTTGTCCTATGGGATAACCAGGAATGTTGTGGTAACCAAAACAGTAGTCAATATCTACCTGTTTCCATTTGTCGTCTTTCAGCATTGCACGAGCACCCGTTCCATTCTCTTCTGCTGGTTGAAAAATCATGTGGACACTGCCTCGCTGTAATTGTTGTTGCCTCAATTGGTGCGCCAATGACATAAGGCTTGCAGCATGTCCATCATGGCCACATGCGTGCATGATGCCCTTATTTTCAGAAATATGATCGTGTGTTGACCTTTCTGGTATGGGAAGTGCATCTATGTCTGCACGAAAGAGGAGATTTGGCCCGGGTGAAGGGCCTTTTATTGACACAACGATGCCATATCCACCGATACCGGTAACGGGTTTATAGCCGAGTTGACGTAAAGTGTTGGCAATATAATTGGCTGTCCAATTCTCTTTTCCGGAAACCTCGGGGTGTCTGTGAAGTTGATGCCGAAAGAGAATTGGATTGAAGTCCATGCTGCCTTCCTGTTATTTATTTGTTGTGCTTTTTAGGTGGCTTGTTACTTTACGCAAGCAATCTCCAGAGGATAGTGACTAAGATCTCATTCTTGCCTTGTCTCTTTCTTTCGGCAAATTTTACATTTTCAGCGGCTTTGTGGGCTAAATGATTGCTTTATGTTAATTGTGTGAATTGACGGTTATATTTGGTACTTGTAGTCAGTTTACGAATTCGTAACTTACTGATCGTAACACCAAATTTGATTGACATGCTTAATGTATTCGATGTCACACTTTTAAAAATAATGTCGTAGTTTTGTCTTATTTCCCGTCTGTTTGATTCTGTTTATGGTCGTCTAGTTTCTTGGTCAGTGTATACTGCCGACTAAAACTAAAAACGGATTTATTTATTTGCTTTGCTGCAGGAGGATTTATGGCTAAGGGTGTACTCGGAATGATTTTGGCTGGTGGTGAGGGGTCGCGTCTTCGTCCGCTAACAAAAAACCGAAGTAAACCAGCTGTGCCATTCGGTGGGTCTTATCGCCTCATCGATTTCGCACTTAACAACTTTCTGAACGCTGATTTGCTTCAAATCTATGTTCTCACCCAATTCAAGTCTCAGTCACTTAATCATCACCTGAAACAAGGCTGGAACATCACAGGCCTTTCTGGTCGTTTTATAGATACTATTCCTGCTCAAATGCGAATGGGTAAACGCTGGTATGACGGAACGGCTGACGCTATCTATCAAAACATCCGCTTTATTGAACTTGCGGACCCTGCACAAGTAGCGATTTTTGGTAGTGACCATATCTATAAAATGGATATTCGTCAGATGCTGGATTTCCATAGTGCAAAGGATGCAGCGCTGACAGTATCGGCACTTAAGATGCCAATCAGCGAAGCGTCGGCGTTTGGTGTGATTGAAGTCGATGAAGATGGGCGTATGATTGGTTTTGAAGAAAAGCAGCTAACCCCAAGTGTGTGCCGGGCGATCCTGAACATGCGCTTGTTTCTATGGGTAACTATATATTTGAGGCTGACGTCTTAGCGAAAGAACTGACAGAAGATGCTGAGAATGATGATTCAAGCCATGACTTCGGTAAAGACATCATTCCGAAACTTTTCCCTGAAGGTAAAGTGTTCGTTTATGACTTTACGCAAAACTCTATTCCGGGTGAAAAAGAAAACGTTTATTGGCGCGATGTAGGTACCATTGATGCTTATTGGGAAGCACATATGGATTTGTTAGAAGAGAATCCTCCTTTCTCTTTATACAATCGTCAGTGGCCGCTGCACACCTATTACCCGCCACTACCACCTGCAACATTTACTGACGCGGGCGACAGTAAGGTGAAAGTAACAAACAGCCTGATTTCTGCAGGTAGTTACATTCAGGGTGCGCAAATTCACAAATCAGTCCTTGGTTTCCGCAGCAACATCGATAACGGTACCTTGATCAGCGAGTGTGTGCTGCTGGGCGACACCAAAATTGGTAAGAATTGCCGTCTGCGCCGCTGCATCATCGATAAAGATGTTGAGATTGCAGAAGGCACTGTGATTGGTGAAAACATCGACTTGGACCGTCAGCGCTTCGATGTGTCGGCCGATGGCATCGTCACCATCCCGAAAGGTGAGAGGGTAGGTTTTGAGTAATCTCAATATTCTTTTTGTTGCCTCTGAAATTGAGGGGCTGGCAAAAACCGGTGGTTTGGCTGATGTAGCCAAATCACTCCCGAAGTCTCTGCAGGGCAAGGGGCACGATGTACATGTTGTTGTCCCTTGTTACCGTTCTATAACAGGCTCGTTTGACGCGCCTGTTGTGCTTGATACTGCGCTGCTGGCAGACAACGACACCTATATCGATTATCAGGTTCGTGAACTCGAAACGGATGGCGTAAAGGTTTGGGCTATTGATTGTCGTCGTTATTTCGACAGAGAGTCTCTTTACGCTGAAAATAATCAGGCTTACCACGATAACGGTGAACGCTTCGCTTTCCTGAGTGTGGCATCGCTGGATTTGACGGAGAAATTAAACTTTCGTCCTGATATTGTGCATGCCAACGACTGGCATACTGGTCTGGTTCCATTTCTGCTAAAAAATCGTTATCAGCATAATGAGTTTTTTGCTGACACCCGCTCTGTTATTTCCATCCACAATGCCGTATTTAAAGGCGTGTTCTCATACGCTGAATTGAAACTGATCCCTGAACTCACGCGTGAACGCTTTGCTCACATTGAGATTGATCACCACCACATTGCTTTTCTCAAAGCTGGTGTTGCGTACGCAGACAAGATCAATGGCGTAAGCCCAAATTATGCTAAAGAGCTGCTGACAGATCTTGGCTCACAAGGTATGGGCTGGGATTTTTCTGCGAGAGCAAATGATCTTGTCGGTATCGTTAACGGTTGTGATTACGGCGATTGGAACCCTGAGATTGATGAACTGATCCCCCAGAAATTCAAAGCCAACAAAACAAGCATGACGCGTGGCAAAAAAGCCTGTAAAAAAGCGCTTCAAGCTGAAGTATCGCTCCCGCAAAAAGATTTGCCTATGTTTGGTATGGTTTGCCGCCTGACAGAGCAAAAAGGTCTACAGTACTTGGTGCCTATCTTGCGCCAATTCCTGTTGAATGATGTTCAAGTAGTGATTGTTGGAACGGGTGACCCTGCGATTGCGCATCAGCTGAATGAGATAGCCACAGAATATAAAGAAAAATTTGCGTTTGTAGAGGCCTACAGCAATAAGCTTGCTCACTGGGTTGAAGCCAGTGCTGATGTATTCCTTATGCCGTCTGAATTTGAGCCATGTGGTTTGAATCAAATGTACAGCATGGTTTATGGCACACTGCCTCTAGTAAGAAACGTAGGTGGTCTAAAAGACACTGTGATTGATTATGATGCTAACCCAGAATTTGCAACTGGCTTCATTTTTGAATCACCGGAGCCTTCAGCATTATTGATTGCTATGCAGCGTGCACTTTTGCTACATGCTCAGAATCCTGTTGAGTTTAAACGTGTGCAGATGAATGCAATGAGCTGTCGTTTTGATTGGGATGATTCAGCCCAACAGTATCTCGACCTATATGCGTCAGCGAGAGTTGGGATACAGCAAGGCCAAACAGCATAAACCTTGAGTCAATACCGATAAAAAACGCGCCTTAAGGGCGCGTTTTTTACTTTTCTAAACCGAATAGCTTCATCATTCAGGTTTTGACCAGCTAAGACTTAGAGAAACTGAGTCTGCGAAGCGTAAGGCATGCGGCTTATCGATAGTAACCTTTGCATAAGTGACCCACGAATGCTCAGTGGAGATATCGAGGACGTCTGACACGAGTTTTTCGAGCAGCAAGAATCGTCCGTTTTCCACATGCTCAATAATCGCTTTAGTCACTACTTTGTAGTTAAGAGCGTCGTCTACGGTGTCATTCATGCAAGCTTTTTCACCCGGGTAGTGAATCTCGATATTTAGCACTACATCCTGACGCTTCTCTTGCTCTTCAGGGTTAAAGCCGATATATGTTCTCAGACGAAGGTTTGTAATTGTAATAATGGCGTTATGCATCTCTTATTCCTTATTTTTTCACTTGAGGGCGCGGCCGCCATCAAGTTTTAAGATCTGGCCTGTCATGTAGTCACTTTCTAATAGGTAATTTACTGCTTTAACGACCTCATTTGCACCCGGCGCAATGCCAAGTAGCGACTTGGATAGCGCTTTCTTCTGATAGGTTTCATCATCACCCTCATTAAACATAATCAGGGCCGGTGCAATACTGTTTACCTTGACGGTGGGTGCGAGTTGTTGGGCAAACGATAAAGTAAGGTTCTCCAATGCTGCTTTACTAGCCGCGTAGGCAATGTGCTTATGGCTGCCTTTTTGAACCACATAATCTGTCATGTGAATGATATCGGCGCAGGACCCATTATCCGCATCGAGTGATGCTGAGAGCGCCAGATTGATCAGGTAAGGTGCCTTAACATGTACTTGCATCATGTCGTTGATCAGTGAAGCAGGGCAGTCGGCATATTTTTCTGCGTTCCAGTCGGAAGCATTATGAACAATTGCTCGCAGCGAACTGGTCACTGATTTTACGTTTTCAATAAACGAACGAATACCATCATCACTGGAAAAGTCAGCTTGGATGCATTTGGCTCCTCTAGTTTCAAGGCGTTCAATTGACGCACGGCGCGTGCGATACGAGGCAATAACCTGATAGCCTTGTTCCAGAAAGTTTTCAGCGAGTGAGAGGCCGATGCGTTGCCCTGCTCCGGTGATGAGAATGTGAGGGTTTCCCATAAATTTTTAGTATTCCCGTCTTGTATGTAAGCTTTTGATTTGAGTTGTACGTAGAAAACACCAATGAGGCTTAACGGCGCATAAAAATTAGCGAATATTTCGAATGTTAGCAAATTTAGAGGAGGCGGATGGATGGCAGAGACATTAATGGTGGCTGGCTCACATGGGACAATAGCAAAAGCATTAATTGAGAGATTATATGAATCCGGATACCGCATTGTAACGGTCAGTCGGTACCCTGAGCCGCACAACCTTTCTTCTTCTCACCTTGTGACAGCCCTTGCAGATGAAACGTCAGTAGACGATGTTAAAAACTGGCTGAAAAAGGAAAACATAAAGCTTAGTGGCGTTATTTGTTGTTGCGGTCAGTTATACGATGAAACAAACCTCCCTGAGAAAAATCTTAAGCAGCTTAAACTGAATTGGTTGCAAGAAAGCCTCAAAGTGAACGTAGCTACCCATGTTCATCTGGCTCAGGGCGTCGCGGGTTTTATATCGTCAAAGAGCAATATTCGTTGGCTGTCTCTCAGTGCCAAAGTGGGCAGTATTGAAGATAACCAGTTAGGGGGATGGTACAGTTACCGCATGAGCAAAGCTGCTCTCAATATGTTTCTCAAAAATCTGTCCATAGAGTGGCAGCGAAGAGCACCGGGCTGTTCGGTGATTGCTGTTCACCCCGGTACAACGCCTTCAGCGCTGTCTGCGCCTTTCACGAAAAATTGGCCGAAAGATAAGCTGTATGAGGACACATTAACAGCGCAGAGAATTGCCGCTATTTTCGCGTCTCAAACGCCATACAGCTCGGGAAAACTGTACCATCACGACGGAACTGTCATTCCTTGGTAGAACAAACAATGGCTTAGTGGAATACTCCTGCTTTGCAGTTTTTCGGGCTGGTAGAGGCGTTAATCCTGTCCGACAATTAAAAGAAAACGGGAGAGAACCATGAAACTGAATTGTGATATGGGCGAAAGCTTTGGCCCTTGGTCAATGGGTATGGACGAAGAAGTGATGCCTTGGATTGATATGGCAAATGTCGCTTGTGGTTTCCATGCCTCAGACCCAGACACCATGGCGAAAACGGTACGTTTGGCTGTTCAACATAGTGTCACAATTGGTGCTCATCCTTCCTACGATGACAAAGTTGGCTTTGGTAGACGTTCGATTCCCCACAGCCTAAATCAAATCAAACACCTTGTTGCCTATCAAGCCGGTGCGCTTGATGCGATATGTCGACAATACGGTGCTCAAGTTTCTTACATAAAACCGCATGGCGCTCTGTATAACGACATGATGGCGAATAAAGGAATCTTTGAAGCTGTCGTCGGTGCGGTTGCATCACTTCCGTACACCAACAATCTCATGATGCTGGCTAAATCAGACATGAGCGAGTTTGATTCGATTTCAGCCAGCTACGGCGTCACGCTGATCAAAGAGGCGTTTGCCGATCGGGCGTATACCGATGAAGGAAGTTTGATGCCTCGCAGTCGAGAAGGTGCAGTTTTGAAAGATAATACGGCTATTGAAGCGCAGGTTTTGCAGTTGGCCAAAGAGGGCACGATTACCAGTCACAGCGGAAAGACGCTGACACTAAACGTTGACACCATATGTGTACATGGTGACAACGATCATTCAGTAGCGATGATTGAGCAATTGAAAAAAGCGTTAACTGGGTAGAGAAGGCTATATAAACCATGCGCTTAATACATATATTTGTTTAACTGCCTCGCACTTCATCCTATCTAATTCCATCTTTATGAAAGCGGCTCCTCTCCACCATAGCCGCTTCATTTCTTTTTCGCCTAGAATGTCTGAAACGAGTGCGGTCGATTCGAGCGTCGTCATTATCTACTGTGCTGATTAGCAAGGGAAACTGTTGGGATTTCGCGTTGACATTTTCCTTGCACAGTTTGGTATAGGTTTTGATCTAGCACACTTTCTTATGTCATAAACGAGGGCGTCTTGAAAATGTGTGCTCGTGGTTAACAAAGGGATTTGTAATGAAAAAGTGGTTTCTTTTGATGTTCTTGGCAGTCATTTTGGCTGTGTGCGTCACCATCTTCTTACCTTCATTTAATTCGAGCAATCAGGTTGAAATCGTCAACACAGATTTGCCGATAGAGAAATACTCTCGACAGAAGGGCGATACTGAGGATGCCACCCGTTATTTCATTAACCTTTTCCCTGATGTTGAAGAGTATCCAATCAGCTGTGAGGGCGATTGTTATCCACCGACTGACGACATCAAGTGCAGCGAGAACATGCACGACTGTCAGTACATAGGAGCACAACCGACCATTAAAGATGTGGCAGGTTTCGATCTGCACTGGTTGGGGCACGCAAGTTTCAGGGTACAAACGGACAATGGACAGGTGTTTCTCTTCGATCCCGTATTTGGGCAATTTGATTGGCCTGTGAATTGGGGATTTCGTGTTACCCAAGGGTTCAACCGTCAGCCTGCCGATGCTGTGGAGTTTGAGACACTGGAAAAAGTGGATGCGGTAATGTATTCACACAATCACTATGATCATTTCAACAGAGCAGACATAGAGAAAATAAACAACGAAGCACAGTTCCTGTTGCCTTTAGGGTTAGCAAAGCGTTTCCCCGGCGGCGATTATCAGGTCAGCGAAATGGGTTGGTACTCTCAAAAGAAAATCGGTGATGTAACCGCGCATTTTGTACCCGCACACCATTTCAGTAGCCGGACACTGTTAGATCAGAACCAAAGCCTTTGGGGCGGTTGGGTACTCGAACACGCAGGTAAACGTTTGTTCTTTGCCGGAGATACTGGATATTCGCCACACTTCAACGATATCGCTGAACGCTATGGTGAAATTGATGTGTGCTTGCTTCCTATCGCATCATACTTTAGCGAAAGCCGTCCGGAGTGGTATCGAAAGGTGCATACGACACCTGAAGATGCTCTCGTAGCGGCACAAGATCTGAATTGTAAAATCATGATCCCTTGGGGATATGGCAATGCAAGCTGGCGTATGGGCGATCACACTTCGCACTCCGCACTATTCCGCTTGCTACACATGCAAAAGAAAATGAACGCTCAAACATCAATTTACGTTATGAATGAGGGTGAAAAGCAACTGTTTTAGTGGATCACCAGACAGGAGGATTTACTATGGAAATGGTATTCGTATCTAGCAGCATCGAGGGAGATGGAACATGAACTTTAAGAGTTCGTTAATTTTCAGAAAAGTTGTGCTTGCCTCTTTCATTTCGGCTGTAATGTCGTTCAGCGGAGCGTCGATAGCATGTGAAGAGATGCACGGTAGCGCGCAGACCCCGATTGAAAATGAAGAAAAAATCGTTGCTTATCTTAAACGGAAGGGTTTCATCACGGAAGAAATGGACGCTGAAGCGCAAAGAGAAGTTCTTTTAGCGTTTGTTCGTGCGCCAAAGGAATTTGACCCAAGAAAAATGAAGCCGCCGAAACTTGAACTAAGCCCATCAGCCAAGCAAGAAGGCTAGTTCACTTCACAGCAAAAGAGTCTTTTATTCAAAGAGCGAGACTATCTCGATTCATGAGGTAGACCTCGCTCTTTTCCCTCTTGTCACTGAATTGATTGCTTTAGCGAGAGAAGTCGACAGAGAGAATCGCAGCACAGAGGAAAACGCATGACCCCTTTTGATTGGCATAAAGACCCAATAGATGATCAGACTGTTATCACTAGTACTTATAAAAATACACAAAATGCCCGTCGCTATTTTGAAGAAGTCTGCGGGGATCATTTCCGGTTTAACCGGCACTTCATGGCATGGATGAAAAAGTCTAAAGGCAGAACGATGAGAGAGGCGGCTAATTACTGGCTCTCTGAACAAAGTGGAGAGACATAAAACCCCGAATTTTATTTATCAAATATTCTTCAGATTGTGCTTTTTGCCGCAGTATCCTTTGCTTTTGATTGTAAATCCTCTGTCGTCATTGATAGTGAATGTTTCGCCCAACGAGCTGGCCGAATCTGATGGGATAATGTGAGGAATAGCAATGATAAAATCAGTCAGCAATGCAGAGCATTACACCTGGGGTGAAGCATGCGATGGCTGGCATCTAGTAAAGTCACCCACACTCAGCGTTATTCAAGAGCGTGTGCCGCCAGGTGCGTCAGAAGTCAGGCATTATCATACTCATGCCGAGCAATTTTTCTTCGTACTGTCTGGCACTGCATCCCTTGAGGTTGACGGTACCGTGTACGAGCTTCGCCCCATGCATGGTTTCCACGTTCCCGCTGGCGTGCCCCATCAAATGAGAAACACCCACGACACTGATGTCATTTTTACTGTCACGTCCACACCGCCAAGCCATGGTGACCGATTCGGGGCGTAAACCAAGTCATTGTAAATCGAGAGAAAGGAGTTCTTGATGTTTAAAATAACTGTTGATGAAGAAATCAGCCTCTACCTTCCTCATGAGACGTTTGCGGCAAGATATGCCGAGTTGGCGTTTGAAAACTTCGCATACTTATCTCAGTGGCTTGCTTGGCCTGCATTCTGTAAGACAGAAGAGGATTTTGAGGGCTTTATTAAAGGATCAGTCCATAAATATGCCGATGGTATAAGTATGAATTGCGCCATCAAGTATAAGGGCGAGATTGTCGGCAATACTGGTTTTAACACCATTAATCAAGATACAAAAATGGCCGTCATAGGCTACTGGCTTGCTGAGAAATATCAGGGTAAGGGAATCATCACGCGCACAACCCGTTTTCTGATTGATTATGCCTTTAAGACTTTGGATCTTGAGAAGGTCCAGATCTCAGCGGCAGAAGAAAACCTGCCAAGTCGAGCGGTCTGTGAGAGGTTAGGTATGACGCTTGAAGGCGTGTTGACCAATCAGGAGAAAGTGGGCGACCGTATTCTCAATCATGCTGTTTATGGCATTCATCGTCAGCATTGATGTTACTTTGAGGGTGTTCTGTTTTTATGCCAACCCCCTCTTTATTACTTGAGCACCAAACTCACCAAATAGCTGATAATGGCAACACTTGCCGCGATAGTCATGAAGCGCTCGATTCGAATAAACAGCCTTATCTCAGCATCATCCTGCTGATGAAGGTAGCCCCGCTTTATTGACTCATTCAGCGAAACGAACCTGAGGAGACCGCTTTCCATTCCTTCTTCACGGTTGCTAATTCGGGCCCATTCCTGACAATGGTTTTGAGCGATATGTTTCTCCAACTTTTTAAGGCGAAAAGCATAGGCGAGAGTTAACGCCAGAAGAAAGGTGAACAACATAGTTTATTTCTCCTTTATTGACTGGTTATTTTCCAGTACCAATGTTTTCATCCTTCATATATTTCAGCAGGCTTATTGCGTCGTTGATGTTTGATTGGGAAAGGCCCGCAACAACACCTTGTTGATCTACGAGTGACCTGTGCTGACCAAGCTTTTCTTTTCCTTCCATTGACGTAATGCGAATTTTAAAGCCCACAATGCCTTTGCTCAGTTTGTTTTTATATTCCTGCGGGATGAAATCCTCAATCAGCAATTCTGGCTCATATTTTCTTATCAAGTTACTGAGCATTTCACCTGTTGACTTTTCATCTGTCAGCTCAATGATACCTTTGACATGAACCGCACTATAATTCCAGGTAGGTACTGCTGGTTGGTTTACATACCATTGCGGTGAAATGTAAGCGTGCGGACCTGAAAATATGACCAAAACCTCCGTGTTATCAATGTTTCTCCATTGAGGATTAGCGCGGGAAAAATGTCCATACAACACCCCAAACTCACCTTCATCTGCTTTAAGTAACAAGGGTAAATGTGATGCTTCTAAATCAGAAGAAATGACGGATGCAAAACCATATTGATGAATAAATGATTGAATCTTGTCTGTAGACTTTATTTTCCATTTTTCTGGAATGTGCATAGTTACCTTTATCAAAAGCGGTGGTCAATTTACTTACGCAGATTTTATGGACGCTTATCTAGATAAGGAATATATCCATTCCAAAGAAGCAATATGTACGCTATGAAGATATTCGAGAATAACAAAAGCGACATGTATATAGCGGTGTTTTGTTGTGGTGCTGGTCGAAAAATAGCGACGAGAGAATGAGGTTGTTACTTGATAGTAAATTAGCGATAGGTAAGGGGTAATGAAAGCAAATCAAACAAGGCTGCTACGTCAGCCTTGTTTGTTCTGAGTAAAATTTTGGCGTGAGGCCTTAATTGATAGGGTACCTAGATGTAAAAATCTCTTATACCAATAAGCAGGTTATTAAGTGCAACGGCAGCAAGAATTAGCCCCATCACCCGACTTATAATTGCTGCGCCCACATTGCCAATCAGCTTTGAAATATGCGTTGCGCCAAGCAATAAGAACAAGGTACACATCAGTACAACAATCATAATGCCTGCGGTAATACTTTGGTCAATCAGAGAGTGACGAGAGTTGTCTGTCAACATCACAATGGCCATCATGGCGCCGGGCGAAGCGATTGAAGCATCGCCAGCGGATACACGGCAAGATCTGCCAGTTCAGAGTGACTGACTTCCTCGGAGATTTTGGTTTCCTGCTCAGGTTTACTTTCACCAAAGATCATCGTAAGTGCGAAGAGCAAAAGAACCAATCCGCCAGCGGCCTGAAAAGCGGGCAGCGGTATTTGCATCGCTTCTAATAATATCTGTCCAGCGATAAGGAAAAATAAGAGCACGCCCGCTGCGATGCCGACGGCTTTCAAAGCGACAAGTCGACGCTGTTTAGCATTCAGGTGTTCGGTTTGTGAGAGATAAACGGGCACTGAACCGACAGGGTCAATCACCGCCCAAAGGACAATAAATTGAGTGATCAAAATACTGAGCAAGAGAAGTCTCCGATATTGTTGTCTTAGAAGGGAGTTGAAGGCGAGATTATACACTGTCATCTGAGTGGTTTCTGGGAGGGTTGGACAGTGAAAATAAAGTATCAAAAAGCCCGGAAATTTCCGGGCTTAAAACGGTAATCAAGGGTTTTGCGAAAAGACTACTTAACCTTCCAGCTTACTGTTTCACCGGCACGAATTGGCACCACAATGTCAGAGCCAAATGGCATGGTCTCCGGTACTGCCCATTCATCTTTTGTCAGCGTGACAGTATCTGAATTACGAGGTAAACCATAGAAGTCAGGGCCATTGTGACTGGCAAAGGCTTCAAGTTGGTCGAGTTTACCCGCTTCCTCAAACACTTCCGCATAAAGCTCAAGTGCAGCATGGGCGGTATAAGAGCCTGCACAGCCGCATGCGGCTTCTTTCATCCTTTTGCGTGGGGTGCAGAATCGGTTCCTAAGAAGAACTTTTTGCTGCCGCTGGTGGCTGCTTCAACCAGTGCTTTCTGATGAGTATTACGCTTGAGGATCGGCAGGCAATAATAATGAGGTCTGATTCCGCCAGCCAGCATGTGGTTGCGGTTATACATTAGGTGGTGAGCGGTAATCGTTGCTGCGACGTTCTCATTGGCATTTTTAACAAAGGTCGCTGCTTCAGCTGTTGTTATGTGCTCGAGTACGATTCTAAGATCAGGGAAATCATTCACAATCGGTGCGAGCACAGAGTCGAGAAACTCTTTCTCACGGTCGAAGATATCAACATCGCCATGTGTTACTTCGCCGTGTACTAGCAATAACATACCAACTTCCTGCATGGCTTCAAGTACAGGGTAGATATTCTTTGCTGATGTAACGCCAGAGTCTGAGTTTGTGGTTGCACCGGCTGGGTAGAGTTTTGCAGCAACAGCGGCGCCGCTCTCTTTGGCCTTTCTGATTTCATCAGGTGTGGTGTTATCAGTGAGGTACAGCACCATCAGTGGTTCGAATTGTGAAGAAGGCTTTTGCGTCATGATTCGATCACGGTAGGCGATCGCCATTTCTGCATTGGTTACCGGAGGGACAGTGTTAGGCATGATAATGGCGCGACCATTATAACGGCTGATATCACGAACGGTATCCGCGAGTACGTCTCCATCGCGAAGGTGAACATGCCAGTCGTCAGGGCGAGTGATTGTAAGTGTGGTCATTAAGGCCTCCCTCCATAGAAAAAATATCGGATTGGAGCCTTTGAGCAAGCAATATGCAAGGTAAAGCAAACGCTTGCGCTCAGGCGGCAGGATAATAGAGTAAAAAGCCCTACATTTCATCCTATTTTTACATCTGATTCATTTCTAAAAGTGTTGGCTGTTTCCTCTCACCCAGACTCTCCTGTTACAAATGTCAAAAAATGAAACCTATCTCGCCGGGTTTTCTTGTGGTCAAACAAAGTAATTTTGTCATGAATCAATGGAGCAATATAACGCTAAAAGCTCACTTTTACTTTGCAATCTAACGAATAAAATCTGATGCGAAATGTCCAGATATGAATGCATTAAATCTTTAGGTCACGACAAGTTTTTTGTATGGAAACCCTATGATTTCATATTGACTTTGAAGTCGATATTTCTCGATGAGAAAAAAGTGAAAACAAATTCAATTTCTTGCGAGGTAGTTAAAGATATGTCTTCGATTTAGTATAAAAACATGCATCGTAATGTTAGTTATACCTTTTTATTGGATGATTTGGTCAGTATAGAGAATGTACTAAATATGTTCTCGTAGGCATCTGGTCTAAAGGATTAGACATTATGACGATTGATACCATGTCGCCACCTCAACAACTAGGTGGTTTGTTGACAACTTCAGACGGTAATAACGTTTTTCTTCGACAGTATCATACCGTCGGCCGCTCATCAGATTGCCATACATTATTTAATCTCGCTGGTGTCTCTCGAATTCATGCTGTCGTCGTATGGCAAGACGAACGATGGTATCTCTTTGACAAAAGCACCAACGGTGCGTGGGTTAACGACAAAAAACTCGTTAAAGACGAACCGTTCGAAATCAAAAAAGATGATCGAATAATTTTGGCATCACGTGCTTACGAAGCCTTTACCATGGCGTCAGACAACGCGCCACTCGATATGTTGGTTAACATCAATACCTCTCGCCAGCCAATATGCCTTGAAAAACCGTTCACCAAGCTCTCAGAGCATCAAGAGATTCATCATCAAGACGGGCTGTGGAAGTTGTTCGACACGCGAGCGTCGCAAGAGCCAGAAAGGTATCTGAAAGATGGTGACACAATAAGCATTAACGACCAAATCTACAGAATGCAAGCCAACCGGGTTGATGAGCAGACACAACAGATTCGACCAATGGTTAAAACGCTTGAAGATCTTTCTTTCTGTCTAGATGTATCAGACGACGAAGAAAAAATAAGCCTGCGAATTGATGATGGACAAAACAGCACCACTATTGCGGGTGCCCGACTACAGAACCAACTTTATCTACTTCTTTGCCTTGCAAGAAAAGCACTTAAAGATGCAGCTGCAGGTTACGGTGAAGCTCATTGTGGCTGGTTGGATGTGGATGAACTCTCTAAGTCGCTGCTCATAGAGCCTGAAAATACCCGCATTCGTCTTCATCGCTTGCGCACTCGCTTACGAGACGCCGTCAACTTTGGCGGTATAGATGCCTGTGAGTTGATTCAGCTGCAGAGCGGTGATGTGAGGCTAAATACGACCAGCATCAGCATATTCAAAAATGGTGTTGAAGAACAACCCAAGTAATAACACGACGCCACTAGATACCACATTTATTAAGACACGGATTATGGACTTTCGACAAACATCAGATAGCCACATTAGGAACACGTTCGACTCGACGCACTATGAGTTATTAGAAAAAATCGGCGAGGGTGGGTTTGGTAAAGTATTCAAAGCCCGACAGATTAATACCGGTCAGCTGGTGGCTATCAAATTCCTAGCGCTAGACCCTCACAGTGAAGAAGCACAGAAGCGCCGTTATGTAGATCGCTTCAAACGAGAAACATTGTTAAGCAGCAAGCTTGATCACCCAAATATCGTCAGATTGCTTGATCAGGGCCACTGTGGTGAAAACCTGCTCTACGGAGTATTTGAGTACGTTGATGGTCAGTCTCTGAGAGACTATTTCGCCGCAAACGGGGCGATGTCAGCACCTGAAGCGCAAGACATTATGAGCCAAGTGTTGGATGCTCTTATCCACGCGCACAAAAATGGCGTTATCCATCGCGATATCAAACCTGCGAACATAATGCTCAGTCAGGGGGGAGCAAAGCTGCATGCCAAAATCCTCGATTTTGGTATTGGTACGCTGACGAAAGAGACGCGCCATAGTGAATTCAACACACTGACACTGACGCAGGAAACACTGGGTACGCCGTCTTACAGTGCACCAGAGCAACTGCGTGGGGAGCCAGCGACAGAGAGCACAGACCTTTACGTATGGGGACTTGTGTTCCTTGAGTGCTTGACGGGCACGCCGGTGATTACTGGCTCCAGTATTGCCTCGGTGTATCACAAGCAATTGAGTAACACACAGGTACCGATGCCCAATGCTCTGCTTGGCCATCCAATCTCTGAGTTACTCCGCCGTGTGTTGCAAAAGAGCCCGACTGAGCGTGTGATTACTGGAGAGGAAACGTATCAGGCACTAAGCCATGTGAATATGGCCAGTTTGGTGGGGCAAATCGGCACCTTTAAAGGCCCTGCGTCACATGAAGATACCACCGTCATTCTGCGTGATGATGAGCCTGACCACCCCAATCATGTTGATTACACGTCATTCACTGAACGTAAACAAATCACCGTGCTCGCCGTTCGATTTAGTGTGTCATTGTTGGAAGAGAGAGACAGTGACCTTGATGTACTTGATACCATCTGTAAATCACACCGAGAACACTGCTTAGATACGGCTACGCGCTTTGGGGCATATTACGTTGCAGTCTGGGTGATACAACGCTGTTCTATTTTGGATACCCGACAGCAAGTGACAATGATACTCGCCTTTGTGCACGCACCGCACTTGATATTGTTGGTGATTTATCCAAGCGAAATGCATTAACACGTGACATGCATGGTGCTTCGCTCAATGTACATTTGGGTATGCATACTGGCGTATTTACCACTTACGTTGACAGCACACCGGAAGGGCATGTCGCCAACGCTGCGCTGGCACTCTCCCGATATGCGGAACAAAACCAGATTCTCTGCACGTCAGATGCACAGGCAATATTAGACCCACACACTGAATTCAAAGCGCATGACAAACTTAACCTGGGTTTATCGATACAAACCGAACCTGTATTCAGGATGGTGGGTGAACGCTTAATAGAAGCGTTTGGCTTTATGCGTGGCACAAGAAACCACCATGAGTTGATTGGCCGGGAGAAAGAGCTTGAAACGGTCGTTTCTTTGCTCAACAAGCCCAATGACGTCAAAAAAGTGGTTCATATTCATGGTGAGGCAGGTATTGGTAAGTCTCGCCTACTGCAAGAAGTCAGAGCGAACGCAGCAAGTTACCAACATCTGGTGGCGCAGTGTCTCCCTGAACACCAAAACAATGCGTTATACCGATACTGACCTTGGTTCGTAACCTACATAACACGTCGAATTTGAATGGCACTAGAGCATTAGAGCTATTCACTGACGTTCTCTGTAAACAAGAAAATCAACTCGATATTAACCAAGCGTTGCCCATTCTGTTTGTTTGGTTAAATATAGAACTAACCGATGAGATGCAGCCTTCTGCGCTGCCGCCGGAAGCTCAAAAAGAATTGCTTTTTGCCACACTAAACGCTTTGCTTTTGTCACAACAGTTCAACCTGAAAGATCAGAAGTTGTGCATAGTTGAGGACATACATTGGGCAGACAGCTCGACGCGTGAGTTCTTGAGACATATTTCTGAGAGTATAGATAACAACTTTGCGTTATTAATGACCTCGAGGAACGAAGTGCCAGAGCAACTTAAAGACGTTCGTCTTAAGGATGTTTACCTAACAAAACTCACTAAAGAAGCAACAGAGAGCTTTATCTTCACGTTATTCGAAGGAAAAGATGTTGCCCACAATGTCCTAGATATCCTCATTAATCGTACCGATGGTATACCACTTTTCATAGAAGAACTTGTGGGTATGTTGAAACAAAAAGAATTAGTACACGAGAAAAATGGCATCGTTGATTTTGTTAATGCTGAAAAACTCGATCAAGTACCAACAAGTCTTCGTGAGTCCTTACAGCAAAAAATTGACTCATTGAGACACGCAAAAGAAACTGCGCAACTTGCCGCTACTATTGGTCGCGAGTTTGATTTGGATCTTTTAGTCTCTGCCTCTCCTTTGAGTGAAAATCAGATTCAAAATGACTTAACTGAACTAATTGTTAATGACTTAATCGTTCAACAGAGGCGAGTTAATAACTTTAGTTATGTATTTAAGCATGCTTTAGTTAGAGATGCTGTATATAACAGTATAGATAGGGTTTCTAAAAAAAATCTACATATTCAAATAGCAGATTCAATTGATGATAACTTAGAATTTGATTTTAAATTAACTAAATCCTTACATCTTCAGTTTGCTGAACAGTATTCTAAGGCATTTGATTACTTGGCGAGGTTAGGCCAGAAGTGTCTTGAAGATTGTAAATACCATCATTGTGAAATAGCTTTTTCAAAAGCAGAATTTATTTTAAATATACCTACAGTAACTATTGAAGCAACAGAGAAACTAGCACTTGAATTAGGTCAGGCAAGTCTATGTTTAGCAACGAAAGGTTATGGCGATGATGAAGTTAGAGATAGGTATGGTAGGGCAATAATATTAGCTAAAACTATTGAAAATAAGTCAGACTTGCCAAGAATTCTTTGGGGGATTGGTGTTTACTATATGGTGACTGGTGATTTCCTAGAAAGTATAAATACAGCAGAGCAAGCCTTTAACACTATCGAAAATATAGATGATGTTGACAACATAGCCTTGAGTGCACTTATTTCTGGCTCAAGCTTATGGCTTGGGAGGTATAAGCAAGCTGAAAGAATATATGAGAAGTCATATAATAAAATCAATGACGCTAATGATCCTATTTTCAATCGAAGATATTCATATAATATCTCAATAGCAGAAATTAGCTATTACGCTTTAACATGTGCTATTCAAGGGAGAAGTATAGATGCAATTAAATTATCACAAAAGGCTATTTCTACGGCGAAAGATATAGGAAACCCGTTCTCAATATCTCATGCTCTTGCTCGTTCTTCTTTGGTTTACATAATTTGTGGTGACTTTGATACAGCTTTAGAATTTGCAAATAAAGCATTAAATCTTGCAGAAGAGAGTGATATATTTCTTTGGGCTACTGTTGCTAAAATTATGCAACAATACTGTATGATAAGCCTTGGAGTACAGAAAGATACAGTTTTTATTGAAGAAGCAATATCGCTATATGAAGATTCTGGTGCACTAGCAAACCTTCCTTTATATTATATATTTTTAGCAAAATCATACTCGGTGTTAAATAGTGCTGACAAAGAAATGTCTGCTATGGAAAAGGCAAGGAAGATATCCAGTAAAACAGGCGAGAAATTTTTCATTGATAAAGTAAATAATAGGTAAATTTTAGAGTGAATCGTATAGTAAAATCTGTTATTGCTATATATCTAATCCTTTTTACTCAAGTATCAATCGGGTCAGATAAGCAATCAAGAAACACACAAGATCAGCTGCCTTCGGACAAGTGCGAGAGTAGCTTAGATGAAGTTTCATATTGTTTTTCCGGAGGTATGTTCGCTGGCTCTGCAGGGACTCAAGCAGGTGTCAGAAACTATGCTTTGAAGCAGTTTTATGCTTTGAATTGGCCAGTAAAAGATCTAGAATCCCAATCTCCAAATATTGACATTAAACCAGCCCAATTCGATATACTTATTTGGCAAACTTGGAGAAATAAAGACGATCTCAATTCAATTACTCGACCAAAGTTAACTAAAGTGGATATTAATAATGCTGCTTTTTTAGCAAACTCCCTAAGTCCTATGACTACAAGTGTTTTTAATTCACATATTGAATTTTTACACGATATATATGTCCCTGAAGAAAGTAACGTATCTGATAAGTCTATTGTCACTAGTGGTAAATCAGAAGTATATTACCAAGTATATTATAATAGTGTTGCAGTCACGGACTTAAAATCTAAAAAATTTGTTGGTTTTACTACTGGTAAGAGCGGAGTGTCATATGCTCAAGAAGTTCGGGGTGCTATTCTTGTAAAGGCTGCCTGGAGATTAATTACAGACCTTACTCCGGAAGAACAAAGAAAATATCATACATCTTTAGCATGCATCTTTAGAGAGAATTCTAGCTGTAAAATGGAACTTGTTGGCCTTCTTGGTTTACATGTTGCCAACAAGTCTAATCCAAACGGAGATTTATCTCCCAAAGATAATGACTTGTCTACTTGGACGTGGTCTACATATGAATATCGATATAACGCTCCTACTGTTGTAAATAAGAAAGACTTTATTCAATCATATTTAATAAATGATTGGGATTTATTTGATAAAAACATTAGTAAAGAGCAAATAGATAGTTGTTTTAATGGTGAGGTGCTAGATCCTACTTCAACAGATTGTATCTTTAACAAGAGTAAGTTCAATATACCATCAAATATAATAAGAACATTTCCTTCAGAGCTGAGAAGTATAAAAATTGAAAATCTTGACCCAAATACATGTGAGGAGGCTTCATTATCAAAAGACCTCGATAAATCAACATGTACGATGATTGCAGCATATAACGATTTAGAGAAAAAAAGTCCTCTAGAGAATTATAGATTGATAGACTCCATTTGGATGACGCCTGATAAGAAAATTAAGCCATCAGACTATATTTATGGAACTATTGACAACACTTTTCGAAATACTTCTATGGAGCCTTTCATTAATTTTGAAGAGTCTAGTAAAGAGGTTTTAAGTAAAGAGAGAAACTGTATTTCTTGCCATCAACGCTCAAAGTATGATGGCATGTTCACTGTAAAAAAAATCATTAACGGAGATAAATAAGATGAATTCACTAGCTAATGATCTATGTTGTATGCAACTGTTATATGCACAGGCAACTCAGCCAGACTTGAGGCAGCGTACAAACGACCTATATGGAAGGCTTGTCCGTAATCCAGATAGTAGAGATACATTACGTGACGAATATTATGTTCCAAACTCAGCGTTACATATCGTTAAAACTAAAATAACGATGACAGAGTCTTATGCTGATAACCTTGTTCAAATAAGTGGTTCACCTGTTGCATCAGTTCTTGTAAATAAAGCGTTAGGCGAAGTAGCCTACCGATGTGTTTTCTCTGTAAATAGAGAGCCTTCGTTCATTTTAGCGGATGGTATCTTTGATGCTGAAGCGCCAACCCTGACCGAGGAACAACAGAAAGCACTTGTGTTAGTATTATGGCATCTTGCTTTGAATGATGGAGAGAGGGGTAACTTTCTTCGCTCAGACAATAAAAGTGAATTCTTGCAAAAAATCTCCGTTGATAATCTGAATCTTGAAGAAGATGTGTGTAGTCATATTGCGAAATTATTTAACGAAGACGATGCTTTAGGTCTGAAAAACTACATCGGATATTGGTTATATAAAGCTACATGGTAACTTATAGGTCGCAACTAGTTTAAAGATTACTTTCTAGATTCACTGAAATAACAATAGTAACAAAGATTATAATAAAAAAAGCCCTCCGAGGGAGGGCAAACGTTGGTTTCTCAATAAGGTGCAGAGCAAGTAGCAAATGAGAAGTGAAGATGGAACACGTCGAAGGCTGCTGTTCGTTTTGTTTACGTCGCCTTCTTTATTCTTTAGTTTAGAGGCCGCATTGGCATCATAATTTTATTGTATCTTTAACCTGCATATTTTCGTTACTTACGAAAAGGCAAATGCATCAGCATCAAACTTAGTTACTAGCTCAATACCCAGTAAAGACTCGTTGTCGAAAGGCTGAAAATTTGCGCCGAAGACGACATATCGGTCTGGTTGTAGCTTGTTACCGTTGTGAAAGAATTCTGCATAAGCTCTGTCGAATTCGAAAAAGTCTGACTCGTCTGACAGGTATACTTTTACTCTGATGACATCTGACAAATCACAACCCTTCAAAGAAAGCTCACGGCTTAAGTTCAAAAGTAAATCTCTTGCCTTTTCCGTCACATCGCTACTGCCGTGTGAGCGACTGACTTTTGTACTCATACGATGAGTCAAAACAGTGCCTTTTCGATGCTTGTTTAAAGCAGATGAATTTGTCTTAACGTTAAGCATATAAATCATTCAACCAGTCAGACATCCCGATAACTTGATTGAAATACTAACTTGCTACTCAATAGCCCACCATTACACGACATTACACGAGCCGACTACATTTCGTGTATAAGTGGGGAATGTCGTGCAAGTATGAAGGGTCGGCCTGTGATAATCGGAAGTATTGTGAGGCGGTTTCAGGTGTCTTGGCTACTTGTGTAGTCGACTGTTGTTCCTTTACTGATGCTTAATCGCAATTCTTAGTATGGCTGTCGGAAGCCCTATTTTAGTATTAGAGGGGCTTAGATTTCAGAGGTTTTTTACCCTAATTACTTTGAGCTGTATCAATGCTTTGACCATTTTTAAGCTCCATATCGCTCGGCCTTTCGAATTTTGGCTCCATAAAGTTAAACATCATGTCGTTGACTTCAAAAGCGTAAAGCTCTGGATTTTTATCGATGTTTCGCTTGTTTACCCGTTGCTTTCGAACGTCTATTGGTGCATCGAGGTAGTGGATTTCTGCCTCAATACCTAGTTCTGATGCCTTTTCAACAAAATAATCTCGTTGCGACTTTTTGGTGAAGCCTAGATCTAAAACAACGTTTCCATCAAGCTTGAGGATTTGTGTGCTAACTTCCCATATCTGTACGTAGCATCGTTGTACCCTCTCCATCATCCAGGTGAAATCAAGGGACACCATATCTTTGGCAAATAATGTTTGCATCCAAGGATCTATCGAAAACTTTACTGCGCCTATCTCTTCGCACAGTGAGAGTGAGTATGTCGTTTTGCCAACGCCAATTGGCCCACATACCAATATCAACCTAGCCATGAGTTTTGTCCTCTATTTTGATTCATGCTGACGTTTATTGATCACTTGAGTTGCCTCAAACGAAATTTTATATAGCTTCTTATCGAGTCTAAACAGGTCGAGCCTAAACAGGGTGCAATGTTAATTTGTCGAGTAAGTACATTGCTGCGTCGTCAGGTGTTATTTTGCTGGTATCAACCTCAACATCGTATCTCATGTGCTTGTGCACTAACGGATACTCCCATTCAGCCAGCCCGATGGAACGGTCACCGCGAGCAAGTTCGCGAGCGATACAAACATCCAAGTTGCACTTCACTTTCACACGCACGATATCGTAACCAGACAGTAATTCTTCGAGCGTATCCAGTTCATCTTTATTGACCCATGCATTGTCGATAATGAGTTTACAGCCTGAACGCAAAATGGCGTCAATGGAACGATGGTATGCAGTAGTCAGTTGACCGTAATCATATCCTTCCCGATCAATTGACTCACCAGCTATCATTCGCTGCAGGTCAGAGGGTGGCAATGCATATAAAATGTTGTCGATGCTGAAATTCAAATACTGAACGGGCAAACGTTCTTGCAGCGCTTTCGCTAAGCTTGTCTTACCCGAACTTCCGGTGCCGTTTAATAAGATAATATCAGGATACATGGCTACCTCCGACGTTCTACCGGCTCGGTGAATTTATCCTGAAAGCGCTGTAGACACCTCCAGCTAGATCGCAGTCTTTTCACGTGTCACCGCCTTAGAGTCAAAAAGGTTTAAAGAGATCTACACACTGGAGAACGGCCGGATTCGAACATATTCAAGGCGTTTGTGGATGATCTATAGCTGTAATTCGAAAACATACTCTCCGTCTTCATCAATAAGACCAGTTTTGATAAAACCAAACTTTTGATAAAAATGACTGGCAATCGTATTGCTCGGGGGGACACTGAGCTCAATTGCCTCTGCATCGGGAATTGATGAGATCTCCTGAATGCATTGTTCGAGGGCCTGTTTTCCAATCCCCTTAGATTGATAATGTTTGTCAATCATGAAACGAAAAATGCTGTACTTATTGGGTGTGTTTTCGAAATACAATGAAATATACATGATGAACCCGACTGGCGTGTCATCGGCGTAAATAGCCCTAGGAGTCATTCCCTTTTCATAATTTGCCTGAGCCAATGAATATACATTGGGAGCGACCAACTG
This sequence comes from Veronia nyctiphanis, assembly GCF_004116385.1. Taxonomy (GTDB): domain Bacteria; phylum Pseudomonadota; class Gammaproteobacteria; order Enterobacterales; family Vibrionaceae; genus Veronia; species Veronia nyctiphanis. The sequence continues at coordinate 21,185 of NZ_PEIB01000024.1, read as the reverse complement.
TTTCTGATGCTCTGCCAGTTCGAGCTCAATGATTGCCTGGTAGTTCTGAGACGAAATGTCCTTTAACATGATAGACATTGTTTATTCCTGATTCGGTGTTGGTGCTGAAAATGCGCTACTGAGTAAAGGAGTATCGTCTTATATTTGTTGTTGTTACTGCCAGTAAATCAAACAAGCTGCTCAGTCACTTTTCCTTTCGGACATCAGTATTTTTTCCAGCTCTTCAATCCTTCTCTCTAGTTTTTCAACGCGATCGTTAGAGCCTTTCAGGGTTCGAATGTCATCAATGATTTGTCTCGGATCCATCCAATAATTTATGATCAGCATCATTACGCCGATAGCCAACATAAGAGAAACAACGTCCCACATAATTCAATCCTTGCCTTTTATTTCAATAAACGAAGCTAGTGCCAATCAGTCGCTTAATCAGAGAGTTAAGTCGTTTATTAAAAAACAATAAGCTATGAATTAATTCAAATATCACGAAGGATTTTCAGGCGCACAACACAAAGATAAGGAGGCTTACTGCCTAAAAGAGCAGTTAGCTAGCGTGCGCCCTCTGGAACGATGATGGGTAAATCGGTACAGCCAAAGTCCATACCTAACTGACTTAACACACAGGTTAATTGGCCTCTGTGGTGTGTTTGGTGATTGAATATGTGCTGTAAAAACTCGGCAAGATTACGTTCGATTTTTTTGCCTTCCGTCGTGGTATACCGAACGAGATTATTACAGTCTGTAACCTTGAGTGAGCGGGTAATATCGACGTAGATAGAGTCCACTAAAGGCCGCAATATGGAAAGCTCTTTCAGGTCGGCCACAAACTGATCATCAACTGCTTTTGCAATAGGTAGCCGTTCTATTATCGAGGGTTCGACATCAACCAAACGACCCGCTATCAGCCTTTGAAGCATGATTAAATCGCCGAACAAGATGTGATTCCAGTGCGCCATTACGCTTGGGAAGAACGCATTGGTATTTTGCTGCAACTGTTCGTTTGTTAACTGCTGACATACCTCTAGAAGTTGTTTGTTCATTCGCTGATTGTATACAGCGAGCATTCTAAAGTTTGCAGAGATATCCATTTCACGCGTTCCGTCGTCAATATGTTTGTTCTTCTTCGAATACTCCCCAACGAGCAATACTGCTCAAAGGTTTAATCGGTATTCAGGTGTCGCTTTCGGTTTGATAGAGAGTAAAACCTCGCGCTTGATAGTTGTTAAGCGCAGACTCGTGGTCAAGGCTACAGGTATGAACCCATACACGTTTGGTTGAGGGAATGCTCCACGCGGATTGAATTGCCTGAGAGAGAAAATAACCGCCAAACCCTTTGCCGATAAAGGCTTCGGCTAAGCCGAAGTACATGATCTCTGTGTTGCCGTCATCTTCAGCATGTAGTTCAAAGTAACCAGCAATTGCCCCTTTGAAATAAGCGACCCAGGTACGAAGGTTTGGATTTGAAACATACTCGACCCAGGCTGAATCAGGGAGTGACAGCTTGTCTTTCCATTGCCAAGGTCCGCCGACGTATTCATAGAGAAATTTGTTCAGTCTGAACTCATCAATTTCAGCTTCTACAACATTCAGGCCCTTCGAATCCGGTTTATCCTTCAGGTCTGAAGGCGATGTCATTTCTAGATAATATGTCGTTACTGCTTCTGCCATGCTCGATGTCTCCGACGTGGGTAAATTCAATCCGTTGGGCTTTTAAGATAACAGCTGACGTTAACATTCAATAACGCTGTTAAATGTTGAGAGGAGTAAACGATGAATCATCATTCACGAGTTCGAAGCAGTCTGGTAGGGTGATATTTCGCTTTATCGGGAAGTGATAAACCAAACAAGCGGGAAATATCCCTGCGAGAATATTTGTCAAAACCGCGTTTGCCTGAACAACAGAAGCGTGTGCCTACTTACTCTTCAATCACTGACACCAGACGAGTACCATCACCTAACAAGCCTACACTGCATTCGAAAGCGGGTTTGAGGCAATTTTCGACGATAGCTCGCATAATGTCGTTATCCCATCCGTTCATCCATTCGGCGTGGGCACTATGGCCTGCAGGTAATTTGGGATTCATATCTGAGGATAAGCGCCACGCTGTCGACGGACCGGTTTCGTCGGTAACGTAAATAGCAAAGTTATAGGAGATTTCGGGGATCGCGATAGGGTGACTGGCAGGGCAAGCGCCTTTGCCCGTTATTGGTGGCCTTGCTTCGCTTGGGTAGGCCATATGACTTTGATGGTCGTCTGAATCAAGGTTTTTTCCATCCCAACACTGCGGAAAGACAATCCGCATTTCCACCAAATCCCCTATTTTGCAGGCAGGGAAATGAGCAATATGATCCAGCGGGTCACCGTCATCAAACCATGCTTGTTTTGAAGTCCAACTGGCACAACGAAATTTAACCGCTTGGGTACTCTGCAACGCGGTTGGCATTGCTTGGCCAGCAATCATTCTCAGGTTTTCTGGTGGTGTTTGAATGGAACTTGCGGGTAGGTGATAACCCGTTTTGTAGTAAAAAAGTGGCTCGATGTAAGGTATACGTTGACCATTTGCGCCATAAAGCGCGGGCACCCAATATGCCGAACGATTGAGAGTATTGCCGTCGCAGGTGGTTTTCGTTGCTCGTCTTAAACTTTTCGATTTGGTGAAGGCATCGACCGATGGATTACCAAAAAACACATGTGAGTGAGTGGCGTTTGGTTGATTTGGATAAACCAGCGGATCGTCATTGCTTTGATGAGATTCGAGACAATGTGTTCTGAAGGCACCGCTGCCATCTATCGGCAATACACTCTGAGTGAGAGATGTCAGCTGTTGTTTCTATGGTCAATGTAGGTGTTTTAATGTCCTTCAATACTATCGAACTCATACGATCATGAATGATTCATCAGGGAGATTAGAGCCACTCTTTGTCTAACATGCAGTTACACAGGGCCGACTGAGAAATGTGTAAGAAGTTGATTAGGCGTTAGGGTTCGGCCGCACAAACCTCTGATAAGGCATATCTGTTTTCCCATTCAAACCAAGCAAGAAAACCGACGAAGATTGCTTCAAGGGATAGAAAGCTCAAACCAATGAGGCTAGCAGTTTTAAGATGGTAAAGAACAAGGAGAGTACAAATGACCATCCAGCAACCATTGGCAATGGCAAGCAATGAAATCGAGGCAGAGTTTTTAAAACGTGAAGCTGCGATTGTTATGCCATAAAGGCCATAACATACATTTGCCACACCCAGAAACATGACCACTGAGACGGGTAAATTATATAAACTGCTTATCCTATCCAGTAAGAGCAGTAACAGAAGACCAACAGTAAACCCTGCGCCACCGTCGATATATAAAATATTGATCTTATGAGTAATAGGCATGTTCAACACTTTTCTGCTTGTGTATAAAAAAGCATACCTGATTGAAGTGAAAAATAGTAACCAACATCAGTAGTATCAGATAATTCCCGCTAGAGGGTTGTTAACTGATAAACAACACGGTCATCTAAGGTGAAACCTATCAATATTAATGTGGCGGTACTGGGGCGTTTATTTGTAATGAACAAAAAAAGCAGCCTACTCAAAGGCTGCTTTTACTGAGTTACCCTGAACCTTTATCGTCGCCAGAGTGCGGACACTGATTGTTAGTGGAGGCTACTTTCATCAGACCAGATTGAGGTGTTTATATCGAATAGCGAGTACGTGCCCTCGGTGTAATCGATCTGGAACTCTAGATTAATGCTATTCCAGTCATCATGGTCCTTAATCACATCGAGTGAGCCGTCGCGATTAAGTTCTCGCGCTACATCCGAATCATAATGACCGTCAAAGTTTGCATCGAAAGGAATATGGTTACCAAAAATCCCCGCATTTTCGTCAATATGCTTTTCGTCAATGGCCGGGCTGAGGCCATGCGAATAATCGATAATAAACTGATTAGGATCGCTGTATGGACCATGGCTCAATAATGCTCTCGCTACCGATGCATATCGATCTGAATTATTCTTTTCCTGAGCGTCTGGCATACCATTAATTTGATACAGGTAATTCATGATGCTGTAGTAGTTAGGCTTATAGTTTCTATTTTCAAAACCGCCATGACGCAGGTTAAGGTTATGTCCTAGTTCATGCATGATGGTCGCTGCTTGCACATTTATTTGTCTGTTTTTGCGCTTTTTCGCATCGTGGAGTTCATCCCAGGTCCACTCGCCGAGCGTCACATAGAAATCATTGCCACCTATCTCGGCACGTCCAGAACCACTATTACGCTGATTAATGTCTTCGGTGTTCGCAATCAACAGGTAGTGAAAAACTGATGATCGTCTGATATCCATAAATCGATCTTTATATTCATAAATATTCGCATCGTGGTCACTCGGGTTTAAATCCATGTTGATGCGACGTCTGAATGGGACTTCTTCCCCTCCTGCTAAATTGAATTCGGATCCGAACAAATTTCCGGTATCAAAATGAACGCTAATTCCTTGGTTGGCAAACGCCCTTTGTACTTTTTTCAATGAGGGATACATTGGCGAAAGCATTGGGTCGTCAGACTTCATCCAATCTATCTCGATGAACAAGTCACGCTGACCAACCCGCGCACCTAAATCGTAGTAAGAAATGCCTGCCAGACTGCCGCCTTGTCGCTCTGCGCTGTCGGGAATGCCGTCGTTGTCGGTGTCGGTGTCATCGAAAACGTCGTTAGGACCGCCAACGGTCGAGTAGGTGAGTGGTTTCACTTCCCAGTCACTGCGATCGTTATGATCAATATCGCCACGTCGAATGAGAATATCGGTCGTACGCGGAATACTTCCCAGCGGGTATATGCTTAGCCCTTGCCAGTCTTTTTCTGTCGCGATATTTGTGTCTGTTTCGCCTTTTTGTACGTAATCTAACAGTTCGTTGTCAGATTCAAGGGCAAACATGCCTTGTCCAACAGATTGGTTGATAAATATGCTATCGATGAAGATGCTTTTTCCCTTTTGTCCAGCATTTTCCTCGTAGTAGGGAGTCCTAAAACGAATCACGAGATACTCATTAGGGCGCATTTTCCTTTTTGGAAGATCAAACCTTATCGCACCGTCCATAAAGTTTTCGGCGATAAATTTTACGTCTGAGAGATCGATTGTTTTGTCACTGGTGTTGACTATTTCAGCCCACGCCATTGATATTTCGCTGAATTTAAGGCCCGTAACCTTCTGCTTACGCAAAATAACAACTGGATCATCAGGGTAACCATCGTTGTCGCTGTCGATATCTGCCGGATTTGTTGGGTCATCAGACAGGCGTGAAAGGCTATGGCCATTTGGTTCGCTGGCGGTTAGATGAATATTAGTGAGGAATTCGTTTTTCTCCATATTCTCAGCATTAATTTGGTGCGAGGCAATGAACGTAGCAGATTGCCCAGCCTCAAGTTTTGCTGGCAAGGCGTCATCTGAAACAATATCACTGTTGTTGAGCACAAAGCTCGTAAGCGTCTTTGTGCCTGTGTTCGTGATTGTCGATGTTAGCTTGACGGTATCGCCGAGTTTATCAAACTTGCTCGTCAACGCCTTTGTGACAACTTTAAAGTCAGCGCGAGCTTCGGTGTTAGTAAAATTAACTGTGAAGCTGTCACTCAATGTGCATTTTTCTTCAAAACCATTGCTATCGCAAAGCGCAACCTGAACGTTATATTTACCGCTGTTTAGCATGGTGTATGTAGTTCTGTCGCTTTGTTGCTGCGAGTTATTTTTTATGAGTGAGTGACTTTGTACTTTTTGGTCATTGATATAAAGGTTCCAATGATTACCATTGTTACCCCACCATTTGTTCCAACTAATACTTAAATCATGTTCACCTGCAGTTTCTATATCGCTGGCGAGCTGGCCAAGTTGTGGTTTGGCCGGAATATTAACGCTATCTTGAGAGGTGACGATGTATTTAGCCAAGTCACTTCGCGTGCAGACTTCATGATTGCCAGTACCATGGCAAAGTGAAACCTGTAGGTAATGTTCACCCGGAAAAACGGCGGAAAAATTGAAGGAGCCGGTTTGTGTCGCGTTACCTGTATCTATCAGACTTTCCTGATGAATTTGTTCAGAGTTATCGAAAAGATACCAATGATCACCATTCTTTCCGTATGGTATTTGCCAGTTGACGGTCAGGGTTTCATTCTCTGCGTAGATATCTTTAAGCCAGCCTATTTTCGGCTTTGCTGGTGCCTGTTCAGCAAAAGCAAATGTCGAGAATATCGCCGACAGCAATAATAAATATTTCATGAGTTTCCTAAGTAATATTTTCGAGAGTTATTATTTTTGAATTATGATGATGGAGCGGAGAGGATATTACATTCAAAGATTAATCATTTCGATATTGATTATTTTATATTTTTCCAGATCATGAAAATTACAGAGTAATTGAATGGTGTTTTGTAAATAAAATCATTTAATTGTATTAAAAAATAAATGTGTGTTTTTAATAAGCTGTTGAATTAACGATTTTATTAAAATAACATTATTAATGTTGCATATTAATAGATTAGAAAAAGATAGTTTAAGAGTTAATGAAAAGTAATAAAATATTTTATTGTTATTGAATGTTTAAATATGTTATTTTTTGTATTTTATGAAATAATTAAACACAAGTTAAATATTCTGGAAAGATAGATTAACAATTTTTATCATAATTTTCTAACCCATTAACATATTATTAATAGCTGACGTTATAGATAATTAAGAAAGAAACAGATTGTCTCCTTAAATACGTTACATGTGTTGTTACCGTAATGACGGGGTAAAATTAAAGATAAGCGCTAACCACAGACAGACAATGTTTCACCGCATTTTCCTCTTCTCCAACCGGCGCAACGTAATGAATCGCTGATTCAGCCTGGGGTTTACCTGCCAATTTGCTGATTACCCATGCAGCCAAATATGTCGATGACAAACATCCACTGGTCGTCGCAATATTACCAGCAACATAGAAGGGCTGATCTAGCACCTTAATACCAGACTCTCGGGCCCAAGGTTTCGTCGCTAAGTCTGTACACACGGGAACTTGGTTGAGTAAACCGAGTGCATACATCAATAACACACCAGAGCATTGGCCGCCGATAAGCTGCTTTTCAGTGTTTAGGATGAGCCTTGATAGCATGTTACTGTTTTGCAGAATGTGCCGGGTTTGTGAGCTGATACCGAATAAGACAACGTCAGCACTGTTGGCAAATTCAAGGGGCTGCTGAGCCTGAATAATGACGCCATTCTTCGATATGACTGATTGCGATGGGCAAGCGATCTGTACATTCCATCCCGAATCTTGCATTCGGCTTAAGATGCCCAATGCAATAAACGAATCTAGTTCATTAAATCCATCAAAAGTCAGTATCGCAATGTCCACATCTACCTCGTCCACTCTGTAATATGCACTCGTTAGAAGGTAAGTTTGTCAATTTAAAGCACGCTCTGGCGAGAGGCTTACATCTTAATAAATGCGTTAAAAACTCATCGGATAAGCAAATTGGCTGCATCAGAAATAGTATTTAGTCTTCGTTTTTCACCTGAGAAGGGTATTGCTTGAGTTAGCTCTGTCGGAATAATCCAACAGTCTAAGTTTGCGGCTTGGGCTGCAATAAGTCCTCTTAGGGCATCTTCGATTGCCAAACAGTTATTGGCTGGAGAGCCACTGCGGGTAATCGCTGCGAGATACGGATCAGGCGCTGGTTTGCTGTTGGTGTAATCTTCACGCGAGACTATAAAGTCAAAAAACTCAAGTAGGCCAGTGCGCTCATGCATTGCCTCCAGATGATGACGGCGAGAGCTTGTCACGATCCCCATCGTAAAGTTGGGGCGTAATTCGTTCAGAGTCTCACGCACCCCATCTATCACGATTGGCTCTTTCTCGAGTAGTTGCGAGTAACGTGTATCTCGAGCTTCCTTAATGTCTGCTATCTCAGCGACACTGAGTCCGTGAGCCGCTGCGAATTTAGACGTCCCTTTGGATTGCTTCAGAAAATAATCCACGTATTGCTGTAGCGTAAGTTTGATGCCCGCTTGTTCGAATACATCTGAGGTCGATTGAAAATGCAGTCGTTCGGTATCAACCAGCACACCATCGTTATCCCATAAAAGGGCAGAATAATGATGAGTTTTTGATGATGATCTTTGATAATTCATGTCGATGTCTTTATCTTTCTGTTTATAACAGTGATCTGGTGAGTTGAGAGAAATTAGCCTTTAGTCATCACTGGTTTCGAAATAGCGCTTTGCCACACAGTTACACGATGTCTTTTGTCAGATACCTAGAGTTTGTTGTGAAACCAAGCTTTTCATAAAACGCCATTGCTTCAGTATTGAATTCCATGACTTCAAGGGATATGCGATCTACTTCTTGAGAAGAAGCCCATGAACTCACTGCCTCCATGAGGGCTACGCCCACGCCATGTTTTCTGAATGTGTGGTCCACGACAATCGTATTCACGTCGCAGTACTTTTTGGGAAGCAAGAAAGTTAATTTTACGTCAAACACACATGCTTTTATGAAGCCAATAATGACACCTTTATCTTCTGCAACAGCTATGAGCCACTCGGGGTCATGGATGCTTCTGCCTAACGCGTCTTTACCATTTAGTTGAGCTTTTGTGGCCTTAACAAAGTTGTCAGGATCGTTTCTATAGTGGTAATCATCGAGTTGCTTGCATAGCTCGCTGATTTGAGCGAGATCTTCTTCTGTGGCTACACGTATTCTCATGGGCAAATAACATTGCTTCGATTAGAAACTTATTTAACGTCAGATGGGTTGTTTGACTTGGAATAATATGACTTGTAAGTGCTTCAATATAAATTGATTCAACAAATTGCGATCCCCTACACGTTTAACTATCGTAGGGAGAATCGGTGGTAGATGAAAGATCTACGTGATGCCTTTGAGAAAGTAGAGTGAGTTAAGTTTGTCTAGATAGAGTTGGTGGATGAAGAGGTGATGAATATTTAATACAAACTTGAAATCAGGATAAAATGTGCAAACGTTCAAAATTTTACAAAATACTCATCACCAAAAAAGTAAACATAAATACCGGATGGGCTAATAACAGCCTTCTTCTAGTAGACGTTGAAAATGTTCAATGATATCTGAAAACGTTTCACCAGCTTCTTCAGGATAGTAATTTTCCGGGGCGACTACTTGATGAGCGAGTCTTTGTGCATCATGAAGCAATGCTTCATCACCAACTCTTTCAGCAATATTAAATATTCCTCCAGCTATATACCCTGCTAACTCCCATGCTTGTAGAATTTCGTCATCACTTAAATCGTCCCTGTACTCCATGTCGCGCAATTCTTCGAGTTGTTTTGTGGTGTCATAAAATTCTTGGCAAGTAATTCCAATATCTGAAGCCAAAGTATGGCTAGAGAACAATAAACTGATAGCAAGCGCGATGTTATAACAGCATTTTTTCATAGTTATTCCTTTCACTTTGGTTTAAAAACTTTAGAAATTTACCAAATGTAATTATAGACTTTTTGAGTGACAATATGACTGATACTCATCTAAGTGCATTGTTATTATTATTGTTGCTTTGATGGCGGAAATTAGCTGTATGGATAAGAAAAATCAACAAAAATGTATATTAAACCTATGAAAAAAATAAAATCAATGACTTGCTAATATATATAGCCTATCAAAGTCCAATATTTGTCTAAATGACAATACAATCTCTCTGAATATTAGAGAGGTTAATTTCGGCATGTACGATATGTTAGTAATTGCACTTTTCACTTAATGAATAAGGTGAAACTTATCTACCAGCTTCATTTTTTTCACCTCATACGTCTTAAGCGCAATTATCTCCTTCTCCTATGCACATTACTTAGTATTTGTTCGAATTGAGCTTCAGGGGACCGGGGGAGAGTTACAGTTGCACTATTGTTTTAGCGCCAACACGATCAATGTCAGAGAAACAAGCGATGCAAGGGTTGTTCTGAGTTCATTTGAGCGATTCCAACGCTGTTCAAAAGCAAGGCGTGCTGTACTTAGCTCTTCGTCACTGGAATTATCGACATCAACTCTCTGCAATGTATTGTTGAGAGGCAGGTGTATGACAAATGTGGCCCCTTGAACACCCAAAATATAGGCGACTGTAGCAAATAGCATCATATAGAAATCGATACCGTGCAATTTGTCGAAGCAATAATCATAGAAACAATGACTGAAATTGCTGAGCCAAGCCAAATCATCATAAATAGGGGGTGATTATTCTGAATAATGCGGTCCGTCACCTGAAATGTCTTGATGAAGTTTTTGTCATCAAAACTCTTAATCCCTGGCATTACCAGTATCGCGTAGGATAAAAGAAGCCCCGAAACAAGCGAACATAGCAATGCTGATAAAACTAAGGCGACATCGAAGATCATTATTTATTCTCCTGAAAAGTATTAGGCCCTCGGAGTCCGATTAAGTTGCCGAATGGATCTTCGACTTGGCACATGGAAAGACCATTCTCGATGTCCATTGGTCCACGATAGAGTTGTCCACCCTTGGAATCAAAGTGAGCGATAGCTACTGATAAGTTTTCAACAGACCAATAAATGACGGTACCATTTTTACCCGAGCCTACTTTTTCATCAGCCTGAACAATTTCCAGATATACACCATGTAGATTGAGAACAGTAAAATCAAACTCTGGGAGATAAATTGGCACTGCGTCAGGGAAAGCTTGCTTATACCATTCAAGCCCTTTAGCAACATCAGGTACATGAACAAGAACTGCTGATGGTGTCATTTTCTTCTCCTTTGCAGCGAAATGAATTGCAAGGTTCCCAATGTAGTCTCGGGACTCTGCCTCATAAAGCGAGAAGAAAAGATTTGCGACCGTCAACACGTCAGTGCCTCCAAAAATAGGGAGACTCTTTGTGGGTTATCCTTTTTACTTATCAATGTGACATGGTTGGGTGCTATGAATTAAATGCGTGTTTGAGTCTTTTTTCAGCGATGTAGCTATTTGTAGAAATGCAGAGAAGAGAAGGTTAAATCCTCGTGTAGTCGAGGGTTTATCTTTTTGGAGCAAATATACAAGGTGTTCTGGAGCAATTACAGCTTTCTTCCTAGGCGTTTTTCCAACTGCTTTTTTTCCCATTCTGGGCCAAAGAAATTGACCACATCAAAAGCATTTAGGCCGTGCCAGGCTACATAAATACCCCAGCCCAAAGCAGGCCAAATTGCCCAGATATAGTCAGGCATTGCGATGAAGTTGATCAGAAAAAGTAATGCTATGACTAACCCATAATTGAGTAAATAAGAATAGAATGCCTTTATTTCTCTGATTTGCTCTAATACATTTTGTTCATCTGCAGTTAGTTCAGTCTCTTCGTTCATTTTCGGCTCCATTTTCAGGCAGGTAAGGGTCTAAAAAAGATGTATATATGATGCCTTCTGATTACATTTACGTTATGCATTTTTTACATGGGACTCGTCAGCACCAATAAAGAACAAATTCAGTTATTTTGTATAAACCATGAATTAGACTAATAAGAGAAACTAAGCCAAGTGTAATTTCAAATAGATATTTAAAACTTCAGGCGTGATCCAAAAATAAAATCACCTTTGTATTCTTGACATATAAATTATATATAAATAGATGTTTTTATAAATACCTATAAAATAGAGGGAAAGATCAATATTGATTTTCATCGCAATATTCTCTATTTTTTACTTACTTCAAAGAAACATATTTTAATTCAATAATGACGATTAAAAGAAAATTATATTTCCCAACTTGATTTGTAAGTCCGGGTGGTTAACAGTCCACATAACTCAGTCATTACTTTCATCGATTTCGTTAATCTCGGTTTTCGTTCTTCAGTTAAACCGCTATTTATCCAATGACGATCATGCACGTACACGTTATAGGGGTTAATGATGCATTTAAAATCGATAGACAGAGAAACTGACAAAGCAGAGTGCGCCATGTAGCTGTGAGGTAAGCTAGCAGAATTGACGAAAGTGATGACTTTATCGAACAGGGCGCCAGTGACACTGCAATCAGGAGTCGTTGATCCCACATACTCAATATATTTTTTAGCTCAGAGTAGCAATTCCAGTTGTAGGTTGGACTACACAAAACTATCCCAGATGCGTTACGTGTCATTTGATGAAGAAATTTGTACTGCTCTGTGTGATAGATTTTGTTGTTATCGAAATTTTGCACATTCAAAGCAGCTAAGTCGACGAACTTAGATTTATATCCGAGCTTTCAGATTTCAACAGCGCACATTTTTGCGAGTTTTCTACTTTTACTGTTCGGATCAAGGCTTGAAATTAAAATAAGAATATACATTTTGACTCCAAGAAAATAAAACGGGGCTGAAAAGCAAGATGTTTCCTACGTTTTCCGTGACCCCGCGATTGCGGGGCCTAAACATGAGTGTTGAGAGAGTTTGCGAATCTAATCGCAGAGAAAGTTGTTCAATTCCTTCAGTCAATGTTACTCATTGCGTTATTGAGTGCATGGTTAAATTCGGAAAGATCCTTTTCATCGACTGCGAAACCATCGCGACAATTCGCATGTAATCTGGCTACGTAATTCATCTTAAAATAATCAAATATCTTAGTAAAAAATCCATCATAAATTGGACAAAGCTGTTCGCTGGCTGATGTGGCTAAGATAAAAACGTTTTTATCCGCAAGGGCACGCGCTTTAGGTTTATGAGAGCTCACATCGGTTAATTCGGTGATGCGGTCTATAAGTGCTTTAATTGGTGCAGTCGGCGCATGCCAGTAGACGGGTGAAGCAAAGATTAATGCATTTGCCGTGAGGATTTTGTCTACTAATGGATGAAAGTCATCTTCGGGATAATCGTTTTCATAGCTGTAAGGCGTGATAGTGAGTGAATCAACATCAACGATTTCAAATTGATGATGTTGCGCGACATGTTCAACTAACTGAGCGGTAAACCCTTGCTTATTTGCGCTTGAAAATAACACTAATTTTTTCATGAAAGTGAAGTCCTTTGTTAACACTGACTGCACTTTAAAAGCTCAAGTTGGGTTGAGGTAAAGCCTTTTATATAAAAAATTATTTAGTATTACTCTTTTCGATTCATATATTTTATCAATCTATTTAAAGTAAAAAGTACAACGATAAAATTTTCGTAAAAGTACACGAAAATTATCGGATTATGAAGGAGCCTTCTGTTGATGAACAATCGAAAAAGGGGTCAGAGGTCGTAATTTCTTGTGTTCAACCTGAACCAACGGTGATTGGCAAAAATTGTAGAGCGTAAGGTACAAGCATAGAGGTTATGCCTTCATGCTCGACATTAATGATGACTGGCATTTCAATGAAAAACCGATCAATAGTCACACGTACTAAGCGATCTCTTATGAAGTCAAAGCCAGTATCATTTGTCTCTGAGAATTTTTTGATCTAAACACCTGATTATTGTGTGTTTAAAAAAAAACGTTCTACTCATAAAGACAAAATATCTCATAAACGAGACACGCAAAAGACTCGATATGTATTTATATTCATACTAAATTAAAATAAAAAGACTAACTTATTGGTCAATAAGAGTTGCTTACACGAGAGTTAAATAGAGTTCTTCACAACACACAAGGACTAGGTATGGTTTTTTACAATAAATACAATGAGTTGGTACAACTTCACATAGATGTTGAATCACCTGTTGAGGGTTCCATATACGCTGAGTACTTAAATGGGGTAAAGAAAGGAGCATTCTATATTGAGCTTGAACCGACGTCTTTGATTAGTTTAAAAGACACCGAAGAATATCATTAATAGCTAAATAACCAATATGTTTAGCACCCTTGGATAATCTGAGGGTGCTCTACTAAGTAACCATTTACGTTTGGAAGAAAAGTAAAAATGTAGCAAATATTTAGCTAACGATATGGCTTAATTCATTTGTGCCTTTTTGCTCAAACAATACCCCATGAAAATAAACCATGAATACAGGGTTAGTTCAAATAATCGCTGAATCAAACCTACTATTTCTGAGCTCGGATTTAGGTTGAAAAATGCGATAACAGCCAATACTGACGCCGTATAGCCTACAACCTTGAGTAGGTTTGACTTTGACCAAGAATGCGAACCCGATGATATGCACACTACGGCTAAGATTCCGCAAATGTACCCTGGTAAAGTGATCGCCATGTGTACGATGTGGGAAAGTGTTGGTTTGTCAGGCCGGCACTCAAAATCACAAGGAAAAAAGGCTGCGGCGCAAAGGGAAACAACATAGACAGTAATAAATATGAGTCCAATAATATTCAACTTTGTTCGCGGCAACGCAGAGTAACTGACAACCACAAAACCAAGCATGAACAGTTCCGTGGGTATAAAGCCTAAATAGTTTAAATAAAACCCATAGGGGGAGCCAGTTGCGCCCAGCTCGCTAATAAACTGTGCAATATGGCTGTAGTCTGGGTAAAAGTGTCCCGCAATCGCCACGGAGCCTGTTAACCAAAGCAAACTAAACAACGGCAAAACGAGCGGTAAGTATCGAGTATTCAAAGAGTTGATCCTCTTGTTAGCGTAAATGGTTGCTCAATACCTGTTGTGTAAGACTAGAAATATTACTTGGAATGAGCGCTGATTATTTTATGAACACTAACACAACCTCCATGAATAAGACTCCCACAATATTACTTAATAAACAGTAGTTTAATGCTCATCGCAAGTGTAATGATGGAGTTTCAGACATAGCGTGTAAACAACGCACGGATGCTGATATTGACTGAAATCGTAGAATATTAATAAGGGAGAATAGTGATTAAATACCGTTTTGATGCCTGAAATTAACGGCGGATAGTGCGCTCGTTTCCGAGCCAGTCGGATGATGACTTTTCAAACCCTGCTAAAAAGATACGGCATAAGACATACCTTATACCGTGTCTTTTTTTGATTTTTTGCTGAGTTTAAGAGATTTTTGACTCATTTCATTAAACTGAACACACGCCACCCCATGCAGGGAAGGGATCAGGAAATGAAGAGTACTCCTCTTTAAGCTCATCATCGGTGGCGAGGCAGTGGTCGAGCAAGTGAAATATGTGCTGCTGAATGATTCGGTATTAAATGGTGGTGAGCGTTTTGGAAACAAGGTGCGTTCAATTATATTCCATTGTTCCATGAAGGGAATGAAATCACTCTTAGGTACGAATTTCTGCGCTTCATAACTCTTGTGACCCACAGCAGACCACAAAATTGAGGCGTGTAACCAAATATCTTTAACCTCTTCTCCTCAAAGCATTTCTTAATGATTATTTCATCTGCATTTAAAGCGTTGGTCATTTCACGATTCGTCAATGGGAACACCACCAGAACGCGCCCATTCACGAAGTTTCTGTCTCCAATCACGAAGCTTCGGTGGATGAACTTTGCTTAGTTAGTTTTACTGCTCATTCAGAAAGGGCGGCCGGGCACTTATTTGCTGGGATGCTGCTTAATTAGTTATCGAGATAATTTAATAAGAGGTTGTAAAGGGATGACACAAGAGATAACTGTTGGTGTGAAAACTGAGCTTGATAAGTATACGGTGTTAGCGTTAGTCGTATCGCTTGTTCTCTATCCACTGCTCTATAGTTTGGATTTCTTTTCGGAGTTTATTTTCCCGCTGGTCGCTGAAGGCTGGCCTTGTAGTGCTTTCGGAGACTTACCGCGATTGGGCTGGTGGAGCTTCTGGCTTGGAAACTTTGTTTATCACTGGGTACCGTTTTTATTCGTTTGGTTCTGTCTTTATAAAAACAAGGAAGCATGGAGCAGTATTGGGGTTAGCTTAGCGTGGTATGTAGAGAGGAAATATTGGTTTATTGGTGTGCTCGGGATGCTGGTTCTGGCAGCGTTTGTTCTTCCCAATATCTATTATGCTGACGATCTTCCACGAAGTTCGCAATCAATATACTTCGCAGCCGTATCAACAAATGAACGACTTTTCATGATAGTTATGGCGCTGACAACTGGAATCACGGAAGAGGTATTATTTCGTGGTTTTGCATTTACGCGACTAAAACGTGTCATTGATAATCCTTGGTTCATCCTGCCAATTACATTAGTGTCGTTCTTACTTATTCATGGTCAGCCTGACAACTTAGGCCGGTCGTTGTATTACATTGTGGGTGGATGTGCCTTCGGCATACCGTTTATTTTGATGAAAATGAAAAGGCTGGAATTTTTGATCGTTACTCACTTTTTCATTAACGTCAGTTTAGTTTTGGTACCATAACTGATAAACACCGCGACATAGCAACGCATACGGCATCCGAACCAAATATCGGGTGCCGCACATTATTGATGAATAACCAATATATCTTGGGCAAAAGTAGCGATATAAGTTACTGTACTGGTTTTTTTATTGTCCCAATCCAGCCGCTTTTACGTTATCGATGAAGCTTCTGGACAC
Source organism: Veronia nyctiphanis (assembly GCF_004116385.1). Taxonomy (GTDB): domain Bacteria; phylum Pseudomonadota; class Gammaproteobacteria; order Enterobacterales; family Vibrionaceae; genus Veronia; species Veronia nyctiphanis. Next base: position 4,800 of record NZ_PEIB01000024.1, on the reverse strand, counting down.
TGGCACACTGAGTTCATTACTCAGCTCAAGGTGAAACTTTCTACCACTTTTTACTACCTTCACTACTGCATCGTGAGCAACCCACCAAGAACGATGTGTTTGCAACCCCGGATACTGCCTCAACAATGCAGTAGCATCTTTTAACCGCATCAGCATCATATGACGGCCTTTGTCGGTATGTACCGTTAAATAATGATCGGCCATTTCCAAACACAACAGTGTGCCGCGCTTTTCAACCGGAATGTTGGCCATGAATTCCTCATAGCCAGAGCTTGTTTCTAGATTTTTTTGCTCGGTAAGGGTTTCTAAATGTCGCGCGGATTGATTTATTTGACGTCCCTTTTCCTCAAACACCTCGTGGAGTAATGCAATGGTGGCGCCAACAAACCCTGTATTAAATAATACGACTTGGAAACTTATACCACTTAGCACATGACTGCCGAAGAATAACCGCACGAGTATCAAAACAGCGCCAGACATGAATATACCTGCTGGAATACAGGCAATAAGAGTTCTTATCCAAACTCGTGTTATGAGAGGAGATAGCTTTTGATGGCTTATGGCGATTATGGGTTGGTAGATTGCAAAACCAACAAAGCAAGTTGTGACCCAATATACGATCGATATTGAGCGGGGAATTTCATGGCTACCCAAAGGGCCTAAAACCCCTAACACCACACCGACCAAAATAATTGCCATTAAATTTTTCACAGGAGGGATGTACTGGGTCAGACGCTTGGGTAAGCGTTTGAGGCTTATTTTTGTATGGTTCAATTGATAACCTGTTGTAAAAATAGACTGAGTCATCGCTGAGATAGTAGTGGCCACCAATCATTTTCTGAGGCATGAAGAGAACCAACTACGTCGGTGCCGGCGATGTTGCCGTCGAGCGATATGAGAAGTCTACTCTTTTTAGTGCTCTTTAATTAGAAAATAGACAAACAACTAATAATAATTGCGGAGAAACACAAACAAGTCTGAGTAAATGATTACTCGTCATGACGATCGCTACATCACTGTTGAATATACGTCAAAGTGCGAAATAGAGTTATTCCAACTTCCCTTATTGAATTAAATGACGGCTATTCGAATGCTTTCGACCAAATAGACCTGGTCTGGGACAGTTATATTGTTGGCAAGGCGAATTATTCAAAAGTTAACCCAGAAAGCAATCCTAATCACAGGGATTTTAGTCACCCAACGGCGTCAAACATTTATGTTTTGCGTTTCAGGACATTCATAAAACGCAAACGGCCTAATGGCTCTGGGTATACCATCTTTCATTGCTTGTGGTACACTCCGCGCCCAAGTCAATCTGAGTGGTCGATTACCATGAGCATTAAACAAGAACTTCAACAACTGAAAAACCGTCTGAACAAAAGCCAAGTAAAGCTTAATGCCGCCAGATCTCGTGGTGACGATCCAATGGTGACGAAATTCACTGATGAGATAGAAGATTTGACGAAAAAGGTCAATCAACTCACTCACAAGCAAAGCTATACGCTAAATAAAGAACGTAAAGCCCTGCTTGATATGCCTTTCTCTCGTGAGATTACGAAGCAAGAGCAGGCAGATATGGGCAAACTGAAAAAGTCTGTTCGAGGTCTTGTCGTCGTTCACCCACTTACTAAACTCGGTAAAGAGCTGAAGCTAGAAGTGGTTACTGGCTTTGCGCCAAAGCAATTCTGATTTCCAAGGGCATTGCCTTTCCTGACCGTTTTGAAAGGCAATGCTCAACTCCTTTTCTTCTACCATTCTTTACCCCAAAAGTACTTGTTCCAGTTGATTTTTGTTGTTGTCTCTTAGACACACAAAGTTTTTATCTTGATGAATGACTTTTTATTAAGAAACTGACCAACGAAAGAAGGGTCGTGCTCCCTCCATCCGTTCTATTTCGGCACCTAACTTTTCATAGAATTGGTGCGCTCCTGTATTGTGTGGGCTCGCTGTCCAAGCGATGTGAGAAGCCAATGTCGACTCTGCTTGCGATTTAATGGCTTTCATCAGAGCCAGCCCCAAGCCTTTGGAGCGTTGCTCATCGACAACTAAAAGATCATCCAGCCAAATAGAGGGATCACCACTGAATGAGGAGTACCGATAGTGGAAAAGGGCAAACCCTTGCGCTTTACCTTCTATCTCCAACAGAAGGGCATGTGCAAAAGGTAAATCTCCAAATAGAGTGCGTTCAATCTTCTCTACCGTTGTAGAAACTTCACCATTGAACCCTTTCATGTTTCGATCAAATCCAGCTTTTAGCTGAATGAGAGCGAGTAAAGTTTCAGAATCTTCCTTGGTTGCCAGTCTTACTTTCACATGATTCTCCAAAAACAAAATACAGCAGGGGCCATGATTGTTAGGTTTTTGTAGCCAGCACAACCCCACATGTTGCGAAGGCTCCACCTGATAGCTTGTTCAGGAAACGCTGAGAGAAGCTACTCTCGTAAAGGTTTCCTGCATGTGCTGACAGCACAGCATAGAAGCTTAATATGCTACCAACCGAAACAGTTGATATTAAAATAATTAAAAACATATCGAAGATACCGATGGACTCAATATTTATGAAAGCGGGGAAGAAACCCATATAAAACAGAATGGCTTTTGGGTTAGCCAGCGTCATTAGCAGACCTGCAAAGAAACTAGAGTGTCTCTGTTTGTCACTATTACTGGCTTTATCAGTAGGTATCGGGTTAGAGTTCCACGTAACAAACGCCAACCAAAACAAATAACTGATACCAACGAATTTAATGAAGCTCGCAAATTCGCCCAAAACGTCAGCGATTGCAGAAAGCCCACTTAAAGCGAGAAATATAAAGATATAGTCTGCAACCAATACTCCGGCAACCACCAGCAACCCATTTACTTTTCCCGATGCCATTGATCTAGAAACAACGGCTAAAACACTAGGGCCGGGGATCGCAGCTGAAAGGAGCATTGCTATGAAAAGAGCAATGCTGGACGAAATTGTCATAGATTTTCCTTAAGCCTTAAGCTACAGAATCAGAAAATATCTCAGCTTTTCAGTGAGGTTACGAACTGCTGTCACTGGCAAATAAAAATGAAACTATTGCTTCATTGACTTGTTGGGCTTGCTCAACGTTTACCCAATGCGCGGCATCTTCGATTCCGATGATTTTCGCATGCGGGATAAGCGTTGGGATCTTTTCCGTGTTAGCAAAAGGAAAGCTAACGTCTTGCTTACCCCATATGAATAGTGTTGGCTTCCCTAGCTTTCCTAATTGTATCCAGCCGTTAGAGTAATCAAGAACGGGAGAATGTCTTAGCGTAGAAAGTGCCGAACGTGTAAAACCCGGGTAACTTGCATAGTTCGCCCATTGTTCAACAACGTCAGAAAACTTTGATTGGTTAAATAGGTATGCTTCGACTTTTGGCCTAAGAATCTTTTGGCCAAAATAATGAAAAGCCAAATCACCAAGAAGAGGTATATCAAGAAGTGGGTTTCTCCCTTCCTGAGCAGACCAGCCTGCTGGCCCCACAAGAACAAGACTGATAGCTCTATCAGGATAGTGGTAGGCAAAATCAGACGCAATGACACCTCCAAACGATGAACCAACAAGGTGAACATTTGTAGCTCCGACTGCCTTTAATACGCCATCGAGCTGGTGTCGAAAAAGCGAAAGATCATAGTCAACGTGTGGACGGTCAGAGAGACCTCGTCCAAAAAGATCGTAAGTAATAACGCGGTAACCAGCGTTTACCAAGGCATTAATATTCGAGTCCCAAGACTCTAAAAAACCATTAAAACTATGAATTAGAACAACTGTTGGGCTGTTTTCTTCTCCAAAAACTTGGTATCGAGTAGCCCCTTTCTCTGACTCTATTAGTGATACGCCGGAGTTGCTTCTTGCTTGCTCAAGTTCAGACTTATCTTCATTGTTCATTTCATAAACTGTAAACAAACTGAATGTCGTCATGATAAAAATGAACAAAAATATATACTTCGTTTTCAACATATAAGCCCTAGGGTATACGACGTATGAATAACAGGTGCTTATTGCACCCAACTAATTGCAACGTTTGAACCACACTACTTCCATGAAAATTGCGTCATAAAAGTCTAAGTTAGCTCTTTCTTTGCGAGTCTTAATCGAAGACGGGTCTAAAGAAGCTGCGCTCGTAACTGATGATGCAATTTGTATCTTCAGCAAATTGAAATGCTGCTATGCACTCTGAATCTTTCAATGAATCGGTGCGATAAGCTTCATACGTCGCGAGGCTAGTAAATGAAAATAGCGCAAGTGCTACATTATTGGCGCCTTCTGAAGGCAAGAAGTAACCGTGATGTTGTCCACCAAACTTAGTGACGAGTGGAATCCACATTTTGGCGTACTCTTCAAAATCAGTAACCTTTGATGGATCAATAATATACCTAAGATAGCAAGTAACCATTTATAGAACTCTATATATCTACATTTCCTATTCGTGCGTAACAGACTAATCGAACAAAATATGTTCAAACTAAATAAAGGGTCAAATTTGCGATCGTTTGCAAGTCTTTAATCTTTTCGCCTTCAGTGACCTGCCCCCGCTTTCTAATCCATCGTTAACTTAGTAATGTTCATCAATCAGTGAGGAAGATGAACATGAAAAAGCGATTCAACGAACAGCAGATCATTACCATTCTCAAGGAGGCAGAAGCCGGTGTTTCCGTTAAAGAGCTCTGCCGCAAGCACAACATCTCTGATGCGACGTTTTATACTTGGCGTAAAAAATACCAAGGTATGGACGTCTCTGATGCCCGACGATTAAAGGCTTTAGAAGAAGAAAATACACGTCTGAAGA
>NZ_PEIB01000023.1 GCF_004116385.1 Veronia nyctiphanis | reverse complement strand
CCTCCGACCGCCTGGTTCGTAGCCAGGTACTCTATCCAGCTGAGCTACGGACGCGCAGGCAATAAATTGCGTTGCAAGAAAATGGCGGTGAAGGAGGGATTCGAACCCTCGATGCGGGATAAACCGCATACTCCCTTAGCAGGGGAGCGCCTTCAGCCACTCGGCCACCTCACCGTCTTGCGGAGGCACATATTACTTTGAGCCAGAAATATGTCAAACACTTTATCTGTAAAAATGAACATTACCGGCGCGTTTGGACACTTAACAACCAAAGCCTGAAATCATCGTGCATTAGTTGCACCATTCGCTTTAAAAATGAACACACTAGAGGTATTAAAAAGGCCGATGAAAGAATCGGCCTTTTTAATAAATATGAGGTACAAATCTGTTCAGAAATTACCTGAAGCTTGGCTTTGACCGCTTTTCTCTGCTTGTATGCGCATATAGATTTCTTCGCGGTGGACTGACACCTCTTTTGGTGCATTCACACCAATACGTACTTGGTTGCCTTTCACGCCCAGTACAGTAACAGTCACTTCATCACCAATCATCAGCGTTTCACCAACGCGACGAGTCAAAATCAGCATTATTCTACTCCTTGAGTAATTACAACTTACTTTCTATTTAGGCCAGCAAATATGCCCTTGAGCGTCATTTCACAGCTATGTGGACCAACTGCAGCAGCAATTCAAAGGCTGAATAAGTTTTTTCAGCAAAAAAGGCACTAACATCAGAGTCTCATGATGATAGTGAAGTCAGCCCACATTTCTTATTACTTGATTCTCCACTATGGCGCATTTCTGCGAGCAACACCAGTTTAGCAATGAGAATTTTCACATTGATCTTAGACAATCCGCTTGAAATATGTATCACATTTTGGGCGTTTGTTTTGTTGATGTAGAAAAACATCGACCCGAGCACTGTGCTGAGAACACACTCATCGTATTGTGCGATGCATCACATAATTTTAAGTGTGTGCACTATACAGATAATGTGATGAAGTGCAAATAGTGTTCACGAAAAATAAAAAAAGCTCCGTGACACGGAGCTTTCTTGATCTTGCTTCACTTTCTTGATTTTAATGCTTACAGACGTTCTGCCAACCAAGCGTTTACAGAAGCAACCGCCGCTGGTAATGCTGCTACATCGGTGCCACCAGCTTGCGCCATATCGGGACGACCGCCGCCTTTACCACCGACTTGTTGAGCAACCATATTGACCAACTCGCCCGCTTTGACTTTACCAGTGAGATCTTTGGTGACACCGGCAATGAGGCCGACTTTGTCGTTAGCCACGTTGCCAAGCAACACCACACCACTTCCCATCTGGTTCTTCAAGTCATCAACCATTGAACGCAATGCTTTGTTGTCAGCACCGTTCAATTCAGTCACCAAGACCTTCACACCATTGATATCCTGAACTTTGTTGATTAACCCAGCGCTTTCCTGAGCAGCCAGTTTCTCTTTCAGTAATTGGATTTCTTTCTCAAGTGACTTAACTTTGGTCTGAGTCTCAGACGCTTTGGTCGCGAAGTCGTTTTGCTGCTGATAGAAACTGTCGAGGGCAGCCTGACCTGTTACTGCTTCAATGCGGCGAACACCGGCAGCAATACCACTCTCTGACACCAGTTTAAACAGACCAATATCGCCTGTGCGGCTGGCGTGAGTACCGCCACAGAGCTCGATAGAGAAGTCACCCATGGTAAGAACACGGACTTGATCGTCGTATTTCTCACCAAACAGTGCCATCGCACCTTTTTCTTTTGCTGCATCAATATCCATGATGTCAGTGTTGATGCTGTGGTTAACACGGATATGGTCATTCACCATGTCTTCAACCTGACGAAGCTCTTCAGGCTTCACTGCTTCGAGGTGTGAGAAGTCAAAGCGCAGGTTATCAGCGCGAACCAATGACCCCTTCTGAGCAACATGCTCACCCAGTACTTGACGCAGTGCTTCATGAAGCAGGTGTGTCGCAGAGTGGTTAAGTGCCGTTGCTTGACGACGCGATGCATCAACGTCTGCGTTGACACTCTCACCAGTAGTCAGCGTTCCATCGACCAGCTTACCTTTATGGCCGATACCATTACCGAACTTTTGGGTATCCTCTACTGCAAACTTGCCTTGGTCGGTAAACAGGAAACCTGCATCACCGCATTGGCCACCAGATTCCGCGTAGAACGGAGTTTGGTCAAGCACAATGACCGCCTCATCTGCGGTTGCCAATGCATCCGCTTTCTCTCCGTCAACATAAATCTCAGTGATCACACCTGTTCCCTGAGTCGCACCATAGCCAGTGAACTCAGAAGGCGCATCGACTTTGATAACGTTGTTATAATCAACACCAAACTGGCCTGCTTCACGCGCGCGCTGACGCTGCGCTTCCATTGCTGTTTCAAAGCCTGCCTCGTCAATAGTCAGACCGCGCTCACGAGCAACATCGTTGGTTAAATCAGCCGGGAAGCCATAGGTATCGTAAAGCTTAAATACAGTTTCACCGTCAAGCTCTTTACCGTCCATGCCTTCCAGTGCATCGTTGAGGATTTGCATACCACGGTCCAACGTCCGACCGAAGTTCTCTTCTTCAATTTTCAGTACTTTCTCGACCAGTGCTTGCTGTTTTTTCAGCTCTTCGCCTGCTGTACCCATGATTTCTGCTAATGGGCCAACCAGTTTATGGAAGAAGGCACCTTGCGCGCCGAGCTTATTACCGTGACGCACAGCGCGGCGAATGATGCGGCGCAAGACATAACCACGGCCTTCGTTTGACGGCATCACACCATCAACAATCAGGTAAGCACAAGAGCGGATGTGGTCTGCAACCACGCGAAGCGACTGGTTTGATAAATCCTCATAACCAATAACCTGCGCAGTTTCTTTGATCAATGTCTGGAAGATATCTATCTCATAGTTCGAGTGAACACCCTGCATGATCGCAGCGATTCGCTCAATACCCATGCCTGTATCTACTGAGGGCTTTGGCAGGGGCTCCATAGTACCGTCGGCCTGACGGTTGAACTGCATGAAAACGTTGTTCCAGATCTCAATGAAGCGGTCACCATCTTCTTCAGGTGAACCAGGAGGCCCGCCCCAGATATGATCACCGTGATCATAGAAAATTTCAGTACATGGCCCACAAGGACCGGTATCGCCCATCTGCCAGAAGTTATCAGACGCATACGGCGCACCTTTGTTATCACCGATACGCACGATACGTTCTTCTGGGATACCCATCTTCTCATTCCAAAGCGCAAACGCTTCGTCATCGGTCGCGTAGACCGTCACCATCAACTTGTCTTTGGGCAGTTTCAGTACGTCAGTCAGAAATTCCCATGCGTATTTGATAGCGTCTTCTTTGAAGTAATCACCAAAGCTGAAGTTACCCAACATCTCAAAGAAGGTGTGGTGACGGGCAGTGAAGCCAACATTTTCTAAGTCATTGTGTTTACCGCCAGCACGAACACAGCGCTGAGCAGAGGTTGCACGGGTATAGGCGCGCTTCTCGGCCCCCAGAAAAGTATCCTTAAACTGGTTCATACCTGCATTAGTAAACAACAACGTTGGGTCGTTGGCAGGCACAAGCGATGAGCTGGGCACGATTTGGTGCCCCTTGCTTTCAAAGAACTCGAGAAACGCACGGCGGATCTCATCAGTGCTCATGTACATTGGCTAATCCTGAAAATTTGGGTTCTACAAACAACGGTTTTGCGTAAAACGCGAAAAATAGACGCTATGATACCACAGCTATTTGGATGTCATTGTAAACAAGGAAATGATTGGCGGAAAGAGGAAGGCACACTTACAAGACGAAAGAGGTTTGATCAGTCTTCATCACTCTCTGACGACAACGCATATTTTATCTGATCAAAGTTGAAACCACGGTATTGTAGGTAACGAACGCGCTTTGCATGCTCTTTCATGTCGACTCGTGGAATGGAGCCTTCAAGGTCACCGAACTTTCTCAGTGCAACATCTCTGGCAACTTCATACCAATCATGCTGATCATTTTCTTGAGCCAAATCGAGGAAGCTCTGGGCAATCCCTTTTTTTCTGGCATCCAGACAAATACGTTGCCAACCATGCCCTTTCATAATGCCATGGCGCAATAGCGACTCGGCGAAACGTTGGTCATTTAGCCAATTGTGTTCAAGGCAGTGTTGAATAGCAAAATCGATGTCTTCAGGAGGGCACTGTCGCTGGGCCAATTTTTGGCGCAACTCCAGTTCAGAATGGTCGCGGCGAGACAATAGTCCCACCGCAAGCTCTCGAGCAGTCAGGGTCAGAGTGCTTCTCCCTCAGCCTGCTCAGCTTCGTTTTTATCATCAGCCGGCGCGTTAGCGGTTTGCAATAGCATGTCGCGCAGTGTTTTATCAATTTCCTGTGCGATTTCCGGATTTTCTTTCAGGAATTTACAGGCGTTGGCTTTACCTTGGCCAATCTTATCGCCTTTATAGCTATACCACGCACCCGCTTTCTCAACCAGTTTGTTCTTAACGCCCAAGTCAATCAGCTCGCCATAAAGGTTAATACCCTGTCCATAAAGGATCTGGAATTCAGCTTGTTTGAACGGCGCAGCAACCTTGTTCTTCACCACTTTCACACGCGTATCATTACCCACAACCTCATCGCCATCTTTGATAGCACCGATACGACGAATATCAAGACGAACTGACGCATAGAACTTCAGTGCGTTACCACCCGTAGTTGTTTCAGGGTTACCGAACATCACACCAATCTTCATGCGAATTTGGTTGATGAAGATCATCAGGGTGTTGCTGTTTTTGATGTTTGCAGTCAGCTTACGCATTGCCTGAGAGAGCATACGAGCTTGAAGACCCATGTGAGAATCACCCATCTCGCCTTCTATTTCTGCTTTTGGTGTCAAAGCAGCAACGGAGTCGATGATGATGACATCAACCGCGCCAGAGCGCGTCAGTGCATCAGCAATCTCTAGCGCCTGTTCACCTGTGTCTGGCTGTGATACCAGAAGGTTATCGATATCAACGTTCAGCTTGCGCGCATATACAGGGTCAAGTGCGTGTTCTGCATCAATAAAGGCACAGGTTTTACCTTGTTTCTGTGCTTCCGCAATCACCTGAAGAGTCAATGTGGTTTTACCTGATGACTCAGGACCATAGATTTCAACAATACGGCCATAAGGAAGACCACCAGCGCCCAGCGCAATATCCAGAGACAATGAACCCGTCGATACCGTCTCAATGTCCATGGTTTTATCATCACCAAGGCGCATGATAGAACCTTTACCGAATTGTTTCTCAATCTGGCCAAGTGCCGCGCTAACGCCTTTTGTTTGTTGTCGTCCATTTGATTCTCCGACGGATACGCTGTTCGCTTGCTAGAAGATGAAATCTCACTGTTTATGGAGTGTAAGTATACTGTCCATTTATACAGTGTCTAGCTCTGTACAAAACTTTTCTTATCTTTCGTGTTTTCGATCTGATTTTATTGCTGAATTTCAAACAGTAAACGGCGCAGACTATGCTCTATAGTTGCCACACGGATCTTGTGCCTGTCACCATCAAAGTACTGGGTATCTGATATTCTTCTGCCATCTTTAAACGCCCAGCCGAAACAAACCATGCCGACAGGCTTGTCTTTTGTGCCACCGCCCGGCCCAGCAATACCGCTGACAGACACAGCGAAATCCGCATTGGCGGCTGCTAGAGCGCCCGAGGCCATTTCTTCTGCGACTGCTTCGCTCACTGCCCCATTAGCGCCCAGCGTCTCAATACTGACACCCACCATGTCTTCTTTTGCCTGATTACTGTACGTAACAAAACCCCTTTCGAACCAACCAGAGCTGCCAGCCACCTCCGTCAAAACATAAGCAATACCGCCACCAGTGCAGGATTCAGCCGTTGTCACTGTCTGTCCGGATGCTGCAAGCTGTTTTCCAACATCCACTGCTAAATCTGTCAGTGTTTTCATCGTGGTCTCCCATTGAATTGCAAGCCTTGCCTTCTTGGATACTTTACCCCATCCCCCGGATTCACGTATCCTTGTTGCTCTCCAAATTTCACTAAATCTTGCAGGCCACACAGTGACAGTACAAGCATTAGCAAATCACACCCCAATGATGCAGCAATATCTCAAGATCAAAGCCAAACATCCTGATGAATTATTGTTTTATCGTATGGGTGATTTCTATGAGCTGTTCTTTGATGATGCCAAGCGCGCATCACAATTGCTGGATATTTCGCTGACCAAGCGAGGTTCATCAAACGGTGAGCCTATCCCGATGGCTGGCGTGCCCTATCATGCGGTCGAGGGCTACCTCGCCAAGCTGGTACAGTTGGGTGAACCCGTCGCTATTTGTGAGCAAATTGGCGACCCTGCAACCAGTAAGGGGCCTGTCGAACGCCAGGTTGTGCGCATCGTAACACCAGGAACCGTTTCTGATGAAGCACTGCTCACTGAGCGTACGGACAATTTAGTCGCTGCGATTTTCAATAAAGGTGATGAGTTTGGTTACGCGACACTTGATATTACCTCGGGGCGCTTTCTACTGTCGGAACCAGCGACGGAAGAAGAGATGCAGGCTGAGCTTCAACGGACACGTCCTGCGGAGCTCCTCTATCCGGAAGACTTCGGTAATCTTGACCTGATAGAAGCATTTAAAGGCAAACGCCGCCGTCCGATATGGGAGTTCGATTTAGATACCGCCCGCCAGCAGCTTACGCAACAATTTGGTACCCGCGATCTGGTCGGTTTCGGCGTTGAAGATAGCCCTCTAGGACTTGCTGCAGCGGGATGCCTAATCCAATACGTCAAAGACACTCAACGTACCGCACTCCCACACATCCGTGCCTTAGTGAAAGAAAACAAAAACCTTGCTGTTATTCTGGATGCCGCGACTAGGCGCAATTTAGAATTGACGCAAAACCTCAGCGGGGGCACAGACAACACACTAGCGTCCGTTTTAGATAAAACAGCAACCCCAATGGGAAGCCGGTTGCTGAAACGTTGGTTACACCAGCCTGTCCGTGATTTACCTCTTCTGAATAGTCGTCTTGATGCGATTACCTCGCTCAAAGACACAGGGCTGTATGTTGAGCTGGCAGAAGTATTACGCCCTATCGGAGATATGGAGCGTATTCTGGCCCGTTTAGCACTTCGTTCTGCGCGTCCAAGAGATCTTGCACGCCTACGCGCGGCACTCCAACAACTTCCAGAACTGTCGAGCCTTCTTGAGGAAATTGAGGATCAAGCCTTGTCACCACTCAAGGCCGCCAGTCAACCCATGCCTGAACTGGCTGAGTTATTGGAGCAAGCGATCATAGACGCACCACCCGTTATCATTCGCGACGGTGGCGTCATTGCACCCGGCTATAATGCAGAACTTGATGAGTGGCGAGAGCTCGCTGACGGCGCCACCAGATACCTTGAAGAGCTTGAAGCGCGTGAGCGAGACCGACATGACATTGATACACTCAAGGTCGGTTTTAATAATGTCCATGGTTTCTATATCCAAGTGAGCCGAGGGCAAAGCCATCTGGTACCGCCACATTACGTAAGACGACAAACGCTCAAAAACGCTGAACGCTATATCATCCCAGAGCTTAAAGAGCATGAGGACAAAGTGCTCAACTCAAAATCCAAAGCGCTGGCCTTGGAGAAAAAATTGTGGGATGAACTGTTTGACTTACTGCTCCCACATCTTGAAGCATTACAAAAATCGGCCGAAGCGCTATCGAGCCTCGATGTATTAGCCAACCTCGCTGAACGTGCTGAGACACTTAACTATTGCCGCCCACAATTGAAAGAAACAACGGGCATTGAGATCACAGCGGGAAGACACCCAGTGGTCGAACAGGTGCTGGATAAGCCATTTATCGCCAACCCAACTTCTCTTTCATCAGAACGCAGGATGCAAATTATCACAGGCCCTAACATGGGCGGTAAATCAACATACATGCGCCAAACTGCGCTGATAACGCTATTGGCTCACATCGGTTCATTCGTTCCAGCTGACGCTGTCTCTCTGGGCCCGGTAGACAGAATATTTACCCGCATTGGCGCATCTGACGATCTGGCGTCTGGTCGTTCAACCTTTATGGTCGAGATGACAGAAACAGCGAATATTTTGCACAACGCCACTGAGAACAGCTTGGTACTCATGGATGAAATTGGCCGTGGAACCAGCACCTATGATGGCCTGTCTCTCGCATGGGCAAGTGCCGAATGGCTGGCGGAGAGACTAAAATCTATGACCTTATTCGCCACTCACTACTTCGAGCTTACTGAATTAGCTGGGCAGGTAAAGGGATTGGTAAATGTTCATTTGGATGCGATGGAGCATGGTGATGGTATTGCTTTTATGCACGCCGTTCAGGAAGGGGCTGCCAGTAAATCTTACGGTTTAGCCGTCGCTGGTTTAGCCGGTGTACCAAAAACAGTTATCAGTCGTGCGAAAAGCAAACTGCGTCAGTTGGAAGCCAGTGGCCATGAAGTAGTAACGGGCGAAAATCATCAGACAGGTCAACAAGCACAACTTTCATTGATACCAGAGCCCAGTGAAGCAGAAGTAGAACTGACCAGATTGAATCCAGACGAGCTTACCCCTCGTCAGGCTCTTGATGCGCTCTATCGTCTCAAAGCGTTGCTATAAATAAAAAAGGTATTGGTGACAAACAAAAAAGCCCCGCTAGGGGCTTTTTCAGTTTTGGAGCATGCTAAAAAGTGTGTGTTGCTTACTGCTCAGCAGTGAAAAGTGATTCTATGCTCAAACCTTCATGCGTCAACATGTCTCTCAGACGACGCAGGCCTTCCACTTGAATTTGACGAACACGCTCACGTGTCAGACCAATTTCGCGACCAACATCTTCAAGCGTTGAAGCTTCGTGACCCAAAAGGCCGAAACGACGTGCCAATACTTCACGCTGCTTTGGATTCAGCTCCTGCAACCAATGCACGATCGTCTTCTTCATGTCTTCATCCTGAGTTGTATTCTCAGGACCGCTCTCTTTCTCGTCAGGAATGATGTCAAGAAGCGCTTTTTCGGAGTCACCGCCAATTGGGTTATCGACCGAACTCATACGCTCATTCAAGCGGAGCATGCGGTTGACGTCTTCAACAGGCTTGTCGAGCTTCATCGCGATATCTTCAGCGGTCGGCTCGTGGTCAAGCTTTTGCGCCAGCTCTCGAGCAGTTCGCAGATAGACGTTCAACTCTTTAACCACGTGTATAGGCAGACGAATGGTACGCGTTTGGTTCATGATGGCGCGCTCAATCGTTTGGCGGATCCACCATGTCGCGTAGGTCGAGAATCTGAAACCGCGCTCGGGATCGAATTTCTCAACAGCACGAATAAGGCCTAGATTGCCTTCTTCCACAAGGTCTAATAATGCCAAACCGCGATTTGAATAACGGCGGGAAATTTTCACCACCAGACGGAGGTTACTCTCTATCATTCTCTTACGAGCGGCTTCGTCGCCACGCAGAGCTCGGCGTGCATACAGCACTTCTTCTTCTGCAGTAAGGAGTGGAGAATAACCAATTTCACCTAAGTAAAGTTGTGTCGCGTCCAGTGCTTTGTTACTTGAGCTGAAAGATAATGCTTCTTCCGCCGCCGCTGTGGCTGCATCATCATTCAGTTCTTCTGAATCTATGGCCAACGATTCAATATCAACATCTTCATCGATCGCATCGACTTTTTTTGCAGTATTGTTTTGACTCATAGCGCCTCCCAAATATGGCATAGCAATAGAAGATACTTTTCGATTTATCGCCTTGGCAAATACCTCAACGGATCAACCGATTTTCCCTTATAGCGTATCTCGAAGTGTAAACGAACGGTGTTGGTACCTGAGCTTCCCATCGAGGCTATTTTTTGCCCTTTGGAAACGCTTTGTTTTTCGCTTACATATATGCGGTCATTGTGAGCATAAGCGCTGAGGAAATCATCGTTATGCTTGATAATGACAAGGTTTCCATAACCTCTGAGTGCATTACCGGCATAAACTACTTTGCCATCAGCAGACGCTCTTATTTGTTGTCCGCGTTTTCCCGCTATATCAACCCCTTTGTTACCCAGCTCTGAGCTAGAAAACTTCTCTAAGACCCGACCACTGACTGGCCACGACCATACAACTTTTTGGCTGGTGGGTTTTGTCTTGTTATCAACGGGAGCTTTAGCAGTTGTTGACTTTTTGTTAACGGTGTTATTTTTTTTGTTAGGTCGAATGTACTCTTTTGACTTTGGTGGATCAACTTTTTTCGTATTTTGAGATTGAGATCCCGACTTTTTTTTTTCGACGCGTATTTTTGTTCCCCAGACGAAGAAACAGCAGATGCTACTGTTGGTGCGGCCGCCACGGCAGAAACGGTCGAAGAACCAGCAATTACAGGGGCTTTAGCGATGCTGGTGCCATATTCAGGAGAGCGATACTTCTCATGCCAAAGTTGTATTTTCTGGCCGGGAAAAATAGTGTAGGGCTGTTTGAGATGGTTTATCCGTATGATTTCATTCACATCACGATCAGTGATATACGCGATGTAGTATAGCGTGTCGCCTTTTCGAACTTGATAAAAGCTCCCTCGATACGTACCACGCTTTTGGTCTTTATACTTTGAGTGAAGGCCGTTAACAGGTGCAGGTGACGAAATGGTGCAGGCAGAACAAAGCACCAATATAATTAGACTAATAAGAATTTTATACTTATTTAATTTTGCCACCTGATTGGGCTCTCCTAAGCTAAATCACCGGCAACTAATGGAACGAACTTCACAGCCTCTATTACCTCAGTGGCAAAGTCGTCATCTTGTCTGGTTACCTTATAGAGAGTTTGCTCAGTGTCACCAACAGGATGATCATGACCCCTCCATCAGCTAATTGATTACAAAGATCTGCTGGCATACTTTCTGCTGCTGCAGTGACAATAATTGCATCAAATGGACCTTTGGCAGGCCAGCCCTTCCAACCATCACCATGCTTTGTCGCAATGTTATATAACTCAAGTTGTTTGAAACGACGCTTGGCCACCATT
This sequence comes from Veronia nyctiphanis, assembly GCF_004116385.1. GTDB lineage: Bacteria > Pseudomonadota > Gammaproteobacteria > Enterobacterales > Vibrionaceae > Veronia > Veronia nyctiphanis. Next base: position 66,784 of record NZ_PEIB01000023.1, on the reverse strand, counting down.
TGTAGCTGCTTAATGCGCTCAACCGAGAAGACCTGATCAACCAACTGAGCCAATACACAGGTTTGATAACCTGAGCCTGTACCAATCTCCAAGACTCGACTTTCTCTTTTTAATTGAAGAAGTTCAGTCATTTTAGCAACGATGTAAGGCTGAGAGATTGTCTGTCCAAACCCAATAGGCAATGCGTTGTTATGATAAGCCTGATGCGACATCGCTTCGGAGACAAATGAATGACGTGGTAAACGTGACATTGCCTCAAGAACACGCATGTCTTTGATACCTTGCTGACTCAACAGCTGAATAAGTGCATTGCTGTTCACTGAATTCTCACCTTTTATTTTACGCTGTCTATCCATTTCGCGAGCGATCCATGCTCTCGTAGGCCGTCAAATCCACCTGAAGCGGTGTGATTGATACACAGTAATTTTCAACTGCATGAAAATCTGTTCCTTCGCCTGCGTCCTGCTTTTCGCCGGGAGGTCCAATCCAATAAATGGGTTTGCCTCGAGGGTCGGTTTCGCAAATCATGTTTTCCGCCCGATGTCGGGCACCGAGGCGCGTCACTTTCCATCCCCGAATTTGATCGAATTCGCAGTCAGGTACATTAACATTGAGAATTCTATTCTGAGGGAAATTCAACGTAGATTTTTGATTCAGCATTGCTTTTATCACCAGAGCAGCCGTCTCAAAGTGTGTATCACCACACAGAGACACCGCAATAGATGGAATGCCCAGAAAGAAACCTTCTGTCGCCGCAGCAACCGTTCCGGAATAGAGAACATCATCGCCAAGGTTTGCGCCATGATTGATGCCGCTAACAACAAAGTCAGGCTTGTAATCAAGCTGCTCAGTTAACGCAAAGTGAACAGAGTCTGTCGGTGTACCCTCAACCGAATACCTCTGCTCACCCAGATCACGAATGCGAAGTGGGCTCTCCAAGGTTAATGAGTTGGAAGCACCCGAGCGATTTCGGTCCGGCGCAACAACGGTGACATCGCCAATGTCTGATAGCACATTCGCCAACACATTAATGCCTTCTGCAAAGATACCATCGTCGTTACTGATTAAAATTCGCATCCTGTTCCCCTTCATGGTTTTCAATCACTTCACGCATCACGGCAGTCGCAAAGCTACCTGCTGGTAAGAAAAATGATACCGACAATGACGCTTCTGCCACTTCCCAGCGCATTTCCTTTGGATAAAGGCGCATCGCTCGACGCTCATGGCGCATGCGATTACCTCGAATTACCTTCAGAAGGTCGGGCTCTTGGTCAACAATTGATTGCTCAAGAGCTTGTGCGTCTTGAGCCGTTGGCAACGCATTATCACCCGTCATCGGCGCGGTTATCTTCCATTGACCGGATTGAATTTGCGAAACTGCGTTTTCGGTGGATTCAACCAGTTGCAACGTTTCACTGCTATCAACCAGCAAATCACCCAATAAGGGGGCTGTAAATGTGCTGTTCTCCAAACGGGCTGACACAACCTGATTGAAAAGAAAGGAGCGTGCAGCTGAGAGATAGAAGCTACGTTTGCTCTTGTCGCGCACGCGGAATTTATCCTGCCCCCACTCTCGGGCCGAAGTGACATTATTCCCATTTCGACCAAAGCGTTGACTACCGAAATAATTGGGTACGCCCTGCGCTTTGATGGCTTCGAGACGTGAATGAATATCGCCATTGGCTTCGAAGTCTGACACCACCAGCGTAAAATGGTTGCCAGTAAGATCGCCCGGCCTAAGTTTCTTGTCGTGGCGCGCGTCGCAAGTACCGCATCAACACCCTCATGTTCAGCCACAAAGTGAGAAAGGTCTGGTTCGTCTTTCCCCGGAAGGTGAACACTGAACCATTGCTCAGTCACCGCATGACGGTCTTTTAAGCCCGCCCAGCTGACATCACGGGATTTAACGCCGCACTCTTTTGCCAACTCATTGGCAACGTATTTGGTGTTCTCACCTATCTTTCGAATTCGAACTAAGAAGTGCTCACCATGACCAACAGGCTCAAAAGCCAATGTCTCGCTGACGAAAAAATGTTCAGGTTTCGTTTTCAGTGTGCCTGTTGCCGTTGGCTTGCCGTGAAGATAAGCAAGAGGCGCAATTACATCTGTCATACGTCACCCTTTTGCAGCAATACCACGGCTGCACACGCAATCCCCTCTTTACGGCCAGTAAACCCGAGGCGTTCAGTCGTGGTTGCTTTAACATTCACATTGCCAATCGCAGTATCAAGATCTTCAGCAATCACCTGACACATGACCTCGATATGTGGTGCCATTTTGGGTGCCTGCGCCATGATAGTGACGTCTAGGTTGCCGATAACATATCCCTTCGCCTTTACTTTTTCGTAGACGTCGCGCAATAAAGCGCGACTGTCAGCGTCTTTCCACTCATCACTGGTATCAGGGAAATGACGACCAATGTCGCCTTCAGCGATTGCACCCAACAAGGCATCACTCAAGCGTGTAATGCAACATCGCCATCTGAATGCGCGATCAGGCCCTGCTCATAAGGGACACGTACACCACCGATGATTACCGGGCCTTCGCCACCAAATTTATGGACGTCAAAACCATGTCCGATACGAATCATTATACTTCCTCGTTATTTGCTGGCTTGTGGACAAGCAGTTGAAAGGTAAAAAGTAGCCAATGCCAGGTCTTCTGGCTGAGTGACTTTAATGTTGCTTGCAGAGCCAGTGACAAGCTTGGGCGAACTGCCTGAGAGCTCAATAGCAGAAGCCTCATCAGTCACCGGCAGGCCTTTATTGAGAGCATCTTCAAGCGCCTTCAACAACTGGCCACAATTAAACATTTGCGGCGTTAGCGCGTGCCAGAGCTGCTCGCGGCAGACAGTTTCATTAATCTCGCCTGTCGCTGAGCCTCGTTTCATGGTGTCACGCACCGGGCAGGCAAGAATAGCACCATCAGCATGGGTTGTTGCCTCTGCAATCAGCGCATCAATATCATCTAACGCCACGCATGGCCTTGCTGCGTCGTGCACCATGACCCAATCGGTGTTTTGTAGAGATTTTAAGCCGGACAAAACGGAATCAGCGCGCTCTTTTCCGCCACTAACGATGCGAACGCGGTCATGATGCTTTAGGCAAGTTTGAGAGAAATACTCATCTCCATCACTGATTGCAATAACCACGTGGGATATTGATGGATGGTCAAGCAGTCGCAGTACGGTGTGCTCAAGTATCGTCTTATCACCAATTTTCAGGTACTGCTTAGGGATGCTGGATTTCATCCGCTTGCCCACCCCAGCGGCAGGCACAACAGCAATAATGTCCGACAAAGGCATTTCGGGCCGGCCATTTGAAGTAGATTTGGTCATGGAGTCTGTCTGTGTTGTTGAGATTAAGGGCTTACTCACCTGTAATGCGGTAAAACGTTTCACCCGGCTTGATCATTCCCAGCTCGTTACGGGCACGCTCTTCAATCGCTTCCTGGCCCCGTTTAAGATCGGCAATTTCAGCGAACATTTGCTGATTACGCTGGCTAAGTTTTGCGTTTGCCTGCGCCGTGGCCTGACTGGCATCTTTGATTTCGTGATAATCCAGCACGCCGTTCTTCCCCCACCATAGATGGTATTGAAGCCAGCCGACCAGACAGATCAGGCACACAGTAAGTGTTCGCATGGATGAGGTATCCCGAGTAAGCCTTTCAGATTCTTCTAAATATAGCTGCCAATAATCCCATATTCATGCGGAAGGTGCCAGACAAACCCCAGTAAACGCCTTTTAAAACACAGAGGTTGGGCATTGTCTCAGGCGGACAACCAATACATCGCGAGCTTTACACCGACAAACAGCATCATCAACCCGACAAAGATATCGATGCACCGTCGAATAGCGGGCTTGTTCAGTATTGAGGACAGACGTGCAGCGGCAGCAGCGAGAGAGAAGAACCACACCAAAGATGCAGACACCGCACCGATAGCAAACGCGACTCGCTCAGTTTGAACCAATTGACCACCAATCGAGCCGAGAACAACAACCGTGTCTAGGTAAACATGCGGGTTTAGCAATGTGACGGCGAGAGTGCCCATCACGACGGCACCTAGGGAGCGAAAACGACCCGATGATAGCGAGAGTTTATCTGTTTCAGAGAACGCACTTTTAAATGATTGACATGCATAGACCACCACAAAGGCGATACCACCCAATGTCACAAGATTCAAAAGCACCGGATTACTGGCGAGCAGCATGCCTCCACCAAAGATGCCAACAAGGATAAGTAACAAGTCGCAGACAGAGCAGATTGCGGCTGTCAGCATGTGATGCTGTCTGTTCAACCCCTGATTGAGTACAAACGCGTTCTGGGCACCAATAGGAATAATCATGCTCAGGCCCAATCCAAATCCCTGAACAATAGTCAGTAAACTCAACACGTTTTTCTCCTTTGTTCTATCGAAAAATAACAGCCTAGCCCTTGCACACACATCAAGTAAAACTAATAATTTTAATAAATCATTAGCTGGACTAATTTCTAAAATGAGAGGCCTTGATTACCGATGGCTCGAAGCACTTGATCATGTTATTTCGTATGGCGGCTTTGAGCCTGCTGCAAATTCACTGTGCATCACCCAATCAGCGGTATCACAGCGGATAAAACAACTCGAAAAACTGGCTGCCAAACCTGTGCTAATAAGAGGCTCACCACCGATCGCAACACCAACAGGGCAACAACTTCTGGGCCTTTACCGCCGGGTGATGTTGCTCGAAAGCGAGGTATTGCCTGACATTGTTGGTATCAATGATAACGAAAGAGTCACAGTTTCTCTCGCCACCAATGCGGATAGTCTCGCCACCTGGCTGCTCCCAGCTTTATCGCCACTGATGGACCAACAGCTGATTGAACTGGACCTTCTGGTCGATAATGAGTTGCTTACACTCGATAAACTGAAAAGCGGTGAAGCCATTGCTGCCATCAGCAGCGAGCCTAAATCTCTTGCGAGTTGTCAGTCAGACTTTCTTGGCTATATGGAATATATCTGTGTCTGTAGCCCTGAATTTTATCAGCGCTTCTTTTCTGATGGCTTGGAAAAGACATCAATATGCCGGGCACCTGCTGTGGTATTCGACAAATTTGATCCTCTCCATGCTGAGTTTTTGCAGTATCATTTTGATGCGCCGCCAGACAGTTGGCGAAGTCATCTTGTAAGATCTTCAGAAGCTTTCATTACCATGGCAAAACTCGGCGTTTCCTATGCTTCAGTGCCAACCCTTATGGCTGCGAAAGATATCGAGAACGGTTCGCTTATAAATATGTGCCCCGGAAAATCACTCCATCGACCTCTGTACTGGCAAAGGTTCAACGCAGAAAGCGGTATCCTTCGTCGTGTCAGCGAGACTTGCATTCAGTATGCAAGACAGGCCTTAATTCAGAAAAAATAAAAGGAAATGACCAGCCTCAGAAAAATTTCCCTCGCCACTTGGGATATTACTGGGTTATTTATTGTCGAACCCTTGTGCTAACACTTCGGACGAGAAAAATGAAAAAGACTTTTTTAGCGGCTTTGCTGTCAACTCAGGTTCTACTTTCACCGCTGGCTTTTGCTGGTGACATGGATTTTGCTCATATCGAAACCATGGGAATTGGTGAAGTTGCCACCACACCCGACATGGCCAACATTCAGGTAGAAGTCACCACTAACGAACGCACAGCCAAAGAGGCCAAACAAGGCTCAGACAAGGCTGTCGCAGCATTGCTGACAAGGCTTGAGAAAAAAGGTATTTCAAGAAAAGACATTGAAAGCGCCAATATCTCACTGCAACCGCAGTATCGCTATCCAAAAGACAGCGCACCAGTGCTAACTGGGTATCGGGCCAGCCGCTCGGTCTCGATCACCATCAACGACTTGGACAAACTCAATGATGTGTTAGACGGTGCGCTGGATGATGGAATCAACCGCATCAACTTCATCAATATGCAAGCCAGCAACCTGAAAATGCTGAAAGAACAAGCACGACAGGCGGCTGTTCAGGATGCTATCGCAAAAGCCAAGGCATTAGCAGAAGGCTTCGGTGAGTCTATCAAGGGTGTGTACAAAATCCGTTATTATGACGAGAGCTCTGCCATCCCAGCGCCACAATATCGCATGATGGCCGCAGCCGATAACAACATTGGTGAGAGCTACAAAGGCGGCCAAATCAAGGTTAGCGACAGCGTAGAAGTGATTTTCGAGTTGAAAGACAAGTAGCATCGTATTTCCTAATCACAAAAAAGGCCGCAAATGCGGCCTTTTTTTATCCCCATAACAGAGACAAAATGATTATGAAGAATCAGTGCAGAATACGGGCGCGAATTGTGCCTTCGATAGTCTTCATTCTCTGCAGTGCTTTCTCTGCGTATTCTGTTTCAATGTCGACAACCACATAACCAATATCAGCCGTTGTTTGCAGATACTGAGCGGCAATGTTCACACCGTCTTCAGCAAAAATAGTATTCAGCTTGGTCAGAATACCCGGACGGTTTTCGTGGATGTGTAACAAGCGCGAGGTGCCACCATGGCCTGGCAGCGAGACTTCAGGGAAATTAACTGCCGATAGAGTAGAACCATTATCGGAGTATTTCGCCAGCTTGCCTGCGACTTCAATGCCGATGTTTTGCTGTGCTTCCTGTGTTGAACCGCCGATGTGCGGTGTCAGAATAACGTTATCAAAAGCACGCAGTGGTGATTCAAACGGGTCTTTATTGGTTTTGGGCTCAACAGGGAATACATCAATTGCAGCGCCTGCAAGATGACCACTTTCCATCGCACCACACAGTGCATTGATATCAACCACTGTGCCGCGTGAAGCATTGATAAAGATTGAACCCGGCTTCATACGTGAGAACTCTTCCGCACCCATCATGTCTTGCGTACTGTCGGTTTCAGGCACGTGCAAAGAAATGACATCACTCTTGTTGAGTAGCTCGCTCAATGAGTGAATCTGCTCGGCATTACCGAGAGATAGTTTGTTCTCGATATCGTAGAAGTAAACACGCATACCCAAGTTCTCGGCCAAAATGCCCAGCTGAGTACCGATGTGACCATAACCGATAATGCCGAGGTTTTTGCCACGCGCTTCGTAAGAATTGTCTGCTGACTTAAACCACTCACCACGGTGTGCCTTAGCGTTTTTCTCTGGGATACCGCGAAGCAACAGTAAGATTTCGCCTAGTACCAACTCAGCAACACTTCGGGTGTTAGAAAACGGTGCGTTGAAAACGGGGATACCGCGCACGGCTGCTGCATCAAGATTGACCTGATTAGTACCAATACAAAAACAACCCACAGCGACCAGCTTCTTCGCAGCTTCAAATACCTCTTCGGTAAGCTGAGTACGGGAACGGATACCCACAAAGTGCGCATCAGCAATCGCTTCTTCAAGCTCTTTTCCTGACAGTGAGCCTTTGTGATATTCAATATTGGAGTATCCAGCGCTTTGAAGGGTTTCCAGTGCGCTCGGGTGGACGCCTTCCAGAAGAAGGATCTTAATTTTGTCTTTCTCCAGAGATATTTTTGCCATGGGCGTTCTTGTCCTTAAAAACTAACGGAAAATCTCAAATTCATTGCTCTTATTTTGGGCTGTTAGAGCATATTTAGTGCTTAAAGTAACAAAAACAAACAAAGAAAGGTAAGAAATTTGCGTAATTAGTCATAAAAAAACGGTGCTGAGGGAGCACCGTTAAGTCTATGACTTTCTGTTACGCAAACGTTTGGCATAAGAAGTTAAAAAGGACTTTCACCCCATACCCTGCTAATTTGCGGAAAAATCAGTATTTTTTAACACCTTCTGGTGTACCGACGATCAGAGCATCCGCACCACGGTTGGCAAATAAGCCACAGTGACAACACCTGCAATCGCATTAATTTTATCTTCCAGGCCTTTAGCATCAGTAATCTGAAGATTGTGAACATCAAGAATGATATTGCCGTTGTCCGTTACAACGCCTTCACGATAACAAGGGTCACCGCCTAGCTTCACTAACTCGCGGCCCACATAAGAACGGGCCATAGGGATCACTTCGACAGGAAGAGGGAATTGACCCATCACTTCAACACGCTTGGTGCCATCAACGATACACACGAATTGCTTGGAAAGCGCAGCCACAATTTTCTCTCGGGTCAACGCAGCACCGCCGCCTTTGATCATTTCGTTAGCGCCGTTAATCTCATCTGCGCCATCAACATACACATCAAGCTGCTCACTTCATTGGCATCAAAAACCTTAATACCGATTTTCTCCAAGCGCTCAGTCGATGCAACAGAGCTTGAAACCGCACCTTCAATGTCATCTTTCATGGTTTCAAGTGCATCAATGAAGTGATTTACCGTTGAACCTGTGCCAACGCCAACGATGCTTCCGGGTTTTACGTAATCCAAAGCCGCCCAACCAGCTGCTTTTTTCATTTCATCCTGTGTCATTTTGCGTCTCCTGCTAAATACCCTGACTGGCGCAGAGTATACCCGCAGCTGTAATCTGGATCAGCCACTAATACGAAGAGTTAACCGCGTTTTGACCTTCACCACCGCCAGTGACGAGAAGGCGTAAGAATATGCGGGAGAGGAACGTCCCATGCTTCAACGGGTAAACGCTCCACCTGCTGGCAATCATGTGCAAGACCTATAGGCGTTGCCTTTAGGCCCTTGGTGGTCAGCGTTCTGTCGTAATAACCTCCTCCCATACCCAGTCGCTGTCCTTGCGCATCAAAGGCCACCAACGGGGTGCAAATCACATCTATCTCAGTGACAGGACAAACCGCTGTGACATCCAAGACGGGTTCTGCAATTCCGTAAGTATTTGCCTTCATCGGCGTCTCTTTTCGGTAGAGCAGAAAGAGTAAATGTCCGGGTGTAAAAGGGTGAAGGACAGGCAGAAACACCTCTTTGCCCTGCTGCCAACAAGCATCAATCAACGGCTGAGTATCTATTTCACCATCAACAGAGAGGTATAAGGCAATGCGGGATGCATTTTTGACTTCGCTTGATTCACAGAAGTAGGAAAGTAAAGCCTCACTGGCACAACGTTGTTGATCATCACTTAATGCCCGCCGGGCCTGACGCACTTGCTTTCGCAGTGCTTGCCTTTGCTGTTGGCTTTGATTCAATGAGGTCATTCGGCTGTCCTTGCCGCGATGGAGGGCTCCACATTTTGCATTAGGGGGCCCCGGAGTGCCGTTGGGATCGTCAGCCCTTGAACCCTGCGGTTCAAGGCGGACAAGGCGAATAAACCGTAGGCTTCTCGGTACGAGCCGAGCATGCTCAATAGCTTATAACACATCATCCTTAAGTTTGCTTATCGGCTCAGGGACGTGGATCCGCTGACAAACACTCCAGGGTCAAACTGGTTTCTAGGCTTCATGCCGGGCGCTGTGTTTTTGCAGCGCCGCTTCGATGGATTGCTGAAGCAAGTCTATGCGCTGCTTCATTAGCTCCTTCTCGGAATCACTTTTCGCTCTTTCTGCATGCAGTTCATTACAAACATTCAATGCAGCGATAGTAAGCAGCTGTTCCGTATTGGTTACTTTAGTGCGCTCAGACAATTCATGCAACCGCTGATCAAAGTCTTCCGCTGCAGTGACAAGCGCTTCTTCCTGCCCAGACGGGCAGTTAACACGCATCACTTTACCAAGAATTTTTATTTCAACAGCCTGAGTAATCATAATCTTTGTGAGCTCCATGCAGAACGCGTTGTCGCACTCTGACGCAACAGCCGCAACTATAAGAAAAGCAATATTAAACTTCAAGTTTATCCTACACCTGAGTGTCTCACGACGTGTTAACTAGTCGAAAAGCCATCAATGTGATGAAAATCAGAACAAATGGTCTTTCTGGTCAACAGAGCGAGACTTTTTTCACTGCTTTGTTTAGTCATTTTTGATGGAAGTGGTAGCATGGCATCAATATTTTTCAGCATGCAAGGTAGTTCCATTGACTGACACCACTCTACCTCAATACGAGGCAATTAAAACCACACTCTCAACCAGCAGTCTGGCCGTGACACCTGCTGAGATGCATGGGCTTCTAGCAGGAATGATGTGTGGAGGCCTGGACTCGGAGCAAGGTACATGGGTACCAATGCTGTACGATTTCACTAATGACGGTATGGCGTGGCCTACCAATGCCATGCTGATTGCAACCAACAGCATGTCTATCATCAAAGGTGAGCTATTGTCTGATGAGCTGTCGTTTTCTCTGCTACTGCCCGATGAAGATGGTGATCTAATTGACCGTGCTGACGCGTTAAGTGAATGGGTAAGTAGTTTTATGGCGGGTATCGGGTTGATGAACATCAAACAAGCTGACCTCGACAGTGATATCAAAGAGGCGCTTGGCGATCTGACAGAAATTGCGCAACTCGGCGTTGACGAAGATGATGACATGGAAGAGCAAAGCATTTTGTTTGAACAAGTGATTGAGCACGTGCGCGTTTGTGCCATGACTATTCACGCCGTTCTTGGTAAACGCCAACCGCCGGAACAAAACAAAACGTTGCATTAAGGGAGCAGGCACCTCATGGCAGACACTAAGCAAAACCATCAATATGATCTCGTGATTGCCGGTGGTGCAATGGCTGGAGCAACACTTGCTCTGGCTTTGGAAAAACTCACGGCGGGTAACATCCGTGTGGCTGTGGTAGAAGCAGCGGTGCCCGACGATAGTCATCCGGCTACGATGCCAGAAGTATCGCGCTGGCCTATGGCAGTTGCCAGCTTCTTGATGAGCTTGGGTTGTGGCAGCAGCTCTCACCAAGCGCCACCGCCATCAAAGCCATCAAGGTGTCAGACAGTGGCCATTTTGGACACACGGCCTTTTCCGCTGACAGCGAAGGGCTTCCCTTTTTAGGCAATGTCATCGAGTTAGCTGATGCTGGGCGTGTTTTTCATCAAGCTCTCAATGCCAGCGATGCCGTCACGCTCCTTTGCCCAACCAAAGTCAGCAATATCAATCGCTATGTCGATAGCGTCGATGTTGAATTAGATAACGGTACAACGATCAATACAAAACTCACTGTCGCGGCAGATGGTGCGGTTTCCGCGTGCTGCGAGATGCTTGGCCTTGACCGCTCTGAATTCGATTACCATCAGGTCGCTGTGATTGCCAATGTATCAACCGAACGCCTCATCACGGATTCGCCTTTGAGCGATTTACTCGTTCAGGCCCTGTCGCCATGTTGCCAATGAGTGAGGGGCGTTGCTCTCTGGCATGGTGTATTCCGCCGGAGAAAGTGGATGAAATCATGGCGTTGCCTGACAGTGATTTTCTAGAACAGTTACAACAGGCGTTCGGCTGGCGACTGGGGCGGTTAACCCAAACAGGTAAACGTTCCGCCTATCCGCTTCTTCTGCGTCAGGCCAACCAGTTAGTCAGTCACCGTTTCGCTGTTATTGGTAATGCCGCACAGACGCTGCACCCTATTGCCGGGCAAGGTTCAACCTTGGACTCCGCGATGTGGCGACGCTTGCCGAAGAAATCGCTGCACACCTCGCCAATGGTGCCAAGGACTCTGGCGATATGTCGCTGCTGCAACGCTATCGCACTCGACGCGAAAAAGACCGAAACAAAACGGTGATGATGACATCCGCGCTGGTGTCGGGCTTCTCAAATGATTCTTCCATACTTGCCCTTGGCAGAAATCTCGGTCTGAATGCCATGACGGCGCTTCCCCCACTCAAAGCACCTTTGTTGAAACAAGCTATGGGACTGGTGAACCGATAATGAAAATGACCAATGTAGACATCGCCATTTCCGGTGGTGGTATGGTAGGACTGACACTGGCTGCTGCGCTGGCTGACAGCGATTTACGTATCGCAGTGATTGAAGGTCATGAACCTGACGGACAATTGCCGGATCAACATGACCTCAGAGTGTCAGCACTTAGCCGCGCCAGCGAACGCATTCTTCGCCGTGTAGGGGCATGGCCGGGTATAGAGTCCCGTCGCATGAGCCTTACCAAAAAATGGACGTTTGGGAACAAGACAGCTTTGCGGCCATTGATTTCGATGCCATGTCTTTAGGCCAACCTAACCTCGGGTACATTGTTGAAAACAGTGTTATCCAGCTGGCATTGTGGGAAAAAGTAAAACAGCAGGACAATGTCATACTGCTTTGCCCGGACAAGTGCAGCAACATCATGTTTGGTGAGAGCGAGGCATTCCTCACCCTGTCTTCAGGCAAGGCAGTGACCGCCAAACTGGTGGTGGGCGCTGACGGTGCCAATTCATGGCTACGAAACGAAGTGTCGATTCCTCTCACCCATTGGGATTATGGCCACAGCGCACTGGTTGCAAATATCCGAACCGACGAGCCTCATGGCGGTATAGCAAGACAAATCTTTACACCTGATGGCCCCCTGGCCTTTCTGCCGCTCTCAGACCCACACCTGTGCTCAATTGTCTGGTCGCAATCCCCCGATAATGCGCAGGCTCGCTGCGAAATTGAAGACGATGCATTCAATCGTGAGCTTACCGCCGCCTTTGACAGCCGTTTGGGGCTTTGTCATGTGGAAAGCGAGCGCGTAGCGTTTCCGCTTAAAATGCGCTATGCCAGAGACTTTGTCAGAGACCGTGTCGCATTGATTGGCGATGCCGCCCATACTATTCATCCACTAGCTGGACAGGGCGTGAACCTTGGTCTTTTGGATGCCGTATCCTTAGCGCAAGAAATTGAACGCCTGCACAATGTCGGCAAAGATATTGGCGATAAAGCAAATCTGCGCCCGTTCGAACGTTGGCGTAAAACAGAAGCTGCGCAGATGATTGCGGCTATGCAGGGCTTTAGAGATTTGTTCTCAGGTGAGCACCCAATGAAAAAACTTTTTCGCGGCATTGGCCTGACGGCAGCATCTGTATTGCCAGGCGTAAAAGACTTATTTATCCGCCGTGCACTTGGGCTAAGTGGCGATTTACCAAATATAGCTAAACCAGATAAAGCATAAACTGACTACGAAAAATTAAGCGCAACGCAAGCAATAAAAAACGGCTCCCACTTTGAAAGTTGGGAGCCGTTTTGTTTCAAAGCGCCGCTTTTGCAGCGCTACGTCGCGAATAATTACGCTTGGCCTTTCACTTCTTTCAGACCGTTGTATGGTGCTTTTTCGCCCAGCGCTTCTTCGATACGGATCAGCTGGTTGTACTTAGCAACACGGTCAGAACGGCTCATAGAACCTGTCTTGATTTGCCCTGCTGCAGTACCTACCGCTAGGTCAGCGATAGTTGCATCTTCTGTTTCACCTGAACGGTGAGAGATAACAGCCGTGTAGCCTGCATCTTTCGCCATCTTGATCGCAGCCAGAGTTTCGGTCAGTGAACCGATTTGGTTGAATTTGATCAGGATAGAGTTAGCAACACCTTTCTCGATACCTTCAGCAAGGATCTTAGTATTCGTTACGAACAGGTCGTCACCAACCAGTTGGATTTTGTCGCCCAGCAGTTCAGTCTGGTGCTTGAAGCCAGCCCAGTCAGACTCGTCCAGACCGTCTTCGATAGAAACGATTGGATACTGATCAACCAGACCTGCCAGGTAATGGTTAAACTCTTCAGAAGAGAAGACTTTACCTTCACCTTTCATGTTGTAGTTGCCTGCTTCTTTATCGAAGAACTCAGATGCCGCGCAGTCCATCGCCAGAGTAACGTCTTTACCCAGCTCGTAACCTGCCAGCTCAACAGCTTCTTTGATAGCAGCCAGTGCCGCAGCGTTTGACTCAAGGTTTGGTGCGAAACCACCTTCGTCACCCACTGCTGTGCTCATACCTTTGCCTTTCAGAACTTTAGCAAGGTTATGGAACACTTCTGCACCAACGCGTAGGCCTTCTTTCAGGGTTTTCGCGCCAACTGGCTGGATCATGAATTCCTGAATGTCTACGTTGTTGTCTGCGTGCTCACCACCGTTGATGATGTTCATCATTGGCAGAGGCATAGAGAATTGACCTGCAGTGCCGTTCAGCTCAGCAATGTGCTCGTACAGTGGCATGCCTTTGGCAGCAGCGGCTGCTTTTGCGTTAGCCAGAGAAACCGCCAGAATAGCGTTCGCACCGAATTTAGACTTATTGTCAGTACCGTCCAGATCAATCATCAGCTGGTCGATATCTGCTTGAGCTTTAGCATCCTTACCCAGAAGTGCTTCTGCGATTTCGCCGTTTACCGCTTCAACCGCTTTAAGAACACCTTTGCCCAGGAAACGTGCTTTGTCGCCGTCACGCAGTTCCAGAGCTTCACGAGAACCGGTTGATGCACCTGAAGGCGCAGCAGCCATACCCACGAAACCACCTTCTAGGTGAACTTCCGCTTCTACAGTTGGGTTACCGCGTGAATCAATGATTTCGCGACCCAGAACTTTAACGATCTTAGACATTGTGTTTCCTCTTAATATGTCATTTAGCTTCAAAAAACAAAGCGGCTGCAAGCTCAGCCTGCAACCGCTCTTTAATCCTTTTATTTCAACTCGCCGCGCTGATTTTTCCCTGCTGCCGCGACAAAGCCCTCAAACAGAGGGTGGCCGTCACGAGGCGTTGAAGTAAACTCTGGGTGGAACTGACACGCCACAAACCATGGGTGAGCCGGGTTTTCGATGATTTCAACCAGCTTCTTGTCAGCAGACAGGCCAGAAACTACCAGACCTGCTTCTTCAAGCTGAGGACGCAGCACATTGTTGACTTCGTAGCGATGGCGGTGGCGTTCATGAATCGTCGCGTTGCCATAGAGTTCACGTGCTTTGGTGCCGTCAGCGAGGTGACACAGTTGCGCACCCAGACGCATTGTGCCGCCTAAATCAGATTTTTCAGTGCGTTGCTCAACCAGCCTTCGCCGTCAACCCACTCAGTGATCAGACCAACAACGGGGAATTCAGAGGCTTTATTAAATTCTGTTGAGTTTGCACCTTCCATACCCACAACATTGCGTGCGTATTCAATCAATGCAACCTGCATACCGAGCAGATGCCGAGGTACGGGACATTGTTTTCACGGGCATAGTTTGCCGCTTTTATCTTGCCTTCAACACCACGGTCGCCAAAGCCACCCGGTACCAATATCGCATCAAGACCCTGAAGGGCTTCTTCGCCTTTAGCTTCAACATCTTGTGAATCAACGTACTTGATGTTCACAGTTAGACGATTTTTAAGGCCACCGTGCTTCAGTGCTTCGTTGACTGATTTGTAGGCATCCGGCAGTTCTATGTACTTACCCACCATACCGATGGTGACTTCACCCGTTGGGTTGGCTTCTTCGTAGATAACCTGCTCCCACTCAGACAGGTCAGCTTCAGGCGCTTCGATACCGAAACGCTGACAAATCAGGTCATCAAGTCCCTGTGAACGAATCAACGATGGGATCTTGTAGATGGAATCGACGTCTTTCATTGAAATAACGGCTTTTTCCTGCACATTACAGAACAGTGCAATCTTGGCACGCTCGTTAGCAGGAATAACACGGTCACTGCGGCAAACCAGCACGTCTGGCTGAATACCGATAGAAAGCAGCTCTTTCACTGAGTGTTGTGTCGGCTTGGTTTTCACTTCACCAGCAGCGGCAAGGTAAGGAACCAAAGTCAGGTGCATAAACATTGCACTTTCGCGGCCCAACTCAACCGCCAACTGACGAATTGCCTCAAGGAACGGCAGTGACTCAATGTCACCCACTGTTCCACCGACTTCAACAATCGCAACATCATGGCCTTCGCCACCTGCCAGCACACGCTCTTTGATTGAGTTTGTGATGTGAGGGATAACCTGAATAGTGGCACCCAGATAGTCACCACGGCGCTCTTTACGCAGTACGTCTGCATAGACACGACCGGAGGTGAAGTTATTACGTTTGCTCATTTTGGTGCGAATAAAGCGCTCATAGTGACCGAGATCGAGATCAGTTTCTGCGCCATCTTCCGTTACGAATACTTCACCGTGTTGAATCGGGCTCATGGTACCCGGATCGACATTGATGTAAGGGTCAAGTTTCATCATGGTTACTTTCAAACCACGTGCTTCTAGAATTGCTGCCAATGATGCTGCAGCAATACCCTTACCAAGGGAGGATACAACACCGCCCGTAACAAAAATGTAATTCGTTGTCATGCTAAACCTGAGAGTTGGGTTAGGGGAATTTTTTGGAAATCTGGACGGGAAGCCATGATACCAGAGCCTTAAAATTCCCACAACGTGAAAACTATCACATCAAGATGTCTTTTTTTTTATCACAAATCAAGTGTTTGATTGTTTCAGTTTTTTTGTTCTTTTCGTTTAACGTCTTGCCAGATCGCTTCTAACTCATCCAATTGACTTTGCTCAATATTTTTCCCGCACTCCCTGCAAGCATCCTCACTTGCCTGAAGCGACGTTCAAATTTGCTGTTTGCTGCGCGAAGTGCCATTTCCGGATTGGTGCCCACATGCCTTGCTAAATTGACGACGGCAAACAGAAGATCGCCAATTTCTTCATCGACGCGCTGCTGGTTAATATCTGCCATTAGCGCCTCTTCCATCACCTCTTCAATTTCTTCATGCACCTTGTCGACAACAGGGCCCAGTGAGTCCCAGTCAAATCCAACATGGGCACAACGCTTCTGGATTTTATTGGCACGGTTGAGAGCCGGCAGTGCGTTGGGAATATCATCAAGCACACTTGCAACCTTTGCAGGCTCCGTTTTGCCTTCACGCTCTTTGGCTTTTATCCCTTCCCAATCAGCGGGCACCAATAGCTTACCATCGGCATCTTTCTCACCAAAGACGTGTGGATGACGGCGCACTAATTTGTCGCAAATACTCTGTGCGACGTCCTCAAAATCAAACAGCTCTTGTTCTTTGCCCATCTGACTGTAGAAAACAATCTGAAACAGTAAATCACCCAGTTCATCTTTTACCTCTGACCATGCTTTATGTTCGATGGCATCAATCACTTCATAGGTTTCTTCGAGGGTGTACGGGACAATAGAGTCAAATGTCTGCTTTTGATCCCACGGGCACCCCTGCTCCGGGTCACGCAGCGTTGCCATAATCTGAAGCAATGTGTCGATGGCAGAAGTTTTTTCCATTTTTCAGTCCTTTTAACATCAAAAAAGGGGAAAGCATGGCTTTCCCCTGATTACAGTAGCCATACGAGACAGATCAGCGAAGACGTTTCGCTTCAATCACATCTTTGACCTGCTCTAGGCGATTGATCACTCTACCCAGTGTATCCAGGTCGCTGAGCTCTAAGTCAAAGTCCATGATGGACATTTGCTTTTTATAATCGACACGGCTGTGCATGCCTGCGACTTTCACTTTCTCATTCGAAAGCGTGCCTGTCAGGTCTTTCAACAAACCGTTGCGTTCAGTGGCAAGAACGCGAACACCAATGTTGTAGTTACCGACAAATCCGCGTCCCCAGACGGTATCAATGATACGTTCCGGGGCATGATGACCGAGCTCTGTCAGCTGCTCGCAATCGGCGCGGTGAACCGAGATACCACGACCTTGCGTCACGTACCCACGAATATCATCGCCCGGTAAAGGGCTACAACAACGGGCCAAATGGGTCATCAGATTATCAACGCCCTCAACCACAACCGCATCGCGATGCGTTTTCGCCGGAGACGACGCGCGAGCCTCTGCTTGCTCCAGTTTCTCACGAAGCTGACGGTCTTCCTCTTCCTTGGTCGGTTTATTGACCAGAGCGTTGATGTGATTGACGACCTGATTGATGCGAAGGTCGCCGGTGCCCACACCTGCATACAACTCATCGAGCGAGTTGATATTGAATCGCTCGATTGCCAGTGAAGCATCTTTGCTGACCGCGCCGATTTTGACCAGCTCCGCATCCAGCATCTCTTTGCCTGCGACTATATTTTTGTCTTTGTCTTGCTTTCGGAACCAAGCATTAATCTTCGCCCTCGCACGGCCTGAATTGACAAAGCCATGGCTCGGGTTCAACCAGTCACGAGAAGGGTTCGGCTCCTTCTGGGTGATAATCTCTACCTGATCGCCCATTTGCAGATGATAAGTGAAGGGTACGATACGCCCTTCCACTTTGGCACCGATACAGCGGTGGCCGACTTCTGAGTGAATGTGATAGGCAAAATCCAGCGGTGTCGCACCAATTGGCAAGTCAACCACGTCACCTTTCGGGGTAAACGCATAGACTCTGTCATCAAATACCTGACTGCGAAGTTCATCCATCATCTCGCCGGTGTCAGACATCTCCTCCTGCCATGCGAGCAGCTTCCGCAGCCAAGTAATTTTCTCGTCGTAGCCGCTTCTACCAGCCGATGCACCTTCTTTGTATTTCCAGTGCGCAGCGACCCCAAGCTCAGCATCATCATGCATTTGCTTGGTACGGATCTGTATTTCTACCGTCTTGCCTTCTGGGCCGAGTACCACGGTATGAATTGACTGATAGCCGTTTGGTTTTGGGTTCGCGACGTAATCATCAAACTCTTTTGGCAGGTGACGATACTTGGTATGCACCATGCCTAAAGCGGCATAACAATCCTGAAGTTTATCCGCGATGATCCGCACAGCACGCACATCAAAGAGCTCATCAAACGCGAGACTCTTCTTCTGCATTTTGCGCCAGATGCTGTAGATGTGCTTAGGTCTGCCATACACCTGCGCATTGATATGGCCCGCTTCCATCGACTGCTGAAGATCAGTCACAAAGGTGTCGATGTATTGTTCACGGTCAATGCGGCGTTCTGACAACTGGCGGGCTATCTGCTTGTAGGTACCTGAATGCTGATAGCGAAATGCGTAATCTTCGATTTCCCATTTGAGCTGGCCAATGCCAAGACGGTTTGCCAGAGGCGCATAAATATTTGCACATTCTTTCGCCACGGATTCCCGGATCTCATCAGGCTCGTCTTTCACTTCACGCAGATGACAAATACGTTCAGCCAACTTAATGACCACACAGCGGAAATCATCCACCATCGACAGCAACATACGACGGATGTTATCGACCTGCGCCGCAGTTGCGCTCTCTTCTGTGGTCGCGTTCAAGTGGCGTATCGCTGCCATTTGCTGAACGCCAGAGACCATTTTGGCGATCTCGGTGCCGCAATGCTCAGCGAGCGCATCGGTATTGAGCAAGCCCGCTTCCACCAGCGGAAAGTACACTGCAGCTAGCAGTGTATCTTTGTCCATACTGAGAGTGATCAGTATTTCGACCATTTCGCGGCCGCGCCAGAGCGGCAAGCGAAGTTCATCATCTTCGCCTTGTTTCAGACAAAAGTGATAAGCCGCCAGAATTGCATCACTGGTGGCTTTATCCTGATCCAGTCTGTTTACCCAGTCAGTAAGCTTAAATTGTTTATCTTCGTTTAGGTGCGAGTCACGTATTGCGACCATTTCACTTTCCTGTAGTTATTCTATTCTTGCCCGGCAGGCTCTCCCTCCGGGGCTGACATCTTTAGGCTTTGACAAACAGTGCCATTGATTCGAGATGCCCGGTATGCGGAAACATGTCCACCATCCCCAACTGCGCCAGTATATACCCCTTGTCCAGCAAATGCTGGCTATCTCGGGCCAAAGTGGACGGATTGCAGGAAACATAAACGATTTTCTCTGCACCCGACTTTGCCACGAAAGGCATAATGCCTGAAGCACCTGCCCGAGCGGGGTCGAGAAGGATTTTTTGGTACGTTTGCTTGCCCCATTCGGTTTGCTCAGCGCCCTCTTCGAGATTGGCATGATAGAAACGTGCGTTTTCAATCTGGTTACGTACTGCATTATCTGTCGCACGCTCAACCATGATATCAACTCCTTCTACACCAACCACACTACCTGCTTGTTGCGCTATCGGTAATGAGAAATTCCCCAGGCCACAGAAGAGATCAAGTACCTGATCTGAAGGGTTAAGATCAAGCCATGCTAGCGCCTGAGATACCATTTTATCGTTAATAGAGGGATTGACCTGAATGAAGTCAGAAGGTTCAAAATGCAGAGCTTGGCCATCAATACGGTATTCCGGCGCATCGCCTAAAATGCGCTTCAGCGGCGCATCGCCTTGTTGCAAATAAAAAATCAGCGAATGCTCGCCGACAAACGCATCGAGTTGCTCAAGATCAATCTGGTGAAGCGGTTTTGTTGTTCGTACAGACAATACAGTACCGTTATCGGCTTCAACGAGCTCAATGTGACCAATGATTCTGCGCCCTTTCAAACCATCAAGACAAGCGTGTAACTTTGGCAATAACGCGTTGATAGCAGGACGCAAAACAGCACAGTCGTTTACCGACACGATGGCATTGCTACTGCGCTGCCTAAAGCCCATCATTAGCTTGCCGTCTTTGTCGACCCGAACGCTCAACCGGGTTCTTCGGCGATACCCCTTGTCACTGTCAATGCTTGCAGGGACTTGCTCTATCGCTCTTCCGGCAAACTTATTCATCAGTTGGCTCAGCGTCTGCTGTTTGCTCGCAACCTGCTCAGTGTGTCCCAAATGCTGAAGATTACAGCCACCACAAGCGTCGTAATGCACGCAAAATGGGTTCACTCTTGATGCTGACGGCTCGGTCACTTTGATTAGCTTAGCTCTCGCAAACTGGCGTTTGTCCTCAGTGAGCTGAGCGACAACAGTTTCACCGGGCAAACTACCGGCAATAAAAACCGGTTTCTTATCAATGAATGCCACACCGTCACCATGATGATCAAGTCGCTCAATGCGTAATGCTTTATGTTTGGTATCGAGTATTTTTTTCTTCTGAGCTTAAAAAAACGCGCCATGTGTTCATCCACGTTACGCAGACAGTCATAACATCCAAGGTAAACTGTCTGTATGTATTTTTATTCCGGCTTAACAGTTGTGATAACCTACCGCTTCCCAGCCGGCGACTTGATATAGACTAAAGAGTGATTGTCTTGTCACCATCGGTGATTGTCCCACAGAACAAAGAGCATGACCAAATACGGACTAAGAGCCAGGGTACTGACCCTTACCATTGCCCCCACACTGATCATCGGCTTATTGCTGAGCGCTTATTTTATTCATAATCGCTATGAAGATTTAGAGCAGCAACTGACAGTCACTGGTGAGGCCATCATCGAACCACTTGCGATTGCCAGTGAAATAGGGTTAACCAACGAAAGCCGTGAAAGTGTCAGGCGGCTAATAGGATTCACTCATCGTCAAAACAGCCAATACGTGCGAAGTATTGCGGTATTTGACAAACGTAACCAACTGTTCGTCACTTCAAACTATCACCGCAACCTTGACCTGATGTCGGTGCCAGACGGTGACCCCATCCCTACAAAGCTTGAAATATCGCGGCAAAAGGACACACTGCTTTTACGGGCCCTATTCGTGCCGTTGGTCGTTTCAGTGCAGGTCTCGATAATGAAAGCCCGATGGGCTACATCAGCATGGAGATGGATTTAAGCGCCGTCAGGCTTGAGCAGTATCAAGAGCTTCTTTCCGCCACCGTGGTCATGGTGCTCGGCATGATACTGTCAGGGATTTTTGCCTATCGCCTACTCGCTGACGTGACAGAGCCTGTTTCGCAGATGGTCAGCATGATTGATCGTATCCGGCGCGGTCACCTCGATGTAAGGATTGAAGGAAAGCTCCATGGCGAACTGGATACGCTGAAAAATGGTATCAACGCCATGGCAATTTCGTTATCTGAATACCATTTGGAAATGCAGCAAAGCATTGATCAGGCGACCTCAGATTTACGGGAAACACTGGAACAGCTTGAAATCCAGAACGTCGAGCTCGACATTGCCAAAAAGCATGCGCAGGAGGCTGCGCGGGTCAAATCTGAGTTTCTGGCCAACATGTCTCACGAGCTGAGAACACCATTGAATGGTGTTATCGGATTTACCCGTCAGATGCTCAAAACCCGCCTGACGACAGCGCAGCAGGATTATCTGCAAACCATCGAAAAGTCTGCCAATAACCTGCTGACCATCATCAACGACATTCTCGATTTCTCGAAACTGGAAGCAGGCAAACTGCTGCTTGAAAATATTCCTTTCGATTTCGAAGATAGCCTTGATGAGGTAATGAAGCTACTGGCTCCCATGGCCCATGAAAAAGGTCTGGAGCTGAACCTCAAGCTAGATGCTGAAGTGCCCGCAGGCATGATTGGCGATCCGCTGAGGCTCCAGCAGGTTTTGACCAACTTGGTAGGTAACGCCATCAAGTTCACCGAGTCCGGTAATATTCGTGTCACCACAGAGCTGAAAAGTTATAACAACGAATCAATTGAAGTTCGCTTTGAAGTGCAGGATACCGGGATCGGGATTTCGGAGCGCCAGCAGGCTCAGCTATTTCAGGCATTCCGCCAAGCAGATGCGAGTATCAGCCGTCGTTATGGCGGTACTGGTCTTGGCTTGGTGATCACCCAGAAACTGGTCAAGCAGATGGGTGGTGAAATCGGTTTTACCAGCCGCCTACATCAAGGGTCCACCTTCTGGTTCTCAGTGACTCTGATGCATACCGATCTACCACTGATTCAACCAGTTGATATGTCAGGTATGGAAGAGCATACCCTCTTGCTCATTGAGTCCGATGAGGAGAGCCGTAAGTTGATGACGCAACGCCTGACACAGACTGGCCTCCATGTCACCGCGCAGGAAACGCTGTCAGCACCGACAAATCTTAATACCAGCTATGACGCGGCACTGATCAGTGTCAGTGCTAAGAAAGTCCCACCGACAGAAAAGCTGTTACAGATGGCGATGGATGCAGAGGGGCAAGCCAGACAGGTTATCTTCTGCCTGCCAACCACAGAGCTCGCCGTGTCAGAGCGCTTGATGCAAGCAGGTGTGACAGCCTGTTTCGCTAAACCACTGCCGATAAGAAAGCTGGCTGAAACCCTGCTTGGTGACTCTGACAAATATGAAACCGTGCCTGAACAGCTGCCCGTGGCGCAAAATAAATTGCCGCTGACAGTCATGGCGGTCGATGACAACCCCGCCAACCTTAAACTGATCTCTGCCCTGCTCAGTGAACGAGTGGAAAACGTGGTCACTGCTGAGAACGGGGTGAAAGCTGTCGAGCAAGCCAATCTGCATGCCTTCGATATGATTTTGATGGACATTCAGATGCCTGAAATGGACGGCGTCACCGCGAGTCAGGCGATTCGTAGTTCTATGTTGAATCACCACACCCCTATTATCGCAGTGACCGCCCACGCGATGGCAGGCGAGAGGGAGCGGCTGATCAATGCCGGGATGGATGATTACCTGACCAAGCCCATCGAAGAACCCGTTCTGGAACAGGTGCTGAATAGTTGGATTGGGGACACTACTGATAGAAGGCAGCTGAGCAGTAGCGAGCTTACCGGCACAAAACCTGCTGAACCGACATCAAAAGGTTCTGGAGATATCAGCTAGATTGGAATCTCGCCTTACAACAAGCGGCAGACAAACAAGACCTTGCTGTGGAGCTGCTGCAAATGTTGGTCGAATCGTTTGATCAGGTGGAAGCACTAGTGAATGAAGCACTGGAAGGCACAGAGCATGACCTTTGGCCGCCTATCCACAAGTTACATGGCAGCTGCGCATACAGCGGTGTACCTAGGCTAAAACAGCTTTGCCACGATCTTGAAACGCAATTAAAGCAAGGCGCTGAGCTGGCCGATATTGAACCTGAGCTCCTCGAACTTCTCGATGAGTTCAGTCACATTCGCGAACTCTCCCGCCAGTACATTCCTGCATGAAAAAAAAGGGGCTAACGCCCCTTCTCTCATTTCCCGACGACTGTCAGCTCAGCGCGATCAGCCTTCTAATATCACCGTCGCAACAGAGTAGTTTTTCTCATCAGAAATCGATACCAGACAGCGGGACACTCCCATACTGTCTGCAATTTCTTTCGCTTTCCCTACCAGCGTCAGAATCGGCTTTCCTAACTCATCGTTACTGATGTCGAGGTCTTGAAAAGTAACACCGCAAGCAAAGCCCGTCCCTAACGCTTTTGCCGCAGCCTCTTTCGCTGCAAAGCGTTTAGCCAGAAAGCGTGCCTGAAATTTACTCTCATTAAACCTCAGGTGCTCCTGTGACGTTAGGACTCTGTCAGCAAAGGCCTGCAAGCATCTCATCTTATCAAAGCGTTCCACTTCAACAATGTCAGTACCGAGCCCTAACACTGCCATTAGCTGCGCGCTGCCATCATCACGGCTTTCATATCAGCCACAGCTTTTGGGAGTCCGTCAAACAGCGCTCGACCAATAATGGCATGACCAATGTTGAGTTCATAAATCTCAGGCAGCGCCGCAATAGGGGTAACATTATGGTAGGTAAGACCATGACCTGCATTGACTTTAATACCAATATCATCGGCGTAGCTGGCAGCTGCAGCAATTTTCTTCAGCTCAGCCTGCATCTCTTCATCGTTTTCCGCATCCGCATAATGACCAGTGTGAAGCTCGATATACGGCGCACCGCAGGTTTTAGCCGCATCAATTTGCTCACGGTCCGCGTCAATAAACAGCGACACCTTGATACCTGCTTCTGTCAGGGTTTCCGTTGCTGCTTTGACTTTCTCAAGCTGGCCAACAACATCTAACCCGCCCTCGGTGGTCAGCTCTTCACGCTTTTCGGGAACAAGGCAAACAAACTCAGGTTTTACCTCTAGGGCAATGGCGACCATTTCATCCGTCACTGCCATCTCAAGATTCATGCGCGTCTGAATTGTCTCCTTCAGAATCCGCACGTCTCTGTCCATGATATGTCGGCGGTCTTCACGAAGATGCACAGTGATCCCATCAGCACCCGCACGCTCTGCTATTTCAGCGGCATGAACAGGATCAGGATACTGAGTGCCTCGCGCATTGCGGACTGTCGCCACGTGGTCAATATTCACGCCCAGATAAATGGTGTTCATTAGGTATTTTTCCTCGTCCTTAAAAGAAACAGCTCACGGCTTTTCAGGGGTCTGGCGCCAAGATAAGGCTTGAGGGCCAGACGTGTAAAGCGTTTCGCTGCTTTTAGCTGCTCTGACGTCACAAACTGACGCTGCGACATGGCAATGAGCTCATTCCCACGAAACGTCTTGTTATTTGATTTCATTAATGATGCCACAAAGCCCTGCTGGTCGCGAAACAGATAGGTCATCGTATCTTCTACCGCTTCGCCACTTCCCGCACAGTGCAAAAAGTCAATGCCATAACCCAGAGCTTCCAGCAATGAGAGTTCGAAACGACGCAGGGCAGGCTCAGGGTTATCCATTTGTGCCAGCTCACTGAGCGCAGTAACGTAGTCAAAGAACACCTGATGATAGGCCGTCTCGCGTTCAATAACCCTGCTTAAGATTTCATTCAGATAAAAGCCCGAATAAAGGGCATTGCCAGAAAGAGGAAGCGCCAATCCAATCGCCTCAGCGTGACGTAGGGTATGCATATCGCCTTTTCCTGACCATTTCATTAGGAGGGGCGTAAAAGGCTGAAGTGCACCTTTGAGGGGAGAGCGTTTACCACGGGCGCCTTGGCCATTAAGCTGACACGCCCGTGATTTTCGCTAAAGACATCCAGAATGAGGCTGGTTTCGCTGTAAGGCCGGGTGTGCAGAACAAAGCAGCGCTGCAATCCTTCCATAACTCTCCTTTCAGTCCCGTTCAGTCGATGTCTGCTGGTGTTTAGAGGTCGTCGATATAACCAAGGCTACGCAGTGCACGTTCGTCGTCTGCCCATCCTGATTTCACTTTGACCCAAAGCTCGAGATAAACCTTACGCTCGAAAAGCTCTTCCATATCCAGTCGCGCTTCACGGCCAATAGTTTTGATCTTATCGCCACCTTTACCGATCACCATTCGCTTTTGGCCATTACGTTCGACCAAAATCAGACCGTTGATTTCGAAGCCATCGGTTTCCGGGTTGTAATCGAATCGCTCTATATCAACTGTCACCGAATAAGGGAGCTCATCACCAGTAAAACGCATTAACTTTTCACGGATGATTTCTGACGCCATAAAGCGTTGTGAGCGGTCAGTGACGTATTCCTCTGGGAAGTACCAATCACCCTCAGGCAAGGATTGACGCACCAGTTTTTCAACCACATCGACATTTGTGCCGTGTTTCGCCGATACGGGAACCACATCAACAAAGTTCATTTTTTGGCTAATTTCCTGCAGATGCGGGAACAACTCGCCTTTCTCTCTCACATTGTCGACTTTGTTAACCAAAAGGACAGTAGGCAGTTCTGATTTTTGTAGCTTATTCAGAACCATCTCGTCGTCTTTTGTCCAGTGCGTTCCATCCACAAGGAAGAGAACCAGCTCGACATCGGTCAATGAGCTGGACGCTGCGCGATTCATCAAACGGTTAATGGTGCGTTTTTCTTCAATGTGTAGCCCAGGTGTATCGACGTATACGGCCTGATAGCCATCTCGAGTGTCAACACCCATGATACGGTGACGGGTCGTCTGCGGCTTGCGAGAGGTAATCGAGAGCTTCTGTCCAACCAAACGGTTAAGCAGTGTCGATTTACCCACATTTGGGCGGCCTACAATGGCAATAAAGCCACAGTGTTGTTTATCTGTCATGAGTCCAGCTTCTGTAATGCCAGTTCTGCAGCGGCTTGTTCTGCCTTGCGTCGACTGCTGCCTTTACCTATAACAGGCATCTCCAGTCCCGTCACTTCGCACTCAACCGTGAATTGTTGGTTGTGCGCTTCGCCCTGCACCTTAGTTACATTATAGGATGGCAGTGGCTTGCGTCGTCCTTGCAGAAATTCCTGCAGGCGCGTTTTGGGGTCTTTCTGACTTGCACCCGGTTCAATGGTATCAAGACGGGTTTTGTACCAACCCAAGACTATTCCACGGACCGTTTCCAGATCGCTGTCGAGATAAATCGCACCAATAATGGCTTCAATCGCGTCAGCAAGGATAGACTCGCGGCGGAATCCGCCACTTTTCAGCTCACCCGGCCCCAGAGAAAGTACATCACCCAGCTCGAACTCACGACCAAGTTCAGCCAGCGTGTTGCCGCGCACTAAAGTGGCGCGCATACGACTCATGTCGCCTTCATCAACGTTCGGGAAACGGTGGTAGAGATCATCAGCAATAACGAAGCTTAAAATAGAATCGCCCAAAAACTCTAAACGCTCGTTGTGCTTACTACTGGCACTGCGGTGAGTCAGGGCGAGACTAAGGTGCGCCATATCGGTGAATTCATACACGATACGACGCTGTAATTTATCTATGAGTGTTGTTGTCATGTTACTCCAAGTTAATCTATGCCGCCGACGCGATTAAACCGCACGCCAACGGGTACCCAGGACGGCATTGCCGAGTCGCCCTGTTTGTCGAATTCGAAACTGATCCAAATTCCTACCGCTTTACCCACCATGTTTTCTTCAGGGACAAAGCCCCAGAAACGGCTATCGCGGCTGTTATCCCGATTATCACCCATCACGAAGTACTGACCATTGGTACTGTCCATTCGTTTTTGCCGCTGGTTTTGGCATAGCGGCCGCTTTGATTGGGGATGTACGGGTTAACCAATATCTCATGCGGAACCTCACCCAGCGTTTCTTTCGCCTGGATCAGGTTGATTCCCTGCTGAGAAAACGGGCTTTCTTCCACTTCATCAATCGGCAGCAGTTCGCAAGTACTCTCACCTTTGCGTTGAATACACAGGCGTTTTTGCTCGTCATAGCGCACCTTATCACCGGGAACACCAACAATACGCTTGATGAAATCAATGCGCGGGTCTTCCGGGTATTTAAACACCGCAATGTCGCCACGCTGTGGTTTACCCGTTTCAACAAGCGTTGACCGCAAGACAGGATCTTTGATGCCATAGGCGAACTTCTCAACGAGAATAAAATCACCCACCAGCAGTGTCGGCATCATTGACCCTGACGGAATTTGAAACGGTTCGTAAACGAAAGATCGCAGCACCGTTACCAAACCGATAACGGGGAACAAAGAGGCACCGGTTTCAATCCAAGAAGGCTGAGGCGCAACCGCATCAATCTGTCCTTGATCCAGCTCTTCAGCACTGAGGCCAAGAACTTCTGCAGCTTTAGTCGTACGACGAGCGCTCCAGATAAATTTTTCCAGTACCCAGATAACACCGGTCACCAAGGTAATAGTTACCAAGATGAGTGCGAAGGTATTTGCCATTTATGTTCCCCTGAATCGTCCGTGTTTTTTATTTGTCTTTTCCAACGTGCAGAATCGCAAGGAACGCCTCTTGAGGCAGTTCTACGTTACCGATCTGCTTCATGCGCTTCTTACCTTCTTTCTGCTTTTGCAGCAGTTTCTTCTTACGGCTTATGTCGCCACCGTAACATTTCGCGGTTACGTTCTTACGAAGTTGCTTGACCGTTGAACGAGCAATAATGTGATTACCAATCGCGGCCTGAATCGCAATATCGAACTGCTGACGTGGGATGAATTCTTTCATCTTCTCAACAAGGTCACGACCTCGAGTCTGAGAGTGATCTTTGTGGGTGATGATCGCCAGTGCATCAACAGTGTCACCGTTGAGCAAGATATCAACACGCACCATGTCAGAAATCTGATAGCACTGGAATGCATAATCCAGAGATGCGTAGCCTCGCGATGTTGATTTCAGACGGTCAAAGAAGTCGAGTACAACCTCAGACATTGGGATGTCATAGGTCAGAGCAACCTGATTGCCGTGATAGACCATGTCGACCTGTGTACCGCGTTTTTCAACACACAAGGTGATAACGTTACCCAGATAATCCGTTGGTACCAGAATATGGCAGCGCGCAACAGGCTCACCGATAGTATCGATGTCGTTAACCGCAGGAAGTTTTGCCGGACTATCGACATAAATCACTTCACCGCTCGTTTTGGTAACTTCGTACACTACCGTTGGTGCCGTGGTGATCAAATCAAGATTGTATTCGCGCTCCAAGCGCTCCTGAATGATCTCCATGTGGAGCATTCCAAGGAAACCACAACGGAAACCAAAGCCCAGTGCCGCTGAGTTCTCAGGCTCATAGAACAGCGATGCATCATTGAGGCTCAACTTGCCCAGTGCATCACGGAAGTTTTCATAGTCATCCGATGAAACAGGGAAAAGGCCTGCATAAACCTGAGGTTTAACCTTTTTGAAACCCGGTAGTGCATCTTCTGCACCGTGCTTCGCGTGAGTCAGAGTATCCCCCACTGGCGCGCAAGAATGTCTTTGATTCCGCAGACAACCCAGCCCACCTCACCGGTTCTCAGGCCTTGGGTATCTTGCTGCTTTGGCGAGAAAACACCAATGCGATCAACGCCCCACACCTGACCGGTACTCAACACCTTGATCTTGTCGTTTTTCTTCAGCTCACCGTTTTTGATGCGAACCAAAGACACAACACCCAAGTAGTTATCGAACCATGAGTCAATAATCAGTGCCTGTAATGGGCCTTCAGGATTGCCTTCCGGTGGTGGAATTTTCTTAACAATATCTTCCAATACCAGATCAACACCAATGCCCGTTTTCGCCGAACAGCGGGTCGCATCAGTGGCATCGATACCGACAATATCTTCAATCTCTTCGGCGACACGATCCGGGTCTGCCGCAGGGAGGTCGATTTTGTTGAGAATTGGCACGACTTCGTGATCCATCTCAATCGCGGTGTAGCAGTTTGCCAGCGTCTGCGCTTCAACACCCTGCCCCGCATCAACAACCAATAATGCGCCTTCACAAGCAGCAAGAGAGCGTGACACTTCATAGGAGAAGTCAACGTGCCCGGGGGTGTCGATAAAGTTAAGCTGATAATCATTACCATCTAAAGCTTTGTAGTTCAGAGTCACACTCTGGGCTTTGATGGTAATGCCGCGTTCACGCTCCAGATCCATAGAATCCAGAACCTGCGCTTCCATTTCACGGTCGCTTAGACCGCCACAGACTTGGATAAGACGATCAGACAGGGTCGACTTTCCATGGTCTATGTGGGCAATAATCGAAAAATTACGAATGTGCTTCATAAGTGGTGTGACTAACTCGTTTAAATAAGATTCACGATCATACGATCAAGTGGCGGGATTCTACCGAAATTAACGGCTACTCGCTATCCTCAGATGCAGCATTTATCACCAGTTTACTGTTAACTGGCTTTCCGAGGACACGAAGAAGGGTAGGTTGGTAGCCAGGCTGTTGTTCAAACCGCAGAGACAACACGCGAGCAATGAATCCTCCCAACCCTGCAAAAAGGAAGGCTGAGAGCACCACAGCACCTTCACTACCATTGGCCAGATTAACAAAAACAAACTGACCAAAAATCGCACCCACAATTAAAAATAGCAGCGGGACAACGTAAACAACCAATGCTGATTTCAGCATGGCATTTTCCTGCATGCCTATCTCGACCATGGTGCCTACTGGCAGGGATTTATCTGAGGGAATTGATATATCTAATGTTTTCGCAGGTAACGCCTTACTGACGATACCCGTACCACAATCGCTTTGAGAGCCACAGCTGCCACAGCTGGTTTGCTGGGTCGAACGAACCAATAAACAGCCATTTTTATACGAGACGACCTCAGCCGTGGCAGTGATCACGATTACTTGCCTTGGTCACTATCAGTGGGCACAAAGCGTACTGACTCTGCGATGATCTTCGCTGTGGCTGGCGGTATATCTCCAACAACAGTGATTTCAGCGTTACCTGTGACGAAACTGTGCATCGTTCTGCGGCCAAGCCTCACTTTCTGTTCCCTTACTGACATTTTATCAGCATCGGCGAGATAAACAGAAAAACTGAATAGACCATCACTGAACATCTGACTTTCAACTGGACGGCTGGTTAACATCAATCGGTGTCGGTTTCGGTAAACGGGAACAAAGCCCTTGGGTAGAGACGTGACTTCCCACCCCATTTCCACATCCTGATGTTTGGGAGCATGCACGACGGGAGGAAGCTCCGCACTGGCTATCGCTTTCAGCGAATCTGCAACCTGTGATGAAATCACAAGTGATGTCACACGGTACTGCTCAAGCGGTTCGCCATCACGATCCAGCACATCAGCACGGAGAAGAAGATGGCTTCGATCTTCAATCCAGAGCACATAGGAGTAGCGGCTTTCATCTTTTGGCGACACTCTGACAAGGTTGGCTGACAGCCCTGCTTCACGACCTCGTCCCAAAGAAACAAAATTATACAGTTTTGCTATGCGCTTGATATCTGACTGAATAATCGCTGGCAAGGGCGCTACCATCTGCCCACTCTCGATAGTGAAGGATTCAACACCGGGCTCGTAATAGCTGACCTCACTGCCGCGCCGGATGATCTTACGGTTAGGTCCGCTCAGGTAATTGATATGGCCAAATGACTCACCATCGATCAGCGCATGTCTATAACGAAGTGGCTGTATGCTGCTCTTGCGGACGTGGATATAAGAAATTTCATAACTAAGCTGGTGGCTAGCATTATCCATTTTCTCAACAAGAACACGGGCGGCTTCATCCGCCGCCTGTGCTAAAGGGGAGAGTGTCATCAGTGCTACCGCACCCACCCAAAATGCTTTAATCAAGGTGTGCTCTCTACTCTTGCAATTCCGTCTTTGGTTCCACAGCATCTGCATTGAGCCTTAACTGTAACTCAAAGTCTTGTAATAACGCATTGATTCGAAGGCGCTGCTCTCGGAGCTGCTCGTCGCTAACTGCATTTGGCTTTTCAACTTCGCGGCTTAAACTAACAGGCTCGGCGGCACCGGAAAAAGGAATTGTCTCAAGAATCGGTGGCTGACTTGTTGCTTCAGCAAGTATTGGGCTGTCAGAACCAGGAGGCTGGGTCTGCACACCAATAAGAATGGCCATACAAACAGCCGCCGCGATACCCACTTGACCAACAGGCTGCAGCCAACCGGTAGAGAGAGCGTTTTCGGTCGAGGTTGAGACTCCCGAAGTGCTCAACGTTAGCGGGCATGGCCGGCTGATGGTCGATGTCACGGCTATACGAAGGTTCGTTTTCTAACGCAGCACTCACACTGGACGCAATGTCCCAGTCTAATGTCGCGGGCGCTTCCCCTCTCAGGGTGTCGCGGATAACACTGTAGCTTTTCCATGACGCCTGAGCACCCGAATCGCTTCCCAGCGCCTCGATTACTCTCTTGTCTCTGTCTTCACCATCAAAAAATGACGAGACATTCTCTTTATCAGCCATCTCTTTCACCGTTCAACAATACGTCGGTCATTGTTTAATCAGCGGATTGACACGTTTGTCTACCGCTTCTCGGGCACGAAAAATCCGGGACCTAACAGTCCCTACCGGGCAGTCCATCACCTCGGCAATTTCCTCATAGCTCAAGCCGTCGATCTCACGCAATGTGATTGCAACCTTCAGCTCTTCAGGCAATGTTTCTATGGTATCAAACACGACCTGCTTCAATTGTTCTGACAACAATAGGTTCTCAGGGTTCGAAATTTCTTTCAGTGCACCACCGTTCTCAAAATTCTCAGCTTCATCTGCATCGACGTCGCTGGGCGGCGGCCGTCTGCCCTGCGCCACCAAATGATTTTTGGCAGTGTTCACAGCAATACGGTACAACCAGGTATAAAATGCGCTCTCCCCCCTAAACCCCGGAATTGCGCGGTAAGCTTTGATAAAAGCCTCTTGCGCCACATCGGGAATATCGCCACTGTTGGTGACATATCGGGAAATCAGATTACACACCTTATTCTGATATTTTATAACAAGTAGGTTAAATGCTTGTTTATCGCCATTCTGAACCCGTTCAATCAGTGCCTGATCTGTCTGTTGCTCGCTCATTCGAGCACACTCTCCTTATTAGTGGCATCTGAAAACTTCACTCGGCTCAGCTCTCATCTTGTACTGCCTGTTAACGTAAAGGTTTTGTCCCCTTTACGGCCGGCAGCATCGCCACTTTCTGTGGGCTAACGTTCAGGCCTGTAGTTGGGAACACACCAAAGTCATTTAGTTCCAAATATTGTTTTGGATTCTTACATCTTTTGATCCAGATCCACAATTTTACCAGATTGCGCGCCAAGACTTCACCAAACTCATCGATATTTCAGAAAGCTTCCGTAACACCACTCAAATTACGCGTCTGATGCCTGATAGTGTACACTGATCGGTCAGAACACAAGATAGACCGATACATGGAACATCAGCGAAACACGTTGCGTTGTTTCTTTGAGAGTTTTTGGGATACAGGAAAGGTATGAAACACAACCGAGACCATCTGTGCGATGTGCTGGTTATTGGCAGCGGTGCTGCTGGCTTGTCACTTGCACTTCGCCTTGCCTCCAAGCACAAAGTGATCGTTTTGAGCAAAGGCCCGAGAGATGAGGGCGCGACCTTGTACGCACAGGGTGGAATAGCCGCGGTATTTGATGAAGAAGATTCTATTGAGTCTCACGTGCAGGATACACTCATCGCTGGTGCAGGCCTTTGTGATGAAGACACAGTGACCTTCATCGCCGAGAACGCCAAGCCGTGTGTGCAGTGGCTGATTGATGCAGGCGTTCCTTTCGATAAAGATGAAGAAAGCGAAGCGGGAGAAACCAAGTTCCACCTTACGCGAGAAGGTGGACACAGCCACAGACGCATTCTTCACGCAGCCGATGCAACTGGCCATGCTGTTCAGACATCACTTCAGGACAATGTGCATCAACACCCCAACATCACGGTACTTGAACGGCATAACGCTCTTGATCTGATCACCAGAAAAAAAATAGGTAAAAAGGGAAAAGATCGTATCCTTGGTGCTTACGTTTGGAATCGAAATAAAGAAGCAGTCGAAACTGTACGTGCACGTTTCGTGGTGATGGCAACAGGCGGAGCGTCCAAGGTATATCAATATACGTCAAACCCTGATGTCTCTTCTGGTGACGGTATTGCCATGGCATGGCGTGCAGGATGCCGGGTAGCAAACCTCGAATTCAACCAATTCCACCCAACCTGTCTTTTTCACCCTGAAGCGCGTAATTTCTTGCTAACTGAAGCGTTAAGAGGCGAAGGCGCATATCTACGTCGCCCCGATGGGACACGATTTATGCCAGACTTTGACTCACGTGCAGAGCTTGCTCCCCGTGATGTCGTCGCTAGAGCGATTGACTACGAGATGAAACGTTTGGGTGCAGACTGTATGTACCTGGATATCAGCCACAAAGACCCTGACTTCGTTACCAAACATTTCCCAACCATTTATGAGAAGTTGCTGACTTTTGGCTTTGACTTAACAAAAGAACCCGTTCCTATTGTACCTGCCGCTCACTATACCTGTGGTGGTGTGATGGTTGACCGTAATGGTCAAACCGACCTACCGGGGCTCTATGCTATTGGGGAAGTCAGCTATACAGGGCTTCATGGTGCGAATCGCATGGCATCAAACTCTCTGCTCGAATGTGTAGTATATGCTTGGTCCGCCGCCTGCCATATTGGATCGCAAGCAGGTGAGAGCATACCAGACGAGATACTACCCAGCTGGGATGAAAGTCAGGTGAGTTGCTCTGACGAGGAAGTGGTTATTCAGCACAACTGGCATGAGCTTCGTTTGTTAATGTGGGATTATGTTGGCATAGTGCGTTCTACAAAACGCCTTGAGCGCGCACTGAGACGCATCGAGTTACTGAAACAGGAAGTCAATGAGTATTACAGTAACTTCCGTGTATCGAACAACTTGTTAGAACTTCGTAACCTTTTAGATGTTGCTGAACTGATGGTTCGATGTGCAATGGCAAGAAAAGAAAGCCGAGGGCTGCATTACACCATTGACTACCCCGATATCAACGAAAACAGTAAGCCAACTATCCTCACACCGGATAACGCGTAAAATAAAACCCGCCGAAGCGGGTTTTATTTTCTCTTCGTTCTATGCCTTAAACGTCGAGATTGCTTTTTCGAGAGAGCCCGCCTGAGACGCAACGCTTGTCGCTATCTCACTGTTCTCCTCGCTTATCTGGCTGGTCGTTGAAGTGATTTCCTGAATCTTATGTACGTTTTGGTTCACTTCACGTGCGACCATGCTTTGCTCTTCCACGGCTGTCGCTATCTGTGTGCTCATGTCCATGATCTGCTGCATGTCTGCCATAATATTATCCAAACCCGTCGCCGCTTCAGATACAAAGTTTACCGACTCATCACCATACTGCTGACAAGAAGAAATCTGGTTTACAACCTGCTCTGTCTGCTTCTGAAGTGAGGTGATCATGTCATCAATTTCTTCTGTTGATTGGTGGGTACGGTTAGCCAGACTGCGTACCTCATCAGCAACAACCGCGAACCCTCTGCCCTGCTCACCGGCTCGTGCCGCTTCAATTGCCGCGTTGAGCGCCAGCAAGTTGGTTTGCTCAGAAATTTCCTTGATCACATCAACCACACTGCCAATCTTCTGGGACAATGACAGAAGGCTCTGAATTTCCTCACTCGCACGCCCCAGATCGTGGGATAGCGTACC
Organism: Veronia nyctiphanis; assembly: GCF_004116385.1. Classification (GTDB taxonomy): domain Bacteria; phylum Pseudomonadota; class Gammaproteobacteria; order Enterobacterales; family Vibrionaceae; genus Veronia; species Veronia nyctiphanis. Next base: position 31,503 of record NZ_PEIB01000023.1, on the reverse strand, counting down.
TATCGCACTGCGAGTCGACTGCATGGTTTGGAAACCTTCCTGCGCACGGTCGAGGCTCTGGCCAGCGTTCGACGCTGCGGTTTCTGTGCGTGATGCAATCTCATGGATAGTGGATTCCATTTGGTTGACTGCTGTTGCGGCCAGTTCTGTTTCACTTCGCTGAGTAATGAGTGCATGCTCTGCATCATTGGTTCGACTTTTCACCTCAAATGCCGCGGTATTCAGCGAGGTTATGGAGTCTTTGACTTCACTGATCAGTGATTGACAGTTCTCCATCACTTTGTTGAAATCTTCAGCCACCTGCCCAAGCTCATCTTTCGATTCGGTACAAGCTCTTAATGTCAGATCGTGAGTAACCGCAACATCTGACATCGTCTTCAGCAAATCATCAACCCCTCTTTGGATAGTACGACTTACCCATGCTGTCACGGTAAATAGAAGTAATATCACCGCGATCAGGCTTGCAATAAGCCACGTCCAAACCATGCTCTCCGCCTCTGACGTTACCTCTGATAGCTGTTCTTTCATCTGCGTAAAGCTGTCTTCAACGGCATGGGAGCGCGAACGAATTTGACCACGCAGTCCTTCTTTGTGCGTCAAACCCATTACTTTTTGCTGCTTATGGAGCGCCGTCGCCACATTCAGCTGCTCAGCAAACAAGGTAGGGTTTGTATCAGCAACCGCTTCTGAGTATGTCGAGAAGGTCTTTGATGATTTATTTAATTGGAGCAATTCAACTAAACTCACCATTTTTCTTGCCAAGATCTTCTCGTCAGCATTGGATGCTATCTCTGTCAGTCGATTGTTAATTTCCGTCAGTTGTCCTCGAAGGCCCGATTTTGGATTCAAACCCAAAATCTCATACCCTTTCACAAGATCAGTAAAACCTTGTGAGTACTCTTCCATTGAACGTGTCACCGTGCCTTCCCCAGGGAGCACAATGCCCGCTTCGTGAGCACCAGACTTCAACTCTTCGAACTTTTCATCAAACAGCTTTTTGTTACTGATGAACTTGGTCAAATATTTAATATCAAAGCGTCCGAGAAAGTCTTTCTCGTTCCGGCGAAGGTGTAAGAGTAAGGCTTCTAACTGCGCAACGTTAGTTTGATTCTTCTGTAAGCCCATTAACGATTCATTGGCTTTCCACATCAGGCCAGAAAAAATAACTAATGAAAAACCTGCTACCGCAGACAATACCTGCATCTTTGTCTTGATTTTCACTTCCACTACTCCAAAAAGTGATACGCAACTGTGTGTACATAAAAGGTTGCTGATAATAGTGTCTATTAAATCCTTATCGACGAAACCATGAAAAAATGCGATTCATTTTGCTTTTTTGTTATGCAAATGGAAGCACCTTCAAATTAAGACCTTTAAATTGATCGCGAAACTCTTGCAAGGTGACGATATGAAATGGGTCCAACAGAGTCGGAGAAAATAGGGAAAAAGCGGGTAGAAGAGGTTTTAGGAAGTTTAAGAAGAATAAAAAATCGAGAGAATATAACAATTTGTTCAACTTGAACTTTTTGCTCACCACGAGAAAGTTGACCATCAATCCTGAGTTGATATGTTCCTGTGAGAGCTTGAAAACATCGCCATTTTTTCTGTCTGTCTCTCATCAAAATACCGACAAATGATGCTTTGAGGCAGAGCGGAAACGCCGAGGTGATGAACAAAAGGAGCAACAGAGAGACATACATTCCCCATAACAACCGTCTTACGGTTGGTGAGGAATGTAAGGTGAAGTTAACGCAGTTTGCTTCGGTTGTGCGAAACAATGGCATCGGTCATTGCTTTCATGCGGGGGTCATCACTGGTGCCATGTCCCATCAACCAAGCAAAAAGGTCAGGGTCATCACACTTCAAAAAATCGATAAAGTCCTGCTTATCTTCGTCAGAGAGTGAATCAAAGCGTTCCTCAAAGAAAGGATCCAAAATCACATCCAATTCAAGCATACCGCGTCGACACGCCCATTTTACTCGCGCTCTTTCTTCTGCGCTTACCATGTTGACCTCATTCTTGATGGTGTTTTGTCAGCATAGTACCAATGCCAATCTGACGAGGCTATGTCAAAACTGAGTCTGCCTCGCGGCTTGTGATCTCAGCAACATTAATCGGCCACTATCAGCGCCTTGTGGTGCTGACTTTATCCGGGACACCCTTTAACATATTCAACAGACAGAATTTATGTGAGAAAAATCATGACAACCTGGTACGAAAAACAGTCATTTTCACGTTTGCCCCTGACAGCGTCATCCGCCCTCCCTGCTTTGTCATTGATAGGCCTTGATAGCCTGTCACTTATCACTGCTACGGGTGCCGATACAACCAGTTACCTGCAAGGCCAGCTCACTTGTGATCTGGTTTCGCTAGATAAGGGAGCCTCGACACTGGCTGCACATTGCGATGCGAAAGGCAAAGTATGGTCAATTATTCGTTTGTTCCATCACGGTGAAGGCGTTGCCTATGTTCAGCCGGCATCCGTCAATGAGCAGCAATTGACTGAGCTGAAAAAATACGCGGTATTTTCCAAAATCACTCTGGAAACCAGTAATCTGATTTTGCTCGGCGTTGCTGGAGAGAAGGCTGACAACGCGATACAAACGCTGTTCAAACCAGACTCTAACGTCGTCAACACCGCAACAGGAACGGCAGTGAAAATTGAGCAAAATCGCTGGTTACTCGCTGTGACAGAACAAGAAGCGGATGATCTTCTGGGTAAACTCAAAGACGCCACGCTCTCAGACTCTTCACTCTGGGCACTTTACGATATAAAAAGTGCACTTCCAGCACTCGCATCAGAAACTGTCAGTGAGTTCATTCCACAAGCGCTAAACCTTCAGGCATTGGGCGATGCCATTAGCTTCAAAAAAGGCTGCTACACAGGTCAAGAAACCGTTGCCAGAGCAAAGTATCGAGGCATCAACAAGCGCGCCACCTATCTGCTTGCTGGACAAACAAACGAAACACCTAATGCAGGCGATACCATTGAGCGCAGCGTTGGTGAAAACTGGCGAAGTGGCGGTACAGTCATCTCCGGCTATCGTTTTGACGATGGCGAAGCATTAATTCTTGCTGTGTTGCCCAACAACCTCGATGACGACACTGAATTCCGTCTTGCAGGCGACAACAGCTGCCGTATTAGGCGCATAACATTGCCTTACGCACTTGATAACGAAGACTAAATGTATGTCATCATTCAAGTCATCCATCATCACAGACTTGCTCGATAGCAAGTCTGTTCCCTATCAAGTATTGTTACATGAACGTGAAGCAATATCTGTCGAAGATGCTGCAAAACAGCGCGGAGTAAACCAGAGCTGATGGTGAAGTCTATTCTTCTCAGAGACATGGGTGGCTTGTATGTGCTTGCCTGTATTCCGGGCTCAGCGCAGGTTGAGCCGCGAAAAGTGCGCCAACAGTTTAATTGCCGGAGAATGACCTGCGCTGATGCTACGCAGGTAGAAGAGATTACCGGATTTCAGTTGGGTACCGTGGCACCACTGGCACTAAAATCTTCAATTCCCGTCGTTTTTGATAAGGCCTTAGCGAGTAACAAAACTATCAATATTAGCAGTGGAACGCGTATGGCTGGCTTGATGCTAAGTTTTGAGCAGCTTGCCTCTCTCATAGACCCTATATTCGCCGACATCACAAGAACCACATAGCCCTTACGATTATAAAAAACAAATAATCTTCAGTATCGTAACGCATTTTACACAAAAATAACCTTAACTTTCGCCATGAATAGTAACGTATTCATTCATAACGTCTATTTTTACTACTTTTATTATTTTTATCCCTGTTCAGTCACTTTACAGTCATAAAGTCAGGGGTATAATCCTGCCGCCAGATTTCTGGTGAGCTTGCTTGTTAGCCAGGAGGATGGAGTTGGCTAGTTATGCCGTAAGGATAAAAAAATAATAAAAGGAATTACTAATGCGAATGTTTAATCGATATATCCCTGTCATGGTGGCGAAGCATGTCCAGCGTTTGTTCTCTGGTCGCTTGCACATCAATGGTAAGGGAGATTTCGAGTTTCAGAAGGGACTACTTCAAGCGCCGGAGAATGCTGAGATCCATCACTACAAGACAGTGAAGGAAGTTAATCAGGAAATTCGAAGACTACGCACTGAATACTGACTCTTTTCGCTTAGCCAAAACAACAAACACCGCGCCATGCGCGGTGTTTTATTATCAATTCGGAAATAATGGCAGTGAGCGTCGTACGATTAATCGTCGTCATCTAGTGACTCGGCATAAGCTTCGGCATCAAGCAGGTCGTTCAACTCCGCATCATCAGAGATTTTTATCTGAAACAACCAGCCATCGCCGTATGGGTCAGAGTTCACCAGCTCGGGGGAAGATTCTAAATCTTCATTGATGGCCACTACCTTACCCGTCAAGGGCGCATATACATCTGACGCCGCTTTTACCGACTCAGCCACTGCGCAATCATCACCCGCATCGACTGTATCATCAAGATCAGGCAAATCGATAAACACCATATCGCCGAGTAACGACTGGGCATGGTCTGATATACCGACGGTATAAACCCCATCGCCCTCGGGGCGAACCCATTCATGGGTCGTCGCATACTTAAGCTCTGACGGGATATCGCTCATAAATCAGCATCCTTATAACTGAGTGATTGGTATGTCTACCTGTTTATAAATTACACACTGTCTATGTAAGGCAAGGTAGGAAAGCCCGACAATATCTGCAAGAAAAAATGTTACAAACAGTGAAATTTCTTTAACCGGATCATAGGTATTTGACACCTTAATGAGAGTGTCACGCGTTGGCAGCAAGACATTACTCCCAACTATTCCGCACTGGATTTCGTTAACTGGATATCCATTTTCGGATACGGAATCTCAATACCTTTACTGTCTAATCCTTCCTTGATGGCCTGCATCAAATCAAAGTAAACAGGCCAGTAATCACTGGTGTTTACCCAAGGGCGAACAACCAGATTCACAGAGGAATCAGCCAGTTCAACCACACCGATAGTGGGGGCTGGGTTAGACAATATTCTTGATTCTGCAGCGATAATATCGGCAAGTACCTGCTTGGTCTCTTGCAGGTTTGCACTGTATGAAACACCAACCATCAGATCGATACGACGGGTGTTGTAGGTCGAGTAATTGGTGATAGGGCTACCAATGACTGAACCATTTGGCACCACCACCATTTTATTGTCCGGCGTCTTTAGCACCGTAGAAAAGAGCTGAATAGAGGATACAGAGCCTGACACGCCAGCAACCTCAACATAGTCACCCGATTTAAAAGGTCGGAACATGACAATCAGCACACCAGCCGCAAAGTTTGATAACGACCCCTGCAATGCAAGGCCAACAGCAAGGCCTGCAGCACCAATCACCGCAACAACAGATGCAGTCTGAACACCCAGCCTGCCAAGCGCAGCAATCAGTACAATGGCGAACAACATGTAGCGAACAAAAGCTTGAACAAAGTCGACCACCGTCATGTCGAATTTCTTACGCTTTAAGACCTCGGCAACACCATTCGCCAGCGCTTTGACTACCCAGTTACCGATAACCAAAATCAAAATGGCGGTAAGGATGTTCATCCCATATTGGATAAGTAGATCCTGATTATCCACCAGCCAGCTGGTGGCATCATTCGCGGCATGCTCAAGTGCATTTTCTTGGCTCATTGTAATCTCGCTTTTTGTTCGCTCAGATAACCTATCGGCAGAATAGCGTAAAGGTCCGTTATGTATTCATTAGGAAGGAATTACCGGCGAAATTGTAACGCCAATAAAAGTAGAGGCATTGGCTCAATTACTATACAGATAAAAAAAACCCGCCAAGAATTAGCGGGTCTTATCACACTATGGTTCACGCGATAGCGTGAATCAATCTCAGCTTACAGAACGTCGATCGCGTTCAGATCAGAGAATGCTTGCTCAAGACGAGTCACCATTGACTCTTGGCCTTTACGCAACCAGACACGTGGATCGTAGAATTTCTTGTTAGGTGCATCTTCACCCGTTGGGTTACCGATTTGGCCTTGTAGGTAGCCTTCGTTTTCAACGTAGTAAGTGCGGATACCGTTCCACGTCGCCCACTGAGTATCGGTATCGATGTTCATTTTGATAACACCGTAAGAGATAGACTCTTCGATTTCAGCTTGTGACGAGCCAGAACCACCGTGGAATACGAAGTTCAATGCATTAGGTGCGATACCGAATTTCTCAGCACAATAAGCCTGAGAATCACGCAGGATAGTTGGCGTCAGAACAACGTTACCTGCTTGTATACGCCGTGTACGTTACCGAAAGAAGCAGCAATAGTGAAACGGTGGCTGATCGCATTCAGTTTCTCATATGCGTAAGCAACGTCTTCTGGTGAGGTGTACAGCTCAGATGCGTCCATGTCAGAGTTATCAACGCCATCTTCTTCACCACCAGTACAACCCAGTTCGATTTCCAGCGTCATGTTCATCTTCGCCATGCGCTCAAGGTACTTGCCGCAGATTTCGATGTTTTCTTCCAGTGACTCTTCAGACAGGTCAATCATGTGTGAAGAGAAAAGTGGCTTGCCAGTTTGCTCATAAAACTCTTCACCCGCGTCCAGCAGACCGTCAATCCAAGGTAGCAATTTCTTTGCAGCGTGGTCAGTGTGCAGAATAACTGGCACACCATATGTTTCAGCAACAGCGTGAACATATTTCGCACCCGCGATAGCACCTGCAACTTGTGAACCTTGACCTTCCAGCTTCAGGCCTTTACCTGCGAAGAACGCAGCGCCACCGTTTGAGAACTGAACAACAACAGGTGCTTTAACCTTTGCCGCAGCTTCCAGGACAGCATTGATAGAATCGGTGTTAACAACGTTTACCGCTGGCAGGGCAAATTTGTGCTCTTTAGCAATTTCAAATACTTTCTGAACATCATCACCAGAGATAACGCCAGGTTTTACGAAATCAAAAATCTTAGACATAGCAATAGTCCTATTTAAACTGTCTTTTGATAATTTTCTGTCCGATTGACCCCCTCAACCGAACGCAATTCAGCAAACGTTTGCGAACAACGCGAAGCATTGTACCCAAACTGGGTGCCAAAACCACCACTGTCTGGCACCCGGCAGCGGCCGTAGCCACTGCAGTTTTGTTCAATTAACCGTTAGCGCGCTGTTCCAACATTTCTACGGCTGGCAGCTTTTTACCTTCAACAAACTCAAGGAACGCGCCGCCCCCTGTTGAAATGTAAGAAACCTGCTCTTTGATGCCGTACTTGTCGATAGCAGCCAGTGTGTCGCCGCCACCCGCGATTGAGAAGCCTTCAGAGTCAGCAATGGCTTTCGATACAATCTCAGTACCTTTACCAAACTGCTCAATTTCAAAGACGCCAACAGGGCCATTCCAAAGAATGGTTTTCGCATTTTTGATAATTTCCGCCAAATGGTGCGCTGAATCAGGGCCGATATCCAGCACCATGTCATCTTCAGCAATATCACCTGACGCTTTAATCGTGGCTTCTGCAGTATCAGAGAACTCTTTTGCACACACAACGTCAGTCGCCACAGGCACGTCAGTCTGAGACATTAGCGCGTTCGCCGTATCAACCAGATCGGTTCATACAGTGATTTACCCACGTTGTTGCCCGTTGCAGCGATGAAGGTGTTTGCGATACCACCGCCTACTACAACTTGATCGGCAATTTTCGCCAGCGACTCAAGCACTGTCAGCTTGGTAGACACTTTCGAACCACCAACGATAGCAACCATTGGACGCGCAGGGGTATCCAGCGCCTGACCCAGCGCTTCAAGCTCAGCGGCTAGCAAAGGCCCCGCACACGCAACAGGCGCGTGCATGCCAACACCGTGTGTTGAAGCCTGTGCACGGTGAGCAGTACCAAATGCATCCATGACAAATACATCACACAGCGCCGCATACTGATTAGACAGTGCTTCGTCGTTTTTCTTTTCGCCTTTGTTAAAGCGAACGTTTTCCAGAACAACCAGTTCACCTGCATTCAGCTCAAGGCCTGACAGGTACTCTTTTGCCAGTGTCACGTCGCAATCAAGCGCGTCGTTCAGATAATTAACTACAGGTTGCAGAGAAAACTCTTCTGCATACTCGCCTTCAGTAGGACGGCCAAGGTGAGAGGTCACCATCACTTTTGCGCCGGCTTCAAGGCAGCGCTTGATAGTAGGTAGTGATGCCAGAATACGCGCATCAGAGGTGACTTTACCCTCTTTCACTGGCACATTCAGGTCAGCACGGATCAGGACACGCTTACCAGCAAGGTCCAGATCAGTCATTTTAATAACAGACATATTCGCTCTCTCTTTAACTTAAAATTAAAAATAATCCATGTAAAAGTCGGCCCACGAAGAGGTTCAAACAGGCAAACCTCAGGAAAAACTCTCCATCGCTAACGCGGTGTCCAGCATCCGGTTAGCAAATCCCCACTCGTTGTCACACCACACCAACATTTTTACCAGATGTTGGTTACTGACTCGTGTCTGCGAGCCATCAACGATAGCGCTGTGAGGATCGTGAATAAAATCGTTCGAAACCAGTGGGGCTTCTGTGTAATCAACAATGTCCACCAATGTACACTGAGCCGCGTCTTTCAGGGCTTGATTTATATCATCAACATTGACATTGGTATGGACCGTCACGCTCAAATCCATGGCGGTGACGTTGATCGTGGGCACCCTGACAGAAATCGCTTCAAACTTATCAGCGAATTCAGGGAAGATTCGGCCAATGCCGAGGTGAAGTTTGGTGTCGACAGGAATGATCGACTGGCTGGCAGCCCGGGTTCTTCGCAGGTCTGGATGGTAAGCATCAATCACCTGCTGGTCATTCATCGACGAGTGAATGGTGGTGATAGTACCGGACTGAATGCCGAATTTTTCGTCCAACACCTTAATGACAGGAACAATACAGTTTGTCGTGCAAGAGCCGTTGGAAACGATGGTGTGTTCAGGTTTTAGTGTGTCGTCGTTAACACCGAAGATAATCGTGTTGTCTAGGTGGTGGCCACCCGGGTGGGAGAAGAGGACTTTTTTCGCGCCAGCATCAAGATGGGCCTGGCCATGTTCCCTCTCCCCGTAGACGCCCGTACACTCTAGGACGATATCAACGTCAAGATCAGCCCATGGCAGAAGGTGGATATCAGCGAGATGCAGAATACGGATTTTGTCCTGACCGACGAAAAGGTGCTCCTGATTGAAACTGACCTTTTCTTTGAATCTGCCATGACTGGAATCATACTTGAGCAGATGGGCCATACCTTCAGGCTCCGCAAGCTCATTGATGGCGACCACCTGTATCTGGTCTCTTTTGTCACTTTCGTATAATGCACGGAGTACACTGCGGCCTATTCGACCAAATCCATTAATTGCAATGCGTATTGCCATTTCCCTGAGTACACAACATAAGTAATGAAAAGCGACCGCTAGTGTATCTCATCAATGGAAAAGTCGCACTAAGAATGTGACGCCTCTCCCAGTGGCTCAGTGACTTAAAGAAGCATCAAGCAAATATAAGACAAAAAACGCCTGTTAATATGGGCTTTTATGACTAAATTTGCTTGATAGAAGTCGTTCTTCAGTACTTTCCTCCGCGTCGTAATTCAAACAAAACAACGCTGTATTCGGCACGAACAAATCCAAATCAAAAACGTGCTCGTAATGGAAGTCTGGAAATAAAGACGTCCAAACGCTTAACAAAAAAATAAAGCTCTGAAGTGACAAAATATTGCAGAACTACACGTCCGCAATGCTTCTCGTTTGTAAATTTGCAGTTACAGTTTCATTCACTTTATTTTGCAACTGACGTCATCTTTGGTTGATTTGCCATTCGTACTGAGTAGAATGGACGTCTAGATGGTAATACATCCGTACGTACACAAGCGTGTTTGGAATAACGAATCCAGAAAAATGAACATAGTGAGGCCCTGAGATATGACAAAACACCTCTTCACCTCTGAGTCTGTATCAGAAGGACATCCTGATAAGATTGCTGACCAAATTTCGGACGCTGTCCTTGATGCAATCCTCAAGCAGGACACCAAAGCACGTGTTGCGTGTGAGACTTACGTGAAAACCGGCATGGTTATGGTCGGTGGTGAGATCACGACCTCTGCTTGGGTCGATATCGAAGAATTGACCCGTGAAACCGTTCGTGAAATCGGCTATGTGCATTCAGACATGGGCTTCGATGCGGACTCATGTGCGATTCTGAACACCATTGGTAAGCAGTCACCTGATATCAACCAAGGCGTTGATAAAGCGGACCCGAAAGAGCAAGGCGCGGGCGATCAGGGTATCATGTTCGGCTACGCGACCAACGAGACTGACGTGCTGATGCCAGCACCAATCACTTACTCACATCGCCTTGTTCAGCGCCAAGCTGAAGTGCGCAAGAACGGCACGCTCCCTTGGTTGCGTCCAGATGCTAAATCTCAGGTTACTTTCCAGTACGACCAAGGCAACATCGTCGGTATCGACGCGGTTGTTTTATCTACCCAACATTGCGACAGCGTGACAACTGCTGACCTGCGTGAAGCCGTGATGGAAGAAATTATCAAGCCCGTTCTACCGACCGAGTGGTTGAACAGCGAGACCAACTTCTTCATCAACCCAACTGGCCGTTTTGTTATCGGTGGACCTATGGGTGACTGTGGTCTGACGGGTCGTAAGATCATCGTTGATACCTACGGCGGTGCAGCTCGTCACGGTGGTGGTGCATTCTCTGGTAAAGATCCATCAAAAGTTGACCGCTCTGCTGCATACGCAGCGCGTTATGTTGCGAAGAATATCGTTGCCGCTGGTCTGGCTGACCGTTGTGAAATTCAGCTGTCGTACGCAATCGGTGTGGCTGACCCGACGTCAATCATGGTAGAAACGTTTGGTAGTGAGAAAGTATCGCAAGACGTCATTGTTGAAGCTGTTCGTCAGCACTTCGACCTGCGCCCATACGGTCTTCAGGAAATGCTTGATCTTCTGCAGCCTATCTACAAAAAGACAGCAGCTTACGGCCACTTCGGTCGTGAAGAGTTCCCTTGGGAAAAAACGGATAAAGTGGCGGCTCTGCGCGATTTCGCTCAAATCAAGTAAGCAGACAACCTGTTGTATTAAGACTTTAAAAGGGAAGCATCGCGCTTCCCTTTTTGTTTCCTATCCCCTACCCTTTGCTCTTATTTCTCTCGCCAGACATCTCAGTGACAGAACTTCAATACCGCATCATCAAAGCTGTAGCATCCTGTGTCGAATATGCCAACAGCGCTTTAGGCACATCGCACCCGTTACCTGATATTCACTTTGATATTCGTGGAAAAACAGCGGGCATGGCACTGTTAAATCGCTGGACGCTCCGATTCAACCCTGTACTACTGCGAGAAAACCCTGAAGCATTTCTTAGCGAAGTAGTACCGCATGAAGTTTCTCACCTTCTTGTTTACGCAGCTTTTGGCAAGGTTCGCCCTCACGGAAAAGAGTGGCAAGCCATGATGACGAAAGTGTTTAAAGTACCCGCGAGCACCACGCACAGCTTTGATGTGGCCTCAGTGACTGGCAAAACATTCAGCTATCGTTGCGAATGTGACGAAATCCCTCTGACCATCAGGCGACACAATAAAGTACAAAGACAGCAAGCCACTTATGTTTGCCGACGGTGCCAGCAAGCTCTGGTATGGACAGGTCAATAAATAGAACTAACAAAGCTCCCACATCCCCCCTTAGAGTTGACATGACCTAACTGAGAGCACTCAGCTTTTTTGCCCTGCGTATCAGAAATAGAAAGAAATTAATAAGTTTGTCAGTGATAATTAAGTCAACAGAATCAACGTCCTGATTCACTGACGTCTTATTAAAGGTACTGCATGCGCCAGCTAAATCTTTTTGCCCTTTCTCTTGTCTTGGTTCCAATGCTCAGTTCTGCTGAGCCACCACAATCCTTTTCAAAAGCTAAACGACTAGCAGTGGAAATATATCAATCGCATCCGACCAGCTTTTATTGCGAGTGCCCCATCACTTGGCAAGGCAAAAAGGGAATACCCGAGCTTGATGCCTGCGGCTATAAAGTCAGGAAACAGCAAAAACGCGCCAGCCGCATTGAGTGGGAGCATGTAGTGCCAGCATGGCAAATGGGTCACCAGCGTCAGTGCTGGCAAAATGGGGGACGCAAAGCCTGCTCTAAAAAAGATCTGACATTTAGATTGATGGAAGCCGACCTTCACAACCTTGTCCCTGCCATTGGTGAAGTGAACGGCGACCGTTCAAATTTTCGTTTTTCACAATGGAATAACGCAAAAGGCGCCAACTACGGTCAATGTAGCGTAAAAGTCGACTTTAAACAGCGAGTCGCTGAGCCGCCCCAGCAAAGCAGGGGCGCGATTGCCCGCATTTACAAATATATGTACAAAGAATATGACTTCCGCCTAGCAAAAGCCCAGGTTCAACTGATGAACGCATGGGATAAAACCTATCCGGTTACAGCATGGGAATGTGAACGCGACAGAAAAATCGCGGCAATCCAGAAAAACCACAATCCTTTTGTATTGGAAGCCTGCAAAGCCCAAGGCCTGTAAAAGCTGAGCGGTAAAGGGATTCACGGATGATTAAGGATATTACTGCGTGATACAATCACCATCTTGCGATTGATGACAGAGCATATCATGCGGATCCCCAGAATTTATCACCCCAGCCCCCTCCCTGAGCAGGGGCTGATCACTCTCAGTGACGACGCTGCCAATCATATAGGCAGAGTCCTGCGCATGCAGCAGGGACAAGACGTTCTTTTATTTGACGGTAGCGATGCTGAGTTTCCTGCCACAATCGATACCGTGTCAAAAAAATCAGTATCGGTCCAAATCAAAAACCGTGTCGAGAGTAGTATCGAATCTCCGCTTTATCTTCACCTCGGTCAAGTTGTCAGCCGGGGCGATAAGATGGAATTTACCATCCAAAAAGCGGTAGAGCTTGGCGTGAATACCATCACGCCACTGATTTCAGAACGATGCGGTGTAAAGCTCAATGCAGAACGCTTTGAGAAGAAACTTCAGCAATGGCAAAAAATCGCCATCTCTGCGTGTGAGCAATGCGGACGAAACACAGTCCCGAGAATCGAGCCCATCATGTCTTTTGAGGATTGGTGTAGGGTTGAATTTGATGGCTTGAGTCTCAATCTCCACCCTAGAGCAAAATATTCTATCAATACACTGCCAGAGCCTGTCACCCGGGTTCGTTTGCTTGTCGGGCCTGAAGGCGGTTTATCGTCAGAAGAAATAGACAACACACGCGAGTGGGGCTTCGAGGAAACTCTGCTTGGCCCTCGGGTGTTGAGAACAGAGACAGCGGCTTTGACAGCAATAACAGCGCTTCAAGTGCGTTTTGGCGACCTCGGTTAACAAGGATAAAAAAATGATCAAAGTGGGATTCGTGATGGACCCTATTGAATCCATCAATATTAAAAAAGATTCATCGTTCGCTATGATGCTAGAAGCGCAGCGCCGTGGGTGGGAAATCCACTACATGCAAATGCAGGATCTGTCTCTCGAACAGGGTAAAGCGCAGGCAAGAACCCAAATCGTCACTCTAGAAGAAAACCCTGATAAGTGGTTTGAGGTTGTTAGCGAGCAAGAAATCACACTGGCTGATCTTGATGCGGTGCTGATGCGCAAAGACCCACCATTCGACACCGAATACATCTACGCGACCTATATTCTGGAACGCGCCGAAGAAGCGGGTAGCCTGATCGTCAACAAACCACAGAGCCTGCGAGATTGTAACGAGAAGCTGTTCACCGCATGGTTCCCGGAACTCACACCAACCACGCTTGTCACCCGCCGAGCGGATCAGATCAAAGCATTTCAGGAAAAGTACGGTGATGTGATCCTAAAGCCTCTTGATGGCATGGGAGGATCATCGATTTTCCGTGTCAAACAAGGCGATCCGAACCTCTCAGTGATTATTGAAACTCTGACCGGACTTGGCAACAACTACTGCATGGCACAAACTTTTGTTCCTGATATCAGTAACGGCGATAAGCGCATTCTGGTTGTTGACGGTGAGCCAATGCCATATTGCCTCGCTCGCATCCCAGCGAAAGGAGAGACTCGCGGTAACCTCGCAGCGGGTGGACGTGGTGAAGCAAGACCCCTGAGTGATACAGACTGGGAAATCGCTAAAAAAGTCGCCCCTACCTTGAAAGAAAAAGGCTTATCTTTGTCGGTCTGGATGTAATTGGTGATAAGCTAACCGAAATTAATGTCACCAGCCCAACCTGTATCCGTGAGATTGAAGCTGCTTTCGATATTTCTATCACTGGCAAGCTGATGGATGCCATTGAGCGTCGTATAAACGCATAGCCTTCAACAGGTTGGTCACTAGGGTGGATCTAAGCCGCCCTAATATGACTTTCTGATGCTTTATGCTCATACTTAGAGTAAGCACATCCGGTTAAAAGGGTGCCATGAACCTAAAAAATCATTTTTTGGTCGCGATGCCGAGTATGGCAGACGACCGCTTCCAAAATAGCGTTGTGTACATGTGTGAACACAACGATGAAGGTGCGATGGGACTGGTGATAAACCAGGCTATTAATATCTCTGTCGCCAATATGCTGGATCAGATTGAGATCGAAAGAGATCTCGTTGTCGTCCATCCTGTGAGTCTTGATCAACCCGTTTTGTTTGGCGGACCAGTTTCAGAAGATCGTGGTTTTGTGCTTCACAAACCCGCACAGCTCTATGGATCAAGTGTCGAGCTTACCGATGATTTAATGGTCACCACCTCAAAAGATATCCTTAGCCTTCTGGGCACCAGTGAGCAACCCGATCAGTTTATCGTTGCTCTTGGTTATGCCGGATGGGATGCAGGGCAGCTTGAGCAAGAGCTTGCCGAAAACAGCTGGCTGACCATCGAAGCCGATCCCGCTGTTATCTTTGACACACCGATTAATGAGCGCTGGGCAAAAGCGCTGTCTCAACTCGGTATCTCTGCCGCTAATCTTTCTTCTGAAATAGGACATGCATGAGTAACACCCAGACCGTTCTTGGTTTTGATTATGGAACCAAGAGCATCGGCGTTGCTGTGGGGCAAGCCATCACAGGCACCGCACAACCGCTTAAGGCACTGAAAGCAAGAGATGGCATTCCAAGCTGGGATGCCATTGAAACTTTGTTGAAAGAGTGGCAACCGGATTTGGTCATCGTGGGCCTACCATTGGATTTGCATGGTGGTGAGCTTGAAGCCATCACACCACGAGCACGCAAATTTGCCAATCGCCTCAATGGTCGATTTGGCTGCAAGGTCGAATTACACGATGAGCGTTTGACAACGACTGAAGCTCGTTCATCACTGTTCGAACATGGTGGCTACCGGGCGCTTGGTAAAGGAAATATTGATAGCCAGTCAGCAGTGATTATTGTTGAAAGCTGGTTTGAGAATCAGTACTAATCTTTCAGTCGAATAGAGGAAATGGCAGCTCAAGGCTGCCATTTTTTATTTGTTTTACCTATCCCATATCAATAGTAATTTTCTTAAGTGTCTCAGGTGACGTTTGATCATTATTCATCTTGATCATTAGCTTGAGGTCATTTTGTGAATCAGCATGATGCAGGGCATCACGCTCAGTGATCTTTCCTTGCTGAAGCAAGGCAAACAGTGATTGATCGAAACTACACATCCCCGCATTGTGACCACGGGAGATAGTGGTTTTCAGCTCATGTAGTTCGCCTCGACGAATAAGATCAGACACACTGGAAGTATTGATCAAACATTCAAACGCACCGTGCCGACCTTTGCCACTGACATCCGGGATCAGTTGCTGCGCCAACACACCTTTGAGGTTTAAGGACAAGTCGAAAAGAAATTGCTCTCTGCGCTCTTTCGGCACCAAGTGCAGAATCCGCTCCAATGCCTGATTTGCATTATTGGCGTGCAGCGTTGCGATACATAAGTGACCCGTCTCAGCAAACTGCATTGCATATTCCATGGTCTCCTGTGTCCGGATTTCACCAATCATGATCATATCCGGCGCCTGCCTGAGCGAGTTTTTTAACGCAATTTCATAGCTCTCGGTATCTATACCGATTTCACGCTGCGTAACAATACAGGCTTGGTGGGGGTGAACAAACTCAATCGGATCTTCCACCGTCAAAATGTGCCCACTCAGGTGCTTGTTGCGAAAGCCAATCATCGCCGCCATCGAGGTCGACTTACCGGAGCCTGTCGCGCCAACCACGAGCACCAAGCCACGTTTGGCAACAGCCAAGTCCTGCATAACGGCAGGCAGGCCTAATTCCTCAATCTCTGGGATTTCTGTCTGAATCCGTCGAATAACGGCACCTGGCATGTCCCGCTGCCAAAATGCACTGACACGAAAGCGACCACGTTCACTGACCAGCGCAAAATTAGCTTCTTTATGTATTTCAAAAGTCTGCCATTGTTCCATGTCCATGCATTCTTTTAGCAGAATACAAATCAGTTCTTTGGTCATTTCTGACGCATAGGGCGTCAATTGGCCATCAACTCTGAGCATGGGTTTCGCACCGACGGTAATATAACAGTCAGAGGCACCACGCAGGTTTATCTCATCCAATAAGTTTTCGAGCATGAAAAATCCTGTTAGTAGCTCGGTGTATTGTTGATATCTTGATGCTTGGCCATTTCTTCCATGTCAATGGAACCTTGAGCCAACAGGATACGAAGCGCCTGATCCATGGTCTGCATGCCTTGCGAAGCACCAGTTTGGATCATGGAATACATCTGAGCGACTTTATCTTCACGGATCAGGTTACGAATAGCCGGAGTCGCGACCATGATCTCGTGGGCTGCCACACGACCGCCGCCAACACGTTTGATCAGCTTCTGTGAAATCACAGCACGTAACGATTCAGATAACATCGAGCGTACCATCGATTTATCACTGCCAGGGAAGACATCAATGATCCTATCGACAGTTTTTGCCGCGCTGGAAGTATGAAGGGTACCGAAGACTAAATGCCCGGTTTCCGCTGCCGTCAGCGCTAAACTGATAGTTTCTTGATCGCGAAGCTCACCGACAAGAATGACATCCGGATCTTCACGCAGTGCTGAGCGCAGTGCTTTACCAAATGAATGGGTATCACGGTGCACTTCACGTTGGTTGATCAGGCATTTTTTCTGCGCATGGACGAACTCAATCGGATCTTCGATGGTCAACACGTGCCTGTGCTGTTCACTGTTAATGCGATCGAGCATCGCGGCCAAGGTCGTTGATTTACCTGATCCTGTCGGTCCGGTAACCAGCACCAAACCATTTTGCAGGTTAACAAAACGCTCAAATGCGGGTGGCGCACCAATCGATTCTAATGTCGGTACTTCAGAAGGTATGGTACGGAACACAGCGGCACAACCGCGGCTTTGGTGGAAAGCATTGACACGGAAGCGTCCTGTCGATGCCATCTCGAAGGAAAAATCCACCTCAAGGTTTTGTTCAAATTCACGCTGCTGCGCATCATTCATGATATCAAAGATAAGCTTTTGTACTTCGTTATGGCTAAATGGAGGCAGGCTTAACTTACGGACATCGCCATCTACTCTAACCATAGGGGGAATCCCCGCGGAAAGATGTAGATCTGACGCGTTATGCTTTACACTAAAGTCCAGTAACTCGGTAATGTCCATTAACTTATTTTCCTCGCAGAAACAAACATGTGTAGTATCAAACAAAACCTTGTACAGGTCACTCGACAAATTAGCGTCGCTGCCGAAAAATGCGGGAGAGACGAACAAAGCGTAACACTGATGGCAGTCAGTAAAACTAAGCCAATCAGTGATATAGAAGCTGCCGTTGCCGCCGGGCATACCTGCTTCGGAGAAAATTACGTGCAGGAAGGTGTTGAAAAAGTTCAGTATTTTAATGAAAAACACCCATCATTAGACTGGCACTTTATCGGCCCTATTCAATCGAACAAAACGCGCCTGATCGCAGAGCACTTTGGCTGGGTACATACTATCGATCGGTTCAAAACAGCCAAGCGCCTTAGCGACCAGCGTCCAGAAGATATGCCACCGCTGCAGGTTCTGATTCAGGTCAACACCAGTGGTGAAGAAAGTAAATCAGGCATTCCACTGGACGAAGTAGAGTCGCTTGCGCGGGACATCGACGCGCTGCCGCGGATAACACTTCGTGGTTTAATGTGTATTCCGCAACCAGAGTCAGACTATGACAGGCAGATGAGCGCCTTTGCGCCTCTTTCAGCACTATTTACTGAAATGCAGGTGACCCGTGACAACTTTGATACGCTGTCTATGGGCATGAGTGGTGATTTAGAAGCCGCTGTTGCATCAGGTAGTACCATGGTCAGAATCGGCACGGCTGTCTTCGGTGCCCGGGATTACAGCAATAAAGAAAGCTAGAAAGCCCAAACCGCGTTTTCTGCTCACGACTACAAAGGACTTTTCATTGATGGAACATCGCGTCATCGCCTTTATCGGCGCCGGAAATATGGCCAGATCAATTATCTCCGGCCTCTTGAAGTCAGGCTATCCCGCCTCCAGTATTATAGCGACCAACCGGACAACAGAAAAAAACACCTTGCTCACCGATACATTTGGTATTGAGGCAACACCCGACGTCAAAACAGCGATAAAAAAAGCTGATGTGGTGGTACTTGGTGTGAAACCGCAGGGTATGGAAGACCTGCTTTCCTCTGTCAGTGACCTCAGTTTTGACGGTAAGCTGGTTATTTCTATCGCAGCTGGCATTACAGTATCAAGATTGAATGACATGGTGGGTCAAACGCTGAACCTAGTCAGAACCATGCCAAACACGCCATCATTGGTTGGTTTGGGCATGACAGGATTGTATGCGCCAGCAAATGTTTCGGAAAAAGATCGCGACTACGCTGGAGACCTACTTTCAGCAACAGGTAAGATTTGCTGGGTGGATGAAGAAAGTGACATCAACAGCATCATTGCCGCTGCTGGCAGTGCGCCCGCGTATTTCTTTCTGTTTATGGAAGCGATGGAAGCTGAAGCTCGACGAATGGGCTTTGAAGCGGATATGGCACGAACACTTGTTCAGCAATCGGCGCTTGGTGCAGCCCAAATGGTCGTGGCTAATCCAGAAACAACGCTGGAAACCTTACGCTCACAGGTGACATCAAAAGGTGGTACAACTGCCGAGGCAATAAAAGTTTTTAACGACAAACAACTTTCTGAAACGGTATCAGAAGCCATGAAGGCAGCAGTAAACCGTGCGAAAGAAATGGAATCATTATTTTAGGGTTACCACATGAATTCTTTGACATTCTTAGTAAATACTCTTTTCGACCTCTATATCATGGTCGTCTTGCTGCGTGTTTGGCTGCAGTGGTCACGGGCTGACTTTTATAATCCGTTTTCGCAATTTATTGTGAAAGCAACTCAGCCAGTAGTTGCACCACTTCGAAGAGTTGTTCCTTCACTGGGCAACCTTGATATGGCAACTGTGCTTTTTGCCTATGTACTCTGCACCTTGAAGTTTATTGCACTTCAGGCAGTATCAGGCTCAGGTATTATCATCGACCTATCGATTCTATATATTGCATTGATAGCCATGGTGAAAGCCGCTGGTGGATTGTTGTTCTGGGTACTGATATTGCGCGCAATTCTAAGCTGGGTCAGTCAGGGACAAAGCCCTATAGAGTATGTGATGATCCAACTGACGGAGCCACTTGTTGCTCCCGTACGTAGAGTCATCCCATCAATGGGTGGTATTGACCTAAGTGTGCTGATAATTTTTATTGCTCTGCAATTTATTAACATACTGCTTGGCGACATCATTGGTCCGCTTTGGCGTATGTTATAAAACTCTCGTTCGCCTCTTGGCGAGGATGAGTGTTTAGTTCAAGTTAACATCACTATACTGGCGGCTTTCACACCGCCAGTTCTAAAACCCCCACCCAAATGTAGTTGATGTAACTCGATCCCTTTTTAGACCGAGCAGAAAAATTAACTTACCTCACAGCTTTCACAAAACAGAGCTTTAGCAAATAAGCATTTTTTGACCCAAACGGCATTCTCATTTCACAACGATCCGAGTTCTTGAGATATCGCGTATAAAGAAAAGGTCAAAGCCGTTAAGGATGTCACCATGAAACGTCTACTCATTGCCGCATTTTCAATATTTGCTCTGCTGATGTCAGCCTTTTCAATGGCAGGGCAATCAAAAGATATCGGTACTTTGGAGGTTCACTACTCCGCCTTCCCTTCAACCTTTATCCCCGCTTCTATTGCCAAAACGTACGGCATTCAACGAAGCCGCTACAATGCCGTGATCAATATTTCGGTGCTGGACAAAAGCCGCCCCGGTAAACCCGCAGTATCTACCATGGTTGATGGCATAGCACGGAATCTGCTTGGTACGACTAAGAAACTGTCTTTTCGTGAAGTTAGAGAGGGCAATGCCATCTACTATTTGGCCGAGGTTGGCTATGCGAATGAAGAGACTTTTAACTTTGAAATTAACGTCAACGCGCTTGGCTTGAGTGCAGGCAAGCTTAACTTCAAACAGAAGTTCTACACCGACGGTTAGTGACCCGCAGCTAATGCACTTGCGTCAAACATCAACGAAAGGTGACTCTGTTCGCCAAATCCGTATGATAGCGGCCTGAATGGGCCGCTTTTTTATTTGGCCGACACAAACACAGAGGAACAGAAAATGAGCAAAGTGGTTCTGGCAACAGGTAACCCGGGTAAAGTAAGAGAAATGGCGGACATGCTGGCAGAGTTTGGTCTTGACGTTGTTGCCCAGAGCGAATTTTCTGTTTCCGATGTCGCTGAAACAGGCACCACCTTTGTGGAGAATGCCATCATCAAGGCACGTCATGCAGCCAAAGAAACCGGGCTGCCTGCCATCGCGGACGACTCAGGCTTAGAGGTCGATTACCTGCAAGGCGCACCCGGTGTCTATAGCGCCCGTTACGCAGGCGAAGGCAAAAGCGACCAGCAAAATCTCGAGAAACTGCTGATAGAAATGGCCGACGCCCCTGACGACAAACGCACTGCGCGTTTTCACTGTGTGCTGGTTTACATGCGTCATGCGGATGATCCAACCCCTTTGATCTGCCATGGCACTTTTGAAGGTTCGATAGCAAAAGAAGCGGCAGGCACTAATGGCTTCGGTTACGACCCGGTATTCTGGTTGATTCACACGATTGTACAGTTGCCAATATTGAACCTGCTGAGAAGAAGCAAATCTCCCACCGAGGGCAGGCACTGATGAAGCTGTTTGCGGCAATGCGTGACGCTGGGTAATTGAATGTCTGTTTCTATTCCGCTCAGTCTTTATGTTCACATCCCATGGTGCGTGCAAAAGTGCCCATACTGTGATTTCAACTCGCACACACTCAAAGGCGAGATCCCAGAACAAGACTATATTGATGCGCTGTTGGATGACTTGTCAATCGATCTTGCCCGATTCAATCATGTATCTGACCGACCGCTCCATTCCATCTTTATCGGCGGCGGTACACCCAGCCTAATGTCGCCAGAGGAAATGGGGCGCTTACTCAAAGGTATCGAGCAGCAAATTCCATTCAGTGACAACATCGAAATCACCATGGAAGCGAACCCCGGCACTATTGAAGCGGACAAGTTCATCGCTTACAGAGCTGTTGGCGTAAACAGAATTTCTATCGGCGTACAAAGCTTTGAGACAGCGAAACTGAAGCGGCTAGGACGTATTCATGGTCCGGAAGAAGCAACCCGAGCGGCGAAACTCGCACATGAAGCGGGCCTCAACAGTTTTAACCTTGATTTGATGCACGGTTTGCCCGATCAAACGCCAGAAGGTGCACTCGACGATCTCAAGCAAGCCATCGCTCTGGCTCCGCCCCATTTATCTTGGTACCAGCTGACCATTGAACCCAATACCCAGTTTTATTCCAAGCCACCAACCTTGCCTGATGATGACGATCTTTGGGATATTTTCGAACACGGCCACCAGCTGCTCAGTAACGCAGGGTATGTGCAATATGAAACGTCCGGCTACAGTAAACCTGACTTTCAATGTCAGCATAATCTGAATTACTGGCGGTTTGGCGACTACCTCGGTATCGGCTGCGGTGCGCACGGCAAAGTAACAGATGAAGACGGCAGCATTACTCGAACAGTCAAAGTGAAGCATCCACGTGGATTTCTCGATCCTGATAAAGCTTACCTGTCTGATTCGCGTACAGTAAAGGTAGATGAGCTACCTTTTGAATACTTTATGAACCGATTCCGTCTGGTAGAGGCTTGTCCTAAGTCTGAATTCGCAGAGCGAACCGGGTTATCACTTGATAGCATTGAAAACACCCTTAATGACGTCATCTCTCGCGGGTATCTTGACGACTTAGGGGACAGTTGGAAAGTAACAGAAAAAGGAAGACTGTTTCTTAACGACTTGCTCGGTAGCTTTATCTCAGAGTAGTGCCAGCTCCAAGGCTGGTGTGTTTCGATAACTTCGGGTCGCCAGCCACTCTCTCGCTTTTCTGTGCGACCGAGCAAAGGATTGCTGAGTAATGGTTCTTTCAAGGTTTTACGTCATTGTGCTGGCGTTTTTCTCTGCGGTGACCTTAGCAGATACGCCACTTTACTCTCCAACACCCGACTGGGTTGGCCCCCACTCAACACTATCAATACCTGAAACCACCCCCGCTGGAGATCGCCAATACCTGTTGGTCGAGACCCAACTTAACCTTACAACAGAGACGCCCAGCCAATTTAAACGCATTGCCTTCAAAGCCCTGACAGCCAAAGGAGCCAAAAAAGCCACTACCCTCTCGATTGACTTTGTCCCGGCTCATGAGGTGTTATCGGTCCACACCGTGACGGTCACCAGAAACGGGGAAATTCAAAACAGGCAAGATAAAGCCAGCATCGTCGTTGCATCGATACCGCAAAAACGTGAGTCGCACCTGTATGTACAAAAACAGCGCCTGAAGCTCACGCTGACCGATGTTCAGCAAGGCGACATCATAGACTACAGTTACTCAATTACAGGCAAGAATCCTGTCTACGGCAACAAGTATGACCAAAACATCCGTGTTGGCTGGCCAGTCAAAGTAGAACAAAGCACAGTCCGAATTCTGGTGCCTGAGGCCAGCAACCTTGTAGTAAACAATACCGATCAGAAAGCAAAAGGCACATTTAACTTCAACCAACAAGATGGCATCACCACGTACCTGTATGAAGAACGTCAAGGGCAATATGGCCATGGTGAATCGCAGCAGCCATTATGGTACGACCCCTACCCTGTCTTACACGTCAGTAACTTCCAAAGTTGGCAAGATATCGTTGATTGGGCACTGCCGACATTCTCATTAAATGGCGATCGTTCAACGGCGGCCATTGCGTCAGATATTGCTGCGCGCAAAGCCGATAACAAAGAAGCACAAATTGTCGAAGCCATTCACTACGCACAGCACAGAATACAACACCTTGGAAAAGATCATGCTTTGGACTCTCATCCCCCTTCAAATCCGGACGATGTGATTCATCAGGGTTTTGGCGATAACAAAGAAAAAGCATTGCTGATGGTGGCACTACTTCGACAAATCGGTGTTTCAGCAACGCCTGCATTGGTAAGCGACCAGTGGAAAGGGGCATTGAGAAGCCGCCCGGTGTCGACTTCCAGCTTCGACCATGTGATTGTCAAAATTGAGCACATGGGAAAAGCTTGGTGGATAGACCCTCTATCGACGCATCAAAGCAGTAAGCTCGATACCTTGGCACAATCTGACCATGTCCTCGCCTTGGTATTAAAGCAAGGAAACAACGCCTTGGAGTCAGTGCCGATTTCTGGACCTGATGTTTTGCATGAAGTCACCCAAAATTTCATTATCAATAAAGCAGACCGGGACAGTTTTCTCACTGTCACCACGTTAATGAGAGGGAAAGAAGCAGAGAAGTGGCGGCACTATTTGCATTCCACGCCACCGATTGAAGTGAGTAAACTGTTCTCCAGCTATTATTCACGCCACTTCAATGAACTCGCGGTATTGAACCCGATTAAAATTAGCGATGACAAGGCTGCTAATCAGATTGAGATTATCGAGTCATACATCATTCGCGACCTCTGGCAACAGAAAGAGAGCCTTTATCACCTGACAATCGCAGGCGATATCGTCGATGACTTTCTTGTCCGCCCGAAAAAAACGTCGCGAAAAACCCCTTTTCACTTTGGTACAGACGGAAAAATCGTTCAGCGTGTGCAGCTTAGCTTGCCTGAAGAATGGCAAATAGAGCCCGTCGAACACCAGATCAGTAATCCGTTTTTTGAGTACCGAAGTGCACTCAAACCAATGAATCGCGCGGGAACCAATGTGCCAGGCAAAACCTATATTGAAGCCGACTACCACTATCAGGCGAAAACACGTTACGTGCCACCTGCACGGCTAAAAGAATATCTCGCTCAAATAGATTTGGCATGGAAAAACAGCGAATACGAGTTTGTTTACCCGGTAAACTGACGTGATACATCTAAGGGGCTTTCGACGACTACCTTCCATCGTCAGCCCCCAAGGCCCACTTACCAATTAATGGTGACCGTTTTCCAGCTCTTCAGTGCCGGGATCAGTGACTGAATTTTCTCTTCCTGCTGCTGCCAAACAGTCAGGCGAGCACACACATCCTGCATAAAACCTTCAGAGCGTGTTTTCTCATCACTGATGGTTACGCGCAACTTAGATTGCAGTCTACCGATTTCATCAGACATATTGTTAAGCTTTTGCGAGGAATCGGTGATGACAGTGCGCTGGAAGTCCATCAACCCACGGCGAGGGATAGTGGTAATGAACTGTGGCACCGTCATATCCATTTCTTTCATCACATAATTCAGCTTGCGGTGATCAACGCGCAGTGTCTTATCTTTAGCGTAAAAAGCGCTATAAAAGCTTTTCTGCAAGTAGATGTGAAAGTGACCCAGCTCATTTCGCAGAATACTGCGTTTGCCTAGCTGGTTTTCAAGGACTTCATCAAGAGCGAGCCATGAAGTCTGAATTTCTTCTAGCAGTCCTTGGCCCATATATGGCAGGTCATCACGGACTGTTTGGTTATAAATTTTCAGGGAGGCTTTTTGCTCCTCGCTGAGTTTCACCGGGTGAACCGTCATGAACAGACTACCGTCTTTTTCAATGATGAATTCACCGTGTTCGCTTCGGCTGATCACTGTATCGTCTTTGATAGCGATATCATTGTGAAGTGTTGGCGTACATTTTGTGTTTTCTGCCATTGCAGACAGCGGGGCGATCGTAAATGCACATCCCAGGGCCAGTAACAAGCGCAGCTTCATAACAAGCTCTCCTCTCAACAGGGAGCTTGTAAGCTCCCTAAAAAATGGAACGACCGATGCGCTCGGCCAGCAGTTCTAGTGCTGCTGTGCCAGCCAGGGAGTTACCGGAAGGGTCCAGTTCTGGAGACCAGACTGCCAATGACATTTCTCCCGGTACTACCGCTACGATGCCGCCTCCGACGCCAGACTTTCCTGGCATGCCAACCCGGTAGGCAAATTCACCTGCACCATCGTACAAACCGCAAGTGGCCAGTAATGCATTCACTTGCTTACTTTGAGTGTGGCTCACTATGGTTTTTTCTGCGCCTAAAGAAAGCCCCTTATTTGCCAGATAGTTAAAGGCTTTTGCCAAATCAACACAGCTCATCTTCAACGCGCAGTAATGAAAATATGTCTGCAAAACTGGCATCACTTCATTGTCAAAGTTGCCAAAAGATCGCATCAGATAAGCGATAGCCGCATTCCGATCGCTATGATCCATCTCTGATTTGGCGACAGCTTTGTCATAGCAAATATGGTTGTTACCGCAAAGTTCACGCACAAATTCCAGCATCCGCTGACGCGGCGCAGAGAGGCGACTTTGCAAGAGATCGCAGACCACCAATGCTCCCGCATTGATAAACGGATTGCGAGGGATCCCTTGCTCCATCTCAAGCTGGATCATCGAATTGAATGCCTGACCCGAGGGCTCTTTACCGACACGGCTCCAAATTTCCATTGGGCCATAGTTTTGCAATGCCAGCGTCAGGCTCAGCGCTTTTGAAATTGATTGAATAGAAAATGGCTCATCGGCGTCACCGGCCGAGATAATATCGCCATCGTTATAACAGACCGCTATACCCAGCTTATCGGCGGGCACTTCTTCCAGTGCCGGGATATAGCTGGCGACTCTTCCTTGTCCTATCAGAGGCCGGACTTCTTCCAGAATGTCCTTCAGTAATTCAGGGCTTGGCTTCATTACATACTCCAACAGCCAAAGCACAGGTACGTGGGAAAAGCATCTCAAGTCGCTGTGCTTTAAAGGTCAAAAAAGCCAACCTAAAGGCTGGCTTTTTATGGCTTTAGGGACGGTAACAAACAATGGCTGTCTGTACTGTCTTACTTTGCCTGTCGTTTATCAGGCAACGCTCACTCAGAACGGGCGTATTTCATATCCCAAACACCGTGACCAAGACGGTGGCCACGCTGTTCAAATTTGGTCAAAGGGCGCTCTTCAGGACGCGGAATATAAGGACCGTCGGTCGCTGTGTTCTGATAACCCGGCGCGATATCCATCACCTCAACCATGTGCTCGGCGTAGTTTTCCCAGTCCGTTGCCATGTGGAAGATACCACCGATTTTCAACTTATCACGCAGCATTTCAACAAATGCTGGCTGAACGATGCGGCGCTTGTGGTGGCGCTTTTTATGCCAAGGATCAGGGAAAAACAGTTGAACCGTCGCAAGGCTCGCTTTCGGCAACATGCTCTCGAACACTTCAACCGCATCGTGGCACATCACGCGCAAGTTAGTAATGCCCGCATCACGCGCCGCCATCAGGCATGCCCCCACACCCGGCGAGTGAACTTCTATGCCAACAAAGTTTTTTTCCGGCGCGTTTTTCGCCATCTCAACGAGCGAGGCACCCATACCGAAGCCGATTTCCAACACAACTGGGTTGTCGTTGCCAAATACGTCACTCCAGACGAGTTTCTTGTCTTCGAAGTCAAGGCCCATTGTCGGCCAGCATTCTTGCATCGCCTGATCCTGTCCTTTCGTCAGTCGCCCTTCGCGACGAACGAAGCTACGGATTTTACGGACAACTTTGCCGTCTTCGGTCAGTTCAGTTTTGGTCACTTCAGTCATGATTCTGTGCCTTCGCCTTCAGTGTGAAGAAAAGTTAAGCGGATCGCGCATTATCCAAAGATTCTGTTCGTGTGCAAGAGGTAAACGGCCATCAACCTGTTTCGGCGGTTTGATCTTCCACTGTTGCCGCTTTGCCGAGAGCAAATTATGAGTAACCTTGTTACCATGTAAACACTACATATTCGAGCATCTGATACGGATCATCTGTTGCATACGGCCAAACTACTCCGCTTGCATGTGCGTATACAGTTGCCAAAAAACACACAAGAGAAGCGAACAGTGAGTCAGTCTTTTTCCGATGCCATTCTAACCTGGTATGACAAATACGGCCGTAAAACCCTGCCTTGGCAGATTGAGAAAACGCCCTACAAAGTGTGGCTGTCTGAAATCATGTTGCAACAGACACAAGTCGCGACCGTTATCCCCTATTTGAACGTTTTATGGCGCGTTTCCCGACAGTGTCAGATCTCGCCGCCGAGCTGGACGAAGTCTTGCACCTGTGGACGGGGCTCGGCTATTACGCCAGAGCAAGAAATCTGCATAAAGCGGCTGTCGCGGTGGTCGAAAAGCATGGCGGCGAATTTCCGACCAGCCTAGATGAGATGGTAGCGCTCCCGGGGGTTGGACGTTCAACGCTGGTGCTGTTCTGTCCCTCTCACTCGGCCTCCACCATCCTATTCTTGACGGTAATGTAAAGCGCACTCTCGCCCGTCACTATGCGGTTGAAGGCTGGCCAGGTAAAAAGCCTGTCGAAAACAAGCTGTGGGAGCTGGCTGAGAAAAACACGCCAGCCGAAGGCGTCACCCGATACAATCAGGCCATGATGGATATGGGGGCGATGATTTGTACCCGCAGTAAACCAAAGTGCGAGCTTTGTCCTGTAAACCACAGCTGTGATGCCAATGCGCTTGGCAGGCAGACCGACTTTCCCGGTAAAAAGCCGAAAAAAGTACTGCCCGAGAAACAAGCCTGCTTTTTGATTTACCAATATGAAGATCAGATTTGGCTGGAACAACGACCACCCAGTGGTCTTTGGGGTGGCCTGTGGTGCCTTCCAGAAACCAAAGAAACCGAGATTGAATCGACGGTACTTCAGGTAAGCGGCGGCCGCGACGCTGATATCGAACACCTGACCGCGTTCAGACATACCTTCAGTCATTTCCACCTCGATATTTTGCCTGTTCGTGTGAAGCTCTCACAACAGCCAACCATGGTGATGGAAGCACAAGGCGGCCTTTGGTATAACTTAACCCAACCCGAAAAGGTTGGTCTAGCAGCCCCAGTGCAAAAATTGCTGACCTCCCTGACTCGAGAACTTGATTCATTGGCAAACGCCATATAACACCAGGAGCCTACAATGAGCCGCACCGTATTTTGTCAACGCCTTCAGAAAGATGCAGAGGGACTGGATTTCCAGCTGTACCCGGGCGATCTTGGCAAACGCATTTTTGACAATATCTCTAAAGAAGCCTGGGCTGAGTGGCAAAGCAAGCAAACCATGCTGATTAATGAAAAGAAGCTCAACATGATGGACCCTGAACACCGTAAGCTGCTTGAGTCAGAAATGGTGAAATTTTTGTTTGAAGGTCACGACACTATTATCGAAGGTTATACACCGCCTTCGGAATAACATTCATGGTTGAGATTTCACCGACTGTTTTGAAACAAAGACTTTAAGATTAAAGGCATCCTGTCTAAGCTGGGCAAGATGTCTTTTTTATTGGTTTTTTTCATGCGCTATAGAATATTCAGTACCCTTCTTTTGCTGTTTCTCATTGCCGGATGCAGTCGAGCATCCGTGGAGAAGTTCTGGGGTGTTGACTACGAAACCACTAATCGTTTTGCCAAGAACTTAGCGCCCCTGCCCGGACAGTTTCAAAAAGATATCGCAGCACTAGACAGTTTGATCCGCAATTTTACCGGCGATATCCAAATCAAATGGGGTAAAGACGAGGTCTATGTTGCAGGCAAACGTGACTACGTCAAATACACGGACAATTACCTGAGCCGAGCGAGAATCGATTTTGATTCAGGCCTGATCACCATTGAAACGGTGGCAAAGACAGAAGCGAAAAAACACCTTGAAACCGCCATCGTCACCACATTACTGACGCCCAACGACCCGTCGTCGGTTGACCTTTATTCAGCAGCAGATGTGCCTATCGAAGGACGCCCCTTTCTTGAAGGACAGGTCCTCGATCAAGAAGGAAAGCCCATTACTTGGCGTTGGCGTGCACAACGTTTTGCCAATCATCTTGTCGCAACAAAATTGAAGAAAAAGGCGCTTGGCATTCAGAGTATTTTCTACGTCGAAATCCCTATGGTGGGTAACCATAGCGAGAAACGCAGTTATCAATATGCCAGCTTAGTGAAAAAAGCATCGCAGCGATACGGTATTTCAGAATCACTGATCTACGCGATCATCAAGACAGAAAGCAGTTTTAACCCCTACGCAGTGAGCTGGGCCAATGCCTATGGCTTGATGCAAGTGGTGCCGAAAACCGCAGGACGGGATGTCTTCAAGCTGGTGAAAAAGCGCGGCGGTCAGCCAACACCTGAATATTTGTTTGACCCGGCTAACAATATCGATATGGGCACAGCGTATTTTTATTTGCTGAAAAATCGTTATTTGAAAGATGTGCGCGACCCGCTCTCACTGCACTACAGCATGATCTCCGCCTATAACGGAGGTGCCGGAAATGTGCTCAATACATTTAACCGACGAGACCGTGGCCGGGCTATGAACGACCTCAATCGATTAAAACCTAATCAGGTGTATTGGGCGTTAACCAATAAACACCCCTCGGCTGAGTCGAGACGATATTTGCAAAAGGTCACTAAATTTCAAAGTTCGTTCGAGAAGTCGGGTTAAAAACAGGAAAAATCGCACACCATTGCAGCACTTTGACCGACAAATGTTCAAACGATGCAATATGAAGTTTTTTTTGAAAAAAACAGTTGACGGTCAGCGCTAAAATCCGTTTAATAGCGCTCCGTTAGCCCGGATAGCTCAGTTGGTAGAGCAGGGGATTGAAAATCCCCGTGTCGGTGGTTCGATTCCGCCTCCGGGCACCATGATTAAGAAATGGTGTTTTGCTAAAACATTGTTTCAAAGTTTGTGTGCCGGCTTAGCTCAGTTGGTAGAGCAACTGACTTGTAATCAGTAGGTCACCAGTTCGACTCCGGTAGCCGGCACCATTAACAGAAAAAGCCTCGTCATTGACGAGGCTTTTTTCGTTTCCGCATGGCATTAGAATATAACAGACGCCAAATCGGCCCAATCAAGTCACTAAATCGGATGGTCTTAGATTATGCAGGCAACCTTTCAGGTAACAGCAATCATTACGGCGGCCTCAATACAGTCGATAACTGGCATCTTGTATCGTGTTGAAAGCGTATCCGCCATTCATGTTAGTCCTCCTGAACCAAGGATGATTGCCTCAGCACCATCAATTGAATAAGCTAGTTCTATTGTCTGATCGACTGAATAAAGCATGATTCGAGCAAGCTCCAGTTGAGGTGACCTGCCTTTTAGACAAAATACACCGCAGCAAAACGCCAAGTGCTGCACATATGTTGTTAACCAACAGTGACGCTAAATCGCGGCTCAGCCCGTGGCGAATCATAATTTGTTGGATAACTGTTTGTTGGCAATTATCAGGTGGCCGATAAGAGGCTTTTTTCGTTTTCCGCATTGCTTCTCTCCGTCAACGCTGATTATGGTTAAACCTCATTAAGACGCTGCTTGGCAACTTACTTCTTTTCGAGGGTTAGGGCATTTCCGTAAGTGATTTGTTGACTCACTCAATTTTTAAAAGAAGGAAGATATGGAATTAGCTGAGTGAACGAAAATGTGTCTTTGTTTGGCTTTGAGCGCAAGGTGTAAAGGAAA
This sequence comes from Veronia nyctiphanis, assembly GCF_004116385.1. Lineage (GTDB taxonomy): Bacteria > Pseudomonadota > Gammaproteobacteria > Enterobacterales > Vibrionaceae > Veronia > Veronia nyctiphanis. The sequence goes on along the minus strand of NZ_PEIB01000023.1, from coordinate 481 downwards.
GATGTTACCTAAAAGTCTGAGTAAGCATACATGTGAAACGCCTTTTTCTGACGAGAGACGGCTCAAGTTTAGTGGAGCTAAGTATTGAGCATAGAACGACCATTACATGTATGAGGGTTGAGCGAGTAATTCCTCAAGTGTCTGTATGGAAAACGCATGCCTAACATTGAACGGCGTCTAAATTAATATATTTCATTGGCTTAATTTGTGTTCGTGTAGTTACTTTGAGTATCAATATTGAACATTATATTTCAGAGTTAGGGGCCAATCTTTCTCGGGCAGTTCAGTATCAGTCAACATAGTCTAGAAGGTTAAATTGACCAGATTTTAGTGAATCTTGTTAATACTTAATTGGTTTGTGAGTGACTAAGAGCGAAGTTATTGACGTTTGTCCTGTCTAAAAAGTTGGCATCCTTCTTGTTATGTTGACCTGCTCCCCAAAAACTAGTCCAATCGGTCCTTAGTAACATCCGCTTGGTTG
>NZ_PEIB01000022.1 GCF_004116385.1 Veronia nyctiphanis | reverse complement strand
GAATTTGCTTGGCGACCATAGCGTTGTGGACCCACCTGACTCCATGCCGAACTCAGCAGTGAAACGCAATAGCGCCGATGGTAGTGTGGGGCTTCCCCATGTGAGAGTAGGACATCGCCAGGCTTGAATTTAGCAAAACCCGGTTCGTAAGAGCCGGGTTTTTTGCGTTTGACCTTTCCACGCTTTCACATATCTACGCGGTAAATCAGCTCAAGCGCTATATACGTCATTTCTGGTTGGCTTTGCGATGTTACGAAAATCTTTGGGAATTAAAGATAGCTAAAAAGCCCTGCTTATAAGGGCTTTGGAGTTATGGATGAAACTCTTCTAGGGACTGGATGATATGAATGCCGTACTCTTGCATTTGTTGACATGCGAGTTGGGTCGTTTCTTCTGCAATGCCTCGACATGCATCTAGGTTAACCCAAACATCAAACTTACCGTGCTGTTTTAGCTGAAGTGCAGTCGTCTTTACGCAGTAGTCAGTGGCTAGCCCCCCAATCAACACCGTATCAACTGAATTAGCTTTTAGCCATTCGATGAGTCCGGTACTGAGCTTTTCCTTTAGATCATGGAAGCACGCGCCATAAGGGTGAAGATCTGGCTCGATCCCTTTCCAGATAACATGATCGTATTCAGTAATTGCTGGAAGCCCAGGTATAGTCTGGAAACCTTCTGTCCCCGGTACTGCATGGGAAACCCATGTTAAATCAGCATTGGGATGAGACAAAGGAGCAAGCATTTTGTTGTGACTGTCGACAACCCATATCGCGGTCGCGGGATGGGCGTCTTTCGTGAGAACACGATAGGTGGCGACTTCGGCCTGGCTGTTTAAGGCAGGCGCTATCAAGTGACCCTCTGTGACCGGAAGCTCTGAGGGGCACAGCGGTGTAAAGGTTCTTTGTGGGTCGACATCTATGGCTGCAATCACAAGGCTCTCTACTACATGATCTGTTTAAGGATATGATCAGCTTTAACCCGCTTGATGCGTTTTAAGAGACGCTTTACAGCAAGTGGGTATTCTTCGATATTTTGTATCTGCTGATAACTACCAATTAGCTGAGTATGCTCAAGAATCTTATCGATTTCTTGCGACTTTTGTTCTTCGAGTAGCCGATTGGCATCATGAACCAATATGGCATTCTCCAGATCAAGCTTCCAAGCTCTTGGATTCAGGTTATTCCCAGTAAGCAGCATATAACTTCTGTCTACCCAGATCCCCTTGAGATGGAAGCTGTTATCGTTGTGCTTCCAAAGGTGAATACGTAACTGGCGTTTTGCAATTGCCGATTCATTACGTTGAGCAAAGTTACGCATGTTGTTTTCGTAAAGATAAGGCAATGCAGAGATAGTTTTAAACGGCTCTTCAGGCGGTGAATAAAAATCGTTAGCCGTCTTATCCCCCACAATCAAGGTCACCCTGACATCACGGGCAAGCGCGCGACGGATCTCTCGCGTTACACTGCGCGGTGGGTTGAAGTAAGGTGTACAAATGATGAGTTCATTTTTAGCACTGGCAATAAGACGACAGATTTGGGTATTGAGGAAATTCTTCCGTTTGCCCAATCCAACCATTGGAGTAATGCCAATCTGGTTTTCTTTGATTTGCTGTGGGATAAACTGGTAAGTGGCTTTTTGTAGTCGACTGCGAAGATCCCTAATGGCAGGCTTCAGTACTTTGGTATCTGGGCGATTAGGTTGAGCCAGACACGTTACTGCATCACTCGATACCAGCGTGTTGCCGATGAACTCTGCCATACAGTTTGCGAGAGATTTGTTTTCCAACACATGGTAACGGTCGTAACGGTATCTCTCGTGCTGTGCGAGATAAACGTCATTGAGGCTTGCACCGCTGTATATCACTTTGTCGTCGATAACAAAGCCTTTCAAGTGAAGCACACCAAAGACTTCTCGGTTACGGACTGGTACACCTAACACATCGATTTTGTGTTTATACTTTTCTGCGTAGCTTCGATACAGCGCCGCATTACCATCAGACTTCTCTGCACCAATCAGGCCACGTTGAGCACGATGCCAATCAACCAATACTTTGATATCGAGAACCGGATTTTTCTGCTTCGCCTCATAAAGCGCATCAAGCACGCTCCGGCCCGCCTCGTCATCTTGCAGATAAAGAGCCACGAGATAAATACGGGTTTTAGCCTGACTGATTTCACTAAGCAGACGCTGTCTGAAAGACACCGCATCAAAAAGTGTTTCAAGTTGTTCAGGTTGATGCGCTATCCGCGGTAGCTGGTCGATCAACTGCCGATTTGCAGTAGCTGAATCCATTGTTACCTCATGTTGTGCGACCGTACAGGGTCAGGTTACGCGTAATTTAACGGAACATTGTACCAGAAATTAGCAGTTTTCAACCGACTCTGATGCGTTTGCGCTCTCGCTTTTATTGTCTGGCTGTTTGAATCTCATTGGCACGAGATCTTTACCGCTATTGCAATAGCTTTTGTAACGACCGGCCAGTTCATCTGGCAGCTCACTTGTTTCGATCATTTTGAAGTCATTCCTTTCATAGAGGGGGACCAGATATCTATATGCCAAGCAGAAGCACACTTTGGAAGATGTCTGGTCATTACATGCATTGAGTAGTTCGTCACCAATACCTTTTCCCCGGAAATCGGGAATAACTAACATCCCAGTAAGGAGCTGAAATGTTTCAAACTGTTTGAAGCGGACACTTGCCAATAATTGGTTTTCACTCTCTGCGGTCCAGATAACTTCATCTTTTTTTGGCTTACCTGCGGGGTAATGAGATTTATAAAGTCTGGCTACCAAGGGAAAGCGAATCGGGTTGAGGGGCGTAAATCGTAAGTTGTTCATTATCAAATCACTGCGAAGTGTGCACAGATACGCTAGTATACACCGCAATTGTCCTTTACTGGTGAACCAGACAGAGAATGAAGACGCTGTCCGACACTTCCTTGAAATCATTTCATACATTCGGGCTTGATGTCCATGCCAAGAGCGTGATTGAAGCCGATTCCATTGATGACTTAAAAATGCTTTGGCTGGATGCGGAATATAAAGATCTGCCAAAACTGATGCTCGGTGAGGGAAGCAACCTTCTTTTCTGCGAGAGTTTTGATGGGCTGGTTGTTCTCAATCGGCTTAAAGGCATCCAAGTGACCGAGGACGACAACTTTTGGTATCTCGACGTAGCTGCGGGAGAAAATTGGCACCAGCTTGTCAAATGGACGCTTGATAACGGTATGCCAGGTCTTGAAAATTTGGCTCTTATTCCGGGATTAACTGGCTCTGCTCCTATTCAAAATATCGGCGCTTATGGCGTTGAGCTTAAATCTGTGTGTCAGTACGTGAATGTACTGATGGTCGAGAGTGGAGAAGTCAAACGCCTCAGTGCTGACGAGTGCTTTTTTGGTTACCGAGACTCCGTTTTCAAGCACACGTTAAAAGAGAAAGCGTTGATTGTTGGTGTCGGATTACTGCTGAGAAAAGATTGGCAGCCTGAAACTAGCTATGGTGCTCTATCATCGCTTGCGGAGTCAGGAGAAGTCACCCCGCAGCGTTTATTTGAGCGGGTCTGTGAAATTCGCTCAAGCAAACTCCCTGATCCAAGGCGCATCGGTAATGCAGGCAGCTTCTTCAAGAACCCTGTTGTCAGTATTGAAAAAGCCGATGAACTGGCACAGCTTTATGTGGAGATGCCAAGGTATGCGGCAGGTAACGGTTTTGCCAAACTTGCCGCTGGTTGGTTAATTGATCAAGTCGGCCTGAAAGGCCAAACAGTAGGAGGCGCGTCAGTTCATAACAAGCAAGCGTTAGTGCTGACCAACAGTAATAATGCAACGCCCGCTGATGTTGTGGCTCTTGCTCATCAGGTTGTGCAGACAGTACGAGACCAGTTTGGCGTTGAGCTTGAGCATGAAGTGCGCTTTATCGGAAAAAATGGTGAAACAACGTTGGAGCAGGTATGCCCGCAGTAGACCACACCCCCCGCCTTGCTCTTATCAATTTACTGTCTGACGGTGAATTTCATTCTGGCGAAGATCTTGGTACCGCATTGGGTATGAGCCGCGCAGGCATAAGCAAACACATCAAAGTCATTCAGGAATGGGGGCTCGATGTCTATAAGATCCAAGGTAAAGGGTATTGTTTAAGTGCTCCGCTTGATTTGTTGGATGAGCAAGAGTTGTCAGCGAGAACAAACAGCCCATCCGTTTCATTGTTACCGATTATCGATTCAACCAATCAATACCTTATGGATCGCATGGGTCAACTCGACACAGGCAGTGTCTGTCTGGCCGAGTATCAAGAGGCAGGTAGGGGCAGAAGGGGCCGCCGCTGGCTATCGCCGTTTGGCGCGAACCTTTATATGTCGATGTACTGGAAACTTGAAGCGGGCATGGCCGCAGCTATGGGGCTAAGCTTGGTCGCGGGTGGTGTCTGTGGCCAGAACGTTGAATCGCCTCGGCGCTTCCGGTGTGCAGGTCAAGTGGCCTAACGATATATATTGGCAAGACAAGAAGCTTGCAGGGGTATTGGTTGAAATGACTGGTCAGGCGGGAGGCGCCGCGCATCTTGTCATCGGTATTGGCCTCAACATCTCAATGCGAGAGGAGTCAGAGAACATTGATCAGCCATGGACGCGGTTAGAAGATGCCTGTGACGCCATGCCAGATAAGAATACGCTGACAGCGGCATTGATTAACGATTTGACTGATGCGCTGAGAGATTATGAGGCAAATGGCCTGAGTGCTTTCGTGGGGCAGTGGCATAAGCTGGATAACTTCAATGGCAGGCCTGTAAAACTTCTGATGGGAGATAAGGAGGTGAAGGGTATCTCCAGAGGTATCAACGAGCAAGGTGCGATATTGCTCGAGACGGAAGAAGGTATTATTCCCTACCTCGGCGGTGAAATCAGCCTTCGCGGCACTGAAGGCTGAATAGTGTTACTTACGTAATTTGACCGTCTGTACGGCGTGGTTAGTTCCTTTCTCAAGGATCAGCCCCGCCCTCTCTTTTGTTGGCAGGATATTTTCTGCAAGGTTCTTTCCGTTTATCTCATCCCAGATAGACGCTGCCTTTTTCAACGCTTCTTCTTCATTAAGCTTGGCGTAATGATTGAAGTAGGAGTGTGGATTTTGGAAAGCGCCCTGTCTGAGTGCCATAAAGCGCTCGACATACCAGGTTTTGAGCAGGTCGCTGTCAGCATCAACGTAAATAGAGAAGTCTAAAAAGTCTGAAATGAAGACACGGTGCGGGTCGTGAGGGTAATCCATCCCGCTTTGTAATACGTTCAACCCTTCAACGATCAATATGTCGGGCTGCTCAACGATTTTCACTTCATCAATAATGTTGTAGGCAAGGTGTGAATAAACGGGCGCCTCAACAGCTGGCTTAGCTGACTTAACATCGGACACGAATTCGACCAGTTTGCGAATATCGTAAGACTCAGGGAACCCTTTCTTACGCATCAAGCCTCGGGCTTTTAGCACCTCATTGGGGTAAAGGAAGCCATCAGTGGTCATGAGTTCCACTTTGGGGTGTTCTGGCCAGCGCTCTAATAACGCTTTCAGAAGACGTGCCGTGGTACTTTTCCCTACGGCAACACTGCCCGCGATACCAATAACGTAAGGAACATTTCTATTTTCCCTGCCAAGAAATTCACCAAGAACTTCCGTCCGGCCTTTTCTGGCTTTTACATATAGATTGAGTAAACGGGAAAGGGGCAGATAAATGTCCTGAACGTCATCCATGGTGAGATGTTCATTGATCCCCTGCAGTTTTCCGAGGTCTGCTTCATTCAGAGTCATAGGCACAGCGTTACGCAGTTCAGCCCACTGCTGGCGGTCGAATGAAAGGTAGGGGGTTAAAACGTCACTCATTGTTTTACTACATCTCCTTTGAGTAAGGACAGCGACAATACCGCATGTATGGCCTGAGTAAAAGTGAGCATAAAGTTTTGACGTCTCAAGATTAAAAAGAAAGTTTTGCGCAATTGGTTAATTAATACGCCATCAAGACAGAATTGCCATTATTTTTCTATTTTACTATTGCAACGCCAAAATCCATCGCATAGAATGCGCAGCACTTGTCGCCGGCTTAGCTCAGTTGGTAGAGCAACTGACTTGTAATCAGTAGGTCGCCAGTTCGATTCCGGCAGCCGGCACCAAACAATTTAATAGGTGGGATTCCCGAGTGGCCAAAGGGATCAGACTGTAAATCTGACGGCTCAGCCTTCGAAGGTTCGAATCCTTCTCCCACCACCATATTTCAAATAGTTTGAATAGCTCTACGAGAAACTGAAAGCGGGCATCGTATAATGCTATTACCTCAGCCTTCCAAGCTGATGATGCGGGTTCGATTCCCGCTGCCCGCTCCAATTCTTAAAGTGCTGATATAGCTCAGTCGGTAGAGCGCACCCTTGGTAAGGGTGAGGTCCCCAGTTCAAATCTGGGTATCAGCACCATCCTTTCTCTTCCAAGTTACTTCAAGCCATTTGTAATATTCGCAACAAAACTTATGTTTGTGGTGTGTGGTCGTAATGCCACCAAAATACCGTGCTTAGAGGGACTGTCATGTCTAAAGAAAAATTTGAACGTACGAAACCGCACGTTAACGTTGGTACTATCGGCCACGTTGACCACGGTAAAACAACTCTGACTGCTGCTATCTGTACTACGCTGGCAAAAGTTTACGGCGGTGAAGCAAAAGACTTCGCGTCAATCGATAATGCGCCAGAAGAGCGTGAGCGTGGTATCACTATCTCTACGTCTCACGTAGAGTACGATACTCCTTCACGTCACTACGCACACGTAGACTGCCCAGGACACGCCGATTATGTTAAAAACATGATCACTGGTGCTGCGCAAATGGACGGTGGTATCCTGGTTGTTGCGGCAACTGACGGTCCAATGCCACAAACACGTGAGCACATCCTACTGGGGCGCCAGGTTGGTATCCCTTACATCATCGTATTCATGAACAAGTGTGACATGGTTGATGATGAAGAGCTGCTTGAGCTGGTTGAGATGGAAGTACGTGAACTTCTGTCTGAATACGAATTCCCAGGCGACGACTGCCCAGTGATCCAAGGCTCTGCTTTGGGTGCACTGAACGGCGAAAAACAGTGGGAAGACAAGATTGTTGAGCTGGCTGAAGCACTGGATTCATACATCCCAGAGCCAGAGCGTGCAATTGACCTGCCGTTCATCCTGCCAATCGAAGACGTATTCTCTATCCAAGGCCGTGGTACTGTTGTAACCGGTCGTGTAGAGCAAGGTATCATCAACGTTGGTGACGAAGTAGCAATCATCGGTATCAAAGAAACTACCACGACTACTTGTACTGGTGTTGAAATGTTCCGTAAGCTTCTTGACGAAGGCCGTGCGGGTGAGAACGTTGGTGTTCTTCTGCGTGGTACCAAGCGTGACGAAGTTGAGCGTGGTCAAGTACTGGCTAAGCCTGGTTCAATCACTCCGCACACCAAGTTCGAGTCAGAAGTATACGTTCTGGTCAAAAGAAGAAGGCGGCCGTCATACTCCGTTCTTCAAAGGCTACCGTCCACAGTTCTACTTCCGTACAACTGACGTGACCGGTACTATCGAACTGCCAGAAGGCGTTGAGATGGTAATGCCAGGCGACAACATCAAAATGGTTGTAGAGCTGATCGCTCCAATCGCAATGGACGAAGGTCTGCGCTTCGCAATCCGTGAAGGTGGCCGTACCGTTGGTGCTGGTGTTGTAGCGAAAATCGCAGAATAAGATTTGACGACACACTAGCAAAAAGGGCATCATTTGATGCCCTTTTTGTGCGCTAAAGGTCTGGGTAATCCAACTTTTTACCCATTTGACCTCGCCAAAATTGATTGGAAAGGGAAAATAGCAGGTTTTTCGGAATTAAATCTCTGTTTTTCTGGTTAGATCACCTCGCTCTCGCGAGGTTGTTGTCGTCTATGAATTAGACTAGTTACAGGTAGAATGTATGAAAGCGAACAATGCTGAAGCGCCATCTGGGTCAATGGACAACCTGAAATGGGTTGTTGTTATTGCCTTGCTGGCAGCCGCGGTAGTGGGAAATAGCCTGTACAGTGATGTGTCCGTTGTGATTAGAGCCGCAGCAGTCGTCGTGTTGGTTGCCGTCGCTGGTGGCATAGCAGCATTAACGACAAAAGGTAAAGCTGCGATCGAGTTTGCACGTGAATCGCGTATGGAAGTGCGTAAAGTGGTATGGCCCACACGGCAGGAAACTTTACAGACAACTTTCATCGTTCTGGCTGTCACTGTCGTCATGTCGCTCATCCTGTGGGGCATCGACGGTATCATGGTCCACCTGGTCAACCTTATCACCGGTGTGTGAGGAAAGAGTACATGAGCGAAGCTCCTAAAAAACGTTGGTATGTTGTTCAAGCCTTCTCTGGATTTGAAGGCCGTGTAGCCAAGTCGCTAAATGAACATATCAAAATGCACGAGATGGAAGACTACTTCGGCGAGGTACTGGTACCTACTGAGGAAGTGGTCGAAATGCGTCAGGGTCAACGCCGCAAGAGCGAGCGTAAGTTTTTCCCTGGTTACGTGTTAGTTCAAATGATCATGAATGAAGATTCTTGGCACTTGGTACGTAGTGTACCTCGTGTGATGGGCTTTATTGGTGGTACGTCTGATCGCCCAGCACCTATCTCTGACAAGGAAGCCGATGCAATTCTTAACCGCCTTGAGCAGGCAAGTGCATCTCCTGTGCACAAAACTGTTTATGAAGCTGGTGAAGTGGTCCGCGTTACTGAAGGACCGTTTGCTGACTTCAACGGTGTGGTTGAAGAAGTGGATTATGAGAAGAGCCGTGTTAAGGTTTCTGTCTCTATTTTCGGACGTGCAACTCCAGTTGAACTGGAGTTTGGTCAGGTAGAAAAAACCTGATCGTTTTTTGTTCGAAAGGTATTGCTTAGGGCGCGGAATTTGAATACAATTTCGCGCCCTTTTGTTAAACGGGGAGTCTGTTCGCAAAAAAACAGACGTTTGAACCCAAATTTAGGTATTTAGTAATGGCTAAAAAAGTAGAAGCTTACATCAAGCTGCAAGTTGCAGCTGGTATGGCTAACCCAAGTCCACCAGTTGGTCCAGCACTGGGTCAACACGGCGTTAACATCATGGAATTCTGTAAAGCGTTCAACGCACGTACAGAATCTATCGAAAAAGGCCTGCCGACTCCTGTTGTTATCACCGTATACAACGATCGTTCTTTCACTTTCGAAACTAAGACTCCACCTGCAGCAGTTCTGCTGAAAAAAGCAGCTGGCATCAAGTCTGGTTCAGGTCGTCCTAACACTGAGAAAGTTGGTACTGTTACTGACGCTCAGGTTCAGGAGATTGCTGAAACTAAAGCGAAAGACATGACGGGTGCCGATATTGAAGCGATGAAACGCTCAATTGCTGGTACTGCTCGTTCAATGGGCTTGGTAGTAGAGGGTTAAGACAATGGCAAAACTGACTAAGCGCATGCGCGTTATCCGTGACAAAGTTGATGTTACTCGCGAGTACGAGATCAACGAAGCTGTTGCTCTTCTAAAAGAACTGGCTACTGCTAAATTCGTAGAAAGTGTTGATGTTGCAGTAAACCTCGGCATTGATGCACGTAAATCAGACCAAAATGTACGCGGTGCAACTGTACTGCCACACGGTACTGGTCGTGATATCCGCGTTGCGGTATTCACTCAGGGTGCAAACGCTGAAGCTGCTAAAGAAGCCGGTGCTGACATCGTTGGTATGGAAGACCTGGCTGAGCAAGTTAAGAAAGGCGAGATGAACTTCGACGTAGTTATCGCATCTCCAGATGCAATGCGCGTTGTTGGTCAACTAGGTACTATCCTGGGTCCACGCGGTCTGATGCCAAACCCTAAAGTGGGTACTGTAACCCCTAACGTTGCTGACGCGGTTAAGAACGCGAAAGCAGGTCAGGTTCGTTACCGTAACGACAAAAACGGCATCATCCACACTACTATCGGTAAAGTAGATTTTGACGCTGACAAACTGAAAGAAAACCTAGAAGCTCTGTTGGTTGCGCTGAAAAAAGCAAAACCTGCTTCTGCTAAAGGTACTTTCCTGCAGAAGATCAGCCTCTCTACTACCATGGGTGCTGGTGTGTCTGTTGACCAGAATACTCTGGAAACCAGCGCAAGCTAATTGCCTGAAGCGGCAGCTTATAGTATAATCTGCCGCTTCAAAATTCATGGCTGAGTCCAACTATGTTGGATTTCGTCCAAGACCGTAGGCGTTATGTCCTTTTGTGGCAATAACTTAATATCTACCTACGTAGACGGTGCCAGAACATGATAGATATTTTTCTTTCTTGGATCTGCGCCGTAATTACTCTCCTGCTGTGAAGCAGCGAGTGGTGTAAATATAATCCAGGAGCAAATCCAAATGGCATTAAACCTTCAAGACAAAAAAGCAATTGTTGCTGAAGTCAACGAAGCTGCCGGTGTTGCCCTGTCTGCAGTTGTAGCTGATTCTCGTGGCGTTTCGGTTGACGCGATGACTTCTCTACGTAAACAAGCGCGTGAAGCGGGTGTTTACATGAAAGTTGTTCGTAACACCCTAGCACGTCGCGCAGTAGAAGGTACCGACTACACGTGTCTGCAAGACACTTTTGTTGGTCCTACTCTGATCGGTTTCTCTAACGAGCACCCTGGTGCCGCTGCGCGTCTTTTTAAAGACTTCGCAAAAGAGAACAAAGATTTCGAAATCAAAGCTGCTGCATTCGAAGGTAACCTGACCGACGCTGAAGTACTGGCGACCCTGCCAACTTACGACGAAGCTATTGCACGCCTGATGATGTGCATGAAAGAAGCTTCTGCTGGCAAGCTGGTTCGTACTTTTGCAGCACTTCGCGACCAAAAAGAAGAAGCTGCGGCATAATTTGCCTTGCTTTTAACTGGTTGCTATTTAAACTAATTGTTGACTTTAAAGAGAATTGTTATGTCTATCACTAACGAGCAAATCCTAGACGCAGTTGCAGAAATGTCTGTAATGCAAGTTGTTGAGCTTATCGAAGCTATGGAAGAAAAATTCGGCGTTTCTGCAGCAGCAGCTGTAGTAGCGGGCGGCGCAGCAGGCGGTGAAGCTGCTGAAGAGCAAACTGAATTTGACGTAGTTCTGACTGCTGTTGGCGGTAACAAAGTTGCTGTTATCAAAGCAGTACGTGGCGCAACTGGTCTGGGCCTGAAAGAAGCTAAAGCCGTTGTTGACGGTGCTCCAGCTCCGCTGAAAGAAGCTGTTTCTAAAGAAGAAGCAGAAGCTCTGAAAGCGCAACTGGAAGAAGCTGGTGCTTCTGTTGAAGTTAAGTAATTCTTACTTAATTTCCTAGCCTGAAAAGGCTAAGGCTGGTGGCTAAATAGCCACCGGCCTTTTTGCGCTGTAGGGTAGTAGTGAATTTTACACCCCGTTTAGTCACTACTAACCATGCAATAACACTGGAAATTTCCTCCAGTGTACCTACAGTAAACGGTGGTTGTTTAGTTACTGTCCATCACTCTGGACAGTTCGGGTCACTTATCAGCGAGCTGAGGAACCCTATGGTTTACTCTTATACCGAGAAAAAGCGTATCCGTAAGGATTTTGGCAAGCGTCCACAAGTGTTGGATGTGCCATACTTGCTGTCGATCCAGCTTGATTCCTTTCAGAAATTTATCGAGCAGGATCCAGAAGGGCAATACGGTCTTGAAGCTGCCTTTCGCTCTGTCTTTCCAATTCAGAGCTACAATGGCAATTCCGAGCTGCAATACGTTAGCTATCGTCTCGGTGAGCCAAGTTTCGATGTCAAAGAATGCCAGATTCGCGGTTTAACGTATTCTGCGCCACTGCGCGTAAAATTACGTCTGGTGATGTTCGACAAAGACGCACCGGCTGGCACCGTAAAAGACATTAAAGAGCAAGAAGTCTACATGGGTGAAATTCCACTCATGACTGACAACGGTACCTTTGTCATCAATGGTACTGAGAGGGTTATCGTATCCCAGCTGCATCGTAGCCCGGGCGTCTTCTTCGACAGCGATAAGGGTAAAACCCATTCCTCTGGTAAGGTGCTCTATAATGCACGCATTATTCCTTACCGCGGTTCATGGTTGGATTTCGAATTCGACCCGAAAGACCTCGTCTATGTTCGTATAGACCGTCGTCGTAAGCTGCCTGCGTCTATTATTCTTCGTGCACTGGAATACACGACAGAGCAAATTCTTGATCTGTTCTTCGAAAAGATTAACTTCGAAGTTCAAGGAAAGTCTTTGGTGATGGATTTGGTTCCAGACCGTCTGCGTGGTGAGACTGCCAGCTTTGATATTGAAGCGAACGGTACGACTTACGTCGAAAAAGGTCGTCGTATTACTGCACGCCACATTCGCCAACTGTCGAAAGACAATGTTGAGCAGATTGAAGTTCCTGTTGAGTACATCGTGGGCAAAGTAGCTGCACGTGACTACATCAACGAGGAAACGGGCGAAGTGATTGCAACAGCGAACCAGGAATTGAGCCTGGAAATGCTGGCGTTGCTGTCACAAGCGGGTCATAAGAAGATTGAGACGTTGTTTACCAACGACCTTGATCACGGCCCATATATGTCAGATACCCTGCGTACTGACAGCACAACTGATCGCCTGTCTGCGCTGGTAGAAATTTACCGCATGATGCGCCCAGGTGAGCCACCAACGCGTGAAGCTGCCGAGCAACTGTTTGAAAGTCTGTTCTTCTCTGAAGATCGCTACGACCTCTCTGCTGTAGGTCGTATGAAGTTCAACAGCTCACTGATCCGTGAAGAAATGACGGGTCCAGGCACGCTGAGCCACGACGACATCATCGATGTTATGCGTAAGCTTATCGATATCCGTAACGGTATCGGTGAAGTGGATGACATTGACCACCTTGGTAACCGTCGTATCCGTTCAGTTGGCGAAATGGCTGAAAACCAGTTCCGTGTTGGCCTAGTACGTGTTGAGCGCGCTGTTAAAGAGCGTCTGAGCCTTGGCGATCTTGATGCCATCATGCCTCAGGATTTGATCAACGCGAAACCTATCTCTGCGGCAGTAAAAGAGTTCTTCGGCTCTTCTCAACTGTCACAGTTTATGGACCAGAACAACCCACTATCAGAAGTGACGCACAAGCGTCGTATTTCTGCTCTGGGTCCAGGTGGTCTGACGCGTGAACGCGCAGGCTTTGAAGTTCGAGACGTACACACCACCCACTACGGTCGTCTGTGTCCTATCGAAACACCTGAAGGTCCAAACATCGGTCTGATTAACTCACTGTCCGCGTTTGCGCGTACCAACCCGTATGGTTTCCTTGAGACACCATATCGTCGTGTTGTTGACGGTAAAGTGACTGATGATATTGATTACCTCTCTGCTATTGAAGAAGGCCAGTTCGTTATCGCACAGGCAAATGCTGTGCTGCACGAAGATGGCTCATTGGCAGAAGAGCTGATTACTGCTCGTCAGAAAGGTGAATCAGGTCTGCACTCACGTGAACACGTTCAGTACATGGACGTTGCAACCAACCAGGTTGTATCCGTGGCAGCGTCTCTGATCCCATTCCTCGAGCACGACGATGCGAACCGTGCACTGATGGGTGCGAACATGCAACGTCAGGCCGTACCGACTCTGCGTGCTGATAAGCCGCTGGTAGGTACGGGTATTGAGCGTGCGGTAGCGGTCGACTCTGGTGTAACTGCAGTAGCTAAACGCGGTGGTGTTATCCAGTCTGTTGATGCATCACGTATCGTTGTTAAGGTTAATGAAGATGAACTGGTACCGGGCGAAGCGGGTATCGACATCTACAACCTGACCAAATACACCCGTTCTAACCAGAACACCTGCATCAACCAGCGTCCAACCGTACTGCCAGGCGAGCCTGTTGCACGCGGTGACGTTCTGGCTGACGGTCCCTCTACGGACCTTGGTGAGCTGGCACTTGGCCAGAATATGCGTATCGCGTTCATGCCTTGGAACGGTTACAACTTTGAGGATTCCATCCTCGTTTCTGAACGTGTTGTTCAGGAAGACCGTCTGACCACGATTCACATTCAGGAAATTACCTGTACAGCACGTGACACCAAGCTGGGTAGCGAGGAAATCACGGCAGATATCCCTAATGTGGGTGAATCTGCGCTGTCAAAACTGGATGAGTCTGGTGTTGTCTACATCGGTGCTGAAGTGAAAGGCGGCGACATTCTGGTTGGTAAGGTAACACCGAAAGGTGAAACTCAGCTGACGCCAGAAGAGAAACTGCTGCGTGCGATCTTTGGTGAGAAAGCATCTGACGTTAAAGATTCGTCTACTCGTGTACCAAATGGTGTTTCGGGTACTGTTATCGACGTTCAGATCTTCACCCGTGACGGTGTTGAAAAAGACAAGCGTGCTCTCGAAATTGAAGAGATGCAGCTGAAAGAAGCCAAGAAAGACCTGACAGAAGAGTTCGCGATTCTGGAAGGTGGTCTGGTTGCACGTGTTCGCACTCTGCTTGGTCAAGCGGGTTATAGCGAAGACAAGCTGATGAACATGGATCGTCAGACCATGTTGTCACAGACGCTTGACGATGAAGCACAACAAACTCAGCTGGAGCAACTGGCTGAACAGTACGATGAGCTGAAAGCTGACTTCGATAAGAAGTTTGATACCAAGCGTCGTAAGATCACTCAGGGTGATGACCTACAACCAGGTGTCCTTAAAATTGTTAAGGTCTATCTGGCTGTTAAACGTCGTATCCAGCCTGGTGATAAGATGGCAGGTCGTCACGGTAACAAGGGTGTAATTTCTAAGATTAACCCTGTTGAAGACATGCCTTACGATGAGAAAGGTCAGCCTGTCGACATCGTACTTAACCCGCTGGGTGTACCATCGCGTATGAACATCGGTCAGATCTTGGAAACTCACCTTGGCCTTGCGGCGAAAGGTATCGGTGACAAGATCAACCAGATGCTCAAAGAACAGCAAGAGCTGGCTAAATTCCGCGAGTTCCTGCAGAAGGTTTATGATCTGGGCGATACACGTCAGAACGTCGATATTGCGACGTTGTCTGATGATGAAGTTCGTACCCTGATTTCGAACTTGCGTGGTGGTCTACCGATCGCAACACCAGTGTTCGATGGTGCGCCAGAAGGCGCAATCAAAGAGCTGTTAAAACTGGGTGACCTGCCAGAATCTGGTCAGCTTAACCTGTTTGATGGCCGCACTGGTGAGAAGTTTGAGCGTCCTGTAACTGTCGGTTACATGTACATGCTGAAACTGAACCACTTGGTTGATGACAAGATGCACGCCCGTTCTACCGGTTCTTACAGCCTAGTTACTCAGCAGCCGCTGGGTGGTAAGGCTCAGTTCGGTGGCCAGCGTTTCGGTGAGATGGAAGTGTGGGCGCTTGAAGCATATGGCGCAGCATACACCCTTCAGGAAATGCTGACAGTTAAGTCGGATGACGTGAACGGCCGTACGAAGATGTATAAGAACATCGTCGATGGCGATCACCGCATGGAACCGGGTATGCCGGAATCTTTCAACGTACTGCTGAAAGAGATCCGCTCGTTGGGTATCAACATCGAGCTGGAAGACGAGTAAGCGAACGCTTAACCGTTAATTCCGGTATGAATATGAAGGCGCTGCCTGTCAGCGCCTTCGTGGGTCAACTCCTCACAGGAGCCGAATGTGAAAGACTTACTTAAGTTTCTGAAAGCACAACACAAGACCGAAGAATTTGATGCAATCAAAATCGGTCTTGCTTCGCCAGACATGATCCGTTCATGGTCGTTTGGTGAAGTGAAAAAGCCAGAAACCATCAACTACCGTACCTTTAAGCCTGAGCGTGACGGCCTGTTCTGTGCACGTATCTTTGGCCCGGTAAAAGACTACGAATGTCTTTGCGGTAAATATAAGCGCCTCAAGCACCGTGGCGTGATCTGTGAAAAATGTGGTGTAGAAGTTACTCAGACCAAAGTACGCCGTGAGCGTATGGGTCACATTGAGCTGGCTTCACCTGTTGCCCACATCTGGTTCCTGAAGTCACTGCCGTCCCGTATCGGTTTGCTGATGGACATGCCTTTGCGTGACATCGAGCGCGTGCTGTACTTCGAATCATACGTTGTGATCGAGCCAGGCATGACCGATCTTGAGCGTGGCGAGATGCTGACTGAAGAGCAGTACCTTGACAAGCTTGAGCAATGGGGCGACGAATTCGACGCTCGCATGGGTGCCGAAGCAGTTAAAGCCTTGCTGTCAAACATGGACCTGCAAGCTGAAACTGAGCTGATGCGTGAAGAGCTGGAAGAAACCAACTCTGAAACTAAGCGCAAGAAAATCACCAAGCGTTTGAAGCTTGTTGAAGCATTCCTGCAGTCTGGAAACAACCCTGAGTGGATGATCCTGACTGTTCTGCCAGTACTTCCGCCGGATCTTCGTCCGCTGGTACCACTGGACGGTGGCCGCTTCGCTACATCTGATCTTAACGATCTGTACCGTCGCGTCATCAACCGTAATAACCGTCTGAAACGCCTTCTGGATCTGGCAGCACCTGACATCATCGTACGTAACGAAAAACGTATGCTGCAAGAGTCAGTGGATGCACTGCTGGACAACGGTCGTCGTGGTCGTGCGATCACGGGCTCTAACAAGCGCCCACTGAAATCGCTCGCTGACATGATCAAAGGTAAGCAAGGTCGTTTCCGTCAGAACCTACTTGGTAAACGTGTAGACTATTCTGGCCGTTCGGTAATCACCGTAGGTCCATACCTTCGTCTGCATCAGTGTGGTCTTCCTAAGAAGATGGCACTTGAGCTGTTCAAACCATTCATCTACGGCAAGCTTGAGACCCGTGGTCTGGCGACTACAATCAAAGCAGCTAAGAAAATGGTTGAGCGCGAAGAAGCGGTTGTATGGGATATTCTGGATGAAGTTATCCGTGAACATCCAGTACTGCTGAACCGTGCACCAACACTTCACCGTCTGGGTATTCAGGCGTTTGAACCTGTGTTGATCGAAGGTAAAGCTATTCAGCTTCACCCACTCGTTTGTGCGGCATATAACGCCGACTTCGATGGTGACCAGATGGCGGTACACGTACCGTTGACACTGGAAGCACAGCTTGAAGCACGTGCGCTGATGATGTCTACCAACAACATCCTGTCTCCTGCGTCCGGTGATCCAATCATCGTACCTTCTCAGGACGTTGTACTGGGTCTTTACTACATGACCCGTGAAAAAGTAAATGCCAAAGGTGAAGGCCTTTACTTGGCTGGCCCAGCGGAAGCTGAGAAAGCATACCGTACTGGCAGCGCTGAACTTCACGCACGCGTTAAAGTGCGTGTGAGAGAAGTACAGATTGACGACATGGGCAATCGTACTGAGAAAGTTGAGCTGGTAGATACTACTGTTGGCCGTGCCATGCTTTGGGCAATTGTACCTGAAGGTATGCCTTACAGCATTGTTAACCAAGCACTGGGTAAAAAGCAGATCTCTAACCTGCTGAACACTTGTTACCGTACCATGGGTCTGAAAGATACTGTTATCTTCGCTGACCAAATCATGTACACCGGTTTCGCATACGCGGCACTGTCTGGTGTATCTGTTGGTATCGACGACATGGTTGTTCCACAGGCTAAATATGACCTGATCGAAGCAGCAGAAGCTGAAGTTGCTGAGATTCAGGAGCAGTTCCAGTCTGGTCTGGTTACTGCTGGTGAGCGTTACAACAAAGTTATCGATATCTGGCTGCTGCGAATGAGCAGGTTGCCAAAGCGATGATGGATAACCTGTCTAACGAGACAGTTATCAACCGTGACGGTGAGCCAGAAGAGCAGAAATCGTTCAACAGCGTATACATGATGGCCGATTCAGGTGCTCGTGGTTCGGCTGCACAGATTCGTCAGTTGGCGGGTATGCGTGGTCTGATGGCGAAGCCGGATGGCTCTATCATCGAAACGCCAATCACGGCGAACTTCCGTGAAGGTCTGAACGTACTTCAGTACTTCATCTCGACGCACGGTGCGCGTAAAGGTCTTGCGGATACCGCACTGAAGACTGCGAACTCGGGTTACCTGACTCGTCGTCTGGTTGACGTTGCTCAGGACGTGGTTGTTACCGAAACTGACTGTGGTACCGAAGAAGGTATCAACATGATGGCAGTTATCGAAGGTGGTGACGTTAAAGAAGCACTGCGTGAGCGTGTTCTGGGTCGTGTTGTCGCGGAAGATGTGCTTAAGCCGGGTACAGAAGAAGTCCTTGCCCCACGTAACACCCTACTTGATGAGAAGTGGTGTGACATTCTGGAGCAATACTCTGTTGACCAAGTGAAAGTACGTTCTGTCGTAACCTGTGAGACTGACTTCGGTTGTTGTGCATACTGTTACGGTCGTGATCTGGCTCGTGGCCACATGGTTAACCATGGTGAGGCGGTCGGTGTTATCGCGGCGCAGTCAATCGGTGAACCGGGTACACAGCTTACCATGCGTACGTTCCACATCGGTGGTGCGGCATCGCGTGCGGCTGCTGAGAACAGCATTCAGGTCAAGAACAACGGTTCTTTACACCTGCACAACGCGAAGTTCGTTAAGAACAACGACGGCAAGCTGGTAATCACCTCACGTGCTTCTGAACTGACCATCGTTGATGAGTTCGGTCGTACGAAAGAGAGCTATAAGCTGCCTTACGGTACTATCCTAGCGAAAGAGGATGGCGATCAGGTTGCAACGGGCGAGACCGTCGCAAACTGGGACCCGCACACAATGCCAATCATCACCGAAGTGGAAGGTCGTGTTACCTTCGTTGACCTCGTTGATGGCGTGACCGTTCAGCGTCAAACTGATGAACTGACTGGCCTGTCTTCAATGGTTGTTCTGGACGCTGCAGAGCGCACCAGTGCTGGTAAAGACATGCGTCCTACCATCAAGCTGATTGATGCTGCGGGCAACGATGTCATGATCCCAGGTACTGATATGCCTGCACAATACTTCCTGCCGGGCAAAGCGATTGTTCAGTTGGAAGATAATGCGCTGGTTGGTATCGGTGACACGCTGTCGCGTATCCCTCAGGAATCTGGCGGTACGAAAGATATCACGGGTGGTCTGCCACGCGTTGCTGACCTGTTCGAAGCACGTAAGCCAAAAGAGCCTGCGATTCTTGCTGAGATCACGGGTGCAGTATCCTTCGGTAAAGAAACCAAAGGTAAGCGTCGTCTGATCATCACCCCGACCGAAGGTAGCCCATACGAAGAAATGATTCCTAAGTGGCGTCAGCTCAACGTATTTGAAGGTGAGAAGGTCGATAAAGGTGACGTAATCGCTGATGGCCCAGAAGCACCGCACGATATCCTGCGTCTCCGTGGCGTGCGTGCGGTTACTGAGTACATCACTAACGAAGTGCAAGACGTTTACCGTCTGCAAGGCGTTAAGATTAACGACAAGCACATCGAGACTATCGTTCGTCAGATGCTTCGCAAGGTAACTATCATGTCATCGGGAGACTCTGACTTCCTAGAAGGTGAGCAGGTAGAATACTCTCGCGTGACCATCGCTAACCGTAAGCTTGAAGCTGAAGGCAAAGTGGCAGCGGGCTACGAGCGCGATCTGCTGGGTATTACCAAAGCATCGCTGGCTACTGAGTCGTTCATCTCAGCCGCATCGTTCCAGGAAACGACGCGCGTACTTACCGAAGCTGCAGTTTCTGGTAAGCGTGATGAACTGCGTGGTTTGAAAGAGAACGTCATCGTTGGTCGTCTGATCCCTGCGGGTACCGGCTTCGCGTACCACAAAGATCGCCAAGTTAAGCGTGTAGATGTTGAAGAGCCAGTGGTTCCTCAAATCGATGCTGAGCAGGCATCACAGGATCTGGCAGCGCTGCTTAATGCAGGCCTGAACGACGATAACTAATTCGTCTCCAGACTGAATCGAAAAGGCACCCAAGCGGGTGCCTTTTTTATTTTCAGTTTCTGCTTTATGAGCTGTTGAATGATGACTTTCGTCGCTATTCGGCTGCTGAAACGCCATCATTGAGGCTGAATTTCTCAGAGTCGTCCATAAAGTCATGGGTATGAACAATGACATTGTTCTTGTCGATAAAGACAACACAAAAGCGGCTTGTTCATGACTGCCTGGGATCTCTGTCTGAGAGGTAAAATCTAACCAGACCTGATGCGCTGTGCCACGAAGAGTGCTAAATGGAATGCCGTGGAAAGACCCACTCAGCGGCCTATGCAGGTGGCCAAAAAAGTAGTGCTTAATGTTAGAATGCTGGCGTAGCAATGAAATAAAAGGCGCTGCGTCAACATCAGGGATCCGGAGATTATCCAGTGGCTTGAGGCCCATATCAAATGGAGTGTGATGTGCAAACAGGTAAACATCGCGGCCATGACTCGCTTTTAACTCAGCCTCCAACCACTTACGTTTTTGCTCGCCATAGTGTCCGATATGGGTCCCCGGAATTGTGGTATCAAGCAATATCAATTCGCCTGCCGGTAAGGTTAAACGGCGCTGTATAAAGTCCTCAGAGTCCGTTTGTAATTCTGGAAAGTATTCACATAAGTAACCATTATCATCATGGTTGCCGGGCAATAACGCGAGCGGTGGTAACAGATTGCTCAGCTCCTGTTTGAGGAGTTGATACGCTTCGGGCTGGCCTTTGTGGGTAAGGTCACCAGTAATGACGACCAAATCTGCATCGCCATGCTCGCGATTGATACTGTCTATGGCGAGACGTAAACGTTGGTAAGGTTTTAGGCCAAACAAGGTTTCGTGTTCTGGGACAATATGTGGGTCGGTCAGGTGGATCAGTTTCATCATGACATGATGCTCCAAAAAAGCGGCCCTGTGGCCGCTAGGATGTTTTACAAATGATTAGTTTCTAACCGTGAGCAGGCCGTTAACCTCATCGAGCAGTTCTTGCTGGAGGTCTTCCACGTCATCCGACTCACCCACTAACAGCGCTTCAAGACCGTCGTAGATAACTTGAGTGACAGCAAGGCCGTTATCACCGGGGTATGCAATCCACTCGCGTAGCAGAGGCAATTGACGAACAGCGGTTTCCTTGTTGGGGTTTTGCTGATAGAAATCTTTCAAAATGATTTCATTCGCAGCTTTGTTGGGTGGCATGTAGCCCGTGGTTTGTGCCACTGCCGCAGCGCCCTGACCTGACCTGACGTAATGTATTTAATGAAGGTCCATGCTGCCTCTCGGCGCTCAGGGTCTTTCGACTGAGAGACCATCATCGCAGAGTTACCGCCGGCTGGCAGACCCAGAGGTGCCGTCTTGATTCCCGGGAATTCGTGTGTCTTCAATACAAAGTCACCTTTTGCACGCTCTATCGCACCCAGTGCCGATGTAGACCAGTACATCATGGCAATTTCACCGGCAGAGAAAGACGCCAGCGCGTCTTTCCATGACAGGTTTTTCATTTCACAATCACGGAAAATAGAGCGAATGGTTTTCAGTGCGGTAAGACCCTGAGGATTGTCGATATTCAGTTTCTTATCCTGAATGATCGGCATATCCTGACTCCACAACATTGATTGTATGAACCAGTTACCCGTGATGTTCCAGCCCCAGAAAACCGGGTTTTTTACGCCGGCTTGGCGTAGTGAGCGGCAGGCACCCACGACTTCTTCCCATGTCTCTGGCATCTTGTTGATGTTGGCTTTTTTCATCAGGTCCATGTTGTAGTAACCAACGGGGAGTGACACGGAGAACGGCAGGCCGTATACCTGATTATCGAAAGTGCCCAGAGACAGCATGGCCTCGTGGTAACCGTCTTTTTCAAACTGTGCTTCTTTAGCGATAAACGGTTCCAGGGACTGAGCGATACCTTTTTCGACCAGATTTGCCTGACGATTCAGGCCTTGCATGGTGACGTCAGGCAGGTTGCCAGACAGTGACTCTCGAAGAACGGTGTTGGTACCATCTTCATAGCTGTCATAAACAGCGCGGAACTTCACCTTAATCTCAGGATGATCCGCTTCGAATCCTTTCATGATCTTTTCATGATCTTTTCGTATGTCACATCAAACAGGTGTGAGTACGGGTAAGCGACTTCAATCTCTACCGCTTGCGCGGAAAAAGCGAGCATTGATGACAAAGAGACACAGAGACACAGAGCATTGCACGTTTCATCATTGTTTCCTTTCACTCGATCTTGGGTTATCCGGCAGACCCTCTGCCGGGTGTTAACTGTCTGACTTACTTGAATCCAGACAAAGTAATTCCTTCGATAAACTTCTTCTGGGCAAGGAGAAAAGCAACGATAAGCGGCATAACAATCACGGTGGCCGTTGCCATCATTGGCCCCCATGCAGAGCCGTCGGCATCTCCCTTAAATTCGCGCAGCCCGAGCGGTGGCGTGAACAGTTCTCTGTCTCCCGTGATGACGATTTTTGGCCAGAAGTAGTCATTCCAGTGTGCGACAACCGAGAAAATGCCAAACGCCATCAAGGCGGGAATAGCGGTTGGAAGCATGACGCGCCAAATAATTGAGAACTCACTCATGCCATCCAAGCGTGCCGCATCAAGCAGCTCGTCAGGGACGGTTTTAAAGAACTGCCGCATCAGGAAGATACCGAAAACAGAAATCGTCCATGGGATCACCAGAGCGATGGCGTGGATAGGGATCAATAAGGAAAACAACACAAGCTGGAAAACCGTATCTCGCCCCCACCATTGCAGCTTGGAGAGAGCATAAGCAGCGGGCACGCTGATCAACACCTGAAAGAAGAAGATAGAGGCTGTGACAATTACCCCGTTGAGCATGTAACGAAGAAGCGGCGATTCTTTAAATGCCTGCGTATAATTGAATACCACAGGGCGTTGCTCGCAGTCTTTTCTCGGATTACCAAGGGCGACACAGTGCTCGTCAACCATCATTGCCTGCGCACCGAAAAAGCCACCAGTATTGGTTTCAATCTCTTTAGGCGATTTAAAGGAATAACTGAGCATCACGTAAAACGGCAACAGAACAATAAGTGCACCGAGGAAAAGTGTCAGATGCTTGATAGCTTCGCGTGTTGGGCTGGATGAGATCATGAGTAGTGCACCTTACGTTCGGTATACCAGCGCTGCACAGTGGTCAGCAACATGACAAAGAGCAGGAACAACACGGTGACGGCGGCTCCCATACCCACTAGGTTTTGCTGTATGGCTTTTTCGTATACCGCATACATCATCACGTAGGTACTTTTCACTGGGCCACCCTGTGTGAGGGCTTCAACACTGTCGAAGACCTGAAAGGAGCGGATGATAGTGATGGTGACAACAAAGACGGTGGTAGGACCAAGCATTGGCCATGTTACTAGGCTAAATCGTGACTAGACTGAGTTTACGCCATCGATTGCTGCGGCTTGATAGAGGTGTTGAGGTACAGACATTAAGCCTGCGAGGTATAACACCATGTTGAAACCGAAGGTTTGCCAAATACCAATAAATGCCAATGTCGGTAACGCGAAGTCTCGGTCGCCTAGCCATAGCGGGAAACTGTCCGCACAGGCGTTCCCGTACCAGCTTTCGTTAACCGGGTTGCCATACCAGCTGCCTGTCAGGAAGGGATACCAGAAGCCACTATTACAACCTGATGCCAAGGTATCGTTGATGATGCCGACGGTGGGGTGAAGGGTAAACTCCCAGACAATGGCTATCGCTAAAAGAGATGCCATGACAGGGAGAAAATAGATGGTTTTGTAGATGTCCTTTCCAACTCTTAGTGAGTTAATCAGCATCGCCGTACCCAGCCCCAATATCATCGAAATAGGGACAACAATGGCTACGTAACCGAGGGTTGCACCGAACATCTTCTGATAACGACTATGGTTAAAGACTTTTAGATAGTTATCAAAGCCCACCCAAGAGAAATGATCACTGCCAAGACTGTACTGGGTGAAAGATAAAATGACGGCAATAACGACAGGGGCCAGCAAAAGAAGAGCCATCATTATGAGGCAGGCAGACTCAGCAGCCATCCCGCTCTTTGGTGTCGATAGTGCACGTTGTTAGCCATGTACCACCTCTAGAGGTGTCTGATGTACATCCGTGCGCTTGCCTTGTTCGTTAAAAACATGGCAGTGGGAAAGCATAAAACCGACGTGGACTCTCTGTCCTCGTTGCTTACCTTTTGCCTGCTGGTAAGGCAGCCTTAATGTGATGGAGGAATGGTGACTGTTTTCATTATTAAGCGTGAGGTAATACTCTGCACCCAGATTTTCGATATGAGTGATTATGCCGTGGGTGATAAAATCTGGTTTTGGGTGTTCGACAGTTTCAACGAGAAAGATATCTTCTGAGCGGATACCAACCTGTACATGCCCGTCACTCAACTCACTTTCTATCCGGCGTTGCTGACTGAGCAGCATAAGGGTATTCGAAACTATTTCAGCATTGAGAAGGTTCATTGGTGGAGAGCCAATGAAGCGTGCGACACGGATATCCTTTGGTTGATGATAGAGGTCATCGGGTGAACCAATCTGGACGATTTCCCCCTCCATCATCACGGCAATACGATCAGACATTGTCATGGCTTCGGCTTGATCGTGTGTGACGTAAATAAATGTGGTTCCCAGTTGCTGGTGGAGCTGACTGATCTCAGCACGCATCTCCACCCTGAGTTTGGCATCAAGGTTGGACAGAGGCTCATCAAAAAGGAATGCCGCGGGTTCTCTGACCATTGCACGCGCTAACGCGACCCGTTGTCGTTGACCACCGGAGAGCTGTCCCGGTTTTCTGTCCAGCAGAGATTCAAGTCCAAGGCTTGTAGCGACCTCATGTGCTTTATCTTTGATGTTTTGTCGGCATGACGCTGCACCCGGAAGAAATCACCCAATAAACGGAAATCGTTGCCAAGCAGTCAACCAGCGCATTTCCAATGGGACGCTAATGTTTCCTTCCACGCTGAGGTGTGGGTAAAGCGCATAAGACTGAAAAACCATTGCAATATTGCGTGCACTTGGCGGTGATTGCTCTACACGAACATCGCCGATTTTGATTTGGCCACCGGTCGGCGTATCGAGTCCTGCTATTAGCTTTAACAGTGTGGACTTTCCGCAACCAGAAGGACCGACCAGAGTGAGAAATTCACCGTCTTTTACTGTCAGCGACAAGTCCTTTAGAACCTGAGTTTCCCCATGGTGTTTTGAAATTCCATCTAACGTGATACCTGTCATTTGTCGGTTCCTGATGACTGATAAGATCGTCAAAATAGTAATTAAGACCACAAACAAGAGGGGGAAGAATTGATGAATCAATTAAGGCGTCATATTACTCTGGATAATAGAGTGATTAGTTAGACCGATTTCAGCTGATTTTTTGCGATGTGGGACTTTCGATGATGAAAATAAGCCGTTACCAGATCATTGCTTTTGCCGCGGTTGGCAGAGAGAGAAGTTTTTCTAAAGCCGCGCGTGCGCTGGGTGTTAGCCAAAGCACTGTCACACAGCATATACAGGCAATGGAGGAGGCTCTCGGCATCGATGTTTTTGTCAGAAGTTCCCGAGGTACTGAACTGACGGCCGCTGGACGTGACTTATTCGAAGTGGCAGACCAATTACAGAGTCTGGAAAACAGATTCAACGAAAGAGCCACAGCGTACATGTCAGGCAAAGGCGGGATGCTGAACGTCTTTATCAGTACGTCTTATCCGGCAATGAGAATGCTGGCCCCTTTTCAGGCAGAAGTACCCGACACCTGCATCAATATTCGAATGGCACCTTGGAAAATCGGCGTCTCGTTACTGAGGAATAGGGAAGTGGATGTGGGAATATTTATGGCGCCTGAAAACTGCTCAGGATTGGCCTGTATTCCAATTGAACAGCATCAATTTGTGTCTGTATTGCCTGAGACCAACCCACTTTCTTTACGAAAGCAGATACGCCTGAAAGAGTTAGAAGGTGAGACTTTTATTCGTTTTCACGAGGAAAGCTATACCCGGCAGTGGGTAGACAAAAAATGTCTGGAGTATAAGGTAGATTTCCCGACACACAATATTCTGGCGAACTATGAAATGATGCAATATGCAGTCAGGCAGGGGTTGGGTGTTTCTATTGCCTTGAGGCAGTCAATTTCTCCTCAGAAAGGCTTGGTGTGCATTGCAATCGAAGAGTTTTCAGAAAATCACACCTTGTGTGCAGTGGCTGTGAAGCAGCGCGCTGGGACAGGTTTGGTGGGTCGTTTACTGGCGAGTCTCAAACAGCAACTAGTGTTGGCTGTCTGTAGCAATGGTAGCTTATGCCTGTTCTTTCGCGGCTAGGCTGTCAGCTATCATAGAAATGAGTGAATCTTCGAACTCGAACCTGAGTTCCATTAACTCACCCACCCTTGATATATGGCCATCGAACTTTTCAACGTCATCCTCAACGTCTTCCATTTTTATCTTGCTGTATTTGTCGTTGAAGTCGAGAAGGGGTTCGGTGGTATCGACAATGCGCTGATACAGTTGGTCAATCTCTTCATTGGTGGAGAACTTATTTTGTTTCCAGCGATCCATGACCATGTCATAGATTTTGAAATGACCAGCAGAGATGTAATCGACCAAGTTTTCACAGAAACGATTCAGTTCTTCTTGTGTCGGTAATGTCGCATTGTTTTTAGCAGAGAGACCAGCAATTTTACAATATTCTAGCAGCAGTTCCTGCCTGAGGTTGAGCCAGTAATCGATAATATCGCTGTAGCCGCCCCACTGTTGCTGTAACTGTTCGACCTTGTTAAGCATGACATGTCCCCATCATTGAATAAGCTAACCCGAGTAATTCCTCTGCGGGTTTTTATGCAAGGTAATACCTTTGTTTTATTCAGGTTTGCAAATTCACCGGTATTGATACCGAAAAACAGATTGCCAGTAAAACACCTGTTTATCAAGGTATGGGAATTGGCATCCAATTCCAGCTGTACAGATTCATCCTTTGTTTATGTCAGGTCACAACAAGACCGAAAAGACGAAGCAGATCAGCACCCCTAGTCTTCTACTTGTATATTATGGTCAGAAGTGATTGAAATTGCCCAATTTAATCTCGTTTTGCCCGTTAAATATGTTAGCGGTGACTCACTATGACGTTGGGAAAACAAAGTCAAATTTTGGCAAAAAATACGTAGCAAACGCAAAATATAAGATGTTGAACAAGATGTTATTTTTTATTTCTTGTACGCCTGTCTTAGAAAGTATATGCCGCTATATCATGAACAGCGACATATACTGCCAATTGAGTATTTAGCGGTCTAGCTTGATTAGAAATGTCTTTGATTGGCGCTTCTGTATGCCTGTCGCCAGACTGCCAGCAGCGAGCTTACTGTCCGCTTTACCTTTCATTTTTCGCCATAGCGTAACCGTGGATGAACAGTCTTTTGTTTGATCAAGATCCGCGCTTTGAAGGCCCGAAATATTACTAAGATTAATACTGTAAGCCCCGGTATCTCCTACGCTATTAAAATCTTGCGTTATTGTGCGGGGAAGGCCCGAGCTTTTGAACGTACAAGTGGCCGTTAATCGAATATCGATATTGGTTTCTCCACTTGTTGTTGTCCAATCAACGTTTACTCTGTCATTTTTCCCTGCACTCTGGTTTTCAAGCGGTTGGTTGATGGTAAAACTGTCTGGAATCGTTGCCGTTGAGGTCAGTACAGAACCATCATCTCGATTAAAGGTGACGGTAGCGACAGAGCCATCTTGGCTAGTGGCAAAGTTGGTTGAATAGCTGACATTAGCCAGTACATTGCTCTCATTTAACTCTTTTTGCTGTTGCCCCAGTTGAGCTATCAGAGATTCGTTGTTGGCGAGCTGGATATTCGTTCCAACATCATTTTCCACGTTTAATTCAACGGTGATCTCTGTGTTTTTTCCGTCAGATTGCGCGGTCATTCTTGACCAAACACCTTTGCTGGCAATGTTGTCAGAATCTGTAGTACTGAAACAGCCGCCAAGCATTATTACTGAGGCTGTCATTAAGCATATTGTTCGTATCTTCATAGCGCATACCCTTTATGTAGAAAGGAAATCCATGTATTCGCGTGCTTGTTATGTTTTTGTTGCACTTCGTAGCGAAATAGAATGTCAGCACTAATTCAGAATTAAGGCTATAGCCTTATCGGCCATTACTAAATAATTAATACCTTTAGAAGCACGTGTTTCAAAGTTAACGCGAGAGCATAATGACTATGGTAAATGTGTGATGGGTAGAAATGGATCGAGGCAAAATATTTCTGCCAGTTTCACTTTACGTTCATTTCTCAATAAGACGTTTAATAGAGGGCGGAAGGTATAAAAAAGAGGAAAGAAAAGTGATGCTAAGACGCTATCAAACCACACTGCCCTGATGCCGCTAAGCAGGTGAGATCGAGGCAGTACGGTTTGATGTTGTGCGGGGTTATCTCGTGACTGAGTGAAGCACCGCTTTCTTCTCTTTGATCAGATGTGCAGCGTAAGACGGAGAAACACGGCATACCTGCGATTTGTCTGCTTTGAATGCGGGTTGCCAGCAACGGTCTTTGTAAATGCCTGCCTCAAGAAGCTCTATAGTTACTTTCATATTCATACTCAATTCCTATACATTTCATCAAAGTTGAGACCGAGAAAGCAGGCTACGCCTGATCATGGAATTAAACTTTGATTAAGATCACATAATTGAGCAAATTTTGAGCAAGGGGTTTGAGGTAAGTGTCTATTTAGTTTCGAATAAAAACAAAATAAAAGAAAAAACCCGCCGTAGGGAGGCGGGACAAGATGCGAATATGGATTTTTGTCTTTCAGACATCGTTATTGTAAGACTTAAATTTTTAACACGTGTGTAAACACCGGGCAAACTATCCGGTATTTGACGTGAAATATTTATGATCCCCCCCGCACAGGTGCCTCTACGAGATACCGGGAGGGTGTTACAATAGCTGTAATTTTTTGCCAGGAAGGAAACAATGACTGAACTGAAAAATGATCGCTACCTGCGCGCTCTGCTTAAACAACCTGTTGATTGCACGCCCGTTTGGATGATGCGTCAGGCTGGCCGCTATCTGCCAGAGTACAAAGCGACCCGCGCACAGGCTGGCGACTTTATGTCACTGTGTAAAAACGCTGAACTGGCTTGTGAGGTGACCTTACAACCTTTGCGTCGTTTTCCGCTTGATGCCGCCATCTTGTTTTCAGATATTCTCACTATCCCTGATGCAATGGGTCTTGGCCTTTACTTTGAGACTGGTGAAGGGCCAAAGTTTGAGCGTCCTATTACCTGTAAGGCTGACGTTGAGAAAATAGGTAACCCAGACCCTGAAGGTGAACTGCAGTACGTCATGAATGCTGTACGTACCATCCGTAAAGGCTGAATGGTGATGTCCCCTTGATCGGCTTCTCTGGCAGCCCATGGACACTGGCAACATACATGGTTGAAGGTGGCAGCTCCAAAGCGTTCACCAAAATCAAAAAAATGATGTATGCCGATCCGCAGACGCTTCATCTGTTGCTGGATAAGCTCGCTGACAGTGTCATTGATTATCTGAACGCACAAATCAGAGCAGGTGCGCAGTCAGTGATGGTCTTTGATACCTGGGGCGGGGTGCTGACGCCTCGAGACTACAACGATTTCTCGCTGCAATACATGCACAAGATTGTCGATGGTCTGATCCGTGAGAATGACGGCCGCCGTGTCCCTGTGACGTTATTCACCAAAAACGGTGGTATGTGGCTGGAGAAAATCGCCGATACGGGCTGTGATGGGGTGGGTCTCGATTGGACTATTAATATCGCTGATGCTCGTCACCGTATCGGTGACAAAGTCGCGCTGCAGGGGAATATGGACCCATCCATGCTTTATGCCTCGCCAGAACGTATCCGTGAGGAAGTCGCAACCATTTTGGAAGGCTATGGCGAAGGGACAGGCCACGTGTTCAATCTTGGTCACGGCATTCATCTTGATGTACCGCCTGAAAATGCGGGTGTCTTTGTTGATGCCGTACATGAGCTCTCAAAGCCATACCATCAGTAATTCCCTGTCGCCACTCGCAAGTGTGAGTGGCGAATACCTTTACCGGGGAAATTCCTTAAATCGCTGTACATGTGCTTTAATTTTATAAAATTCAATACCTTATCTTCATATCTCAAATCACTTCCAAATTCCGCTCATCTTTTCGCTGTTTATCAATAAAAAAGCTGTACATCCGTACTGATACGTAATGGTTAAGCCATGTAGTAATAGATAATTACGACAGGTTTGATTTAGCTACGTTGTAAATATGCTCATCTGAGTGATGGAATCTAGGGCTTAATCGATACCAATCTTCGTATCGAAGAAGGCAGGTAGCTTCATCAGGAAGATTCCTCGAATTGCTGTACACCTTTTTTAATTCTCGATTATTCAATGTCTTACCTATTGGTTCTCTTTTTAGATCAAAGTGAGTTCATCTTTTTGCTGCTCAGTTATAAAAAAGCTGTACGAGTTTGACGCCAAAATATGGATATTTCAGTGGAGTGTAAATATTTACGATTTAAATCATTAATTTATGTTTATTTTTTGGCGATTTACATTGCGGGTGTAGTTGAACGTGTTGATACCTTAAGGTATCTTTTGTGTATCTAAGGTGTCAAATGAGTGCTTTAGGTATCATTTGGGAATTAAAGGTATCAAAAAACTTGTGTTGATATAACAATTCAATAGACTCTGACTGAGAGGGAAAAGCAATGAACACAGCAACAATGACGAATGCACAAAAGGAATTTTTGTTATTAAGAAAAGAGGCATTAATGAGCTTGTTCGTGGGGCTATATTTGCTTCTTTACGGCAGCACGGAGGTGGGATACTGGCTGAATCTCTGGTCTGGTCTTAACTGGTTTGTACTTACCTTAGGCGGTATTCGAGTGATCAGTGGCTTTGTGGTGTTGTTTTATCTGTTTAGTTATCTCAAGTCAGCTCCAAGAAGCCTGCACTTCAGAATACTGCACCGTCACAAGGACGAGTATGTTTCGCAGGTCTCACACAAAGGTTATGTAATTAGCGGCTATGCAACCATGCTGGTTTTGACTCTGGCGCTGATTTTAACAAAGTATTTACCAGATGATATTGAGGCCCTACCGATTGACCTTCTCAGTAATGGCATCACTATCTTACTGGGGTTAATGCTCCTATGTTTTTCGATCACGGTACTATTGGGGTTACGCGAAAACGATGAATGAAGAACTTGATAACCATATTGCTAAACTGCGCAGTCGCACCAAGTTGTCGCAGCAGGAGTTGGCTGATGCAATTGGAGTCTCCAGAAAAACGATAAGCACGATTGAGACTGGACGATTTACGCCGTCTGTGGTCATCGCGCTGAAACTGGCCCGGCATTTTGAATTGCCTGTTGAGAAAATCTTCGAACTGCTTGATTGAATACCATCGGCCTCTGGCCGGTGGTTCTACGTCTGACTCTATCACGTATCTTGATCTTCTCCCTGCTAGCTTAAGTTCCTTATACAGGGTAGACAGGGAAAATACCTGGAAAAGCTGTACGTACAATTAAGCTTATGATTAGTATGTATTTTTATTGTCGCCACCTAAATACTTGTAATTTATTACACCTAAAAGCTGTATTTTCCGTTAATTGCTGTACATGGCTGACTTTAAGTATTATTTACATCAAATTTTGACTTAAATGCTCATCATGAAAAAAGCTAAGAAAGCTGAACGAGTAAATAATATTGATATATTTCAACTATTAAAGGAATGTCACTGGTTCTATTTCAAATATTGCTCATCAAAAAGGTCTTATTTAATCGAAAAGCTGAACAAGATGCTTTCTCAGCGTCGGTAAGATCTCTGCTTCAAACCAAGGGTTCTTGGCAAGCCAAAGGTTGTTGCGAGGGCTGGGGTGGGGAAGCGCGATAAATTCTGGTAGCCATCTACATGTGCTCTGCACGGTTTGGGTCAGTGTTTTCGGTTTGTCAGTGAGATAACACTTCTGAGCATAGTTCCCAATCAACAATGTCAGTTGAACGTCCGGTAGATGCGCTTTGATTTGGTTGTGCCAAAGAGGTGCGCAATCAGGCAAAGGCGGTAAATCACCGCTGTTTCCTCTGCCGGGATAGCAAAAGCCCATCGGCATGATGGCAACGCTGGCGGGGTCATAAAAGGTATCTTTGTCCATTTGTAACCAGCCTCGCAGCCTGTCACCGCTCGGGTCGTCCCACGGTATGCCGCTGGCATGCACCCGAGTGCCCGGCGCTTGTCCGATAATCAGCAACTTTGCGGTTGTCTCTGCCTGCACAACAGGACGAGGGCCTAAAGGTAAAGAGGCCTCGCAGTGACGACAGGCTCTGACCTTTTCAAGCAGCGTTTCCAGCGTCTTCATCAGTAACCACGCTCAAAATCGACGATGCTGTCGAGTGGTTTGTCGTGATACCAATTGAGGTAGTTTTGTCTGAAGCAGGCGAAAACATCATCGGGGAAGCTGACTGCGGCAATGTGCGGTGTGACGGACACTTTCGGGTGATCCCAGAAAGGATGCGCTTCGGAAAGTGGCTCAGTAGCAAAGACATCGAGAAAGGCGTGTTCCACCGCGCCATCATCCAGTGCTTTAATAAGCCCTTGTTCCGACAATACCCCGCCTCGACCAACATTAAAAAGCAGTGCCTGCTGACATTGGCCCAGTGACTCTTCATTCAGTAGATGATGTGTTTCCGGAGTATAAGGCAAGGTAGAAACCACCACATCTGCTTGTGCCAACGCACTGTCTAGCGCCGACGTTGCATAGACGGTATCAAATGGTGCTGTCGGGTTACCCGAACGACTGAGTCCGCTCACGGTCATGCCAAAGAGCTTGGCTGTTTCAGCAAGGTGACTGCCTATTGAGCCCGTACCCAATATCAGCATGTGTTTACCAGCAAGGCTTGAGTAAGCGTGTGGCTGCCATTCTGCTTGTTGCTGTTGTTTCCGGTAGATTGCTAGGTGGCGAGTATGGTTGAGGAGGTGTCCAAGCACATACTCGGCAATGAGCGGGCCGAATATTCCCCGCACATTGGTCAGGGTGTAATCGCGTTTGGTATGGGCAAGCACAGCATCGCAGCCTGCAAAGGTCGATTGCAGCCACTCAAGCGACGATGCTGAGTGCAGTAAAGACGCAACTTTCGGTGGGTCTGCAAGCACAATGTTAGCGTCACGAATATCATCGCAAGGCTGTAACTGTGGCAGGGCGTGTTTGTTTAACAGTTCACGATAGCGCTTACTATGGTCTGAGAGGATAAATACTCTGTTCACGGCTGTTCCTTTTTATGCTGTCGCTGTTGGGGTAAACTTACCCACAATTTCCCCCTGACACCGCACGGGCGGTGTCTCAACGCAGACAGCCTATCATGTTAAGAAATCCTATCCAGCTGAGGCTTGAGAAACTTGAGCCTTGGCAGCACATCACGTTTATGGCCGCGCTGGTGGAGCGTATGTATCCAAACTACGCAGTATTTTGCCAGCAGACTGAATTTTCTGACCCTCAGGCGTTTCGTCAGATCCTCGACAGTGTCTGGGAAATACTGACCGTGAAGAGCGCTAAAATCGACTTTGAACGTCAGCTTGAAAAGCTTGAGGAGCTGATCCCTTCAGAGGAAGAGTACGAACTTTACCTGACTTACCCTGCTATCGATGCGTGTATTTCTCTGTCGACACTGCTGCACATGCTGTTAGATAGAGATCTTATGCTGGAGTCAGTACTTAAAATTAGTCAGCAGTCTGTTGCGACAGTGTGCCACCTTGAACTGGCACAAAATGATATCGAGGTGACCGACAACAACCAGAAAGAGATTGAATCGGTATGTATGGAGTGGGATGTGCAATGGGCCATCTTCCGTGCGTTGAAAGATTGTGAGAGTCGAGACATCGAGCTTATCAAAGGTATTAGAACTGAATTGCGTGAAGAAGGTGTCAGCAACCTTGGCCTTTCTCTTGGCTGACCAGAAAACAAGATGAAGCCATGTATATCATTGGTGAAAATCTTCTCTCTAAGGGCGGAAAAACGAAGCGAATATGCATTGAAAGACGTTTTACCGCCCACTTTATAAGGGGTTTAGCCTCCAACTAGGCGTGTTTTTCTGCTTCAGGCAACCCAATGTTTTGTGAGGATGCGCTCAGTTTGTGGTTAAACCCTCTGCATACAGTCACTCGAACCCTCACAAACCTTTGCCAGCCGGGCTTCTTTTGAATTAGAGTTGCGGTGTCTCAAAGAAAACCTAGAAGGGAAGACATAATGAACAAGACCAACTTGATCGACCTGATCGCTGAAAAAGCGGATCTGTCTAAAACTCAGGCTAAAGCTGCTCTGGAAGCGACCCTGTCAGGAATCGAGGGTGCACTGAAAGACGGTGATCAGGTTCAACTGATTGGTTTCGGTACGTTTAAAATTAACCACCGTGCAGCGCGCACTGGTCGCAACCCTCAAACTGGTGCAGAAATCCAAATCGCTGCGGCGAATGTACCAGCGTTTGTTGCAGGTAAAGCACTGAAAGACGCGGTTAAGTAATCGTATCTCAAACCGCTGAAGCTATTCTGGCTTTGGCGGTTTATCTCTAGCGTACGGTTATGATCAGAAAATACATATTCACACTTCTTATCTTCACCTTCCTGTTTGGCTGCAGCAGCAGCGATACCATTCCCGGCAAGCGCACCACAGTGACTGGCAGTGTTAGCGATCAGGCGACTCGCATCTACTGGCTTGATACCATTAATGATGAGCCTTATCAGCTCACTGAAAAAGTCTCGCGGGGTAAGCTTGGTTGGTACGATGCCGATTACCGATGGCGTTCTGGCGTTTTGCGGGAACTGTTACTCACAGGCCAGACGCTGAAAAATGCGCAACTGGTGCCTCTTTCTGTCCATATTCGTTATGACACCAGTGGGCGGGCGGTGTACCAAAAATATCGTCTTGATGGCGATGTGTTACCGCTGCGAACAACGGAACTGGTGACGTTTGCCCGTGAAGCGACATTCTCTTTGGAATCTGCGCGTACATCAGCTGAAGCCGGTGTGCGTTTCTTTCAGGGATATTGGAGCGACGGCGAGCTCACTGAATGCGAGACGGATAAAACCAAATCACTGAAGTTTCTTCCTAATTTCCCACGCTTTGTAAAACAGCGACTGGAAATGGAAGATAACTTTCTTGCAGCAGTCGGCTCGGTCGGTAGTGAACGGAATCTGGTGTCCGGTATTGTGGCACTGGATGATGATGGGCGTGATTGCATTGAGCGACCTGTCATCGATTTCAGTTGACCAGCGGTGGTGGGTGAAGGCTGTCATGCTTCATCAGACAATAAAATAAAAAAACGCGCGTTATGCGCGTTTTTGGTTTCTGAACGTTTTTTCGCTTGCTTAGTGTTTTTCCTGCTCACGAGCGATGGCACGGTAGCCAATGTCTTTGCGATAGAACACACCGTCCCACTCAATCACTTCCGCCAGTTTGTAGGCTTGTTGTTGTGCATCCAGCACTGACTCTCCCAGTGCGGTGGCACAAAGCACGCGTCCGCCTGCAGTCACCGTCTGGCCGTCTTTGTCCGCCGTACCTGCATGGAAGACTTTAGTTGCCGCAGTGTCTTGAGGAATCCCTGTGATTGCATCGCCTTTGTTGTAAGACGCCGGATAACCGCCAGCAGCCAGCACGACACCAACGGAAGGGCGTGGATCCCACTCAGACTCAACCTTATCCAGCGCTTTGTCTTCAGCGGCCAGACACAGCGAGACCAGATCGGACTTCAGTCTCAGCATGATTGGCTGTGTTTCTGGGTCACCAAAGCGGCAGTTGTACTCAATCACTTTTGGTGTGCCGTCAGCCATCACCATCAGTCCTGCGTAAAGGAAACCTGTGTATGGGTTGCCTTCTGCTGCCATGCCACGCACGGTTGGGTAAATCACTTCTTCCATGATGCGATTATGGATTTCAGTAGTAACAACAGGTGCCGGACTATATGCGCCCATGCCGCCTGTGTTGGGGCCAGTATCGCCATCACCGACACGCTTGTGATCTTGGCTGGTGGCCATTGGCAAAACATTTTCACCATCAACCATAACGATGAAGCTCGCTTCTTCGCCGTCGAGGAACTCCTCAATCACCACGCGAGAACCCGCTTCACCAAAGGCATTGCCTGCCAGCATGTCTTTGACAGCTGCTTCGGCTTCTTCGAGTGTCATGGCGACGATAACGCCTTTACCGGCAGCAAGGCCATCAGCCTTAACGACAATCGGTGCGCCTTTTTCCTGAAGATAGGCCAGTGCTGGTTCAATCTCAGTAAGTTTGCGTACTCTGCCGTCGGGATGTGGTGACGAGCGAGAAAATCTTTGGTGAAGGCTTTTGATCCTTCGAGCTGCGCCGCCGCTTGCGTTGGACCAAAAATTTTCAGCCCAGCTTCGCGGAATGCATCAACAACACCGATAACCAGTGGCGCTTCTGGGCCAACAATGGTCAGAGCTATGTCGTTTTCCTGTGCGAAGGCAACCAGTGCACTGATATCCTCAACACCGATGGCGACGTTCTCTAATTTCGGCTCAAGCGCGGTGCCCGCGTTGCCCGGCGCAACAAAAACGGTTTCAACATCTGCAGATTGCGCGGCTTTCCATGCCAGTGCGTGCTCGCGGCCGCCGCTGCCAATAACTAATACTTTCATACCATCCATATCCTCAAAGCGTGAGAGGGTGCCTTTCTTGAAGGCTGACTCAATGTGTTGTCAGGAAACGGAATCCGGCCCTGACAATGTCAGAGCCGAGAATACCTTGAATTTCTTACACTAACGACGTTTTTAGTGGCGGAAGTGACGCATGCCTGTAAATACCATCGCCATGCCATGCTCGTCAGCGGCTGCAATGACTTCGTCATCACGCATTGAACCGCCCGGCTGGATCACACAGGTGATACCTGCTTCAGCGGCTGCATCGATGCCGTCGCGGAATGGGAAGAAGGCATCAGATGCCATCACGCTGCCTGCAACTTCCAAATTCTCGTCCGCCGCTTTAATGCCAGCAATTTTCGCTGAGTAAACACGGCTCATCTGGCCTGCGCCTACACCGATAGTCATGTTGCATTTCGCGTAAACGATGGCGTTAGACTTCACGTATTTGGCAACTTTCCAGCAGAACAGCGCATCACGCAGCTCTTCATCACTTGGCTTGCGCTTAGATACCACAGTCAGGTCATCGAGAGAGACCATGCCTTGATCGCGCTCCTGAACCAGCAGACCACCGTTGACGCGCTTGAGGTCATAACCGGTCGTTTTCTGTTGCCACTCACCACATACCAGCAGGCGAACATTTTTCTTCGCGGCAACCACAGCCGCTGCTTCATCACTCACAGCTGGTGCAATGATGACTTCAACAAACTGACGCTCAACGATAGCAGATGCGGTGTCAGCATCCAGCTCGCGGTTAAATGCGATGATGCCACCAAAGGCAGAGGTTGGGTCCGTCTGATACGCGCGGTCGTAAGCGGTAAGGATGTTGTCACCCAGCGCTACACCACATGGGTTAGCGTGTTTAACAATCACACATGCTGGCTGGTCGAATTCTTTCACACACTCAAGTGCGGCATCGGTATCTGCGATGTTGTTGTAAGAAAGCGCTTTACCTTGAAGCTGAGTCGCCGTCGATACAGAGGCTTCCTCTGGCTTGGCTTCGGTATAAAACGCAGCGGCCTGATGGCTGTTTTCGCCATAGCGCATGTCTTGCTTCTTAATGAACTGTTGGTTGAAGGTGCGTGGGAAACGCGAGTCTTCATCATTGATTTCTGAGTCGCCGTAAGCAGGTACCATGGTACCGAAGTAATTGGCAATCATGCCGTCATAGGCAGCAGTATGTTCAAAGGCTGCAATGGCGAGGTCAAAACGGGTAGCGTGGGTCAGTGAACCGTTATTCTGGCTCAGTTCAGCCAGTACGCGGTCATAATCTGATGCGTTAACCACAATAGTCACATCTTTGTGGTTTTTCGCCGCAGAGCGAACCATTGTTGGGCCACCGATATCGATGTTCTCTACTGCGTCTTCCAGCGTACAACCCGGCTTAGCAACGGTTTCTGCAAATGGGTACAGGTTCACGACGACCATATCGATAGGCGCGATACCGTGCTCGTCCATCACGTCACCGTCCTGATCGCGGCGTCCCAAGATGCCACCGTGGATCTTCGGGTGCAGTGTCTTAACACGGCCATCCATC
The DNA here is from genome assembly GCF_004116385.1 of Veronia nyctiphanis. Classification (GTDB taxonomy): domain Bacteria; phylum Pseudomonadota; class Gammaproteobacteria; order Enterobacterales; family Vibrionaceae; genus Veronia; species Veronia nyctiphanis. The sequence goes on along the minus strand of NZ_PEIB01000022.1, from coordinate 39,895 downwards.
ATTTCAGGGAAACCTGTGTGCTCAGACACTTCAGTGACGTCTAAACCTTGCTCCAGTAGCAGTTTTGCGGTGCCACCAGTTGATAAAATGGCGACACCTTGCTTGGCAAGTGCTGTGGCAAATTCCACGATACCAGTTTTGTCAGATACGCTAATCAGTGCGCGGCGGATAGGACGAGCGTTTTCCATTGCTACCATCTCTTTCATTAAGGGGATAGGATATTTGGCAAAAGCGCAGTCCCTGCAGTTTTGCCAAACACCCTAAGGCAACTGCCTCAGTGGAATGGCGCGTATTCTACCCTAAAATGTCGACGCAATCGATTGCTTTTATGTATTGTCAGTTAAATGAGCACTCAGACAAATGAAATTACTCCAAATAGGCCAGTTGGCGAAAAAAGCGGGTGTTACCAGCGATACCCTAAGGTTTTATGAGAAGACTGGGTTATTGGAGCCAGAAGCCCGCAGTGACAGTGGTTATCGGCTTTACGGTGAAGAGGCGCTGTCCCGTGTTCATTTCATTATTCGGGGTAAAGCTATTGGGCTCACGCTGGAAGAGATTCAGGAACTGTTGGATATCCGGCTTGAGGCTAGTGACCATAGTTGTGCTGAAGTGAAAGGGATCACCCAGAATAAGCTCGACCAGATTGACAGTAAGATTGCCGAACTGACCCGAATTCGTAAGGCGCTGAAAAAACTCAATGATGCGTGTTGTGGCCATATTGACGACGACGCCAGTCATTGTTCGATCCTCGGTGCGCTGGCCGATCATCCTGAAGATGAATGATCTCCGGTCTTTTTAGTGGGTCAATTCCCTGACTTAGCATCACAAAGCCGTCAACAAGGTGCGTAAATTTCCGGCAGCGGATCAAGCTATCGCTGACAGCAGATTGATTTGCCATCAGAGCAGGCTGACACTGACAGCCACGCTAGAAGAGGGATGATAATGCACCATCTGCTGCTTGATCAGGTTAATCAGTCGTTTCCGGGTGGCCTTCCGGATAATGAACAATTGCGTCAGTTTCTATTTAATGTCTCTGAGACTTATAACAACCTTGAGCAAGTGGTGACGCCCGAGGAATGGGTGCCGGATTCCTGTTGCCAAGGGCCGAAAAAAGAAAAGGCTAAATCAGTCACTCCGCTGCCATTTCCTGACACTCTTCTTCTCTTTGATGCAGACAACAATATACTGTGCTGTTCTCTCGGGAAGGGCTTTGAATCGTTTGCTGATCGTGAATACCATCAGCAGCCTCTTGAAGTCGTGCCGTTTGTCCACGATGCCACTGTGTTTACCGAGGTCTTGAATAAAGCGGTATCCAGTGAAGATATTCTGAGCTTTGACTATCAATTAGAGTCAAGTGAGGGTAAGCAACATATCGAAGCGCGCATTTATGCGTACCCGGGTGGTACGGTGGCGGTATTGCGTGATGTGTCAGAACTTCGGCTGGCAGAATCACTGCGCCGCGACAGCTATCAGCGTGCTAAAAACACCCAAGAACAATTGATGCAGGTCTTTTCTTCTGCCCCCGTTGCCATGATGGTCTGTGATGAGCAAGGCGAGATCACCATGGTCAATACCTATGCCGAGGCCCACTATGGCCTGATGGCCGAGCAGTTGATAGGTAAAACCGCGGAAGCATTGATTTCTCCTGCATCCCTTCCCCGTTACCGCGATCTGGCAGAGCAGGTTCTCACTGGCGACCTGAATAACATGGGATACATAGGTGTTCATGCTGACATTGAAGTGAGAACTCCAACAGGACGACGCTTTCTGGCAGAGGTAGGTTTCTCGCGCATTTTTTACATGGGTAGGCCGTGGCTAGCTCATACCTTTGCGGATATCACTGAACGAAAACGCCTTGAATCAGAACTGCGTATTCTTGCCTCAACCGATCCGCTAACAGGTGCCTTGAATCGACGTCAGTTCTTGTTGAACGCGGAGAGAGAAGTCAACAGCGCCCGCCGTCACGGGCAGGCATTGAGCCTGGTGGTGATGGATGTTGATTGGTTCAAGACCATCAATGACAACTTCGGCCATGCTGCAGGGGATGCGGTGCTCAAAGAAATGGTCGCCATTCTCTCAACAATTCTGCGCCAGCAGGACCAGCTGGGACGCCTTGGCGGCGAAGAATTCGCCGTTCTACTGCCGGGAACGGAAATCGCTGCTGCCGAGCGGGTTGCCGAGCGTTTTCGTACCTGTTTGGATGACGCCAGAATTGAACATCAAGGTGAGGTCATCAAACTCACAGCCAGTTTTGGTGTGGCGGGTTTGTGCCGCGAATACGATCAGTTTTTCGATATTATTAACGCGGCGGATGATGCACTTTATGAGGCAAAAAGCAGAGGACGCAACAGAGTTGCCTGCGCAGAGCTGTAAAACATGTTGATTAGACGAATAATATTTTTACCATAACGACGATAAAAATGTGATAGCGTGTCCGTCTTTGGGATAAAAGTTAAGGAAGACGGATGAAAGTAAATGAATATTTCGACAGCAAAGTCATGTCGATAGGCTTCGAGTCGTCAGGCCAGAGAAGCAGTGTGGGTGTCATGGACACAGGTGAATACACCTTTGATACCGCCGCACCAGAAAGAATGACCGTGGTGGCGGGCGAAATGACCGTCAAACTGCCAGGCAATACCGAATGGCAAACCTTCTCTACAGGCGACAAGTTTGAGGTGCCGGGCGAGTCTTCATTTAAGCTACAAATCGCTCAACCTGCTGCTTATCGTTGCGATTATCTATAATGCGTCTGTCTGCTGGCGTGTTAAACCACAATACGCCGCAGACAAGCCACTCATTTTGGCGTTTCTGACCGCTATTTATTTCCCCCTATTGATCCTCTACATCTGATTCACCCTTCAATTCCTGTCTTGATTTTTCAGCCCGCTATGATGGTAGCCATTCCTTTGGCTTGTGCATCTTATTTCTAACGCACTAAGCTGAAAGACAGGGGGAATTTACCATGCCAACAGTGACCTTTTATCAGTCTGGAAAATCTGTCGAGCTGAACCAGAACAGTGAGTTGCTCGACCTCGAAAATACTGATCAGTGTGAGCTTGATTTTGGCTGCCGCGCGGCAGGGTGTGGGACCTGTGCGATAGAAGTCGTGGCAGGCTTGCATAATCTCAACCCTAAAAATGAGGACGAAGAAGACATGCTCGACAGGCTTGATATCAACGGCCCTAATTGTCGGCTTGCCTGCCAGTGCCGCTTAAACGGTGACATTACCATTCGATCGCTCGGATGAAACTTATGATGACAATCTCAGCCATCGGCATGAATGTTCACGTGTCTCAATCGCAATAATCATCGGTTTTCCGAGCAAAACGCAGTGCAACTTTATAAATAATAACTAGCTTAACTACATAAATGTGACTGTAAGGCTCAGGATTGGCCAGAAAATGAGGTAGGGATGTCAGATAAAGTAGATTTTATTGTGATTGGCGGCGGCTCAGGAGGCTGCGCTGTGACTGGGCGTCTGGTCGAAAAAGGCCAAAAAGTGTGTGTGTTGGAGGCTGGACCAAGCGATAAACCTTTCTGGGTTTTAAGCTCTGGGGAGTGAGAACACCTGTCGTTAGTATGCTGCTGAATAACTGGATCCCCTACATTTATAACTGGTGGTTTTTTACTGACAGAGACAAAGAGCTTAACAAGCGCAAATTGTTTTGGCCCAGAGGTAAGGGCATGGGCGGCAGTTCAAACATCAATGCGATGCTCTACATCCGTGGCCACAAAAAAGACTATGACGAGTGGGCTGAGCTCGGTAATACGGGGTGGAGCTGGAATGAGATGCTCCCTTATTTCCTCAAGAATGAAAAGAATGAACGTTTTGAGGGCGACCCTTTACACAGTAATGAGGGGAAGCTGGCCGTCTCTGACCAGTGTCATATCCACAGCCTGACGAAGGTGTATCTCGAAGCGGGTCAGCAGGCGGGTATCAAACTCACTGATGACTTTAATGGAGAAGAACAAGAGGCGTCGGCTATTATCAGGTCACTCAGTTGGATGGGTGCCGTTTCAACGCCAATCGAGCGTATATTGAGCCCTTAGGGGATGACAGCAACCTGCGTGTCGAAACCCGAGCCAAGGTTTCCCGTATCCTTTTTGATGGAAACAAAGCGATTGGCGTGGAATATGTGCAAAAAGGCAAAACGAAGCAGATTTTCGCTGAGAAAGAGGTCATTCTCGCTTCTGGTGCTGTTCAGACGCCGCATATTTTAATGGTGTCCGGTATTGGCCCTAAAGCGGAGCTTGAGAAACACAATATTCCCGTGGTTCAGGATTTACCTGGTGTCGGCGAGAACTTGCAGGACCACCTTACGACGACCATAAAGTATTGCGATAAAAGCCGTACCTCCATTAACCTTGGTCCTTTCGGGTTGCCGAAAATCATCAAAGAAGTATTCGTTTATTTACGCAAAAATCGTGGCTTGATGGCTTCTGTTGCGGCAGAGGGAGCGGCGTTTACCAAGACCGACTCATCCTTTGAGCGCGCGAACCTACAGACCCACTTTCTCCCTATTGTGCTTCACAACCATGGGCGGAAACTCGATTTTCGTTTCGGTTTCTCTCTTCACCTGACCGACCTGCGGCCCAAGAGTCGAGGTCGCATCTATCTGAAGTCTGCGGATCCAGACGACAGACCTTTGATTGAAACGGGTTACCTAACTGACCCCGAGGGCATTGATTTAAGAAATATGGTCGAGATAGTCAAAAATGGCCGTAACCAGATGATGCAGGCTGCGTTTGATGCCTATCGAGGCAAAGAAATTGCCCCTGGCGCTGAGGTGCAAAGCGATGAAGACTTGGCCAAGTTTGTTCGCTCCAATGCAGAAACCATCTACCACCCTGTCGGTACCTGTAAAATGGGCGTTGACGATGACATGGCGGTGGTCGACCCACAGCTTTGTGTTTACGGTGTTGAAGGGCTTCGAGTTGCCGATGCGTCGATTATGCCGCTGATCATTGGCGGAAACACCAATGCACCGACCATGGTGATCGGTGAGAGGTGCGCAGACTTTATCGCCAGCAAATATAACCTCCCGATGACGATCCCGGACGAGAATGACAATGTTGTGCCCATGCGTCAGGCGGGCGGATAAGAGTAAGCTCGCCAAAATAAAAAAGCTCACTGGCCAGTGAGCTTTTTACATTCCAGCCAGTTTAATTCGCTATAGAAAGGCACTGATGGCAGTGTTAGCTGTCAAGGCTGCTAGTGGATATTGGAGAGAATGAACAGCACAAAACGGACTTCAACAATGTTTGTCATTGCGTGAACCAGACTGTGCACGATACGCAGCCCCACATAGGCCCATGCGAGATAGATATTAAGCTCAGAAGCTTGCCCTAACACTGCCAGAGACAACACCACGGCATAAAACAGCGTAGGCTGCTCCATCAGGTGATTGTAGTTATCCGCTTTCCACCGGACTTTTGCGGGGAGTTGTGACATTTGGATCCCGGATGGCACATGCGAGTCCATCTTCATTTCCATCTTTGCGATGGCAGGTAACCGGGTGACATACATCCAAAGCCACATCACCATCGACCATACAACCAGTGCCAGCACTGGCTGCACGAAAACACTCTCTGTCTCCATGTTCGTTCCCTCTTGTTTTATTTTTTGATGTCTTTGTTGGCAATACTTTGTTAGCAATAGCTACGGGGTTGAAACTATTGTGTTTCCCTACCAACCTCGTTGCGTATTTTCGCTAAGCATTATTTATCAGCTTCTAACATAGCAAGGCGGTTTCGTATGAGGCGTTTCATCATTGAGCCATAGAGTAAAGGCTCGCTCACCTGACGCCGATATTGACGTCCACAAGCTCCCCTAACGGGCAAATCGACCTGATTGTGTGCTGACTTTTTTGAACAAAGAGCGTGAGGATATTGTTGATAAACCTGACCGATAAGGCTGTCTCAATATTGCTGGATGTTCAGGTTATCTTATTTATTTCTAACGATTGTGTAGTGACTAATTTCGTCTTTACAGTGTCGAGAGATGTGCCTCCTCACTCTCAGCAGTTAAATAGATTGCTCGCTGCCTCTGTGCAATAGTGAGGGTTAATCGGGAGGGAGCCAGATGAAGAATTATTGTGCCATGGGTATTTTGTTGAGTTTGCTTGGATGCGGTGGAGGGGGCGGTGATGCTGGTGGTGAAAACGCCTCTGTGTCTTCATCTTCAACAACGGCGTATAGCGATGACAAGCTAGATATTTTTGTCATGTTTCAGTCCATGGGCGGCAAAAAAGCAAGGGCAAGTAGTATTCCAAAGACCGCAGTCAACAATACACTTCTTACATTGGGCAAGGGAGATGCTATCGGGGTGACGGTTGATGGCGTGAAACAGGTGTTGTCTCGTGAAGAGAACACCGACGTCGCCAGTTATTCACTCGATACTGTATCAGACGCTTCAGAATATGTACTTACGTTCTCACGGGAAAGTAATAATGCCTCTTACTCCGTGCTCTTTAATCAAGACGCTCTTCCCGTCCCCATGTCGCTTACCCATTCATTTGCTGGTGAAGTTATATCAATTAATGTGTCGCGAGAAGCCGGACACTTTTACAGTATTCCATGGATGGCTTTGAACTGTTTCTCTGAGCGTGAATCACTCACCACAGCAGTACATAGTTCCCTCGATGAAAATGGGAGCTATCAACAGAGCTTGAAGACTGCGTTTGACTCCACGCAAAGCGAACTATTGCAACGCTTTGATGAATGCCATGTGGATTTTACTGTTTCAGCGTCTAGGCTAGAAAATGCTAGCCAGTATCGCGATGGGCCACTGAATGTCAGTGTCAGTAAGATCAAAGAAATTCGTATTGATTTATAGCCAACTTCTCTTTTCAAAAGAAAAAGGCTCTGCAGTTGCCTGCAGAGCCTTTTCCAAAAAATCAGGTAAAAACTTAAATTAGTTCATGCCGTATTTTTTCAGTTTCTTACGGAGCGTACCACGGTTGATACCCATCATGGTTGCCGCGCGGGTTTGGTTACCACGGGTGTATTGCATGATAGTGTCCAGAAGCGGTTGCTCAACTTCTGCGAGTACAAGCTCATACAGATCATTGATTTCCTGGCCATTCAGCTGAGCAAGGTAGTTTTTCAGAGAAGCCTTTACCGAGTCGCGCAGTGGCTTCTGGGTAATTTGATCTTGTGAAGTTACAGTTGTCACTGTTAGTGCTTCTGAAGTCAGGTTTTGTTCGAACATATTCTGTTAGCTCTTCTCGTATTTATGCAACGTTTTCGAAATGATCTTGCAGCGCATCGAGTTGCATTTGAGCGTCTTCGATAGCGTTGAAAGTCTGGCGAAAATCACCAAATTGCTCATGCTCTTTTAGGTACCAACCCACGTGTTTACGTGCAATTCGCAGCCCTTTGAGTTCACCGTAAAATTGATGAAGCTCTTGAACATGACCCAATAAAATTTCTTGTACCTCATCCACAGGCGGTGGAGCGAGCTCCTCGCCTGTATTGAGATAGTGCTGAATCTGCTGAAAGATCCAGGGACGCCCCTGCGCTGGGCGGCCAATCATTAATGCATCTGCACCCGTATAATCGAGTACATGACGGGCTTTCTGAGGTGAATCTATATCCCCATTGGCAATCAGGGGAATGGATATTGCCTCTTTTACCGCTCTGATGCTGTCGTATTCCGCTTCACCTTTGTACATACACGCACGAGTCCGGCCGTGAAGGGCCAGTGCCTGTATGCCACACTGCTCGGCCATTTTTGCGATATCGACACAGTTTTTGTTTTCGGTGTCCCAGCCCGTACGCGTTTTCAGCGTAACAGGCACATCCACTGCGTTGACCACGGCAGTCAGGATCTGCTCGACCAAATCCGGTCGGGTCAGCAAGGCTGAACCAGCCAGTTTTTTGTTTACCTTTTTCGCTGGACACCCCATGTTGATGTCGACGATTTGCGCGCCATTCTCAACACAGTAGCGGGCAGCTTCTGCCATCATGTCTGGCTCAGCGCCAGCAATCTGTACAGAACGAATGCCTTTTTCATCGAGGTGAACCATACGGTTCTTCGACTTGTCAGTGTTCCACATCTTCGGATTCGACGACATCATTTCACTCACGGCCATTCCTGCCCCAAAACGCAGGCACAATTCACGGAACGGTCGATCAGTCACACCCGCCATGGGAGCAACGATCAGTGAGTTCTTCAATGTATAAGGTCCAATCTTCAAAGGGCTACCTTCTAAAACCAGCAAGGGCGCGCATTTTACGCATTTTTTGGCGACCTGAAAAGGCCATTATTTGAGCGTTTCACCTTGATTTTATAAAAAAACAAAGAATTCATGGTTTTAGTACAAAAAATGGCCAAAAAAGATTGATTTATACGCGATGTGCCGTGATACGGCACCATTCTTCGCGCTCAATGATTTGCTCGACGCTGAGTTCGTCACGATAACAATCGGCGACTGACTCTGCCTGAGTGTCCAACACGCCCGACATGGCAAGGCGGCCCTGAGGTGCAATCAGGCTTTTTATAACGGGTGCCAGCTCACGAAGCGGGCCAGCCAGAATGTTAGCCACGACGATGTCGCCCTGAATATTTTCAGGCTGATCCTGAGGCAGGAAAAGTGCCAGACGGTCAGCAACGCCATTTCGCTCGGCGTTGTCTTTCGATGCCTGAAGTGCCTGGGGGTCGATATCGATACCGATAACCTTTTTCGCGCCCAGTTTAAGGGCGGCAAGAGACAGAATGCCGGAGCCACAACCAAAGTCGATCACAGTTTTGCCTTCCAATGATTGGCTATCGAGCCACTCAAGGCACAGTGCTGTGGTTGGGTGAGTACCAGTACCAAATGCAAGACCCGGATCAAGCATCACGGTGACGGCGTTTTCATCAGACACATCACACCAGCTTGGGCAAACCCACAAACGCTCGCCAAAACGCATCGGCTTGAAGTTGTCCATCCAAGCGCGTTCCCAGTCTTTGTCTTCAAGCTGTTCAATCTTGTAGGCGAAATCGTCATCCAGAAGCGGGCTGGCTTTTAGGATAGCCATTACCTCGTCCATATCGGCTTCTGCATCATAGAGAGCGAGGATGTCGGTATCTCCCCAAAGTCGCGTCTCACCGGGCAGTGGTTCGAAAACCGGCGTGTCTTTGGCGTCAAGGAAAGTCACAGACAGGGCGCCTGCGTCTTCCATCAGCATGTCACCGATTGTTTCTGCATTCGTTTCCGTCGCATTCAGTTTGATTTGAATCCAGGGCATGGTTAATTCCGCTTAGCTTGCTTGGCGTTTCTGATTAAGGAGGCGGAGTCTAGCATAAATTTTAGGCAGCCCGAATAAGATTGTTGGTTGTACGCTGGGTCGGGAGGTTGAAGCATAAAGCAGCGCATTCACACTGCTTTATGCGGGAGATGAAGTGCTATTAGCGGTGTTTTACACGGTACTTTTGACATTGACTGACGTAGAAAAATGCCAGCAATCCGATGATCAGTGACGGCACTATAGCCTGCATGTCGCCCATATCAGGCTTTGTCACCGCCAACAGAAGGTAGCTTCCTGCACCACACACCATAGAGGCGATAGCGCCTTCGGCAGTGGCATGGTTCCAGTAAAGGCCGAGCACTAACGGCCAGAGAAAAACGGCCTGCAAGCCACCAAACGCGACAAGGTTGAGCCAAATAATCATGTCGGGGGGATGGATGGCAGCAACAAACACCAGCGCTGAAAAGATGCCCGTTACCCACAGTGATAACGTAGGAAGCTTTTTCTCGACGGCGTCGAAATCGGCGTCGGCTGGGTTGATGTAGTTGAGATACAGGTCTTTCAGCATGGTGGCGGAGGCCTTAATGAGCTGCGAGTCTATCGTCGACATGATGGCTGCCATGGGGCCTGCGAGGAAAATACCGGCAACGGCTGGTGGCAAGACGGTGACCATCAGTGTGGGCATAATCTTATCGGGCTGCTGATATCTGGGATAATGGCCCGGCCTAGTGCTCCCGCCATATGCATTCCCAGCATCGGAAAAGCCATCACCGCGGTACCGATAACCATAGCGCGGTGCAAAGACTGACTGTCTTTGTAGGATATGCAGCGAATGGCTGCATGAGGCAGTCCGATAACACCAAAACACACCAGTACCCAGAAACTCAACATGAAAGGCTGGCTAAGAAAATTGTTCGGTCCATAAGGCGTGATGAGTGCCTGGTCAATGTCTTTGAGTGCTTGGATCATCTCCCCAAGCCCACCTCCGGCGTGAATAATGCCTGTCAGCAACGCAATGGTGCCAATATCATCATTACGCCTTGCAGAGCATCTGTCATGACCACGGCACGAAATCCTCCAATGGTGGTATAGAGGCCAACAGTCTATGCAAAAATGGTGAGTCCTTGTTGGTAACTGAGGCCCGTCACGGTTTCCAGTAAGCGCGCGCCACCGACAAATTGCACGACCATGATGCCGAAGAATGCCATGAGTAACGACAGCGACGCTAAGATCACGACGGCGCGGTTTTTATAACGGGCGTACAACATGTCATTAAGCGTTAGTGCGCCATGGCGACGGGCTTCAATGGCGAATTTCTTACCGAGTACCCCAAGTGTCAGCCAAGCGGCGGGCAATTGGATCATCGCAAGTAGCACCCATCCCAGCCCCATTTTGTAGGCAGCAACCGGACCGCCGATAAAGGAGCTGGCACTGGCGTAGGTGGCTGCGAGCGTCATTGCCGCCCATACTGCGGCCACCCAGGAGATAATCACTGAGAAAGCCGTCACTTTTGGCGGGCTTTTGCTTGCTGAAAAGAGCCAGCGCAAATACAGCGGCAAGATACATCGTGAGAGGTAACAGTAACTCAAGGTTCATCCTTGTTACCTTGATGCCACATCCAGCGACATGTCTTTGAAGACAAACTTCACCATCAGGCCACAGAAAATAGTAAATACGAGCGGCCCAATCACACAAGCGAAGACAAACCATAGGGGTAAACCGAGGAGCAGTGCGGTATCGTCGGTGTGAGAAGGTGTGAAGAGGTAGGCGGAGGCATACCACCAAATAAAATAGGCGATGGCCAGCCCAATCGACCAGTGGGCTTCTTTGTGAGCCTGTCGGTATCGCGAACGAAGCGTGTTCATTGAGAGGTTCCACTGCTTGTGTTGATGTCGCCATTTCTGGCGTTTTCAGTGTAGAGAATTAAAAGGGGCGCTATTGTGGCAAAAGTGAATATCGAAGCATAAGAGGGGATTTTCGTTCTTTAAATACAAAGAAAGGCCGCAATTGCGACCTTTTTGTTAATGCAGGGTTACTTATTGTAAGCCCAGCTTTTTCTCCAGATAGTGGATGTTAGCACCACCATGCTGGAAGTTTTCATCTTTCATGATTTCCAGCTGGAGCGGGATGTTAGTTTTGATCCCGTCAATGATGATTTCACCCAAAGCATTACGCATGCGGGCAATCGCCACGTCACGGTTCTCACCGAAACAAATCAGCTTACCGATCATGGAATCGTAATGCGGTGGCACTGTGTAGCCTGTGTACACATGTGACTCCCAACGAACGCCCATGCCACCCGGAGAGTGGAAACGATCTATGGTACCCGGACTTGGTAGGAAGCGAACAGGGTCTTCGGCATTGATACGACATTCCACAGCATGACCACGGATTTGAATATCATCTTGCGTGAATGACAGTGGCTGACCCGCTGCAATGCGCAGTTGCTCTTTGATCAAGTCTACGCCCGTCACCATCTCGGTCACTGGGTGCTCAACCTGAATACGGGTGTTCATCTCAATGAAGTAGAACTCACCGTTTTCGTACAGGAACTCGAAAGTACCCGCACCGCGGTAGCCAATTTCAAGACAGGCACGGCAGCAGCGTTCACCGATGTATTTACGCATTTCTGCGGTAATGCCCGGCGCAGGTGCTTCTTCCACAACCTTCTGGTGACGGCGCTGCATTGAACAGTCACGTTCACCAAGGTGAATAGCACCGCCCTGGCCATCAGCCAAAATCTGAACTTCAATGTGACGCGGGTTTTCAAGGAATTTCTCCATGTAAACCATGTCATTGTTGAAGGCCGCTTTCGCTTCAGCGCGGGTCATTGCAATGGCTTCGGTCAGTTCAGCTTCAGAGCGCACAACACGCATACCGCGGCCACCACCACCACCAGAGGCTTTGATGATCACGGGATATCCGATGCGTTTTGCGAAGGCTTTGTTCTTCGACTCATCGTCGTCAAGTGGGCCGTCTGAACCCGGTACACAAGGGACACCGGCTTTCTTCATCGCGTTGATCGCTGACACCTTGTCACCCATAACACGGATGGTCTCGGCTTTAGGGCCAACAAAAATGAAGCCAGACTGTTCAACCTGCTCAGCGAAGTCAGCATTTTCTGACAAGAAACCATAGCCAGGGTGAATAGCCACTGCACCTGTGACTTCCGCTGCACTGATAATGCGCGGAATGTTCAGGTAGCTTTGTGGGCTTGGGGCTGGACCAATACAGATAGTTTCGTCTGCCAGCAGCACGTGCTTAAGGTCACGGTCAGCAGTGGAGTGCACCGCTACCGTTTTAATACCCAGCTCTTTACATGCGCGCAAAACCTCAGTGCAATTTCACCTCGGTTTGCAATCACAATTTTGTCTAACATGGGTACCCTCGGTTATTCGATAATGATCAGAGGTTCATCAAATTCTACAGCCTGGCCGTCTTCACACAGGATAGCTTTGACCTTACCTGATTTGTCAGCCTGGATCTGGTTCATCATTTTCATTGCTTCAACGATACACAGTGTGTCGCCTTCACTTACTGACTGGCCAATCTCAACAAAAGCTTTGGCTTCAGGGCTTGGTGAACGGTAGAAAGTACCTACCATCGGCGACAGAACTTTATGACCCGCATCTTCCGCAGCAGGTGCTGGCGCAGCTTCAGCAGCAGGCGCAGCAGCGGCAACAGGAGCAGGCGCGGCTACAGCAGCGACAGGTGCTGCGGCAACGGTGGCAATCGGTGCAGTGGCACGGCTGATACGCACTGACTCCTCGCCTTCAGCAATTTCCAGCTCGGCAATGCCTGACTCTTCAACCAGTTCAATAAGCTTCTTGATCTTACGAATATCCATGGTGTTGTTCTCTTCTAATTTGTTTTCATTTGGCGTCTGATTGCAGCTTTCTCGCTGCCGCCATTAGTGCGAATTCATACCCGGATGGGCCAAGTCCACAAATCACGCCTTCTGCTTTATCTGAGAAGTAAGAGTGATGACGGAAGGGCTCACGGGCATGAACGTTAGATAAGTGCACCTCGATAAACGGTATGCTCACTCCCAGAAGGGCATCGCGTAGTGCGACGCTGGTGTGGGTATAGGCAGCCGGATTAATAATGATGAAGTCCACTTTGCCGTAGGCCTGATGAATGGTGTCTATCAGTGTGGCTTCAGAGTTTGACTGCACGTGTTCGAGGGTAATGCCAAGGCCGTTGGCCTGAGTGGTCAGGTTGGTCACAATCTGGTCGAGGCTGAGTTGACCATAATGACCGGGCTCCCGGGTACCCAGCAGGTTAAGGTTAGGGCCATTGAGCAGCAAGATGCGGTGATTTGTTGCCATATTGTCTAACTTTTCCTTTTATTGCTGTGAATCTTCATCAAAATTCACGAACGTCCATTTCGAGTGTGACGCACGAGTGCGGGAGTGTGTTTTCTTTTCTAACCGCCAATTATAGTGAATTCACAACAAATGGCAGCAAAATACTGGTCTAATCTCCAGATATTTCTCATTACTGCGTAACGGTGACTTAGAAAAGTAGAGTCCTCAAAGGATAAAAAGGTCCGATTAACCGTGTTTTTTGTTATCACAACGTTAACCGAATCACATAATATGGCTGTCTGGATTATTACTCAAGATGAATAAAAAAGGCCGCATCTGCGGCCTTTGGAGATTGAGATAAAGATCTAAGCGGTTAGCTTAGGTTTTCTTTTTCAGCAATAAGTTTGTCGACAACACTCGGGTCTGCCAGTGTCGAGGTATCACCGAGGCTACCTGTGTCACCCGTGGCAATCTTACGCAGAATACGGCGCATAATTTTACCTGAGCGGGTCTTCGGCAGCGCATCAGTCCAGTGCATGAAATCTGGCGTTGCGATGGGGCCAATTTCCTTGCGTACCCAGTCTTTCACTTCTTTATGAAGTTCTGCACTCGGTACTTCACCTGCATTCAGGGTGATATAGGCGTAAATCGCCTGACCTTTGATATCGTGCGGTACACCGACGATGGCGGCTTCGGCAATCTTGTCAAACGCAACCAGCGCTGACTCAATCTCTGCGGTACCCATACGGTGACCGGAAACGTTCAGTACGTCATCAACACGGCCTGTGATCCAGTAGTAACCGTCTTCGTCACGGCGCGCACCGTCGCCAGTGAAATACATGTTCTTGAACGTCGAGAAATAGGTTTGTTCGAAGCGCTCGTGGTCACCATAAACGGTACGCATCTGACCCGGCCATGCATCCAGCATCACGAGGTTACCTTCTGTGGCACCTTCAATGATGTTACCCATGTTATCAACCAGTGCAGGTTGTACACCGAAGAATGGACGCGTTGCTGAGCCTGCTTTCAGTTGCGTTGCACCTGGCAGAGGGGTGATCAGGATGCCACCGGTTTCTGTTTGCCACCAAGTATCAACGATAGGGCAGCGCGAATCACCAATCGTTTTGTAATACCATTCCCATGCTTCAGGGTTGATAGGTTCACCTACCGAGCCCATCACGCGGAGAGAATCACGTTTGGTTCCCTGTACTGCTTCGTCACCTTTTGCCATCAATGCGCGGATAGCGGTCGGTGCGGTGTAAAGGATGTTGACCTGGTGTTTGTCTACGACTTCACTCATACGCGCTGTCGTTGGATAGTTAGGTACACCTTCGAACACGATAGTTTTAGCACCGTTGGCAAGCGGTCCGTAGATCAGGTAGCTGTGGCCAGTGATCCAGCCTACATCCGCGGTACACCAGAATACTTCACCTTCTTGATAGTCGAAGACATATTTGAAGGTCATGGTCGCGTAAACCAGATAGCCACCTGTGGTGTGAAGCACTCCTTTTGGTGTCCCTGTTGAGCCAGAGGTATAAAGAATGAACAACGGATCTTCTGCGTTCATTGGCTCAGGGTCACAGTGGTCAGAAACATCAGCCGTGGCGTCATGCCACCAAACATCGCGCTCATTGTTCCAAGTAACATCACCGCCAGTGCGACGATAAACGATTACTTTTTCGATATTTTTAACTGAAGGGTTATCTAATGCGGCATCAACGTTGGCTTTCAACGGGACAGAGCGTCCACCACGAACGCCTTCATCAGCAGTGATCACGATTTTGGCGTTGGAGTCGACAATACGACCGGCCAGTGCTTCTGGAGAGAAGCCACCGAAGACAACGGTATGTACGGCACCTACTCGGGTACATGCCAGCATCGCGATAGCAGCTTCCAATACCATTGGCATATAAAGACAAACCACATCGCCTTTTTTAACGCCTTGTGCTTTCAGTGCATTTGAGAAACGGCTGACTTCTGCGTGAAGCTCTTTGTAAGTAAGGGTTGAGTCGTCTTCAGGGTTGTCACCTTCCCAGATCAGCGCAACCTGATCACCTTTGGTTTCAAGGTGACGGTCGATACAGTTTGCGGAGACATTAAGCTTTCCGTCTTCAAACCATTTGATGCTCACGTTACCCGGGGCATAGCTGGTATTTTTGACTTGAGTAAAGGGCTCAATCCAGTCGACGATATGACCATGTTCAGACCAGAATGCTTCCGGATCTTTCACTGAATGCTCGTACATCTCGAGATATTTGGCGTTGTCTGCGTGTGCATTAGCTCGATCTCTGGCATAACCGGATGCAGGTGGATCTCACTCATCTTTAATTCTCCTTGTGTTCCTGCAGGATGCGTGACACTTCGATTTGAGTTGACCAGTTAGATTTAGTGTAGAAAAAGTAAACGCTGGCCTAGTCTATCTAACTTCCAATAAGTGCGAATACGCGGCAATTAGACTTTAGGATGAGGTAACGGGCTATATCCACACTTCTGACAAATACTCGTACGACAATTAGGCTATCTCCCGTTTCTCTCATTTGTTATTGATTTACATGTACTTTGAAAAAAGGGAATGACTACCTTTCTGCTGCTTTAGTCATAAGTGGTGACCAGTTATGAAGGCTAAAGAAATGATGACGCCAAAGTGACCTCTAAGTACTGGGTGTTAGTTGTGTAAAAAAGACGGATAAATTGCGACTGAACGGCCAAACTGATGGGACGGCAATAATCTTCTGGGTGTAGTTTGATTTCCCCATCTCCGATGACATGGCTGTCCTGTTACTACGGCAGTTTTTACTTTGTGTTTGGTATTTACGTCCCCTTCTGGGCCGTTTGGATGCACTGGCTGGGCTTGTCTGCAGATAAGATTGGGCTGGTAATTGGTGCGGGTGTTGTGACTCGCTGCATCGTGAATCTTTTCGTGTTACCCCGCTTCCACCATCACAGCCAACTGATTCCAATGCTGCGTGTGATTACCATTGGCAGCACGGTTTTTGCTGCATGGCACTTGACTGCTGGCCCTGATCTTGGCTGGCTGCTGTTGCTGTCAGTCTTGGTCAACGCCATGCTTGGCCCTTCTTTTCCGGTCACCGATACCATTGCCAGCCACTATGGCCGGGCAGGCTTGCTTGATTACGGCAAAGTCCGACTTTGGGGGTCGGCAGCATTTATTCTTGGCACAACATCAGCAGGTCTGCTGGCAGACCAACATGGTCCGGGTGTGATTGTTCCTCTTGCGGTGGTGGCGCTGGTGGTAGCCTCATGCTGGGTGATGGTCACGCCTCAGACCCTTCCGGTGACGAGTAACCAAGCATCAACACCGAGACCAAAGCTCAGACAGGTGCTGTTAGAAAAGCGAGTGTTACTTCTGATGGCGATCTTGTCGCTTATTCACGGCAGTCACGCCACCTATTATGCATTCAGTGCAATTTACTGGGGGTCGGCTGGTATGAGTGAGTCGACAGTCAGTTATCTGTGGAGTATTGGCGTTGGTGTCGAGATTATTATTTTTGCTTTCAGTCAGCGGCTTTTTCGCGATTGGTCAATTGTCGGTCTTTTGTGGTTGTCGATTCTGGCTGTCACAATTCGATGGCTAATGACGGCGATGACGACCGATATACTCTGGCTATTCGCAGCACAGTCGCTACATGGCATCACCTTTGGTGTTACTCATCTGGCTGCGATGCAGTTTATCCGTCAACAACCTACGGAAAAGGTGTTGGCCTTGCAGGCACTGTATAGCGCTATCCCAATGGGTGCGGTGTTGGCTGTTATGACGATGGCAAGCGGTCCGCTTTATGATGCTTTATTAGGACAGGCATTTTTTGTCATGGCTGGCACCGGCGTTCTCGCCGCTGTTGTTCTGTTGTTCAGTGCGTCGACGTTAAATGACAAGACAATGAAAACGGAGAAGAAGCAGTAATGGAAGTGCGTCACGTTGATAGGTAAACAAACAAGGGAGCGTTGAGCTTACTGAAGCTAAGTGATAAACAGACGTTATAACGTGTTGTCAGGGAAGGTATTATGTTTCAGGGATGGATGATTGTCGTCGTATCGCTTGTGTATCTGGGGGTACTTTTTGCTATCGCCTGGTACGGTGACAAACGCTCTGAATGGTTGTCTGGATGGCGTCCCTGGATATATAGCCTGTCTATTGCTGTCTACTGCACCTCTTGGACCTTTTTTGGCACTGTTGGTCAGGCATCGAGCGAGCCCTGGTCTTTCCTCCCGATATACCTCGCGCCGATTTTGGTCTTTACCGTCGGCTGGCGTTTTCTGGCCCGGATTATTCTGATTTCCAAACGCGAGCACATTACCTCTATTGCTGATTTTATTGCGGCCCGTTATGGCAAGTCGCAGGGGTTAGCGGTAGTGATCACCCTGATTGCAGTGATTGGTATCTTGCCTTATATCGCGCTGCAGCTTCGTGGTATCACCATGGGTTTAGGCGTTTTGTCACCCGATACCTTCGAGACAATGAATGAGTCTAAGGTCGCCTGGTTGGTGTGTGTCTCACTGGCCATTTTTACCGTGCTGTTCGGCAGTCGTCATATCGATTCAACAGAGCATCATCGTGGTTTGATGATGGCGATTGCCTTTGAATCGATCGTTAAACTGCTCGCCTTTATGCTGGTGGGCTTTTTTGTTGTTGACCTGTTATTTGAAACCGATAAAACATTGCCATCGCTGACTGATACGAACGTTGTCGGTGAGCCGCAGTGGGGTAGCCTGATCATTCAGACGATTCTGACCATGGCAGCGATATTTTGTCTGCCCCGCCAGTTTCATACCATGGTGGTTGAAAATACCCACATTGAAGACCTGCATACCGCCCGACGCGTTTTCCCTATCTACCTGCTGTTAATGGGAATCTTTGTTTTGCCGATCGCCTATGCCGGGCAGGCCATGCTGGCACCGGATGTTTCAGCCGATACCTATGTTCTTGCCCTGCCGCTGTCGGAGGGAAATACCTTCATTGCAACACTAGCGTTTATTGGCGGTGTGTCAGCAGCGAGCGGTATGGTGATTGTATCGACCACGGCGCTGGCGACCATGGTCTCAAATGATCTGGTGTTACCCATGTTGCTTCGCCGAATGCGGGTCGAAAATCGAAGTTTCGTTGAGCTTTCTGATTTACTTCTGAACGTCCGGCGTGGCTTGATTGCCCTATTGCTATTGGGGGCATGGGGCTTTTATCAGTTGATCCTCAACGTGCCCTCATTGTCTGCGATTGGCTTTTTGTCTTTTTCGGCGGTTGCACAATTTTCGCCACCGTTAGTTGCAGGTATTTACTGGCGTCAGGCCAACAAAAAAGGGGTGTATGCCGGGCTTTTTGTTGGCTTCACGATCTGGTTAATGACCTTGATGGAACAGACCGGCATGATGGCTGGCAGTTCAGAAACCAACCTTATTCTTTGGCTGCTGACACCGCCTGAAGTGCCGCTTCTTCGCGAGTTGAGTTTGGCTGATTGGGGAATGTTGTTAAGCGTGATGGCCAACGCGGTGTGCATCTTTGTTGTGTCACTGGCAAGCCGCCCTTCTCTGGCAGAGAGGCTTCAAGCCAGTAACTTCGTGGGGAATCCCATCCCTGAAGAGGATGACAGCAGCCTGTACTACAGCCGTGTCACAGTTGCCGAGCTTGAAGAGCTGGCGTCGCGCTTTGTTGGGCGCAAGCGAATGAGAACCAGTATGGATAGCTATGCCCGAACACGGGGCGAAGTACTCAATCCGACCGGGCAAGCTAAATCGAGTTTGATTCGCCATACTGAGCGAGTATTGGCAGGGGTGTTTGGTGCATCGTCGGCGAAACTGGTCCTTTCATCGGCCCTTCAGGGCCGAAATATGCAGTTGGAGGAAATCGCCACTATTGTCGATGAGGCTTCAGAGTTTTTTGATTTCAACCGAGGATTACTGCAAGGGGCGATAGAGCATATCAGTCAGGGGATTTCGGTGGTTGATAAGCAGCTTCGGCTGGTGGCTTGGAACCAACGCTACATCGAGCTTTTCCGGTTTCCCCGTGACTTTATTCAGGTCGGACGGCCGATTGCGGATGTTATTCGCTATAACGCGGAGCGTGGGCTTTGCGGCCCGGGTGACATTGAGGAACATGTTGCGAAACGGGTGGTGTTTCTGAGGGAAGGCTCTCCGCATACGTCGTCGCGGGTGCACAAAGATGGCAAAGTCATTGAAGTGCAAGGAAACCCAATGCCAAGCGGTGGTTTTGTGATGAGCTTTGCCGATATCACCGCCTTCCGAGACGCAGAAAAAGCGCTGAAAGCGTCAAATGAAGACTTGGAAGCGCGCGTCACTGAGCGAACCCGTGAACTGGAGTTGCTCAACACCCAGTTGGTCAACGCCACACAAAAAGCAGAAAAAGCCTCGAACTCAAAGAGCCAGTTGCTTGCCGCTGTGAGTCATGATCTGATGCAACCGTTGAATGCGGCGAGACTCTTTGCCTCTTCTTTAGAGGAAATGGCACCGGGTGGTGAAGTCAGCAAAATTTCGAATCATATTCACAGTGCGCTGGGCGCTGCCGAAGATTTGATTGGGGATTTACTGGATATCTCCCGTCTGGAATCGGGCAAGATTAATACCCGGATACGTGAATTCGCACTGGATGATGTGTTCTCGACACTTGAGGCTGAATTCGGCGTGATTGCCAAAAAACAGGGTGTCGACTTTCGGGTCGTGACCACGAGCCTTTTGGTGCGTTCAGACAAACGTTTATTGCGCAGGGTATTACAGAACTTTTTGACCAATGCGTTTCGCTATAATCCGGAAGGAAAGGTGGTGCTGGGTGTTCGGCGTGTTGGTGAGTCTTGTCAGATTGAAGTGTGGGATAACGGCCCTGGTATCCCGTCTGACAGACAGCAAGATATTTTCGATGAATTTACCCGCATTGATCATGAGGGGGCGGAGCTTGGCCTTGGTCTCGGGCTCGCTATTGCGAAGGGTATCAGCCAGATTCTCGATCATCCGTTGACACTAAAATCGTGGTACGGGCAAGGTACAGTTTTCGCCATTCGTACACCGAAACTTGACGACTTCACGCCTAACCAAAACGCGGCATCTTCCTATGTTCCAAGCAACGATACAGGTATAGCCCCGCTGCGTGATGTTAGAGTGCTGTGTATCGATAACGAGAGAGAAATACTGGCAGGTATGCAGAGTTTACTCTCGCGCTGGGAGTGTGACGTCAAACTTGCCGACAGCCTTGATGAAATCGAGCGTGTGTTGGGGACAGGGTGGCAGCCTACTGTAGTACTGAGTGATTATCACATAGCAAAATCGCTCACGGGGCTTGATATCCTCCAAACCTGCCGACAACGTATCGGTGATACGTTTATAGGTGCTATTGTCACTGCAGATAAAAGCCCCGAAGTACGTGAACAGATCAAAGCTGAGGCTATAGCCATGTGAGTAAACCGGTTAAGCCACTGAAGTTACGATCCCTGATTCAACGAGGAGTGAAGTAAGATGGAGCCGTTTGCAATTCCGCGTCTGGATACTGAGTATGGCCTGATGCGTGTAGCGGGGCAGTGGAACCCTGTAAGCAATGAGATGGAACTGACAGAGCTTGATCGAATGGGTACTGATGGTTGGTCTGATATCAGCTTTTGGCTGACAGAACAGGAATATGAAAATCAAATTGTCGCGGTCATGGCTGCGGTCCGCGAGTACTTGCTGACCGCTTGATAGCCTGTTTTTTTAGTTCACATCGTGTTTGTTGTGACTGTTTATTTGTCCTGACTTTCCGTAAAGAAGGTCTTGTATTCAACAAACGTAGTTTCTGATTCCCCGTAGTAGAGACTGTCATTCGATTTCACTACTAATCTCACCATGCTTTCTGGCCCTTGAGGTGCGGGCATCTCGATGGCCCATTCCATTCCATTATTATCTGTCGACGACATGGCAATTGGCTCAGCACTTTCAGACTCACCGAGTGACATTCTTGCGCCCTGTAACGGGAACTCGGAGGTGAGTGTCAGCGATAGCGTGGTCTCTGTCAGTGATTCAGATTTGAGCTTTAGTTTAAAGTCGCCGTTTTCTAAAGAACACAGGCCACTGGTGTATCGGCAGTTAGAGCGCGCGGCCAGCTGATAGGTTTCTCCTTTTTCCGCGACCATTGGCTTTTCACTGAGTGCGGCATCAATACCGAAATAGGCGATGATGGCGAGTATTGGGGCGACAATCATCGCCAAAACAACGTGCTTATTAGTAAACATAGTGACTTCTGATGCTATCCCTTTCTATGATTAAAGCCTAACTCAGGCCGTTGATAAAAAAAGCCCCGGTGTGGGGCTTTTTCATTGTTACGTGAGCAGGTTCAACCCTCATTTCTTAGTGAGCACCCGCTTCGCCCGCGCCAGCAGGAACCCTGACGTGCTCGACCAGATCTTTCACTTCCTGCGGTGTTTCGCCCGTCACTTTCGATACGCCAAAGGCAACAGCAAAGTTAAACACTGCACCGATCGCGCCGAAGGCATTCGGTTCGATACCGAAGAACCAGTTCGAGCCCCAGCTTTCCAGATATTTCCAGTCAGACACAAACAGAATGCCTTTGTGCTGGAATACATAGAACAGGGTGATACTGATACCTGCAATCATCCCGGCAATGGCGCCTTCTTTGTTTATGTTCTTGCTGAATATGCCCATCATCAATGCAGGGAAGATGGATGAGGCTGCAAGACCAAAGGCGAGTGCCACCGTTCCGGCCGCGAAACCGGGCGGATTAAGTCCCAGATATCCGGCGACACCGATAGCCACAACCATGGAGAGTCGGCTGGCCAACAGCTCATTTTTCTCGGAAATATTCGGGTTAATCACACCTTTAATCAGGTCATGTGAGACCGCGGATGATATCGCCAGCAACAAGCCTGCTGCCGTTGACAGTGCAGCAGCCAGTCCGCCTGCGGCAACCAGCGCAATCACCCAGTTTGGAAGGTTCGCGATTTCCGGGTTCGCCAGTACCATGATGTCACGGTCAACTTTCAGCTCATTGGTTTCGTTGCTCGGCGTGTACTGAATGCGGCCATCACCGTTTTTGTCTTCAAAGCCCAATAAGCCAGTTTTCTCCCAGTTTTTGAACCATACCGGACGCTCGTCATAAGCAAGGCTCTGACCCGATGGTGGGTTTACCGTATCCATCAGATTCAGTCGTGCCATGGCTGCAACAGCTGGTGCCGTTGTGTAGAGAATGGCAATGAACACCAATGCCCAACCCGCTGAACTTCTTGCATCACGAACCTTAGGCACGGTGAAGAAACGGATAATGACGTGTGGCAGGCCTGCCGTACCAATCATCAGCGACATGGTGTAGACAAACATATTGAGTGTGTCGCCACGAACGGCGGTGGTGTATTCGGTAAACCCAATTTCTGTGACCACCTGATCCAGCCTGTCGAGCAGGTACTGATCGGTGCCCACCATGGTGCTGCCGAGACCGAGCTGCGGGAACGGGTTACCTGTCAGTTGCAGCGAGATGAAAACCGCAGGGATAGTGTATGCCAGAATTAATACACAATATTGCGCAATCTGGGTGTAGGTGATCCCTTTCATTCCGCCCAGTACAGCGTAAATGAATACAATCGTCATACCAATGTAAAGACCGTCTGCGTAGTCAACTTCGAGGAAGCGACCAAATGCCACGCCGACACCTTTCATTTGCCCGATAACATAGGTGACCGAGGCGATGATCAGACAGGCAACGGCAACGACCCTTGCGGTATTGGAGTAAAAGCGTTCACCAACAAACTCAGGAACGGTGAATTTGCCGAACTTGCGAAGATAGGGTGCGAGAAGGAGTGCAAGTAAGACATAGCCGCCTGTCCAGCCCATCAGGAATACAGAGCCACCGTACCCCATGAAAGCAATCAGACCTGCCATTGAGATAAATGAAGCAGCAGACATCCAGTCCGCAGCGGTTGCCATACCGTTAGCAATCGGGTTTACACCGCCACCGGCGACATAAAACTCTTTTGTCGTTCCGGCTCTTGCCCAGATAGCGATACCTATGTAGAGAGCAAATGTTGCGCCAACCACAAGTAGGTAATTGTTTTTAGATCCATCTTAATTCCACCTTGCCGTTATTAATCGTCATCATCGACGCCAAACTCACGATCGAGTTTCCGCATCTCACGTGCATACACGAAAATGATACCGAGGAAGACGTAAATCGAGCCTTGCTGGGCGAACCAGAAACCAAGTTTATATCCGCCAATCTGAATGGTATTCAGGGCGTCAACAAACAAGATCCCACAGCCAAAAGAAACCACGAACCAGATAACCAGTAAGACTGTCATCAGTTTCACGTTTCTGTCCCAGTAGGCTTTTGATTGTTCCTTACTTTCAAATGCCATTGATTGTTCTCCTTGTCTATTTTTCAGACTGTTGCATTCTGAACATAACAGCAGGATGACAAGTTGACATTGCAACTTTAGTCTAGCGGTTTTGGTGGCTAAGCATCTGAATTTAAAGGAAAGTGGTGCGGATTGGGAATGTTAATGAAATGTTACCATTAGCCGAAGGTCTAATGCTAGAAATGAGAATTAAAGGAAAATGAGAGCTGAAGCGGTAATGGAGTAGCCTGAAAGCTGGGCATTCAGGCATTAATATCCATCTGCTGAAGGAGAATAACGGCTTGGGTGCGGCTCTTGACACCAAGCTTGCGGAAAATAGCGGTCATGTGGGCTTTAATTGTTGCTTCCGACACGTCGAGCTCGAAGGCAATTTGCTTGTTCAGCAGCCTTCGGCCAGCATGTGAAGCACTTTATATTGCTGAGGTGTTAGTGAGGCAATCTTATCGTGGAGCCCATCGCTTTCCTGATGGTCATCGATGCCTTCCGGGAAACAAGGTTCACCTGCGAGTACTTGGTTCAGTGAACGCATCAACTCACGCATATCGCTAGATTTTGGTATGAAACCAAACGCACCATGAGATTTGACCTGACGAATGACATTCGGCTCTTCATTCGCGGAGATCACCACAATCGGCAGGTCAGGGTACTGACTGCGTAATTGAATGAGCCTAGCATGCCGTCTGCACCTGGCATTTTAAGATCCAGCAGTAACAGATCGATATCAGCGTCTTTATCAAGCAGAGCAAGCAAGCTGCTTAGCTGTCAGCCTCATGCAAGGTCGCACCACTTATCGCCATATGCACTGACTGAAACAGGGCATTGCGAAACAGAGGGTGATCATCTGCTATGACTATTGAATATTGAGCGTCCATGTCAGGTTTTATCTGTCCTTTTTTATCGATACGCTAGCACTGGTGTGAAGGAGGATCAATTTATTGCACGGGGAAGTAAGAGATGGATCGGGGCGCAAAGCGACAAACTACCCGGCGTTGCAGCCGGGCAGTGCTCTTATTGAGGAGCAAGTTTGTATTTATTGAGGTGCTCAAGAAACGGTTTGGCTTCAACAAAGCCCGTTAAGCGGGCCGCAGGCAGTTTATTGCCTTGGCTGTCCCAAAACTCGAGGGTCGGTAAGCCCAAGACGCCCATCTCACTGAGCAGCATCACATCTTGCGGTCGGTTTTCAGTCACATCGGCCTGAAGCAGCACAAAGTTTTGCAGCTTTGGCGATACTGACGGGTTGTGGAATGTATACTTTTCGAACTCTTTACACGCCACACACCAGTCAGCATAGAAGTCCAACATCACAGGCTTACCTGCTGCTTTTGCTTTGGCTAACTCATTCTCAAGGGAACTCGCAGAGCTGACGCGGATAAATTCAAGGTGCGTCGCCTCTTTTGCGTGGGTAGCCCCCGGTAAACCTATGGTTTGATAGAGATTCACTGCGCCGGCGCTCATTCCGATAATCGCGGCAATACCCAAGATGCTAGAGAGCTTGCCCGGCGTCATTTGTCTGCTGGTGTGATAGAGCCAACCCAGCGCTGCTAGTAACCAGACAGACCAGAGTACCGACGCCCAAAACTCCGGTATCAGACGCTCAAGCAAGAAAATAGGAACAGCCAGCAGGATAAAGCCAAAAAAGACTTTGATGCCGTCCATCCAACCGCCCGCTTTTGGTAGCAGCTTGTTACCGAACATCGCCGCGGCAATCAAAGGAATACCCATACCGAGAGCCAGTGCGTACAAGGTTACCGCCCCCGTGAGTAAATCGCCGCTTTTTGCTACATAAATCAGAGCGCCGGATAAAGGCGCTGTGGTACATGGGGAGCAAATCAGGCCTGAGATAGCCCCCATGGTAAATACGCCCGCGTTAGTACCGCCTTTTTGCTGATTACTGATTTGGCTCAACCAAGTTTGCGCACCGGCGGGGAGTTGCAGCGTAAAGACCCCAAACATTGACAATGCCAAGAGAATAAACACAACACTCATCCCCAAGAGAACATACGGGTGTTGCAAAGCCGCCTGAAACTGCAAGCCCGCAGACGCAACGACCAAACCCAATAAGGTGTAGGTCAGTGCCATACCCTGAACATACAGTATGGAAAGTTTGAAGGTGGTGGCGTGTCCTTTTCGCCCCCCGCCCAAAACAATCCCTGTCAGTATTGGGTACATAGGCAAGACGCAAGGTGTAAACGCAAGGCCGATCCCCAACCCAAGGAACAGAAGAGGCTGCCACCAGTTATCCGCCAGACTGCTGACTTCCGGTGCCTGATCGGTTTGCTGCATGCTGTCGGTAGCATCAGCATCAACAGCGGGTAATAAGTCAGTACTTGCTGACGTGGCATTCTCTTTCTTGCCTGAAGATTGATTACCCGCTACTACTTTTGTCAGAGGAACACTGATGGTTTCCGGCGGGTAGCAAAAGCCTGCTTCAGCGCAGCCCTGATAGCTGACATTCAGTGTCGCGTTTTCAGTTGCCGAATGAATAATGGCACTCAGTGTAACGGGCTGTTTGTAAACACTCACCTCACCGAAAAACTCATCGTAATGAGGTTCGCCAGCAGGCAGGTCAACACGACCGAGTTCTATGCCGTCACTCCCTGTGATTTTCATTTTATCTTTATAGAGGTAGTACCCAGGGGTGACCTGCCAATCCAGATAGAGCAAATTCCCTTGCTGTGAAAAATTAAAGGGAAAAGCCTGATCAACAGGAATAAACGAAACATCGTTACTTGGTGTCGAAGTTTGGCCAAATAAGCTGAATTCAGCATTGGCAGCCTGAGGCATGCAACCTAAGACAGCTATCAGCGCCATCAAACGGCAAAGTTTAGAAAACATTGTTGTTAACAGATACCCATTGTTACTCGTTAATTCCCACTATATCACCCAGACCGGATATGACTGAATAATGTTTCATCACCAATTGCCCATTTTCCCTTTTGTTTATGAAGCAAAGCTTTTATTAGTTTTTTATGAAAAAACACTTTTCCTGAAGTTAAGTTGAGGTTTTAGAGTGGAAACCAATGAGACAACAACATCAAGGAACAGATTATGTATCAATATTATTCAACCGATCTTCACATTAAAGCCCACCATCAGGCACTTGTTGAGCAATACAACAGGAAGAAAGAGCTTTCTCCATTGGGTGCGCTGGCAGCAGCAGGCGCAATTGCTGGTTTGTTCATTAACTATCTTTTCATCGTTTGATCACTTGCCCAAAAGGAGATGCCATTATGTATCCTGTTTACTCCCCAGAACTTTACAAAAAGAGCTATCACGAAGAGCCTCGTAAAGAGGTGTTGTCACCGGAAAGGAATTCAAAAAGAGCGACACGTCGATCTTTGGTTGTCATCTCAATCGTGGGTGTCTACATCACGCAGTTTTTTATGGGATAACTGAAAAATGATTCTTAGGTGAACACTGCACAGCACAAATGTACACTGTTCATTTGTGCTGTGCAGTGTGTTAGGCTCTGCCTTCAGAATTTAACGGTGACACCATCTGGAGACTGAATACCTTGAAACGCCTCATTGGACTCATGATACTGCTGACGGGTTGTTCTTCTGTTCCTTCTTTAACACCAAAATATGATAACGAGATATTGCTAATGTCTGTCATGTCAGTTGATGCTGACACGGTGAAAGTCGAAACGATGCTTTACCGTGAAGATGAAAGCGGCGATATTTCCAATGCAATGATGCTGCCGACCTTTGAGCTGAAAAACGGCTTGTCTGCATGCAGCAGAATGATTTTTGATGATTCGACATCTGATATCAGCTTGCTGAATATAGACAGTGGAGGCGAGAGAGTTTCAATACCCGTTGATATCGGATTGACACAAACCATCAGCGTGACGCGAGTATCTGGTAGCCACCGTTCACGTGTCTCAGGGGTGATTGTGAACAATCAGGTCGGCAACAATCCAGTCGCATTGGGATTTGACAGAACACTGACTATGGGAGAGCAGCAAGCGATACCTGTGACTCTGAAAAATACGCTTACCCTTTCGCCAGCTTCGGTTCAGCAGCTCAAGACATGTTTAAATTGAAAAAGAGGCGCTGAAACCTCTTTTTTGGTTACCTGTGTTTTTTGTTATCAAATGAAGCGCTTAGCTTTATATTTCGGGCGCATCAGGTTGTCGACCGAGAAGGTTTCATCTAACTGTTCTGCTGTCAGCAAGCCACGCTCAATCACCACCTCACGTACGCTCTTACCTGTTTCGGCACAAATTTTACCTACAATATCGCCCTCATGATGGCCGATGAACGGATTGAGATAGGTAACAATACCGATAGAATTAAAGACATAGGCTTCACAAGCGTCTTTATTTACGGTGATGCCGCTGACGCATTTATCGGAAAGATTGATACAGGCATTCGAGAGAATATCAATGGATTCAAACAGCGCTTAACCGATAACGGGCTCCATCACGTTTAGCTGCAGTTGTCCCGCTTCAGCTGCAAAGGTGATTGTGGTGTCGTTGCCCATCATTTTGAAGCATACCTGATTGACGACTTCAGGGATCACTGGATTTACTTTTGCTGGCATGATTGAAGAGCCTGCCTGCATTTCGGGCAGGTTGATTTCGTTCAGTCCTGCGCGCGGCCCTGATGACAAAAGACGTAAGTCATTACAAATCTTCCGCGGGTTTGCAGTCGAGGCCGGTTACTTCTGCAAGGCGCTGCACCGCGAGATGTTGATAACCTTCAACGGCATTGAGCCCGGTGCCAATCGCTGTGGTGCCAAGGTTAATCTCGAGCAGGAGCTCAGAGGTGTATTTCAGGTTTTTTATTTCTTCTTTGAGTAGTGTGGAAAAGGCTTGAAACTCCTGTCCCACGGTCATCGGCACGGCATCCTGAAGCTGGGTTCGCCCCATATTCAGTACATCTTTAAATTCAGTCCCTTTTTCTTCGAAAGCCTGCTGCAAATGGAAAATTGAAGAGACCAGCGTTAACACGCTGTTGTAAACGGCGATACGAAAGCCTGTTGGGTAGGCGCAGTTTGTCGACTGACTCTTGTTAACATTGTCGTTGGGATTGATGATGTCGTATTCGCCCTTTTCATGTCCCATTAACTCAAGCGCGAGGTTTGCTATAACTTCATTGGCGTTCATGTTGACCGATGTGCCCGCCGCCTTGAAAAACATCAGACGGGAATTGATCCATGCACTTGCCGGACTCAAGGATCAGGTCACATGCCTGAATAATATACTGACCGACGTCAGCGGGAATGGCACCCAGCTCTTTATTCGCCATGGCTGCGGCCTTTTTGGTGTAAACCATGCCTCTCACAAACTCCGGCACATCTGAAATGGTGGTATTGGAGATGCGAAAATTCTCTACTGCCCGTAGAGTATGAATTCCATAATACGCATCAGCGGGGACTTGCCTTTGTCCTAGCAGGTCGTATTCAGTGCGCGTAATGGTTGGCATAGTTTCTATCGAGGTAAGGGTAGAGCTTAACTGACTCATTGTGTGCCATTTCTTATTATGAATAGTGTAATTAATTGCACTTATAGTTTTTTTAAGGTTAATTTTTCGATTAATCGGCACTATATCGATGTTTTATGTTGATGATTTTACTCTTGGTCAGAGCAAAAAAAGCTCTCTGATCACTTTTCTGGAACATAAAAAATTTCTTGCCAAGAGCAACGGTTGGTATGGTGTAACAGGATATGACTTAACGTTAACATGTGTGTGACTTATCGACTTACTGCTGGGATCAGGCGGCGAAAGTGGTAGCATACGCAAAACACAGTAAATAAAGGATGAACGTGTTTCCGGTTATTTTATTTTTATTTATCGTTGTGCCCATCATTGAAATTGGTCTGTTTATTCAGGTCGGCGGGTTTCTTGGGTTATGGACCACACTGGCACTGGTATTAGTGACAGCGGTAGTCGGTGCGTCTTTGGTCAGAAGTCAGGGATTACAAACGTTGATGACTGCGCAAAGCCGTATGCAACAAGGGCAATTGCCTGCGCAACAAATTATGGAAGGTGTATTACTGGCAGTAGCGGGTGTTTTGTTGCTGACTCCAGCTTTATGACTGATGCCATGGGAATGACGGTACTCTTGTCCGGCCCACGCGCAATGATTGCGAAATATTGCCTGACGAAGTTCAGACAAGGCGGAGGAACGGCGGGGTTTCAAGCTTACACAGAGCAGCGTCAGCAGCATGATTCGTTTCGTCAGCAACAGCCTGACGCCAGAGACGGTGACACCTTTGAAGGTGAATTCGAGAGAAAAGACGATAAAGACAAAGATCGCCTCGAATAACGAAGCAGAAATAAAAAATCAGCCCGGTTTATGCCGGGCTGATTGCATGAGGGGTTGCTTGATTTTAGTCGTCCAGTTCAGGACGGTTTTTGTATTGCGCCAAAGACTCTGGGTTATCAAGTGCACTAAGCTGTGCGACTTCCCGCCCGTGAACCACATCCCTGACGGCAAGCTCTGCCAGCTTTCCAGATTTGGTTCGTGGAATATCGGTGACACCTACGATTTTTGCAGGCACATGACGCGGCGTGCAGTGGGTGCGGATCTCTTTTCTGACAAGTGTTTCGAGTTGATCATCCAGATCGACACCCGGCAGAATTTTCACAAACAGCACCACGCGAACATCATTTTGCCATTCTTGTCCAATCACCACAGAATCGAGGATCTCTTCCAACTGATTGACATGGCGGTAGATCTCAGCGGTACCAATTCGAACACCACCTGGATTGAGGATCGCATCCGATCGGCCAAAGAAGGTCATACCACCTTGTGACGTGAGCTCCACGTAATCGCCGTGGAACCAGACGTCATGAATTTTATCCCAGTAGGCTTTGTGATAGCGCGCACCATCATGATCGTGCCAGAAACCAACAGGTTGGTTCGGGAACGAGTTGCAACAAACCAGCTCACCTTTCTCTTCTACGACAGGCTGTCCGGCACTGTTGAATACGTTGACATCCATACCAAGGCCACGAACCTGAGCCTGCCCTTTGTAGACAGGGCTGATTGGGCTACCCAGCACGAAACAGCCACAGATATCGGTACCACCGGCTATTGAGCTAAGCTGCACATCTTGCTTGATATCGCGGTACACGTAATCAAACTGTTCAGGGGCAAGGACTGAACCAGTTGAGCAGAGGGTTCTCAGTTTCTCGAGGTTATGCTCTTTACCCGGCACATAGTTCTGCTTTTCTAGCGCTTCCAAGTATTTGGCCGATGTGCCAAATAGAGTCACTTTCTGT
Source organism: Veronia nyctiphanis (assembly GCF_004116385.1). Taxonomy (GTDB): domain Bacteria; phylum Pseudomonadota; class Gammaproteobacteria; order Enterobacterales; family Vibrionaceae; genus Veronia; species Veronia nyctiphanis. The sequence continues at coordinate 8,767 of NZ_PEIB01000022.1, read as the reverse complement.
GATTCAGCCAAACGCCAAAGTACGCCTGTGTCAGGGCATGACGGGCTGCCATCAAACAGCACCAGTGTTGCGCCGCTCGCCAGCGCGGTGACCATCCAGTTCCACATCATCCAGCCACAGGTGGTGAAGTAGAACAAACGGTCGCCAACTTTCACGTCTGAATGAAGCTGGTGCTCTTTCAGGTGGTTGAGTAAGGTACCGCCTACGCTGTGGACAATGCACTTGGGTTTACCCGTCGTACCTGATGAATACAGGATATAAAGCGGGGCATTAAAATCGGTTCTGGTAAAGGTCAGCGTCGGGACATCGCCTTCCAGAAGATCACGCCAGTTTTGTTCGTCATTGCTTAGCGGTTGACTCAGTGAGCCGTCACCTGCAAACGGGATCACGACCAGTTGTTGGATGCTGTTGACCCGGGCAGCAATATCACGAGCTTTACTCAGGCTATCGTGCGTCTTGCCGTTGTAGTGATAACAATCTGTAGTGAAGAGGACTTTTGGTTCGGTTTGTCCGAACCTGTCGAGCACACTTTCAACGCCAAAATCGGGAGAAGTGGATGTCCAAATCGCGCCGAGCGAGGTGGCTGCGAGCATTGCCACAACGGTTTCAGAAATGTTTGGCAGGTAGCCTGCGACAACATCTCCTTCTTCAATACCCTGTGCTTTGAGGAGTTCAGCAACATAGGCCACCTGATTGCGGAGCATCGTCCAGCTAAGCGTGCGCGGTGTTTCCAGCTCACCACTGAAGACAATGGCGTCTTGTGGGCCCATTTCGTCAGCCCATTGCAGCAGGTTTTCCGCAAAGTTTATCTTGGCATCCGGAAACCACTGGCTGTTTTTCGCCGGGCTGTTAGCATCGGTATAACGGATCCTGTCCCCACGATCACCGATGACTCCGGAGAAATCCCACAGTGCTGCCCAAAAAGCATCGCTCTCAGCCACAGACCATTGATAGAGCGAAGCATAATCCTTTAATTTGACATCATTCTGCTGGTTAACAGCCTGAATGAACTCCGTCATGTTTGCATCGGCAACACGCTTGGCGCTGGGGCGCCATAGGGGTTGTTGATCCATAGTTACTCCTAAACGTTGGCTGGATGCGCCTTTTCAAAGGCAGGCAGGGACTGACATTCCGCATCGATCGCTACTAACCTTTGATAAGGGCTGAGATCAAGCTCGAACCGGCGTGCATTAAACATCTGCGGCACCAGACAAACATCGGCTATGGTCGGGATGTTACCACAGCAAAAACGCGAGTTACTGTGAGCCAGTTTTGCTTCCAGCGCGGCCAGCCCTTCTTTCAGCCAGTGCAGATACCAATCCAGTTTCTCTTGCTCACTATGGCCCATATGTCCGGTGAGATACTTCAATACTCTTAGATTGTTCAGAGGGTGGACATCACAGGCAATATCGAGAGCCAAAGCTCGGCAGCGAGCGCGTTCGACTGCACCTTCTGGTAACAATGCTGTTTCTGGGTGCTTCTCTTCTAGATACTCAAGGATCGCCAGCGATTGGGTGATCACCTCACTATCTTCGATAAAGCTTGGTACCAAACCAGCAGGATTTTTCTGTAAGTAGTCGACGCTTCGCTGGGCATTTTCCAGCAACGGAACTGAGATGGCCTCGTAATCAAGGCCTTTTAGATTCAGTGCAATTCTCACTCGGTATGATGCCGAGGATTTGCTGTAATCGTAGAGCGTTCTTTCCATGATCTCTGCCATTTACACGTGAATTAGCGGGTATAAGGCACAACAGTCTGGCTGATCTTACCGAAGATCGAATCGCCTTTGCTGTCATGCATATCAATTTCTATTTTGTCGCCATACTTCATGAATGGCGTTTTTGCTTCGCCATGTTCAATAATTTCAAGCATACGGCGTTCAGCCAGACAGCAAGAGCCTTTGCTGCGATCAAGGTTCGACACTGTGCCGGAGCCGACAATGGTGCCTGCTGCGACATGACGACTTTTGGCCACGTGGGCAACCAACTGCGAGAAGTCAAAGGTCATATCAACGCCTGCATTCGGTGCGCCGAACAGCTTGTCGTTGAGGTTAACTTCGAGAGGCAGATGAACTTTATTGTTCTGCCAGACATCGCCGAGTTCATCCGGTGTCACAGCGACAGGAGAAAACGCTGATGCAGGTTTTGACTGAAAGAAGCCAAAGCCTTTCGCCAGCTCAGCGGGGATAAGGTTTCTCAGTGACACATCGTTGACCAACATCAGTAACTTAATGTGTTTCGCGCTTTGCTCTGCCGATGATGCCATGGGCACATCGTCAGTGATCACCGCAATTTCAGCCTCAAAGTCACAGCCCCACGCTTCGTCACAAAGTTCAATGTCATCATGTGGTGCCAGAAAACCATCAGACATTCCCTGATACATCAACGGGTCTGTCCAAAAGCTTTCGGGTACCTCGGCACCACGTGCTTTTCTGACCAGTTCGACATGGTTGACATAAGCACTACCGTCAGCCCATTGATAGGCTCGGGGTAAAGGAGAAGCGCACGCCGCCGGATCAAAGCTGAACGCATCGGTGCATTGGCCGTCATTGAGAGCTTGATAGCGCTTTTCGAGCGCAGGGGCTGAATCTGACCAGTTATCCAGTGCGACCTGCAAGGTCGGTGCAATGTCAGATACTTCAACAGCCTGTTTGAGATCTCGGGAGACGACAATGAGTTTGCCGTCGCGTCCGTGTTTCAAAGATGCCAGTTTCATTGTCTTCTCCTTACTTTACCTTGGCCTAATGAACTTAAGCTGTCGGTGGTGTCTGCCAGGATTTCACGTAATCTTTGTCTTCTGTTGCCACTGCTGCTTCAGCGAGATCCAAAGGCATACGTGTATCAATCATCACTGCCACTTCGTCAGTTTCTGCTTTAACGCGTTTCGCGCCTGCAGCGAAGGCTTTCGGGTGTGGGCCGTGAGGGAAGCCACATGGGTGGTGCGTCACCATACCCGGGTGAATGTTGTCACGGCTGAAGAATTCGCCACGGTGATAGAAAATGACCTCATCGTAATCGTCATTGTTGTGGTAGAACGGCACCTTCAATGCACCCGGATCGCTCTCGATAGGGCGGGGAACAAAGGTACAAATGACAAAGCCGCTGGCAACAAAGGTGGTGTGTGCCGATGGTGGTAAGTGGTAACGGTGACTCATCAACGGACGGATGTCACGCCAGTTCAATTTGAATACCGTCAGATTACCTTTCCAGCCCTTCGCATCTAGCGGATTGAACGGATACGTAATGCAGTTCATCTCGTTACGTGATTTCAGGAAGACCTGCCAAGTCTCGTTACTGCTTTGCTGTGCTTTAAACGCGTCGTTGATTGACGCGTGCTCAAGGATGGCAGGGTCATAGACCGCGTGATCACCGACGATGCTTTATCAGAACTCATATAAGAGCTATGCGTGGCCTCGATCATCAGCATAGTCACAGGCTCTTTCGGCACGATACGCCAGTTGGTCGAGCGTGGAATGATCAGGTAATCACCGTCGCGGAATGACAGGTGGCCATAGTCACAGTAAAGATCGCCGCTGCCTTCATGAACAAACAGACAGTCATCGCCATCGCCATTACGCACGAGATAATTCATCTGCTCGTCGCAGTTCCAGATACGGACTTTAACGTTCGGGTTAGTCAGCAGCAGAGGGGCAGTCATTGGGTTGCCTTCCGCATTCTCTACCTTGTTGGTATCAAATGCATGTGGGCGTAGTGAGCCTTCCCAATGAGACCAACCCGTAGGTGCATGCTGGTGGTACATATGCGTGGCCGGGCCAAAGAAGCCTTCTTTGCCACATTCTCTCTCATATGTTCCTTCAGGCAGATCACAATGGGCCTGGCGTGAGGTTTCACCCTCTTTGATTGGAAATGAAAACCACTTGCGCATACTCGTCTCCCTGTTGGCCTTGCGGGCCTTATTTGGTTTCATTTGTAACTATATGCTATGATAGCCCTAAATTGTTCACTATGGCAACAACAAGAATGACGGAAATTTAGTCATATTTGTGACTGGTCTATTGAAAATGTCTTAAGTTCAAGGGTTACCGTTGGCGAGCTGTGCTCGACGTAGTAACAATTAAAGATGTAACGATTTCTTGAGAAACTATTTCTCAATGATGAAGTCGAACAGTGTTTTGGCACTGCATTCGACACAACCATGAAGGGGTAACCGCATTTATGTCAGCACCTATCGATTTTTCATTGGATAACTTTTTACCCTACAAACTGGTTAAAACGGCGGAGCACGTGGCGGGTGGACTAGCGCGATTGTATGAAGAAGAATTTGGTATTACTCGTCCTGAGTGGCGTATCTTGGCGACATTGGGAAACCGTGATGGTGTGAAAGCCAAAGAATTATCTGCAGAAACCAGTCTCGATAAAGTGCGGGTATCGCGCACATTGGCAAGCCTTGAGAGTAAAGGATATGTGTGCAGAGTCAGAGATCAGAATGACCACCGTGCGGCATACCTTCACCTGACTTTGAAAGGGAAAGAGCTATACCAACGTATCGTGCCTAGAGCACTGGAGTGGGAAAGTGAGATGCTCGCGGGCATGAGCGCTGCGCAATATCGCGACCTGTTCAAAGCGCTGGATCTACTGCTTGCGAAGGCTGACGGCGTCACACCGTCGCCCTTATAAGGTGCTCCTCCACTCTGCTAGCGCCTGCCGTCTAAAGTGGACGGCAGTAAGATACGCCACAATTCCTGATATCCCGTTCGCTAACGCGATTCCAATGAAAAGCCCCTCGGTTTGCCATATTTCACTGCCAAGCCATGCCAGTGGCAGGACTAAAAGAAAAAGCCTTGTCAGGTTAAAACCAAACGAGATGATGGGCTTTTTCATTGCGTTCAACGCACTCACCAGCATCATCAAGCACCCTGCAAGCCATAACACAAAGGCACAATCAGCAGGTAATGCCAAAGCTTCTCCTGTACGCCGGCTTCTTGACTGAACATCACCGCAATGGGATGGCTCAGAGGCACCATGGCGATAAACATCAAGAACTGAAACATTAACGAAAAGCGTATCGCGCGGAAGAGTGTTTGAAATGCCCTTTCAGGATTACCCGCACCGAAATTTTGCGCCATCATTGGCGTCAACGCTGACGTCAGTGCCATCATCACAATAAGCATTAACGACTCCACGCGTTGTGCTGCGCCATAGGCCGCGACACTAACTGCTCCTTGAGATGCCAAAAGCCACATCAACACTGCGCTGGAAATGGGGGTCAGTACATTCGATAGTGCCGCAGGTGTTCCGATGGATAAAATTGCCCGCCAGTCATCAGGCAAGCTTAGTAAGGACGGCCATGAAAGTAGCTTTTCTTTTATCGTCAACATATACAACGAGCAGGCAAGTGCTGCGGCCCAGCTAATGGCGCTCGCTATGGCAGCGCCCTGAATACCCAGCTCAGGAAATGGCCCGTAGCCAAAGATAAGCAGAGGATCCAATATGCCGTTGATAACTCCGGCGACAACCATAATTTTAGCGGGTGTTTTGGTATCTCCAGAGGCGCGTAATGATGCGTTGCCTACCATGGGGATCACCAACAGTGGGATAGTTGGATACCAGATGACCATATATTCCCGGATGAGTGGCAGTAATGTCTCGTCGGCACCCAGCAGCTTGAACAAGGGATCGATGGTGAAATAACCCAGAGACACCATGATGACAATCAGCAACACGGCGAGAAGTAAGCCGTGTGCAGTCATGCTTGCAGCGGCATGAGATTTGTTTTGTCCAAGTAGGCGGGCAACAGAGGTGGATAACCCGGCACCTAGGCCCATAGTGATGCTGGTTACGGCGAACGTAATCGGAAACGTGAAGCTGATAGCTGCCAGGGCATGTGTCCCGAGCAGAGATATAAAAAACGTATCAACGAGATTGAACATCAGGATAGCCAGCAGGCCAAAGACCATGGGGATAGTCATCCGGGTCAGCGTCTCGTCAATCGGGCCTGCCAACAAGCCATGCTTGTCACTCATATCGCTCCCTTAGGCAAAGATTGCGTGGCTACCCTAATAGATAGAGTGTGATGGAGCAAAAGGTATCGTGAAAAAATCAAAAAATTTTTGCCTCCGCCACTTGTTATTGAAAAAAACCATCCCCACATCCGGTTTACAAAATGGTTAGTGTGCGAAACCGCCACTACTTATCACATGGAATAACATTCAATATTCAGGAGACGACCAATGAACATTCGTCCACTTCATGACCGAGTAATTGTTGAACGCCAGGAAGCAGAGTCAAAATCTGCCGGTGGTATCGTACTAACAGGCTCTGCGGCAGAGAAATCAACCCGCGGTGTGATTCTGGCAGTCGGTAACGGCCGCATTCTCGAGAATGGCAACGTACAACCGCTGGACGTTAAAGTTGGTGATAACGTCATCTTCTCTGAAGGCTACGGCACAAAGAGCGAAAAGATTGACGGTAAAGAAGTCCTGATCCTGTCTGAAAGCGACATCATGGCTATCGTTGAGTAATTCATTTCACCTCGAACTAAGAATTAAGAAAGGAAATAAAAATGGCAGCTAAAGAAGTTAAGTTTGGTAACGATGCTCGCGTAAAAATGCTGGAAGGCGTAAACGTACTTGCTGATGCGGTAAAAGTGACCTTGGGTCCTAAGGGCCGTAATGTTGTTTTAGACAAATCTTTCGGTTCACCGACCATCACTAAAGACGGTGTATCTGTTGCGCGTGAAATTGAACTGGAAGACAAATTCCAGAACATGGGCGCACAAATGGTGAAAGAAGTTGCTTCGCAAGCAAATGACGCAGCGGGTGACGGCACCACCACAGCAACTGTTCTAGCTCAGTCTATCGTTAACGAAGGCCTGAAAGCAGTAGCAGCAGGCATGAACCCAATGGATCTGAAGCGCGGTATCGACAAAGCGGTAGCGGCTGCAGTTGAAGAGCTGAAAGGCCTGTCTGTTCCATGTGCTGATACTAAAGCTATCGCTCAAGTTGGTACTATCTCAGCAAACTCTGATGAGACCGTCGGTAACATCATTGCTGAAGCAATGGAAAAAGTAGGCCGTGACGGTGTTATCACTGTTGAAGAAGGTCAGTCACTGCAAGACGAGCTGGACGTGGTTGAAGGTATGCAGTTTGACCGCGGTTACCTGTCTCCATACTTCATCAACAACCAAGAGTCTGGTTCAGTAGAGCTGGAAAACCCATTCATCTTGCTTGTTGACAAGAAAGTCTCAAATATCCGTGAGCTTCTGCCTACGCTTGAAGCTGTGGCGAAATCATCACGTCCTCTACTGATCATTGCTGAAGATGTAGAAGGTGAAGCGCTGGCAACACTGGTCGTGAACAACATGCGTGGCATCGTTAAAGTTGCTGCTGTTAAAGCACCAGGTTTCGGCGACCGTCGTAAAGCAATGCTGCAAGATATCGCAACGCTGACTGCGGGTACCGTTATCTCAGAAGAAATCGGTCTGGAGCTTGAGAAAGTCACTCTGGAAGATCTGGGTCAGGCTAAGCGTGTAAGCATCACCAAAGAAAACACCACGATCATCGATGGTAACGGTGAAGAAGCCGCTATTGAAGGACGTGTTACTCAAATTCGTCAGCAAATCGAAGAAGCGACATCAGAGTACGACAAAGAGAAACTTCAAGAGCGTGTTGCGAAACTGGCTGGCGGTGTTGCAGTTATCAAAGTGGGTGCCGCAACCGAAGTAGAAATGAAAGAGAAGAAAGACCGCGTTGAAGATGCACTGCACGCAACCCGTGCTGCTGTTGAAGAAGGCGTGGTTGCTGGTGGTGGTGTTGCACTTATCCGCGCAGCACACAAAGTTGAAAATGTTGAAGGCGTGAACGAAGACCAGAACGTGGGTATCCGTGTAGCGCTTCGTGCAATGGAAGCACCAATCCGTCAGATCACGCTAAACGCAGGTGATGAGGATTCAGTAGTTGCTAACCAAGTTAAACAAGGCGAAGGTAGCTACGGTTACAACGCGGCAACTGGCGAGTACGGCGACATGATCGAAATGGGTATCCTTGACCCAACAAAAGTGACGCGTTCAGCACTTCAGTTCGCAGCATCTGTTGCCGGCCTGATGATCACTACCGAAGCAATGGTAAGTGAACTGCCCAAGCAAGACGCACCTGCAATGCCTGACATGGGCGGTATGGGTGGTATGGGCGGCATGATGTAATCATCGCTCACCGAAATTGCTTGGAAAAGCCCGCTTACGCGGGCTTTTTTGTGTCTCCAGCCAAACAAAAAATACGCATGACTATTCTCATAACCGTGTCATCGGCTAATTAACATCGTTTTCAAATCACAAAAATGTGCAACTCAGTGAATTTGTGCTTTACTCGATCTGCTGAGGCAAGCGAATGAAAAAACCCTTATTGACTGTTTTATTGGTGGCGAAATAGCCAAAACCTAAACATTTGATTGATCTTTGACCGCTTGAAAGGGAAAACGTGATTTTTTCATAAAAAAGGGTTGCGCCATTTTTCGAAGTCCCTATACTGCGCTTCCTGTCGACGGGGCACAGAGCATGAAAGCTCAGGAGCCAAGAGTTAACCTCACCGCGACAAGCTCTTTAACAATTTGACCTATGCAATCTGTGTGGGCACTCGTGAATGATAGACAAAAAGATTTATCAATGTTTACTGAGTGACCAAACGAGATAACTTCAGTTATATCGGCACAGTCAATTCGTTTTGCTTCTGCTTTTTAAAAGCGGAGACAAAACACAACAGTATTTCATTGAGCCGTTACCTTCGGGTAACAACAAAATTCTAATTGAAGAG
>NZ_PEIB01000021.1 GCF_004116385.1 Veronia nyctiphanis | reverse complement strand
GAAATATATTTTTCAAATACATATTAATTAAAACACTAATGGAATAAATATTCCACATAAATGGAATGTAATTTAAGCAATAACAAGAAAGTAAAAAATATGTTTTACGACATTATTTTAAAATAAAGAATTTATAGTCTTGAAACAGAAAGCCCCCCGTAAGGGAGGCTTTTTATTACTTAAACGTTATATTTCATTTACTTCCGCGAGTACTTCCGCAATTTCTGGGGAGTCTTTAGACAGCTCACCGAAACCCCGTAAACCGACCACATGAACATGTTCACGATCATTAAAGATCTTACGAACCAACTTATAAGTTGTTCCCTGCTCCGGACTGATATTTTCAGGTGCTGCAATCAGTAACTGCATATCTAGTCGATGACAAAGCTCAAAGAGCGTGGATATCGACTTCGCATCCAGTCGCGCTGCCTCATCAAGGAAAAGAAGACGACAAGGCACCACATCTTTGCCACGAAGCCTGCGGGATTCCTCTTCCCAACTTTGTACAACCATCAGCAGAATTGCCTGACCAGTACCGATCGCCTCGCCCGTTGACAATGCGCCAGACTCAGCGCGTAACCAGCCATCTGTTCCTCGGTTAACCTCGATGCCGAGTTCGAGATAGTTCCGATAATCGAGCAGCTCTTCACCAATGGTCTGTGGAGTCCGTTGCCCCATCTCAATGTGCATATTGAGACGCTGGAACAGCTTCGCCATCGCTTCAGAGAAGGTCAGCTTGTTATTGCCAAACAGATCCTGATGTTGCTCTGCCTGCTCTGCCAGTCCCATAAGCAGCTTGGCGTGACTCTCACGGATCGTCACATTAAGACGCACGCCTTTCACCTGACCAAAACCGATATTCTGCAGTCCCTGATTGAGCATGCGGATACGGTTCTGCTCGCGCTGAATGGTTTTACGAATAATGTTCGCGACAGATTCCGAGCTGATCGCCAGCCTATGCTCACGCTGAGACAGCTCTTCGGTGAGACGAGCCAACTCTACTTCCATCTCTTCGATCGCTTCAACCGGATCATCCGTCCGGATAATATCGTGACGAATGCGCTCGCGCAGATGGGTGTAAACAGCGACATAGAACAACACTTTTCGTTCTGGGTAAGCATTGTCTTCAGAGGCACGCAGGGCATCGCGAAGTGTTTCGTTATCGGCAACGGCAAGGCGAAGCGCGCCCAATGATTTATCTGAGAGTGAACGCAGTTCTTCTGCCGACATATAGGCCATTTCACGGCGGTTCAGTTGTTTTTCAACTTCGCTGTCGCGGGCAATTTTGAGAACTTCCACCCAACCTGCTTTGGCATTAACAACAAACTTACGAACTTCAGCGTACTCTTTCGCTGCTTTCCTCAGCGTTTTGACCAACGACTTCATCTCCAATTCCAGAGATGTTACGCCTTTTTCCAGCTCACTCTTACGCTGGCGCGACTGTTGAAGCTGCATATTGAGCTCGTCGCGGCGCTGGCGCGCCCGTTCCTCAGCGTCAGCATCTGCACGAACACCCAACTCAACCAATTCGCGTTTGAATTCAGTGACCGTTTCTTGTTTAGCTTGATGAGAGGTTTTCAGTGTTATCAAAAGCTGATTGTACTGATTTGTCTGTTGGCGTACCTGCTTAACATTTTCACGCGCACGTGTTCTGACGCGCTCAGCATCTTCCAGTTTCTTTTTCAGCTGATCATTGAGTTCGCTACTCTGACCAAGCAGCTCAACAGCATCGGCGTATGCAAAATATTGACGACGCTCCACGAGATCAGACAGCGCAAAGACCTGCTTTTTGATATCTTGCAGTTGGGTATCAGCGTGTTGGTGCTGTTCTTTCAACAATTCAAACTGCTCTGGGTCTGAGTCCAGCGTCGAAACCAACCCTTCCAGCTCGGATATCGTTTTACCGTGCTCACGCACAAAGTGATGCGCTTCCTCAGCCTGTTCTAGCCTCGCCTTCACTTCTTCAAGACGTTCCTGAACTGTGTCATCTTCAAGTATGCCAATAAGTGGCAGTAACTTGTGAAGCTGCGAAATACCCTCTTTAACAGAGCGTAACTGGCTTTCCATCTGCTTGCGGCTATCAACGATTTTGCTAAGTTCGCGTTGAATCTGGCTGCGCTTTTCGTATTCTTTTTTCAGTAACGCTTCAGGGTCTGCATCGAACGCAACACTCAAATGCGTCGACACAAAGGCATTAAAGCTCTGCGTAAGACGGTGTAGTTTTTGTGCATCAAAAGACGCCTTCGCATAGTCCTCAATCAGCGCTTCACGTTTATCACGCAGTGTTTCCAGTCGATGTTCACGTGCAGCACGGCCAAACAACGGGACTTTCGGGAAACGTGAATAACGTAACTGTCGATCATTCAGATGAACACAGACCGCACCTTCCATCTCATCTGAGTCAAAGACACTGTCGTCAAAGCCGTCAGCCTCTCCCTCAATGATGTAGAGATCATCAGGACAGTCATCAATACCAACCAGTTTCTCTTTGATACCTTTTAAGTCAGGTACCACGATTGCGTGTCTGGCGGGGCCATACAAGGCACTGAAATACGGTGCATCATCAAGTGTGATGTCATCATAGATCTCTGAAAGCAACGTGCCGCCGAGTGTATCAGCGAGAGACTTTAATCTCGCATCGTCACTGCCACCCGGTTGGCCCAGACGTTCAATTTCAGTATCAAGTGAGGATTTTTCAGCCGACAGACGATCACGCTCAACAATGACTTCACGCTCTTGAACGCTGACAGATTGCATGGTGTCGAGAACAGCCTTGCTGTCATACAAATCCGCATCAGCTTGCTCGCTCAGTTTTTCCAGTGCTTCGTTGGCGTGAATCCATGCAGGCGCTTTACTCTCAAGCACTTTTATCGACGCAAGGATGTCCTGTTCACTGCGTTGAAGCTCTCTTGCTCTGTCTTGAGCATCAGAAAGCGTTTCTTCGAGCTGTTCACGTTGGGCGTCCAGATTCAGCTGTTCTTCTTCCACATCAGCTTCGGACGCTACATTGATTGCGTGCGACTGTTTAAAGCTGTCAGCCAACGTCTTGGCCTGCTGTTGACCGCGCAATTGGCGCTCAAGGTCACGATGCTGTGATTTTAACTGCTCGGTGTTGGAAGCGAGTACAGCGAATTGTCGATGTTTTGTCACCAAATCACGCGCTGTCTTTCCTGCCTCTTCCCGTTGAGTGTCAGCCTGTATGCGGCGGACAAGTTTGAGACCTTTCTCAAACTGTTCAACAGCCGCCGATGACAAATCAAGGCGGTGTTTGAGGCTCAGTACTGAGGAGGTAAGAGACTCTTCTTCTGCTCTCACCTGCTGCAGATTCTCAGTTACATTGTCTTCACTAAGGTCAGCGTTACCCGTCACTGAACGGGCCTTTTCCAATGCCTGAACCGCTTGTTGATACTGCAATGCGCGGGTTTGTTGCATATCAAGTGCCTGTTGGTAGTCAGCCAGCTGTGTTTTCAGGCTGTCGACTTCCTCTTCGGCTTGGCTCACCTGTTCTTCAGCGACGGTCAGCTGTTCTGTTGCCTCTTCAACAACCAGCATTTGCTCTTCAAGGCGCTCTGCTAGCTCTTCCAAGTCTTCTTGATAACGCTCAACTTTCTCTTGCTGGCGAACCGCCGTCTGGACAAGTTGAAGGTGATCGGACGCCGCCTGATGGTCTTGCTCAAGGTGCGACTGATTGTGAGTCAGGGCTTCGAGTTCATCTGCCATCACGCCTGAAGCGTGGCGTTTGTCATCTAACTGACTGCGCGAGCCCATTACTTCATTGCGATATTTCATCGCTAAATCAAGCTTCTTACGACGCTCGTTGGCATGGCGCATGTAGTCAGACGCCACATAATTGGTCGCTTCCGTAATCAGGTGTTTAAACAAATCACGGTCTCGCTGCGTGAGCTTGATAGCTTCCATGGTCATGCGATTTTCACGCAGCGCGATTTCCATGTCTTGGAAGGCTTTTTTCACCCCGCCATTCTGTGGCAGTAGATAGTCACGCAGGGACTTGGTGATCGCGCTGGAAATACCGCCATACAAAGACGCTTCAATCAGACGATAGAACTTGGAGCGGTCGCTTTGTGAGCGGAGTTTCTTCGGCAGCGCGCCCAACTCAAACATCTGCGAGTGGTAGTCAGTCACAGAATTGAACGCTTTGAACTGTGCCGTTTCGAACTGTGCAACCGCCTCTTTCACTTCATTAATCTGACGCACACGGACCTGAGAGTCTGACAGGTTTTCAATCAGAACATCGGTGGGTTTTACGTGGCTCGGCAGACCCTGGATGATGAAGGGCTTGATATCCACTTTTTTGTCACGCCCGGCAACCTGCTGGAGGCGAACGGCGAACATCAAACGCTGGTTACGGGAGTTAATGACTTCCAGTACTGAGTAGCAGGCACCTGGCTTCAATTTACCGTGAAGGCCTTTATCGGCCGATGAACTTGAGCTACCCGCTTCTGTGGTGTTTCTGAAATGCAGCAGTGTCTGATCAGGGATCAGCGAGGTGATAAACGCCGCCATGGTGGTCGATTTACCTGCGCCGTTTCCGCCAGATAATGTGGTCACCAGATTATCGATGTCAAAGGTACGCGCAAAAAAGCCGTTCCAGTTGACCATGGTCAGAGATTGGTATTTACCGCGTTGTATCATGCGTCGCCCTCTGCGTTTTCTTCTTGTTGTTGGTCATAGAGCAGACTGCCCTGAGCGTGTTCCTGCGCGTGAACCACAGCCTCGCCATCACGGATCAATCGTAATTGCGCTTCACGGGCATCATCCCCGGCTCTCACATCAGCACCAAAGCGGAATGTGGCTTCACTGACGCGAAACTTGCCGTTTTCTCCCACGGGCACAATCATGCCAATGCGGCGGAGTCGACGAAGCGAGGTTTTCACTTTGTCGAACAATTTTTCACGATCTAAATCGGAGCCAGTGGCACGATTGGTCACCAACTTCATGAGTTTTTTCTCATCAGCCAGCGTCAGCAATTCGTCAAAGAGTTCCTGCGTTGAGAATATTCCCTCCTGCGCCAGCCTTTCTGGACTGAGGTAGAGGAAACACAACACCTTGCCGACCAGCATGTCGAGCTCAGATAACACGCTTCGCCCAATCAAGGCTGTAGAACGCGGTCTCAGGTAGAAAAAGCCTTCAGGTGCTCGCACCAGTTCGGCGTTATAGCGCTGATAAAAATGTGCCAGTGGTGTTTCAAACTCAATCAAATAAGCGTGGTTATCCATGTCTTCGCTGGCGATATGTCGACCAGCACGCAGCACGCTATCCAGCGCCGGGAATAATGGGTTAGCTATCGCTTTGGCTAACGCTTCCGGCAAAATTTCTTCAATATTTATCGATGACATTTGCTTGTACCTTGGCTCCAAACGCGTTGATGTCTTTCCAGTCAGGTTGAATTGCATTCAGGTCTGATTGCGAATATCCCATTCGCACGGCCTGATTGATGACAATCCTTGCCAAATCAAAGTGACGGGCTTGAGGATGCTGGGCCAAATAATTTTTTAATAAGGTGCCGAGATCGATTACCCCACCGTTGGCGCGATGGCGTGAAAGCATGTCGGCAATCTGATCGCCCAGTTGGTCATTAACCAAAGTGAGCTCTTCGAATTCCACTTCTGACGGCATCTCCCCGGTGACTTCATCGTCACGTAGCACCAGTGCCTCATCACGCATATCGAGAAGGCGCTCTGCATCAGAAAAAGTAAGCAGCCATGGGCTGTCAAAATAGTCGGTCACCGACTGGCGCAAACGCTGGCTGAACGCCCGGTTTTTGTCCATATCGATGGCATTACGAATAAATTTATGAACATGGCGGTCGTAGCCAATCCAGAGATCTATGGCCTGTTGCCCCCAGTTAATTATGCGATCAAGCTTCATCTGGAGACTGTGGATCATGGCATCGACGAAGTCTAAATCGTCTCGACGATGGGTATGCTCCTGAATATTGAGCAGTTGGCTTTGCAACTGGTCGCCCGCTGATTGCAGAGTATCCTGAAGCTCACGCAAAGTACTGGAGGTTTCATTCAGCAATTGCTCACAGTTCGCAATCGCCGCCTGCCAGTCCTGATTCAAAAGTTCAGCAATATCATGCTTCACCTTCTGTTGCTGCTCATCCATCACACGCTGGTTAAGGTCAATCCGATCGAAGATCTCCGCTACGGAGAACTTGAGCACGCTATAGACATTGCGATACCAAAAGTCTGCATCACCGTCTTCGCTTGCGGCTTCCAATGCTTTGTTGATCTCATCAGCCACCATCGACAACTGAACCGACAGCTTGAGAGAACTGTATTCACGGTGACGGGAATAATAGTCGCTGATACCAAGTGCAAGTGGAGTAAGACGGTAGATGCTTGCGCCTTCGGTCATTTCACTGGTGAAACGACTGATGAGACGACTACGGACCATATCATTGATTGCGTTGTTTGCCCGAAAGGCAATAGTTTCTTTACTCTGGCCAAAGTGGTCGCTGACGATACGAAATGCATCAATTAGCTCCCCCTCTCCCAACTCCTCATCAAACTTGTCGCCACTCAGGGCAGCAATTGCGAGGAGGAATGCCAGACGTTCCGGTGCCAGATTTAAGGAAAAGTCGTTTTGCTTTACCCACCCAACCAGCTCAGGAACGGTCTGAGAGTGTTCACTCATCCGTTTACCTTGTTGTAATGCTTATATTTTGTTTTTCTTAGCTCTCTGGTCTTTGCGCCCAAACATGGATATAACGCCCCAGAGAGACAAAAGGCTCTTGGCGACAAAGTTTCTGTTCCATCGCCACAACCTGTTCAAATGTAAAGTCGCCAGTCCTGCTGTCACGCATGTAATCGTGAAAGGTCCGTACGCCGCTTTTACCCAAAATGTTAAATCCTGCCGCTTCTATCCAGTGGTATACCTCTTCAGGTGGCAGGCCCTTTTGAGGTTGAAGTTTAAAACGTTTACGGTGCGGCATACCCTCTTCAACATGTGTTAGGTTGCCGCATATCAAGTTCTTGAAAAGCAATCCGTTCTGGTTATAAAACATGACTGATGCGACACCGCCAGGCGCCACTTGTTCAAGCAAAATCTCTAACGCCGCTTTCGGATCGCTCAACCACTCCATTACAGCGTGGAACAACACCAGACTAACTGGCGTGTCAATGTGCTGTTTTATGTCTTGAACCGCACAATGCACGAGACAATACTGATCCATCAAGCCATTTTCTGTGATCTGGGTTTTAGCTAGCTCAAGCATCTCTGCTGAAAGATCGCATAATGTGACCTTGTGCCCCTGTTTTGCGATTAACTGCGACAACTGGCCAACACCACCCCCTGCATCCAGTACCGACAATGGCTTGTTTTTATTCAAAAGTGTCAGAATTTGCTCGATATCCTGCCAAACGACAGCTTGTCGAATCTCGCCTTTGCCTGAACCGTAGATGTTTTTAACAAATTTGTGGGCGATGTCGTCGAAATTTCTATCCTCAGTCACAGCGGCTTCGTTATCATTATTTGAAAAAGGACTTTCATTTTCTCACAAGCCCGCAGTTAATAAAGGTTTGATGCGGCAAATGTCCTCCGTTTGACTACATTTCGGCCACATTGCATGTTTGAACTAAAAAAACTGATCACTACGCTACTCATGCCACTCCCGGCGCTGCTCCTTATCGGGTTTCTTGGCCTTTTCTTCTGTTGGTTTACTAACCGACGGGGAGTGGGCACTTTTCTTATTTTTCTCTCGTTGGCCGGAATTGCACTCGCATCCTTTCAGCCTTTAACATCGTCACTGCTTCTGCCACAGGAGCGAAAATTCACAGGATTTCTACCAACAGACACGCCAGTCGATTACGTGATGGTACTGGGACACAGCCATGTCGTTGACGACTCCATTCCACCCACCTCTGAGTTATCTCGAACGGCCTTGATGCGACTTGCAGAAGGGATTCGTATTCAGCGAATGTATCCAAGTTCGGAACTGATTCTCTCTGGCTATGACGGAGGGCACGAAGTCAGTCACGCGAGAGCGTTGGCTCGTGTCGCCATAGCGCTCGGTGTCAACAAAGACAAAATCATGTTGCTTGAAACAGCCAAAGACACATGGGAAGAAGCAAGACAAGCCGCATCTGTGGTAGGCAGAAGCAATATGGTGTTGGTGACATCTGCCAGTCACATGCCGCGCGCGATGTATGACTTTGAAAGCGCAGGACTGAACCCTATTCCTGCACCGACAAACTTTTTGGCGCAGAAAGAAATCAAACTTCCATGGATAAAATATTCACCAAGAGCTCAATATCTTGAGCAGTTTGAGCGTTTTTGGCATGAGTTTCTCGGACAAGCTTGGCAGAAGCTCAGAAGCCAGTTGCCATTCGATGACAGGAGCGCTGACGAGCCCGCTCCTGTGACAACGCCTGACCAGTAAACATACCGCTATCTACAAAAAAAGCCCTCAGTGAGGGCTTTTTTATTTCAATCGTTTTAAGTTGCCTTATTGAGAAGAGACTATACTCCGAACCTTTTCAAGATCTTCAGGCGTATCCACGCCAGCAGGGGGTACTTCAATCGCAACATCAACATGGATTTTCTCACCGTACCATAGCACCCTGAGCTGCTCTAAGCTCTCGATACGCTCGACAGGGCTCGGCTGCCAGCTGATATAGGTTCCAATAAAACCTGCGCGATAACCATAAATACCGATATGACGTTTCAGATCATGATGGATTTCAACAGGGTCTTTACCAAAATTATCGCGATCCCAGGGGATCGTCGCACGACTGAAATACATGGCGTAGCGTCTTTGTCCGTCACGACCTTGACCACATTAGGGTCAAACACTTCCTCTTTCGAATCAATGTTAATAGCAAGCGTCGCCATCGGTGCCTCATTGTGGCTGAGGTTTTCCGCGACTTGTCTTATGACGGCAGGCGGTATAAGCGGTTCATCACCCTGTACATTAATAATCAATTCGTCATCAGCCAATCGATAAGTCTCTACCACTTCGGCTAATCGCTCAGTCCCTGATTGATGGTCAGGACTGGTCAGACAGACGTCTCCACCAAAAGCGTCGACTGCATCAACAATGCGTTGATCATCTGTCGCAACAATAACACGTGTAGCCCCAGACTTAACTGATTGCTCGTAAACCCATTGCACCATTGGCTTGCCACCGATATCTGCCAGAGGCTTACCGGGAAGCCGGGTTGACTCATAGCGAGCAGGGATTACGACGGTGAAGTTCATTTCTCCACCTCTTCAGAGGTCATCTCGCGTGCCTCATCAGACAACAGCACAGGAATACCGTCACGAATCGGATATGCAAGGCGATCGAACGTACAAATTAGTTCATTAGTTTCCTTATTAAACTTCAGCTTTCCTTTGCATATAGGGCAAGCCAAAATCTCATGCAGTCGATGATCCATATGTTTCCTTTACTTTCATAATTTTATTAATGATGGTTTCTGCTGCGACATTAGGTAAGTGCGCATCGACAGGGACATACCACCAGTTACCGATTTGATTATCTTTTACGTATGACTGACATTTTACCGCATCTTTTTCAGTCATGATCAGCTGTTGATTGTCGTTTGTCAGTGATGCTAATTCCGACATTTCGAACGATTTGTGATCTGCAAATCCATGCGCTGTTTGCGCTGGGTTACCCAATTCATTGAGTGTGTTAAAAAACCGCTCAGGATGACCAATACCTGCAATCGCAACCAGCTCACCAAGCTCAGTCACATGAGCCTGTTGGCGTGTAAGAAGATTGATAGCTTTGGACGCCACAAGACTCATGCTGATCTCAGTTTTTTCAGGGTGGCCGCCATTACAGATTACAAAATCCACGTCTTTTAGGCGACTTCGTGGTTCACGCAATGGCCCCATCGGCATAGCATGCCCATTACCAAATCGTCTGTTACCGTCAATCACCGCGAACTCAATATCCCTGTCCATTTTGTAATGCTGAAGACCATCATCAGTCACAATGATATCGACACCAAGGGGAAGCAATGACTTGATGGCTTCACTTCGGATCGGAGAGACAGAAACAGGAACACCTGTTCTTTTGGCAATTAAGACAGGTTCGTCACCCGCTTCTTTCGCAGATGAAGATTCATCAAGCACATAAGGATATTGCGGTGCCTTTCCTCCGTAACCGCGAGAGACTACGCCTGGATTTAACCCTTTGGCTTTCAGTTGTTCCACCAGCCAAACAACAACGGGGGTTTTCCCATTACCACCGACGGTAATATTTCCCACTACAACAATCGGAACAGGGGCACGATAAACATCAGAACTGTTTGCTAAAAAACGCTGCCTTCGCCCCGCGGCGATGTGGGCAAATAGCTTACTCAACGGCCATAAAAGCGGTGAAAGCACCCAACCAAGTGGGTGCTTATCAAACCAAATTTTTTCTACCAGACCGGACAAGTTGATTACTCTCCGAACTGGATACGATGTAATTGAGCATACGCACCGTCTTTTTCCAGAAGCATTGAATGATCTCCGCGTTCGACAATCTGACCTTCTTCCACCACGAGAATCTCATCTGCACTTTCAATGGTGGACAGACGGTGGGCAATCACCAGTACGGTTTTATCTTTCTGAAGTTCGTCCAATGCTGCCTGAATTGCTCGCTCTGACTCTGTATCAAGGGCAGATGTCGCCTCATCAAGGATCAACACAGGCGCATTTCGTAGTAACGCGCGGGCAATGGCAAGACGTTGCCTTTGACCGCCAGATAGGCTGACACCATTTTCGCCAATAATGCTATCGAAGCCTTGTTCCATGGCTTCAATAAATTCCTTCGCATAGGCAAGCTCTGCTGCTTTCTCTATTTGCTCACGGCTATACTGGCCTTCTGCCGCATAGGCAATGTTATTTGCGATGGTGTCATTGAACAGGTGAACGTTCTGAGAAACGACAGCAACGTGGTGGCGAAGATTTTTCAGCGTGTAGTCATCGATACTGACATCATCTAGCTCGATTGTGCCGCTGTCGATATCGTAAAAACGGGTCAACAGGTTAGCGATGGTGCTCTTGCCAGAGCCAGAACGTCCTACTAAGGCCAATGTTTTGCCAGCAGCCAGCTCAAAACTCACATTACGCAATGCAGGCGTGTCTTTCGTCGGATAGGTGAAGACGATATCTTTTACCGCTACTTTGCCTTCGACAGAATCAACGGCATGCTTGCCATAATCTTTTTCGGTTTCCATATCCATGAGGTCAAACAGACTGTTACACGCTGCCATACCGCGTTGAAACAGGGAACTCACTTCTGTCAGTGCCTTCAGTGGTCTCATCAGCCAAACATGGCACCAAATACCACTGCGAAGCTACCCGACGTTAACGTGCCTTGAAGAGATTCGCTGCCAGCCAGCAACAAAACAACGACCAGAGCAGAGGAGGCAATAATTTGGATAACTGGGTTGGCAATAGCAGTGGCTGACGTCAGCTTCATTGATTGTTGGCGCATACGGTTACTGACATCGTCAAAGCGCGCACGCTCGACTTTCTGACCACCAAAACTCAGTACCACTTTATGGCCTTTCAGCATCTGTTCAGCTGACGAGGTGACTGAACCCATTGCTTCTTGCATGTTGGAGGAAATTTTTCTGAAGCGTTTAGATACGATGCTAATGGCAATAGCAACGACTGGCGCGACCACAAGCAAAATCGCTGAGAGTTGCCAGCTATTGTAAAACATCAACGCCATTAAAAAGATGATGTTTGCACCTTCCCGAACGAGGTTAACCAATGCGTTACTTGTAGCGAAAGCAACTTGCTCTGAGTCATACGTTATTCTGGACAAAAGTGCACCTGAAGACTCTTTATCAAAAAACGCGACAGGCATGTGCATGAAATGATTAAACAGCCGACGGCGCATTGTCATCACAACTTTCTGTGACACCCAAGCGAGGCAGAAAGTAGACACAAAACCTGATAGACCTCGAAGAACAATCAGAACCACAATAAAAACAGCGATGTCGTTTAACGTGAGGCTCGCAAACATGTCAGTCAAACTAAAGTCAGTAAGCCATGAACCTCCAGGTATTGAAACAGCAGCCTGAGTCGCTGAGTTGTCAACAACACTAGCATTACCTCCTTGAACGAAGCCATTGTCCAAAAGTGGCTTCAGCATAGCCATCATGGTCACATCACTGGCAGCATTTAATATCAATGCAAAAGCAGCGACAAAGAGGCCTGATTTATAATCTGCTACCATTGGCCAGAGTTGCTTAAATGTTTCCCATGTTGTTCTATCTTGATATTTTGTCATTTGTTTTCGGTTTAATTACAGCCAATGCAAGTTGCTGGCATTCTACTCTTTTCTTTTATCCTTACCAAATAACTTGTTCCAAGCCCTATGGATAAAAACGATGTGCTTGGTCATTCGCCAGTAATTGTCCACTATTTATGCCACCCCAATTAACAACATCGTTCACTTTGCCATTTGCATATTTATATGCAATAAACCTAATAAAAACGCATGAATATTTTTTCGTGCAAATGTGTCTGAAATTGTTAGTAAATGTTAACAACTTGAGTGTTTACTTCCAAGGATTCTCATTCTAGACACATTGATCGATTGCCCATCGATTGCTCAATTATGCAAATCCCATTAATCTCTAGTGGTACGACCAGCAAGAAAGTAACATTTAAAACAACAGATTTTTTGGGCGACAACTGACAAATAATGTGAGCTTTACAGATACTTGAATAGCCTAGTGTTCGATGGCCGTTGTATTCCTCTGAGGTAGGACCTGCACCGTGACACGTCTCCTCTACACCACATTATTTATGGTACGTCGCCACTGTCGCAGTGGACATTTCTGAAACGGAAGCACCTTTACTCTTCTAGCATGCTTGGGAGGGTAATATTCCCTTCTGGTATCACTGTATTGAAATGGACTGACGGTTTACAAGGAGATAGACAACCATGGCAAAAAATACCGACCAGCTCAGTATTTTTGACATCTTAAAACGAGTTCCCTCGATTATCCCAGATGCACCCAAGTTCATCGAAGCGTTATTGAGGCTCCGACTGACACCCAGTGAAAAGAAATTTAATTTCACGCAGATGTTTGTTAAACAAGTTAAGAAGCAAAAGTCACGTCCATTCATTTCCGATGAATACTCTCGCTACAGCTATGAAGAGTTTAATAATTGGATCAATCGCCTTGCACATCAATTTCAGGGAAGAGGAATAAAGAAGGGCGATAAAGTCATCTTGCTACTCGAAAACAGTACTGAACAGATGGCTGTGTCTTATGCGTTGAGCAAAATTGGCGCAATTAGCGCGATGATCAACACATCCCTTAGAAAAGAGTCTCTAAGACACTGTGTGAAACTGGCAGAGCCTAAAATTCTTATTGCTCACCATCATTTCATCGATGCAATCAAAGAAATTGAATCGAGTATCTCTGACGTAGAACAGCAATATATTGAGTACGCAGGTGAAACAAGCAACGTTCCCTCTATACAACAGCAAAACAAAGCCGAATTCGACTTGTTCTGTTTTACTAACCCAGAACAGGAGCCGGTCATTCATGAGCCGACTCTAGCGAAAGATGCTTGCTTTTATATCTATACATCTGGCACCACAGGGATGCCAAAAGCGTCGGTCATTTCACATGGCCGCTGGCTGAAAGGATATTGTGCATTTGGCTTGACAGGACTGCGACTCAACAAAGATGACAGTATGTTGGTCGTACTGCCGCTCTATCACGCAACGGCGATGGTTGTATGTATGACCTCTGTCATCGCGGGCGGTGCGCAAGCGGTTATCCGCAGAAAGTTTAGTCTTTCCAAATTCTGGTCAGACGTAAAAGAAAACGAGATTACCGCGTTTGGTTATGTCGGGGAGATCTGTAGATTCCTTCTGAATGCAACACCAAGCGAAGCAGAGCGTGGTCATAAAATGACCAAAATGATCGGTAACGGTTTGCGCCGAGACATTTGGATGGAGTTCAAAGAAAGGTTTGGGATTGAACAAATCTGCGAATTCTATGCATCCAGCGAGGGCAATGCTGCATTCTTCAATGCGCTGAACATCGACGGAACGATTGGCTTGTCAGTAAACCCTTTTGCTGTCGTTAAATATGACACCGATGAAGAAGCGCCAGTTCGTGATGCAAAAGGCAGAATGATCAAACAAAAAGCGGGAGAAAAAGGCCTGCTATTGGCAGAAATAACCAAGCTTCACCCGTTTGATGGATATACACAGAAGGAGCAAACCGACAAAGTTATCTTCCGTGATGTATTCAAAAAAGGTGACGCTTATTTCAACACGGGTGACATGGTTCATTTAATGGGCTTTCGCCACATATTCTTTGAAGACCGTATGGGCGACACCTTCCGCTGGCGTGCTGAAAACGTGTGTACGACTGAAGTCGAAAGCAGCATTATGGAATTTAATAATGGAAGGCTCGCGATTGAACATGCGATCGTCTATGGTGTGAAAGTACCTGATTGTGATGGTCGAGCCGGAATGGCTGCGATAAAGCTTAACGGTACTGCTGAAACCGACGTTTTTGATTTTGATAAATTCCACAAGCACATTTCATCTTTAATGCCTCATTATGCTGTGCCGGTTTTTGTGAGATTTATTAATGAAGTTCAGCTGACAAGTACTTTCAAATATCAAAAATCAGGCCTCAAAAATGATGGTTTTGATGTCAGTAAGGTAAAGGATCCTATCTATTTCCTAAACCCTACTGACAATCGATATACCAAGCTAACACCAGAAATTGCTTCACAAAAAGAACTGTGGCAAATGCTCTAACTCGCTGCAGGCGAGAGGTGATTTCATCGCCTCTCGCCTTTGCGCACTATTTTTGCAAGTGAAGAAATCTCTCCGATGCTTTTGGCGCTAAGCCAATGCGATACCAATAAGGTTGAACATCTTCACGCCTCGTTTGTACCTCAACGCCTGCACCAGAAAAAAGTAAGTCAACTTGTCCCACTTCAGCGGTATCAATCCAACGAACGCCCGTTGAACGGTACCTGGCAGCAATAAACGCAGCTGGAAGTTTCCACGCAGAGTAGCGAGCAGAAGAGACAACACCGATGTCTGGCAAAAACGTGGAAAGAAACACTTCCGAAGACGATGTCTTACTGCCATGGTGAGGAACCAAAATGACATCAGTTCGAAAATCTGAATATCGGGCAGCGATATGACGTTCTCCTCGGCGGGTAACGTCACCTGTCAACAAAAAGCCTGATGTCCCATCTGAAACCCAAACGACACACGAGTCTTCATTTCCTGCTCTGGTTGCTAATGCATCAGGCCACAAGACGATAAACGTTAGACCTTCCCATTGCCATTTTTCACCCGCTACGCAAGGCTGATGCCCTTTTTGAACAGAGCTGCTTCTCTGCCAATTCGGCTTCAGATTATCCTCGACCCATTCTCTGCCACCAGCATGGTCTCCATCGGCATGACTTAGAATAAGACCGTCGATATTATCAATTCCACGCTGGCGTAGTACGGGTGAAATAATGGACTCCGCAATACTTCCGTTTGGCCATCGAGCTCCGGTGTCATAGAGAATAGCGTGCTGGTTTTTCTCAATAAGTACGGCTAACCCATGCCCTACATCAAGAACACTGGCACGCCAGTAATTGTCCGACGGCTCTTCAATCTTCCATCCGACAAGAATCAATGCCACCGTCACCATCGGTATCAACATTTGTCGAGATCTGAAAAGCACAAAAATAAATAAAAACGAACATAAGATAATCAGCCAGCTATTTGAGACTGTCGGCAAGGATAGCCACGTCCCCTCAACACTCTCCGCCAGCCTCCATATTGGGAACAAAGACATGTCAGCAAGCGTCCACAGCAACTTACTGACCAGAGAAATTGGGCTGCACAAAAGCGCAATAAGCACCAGAGGAACCGTTAATACGCTCACCCATGGAACAGCTAGGAGGTTAATAAACAGTGAGAATGGAGATATGCCATCGAAAATCTGGTTGATGACTGGCAGCATCCCAACAGTGATCACCAACTGTATCGCCAATAGCTGTTTTACTTTAGCTCCGAAGCGAAACTTACCATTTTTATTCACTGTAGAGCCTGCAATGGCTGGGCTATATGCAAATAAAGAAAGAACAAATACTGCAGAAAATGACATCCAGAAACTGATGGAAAATATCGCTAGAGGATCAACGATTAGACATGCCGCTAACGCAAACAGGAGCAATGACATCGGAGACAAATTTACCCTGAGACGCGTCAAAAAACACAGGCAAATAACGACAGTCAATGCTCGTATTGTTGGAATAGAAAAGCCAGAGAGCCATGCATAAGCAATTGCAAGGAGAGCGCCTGTCCAAAGGGGTAACCAAAGAAACCTTGCCCTCTCACCTGACATCCCTTGAAAAACTCGTCCTAAAAGTGCACCAAACCAATAAGCCAGCCCAATATGTAACCCTGAAATGGCCATGAGATGAGCGATGCCACTATCGCGCAATACCGTCCATTCCCTGTCTGATAATAAGCTTCTGTCGCCGAATGCCAGCGCAGTGAGGAGCGCATTATAGGTTTTACCGTCTAATATTGGTGATACGACATCGTAGATTTGTTGACGCAAACTGGTTTGAGAGTTGACTAACCGAGCCGAAAGCACGGATCCTTTTGCGTGAATGTGGTTGGATAGAAAATAGGTTTCGGCATCAAAGCCTGCCTCGTTCAGCATTCCATAAGGCTCACGCAGTTTTACTCTAAGCTGCCATGTTTGTCCTTGTTTGAACGGATACGGGCCATCAACAAATAATCGAGCAGTGAAACGCTGACGACGGGATAATTGTTCACCATTTAACTGTTCAACAATAAATATTTTATTTGTAGGTAAATTTTCTGCTGTAAAAAGACTGCCAACTTTAACGACTATGTTAGTATGCTTGCGCTCTTCAGCGCTGACACGAATTTTTTCTAGGTGAAAGTTCGCTGAATAAGCTGCTATCAACGTACCTAACAAGAGTCCTATGACAAATTTTGACAATTTTCCGGGTAGGTATATAGATATAACTATCAGGACAAGGAGAGTCACATAGCCATCGGGCAATGATGGCCAATATCGATGAGTGAACACAGCCGAAATGATTCCAGCGGCTATCCAATGCATCTTGTCAGCCTTTTAGAGATAATTGTTACACTATGCCGAAAAACACAATTAAGCGCTTTTTGCCCAAACATGATGTCATCCGGGAACAAAAAGCTCTGAAGATTTTTGGAAACCTTTTGTATGACCCGAACTTGTGGTGCCTTAATCGCCGCTCTGCATCGGGCGCCTTCGCAGTCGGCCTTTTTATGGCATTTGTTCCGCTTCCTACCCAAATGATCATGGCTGCTGGTGCAGCGATTATGTTTGGCGTTAACCTGCCATTGTCTGTTGCCTTGGTGTGGATCAGTAACCCTGTGACTATGCCTGTGATGTTTTACCTTGTGTACTTGCTCGGTGCATGGATTCTGAATACCCCTGAATACCCTTTTCACTTCGAGCTCACCTGGGAGTTTCTGTTCAACCAAATGGGGCATATTGGACCTCCATTTTTGCTTGGCTGCTTGATTTGCAGCATCTTCTTCGCATTGGTTGGGTACTTTGGGATTCAGGCACTCTGGCGATATTCCGTGGTTAGAAGCTGGAAAAAACGCCGCCAGCGTTAGATTCCCCTACCATAACAGCCATAAATAAACCCTCCAACGGAGGGTTTTTTGCTTCTAGTCAACATGCGAGTAAATCGAAGAGCAGATGAAATGCGGTCAAATATCAATCAACACATCAGTGATTTATGACAGCGTTATTTCGCACTTAAAACGCTCGCAGGGTTTAGCTGACAGGCTCGGCGAGAAGGATACCAAGTTGCCAGTAGACTCAAAGTAATAGCAGTTAGCGAGACAACCAAGAGATCTGTACTATTGAGCTGGGTCGGTAGAAAATCAATAAAGTAAATGCCACCTGACAAGAACTTATGACCGATGGCATTCTCTATTGCTGACATAACCACCGTGAGGTTCAAAGCCAACATAGAGCCCAACGCACAGCCAATCAGGCTACCCGCAATACCTGACATTACACCATGCCAAACGAATATCGACTTGATTAGCCTGTCTTCAGCACCAAGAGTACGAAGAATCGCAATTTCGGATGTTCTGTCTTTTACCGCCATCATGAGAGTAGAAACAATATTAAAGCTGGCAACACTGATCATTAACACCATCACCAAGTACATAATGGCCCTCACCATCTGAATATCCCTGAAAATCGAGCCAAACTTTGTGGTCCAGTTACGAAGGTAAACATACTCTTTGATGACACCTCGCAATTCTCCCATCACTTCACGCGCCTGAAACGGATCTTTCATCTTCAAAGATACGCCAGACACAGAATGCCCCAAATTAAGGTTTTTTTGTCCATCAGCCAGTGAAATCAGTGCCAGAGAATGATCAATCTGCCCACCCAATGACAAGATGCCTGTTACTTTCATTCTGATACGTTTGGGTGCTTTCAAGCGCAACTCTGGGTCTGGCGAAGGCAACATTGCCGTTACCCAATCTCCTACCCCTACTTCCAGTTTATCAGCAATACCTTTGCCGAGAACAATGACATCATCACCATTTTTCAGCGACTGCCATCCATCACGGTCGATGAAAGATGAAATTGACGACACCTGATTTTCTTGATCGGGAACAATACCTCTAAGCTCCGCTGGCGCCTGACGCGAACCCTTTTCAAGTAAAGCGGTGAACTTCACATACGGTGCTGCACCAATAATTTGAGGGTTCTTCAAAGCATCATTTTTAACGCCCTGCCAGTTAAAAATGGGCGCTTCGACTCCCTCAAGTTCGCCATGTGGAATGACAGATAAGATTCGGTTATTTAATTCACGCTCGAAGCCATTCATCGCAGAGAGGCCAAGAATCACCACCATCACACCGACTGCAATCCCAATCGTTGATGATAATGAAATAAAAGAGACCAACACATTGCGGCGTTGCGTTCGGCTAAAGCGCCGGCCAATAAATAAAGATAGCGAGCTAAGCATGAACCTCTCCCAATGAGACGAGCTCCCCATCTTGCATAGTCATTTGTCTATCTAACTTACTGGCTAATTCATTATCGTGTGTGACCACAAGAAAACTGGTATTTGTTTCTTTATTAAGCTTCCTAATAAGCGCGTAAATCTCGAGCGCCGTTTTATGATCGAGGTTACCCGTTGGCTCATCGGCCAACACTAACGCAGGGTTGTTAACCACGGCTCTCGCAATAGCAACGCGCTGACGCTCGCCACCTGAAAGCTCTGAAGGTCGGTGGCTAGAACGATGCTCTAATCCAACCTGTTTGAGCATCTCTAGTGCTTTTGCCAACGCATGGCTCCTCGCCATTCCACCAATCATCAGCGGCATTGCAACATTTTCTGCCGCCGTAAAATCTGTCAATAAATGATGAAATTGATAAATGAAACCAATTTTCTCGTTACGAAGCTTTGCTTGTTGCGATGCCTTAGCAGCAAACAAATCAGTGCCATCAAACACGACTTGCCCACTGCTTAATTCATCGAGTGCGCCAAGAATATGAAGAAGAGTACTTTTACCCGAGCCTGAGCTACCTAAAATAGCAACCAATTCTCCTTTCGCAATAGAGAATGAAACACCCTTGAGCACCTCAGTAGCCATGCCACCTTCT
Organism: Veronia nyctiphanis; assembly: GCF_004116385.1. Lineage (GTDB taxonomy): Bacteria > Pseudomonadota > Gammaproteobacteria > Enterobacterales > Vibrionaceae > Veronia > Veronia nyctiphanis. The sequence continues at coordinate 59,789 of NZ_PEIB01000021.1, read as the reverse complement.
TGGTAGGTCTTGGTAATATTTGAACAAGTAAGAAGGGTATCACTCATAACGCAATGCCTCAGCAGGGCGGACTGATGCCGCCGTTATAGAAGGAAAAACAGTCGCAAGCAGGCTTAATCCGATTGCTGAAAAAATAATGATAACAACTTGGGTTGTATCGATGACGACAGGCAAGTCAATTCCATTACCCAACAAAGACAGCTGAAAAGCATCAAGAATGTTATTCACGTTATTGGCGAGCAGAATACCCAAGGCACCGCCGAGTATGGCACCTGCAATACCGCTGCTCGCCCCCTGAACCATGAATGTGGCAACAATACTTTTGCTTTGCATGCCTTGCGTTTTGAGAATGGCCACCTCTGACTGCTTTTCCATTACAACCATGATGAGCGCAGAGATGATATTAAATGCAGCCACAACAATGATTAGGCTCAACATCAGCCCCATCATGTTTTTCTCCATTTTTACCGCTTGAAATAACTCACCTTTCAACTTACGCCAGTCTGACCATTGATGACCAAAGCCAGTAGCCATTCTCTCCATTTGAGGGACAGAAAAAGGATCATCGACATACAAGCGAATATCTGCCGGAGTGCTCGGCTTCTTTCGCATCAACTTGGCGACGTCATCAATATTGGCATACATCAACTGACCATCTACATCTGTTTGGGTATCGAAAACCCCGACAACCGTGAACTTTCGCTGTGACGGCATTCGGCCCACAGGCGAATACGAGCTTGCGCTACTAACAAAGACGCGAACTTTGTCGCCCACAATTACATCAAGCTGCCTTGCCATTTGTCTGCCAATTATCAGACGATACTTACCTCGCTCAAGATACGAAAGACGGCCCGTCAGCATATGCTTTGCAATCGGATCAGCATCATTGGGGTTTATACCCTGCAAAAGCCCGGCAGAAAGGTTTTGAGCGCTTTGAATCAGCGCATCTGCAGTGCGGATCTCAGTAATGCGTTGAACACCAGACAGTGATTTTAAGAACTTGGTATCAGGCGTTGTCGAAGAATCACCAGATACAATGGCGTGGGGAAGCACACCAAGGATACGTCTTTGAGCTGTCCTTCGAAGCCGTTCATAACCGATGAGACCACCACAAGCGCCATCACACCTATGGTGATACCTGCGGTTGACATATAGGAAACAAATCGGCCGAACTGATCGCCTGACCGCCCTCTGAGATAGCGCAAACCGATGAAAATCGGAAGCCAATTGAAAATCATTAAACGTTCTCTGTTATTTTTACGTACCTGTTAACCATGTGCCAACAGTTCATCCTTGTGAAATTACGCACCGTATTGCGTGGTATGGCGCTATGATGACCAGACTCACGTTAATTAACAAGGCTATTGCATGCTAAGAGTCGCAGACTCTCTTTGTTTGCTCAACAGATAGACACATACTGCCTTGTAGAATTGAGAGAGCTGCATGATAATCATTAGATCACAATGAATTAGGGTAAAGCATGAGCCAAGACGAATACTTTTCAGTCAATGTACAACTGAGAATCAATGCCAAACTGCTGGACCACGAACACCCCCTTCCCTCGGAAGACGATTTTGAGAATGAAATCCCAGCATCTTTTCGTCTCGCGGCCCAGTTCAGCAAAATGGACAGTACCTTAGAGGAAGGCGTTGGAACAAGGATTGAGGATGCTGTCTCGCGTCACATCAACCTTCAAAATGAAAAAATTAATCTCCTTCTTGGCTTTATGCTCTCGCAACAGGATGAGCCTAAGCAACGGTTCATGACTGAAAGCTTTGGAGCAAGTCGCCTTGTATTTACCTCGGATGAGAAATGGGATAAAGACGCACATGTCAGGTTAAAGATCTTTATCGACAACCCACCCTCTGCGGTATACTGCTACGGCGCCGTTGAAAGCTGCGAAGAAAAAAGCGGCCAATACGAAATCGCGGTCGAGTACACTCACCTGCTTGAAGAAGACAGAGATGTCTTAATTCGTGCGGCACTCTTCGAACAACAAAAAATGCTGCGCCAACGAGCTTTGGACAGAAATAACTAAATACAGTCCCATGACACAAACAAATTTATTTTCTCTGCCTTCTCCAATCAAGGCGGGCGACACACGTGTGGTAGGAAACCACTTGGGCTCCTCAATGGCGCTGAGTATTGCCACAATTTCCTGTCAACAACAACGCATGACACTTGTTATCGTGCCTGATACTCAGACAGCACTGAAGCTTCAGCCTGAAGTTCAGCAGTTTGCTGAGCAAACCTGTGAGGTTTTTCCTGACTGGGAGACACTGCCCTACGATAACTTTTCGCCGCACCAAGATATTATCTCTGATCGTCTTGCTCGGCTTTACCAAATGGCGAATCAGTCTTCCGGGATATTGATTGTGCCCGTGACCACGTTATTGCAACGTGTCATGCCGCATTCATTTTTGATGCAACATGCGTTGATGGTAAATACCGGAGACTTACTGTCTCTTGAAAAGCTCCGCGGCCAACTCGAGCTTTCAGGATATCGCCACGTTGACCAGGTTATGGAGCATGGTGAGTACGCCAGTCGGGGCTCAATTCTCGATTTGTTTCCTATGGGTTCAAACGAACCTTACCGGATTGATTTTTTTGATGATGAAGTCGACACCATTAGAGGTTTCGACCCCGAGACACAGCGCTCGACAGGCGATCTTGACGCGCTTCGATTGCTTCCTGCCCATGAATTTCCGACTAACGAAGACGCGGTAGAGTACTTCCGGACACGTTGGCGCGAACGCTTCGACGCACGTCGTGAGCCGGAATCAATCTATCAGCAAGTCAGCAAGAAAATTTGGCCTGCAGGGATTGAGTACTGGCAGCCACTGTTCTTCGAACAAATGGAAACCCTTTTCGACTATTTGCCTGAGAGCACCCTGCTACTCACTGCTGGTGATTTAGAATCCGCCGCTAAGCAGTTTCTGGCCGATGCTGACAGCCGCTACGATCAAAGACGTGTCGATCCTCTGAGGCCTCTTCTAGCACCTGAGGAATTATGGCAGGGCGTGGATGAGATGTTTGGACGTTTCAAAGCATTTCCGCGTGTAAAACTCGACATATCAATTACAGATGAAAAAGCGGGCAGACAGAATTTGCCTCTGAGCGAGCTGCCTGAGCTGACCGTTAACCAGCAGCTCAAAGAACCACTCGTTGCTCTCCGTCAGTATACCGAAACGTTCACCGGCAAAGTAATTTTCTCGGTGGAAACAGAAGGCCGACGTGAAGCGATGCTGGATCTGCTGGCACGCATTAAAATACGTCCGATGGTGTCGGTCAACTTGTCTGAAGCGCTTGACGCTCCGGGACGTTTTGCGTTGGTTATTGGTCATTGCGATGCCGGTTTTCAGGCGTCGGAGCCTGACTTTGCTTTGATTTGTGAAAGTGATTTACTTGGGCAACGCGTTGTCCAACAGCGACGCCGAGACAAAAAAAAGCCAGCCGTTAATAGTGACACCTTGATTCGTAACCTTGCTGAGCTAACTGAGGGACAACCTGTCGTTCATTTAGAGCATGGCGTGGGACGTTATCTTGGCCTACAAACATTAGAGGCAGGCGGTATCGCGACCGAGTATGTCACGCTTGAATACCAGCAGAGTTCTAAACTCTATGTACCTGTCTCATCACTTCACTTAATTAGCCGCTATTCCGGTGGTGCTGAAGAAACGGCGCCACTTAGCCGTCTAGGCAGTGATAGCTGGGAAAAAGCTCGAAAGAAAGCAGCCGAGAAAGTTCGCGATGTAGCGGCCGAATTGCTGGATGTCTACGCAAAACGGGCAACCAAGCCGGGTTTTGCGTTCAAGCATGACAGAGAGGCCTATCAAGATTTCATCGCTGGTTTCCCTTTTGAAGAAACTCACGATCAATCGTTGGCAATCAACGCAGTACTATCTGACATGTGTCAGCCTATCGCAATGGACAGACTGGTTTGTGGTGATGTGGCTTCGGTAAAACTGAAGTCGCCATGCGCGCCGCTTTTCTCGCTGTCTCAAATAACAAGCAGGTTGCCGTTCTTGTACCAACGACACTGCTTGCTCAGCAACATCATGAAAATTTCTGTGACCGATTCGCGAATCAGGCGGTTCGTGTTGAGGTGCTATCTCGCTTCAAATCAGCGAAAGAGCAAAAGCAAATACTCGCAGACTGCCGAGAAGGCAAAGTAGACATCATCATTGGCACCCACAAGCTCTTGCAAAACGACGTGAAGTTTGAAGACCTCGGTTTGCTCATTGTTGACGAGGAGCACCGCTTTGGCGTGAGACAAAAAGAAAAAGTCAAAGCGATGCGTGCCGACGTTGATATCCTGACTCTCACTGCGACACCCATACCGCGTACGCTGAATATGGCAATGAGTGGAATGCGAGATCTATCGATTATCGCGACCCCGCCCCAACGTCGTCTGGCAATAAAAACGTTTGTGCGTGAGCGAGATAAGACACTGATCCGCGAGGCGATACTTCGTGAGACACTTCGCGGTGGTCAGGTGTATTTCCTGCACAATGATATCGACTCCATTGAAAAGACCGCGGATGAAATCGCGGAGCTTGTTCCGGAAGCGCGTGTAACGATTGCGCATGGCCAAATGCGTGAACGAGAACTCGAACGCATCATGACTGATTTCTATCACCAGCGATTTAATGTTCTCGTCTGTACCACGATCATCGAAACAGGTATCGATGTACCGACCGCCAATACTATCATCATGGATCGTGCAGACCACTTGGGACTCGCGCAGCTTCACCAACTTCGTGGTCGCGTCGGTCGTTCGCACCATCAGGCATACGCTATCTACTCACACCGCATCCAAAGCGAATGACCAAAGACGCCATCAAGCGCCTCGATGCAATATCTTCGCTAGAAGACTTGGGCGCAGGGTTCACGCTCGCGACACACGATCTGGAAATTCGAGGTGCAGGTGAACTGCTGGGTGATGAGCAAAGCGGGCAGATTCAGTCTATCGGCTTTACTCTTTACATGGAAATGCTCGAGCAAGCGGTTGAAGCATTGAAAGAGGGCCGCGAACCGAGCCTTGACGATATGCTCAATCAACAAACGGAAGTAGAAATGCGCCTACCTGCGCTTCTGCCTGAAGCATATGTCCCAGATGTGAATACGCGACTATCGCTCTATAAGCGTATCGCAGGAACCAAGTCGTCAGAGATGTGAACGAAGTGAAGGTAGAACTGATCGATAGATTTGGTTTGCTTCCTGACGCAGCGACTAATCTCTTGCAGATTCAACAAATCAAAATCGATGCGGCACGTCTTGGAGTCAAGAAAATCGATGCGCATGACAAAGGCGGTGTGATCGAGTTTAACCAAACAAGTCAAATCGATCCCGGCTTTTTGGTCGGTCTGTTACAATCAAATCCAAGTCGTTATCGTTTTGATGGACCAACCCGGTTAAAAATTATTGAGTCATTGACTGACAGACGTGAACGTGTAGGTTTCATTACTACGCTTCTTACCCAGTTCTCAGAAAACCTTTCGGCCGCCTGACAGGCATGGTCAAACGGAGTAAAAGTTTGAAAAAATATTTTGGGATTTTATTGTGCTTATTGAGCTGGTCAGCAGCAGCAGAGCGTCAGTTCGATGTGGAAGTCATCGTGTTCAAACGCAACCTTAGCCCAGAAGTTGTTAAAGAAAGTTGGCCTGAGCAAACGCCCGCAGTCGACTTCGCAGGTTCGGTATCCGCGTCGAACAGTGCGTCGATGCTGATAAATGACCTTCAGGTTCTGCCAGAAGCTCTTGGCAATTAAACGGCGTTTATAAGAAGCTTGCAAATCATGCAGGTTTTACTCCGTTGGCTCACTTTGCCTGGCGTCAGGGCGATGGTAACCGAAACAAAATGCCGCCGATCCGAGTGTCAGCCGGCAAAAACTATGACACGGAATACAATGCGGACGGTACACCTGTCGGCTCTGTCTCTTTCCAGACAGCGTCTAACGGTGAAGTTAGTCAACAGGCAGGTGGACCTCTCTTCGCTCTCGACGGCATTATCCGCGTTTATGTTCAGCATTACCTGTTTATCGAAACCGACCTGAGACTCAGAGAACCGGGGGAGCGTAAACAACTTACAGCAATCAATGAAGTGGCAATCTCACAGTCAGACAGCAATACTACTGCCGCTGGTTTAATAGTTGGAGAAACAGAGAATAATGTCACTCAGCAAGGGCCAACAGAGCTAGAGAGAACCTATTCAGTTGAGAAATTCCTTCGTTCATTCTCTTTTGTTCAGAAACGCAGAATGAGAAGCGGAGAGATACATTACCTTGACCACCCTCTTATGGGGCTTATTATTCAGGTAAGGCGTGTAAATAGTTAATCAAATCAAGCCCCTCTTCAGGGGCTTTTTAATGAGAATGGCAATGCAGGCAGACCTTGAATTCGTCACAGATCGACTTGTGCTTCGGGCATTGAAAAAAACAGACCTTGCTGAGTTTAAACAAGCAATTTCATCGTCAGCCGATACCATCGGTATTTGGCTCGATTGGTGCCACGAAGGGTTCGATGATTTAGAAGCTGATGCATGGATCAGCCGAAGTCGTCAGAATTGGTTGACTGGCTCGTGCTTTGAATTTCTTGTATTGGACAAAGCCACAGAGCACATCGTCGGTGCAATATACCTTTCCCAAATTGACCAATCCGCTAATCAGGCTAACCTCGGATATTGGATACGTTCTGAGTTCCAAGGTTGTGGTTTTGCTGTTGAGGCCGCTGAGATTGCAATCAACATTGCCTTCAGCCACTTGCTGCTTACCCGATTAGAGCTAGTAATGTCTCCGAGAAATAAAGCCAGTATAAAGGTTGCTGAAAGACTTGGTGCTCATTTTGAATGCCGAGCACGTAATCGCATTATCTATAACTCAGATCCACAGGAAGGATTGGTCTACAGTTTGATCCCCTCAGATATTGAAGTCCCGAGCAGGTAAATAGCGCACTTTTTGCCTGGCTATGGAAATTTAGAGGGGATTCAACCTAATTTCTAATTAAATCCAGGGCTGTCTAACGAAAAAAGCTGCTTAAAAGCAGCTTTTTTCGTACAAGACACCAAATCAGTGAAGCTTTAACGACGGCCTTAACACACGGTTAATACGATCAACAAACATCATCAAACCTGTTTTGAAAATACCGTGAATTGCTATTTGGTGAACTCGATACAATCCAATGTAGACGACACGAGCCAAGCGACCTTCCACCATCATACTGCCTTTGGTTAGGTTGCCCATCAAACTCCCCACCGTTGAGAATTGACTGAGTGATACCAGTGAACCATGGTCTTTGTAGATATAAGGCTTCATCTCCAAACTAGCGACTTGAGCAACAATATTTTTGAAACAACGACTCGCCATTTGGTGTGCTGCCTGCGCACGCGGCGGAACTAACTTACCATCTGGCTGCTCACATGCGGCACAATCACCAATAACAAAGATACTGTCATCACGCGTTGTTTGTAGAGTATTTTTAACAACTAGCTGATTAATGCGGTTAGTTTCCAAACCACCGAAGTCTTTTAGGAAATCTGGTGCTTTAATTCCCGCGGCCCACACCATTATTTGTGCAGGAATCTTATCGCCGTCTTTGGTAGTCAGACCTGTTTCATCGGCCTTCACAACCATTGTTGCTGTCTTGACGTTCACACCCAGCCCCATCAATTCACTTTGCGCTGATGATGAGATACGGGGTGGCAAGGCAGGCAAGATACGAGGACCCGCCTCGACGAGAGTGACATTCAGTTTCGAGCTGTCTAACTCGGAGTAACCATAAATGTTGAGTTCTCGTGCAGCATTATGAAGTTCGGCAGATAGTTCTACGCCTGTTGCGCCACCGCCAACAATGGCAATATCGACAGCACCTTCACCAGAACGGGCATGTAGCTTGAGAAACTGGTTGTTCATTTCCTTACGGATAGGTGCGCCTGCTCTGGGCTATCAAGAAAGATACAGTTATCACGGACACCCTGAGTGTTGAAATCATTCGATGTCGAACCAATCGCCAGAACGAGAATGTCATATTCAAGTTCGCGTTCGGGGACGAGCAGCTCTCCCTCATCATCTTTGATTTCTGACAGTTTGATGGCCTTTCGTTCTCGGTCGATACCACAGAGGCTACCCATGTGAAATTCGAAAGAGTGATTTTTTGCATGAGCACGATAGCTGATTGCATCGATTCCTTCGTCCATCGCACCTGTAGCAACTTCATGAAGCAAAGGCTTCCACAAGTGACTCGCCTTACGATCAACCAGGGTTATTTTTGCACGTTTTTTTCTGCCGTATGTTCGACCGAGTTTTGTTGCTAACTCCAATCCACCAGCACCACCGCCGACTACGATTATTTTTTCCACGAATACACCTCGTAACTTCTAAAAATTTTGTACTCGCTCCGGCTTTCAAAACCCAAGCAAATGAAACTGTATAAACAAGGTTTTCAGGCAATACATCCTGCTCTGCCCACAACGTATTCGAATTTTATTTCGACGATATAGTAGCTAATTTACGTAATAAACTTTCTAAGTCGTTACCATTATACGTCCGTTTTGAGCTGGATCAATTTCTATCATCAAAAAGTTGAATTAATGATAAAAACCAATAAATCCCCAATTATTTCAGTGCGTTAAAAATTATTACTTTTAATATTCGCGCTAATTTTTCATAGGTGTGCATGTACCTATACATGTTATGTAAAGATACATGTTCGTAGAAAGGAAACATGAATGACTGAAAGTGTTAGTCATTGATCAGTTTATTGATGTCGCTTGATAGCGATGCAAGGTGTTCGCGAAATGTTTGGCGTTGTTGAAGACTCAAATGTTTATCCATCCTCAGTAACACTTCGTTGCGCCGAACAAAATAAAGCTGTAATGCTTTCTTATCCTCAAATTTCAACAACACTAGCTCATCAAAATAACGGTTTAGTCTAACCTGCAATCCGGGCTCTTTTCTTGTCGCCAATAACGATTCCAAACCAGACAGACGAGAGTCCGTCACTCCTTCGAAAAGCGGTAACATTTCAAGATAATATCCTGCAATTTCCCGAAACAATCTTTGCTGTCTGTCGTCAATGTCATTCAGCCAGAATTTCGCTTGCTTCTCCATCTTTGATGACCAATGGTTAATCGCTTCTGATTCACTTCTTCCAGCACGGCGCTCTCGTGACTCAGCCACATCTTCTTTCACTTTTTTCATCAGATAAGCCACTTGTTCATCAGAAAGTGTTGAAAAAAGGTGCGACAGTGTGGGTGTTAATCCTTTCAGTGTTGCCAGTATCCTTTCATTTATCCTGTCGTTGTAGCGCGCGACCGCATTGTAATTGAGAGGCTCGGTACTATTTTGTCGCAAATCTGATAGTAACGCGAGGATATTGGGGAGCTCGTTCTTTCTGTGCCAGTCATGAAAGGCCTGAAAGTCTCGGGAAAATCTTGCCTCCTGTGCGCCCGTCATAGGGACATAATCGGCAAGCAGATATTTAGACCAGTAAGGTAACGTATTGTATACCATACGATACTTACATCCCGTCACGAACATGACCAAAAACAATAAGAAGAAAATATGGATTGTTTTTGGGGTCGCTCTAACGACACTTAATAAGCTGCTTTGCCCATGCATAGTCGTCCCTCTAATTCAGTAAGAATCATTTTGGCATTATCCTCATAAATAGGTAGACCATAAAGTTGATAGCCAAGTTCAAACCAAAGTAACGATAAATAATCTGACAACAGCTCGTAGTTGGGCACTAGCCCCGCCCATTTTTCGTGTTCTCTTTGATTGTTGAGTTCGCAGTAGTCATTCATCACCCTCATCACGTCTAGCTCATTTGCGCGACAGAAAAAGACAATATCTAATAAGGGATCACCTGCAGCAGCGTATTCAAAATCAATGATCTGCAGGCCATTTTCAGGAGTCTCGATTAGATTGTATAAACCGAAATCGAAATGGCAGAAAACACGTTGTCCTGTACCCATGCAGTTAATCTGCTGACACTGGTCATGCACGCATTTTAGACGCGAAAAACGCTCACTCTCGGGTGATAAATTTGAAAAGTAATCTCGCCCTTGTTTGGCTGGATGGAATTGCTGGCGAGGAAGCGGCAGTTGATGCAGTCGATGGAGCAGCTTTAATAGTCTCTCCACATCCAGTTGGGTGGGTTGGCTGCCTTCAATCCATTCAACCAACAGCCCTTGTTCATGGTTAATTAAAGGCTTAGACGTTAACTTGTGCTTCGAGGCAATAGTTAAGCACTCATACTCTCTGTTGCGATCAATATTGAAGAGATCGCTGGCTCTACTTTGTGGACGCCAGACATAATGCTTGCCATGCTCATCGGTCAGTTTCAAGCAGCGATTAGTCAGTCCGCCCGCTAAAGGTTGAACGTCGCGAATAGACAAATAAGGCCGCAGTAGCTCAACCACTGCGGCCTCATCATGCGACAACGTATTGCCATTCGTCACATTAATCGCTTATATGTTACCAACCCAGCACTGATCGGCTAGATTGTTTGCGGATCTCTGTTTCGTCGGCCCATTCGATCAAGCCAGTTTCAAGATCCATCAAACGCATGGTCATTTTGTAGTACACGTCCTGCTCTCGACCCGCCGTTTTATTGATGCTGGAGAGGTTGCCATACAACATGTATTGCGCACCAACCATTTTACCGAACTGGACAGCTGTATTTGGGTTGACGAGTTCATCGTTGTTCTGGAAATCCAATTGCTTACGGACATCCTCTACGCGTGTCATATCAACGAAACGGAACTTACCCGAGTTCAAAAGGCGTGTGCTGATACTGTCGGTAATTGATTCAGTGTCGATATGTTCTGCTGTTTTGTTTTGATTGATTCAACAAAAACAATCGGACGTTTTCCAGCAGTAATAACACCTACAGAGCCTGACGAAAGCATGCTGTCGGTCATCTCTACCGCGATTTTCTGAAGGTCAGTTGAGCCAAAATCAATGGTCTTTGTCTCAACAGACTGCGCATCGCCATAGCTGATTTTGTTTGAACAACCTCCCATAAGGAGGGCAACGCCCATTAATGCAATGACGCTTTTTTTCATGTGATTATCCTATTTGTATTGTTGAATTCTTAGTCCAGATTTCTCACAGACACACGGAAGTCTCGCGCAGCTGGATGCAAAGCCATACCCGAAATTACCTTGGTATCTCCGGCATAGATGATCAATTGTCGCATGGGGATTTACCGCTATCCACCTCAAGCCCCTGCGCATCATACCAATCAAACTTATACTGAATAGCCTGATCGCTCCCTGTTTTGTTGGTGACTTTCACCTGCGCATTCAATCTGTCATTGACCATGTTCGTACGAGCATTTCCAAACTCCAAATCTTGCCCCAAGCTTGAATTCGCCAATACAACATTTTGATTACTGCTGTCGATGCTAATGCCTCGACCGTCTGTCGTTGCACAACCCATGAGCAGTGCCGCTGACAGAGCGGCAGCCAAATATCGCATTAAAGTTCTCCTAATATCCCCTGCCAGTAAGCAACACTCTGGCCCTGTCGTGAAAGCCACACCACACTGGTTCGACCCGCTTTTACAGGGACATTGATAGTATGACCACCAATATCCACGTTATGTTTCCCTTCCGACAAATATTTACTGTAAATACCTACCGTGTCTGGCAACGTCTGCCAACTTCTCGTGTCAGCTTGCTCTGTGACCGTATTGTATACATTCGCCAACAGATTAGTGACGCCAGAAGTATCATTTCTGGCAAGCTCTTTTCTGAGTTTGTCTTTGGCAACAACACGCAGTAACTGCCTTATTGCCATCTCAGTAATGTTTTCTCCCAATGCTGACTTTGCCATCAAGGTGACATCAGCCAAAAGCGTTGGCGTAATTGTCGTGCCATCTAACATCAGCGTTTGTTGACTGGGGCTGTACATGTCTTCGAAATAAGGTAACGACAGCGTGTACGTGACATAGTTACCGTTCGAATCGACCATATTCACCGGTAAGCGCCAGTCTTTCGCACTCTGAACAACGCCTTGCTCACTGAAAATGACGATCTGCCTTCTGTTTTAGCCGGACGCTGAAACGAGCCAAACTTTTTTTCCAAACGTTTTAAATCACTTTTTCGGCTTTGCTTTCTCGCCACACGCATCGCAGCATCCGCGATAAAGGCGTTATTTGGTGCCACTGCCAGCGCTCTTGTGTAATCGATATACGCATCATTTAGGTTTCCTTCAGCCTCATACAGCAAAGCCGATAAGTAAAACAGGTAGCCATTCTGCACAGCAGCAAGTTTTTTACCCGCACTGGGATAGCGAGAAAGCACAGAGCCGAGGTTATCATCGCTAATACCATCATTACGTGCTTCACTTTCCGCTTCTTCTAAAGCAGCTTCTCTGAGCTTTCGAGCATTTTCCTGAACTTTGTTAGCTCGTCTGGCTTCAACCAATGCGCCTGTCAGGTCATTTGTCGCCATAAAATTGAGTGCACGATAAAGATGAAGAAAACCCAGTTCATAATCTGAGGGCGTGTAATCAATGACACTGTCATTCACCAATAACGACCCAACCTGATCAGCACCGGATGATAAACGCAGCACAGCCTGGCGGGATTTTTCAACAACTTGCTTATCTGCTTTTTCAAGACTGGCCTGGCTTTCGACATACTGCCCTGCCAGTAATTGAAGTCTCCCGCGCTCAAAGCCATCCAGCACATTTCCAGACGGAGTTTCTGGCAAGTTATCAAGCGCAGTTTGAAAATCCCCCTGCTTCACAGATGTCTCGTGGGCGACATAATCTGGGAATAATGGCTAAAGAAGTTGCTTACTGACATGTTCGCACAGCCCGCAAGCAAAGTAATACATGCTGCAGTCACAACTCGTCTTGAAGTTCGGCGTCGTATCATTTTAATTACCTTACCCAATACGCTATAGCAACATCGGACCTAGAGGACGGCCTCCTACTAGGTGCATATGCACGTGATAGATTTCCTGGCCTCCGTGAGAATTACAATTGATAACAAGACGGTAGCCATCGTCAGCTAGCCCTTCGTCTTTAGCAAGTTTACGGGCGACGCTAAACATACGGCCCATTGCAGCTTCGTCTTCAACCTCAATATCGTTAACCGTTGGGATGACTTTATTAGGAATGATCAAAATATGAGATGGTGCGCGTGGGTTGATGTCTTTGAATGCCGTCACCAACTCATCTTGATAAACAATGTCCGACGGTATCTCTTTTCGGATGATTTTGCTGAAAACCGTTTCCTGTGCCAAAGCCAGCTCCGCTAAGCATTTAAGATATAGATAGTAATTATGCGTTACTGATTGCGATATAACAATATCGAACGTCGTTTTTTTATAGATATAAATGCATAGCAAAAAACTTATTTTGCAGCGCAGTTCAAATTGTACCAATCCAGATTGCTAAAGATGATTAACATTCTGAAATAATGGCCGATACGCAGAAGTGACCGAGACATCATTAGATGCTGTCACAACGATAATTACTATAAAGACGCTTACATTTACAGATTTCGGCCAAATCCAAATAAAAACATTTACTAACACGTCGTGTGCACAACTGGTTAGCATCGAAGTAACTGTACTGGCAGTATGATGCTGACGGAGGAAGGGATATGAAATCACCGAAAAAAGGGTCAGTAATCACCAGGATGTATCTTGGTTTTGCCGTGTTAGCTGGCAGCCTGATTGCTACAAACAGTATCAACTTACTAGGTTCAGAAGAAATACATACCCAACTGAATACCGTGGCATCAGAAGCCGTTCCGCTTGTCTCTTACTCAAACCAGACAAGCGTGAGCTTGCTGTCCGCAGATAAAATTTTCAAAGATTACCTCACTAGCAACGATAGCGATCGTGCCAATCAGGTTCTGGAGAATTTTCAGGCTGCTCAGGTGAATTTTGAAAAGGCGTCGGAAAAACTCCAACAATCAGCCAGCGTCATCCCTGAACTCGATGAAAGGTTTACGCAACTCAATGAAATAAAAGAGCGCTACTTCGCTGAAGTTCAGCTTGCCATTGAGAACGTCAACGTTCAGCGTGAAACAGAGAGAAAAGTTGCAAAAGCACGCCGAGACTTTCAGCGTCAACAATCTGCCCTGACTATTGGTATGAAAGAGTTGATTGCTGAAAAAGGTAGTACGACGCTCAAAATTATCTCCCGTACTTATTTCAAAAAGCTCGCTGAAACCGAAGCACAGACGTCTGACGCACTTGCAAGTGATGATCTTGAATTTATTGCCAAGGCGATGAAAAAGAATTTCAGAAGCACTAAGCAGCTTAGCTCTTCTTTTCGCAGCCTCAGCTCACAACTACCCGAGTTGAAGAAGACATTCCAAGCTGACGTCGACAAATTTATTATTGATGTCAGTAAAGACGGCGGTGTTCTTCAACAACACCAATCTTATTTGTTGTCATCACAGCGACTTAACCAAAACATCACCAATCTCGCTCGAGATGTCGATAGCGCGATGATTCTGCTTGATGACTTCAGAACATCAGCAAACACGGTGATGACAAACTCGATTGCGTCAGCCGATAAAGCCTTCACTAATGGTGTAAAGAACACATTGTTAATTGGCTCTGTCGTACTGATTATGTCTATTTTGATTGGTTGGAACATATCGAGAAGCGTTCGTCTTCCTCTTAACCAGTTACTTAAAACACTGGATGCGCTTACCAAAGGTGATATGACTCAACGCGTGACGGTGAAGGAGCGCAATGAGTTTGGTGAGCTAGGCGATTACATTAACAGCCTCACATCGCACCTTCGCGATATCTTGACTCAGATTCGTGATACCGCAGAGTCACAAACAGAGGTTGCCGCGCAAAACCAAACGACAACTCAGACCGCTAAATATCAGCTTAATGAACAAAGACAGCAAACAACGGCTGTAGCAGCGGCAATGACGCAAATGGACCACTCGGTAAAAGATGTGGCTAACAGCGCAAACCAAACAAAAGAAAAAGTAAAAGAAGTGAGTGATGCAGCCACCAAAGGTCGCTTGGTTATGACGAAAAATATCACGACCACACATCAACTCTCTGAACGTTTAGATGACTCAGTAAATGTTGTGTCATCACTAAAAGAAATGTCTGCCAACATTGGTTCAATTTTGGACGTCATCAGCAACATCGCAGACCAAACGAACCTTCTGGCACTGAATGCTGCAATTGAAGCTGCTCGTGCAGGAGAACAAGGTCGAGGCTTTGCAGTCGTTGCAGATGAAGTACGAGTGTTGGCGAAACGCACATCTGACGCTACATCTGAAATTGAAAGCATGATTAATCAGCTTCAGACTGAGTCTCAACAAGCGGTTGTCGTCATGCAGGAATGCGTTGATGAAATGAACAACAGTGTAAACCAAGCATCTGATGCAAATTCAGCAATGGAAGAAATTGAAGCAATTATTCTGAACATCAGTGATATGAGTAGTCAGATAGTCCTCGCAGCCAATGAACAAGCGACAACCTCAGAAGAGATTGCAAGAAATATTGAGCATATCAGCGAGATCTCAAACATCAGCTTTGAGGCAATGCAGACCGTATCTGACACCAGTGATATGCTTGACCAACAAGCAAATAACCAGAGTGAACTCGTCCATAAATTCACTGTGTAACGCGACAGCTACTGAAGAAAAAGCCGACATGTAATGTCGGCTTTTTTTTATTTGATTTTCTCTTACGCTGTTATTCCTTTAATCCCATTTTAACTTGCTTTGTTGAGTTCTTTCTTATAATGACATAATCTGGTCTGACCAGATTATGAAAAGGAATTTCAATGCGTAAGAATCTGAAAATATACAATCGCCTTTCTCGGTCACCCCTGGGCCGCTGGCTATTTGATTGGGGAGTTTGTTTTATGGCGCCCTATTTCAAAAGTATCAAGCCACGTTTTTTAGAACTCAAACCAGGCAGAGCTGTCATTACGATCAAGAAACGTCGCGCTGTCACTAACCATCTTAAGACAGTACACGCGATTGCAATGTGTAATATGGCTGAGTTGGTTGGCGGAATGGTGACTGACGTATCAGTACCTGATAAAGCGCGGTGGATCCCAACAGGGATGACCGTGAAATACCTGAAAAAAGCAAAGACAGACCTGACTGCTGTTGCTAACGCAGAGAGCGTTGATTGGAGCACTGCTGGCGAGAAGTTGGTAAATGTCGACGTTACGGATACCGACAATAATGTCGTATTTAATGCCGTTATTACCTTTAACGTTCGACATGACTAATAAAGTCATCAGTATGAAAACAATGACGAATCATTTTTCAATTAGCAGTCATCAAAAAAGGGCACCTTTGTGTGCCCTTTGAAAACAATAAAACTATTACCCTTCTCTCTGTTGCGATTTTGATTCGTATTCAACACAGACTTTGACAACATCTTCTGGCGTTAGCGGTGTTTTCACCAATTTACAGTAATACTCATTGTCTGAAATAACACAGTTGTATTGGCAGTTTTCACAAAATCCAAACGGTTTCACCTTTATATTTTTCTCTAAATGAACCAGTAAAGCGTCAACGGCTGATTGCGTTTTATCCGTTGTTTCTTCATCAAGCCCCAGTAACATGACTGAAGAATTATATTCACTGATGATCTGAGCACCCTCTTCTGAAAGGGTAAGTCGACTGATACGCTTATCTGTCTCATCAGGTTGTTTTAATACTAATCCTCTTTTTTCTAGCAACTTGATCGTCTGCGAAACCGAGCCTTTTGTTTGACCAAGGTAATCACACACCGCCATTAACGTGCCAGAAAAACGGTTACAAGAGGCAAGATAGTTCAGTACCTCAAACTGCACAGGTAATAAACCCCATTTGGTTTGAAATGAACGCCTTTCTGCTCTCAATAAATTGCTCAACCTTTCCAGTGTCTGCTGGAGCTTCAATACTTTATCGGTCATAAATCTCTATTGCCGTAGTACTTTTTTGACTATTGATGATTTTAATTGATTTTGAATTTACATCACTGCCAATTTACTCATTTTGCGTCGTGAACATATGCAATTTAACTATGCATCATTTTCTCAACATAATAGTTATGTCTAATACTAGAACACAATTTAACAATTTTGTGTCGATTAAAAACCTTATTGACCTACTTATAAATCCTTACTTAACTATTAAGTATCGAATCGATACTTAATGTTCGTCGGAGGTATGAGCTATGGATATCCCTAAGTTAAGCAAAGCAACAGAACTTGTTACGAGTGAATGGATTAATACCGATGCCCCCCTTTCTATCGGTGCATTACGAGGAAAAGTGGTTGTCATTTATGCATTTCAGATGCTCTGTCCTGCATGCGTGTCACACGGTTTACCACAGATCAAAAAGGTTCAGCAGTTCTGCTCGGAAGCAGACGTACAAGTCATCGGAATACACACAGTGTTTGAACATCACGACGTGATGACTGCCGATGCACTAAAAACATTTGCCTACGAATATAGGCTAACGTTCCCAATAGCGATCGATCAGGCCTCAAATGTAGGCCCCATTCCTGAAACGATGCTCGCATACCGTCTTCAGGGAACACCTAGTTTAGTCATCATCGATAAGGAAGGTTTTGTCAGGTTTCAACACCTTGGGATTGTTGACGATTTACCTTTAGGTAGCTTGATTGGACACCTTGTGGCAGAGCAATCAGATGAAACTGCGATCGCAAACGAATCACCTAGCCCGACGCAAAATGAAACAACTCTCAAGGATGAAAATCTCAGAGAAGTTATATGCAATGATGAACAATGCGAAATAAAACGGTGATTGAGGACAAAAAAAGCCAGCATAGCTGGCTTTTCATTTGTGCTTTAAAACTGAATTATGTGTCCATCTCAGCGATTTTCACTTTCCACGTATCTGGACCAATTTGATGAGCATTTGCCCCTGTCGAGTCAACAGCCACAGTAACCGGCATGTCTTCAACTTCAAATTCGTAAATCGCTTCCATCCCCAAGTCTTCAAACGCCACAACGCGGGATTTCTTGATCGCTTTCGCAACGAGATAAGCGGCACCACCAACAGCCATCAAGTAAACCGCTTTATGCTCTTTGATTGACTGAATAGCAGCATCACCGCGCTCAGCTTTACCAATCATGCCCAACAGACCCGTTTCACCCAACATCATATCGGTGAACTTATCCATACGAGTAGATGTGGTTGGTCCTGCTGGTCCTACAACTTCATTGCCTACGGCGTCAACAGGACCTACGTAGTAGATAAAGCGATTATTGAAGTCTACGCCGTCTGGTAAACCTTCACCATTTTTGAGCATTTCTTGTAAACGTTTGTGCGCAGCATCGCGGCCAGTAAGGATCTTGCCCGACAGTAACACTGTCTCACCCGTTTTCCACTCCAATACATCTTCACGACTCACGTTGTCGAGGTTAACGCGTCGAACATTGTCGCCGACTTCCCATGTCACTTCTGGCCAGTCTTCCAGCTTAGGTGCTTGCAAATCTGCTGGGCCAGTACCATCAAGTGTGAAGTGCACATGACGAGTAGCCGCACAGTTAGGGATCATACAAACTGGCTTCGACGCCGCATGTGTAGGTGCTGTTTTTATTTTTACATCCACCACAGTGGTCAATCCACCAAGGCCCTGCGCGCCAATACCCAGACGGTTAACGCGATTGAAGATATCAAGACGCAACTCTTCCTCGGCATTTTCAGGACCACGCTCAATAAGCTCCTGAATGTCGATATGTTCCATCAGTGATTCTTTCGCCAACACGGCTGCTTTTTCGGCGGTACCACCAATTCCGATACCTAACATTCCTGGCGGACACCAGCCTGCACCCATTGTAGGTAGCGTTTTCTCAACCCATGCAGCAACATCATCTGATGGGTTCAGCATAATCATTTTCGTTTTATTTTCAGAGCCGCCACCTTTCGCCGCGACCTGAATCTCAACCTTGTCACCGGGCACCATATCAATGTGAACCACAGACGGCGTGTTATCGCGTGTATTTTTTCTTTTGCCCGCAGGGTCTGAGACAATTGATGCTCTTAGCGGGTTGTCGGGGTTGTTGTATGCGCGGCGAACACCCTCATCGATCATTTCCTGAACGGTAAGATCACTGTCCCACTGAACGTTCATGCCAATTTTGACGAAACAAGTAACAATACCTGTATCCTGACAAATCGGTCGCTTGCCTTCTGCCGACATGCGGGAGTTAATGAGAATCTGAGCGATAGCATCTTTCGCTGCCTGACTTTGCTCTTTGTTGTAGGCCTTCTCTAACGCTTGTACAAAGTCGAGAGGGTGGTAATAAGAGATGTACTGCAATGCATCAGCTACACTGTCGATGACATCGTCCTTACGAATGACAGTCATAAATGCCTCTTTAATTGTTATGTTCCTGCCCTGAGGGCAGCTTCCAGTCTTTTTCGCGATGGTTTCTCGTTGAGAGACGTTCAACCACTCACATTATGTGTCTTCTAATTGAGTATGGGTCTGAAAGACCATAAGTGTTCTTTTAATACCCCTTCACAGTGTGGGCTGTGAGTGAATTAAATCAGTAAAGCTTCACAATGGTGTCACTTAATACACATCAATGTGCTCTATTGCCTGATTAAAAACCGCCGTTATGATACTCTCACGCCTCACACAGCGCCAACCAGCGCATCAATAGTGATCACAAAAAAAGAAAATGACTGGAATAAACGCCTCAGCAATCACCATTCAGCATCTTGATTATTCGAAAGACGCCGTCACCCGATTCTTCAGCAACATTGCACACCTTCCATGGTCAATGCTCCTGCACTCGGCCGCAGACAATCACCCTGAAAATAGATTTGATATTTTAGTGGCTGACCCGCTCGCAACCATCACCCATACTGACGGCCAAAATCTTATTGCATACGCGGATGGTCAAACAGAGACCAACAGTGACGACCCCTTTTCAGTGCTCAATGATGTGCAGTCGACTCTGCTTCCAAACATCAGTGCCGTTTCACCTTGGCCATTCTTGGGCGGAGCTCTGGGATATTTCGGTTACGATTTGGGTCGACAGGTGGAGTCACTACCCGAAATTGCAGAGCGTGATATTACTTTGCCCGACATGGCTGTTGGCATTTATGACTGGGCATTGATTGCAGATCATCAGGAAGAACAGCTCGTTATTATACAACCAACTGCTCAAGATAGGTTGAAATGGCTGGACAGCCAGTCTCCGAGTTATAGCGGTCAATTTGTATTGAAGCGCGAGTGGCAAGCGAACATGACTCTGAGCAGCTATACGGAGAAATTTGAGCAGGTTCAACGTTATCTTCGCTCAGGAGACTGCTATCAAATCAACCTAGCCCAACGATTCGATGCTCCTTATGAGGGTGATGAATGGGTTGCTTACCAAAAATTAGCCAATAGCAACGGCGCGCCTTTTTCCGGTTTCCTTCGTTTGACTGATGGTACTGCTGTTTTGTCCGTGTCTCCAGAACGTTTTCTGGCACTTGACGATGGAATCATCGAGACCAAACCTATCAAGGGAACACGGCCTCGTCATAAAGATCCAGAGGCCGATAAGTCTGCTGCAACGTGCTTACAAAACGCTGAGAAAGACCGTGCCGAAAACCTGATGATTGTCGATCTATTGCGGAATGACATCGGTAGGGTTGCCGCGCCGGGAAGTGTCTCAGTACCTGATTTATTTTACATTGAGAGCTTTCCCGCTGTTCATCACCTTGTTAGTACAGTGACGGGAAAACTCGCTGACGATAAGCACGGGCTCGATTTATTGAGGGCCTGCTTCCCCGGCGGTTCAATTACTGGTGCACCTAAGGTACGTGCCATGGAAATCATCGAAGAACTGGAGCCTCATCGCCGTAGCGTGTATTGTGGAAGTATTGGTTACTACAGTCGGTGTGGAAGAATGGACACCAGCATAACGATAAGAACGCTGGTATGCCAAAACCAACACATCTATGCTTGGGCTGGCGGTGGAGTGGTCGCTGACAGTAAAGCAAAAGAAGAATACCAAGAGACGCTGGATAAAGTTAGCCGAATTCTTCCCGTTCTCTCTGGTTAGACAGAGCGACTGAGGTGCCAATCTAAAAACAAAAAATAACAAATTTAGAGAGGCGCATATGGATGTAACCTCGCCGACCAGTTTAGGCGCTAACCAAAAAGGCGACGTCGTATTGCCTTTTGAAAAGTATTCAAAATCATGGCTGACGCAGAAATTCTGCCTCAGCCCGTTCCCTCACTACGATCCTAATCTCATCGACCGAGCCAAAGCAGCTACAAAAATGAGAGGCATTAAAGCTTTTGTCCCCGCTGCAGTTATGGTTCCTATTGTTGAAAGAGATGACGAGTTGTTTCTGATCCTCACTCGCCGTGCAAGCCACCTTAAACATCATCCCGGCCAAATCAGCTTCCCTGGAGGAAAGGTTGACCCAGAGGATATCGACGCCTTCTCTACCGCAGTGCGTGAAATGGAAGAAGAAATTGGCGTTACAACCTCAAGGGACGATATGCTGGGTTCACTCCCTGCCTTACCAACCATTACGGGTTACCATGTCACGCCCATTTTATCTTTTGTTGATAGCAGCTATATCGCCTCGATCAATGAACAGGAGGTGGATTGTCTTTTTGAGCTTCCTCTGGGGCTGATACTCGACAAGTCGTCTTGGAACAGCCAACAGATCCGATTCAATGGAAAATCCTACAACATCGACGCAATTCACTTTGAAGGTCACCTGATCTGGGGAGTCACCGCGCAGATACTGCGTGCGTTTATTGCCCAGCTTGGATTCAAATAAATTGTAACGAAGACAATATTTTTTGAATGTCAAACTTCGTTAATTGACTTTGATCACTTTTATTGTATTAAGTTCGATATATTTTTTCATTTTTTGCATATTGCCGTGGATTTACTCTCAAAAATAGTGAGAATGCAGCTCGTCCCAAACGAACTGACACGGCATAGCCGCGATAAGAATACGCTAATGCAAAAAATATCGACTTCTGCAGCAAGAAAACAAGCAGACCAAATGACTTGGTCCGCTAAAGATACAACATGGACGCTTTCTCTTTTTGGTACCGCAGTCGGCGCGGGCATTTTATTCCTGCCTATCAACGCTGGCATGAATGGTTTTTGGCCACTGGTTGCAATGACCTTACTCGTTGGCCCAATGACATTTTTCGCACACCGTGGCCTAGCCCGTTTTGTACTTTCTTCTAAGAAGCCTGGTAGCGATATTACTGAAGTCGTTGAAGAGCATTTTGGCGTGACTGCAGGTAAGCTGATTACCCTGCTCTACTTCTTTGCCATTTATCCCATCGTATTAATTTACGGCGTTGGTATCACCAATACCGTGGACTCGTTTATGGTCAACCAGCTAGGCATGGAGTCATTGCCTCGCGGTTTACTGTCTATCCTTCTTATCCTATCGATGATGGCGATTATGATCGCGGGTGAACAGATGATGCTGAAAGTGACTCAGTTTCTTGTTTACCCACTGGTTGGTATTTTGTTGTCGATGTCGCTTTACCTGATCCCAGACTGGAATCTCTCTGCACTGCAAGAAATTCCGTCAGCGGGTGATTTCCTGTCAACACTTTGGATTTCAATCCCAGTACTCGTGTTCGCGTTTAACCACAGCCCGGCTATTTCGGCATTCTCGATGGCACAGCACCGTGATTATGGCGACCATGCAGAAGAAAAAGCGACAGCAATTCTAAAACGTGCATCTGGCATGCTGCTGGGGTTCGTTATGCTGTTTGTTTTCTCATGCGTCCTCAGCCTGACACCTGCTGATCTTGCACTGGCAAAAGAACAAAACATCGCGATTCTTTCATACTTAGCAAACAAGCACGAAAGCCCATTTATCTCGTATCTTGGTCCTTTGGTTGCCTTCATTGCTATCGTGTCTTCTTTCTTCGGACACTACCTTGGCGCGCGTGAAGGCCTTAATGGTCTGATTGTTAAGCAGCTTCGTGGTCGCAACAAGTCTGTCGATATGAAAAAGATCGACAAGTTCACCGTCGTGTTCATGATCCTGACAATCTGGGCGGTAGCGACGATTAACCCAAGTATTCTCGGCCTCATCGAATCTCTTGGTGGACCGATCATTGCAACCATCTTGTTCATTATGCCGATGTACGCGGTGGAGAAAGTCCCCGCTATGCAAAAGTACGCTGGACGCCTGAGCAATGTGTTTGTGGCAATCATGGGTACTGTTGCCATCTCAGCGATTGTTTACAGTTTCGTGAACTAAGAAATCATGTAGAATACTCGTCCCTATTGGAGCAAGGCTGTATGCCTTGCTCTTTTTAGTCTGGCGATTCACTCAGCCAGCGCGTATTACCTCCATGGATGGAAAAAGAAAGAAAATAAATTCCTGATGTACGTGGCGTCTCCACGGACATCGACTGAGGTATAAAAATGATCAGTGTATTTGATATCTACAAAATTGGTGTCGGCCCATCAAGCTCTCACACCGTAGGCCCAATGAAAGCCGGTAAGTCATTTATCGATGACCTGCGTGATATGGGCAAGCTTGAAGACATCACGAGAATCACCGTTGACGTTTACGGCTCATTGTCTCTCACAGGTAAAGGGCACCACACAGATATCGCTATCATTATGGGCTTGGCGGGTAACAGCCCGGAGCACGTGGATATCGACAGCATTCCGGGTTTTATCAAACGCGTCGAAGAAACCGAACGTTTGCCCGTTGGTATCGACGGTCATATCGTTGATTTCCCGCGTGAAGGTGGAATGAATTTCCACAAAACCAATCTGTCTTTGCACGAAAACGGAATGCAGATTCATGCATGGAACAACGCAGATATTGCTTATAGCAAGACATATTATTCCATCGGCGGCGGTTTTATTGTCGACGAGGAGAACTTCGGTAAAGACGATCAAGGCAACGTTGACGTACCTTACGCCTTTACTAATGCTGAAACATTGCTTGCACAGTGCAAAGACACAGGTCTGTCTATCAGTGCGCTGGTGATGGAAAACATGCGAGCAATGCACTCTGAAGACGAGATTCAATCGTATTTTGCCAGTATTTGGAAAACCATGCGTGAGTGCCTCGAGCGCGGCATGAGCAAAGAAGGTGTGCTTCCAGGCCCGCTTCGTGTTCCGCGACGCGCTGCCGTGCTTAAGCAGCAATTAGCCACCACTGAGAAAAACGATGCTGACCCAATGGCAGTTGTTGATTGGGTAAACATGTTTGCTTTTGCCGTGAACGAAGAAAACGCGGCGGGTGGCCGTGTCGTGACAGCTCCAACAAACGGTGCCTGTGGAATTATTCCTGCTGTTCTGGCCTATTACGACAAGTTTATTCAGCCAGTGAGCCCTCAAGACTACACTCGATATTTTGCTGCCTCTGGTGCCATCGGTGGTCTCTACAAGCGCAACGCATCAATCTCAGGCGCAGAGGTAGGTTGTCAGGGTGAAGTTGGCGTAGCGTGTTCTATGGCAGCGGCGGGACTTGCAGAGCTTATGGGTGGCAGCCCACAACAGGTGTGTATGGCCGCGGAAATTGGTATGGAACACAATCTTGGTTTGACATGTGACCCAGTTGCCGGCCAAGTACAGGTGCCTTGTATCGAACGAAATGGTATTGCCGCCGTGAAAGCCATTAACTCATCCCGAATGGCCCTGCGCCGTTCCTCTGACCCACGCGTGTCTCTCGATAAAGTTATCGAGACCATGCTGGAAACAGGCAAAGACATGAACGCAAAATACCGTGAAACCTCACAAGGTGGACTGGCAATCAAAGTGCTTTGCTGAATACTACCTCGCATAAAAAAGCCGCTCTATGCGGCTTTTTTTTATTGTTCTCTCGTCTTACGTATCGCAGATACTTAAATGCATCAGCTAATTAGCAAGATACCCAACGTTTGCGTGTAATAGACATCTAGTTTGAGAGGCTTGGCATCCCAGCTGTTAGAACAGACCTCATCATCAAAACCTGATTCATTAAGTAGCAAAGTGATACCTTCAACTTATTAATATTTAAAAATACTCGAGACAAACGGAGGCAGCTATGCAGATTGGTAAGATAAATAGCAGGATATATTGGACAATATTCGAGTAATAATTTAGATACAAAAAAGCCAGCGCGATGGCTGGCTTTTCGCGGCTATTTTCGAGGTAATTAGGCCGTTTGTGCTTGCAAGGTTTGTTGCTTTTCACCGACCGGTAAAATCGTACGGCCATATTCTTCATTAAGCACTTGAGCCATTGCAAAATAGATAGCACTGGCACCACAGATAATGCCTTCAAGGCCTGCAATTGTGCCAATGAAAGCACTGCCAGTAAAGTCACGTGCAGCAAGCAGGAAGAACAGCACAGTCAGGCTGCCGAAAACAAACTGCTTCGCAAAACAGTAGCGCAGTGAGCCAACAAACATGAATGCAGTGAAGATACCCCACATAGTCAGATACCAACCCATAAAGCCTGCCGGGCTGGCAGCAGCCAGACCCATTTTCGGCATCACAATCAAACCAACCAGCGTCAGCCAAAACAGACCGTATGACGTAAATGCAGTAGTACCGAAGGTATTTCCCTTTTTGAACTCCATGATACCGACGATAATCTGGGCCAGACCACCATAGAAGATACCCATCGCAAGGATCATTGAATCAATAGGAAAGAAGCCAGCGTTGTGTATGTTCAGTAGAACGGTCGTCATACCGAAGCCCATAAGGCCCAAAGGTGCAGGGTTTGCCAGTTTGGTTGACATAGATGTAACTCACCACAAAAATTGAGAATAGAAATTTTAGGGCGCGAATTATTGCTCAAAAATGTGATTCATTAAACACTTTTTTACTCTATCAACGACAAAATTGATTAAATCGGTGTTTTTCCACTCTACTGCCAAATAAAAACACCGATAACATACCTCAGCGTTTCATATACCTTTACTTTGCAGGAAATCTCTCATGAAAGGGCGCGCTTCTTTATCCAATGTTGCCGTGATTTGCTCTGTCCAACTCATCGACTTGTTACCGCCAGTACGGGTCTCATAATATTCGCGTACATGACTGTCATAAGCCGCAAGAGCTTCTTGGTCGATATTTTGGTATTCATCCTGATGGACAACCAGTGACGCTGGCAATCGCGGCTTGATTTCCGGGTCCTGATCCGGATGACCAAGACACATACCGAACACCGCATATACCTGTTGCGGCAGATTGAGTAATTTACATACCTTGTCAGGATTATTTCTGAGCCCGCCAATATACACTCCACCCAGCCCCATAGACTCAGCAGCCAGCAAAGCATTTTGCGCCATAATGGCAGTATCGACTGCCCCAATGAGTGTTTGTTCGGCAAAGCTACTTTGGCATCCGGTTTAATCTGTGTGTGGCGATTAAAATCAGAGCACCATACTAAAAACTCCGCACAGCTCTCAACATAGGCCTGGTTACCCGCATATTCCGCTAAGAGCTTTCTCTTTTCAGGATCACTGATCCTAATGACACTCACGCATTGTATAAAGCTTGAACTTGAAGCAGCACGAGCCGCATGCAAGATTGCATTGAGTTGTTCTTGGCTTATTGATTGATCAGTGAATTTGCGGATTGAGCGATGCGATAGAATGGTATCAATGGTCTGATTCATAAATATCCTTTTACTAAAAGTGGTATGACTCTACTTTGCACAGACTCATGACCAAAAGACCTATGAGATTCATGCTAATACAAATGTACAGTGTGATAAATCCAAACCCGATAAATAAAAGACATAATGCTCAATGAGTATCCAATAGGTTTTTCCGATTAATTCAATCTGTATAATCAACTTTACCGCAGCACAGCTTTTCATGCATAGTTGGGAAAACTTCTAAGGAGCAAATGATGTTTGTAGTTATTTTTGGTCGTCCAGGTTGTCCTTTCTGTGTCCGTGCTAAGGATTTGGCAGAGTCACTGAAAGAAAGTCGTGAAGGTTTCAACTTCCGTTATGTGGATATCCACGCGGAAGGCATTTCAAAAGCTGACCTTGAGAAAACCGTCGGCAAACCTGTAGAAACCGTACCTCAGATTTTCGTTGATCAAGACCACGTCGGTGGATTTACCGATTTCGAAGCGTATGCGAAAGAAAACCTTGGTTTATATCAAGAATAAGTCTCAGGCTTTCCTACTATTCGCCAAAGCCAGCTACCAAGCTGGCTTTTTTATATCTGACATTCACCTTTCTTCAGTCCGCTTCAAGCCGCCTGAAACACAAGAAAGCTTGACCAACATAAAAAGTTATATGTGAGTCGCATTTTTACATTACATATCGCGGGAAAACAGTATAATTGACGGCCATTTCCTCCTCAGCTCGAACCGGACCCGCTTGCTGTGAACATAGATGTTGCATCACTTCTCCACCAACAAGATATTCTCCTTCTTTTTGTCGTCCTCGCCATTGGGCTTACTCTCGGTAAAATTCGTCTCGGCACCTTTCAGTTTGGTAACGCAATTGGCGTTTTGCTGACAGCGTTGGCATTCGGTCATGCGGGTTACACCTTCGGACCGGAAGCGCTTAATATCGGATTCATGCTGTTTATATTTTGCGTTGGTATAGAGGCAGGACCGAACTTCTTCGGCATCTTTTTTCGGGATGGCAAGTCGTATCTGATATTGGCAATGACTGTCTTAATTTCGTCGATCACATTAACCCTCAGCCTTCAATACCTCTTTGGTTTCAGCAACAGCATCGCGACTGGCATGATGCTGGGTCAATGACCGCAACGCCTGTTCTTGTTGGTGCAAAAGATGCTCTGAAGTCTGGCCTTTCAGGCAATGACCTATCAGCGGATGCAATCGCCAGCATGATAGATAATCTAAGCGTCGGCTACGCAATGGCTTATTTGGTCGGGCTTGTGAGTTTGATTTTGCTTGCCAAGTTAATGCCGAGATTACAAAAAGAAAACCTCGAGGATTCGGCGCAGCAAATAGCGAAAGAGCGCGGCCTAGGCTCGAGCAGCCAAAGAAAAGTGTATCTCCCCATCATCCGGGCTTACAGAGTCGGGCCAGAACTCATCAACTGGATCGATGGCCGAAATCTGAGAGAGCTGGGTATTTATCGCCAAACAGGTTGCTATATCGAAAGAGTGCGCCGTAACGGTATTCTTGCGAACCCAGATGCGATGCCATTTTGCAGGAAGGTGATGAGATAGCGCTTTTGGGGTACCCCGACAGCCACGCTCGTCTCGACCCGAGTTTCAGGAACGGCAAAGAGGTGTTTGATCGGGATTTACTCGACTTGCGGATCACCGAAGAAGAAATCGTAGTCAAAAACGACAGCATCATAGGCAAACGTCTTTCAGATCTTAACTTATCTGAATATGGCTGTTTTCTTAACCGTGTAGTCCGCGCCCAAATCGAAATGCCGATGGACCACAACATTATGCTGGCCAAAGGCGATGTATTGCAGGTAAGTGGCGAGAAAAGTCGGGTAATGGGGCTGTCAGAGCGTATCGGCTTTATATCGGTACACAGCCAGATGTCAGACTTACTCGCGTTCTGTTCCTTCTTCATTCTTGGTCTGATTTTCGGTTTGATTACCATGTCATTTGGTCACGTGACCTTTGGACTTGGCAGTGCCTCAGGGTTATTGTTGGCGGGTATCATGTTGGGCTTTTTGCGGGCAAACCACCCTACCTTTGGCTATGTGCCGCAAGGCGCGATAAACATGGCGAAGGAATTGGGCTGATGACATTTATGGTCGGTATTGGCCTAAGTGCTGGCGGCAATATGCTTGAATCACTCCAAGAGATGGGTCTAGAAATCATGTTCTGCGCGACGGTTGTGAGCCTGTTGCCAGTCATTCTGGCTTACTTGGTCGGGGCTTACCTGCTTAAAATGAACCGAGCCCTTCTATTCGGTGCCATTATTGGTGCCCGAACCTGTGCCCCGGCAATGGATATGATTAACGAGCACGCCAGAAGCACCATTCCTGCACTCGGCTACGCAGGCACCTACGCCATCGCCAATGTACTATTGACATTGGCAGGTACATTGATGGTTATTTTAACATGAAGAAGATTGACGGCTGCCTCTCTCGGCATCGTCATCTTGTGAATCCATTAAAACGAGACAATAAAAAGCCGGGCATGCCCGGCTTTTTTTCTTCAACGAGTAAGATCAGTCAGCAAGCAAATCATCTTTTGCGGCCAACAGATATTGATACATGGACCAGTAGGTTAATGCAGTGGCGATATAAAGTGCGAAATACCCAATCGCAATAATGTATGAGTGAGGGCGCCATAGCAGCATGGTCAACGCAAACATTTGCGCCGCCGTTTTGAATTTTCCCACCCACGAAACGGCAACACTCGCCCGCTTGCCAAGCTCTGCCATCCATTCCCTGAGGGCCGAGATAATGACTTCCCGTGCGATCATCGTCGCCGCAGGAATCGTTATCCATACACTGTTGTAGTGCTCAGCAATCAACACCAGCGCAATAGCTACCATCACCTTATCAGCAACAGGATCAAGAAATGCTCCGAAGCGTGTCGTCTGGTTGAGTGTTCTTGCAAGGTAACCGTCAAGCCAGTCAGTGAAGCCAGCAATGACGAAAACGAGCGCGGCAAAGAAGGCTGACCAGGAAAATGGGAGGTAAAACGCGACAACAAAAACCGGGATTAATGCAATGCGTATCAGGGTTAAAATCGTTGGTATGTTAAGTCGCATATTTCTTTATATTTTATGGGCTACTGGGCTATGGTGCCGCAACGACACTATTGTTGCAATGAAGAATGAATTTTCTCCGCCAAAACCCGGCTAATTCCCGGCACTTTGGCGATTTCTTCAACACTTGCTCGTTTTAATTCCTGTATTCCGCCCATATATTTGAGCAGAGCTTGTCTTCTTTTAGGACCAACGCCTTCGATTTCTTGCAAAACACTCGATTTGCGCACTTTTGCACGCTGCGCCCTGTGGCCAGCAATCGCATGATTGTGACTCTCATCGCGAATATGCTGGATGAGATGTAGTGCTGGTGCGTCAGAAGGTAAAGAGAACTCTTCACCGCTTACTTTAATGAGTGTTTCCAGCCCGGGTTTACGTGTGACCCCTTTCGCGACACCCAGCATTAGAGGGTGTTTAGGCCATGAATCCATGAAAGGCTTTACAACCTGCCATGCTCGGTTTAACTGCCCTTTACCGCCATCTATCAAAATAATGTCAGGGATTTTCTCAGGATCCATTTGTTTGCTGTATCGCCGTTCCAACACCTGTGCCATGGCCGCATAATCATCGCCACCTGTAATGCCAGTAATATTGTAACGTCGATACTCTTGCTTCATCGGTCCATCTTGGCCAAAGACCACGCATGATGCGACCGTTTGCTCACCCATTGTATGGCTAATGTCAAAGCATTCCATCCGCTTAATCGGCTCCAAAGACAAGGTTTCTGACAGTGCCTGAAAGCGGTTATGGATGGTCATTTTGTGGTTAATTTTGCTGGTTAATGCGGTAGCTGCATTAGTTTGTGCCAGCTTAAGGAATCTGGCTCGCGCCCCTCTGGGCTTGCTTTGTAGTGTAACCTTGCGCCCGGCAATTTCAGTGAGTGCTTGAGTGAGAACCTGTAACTCTTCGCCGAGATCGAGACCAACGAGAATACTTGCTGGAATTGTTCGCCCTTCGGCCTGTTTGAGATAAAACTGACCAAGGAAACTCGCAACAACTTCCTCAGCTTCTGTATTGGCTGGCATTTTGGGGAAGTAACTTCGGCTGCCAAGAATTTTACCCTGACGCAAAAAGAGTACGTGGATACAAGCAACGCCATTTTCAATCGAGACACCAATGGCATCGAGGTCGTCCTCACTGTCTTGTGAGACGAATTGTTGTTCCTGAACACGTCGAAGCGCCTGAATTTGGTCTCGATGTTCTGCCGCTTTCTCAAATTCTAGGTTGTTACTGGCAACTTCCATTTTTTCAACCAGTGAAGAAATAACCTGTCTGTCTTTACCTTGCAAAAACAGACGGGTGAAGTCCACCAGCTCCTTATAATCCTCTTCAGATATAATTCCCTCAACACAAGGCCCGGAGCAACGCCCGATTTGGTACATCAAGCATGGGCGTGTGCGGTTTGCATATACCGAATCTTCGCACTGACGAACAGGGAAAATTTTCTGAAGCAAGTAGAGGCTTTGACGCACAGACCCTGCATCAGGAAAAGGGCCGAAATACTCACCCTTTCGTCTTTTTGCGCCGCGGTGCGTTGACAGTCTGGGATGCTGATGAGCGCTGAGAAAAATATAGGGATACGATTTGTCGTCTCGCAACAAAACGTTATATCGGGGAAGATGTTTCTTAATGAGATTGTGTTCAAGAATGAGTGCTTCTGTTTCGCTATGCGTCACAGTGAACTCAACATTGGCGATGGCTTTCACCAAAGCTTTGGTTTTTTCTCCCGATACATTTTTTCTGAAGTAGCTAGAAAGGCGCTTTTTCAGCGCCTTAGCCTTACCGACATAAATTATCTCGCCATCGGCATCCATCATACGGTAGACACCGGGGCTTTCTGGGACTGTCTTTAAAAAACTTTTAGCGTCAAACACGTGCTTTCTGGCTGTTGTCACAGAGTTTCTGTATCCAGAATTCCATGCCTTATTGCAAGGTGAGTCAATTCAACATCTCCGCTGATGCCTAGTTTATTAAACAGGCGATAACGGTAGCTGTTGACTGTTTTCGGGCTTAAATTGAGCTGCTCCGATATATCAGTCACTTTTTGACCTTTAGTAATCATCATCATGATCTGCAATTCTCGCTCAGACAACTCCTTAAACGGATTCTCTGAGGCGGATGAAAACTGACTAAGTGCCATTTGTTGTGCTATTTCCGGTGATATATATCTTTGCCCACTATTAACAGCACGAATTGCCTGAACCATTTCATCAGCACCCGCTCCTTTCGTTAAGTAGCCCGCAGCTCCTGCTTGCATGACTTTGGTCGGAAACGGATTCTCTGTGTGTATTGTTAAGACAATAATTTTTACATCCGGGTTATACCGCAGCATCTTTTTGGTCGCTTCCAAGCCACCAATACCGGGCATATTCATATCCATTAAGATAATGTCAGCATTTGAACTCCGACACCACTTAACTGCTTCTTCACCGCTTTCGGCTTCCCCTACCACTTTTATTCCACGGGCGTCTTCGAGAAGGCGCCGTATCCCTGTGCGAACCAGCTCGTGATCATCTACAAGGAAAACACTAATCAAGCTTGTTTCTCCACTATGATAATGGCTCAGCACATCACTATTGATGGCCAGATTCACTCCAGCATCTTACTTGAGTTTAACTCAACAATAAAAGGCCGGACAGCAGCATTGTGTGGTCAACTGCAACTTTTAGTCGTTGCTGAACGCAATTAGTTCAACCTTAATGATATTTTCTTCATTATGAAGATGAATTTATAATCAATGCGCTATTGCCATATATAATTTTATGTCACAGTGCTCAATGAAGAGATAGTTCAACTCTGAGAAAGATATACTATTTGCTCACAAACGAAAAAATAATCGATAACACGCTAAATTGTCCGTTAAATAAAAGTTATTAACCCGCCCTCAGGATGTCGAAATATGAAGATAGGAATTCTGCTTTGCGATGAGCATCATCCAGATTCACTCGATGAATTCGGAACCTACGACAACGATTTTATTGCTATGCTCGGCGAGGATCACTTTTCAGAATTCAAAGTGTGGCGTTGTTACTTGGGGGAATTCCCTTCATCGGTTTTTGATTGCGATGGTTGGGTATTCAGCGGCAGCAAAACCAGTGTTTATGAACTCGAAAGCTGGATCGATGATACGTGCGACTTCATTGTAGAAGCCGATAGGCAAAAACGTTCTATGCTGGGCATTTGTTTTGGCCATCAAATTATTCATATGGCGTTGGGCGGCGATGTGAAAAAATCTGACAAAGGCTGGGGTGTGGGTGTAAAGCTGTTTTCTGTGCTCGAAGAATATCCACCACTTCGAAAAGACCAGCACATCTCATTAATCGTTGTTCATCAGGATCAGGTTCTGCGAAAAGCCAACGGATTCAAACTCATCGCAGGGTCAGGCTTTTGTCCCAATGCGATTACTGCAAAGGGTGACCATATCCTCACATTTCAGCCTCATCCCGAGTTCACCTCACCCTTCTTCCGGCAACTGGCTGAAAGACTTCGGCAGAAAGCTGATAGTACACTGGTAGATCTTGCTCTTGCTTCTCTAGATAAGTGTGGTGAGGGAGATAGACCGCTAGCAATCTCAATGATTCAAGATTTTTTCTTGAGGCATAAAATTTCTTGAAGCAAAAATAAAAAAGCCCGCACAAGCGGGCTTTTTAACTATTTCACTTTAATTAATAGGTGCGCCAGCAGCTGCCCAATCGCCAATAATGCCCCGCTCCTCATCTGTCATTTGCGTCAGATTACCGAGAGGCATGATTTTGGAGGTCACAGATTGTGCCACAATTCTCGCCACGTCATTTTTCATTTGTTCAGGCGTATCTAACATCACACCGCCCGGTGCCGATGCAAAAGATGGATGTGTCGGTGCTGCTGCATGACAGACCGTACAACGCTCCAAAATGATCGACTGAACCTGTTCAAAAGACACTTTTGGCGCAGCGGCCACAACATTCACGCCATGACTGTGATCATGCGCTACCGGAACAGGTGCCCCTGTTTTCGGTGCTGACACATAAGCCAGACACATAATACCCAGCGCCGCTGTCGGTAACGTCCACGCATACTTTTGGCTACCATGACGCGTATTGAAATAATGCCTTACCAACACACTTAGCGCCGCTAGGACAGCTAAGATAAGCCAGTTATATTCCGAACCGTAAGTGCTCGGAAAGTGGTTACTAATCATGATGAACAGTACAGGCAGTGTCAGGTAGTTGTTGTGACGAGAACGTAAGAGCGCCTTCGCGGGAAGATGTGGGTCTGGCTCAGTGTTGTTCTCGATGGCTTTCACCAGCGAACGTTGACCCGGCATGATCACGAAGAATACGTTTCCGACCATGATGGTACCAATGATTGCGCCTACGTGAATGTACGCGCCACGGCCACTGAATACCAAGCTGAGTGCCCATGCTGCAAATACCAACCCTGCGAACAACAATACGCCTAAAAGCGCAGGTTGTTTGCCCAGCGCTGAATCGCAGGCAAAGTGATAAATAAACCAGCCAGCGATCAACGACGCAATACCAATTCCAACACCCGCGGAAGGCGTTATATCTCCACCCGGTTTGACGAGGTACAAATCAGCGTTTAGGTAAAAAATGACAAACAACAACCCCATACCTGTTATCCAGGTGAAGTACGCTTCCCACTTAAACCAGTGGAGGTTGTCGGGCATTTTAGGAGGTGCCAGTTTGTACTTTTCAAGGTGATAAATACCGCCGCCATGTATCGCCCAGAGATCGCCCGAAAGGCCGTCTCTTGGGTTGGCACGATTTAGATTATTTTCAAGCCAAACAAAATAGAACGACGCACCGATCCATGCGATACCCGTTATCATGTGTACCCAACGAATGGCCAAATTTAACCATTCAAAAAATACTGCTTCCATAGCAATTGTCCTCTTGA
This sequence comes from Veronia nyctiphanis, assembly GCF_004116385.1. Taxonomy (GTDB): domain Bacteria; phylum Pseudomonadota; class Gammaproteobacteria; order Enterobacterales; family Vibrionaceae; genus Veronia; species Veronia nyctiphanis. The sequence continues at coordinate 25,253 of NZ_PEIB01000021.1, read as the reverse complement.
ATGATCCCCGAAAACGTTCTGCACTCATCGGGAATCTAATTCTATGATTCTTATATTAAAACTGTGGTGAAAGAATCATCGGTTCTTTGTTTTGGAATTCAAATTCGTCACAGTTCTCACCCTCTCCGGAGCGGTCAACAACGAGAAACTGTTCATTATCGTTGAGCACTAACGCCGGGTGATGCCACACTCCCTGACGATAGTTTATGCCCTGCTTTCCGTTCGTTCTGAACGCGCAGATATTGGAAATACTTGGTTCCTCTCCTGCCGGCGCCACCACAACCAAAAACGGCGTTTTCTGAAGTGGCATAAATGCCTGCGAGCCTTTTGGATGACGTTCCATCAACTGGACTTCCAGAGGGTAGTCGTAAGGGTTCGCTGTAAAGATGCTAATGATTACTTCACCTTTTTCGTCGACATCTGTGGTTGCCAATTTATGGTATCTACGTGCAAAACCGGAGTTAATCTCAAAGTAGTCCCTGCCTTCTATTTCAATCACGTCACCAAAGGGCGCGAACGCTTCTTTTGTTAACGGCTGAATGTTTAAGGCATGCTTCTGTTCAGACATTTGATATTCCTCAACAACATTATTTAGCCTCGTCAGTCATAGCGACAAACAGGCCTCCGCCAGTCTTCCTTTACTTTCTGTTGCCAAACAGCCTTACACGACTTAAGCCGCCATCAGGAAAGATATTGACACGAACGGTATTAATCGGGCCTAAGTTCGCAACTTCTTCGGTAAATTCATGAATGGCGTCGGCCGACATTTTTTGTGGAGGTAATAGCTCTTGCCAGTACAGACTTTGGGTTGCCATCTGCTCGGTGGTACCACCTTTTACAAAAGCACCTTGGATTGAGCACTTATCGGGGAAGTTACCTTTAAAGTGTGCTGTATCAATGACAATGCGATTAACATAACCAATGTGCCCCAGCTGCATGACAACCCAGTCGTTTCCGGGTTCTCGGCGCCTCGCAGTTTCCCAACCATCACCCATGTTTACGCCTCGGCCAGGCATATTGAGGTTGTACATGTGGCCGAAATGTTGGTCATTACACAACACTGCTTTACCGCCGTTTTCGACCGCAAGTAAATCAAGTTCTTGCTCAGTGGAAACGGTGCTCCAGTCGATATGTGGCTGACCGTAGACACGTAGTCTGGCAACGCCACCATCAGGGTAGATGTTGAAGCGAATATGGGTGAAGTCATACTCCTTGCAATCAATCGCATGGAAATGATGACTATTGCCCTCTAACGTCACGGAATGGAGAATCGTTTTCCACTCTGATGACTCATCGGGGTCTCCGTCGGGGCAATAGCAGCCGTCTATCGACGCGGAAGGAGGGAAATTACCAGTAAAGTGCGTTGTATCTATATCGACACCATGAACGTATCCTCGTAGGCCGAGGCGAATAACGCAGTAATCATAACCTTCACCGCGTTTTCTCCTCGATTCCCAACCGTCCATCCATTTACCATTATCGTCATATACGTCTTCTTTCCACTCCGCGGGTTCATCTTTAATTAACCGGCTTTTGTCGGCAAAGAAGTCATCCGTTGCGTAAATGACTTCGGCACCCAGTCGGGCACTGGCTAAATTGACTGCGGTACAAAAATCAGCCTCTTTGCTCATGTTCACTGCATCCTCTTATTGGTTAAATGATACGTCCTTTACCCTTTCACACGACTAAGCACAGTGTCGATAAGCTTCAATTTGCAGAACGTGTTTCTCTTTGCATTTTTTTAACACTTACTTTCATGTAAGTTATTCATTTTTAATGGTGCGACGTCTTTGTTATGTCTTTTTATAAACGGTAATAACGCTTACAGCTCAGCAAGCCGGAATGCGGCAATTTTGTTGATTTCTTCTAGTGCCGTTTCCAACTCATCTTCTCTGCTGTTTTTCAGCCTTCTTTCAAACGCTGCGAGAATCAGGTGTCTATCTGCACCTTTCACAGCCATGATGAATGGAAAGCCAAATTTTGTTTTGTAACTATCATTAAAGCGCGCGAACGTTCTAAATTCCTCTAGTGTACACTTATCAATACCCGCACCCGCCTGCTCCGACGTCGACGACTCAGTGAGTTCACCACGTATTGCTGCTCTGCCAGCAGATCCGGGTGAGCGAGAATAACGCCCAACTTCTCTTCATCAGACGCTGACATAAACGTCTCTTTCATGCGTGACTGTAGATTGGCTACCTCATTGTCGGCGGCGGTAATGCCCGACTCCCAAACTCTCGAGGCAATCCATTCACTGTGTTCGTATATACCGCCAAAAGTCGCGATGAAATCGTTATGAGCCATTTCCGATGGCGTCTTGGTTTGAAAGCTCGTCATCAGATTCTCAGCCTTGTGTCTTTGTATAGGGATGCTTAGCATGCCAATGCTTAGCGATATCAATTCTTCTTGCGCACCACACGCTGTTATGGCTTTGAACATACTCGATGAAACGCTTGAGTGCGCCCAAGCGACCTGGTCTACCGATCAATCGGCAATGCAGGCCGATAGACAACATTTTTGGCGCCTCAGCACCTTCTTCATATAAACAGTCGAACGCATCTTTCAAATATTGAAAAAATTGTTCGCCGCTATTGAAGCCTTGCACTGTCGAAAAGCGCATGTCGTTTGAATCGAGTGTGTACGGTATAACCAATTGCGGTTCACCAGTTTCGGTGTGCCAGTATGGGAGGTCGTCATCATATGCATCTGAATCGTAAAGGAAACCGCCTTCTTCAGCGACCAATCGTCGTGTATTGGGGCTTGTTCTTCCCGTATACCAACCCAATGGTCTTTCGCCAGTAATTTCTTCTATAGCTGCGATGGCTTTCTGCATGTCTTCTTTCTCAGCTTCAATGCTAACGTCCTGATAATCAATCCAACGATAGCCGTGGCTACAGATCTCATGGCCCTGTTCAAACATCGTTTTGATCACTGCCGGATGGCGCTCAGCAGCCATGCCCACAGCGAAAATAGTCAGCGGAATGTCATGTTTTTTGAACAGATTTAGGATGCGCCACACACCAGCGCGGGAGCCGTATTCATAGACCGATTCCATTGAAATATGTCTTTTGCCAGGAAGTGGCTGTGCACCGGGCAGTTCAGAAAGGAAGGCTTCAGATTCTTTGTCACCATGCAAAATACATCTTTCACCGCCCTCTTCGTAATTCAAAACAAACGAAACAGCAATTTTTGCGTCACCCGGCCATTGAGGGTGTGGTGGGCGGTCAGCATATCCTATCAAATCCCTTGGATAGCTATCTGTCATCTTTATCTCCTTCAAACGAACAGCGAATGAAATCAGTTTTAATAACTTTATTATTGCAAATTGTATACAATAATCAATAAAATCATGAACAGTTTTTAAATATTCTAATTTTATTTTTTAAACTTTAATAATTTCAGATGATTAAACCATTAATTAAAATAGCTTCTGTTTTATCAACAATTAAAATATTAGGCCTAAAGCGCTCAAAAAGCTGACCGATAGTTCAGCTTTTACCCTTATGTTCTCAATTTGAATACACTAAACCGTGAATGCAAACTTGAAATTTGTATGCAACCTAACCAGACTGAATGTGGAAATTCCGGTTAAAGTCCGATGATGTTCAATCGGGTTACACAATAAATTAATCACAGTCTCAGAGGGAATTATGGGTAAGTTGACGACGCATGTTTTGGATACAGCAAATGGGAAACCGGGTACAAATATCATCATCAGTTTGTACCAGCGGACGGATTCTGGCAGTACCCTGATAAAGTCAACGACCACAAATCATGACGGAAGGACAGATGAACCTCTTCTTGAAGGTCAGTCGCTTACTGCGGGTAAGTACGAACTGGTGTTTGAGACAGCGCAGTACTTCAGAGCCATTGGCGTAGAGGTTGATGAGATTCCTTTCCTTGACGATGTTGTAATCAGATTCGGTCTCAATAACACCGAACAGCATTACCATGTTCCCCTTTTGGTCTCTCCATACAGCTTCTCTACGTACAGAGGTAGCTAAAACAAACAGTTGCGTTTACTAAGCTTTTGACGCAATAGGGTAAGCATCAATCAGCTACAAAAGCTGCAGGTGCTTATTTGTGTTAAAACAAAACAGGAAAATTGACACATGGAAGACTCTTCAAAACTTCAAAATAAGAGTGCACTTGAACATTTCTTTAAAATTGCTGAGCACGGAACCAGCATAAAGAAAGAGGTGATTGGGGGCATAACCACCTTCGCAACGATGGCATACATTATTTTTGTAAACCCCAATATTATGTCATCAACAGGAATGGATGCAGGGGCGCTTTTCGTGGCTACCTGTATCGGCGCAGCAATCGGTACATTGATGATGGGCCTGTTTGCAAACTGGCCTGTTGCACTTGCCCCGGGGATGGGTTTAAACGCCTTTTTCGCCTTTACGGTCGTCGGTGAAATGGGCTATAGCTGGCAAGTCGCACTTGCGGCAGTCTTCATCTCCGGTGTTATTTTTGTGGGGCTGAGTGTTTCCAGCGTCCGGGAGTGGATACTCAACAGCATACCTGACGATCTCCGCTACGGTATGACTGCGGGTGTTGGCTTATTTTTGGGTATTATCGGCCTGAAAACTGCCGGGATCGTCACTTCAAGCCCTGCAACCATGGTAACCCTTGGCGACTTTACGAACCCTCAGGTCTATCTGGCGGCTCTGTGTTTTTTAATTATCTGCGTACTGTCTGTCCGTCAGGTATTTGGTGCGGTACTTATCGGTATATTTAGCGTCACTGCTATCGGTATGGTGATGGGCCTTGTTCAATATAACGGTCTTGTTTCAACGCCTCCAAGCATCGCTCCCACGTTCCTTGCGATGGATTTCAGCGGGATCATGAATGTCGGCATGATCAGTGTCATTCTTGCGTTTCTGTTCGTGAATATCTTTGATACCGCGGGTACCCTGATGGGCGTTGCAGAACGCGCTAACCTCGTTAATAAGGAAACAGGGAAAATTGAAGGTTTACCGAAAGCGCTCAAAGCGGACAGCTTCTCCAGTGTCGTCGGTGCGTGTTTCGGCTGCCCACCTGTCACCAGTTATGTAGAAAGTGCATCAGGTGTCTCTGCAGGTGCACGAACTGGTCTATCTGCGGTGGTAGTTGGCCTTCTTTTCCTCGCTGCTATGTTCCTCGCACCACTCGCAGGCATGATCCCTGGTTATGCCACGGCAGGCGCACTGATTTATGTTGCCTTCCTGATGATGGGCAGTATTCGTCACGTTGATTGGGACGACTTTACCAGCGCAGTTCCCGCTGCCGTCACCGCATTGATGATGCCGCTGACATTTTCTATCTCAAACGGTATTGCACTTGGTTTTATTACCTACACCGTGCTGAAAGCAGGTACAGGTAAGCAAGATCAAATTTCCGTCGCTATGTACGTTTTAACGGTATTGTTTGTACTGAAACTGCTGTTAATGTAATTCAATACCTTAAGAAGAAAAAAGCCCGTTAACTGCGGGCTTTTTTCTCTATGCTTTTCAACTACAAAGGCTTAACGTCACAGCCTTTCAATACCAAGCTAACCAAGAACGCTGCCGCCTCATCAAAATCCTGCTCATCCAGCATGTCTTTTCCGGCGACTTGGCATATTTGCCAGTTAAAGTCAGCGTAGGTCTGTGTTGACGCCCAAAGCATATACATCAGATGATCCGGCGAAACAGGCGCCATCAAGCCTTTGTCTATCCAATCTTTAAACTTACTGACGATAAAACGTGATTGCTCGAGAAGTGCGCCAGCAATATCTTCAGGTAAATGTGGTGCACCTGTCATTACTTCATTTGCAAAGGTTTTTGATGCCAGCGCATGATCACGAGAAATGATTAATTTGGTTTTAATGTATTGAGTCAGTGCCTCTCGTGGATCATCAAGTTCCGCAATTGGGTTACTGGCCTCAAGCAAAGGCTTGGTAACACTCTCAAGCACCGCCCTATATAGCTTGTCTTTGGTATTGAAATAGTAATAGAGATTAGGTTTGGGGATGTCAGCTTCTTGTGCGATTTCAGCCGTGCTGGTTCCGGCATAGCCTTTCTCAGCAAATAAGCGACTGGCAACCGCAATAATATTGTCTTGATTCTTTTTTCTTATCCGAGACATCAAACCTCCATGTACCGACGCATTCACCTAAATCTATCTGCATACCCTCGCCAAGAAAGGAGAACTGGCAAAGCACGCCAAAACAAAGGAATTGTCAGAGAGTATATTACAGGCTAATCGCGATGTCCGGTTTCAATAACGAGCACAGTGAGCAAGCGAACTTTGGCAGCGTCAAAAGAGGTCGTTTTTGAGTCGAGCAAAAACAGAAGGTATATTCTGAGCGACAGACACTAAAAAACTCGCTTCTTAGCTGCCGACGAAAGGGAGTGTGGCGTTTGATGCTGAAGCGAGAAGAGTGGGGACTGTATGCGCCAGCTAATCTTAGGGTTCAGGCAAGATCAGAATGGCACGAAAATCGTTCACATTGGTTCTCGTAGGTTGGGTTACGATGAGCGCATCCAATGCGTTAAAAAATTCGTAGCTGTTGTTACTGTCGAGATAGTGTCTGGGATTAAGGTTTAACTTCTCTGCTTTCCCATAAAGCTCAGGCGTTAACCATGCACCTGCGTTGTCCTCCACCCCATCAATACCATCGGTATCGCACGCCAACGCGTAAATCTCAGTGTTTGCAGGCTGATTCTGCAAAGATGCAAAAACGGATAACAGGAACTCGCAGTTTCGGCCACCTTTTCCACTGTCACTGGTCACAGTCACCGTTGTTTCTCCACCAGAGAGGATCACCATCGGTGGCAAAAATGGCTGTTGAGTGTTGACACAGTGGACGGCCATTGCCGTGTGCATGAGACCGATATCCCGGGCTTCGCCCTCAATGCTGTCACTGAGGATCACTGCGGGTAATCCGCCTGTTCGGCGAGATTTTTAGCTGCGTCGAGAGAACGCTGAGGTGTTGCAATGAGCTCCAGCCTGCTGCGGGACAACGCAGGGTCACCTGGTTTCGGGGTCTCACTCGCTTCACTATTTAACCAGTCGTTAACCTGTTGGCTGACAGAAATATTGTATCTTTGCAAAATATCCAGCGCATCATGACGCGACGTAGGGTCTGCCACTGTAGGGCCAGATGCAATCACGTCAGGTTCGTCACCGGGAACATCTGAAATTGCCAATGTCAGCATAGACGCAGGATAAGCCACTTTGGCCAACCGCCCTCCTTTCACCGCTGACAAATGTTTGCGAACGCAATTCATCTCACTGATGGTTGCGCCTGAACGAAGCAGCGCTTTGTTGATTTGGCGCTTTTCATCAAACGGTACACCAGCAGCAGGAAGGCTCAACAGCGCTGACCCGCCTCCGGAAAGAAGACATATCACCTGATCGTCTTCACTGAGGTTCTCTACCATGGCAAGAATACGACGCGCGACTTTCTCCCCTTCATCATCAGGAACAGGATGAGAGGCTTCAACAACTTCAATGCGTTTGCAATCGGCACCATGTTGATAACGGGTTACAACCAAGCCCTCAATCTCACCCGACCAACACGATTCCATCTCGAGAGCCATTGATGCGGCGGCTTTACCTGCGCCGATAACCACCAACTTACCGTTCCGATTTTCAGGCAGGTAGGCGTCTAGCTTTCCTTTAGGAAGGGCTGCATCCACCGCGGTATCAAAGAGGTGTAAAAGGAAGCCTTTTGGATCTGCTTTGATATCCTCAATCGACGTCAGAGGATGAGTCGGTGTCAACGATGTCCTTGTCGAAACAGCCAAAGTTTATCTCCATGATAGTGTTCTGTAAATTCGATGTTAACTCTTTCAGCTTATATTCTTTACGCCTGAAGTCGTCAAAATATAAGTGAAAAAGGCCCGGGCCCCTTCAATGCGCCGGGCAAAGCTTCCGGTTTAGCGGATACTGTGATTGGAAAGATGTTCGATCGCTTTGACCATTGCAGAGTGATCCCACCCAGAGCCGCCAAGCTCGACACATGTCGAAAACAGCTCTTGTGCTTTCGCGGTGTTAGGCAGGGCTACACCCAATGATTCAGAGCCTTGCAGTGCGATGTTCAAATCTTTTTGGTGAAGTTGAATACGGAAACCGGGGTCGAAGGTTCCTTTCACCATTCTTTCGCCATGCACTTCAAGGATTTTCGAATTTGCAAACCCGCCCATTAACGCATTGCGGATTTTTGCCGGATCAGCGCCTGCTTTGGAGGCAAAGACCAATGCCTCAGAAACAGCTTCAATATTAAGGGCAACAATGATTTGGTTGGCCACTTTACAAACCTGACCTGCCCCATTGTCACCGACAAGGTTGATGTTCTGGCCCATGATCTCGAACAATGGCAGCGCTGCATCAAATGTCGCTTGATCCCCACCTACCATAATTGTCAAAGCTGCATTGATCGCGCCAACTTCGCCACCCGATACAGGTGCATCAAGGTACGCGGCGCCAGTCTGTTTGACTCTCTCTGCAAAACCTTTGGTTTCGATAGGAGAAATTGAACTCATATCGATGACAGTTTTCCCTGCCGACAAGCCTTCTACCAGACCATTTTCGCCGAAAAGGACTTCCTCAACCTGCGGTGTATCCGGCACCATGGTGATAATGAACTCCGCCTCGCTTGCCGCGTCTTTCAACGTCTCTGCCACCAAGCACCGCCCTCTACCAGATCAGTATCAGGTGCACCGCGATGGGCCGATAATACAAGCTTATACCCTGCTTTTTGCAGGTTCTGGGCCATAGGTTTGCCCATGATACCTGTACCGATAAATGCGATTTTACTCATGATAATCCCTCCTCAAAAACCGTGGCTTTTGAGCCAGGTCAGTCCTTCTTCTGTCGTTGTCTTGGGTTTGTACTCACAGCTGACCCAGCCGTCATAACCAATCTCGTCAATATGCTTGAACAAGAAGTGGTAATTCAGCTCTCCAGTGCCCGGCTCATGTCTACCGGGGTTATCTGCGAGCTGAATATGACCAATTGATCCCAAGTGAGCGCTCAGCGTGGGCGCTATATCACCTTCCATAATTTGCATGTGATAAATGTCATACTGAATTTTCAGGTTATCACTGCCCACTTTGTCCAATATCGATAGCCCTTGCGGGGTATTGTTCAAGAAAAAGCCCGGAATATCGCGGGTATTAATGCCTTCAGCAACCAAGTTAATACCTTCATCTTTCAGTGCTTTTGCCGCATATTTCAGGTTGGCGACAAACGTTGCTTCCGCTTCTTCATCGGTAAATTTTTCAGGTGGGATACCAGCAAGGCAATTCACCTTGTTGCAACCCAGCACCTTGGCATAAGAGATAGCCATCTCAAGCCCTGCCCTGAATTCATTCACTCTTTCAGGGTTTGCGCCAATTCCTCTCTCGCCTGCTTCCCAATCACCAGCGGGAAGATTAAACAGAACCTGCTCAAGACCATGTTTGTCGAGTTCCTGTTTTATTTCATGCGCGTCGTAGGCATAGGGGAAGAGATACTCCACCCCTTTAAAACCTGCTTTTGCTGCTGCACCGAATCGCTCCATAAACGGCAGCTCGGTGAATAACATCGACAGGTTGGCAGCAAGTTTTGGCATTTTATATTTCCTTATTCGCTAGATACTTACAGAGGTATTACTTTGAAGCTGAGGCGACGATTGCAGTTGGCGCGTCTGCAATACTCTCCGCCAAAGCTTCAAATTCGTTAATCGCGTTGATATCAACACCCATCGAAATGTTGGTGACTTTCTCAAGGATAATTTCAACGACGACAGGTACTTTATATTGTTGAGCCATTTCTTTCGCGCGCTCAAGTGACGATGCAATATCTTCAGGGTTTCTCACTCTGAGAGCCTTACACCCAAGGCCTTCAACCACCGCCACATGATCAACACCATAACCTTCAAGCTCTGGGGCATTCTGGTTTTCGAAAGCAAGCTGAACACAGAAGTCGATATCGAACTGCCGTTGTGCCTGACGAATAAGCCCAAGATAAGAGTTGTTCACCAGAACGTGCACATAAGGCAGATTGAACTGGGCACCCGCAGCAAGCTCTTCAATCATAAACTGGAAGTCATAGTCGCCAGAGATTGCAACAATTTGCTTATCCGAGTTTGCTGCGCGAACACCCAATGCCGCAGGAACCGTCCAGCCCAGTGGGCCTGCCTGACCGCAGTTTATCCAGTGACGTGGTTTGTAGACGTGTAGGAACTGGGCAGCAGCGATTTGTGATAAACCAATGGTACTGACATAGCAGGTATCACGATCGAAAACCTTGTTCATTTCTTCATAGACGCGCATCGGTTTGACTGGCGTTTCTTCATAATGGGTTTTTCTCAGCATCGTCGCTTTTCTTTCCTGACACTCTTCAACCCATTTGTCACGATTTGCCAACTGTTCCGCTGCTTTACGCTCTTTTGCTACTTCGAGGAGTTGTGTCAATGCTTCACCTGCATCCGACACAATGCCCAAATCTGGACAAAAAACGCGGCCTATTTGCGTTGGCTCAATATCGATGTGAATGAACTTACGGCCTTCCGTATAGACACCCACAGAGCCAGTGTGGCGATTCGCCCAACGGTTACCAATGCCGAGCACTAAGTCAGAACTGAGCAGCGTAGCATTGCCATATTGATGCGATGTCTGGAGACCTACCATACCCACCATGAGAGGGTGATCATCAGCAATCGTGCCCCACCCCATCAGTGTTGGGATGACGGGGACATTTAGAATCTCTGCAAGCTCTTGAAGTTGCTCAGATGCATTGGCATTGATGACACCGCCGCCTGAAACAATCAGAGGTCGCTCGGAAGAGTTAAGCATATCAATAACCTGCTCAGCCTGTTTCCTGCTCGCAGAGGGTTTGTATGCTTCTAAGGGCTCGTAACTATCGAGATCAAATTCGATCTCACCCAGTTGCACATCAAGAGGTAAATCAAGCAATACCGGACCGGGACGGCCTGACCGCATAACATGGAATGCATGTTGAAAAGCACGTGGTACCAACGCAGGTTCCAGAACCGTTGCGCAGTATTTAGTCACGGGCTTGGCGATAGACTCAATGTCTACAGCCTGAAAATCTTCCTTATGGAGACGATCGCGAGGAGCCTGACCTGTAATACAAAGAATGGGAATGGAATCAGCATGTGCAGAATAAAGGCCAGTGATCATATCGGTTCCAGCTGGGCCTGATGTGCCAATACACACTCCGATATTACCCGGCTCAGCCTCGTGTACCCCTCAGCCATATGCGATGCACCCTCGACGTGTCTTGCAAGGACGTGTTGAATACCACCCGCCTTTTTCAATGCAGAATAAAAAGGATTAATCGCAGCACCCGGAACACCAAACGCCACAGATACACCTTCTTTCTTTAATACAGCCACAGCCGCGTCTATTGCTCTCATCCTCGCCATTATAATTTCCTTTTGTATACAATTTAAGTAGGCAATTGTATTCTTAGATCGGAATCAAATATTATGCAAGAATTAAAAACAATCAAGACTAGAGTAATTACATTAATAATAACAGGTTAATTCAGTAAACATCTGAAATAGAGAGCAATAACTTTCATATTTAATTGTAAACACATCTGGTATGACCAGAATTGTATTATTGATTATTTCGCTACTAAATTAGTCTTTATATCAGAATATATTTATCTAATATGTACACAATATTATATGTGAATGTTCACATTAATACGACAGAGGATTGAAAGTAACGCCCAGAGTCTCCGAATTGGTCGTGCGGCTATGGAGTTGCAATAGGTAGGGGTCAGAAAAAGGAAGACGCTAAACGTCTAATAGTAAATTGCAGGCGCGATAGGACGGGTCAATATAGTTATTAATAATTCTTAAATACAAACGGAGACACAGGAAAGCTCAAATTTTCCAAGGCGATAAACGTATTTTTCTTCACACCTGAAAAAACTGCAACGCAGCCAACAATATCAATTTCTATATGGTCAAGGTGCTCGCTTAACATGTCTTTTAATGCATCGAGTGTGTCGTTTTTATTCGCATAGATGCCAAGCCGATTATACGTCTTCATCAGAAGCTTACCCACAAACCCAAGTTCATCATTTTGGTCGGCTAAAACAGTACTGCCGAAGAGCTTTCCTCCCGAGTTTAGAAAATTAACGATGTTTCCAATGATCTGGGATTTGTCTTTCATCGTGCCGGGTAGGCCATGAAGAAGAGAGTTAACACTGATTGAGTCAAACCCATCGCAATCAAGTTCAAGTGGCCTACGAACATCCGCTTGATATACCTCAGGTTGAAAGCGAGATATTCTTCGACTGGTGGCTGACAAACATGTTTTGTTGGCGTCGAGTAAACCGATACGATTTGTCGTTTCAGTCAAGCACTCGTCGAGGTAATATCCACTCCCAACACCCACATCCAAATGATTGTCACTTAAGGATATCTCAAACTTTTCTTTGATAACTCTTGTTGGGCATTTCCAAAGGTATAGATTCGTTAAACCCAGCACCCAGAAGTCATATATCTGAAGGATGTTAGGTGTATAAACCTCGTAAGATGGTAAGCTAGATTGCTGAGACTGCATACATACCCCTGATTCACTGCAATGCTGTTATTTCGAGACCAAATAACTGACTAAAGGTCTAAATATAAAAATTCTCTAATCCAATTGTAGATAAATCGCTGGTACTCTTCGGCACCTTAGAAGGATAAAAGGCGGTGAGTTTCATAAATGAAACACAGAGTTAGCCTTGAAATATCCACACTATATATGCAGTGCTCGACGGTTCTTATCAAAGCGGACGTGGATAGCATATTCATGTGCAATGTTATCTTTCTATCCGTCGCCCTAAATGGCAAAAATATCAAAAAAAACACATTTTCACATCATTTCAAACTTTGTTGATATTCGTGCAAAAAATAGTTTTGGAAGTGGTTGATTTATTGAAGCCACTGCGCATATCGAACAATATGAATAGGTTACTTGAAAAATCTCTATCTTTTTTGCTGTTGCAATACTCCGAGACCAAAGCTCATAGAGTGCTATTTTGAAAACCACTTTATGAATTCATACAGGTCATTCGCTTATAACTATTACATAATGTCGACCCTATGAAAGAGATTAATAACTTAATTAACAAGGTTTTACTCATCGGCATCTCTTTGGTTGATGACGAAGAGAATGCTATTGAACGAATCCAAATATTTGGACCGATCATTTGTGTTAATGCCGAGGGTATAGTAATACGCCGAAACGACACACATACTGAATTCAAAATTCCACCAGACTTTGAAAGTCTCCTTCCTGCGGCAGCCGGAGAATATCACCTAAATACCAGCGGCGAAATTGTCACAGACCCAGACTATCTCTGCAGTTGGGTGATCTATGGCGGAGAAGACCCTGAAACTGGAAAATATACCCTATTCGATTACAGCGCTTCTGCAGAAGTTGTCTGATTTCTCATCATAAAACCGCGGAAACGCATTGTCTCTGCTTGGGCAGAAGCTGTTACTTGGATAGGAGCTGAGAGATAAGTCTTTCGCACTGCTCATTTTCCATATAAACGGGGACAGGATACGTCCAATGCGCTTCTTTCAAGGCTGCTTTTGCAAGATCCGGGATATCCTCTTTTTTCAAAGCATCCAATGTATTTGGAATATCAAATTTCTTTTGCAGCCCCAAAATATAATCAATGAACGCCTGCGCTTTCTGTTCCTCTGATTGTTCTTCTGAACTCACTTTTGCCGCATCCGCGAGCAAAGCAAGGTTGGTTTTCATCTCAAATCTAAATTCACTTAGTACATGTGGCAACACGATCGCATTGGCAATACCATGCGGCGTACCATATTTCGCCCCTAGATTGTGTGCAATCGCATGAACATAGCCCACACCTGCTTTAGTAAATGCGAGACCCGCTAAATAAGATGCAAAAACGGTATTGAAACGAACATCAACGTCTTTCCCATCACTGACTGCTTCTTCCAGGTTTTGGGCTAGTAACTTTACAGCGGCGAGCGCATAACCATCTGTATCTTCTGATTTGTTCTTTGAAACAAAGGCCTCAATAGCATGAGTAAATGCATCCATGCCTGTTGCCGCCGTTGCATCGATGGCAAACCAACAATTAATGTCGGGTCGAGAGCCGCCATTATTGGCACAAGCTTTGGGTCGATGATAGGAGTTTTCTTGTGTGAAATTGGATCAGAGACTACCGCAGCAATGGTGGCTTCAGACCCCGTCCCTGCTGTTGTAGGTATCGCGAAAAACGGCGCAACTGGCTTGAAAAGGCGAAAGTATCCCGACATGCGCTTCACACTCTTTTTATTGTTAACGCCCGCAGCAATAACTTTTGCACAATCGATTGAAGAGCCGCCTCCTAGTGCCAATACACCAGAACAACCCGAGTCGTTATATAGCTTGAGGCCAGCTTCAACCTGCGCAGACGTTGGGTCTGGTAAAACACCATCAAAAAGAACACATTTAACGCCGACTGACTCAAGCTCAGACTGAATTCGTCCTGCAACACCGAGCTTAACAAGCGGATTGTCAGTGACGAGCAGAATCTTTTGAAAGCCCATTAAGCCGATTGTATTACAAAGCTGACTGGTAGAGTTTGCACCCGTGAACAGTGTAGGTTTAGGGAGTGGTACTATCGTCGAAATGGTCGAAAGTACTTTCATAAAACTCTTATAACCAATCAGGCTTATTGAATTTGGCATAGCTAAGCTTCCCTATTATCGAAATTATATTCGCCAAGTTTTATATGCAGTTATTTTCTTTAACGCACTAGCTTATGGTTTCTGCACACTCGATTCTAGAGTAAACAATCTTATTGTGACGATGAGTCACAAATGTGTGACATCTCTACTTGAAGGTTAGCTAATGGTGACTAGAAAGCGGAAAGATACAAAAACAGCGAGTATAGGAAGAGATGCAAAATAGGTGAGGAGACGCATAGCGTCTCCTCGTGAACGACTTAGTCTTTATCTGGGATAAGTAAATTGAGGAAAATGGCAATAAATGCCGCTGGCAGCAAGCCTGATGTCAAAAAGACTTTCACTGTGCTGTTTACATGCTGTAAGGCCCCTGGTTCTTGTTGAAGCCCTAGGCCTATAGAAATAGAAATCGCAAAGATAATCATGTTACGCCGATTCCACTTCACCTCTGACAACAAAGAGATCCCAGCAGACACAATCATTCCGAACATAACGATAATACTTCCGCCTAATACTTCGATGGGGATTGTCGTAATCAGCGCACCAATTTTCGGAACAAAACCTGCGAGAATGAGGAATATGGCACAAATAGTAACAACGCCACGGCTCATCATGCCGGTGAGAGCAATAACACCAACGTTCTGCGAGAACGATGTATTTGGTAATGAACCAAATAACCCCGCAAATGCTGAGCCCAGACCATCCGCAAAGGTCGCACCTTTGATTTCATCGGCTGTGGCTTCTCGATCTGCTCCCGCTTTTGTGACGCCTGAGACGTCACCAACCGTTTCAATCGCAGAGATAAAGGACATCAAACAAAAACCGATAACACTGGCGATGGTAAAATCAACGCCGAAGTGAAAAGGATTGGGGATAGCAAAGTAAGCCGCTTTCCCTACATTGGCAAAACTGACCATTCCCATTGCCCAAGCAACAACATATCCCGCAATCATGCCTATCAAAATGGCTGATGCTGACGTCATGCCGCGGGTGAGGAATTTAACAGCAATGGTCACAATCACCACCAAAACAGCGACGCTCCAATTAAGCAGGCTGCCATATTCTTCAGTGCCGATTGCAGGCACACCACCAGCAGAATATTGAATGCCAACCTTGATCAGGTAGAGACCAATCATGGTCACAACGAGGCCGGTAACCAAAGGTGGTAACGCAAAACGGATTCTACCGACAATAGGCGCCAGCATGGCGTGGAACAAACCACCAACCAATACCCCCCCCGTCACAATCGCCATGGCATCAACGCCTTTGCCCGCGACAATCGGAATAATGATCGGCACAAATGCAAAGCTGGTACCTTGAACGATAGGAAGCCTTGCGCCAACAGGACCAAATCCAATCGTCTGGAATAACGTCGCAACACCAGCAAACAACATGGATACCTGTATCAGGTAAATCAAATTATGGAAATCAGGTGAGTTGGAGCCATATCCAAACCCTGCCGCACCAGCAATGATGATAGCAGGCGTGATGTTGCCGACGAACATTGCGAGTAGATGCTGAAGGCCAAGCGGGATTGCCTGAGCCATTGGTGGAGTATAATCGGGGTCTTTCAGTTTCTCGGCTAAAGAGTCTTGTTCACTCATTAATAAACCTCCCTGTAAGGTTCAACGTTGGTAGTCAAAAGTGTGGTGTCTACTTGACCTCTTCACATTAGAAAAGGCCTTAGCCGAACCCACTGCACTCTCAGAGCAAAAGCATAAGCTCCGAAATAATAATTGGATACAATATAGATTAGCATGTGAGCACAATTTTTAGTCAAACGACGATTGGAACTCGAAGTGTTTCAACAGCAGAAAAAAGAAAGGAAAAATAGGCAAAAAAATAAAGGACTCAATATCACCCTCTTACTTCAAAATTTTTTAAATTTCTGATTTTATAATATAAATTCAAATAATTTATACTACCAACCTTCGATTATTACCCTCTATTGCCATCGGAAACTTTCATCATAAACTCCTCATATAGACCGATTTTTCAGACATATAAATCATCTCTAATAGAGTGACTATTTTTATTTTTTATATATATTTCAGATGTTTAAATTTTTATCATGATTGAGAAATTGGTGGACATGATTGATATTTTCCCTTCTAGTCAGCTAACTCTGAAGCAACAAGGGATCAAAAGGATATTCCGCCATATGCATATTGTTTAACTCCTCATTACATCATCCGCAATAACTGAACAAAGCGCATTCTTTACCATTGGGGAGAAACTCGCAGAATTGTCAAATAACTGCATCATTAGAAGCACTTTTAAATACAAAATTTTACTCGCTGATATACAATCAGAAATACAAACTGTATGCGCTTAAATGGTTAACTTGCCTTTATCCATATAAGGCTGGCATTATCGCGGTAACGCAATCCCAAGAGATAAGATAAGTTGGAACATGTCGGGACTATCTAAAACCAAAATAAAAACATCCAAACAGTCAAATCGTACTCAAGACGATGTGGTTTATGGCCATATTTTCGACGCAATTCTTGAACACCGGTTGCCACCCGGTACCAAGCTCAGCGAAGAAGCACTTGGCGAAATTTTTGGTGTCAGCAGAACTATTATTCGTCGCGCACTGCTGAGGTTATCGGTAGAGCAAGTTGTGGTTACGCGACCAAACAGAGGATCTGTCGTTGCCTCGCCGACGGTTGATGAAGCATTACAAATACTCAAAGCTCGCGAGGTGCTTGAACTGGCGATTGTTGAACTAGCCACTCAGAATGCTACCAAGAAACAAATAGAAGAAAGTCGAGCAATGATTTTCGAGGAACAAAAAGCCGTTTCAGAGGGCGACGAGGGTAAAGCGATTCGTATATCGGGTGAATTCCACATCAAACTTGCTGAAATGGCAAATAACCCTCCCCTGTTAAGTTTTCAACGAAGCCTTGTTTCCCAATGTTCACTGATCATTGCGCTTTATCAAGCCACGAAAACAACCAACTGCTCATTGGACGAACACACACTGCTCATTGATGCGATTGAACAAGGCAGCAAAGACAAAGCCATTGCGTTGATGGTTGAGCACCTCGACCACATCAAGTCTAAACTCCGTCTCAATGAATCTACATCGAATAAAGACCTTCACTCAGTCTTCTCAAATGTACTGAGCAAAAAGCTGTAGCTTCTTTACCTCTTCTTATCTCGCTGCGCCTAAAAAATGAAGTCGACGTCAACCTGACTCGGCTTCATTGCCAAAGAAACATGTAAATTTCTATCTCTCTGATTACCCGAAAGAAATAACTCTCCATATGCATTCAAACTGGCTTCAGTCTCAGTTTTGACTCTATCTTCCTTAAGCATTTTATTGACCGATTGGTCAGTAATTATTAGATTTAAGTTGTTACATGATGGTTAACAACTATTGAAAACTGTGTGCAAGGAGGATGCGTGATTCGTTTTTTATTCAATAACGAGATCCGCGAGGAAACCGATTTATCACCAAATTTGACGGTACTTCGCTACCTTCGTGAAAAGGCAGGTAGGTGCGGGACGAAAGAGGGCTGTGGTTCAGGCGATTGTGGTGCATGCACGTTGTATTAGGTGAAGTGAAAGACGGAAAACTCAGTTATCAAAGCATTAATGCGTGCCTGACCTTCGTGGGTGCGTTGCATGGAAAACAACTCATCAGTGTCGAAGATTTACAGACTGACGAAGGGCTTCATCCCGTCCAAAAAGCAATGGTCGACTTTCATGGCTCTCAGTGCGGTTTTTGTACGCCGGGGTTTATTATGTCGATGTTTGCTCTTACCAAGAATTCCCCTAATGCTGACAAACACAGTGTTGAAGAAGCACTCGCCGGTAATTTATGCCGCTGCACAGGCTATCGTCCGATCGTCGATGCCGCCCTGTCACTCAGCAACAACACGCCCCTGAAAGATCAATTCTCAGATTATGAAGCACAAGTCGTCAACACACTGTCAAAACTAAACCTGACGACAACCAGCCTCCATGGAGATAACAAATCTGCCTTTGTGCCCACTTCGACCGATGAATTAGCCGCAATCCTTGAAAAACACCCGGATGCCAAGCTCGTGGCGGGCGGCACAGACTTAGCATTAGAAGTGACACAGTTCCATCGTGATATCGATACCCTTGTGCACCTCAACAACATTTCCGACATGAAGAGCATTGTTGAAACTGATAACCATCTGGATATCGGTGCGAACGTGTCGCTGTCAGAAGTTGACCATGTTATTACCCCCCACTATCCCGATTTCGGGAGGCTGTTACAGCGATTCGCGTCACTGCAAATCCGAAATCAAGGTACGCTTGGAGGGAACATTGCCAATGCTTCTCCGATAGGCGATTCACCGCCTTTACTGCTTGCATTGAATGCAGAGATTGTTCTTCGCAAAGGGAATAGACGCCGAACGGTGAATCTGGATGATTTCTTTCTCGGCTACAAAGTCACGCTCTTGGAGCCCTCAGAGTTCATCGAGCGGGTGATTATTCCTAAGCCCCATAAGCATCAGTTTTTTCAAGCGCATAAGATATCTAAACGTATTGACGATGATATCTCCGCGGTATGCGGCGCGTTCAATCTGACGATTGAAAACAACACAGTGACCGATGTATGCCTTGCCTTTGGTGGTTTAGCAGCCATTCCTGCAAGGGCGACATCTGCGGAAGCAGCACTTATTAATAAAACGCTGGATGACAAAAGTATTGACGCTGCAATGAAAGCATTGACGCAAGATTTCTCACCGATTACTGACTGTCGTGCGACAAAGGAATACCGCCTGGAAACAGCCGCGAACCTGCTTTACCGCACCTATCTTCGCATTCGATTGGATCACAATAACAGTCAGGCACAACAAATTGAGGTGACCAGCTATGTCTCGTAAAACGACCCCCGCTATGAGTCAGGAAGAAATGGTCAGCCAAGCGAAGGAAGGGTTGCAGACCGGCGTCAGTAAATCCGTCAAACACGAGAGCGCGGAAAAGCATGTGACCGGTGAAGCCATTTACATTGACGACCGCCCAGAATTTCCAAATCAACTTCATGTCTATGCGCTAACCAGCCCATACCCACATGCCAAGATTACCCATATTGATACCGCACCTTGCTATGAAGTGGAAGGTGTAGAGTTTGTCCTGACGGCCAAAGATGTACCGGGTGAACTCGACATCGGCCCTGTTCTGGCTGGAGACCCACTGCTGGCACTTGATGAAGTCAGCTTTGTCGGTCAACCCGTTATTGCCGTTGCTGCTGATTCACTAGATAACGCCAGAAAAGGAGCAGCTGCAGCAATTGTTGAATATGAAGAGTTGCCTGCAGCACTGGATGTGGAAACGTCTCTGGCTCAAAAGTTATTTGTCACCGATAGCCATACCCAAAAACGCGGAGATTCGGATAGTGCTATCGCTTCTTCGCCACATATTCTTGAGGGTGCATTGCATATCGGCGGACAAGAGCACTTCTACCTCGAAACACAAGCGTCAAGTGTTGTTCCCACGGAAGATGGCGGAGTTATCGTTTACTGCTCCACCCAAAACCCAACAGAAGTACAGAAACTCGTGGGCTCCGTACTCAATACTCCAATGCATAAAGTGTTGGTTGATATGCGAAGAATGGGCGGTGGTTTTGGCGGAAAAGAAACACAAGCCGCTTCACCCGCATGCATCGCCGCCATTATTGCAGTGAAGACAAAACAACCTGTCAAAATGCGGCTCCCGCGCCGAGAAGATATGATCATGACGGGCAAGCGGCATCCCTTTTACAACCAATACCGCGTGGGCTTTGATGATACGGGAAGAATTGAGGGCATCGACATAGTGGTATCGGGAAATGCAGGCTATTCACCGGATCTCTCCCGCTCGATTGTCGATCGTGCCATGTTCCACTCAGATAACGCCTACTTCCTGAATAACGCAACGGTAACCGGGCATTGTGTAAAAACACACACCGCCTCAAATACCGCTTATCGCGGTTTTGGTGGCCCGCAAGGCATGATGACGATCGAACACATCATGGACGATATCGCCTGCAAACTCGGTAAAGACCCGCTAGAGGTAAGGAAACGCAATTACTACAGCGACGATGGTCGAGATGAGACGCACTACTTCCAAAAAGTCGAAGATAACCTGATCCTCGAAATGACGGAAGATCTGGAACAAGACTGTGACTACCAGAAACGTCGGGCAGAGATTCAGGCGTTCAACGAACAAAGCCCGATACTCAAAAAAGGTATCGCGCTCACGCCCGTCAAGTTTGGTATTTCATTCACCGCAACCTTCCTGAACCAGGCTGGCGCTTTGGTCACCGTGTATACCGATGGCAGTATCTGTCTGAATCATGGTGGAACAGAAATGGGACAAGGGTTGAATACCAAAGTTGCTCAGATTGTCGCTGAAACCTTCAGTGTCGATGTCAACACGATTCAAATAACCGCTACCAATACTGAGAAAGTTCCCAATACATCACCAACAGCAGCATCATCAGGCACCGATTTAAACGGGAAAGCCGCACAGAATGCAGCGTTAACTATAAAAGCAAGAATGATTGAATTTGCCAGAGCGCATTTCAACGTCAGTGAGATCGACATTATATTCAGCAACGGTATCGTTACTGCGGGTGATAAGGCCGTAATGACTTTTGCAGATTTTGCTGAACTCTGCTGGTTTAACCAGATTTCTTTGGCCAGTACTGGTTTCTACCGTACGCCAAAGATATTTTATGACCATCAAAAGGCTAGAGGCCGCCCCTTCTACTACTTTGCCTACGGCGTCTCCTGTTCAGAGATTATCGTTGATACTCTGACCGGAGAATACCGGGTACTGCGCGCCGACATACTTCACGATGTCGGTGCCGCATTGAATCCAGCTATCGACATTGGTCAGGTCGAGGGCGGATTTATACAGGGTATGGGATGGTTAACCACCGAAGAACTTGTATGGAATGAAGCAGGCGCACTGGCAACCAGTGGCCCTGCGACATACAAAATTCCGGCGGTTAATGACGTACCCGATATTTTCAACGTCAGACTGGTTGAAAACAGGGCTAACCCTGAAGATACGGTTTTCCACTCTAAAGCTGTCGGCGAGCCACCATTCATGTTGGCAATCTCCGTCTGGTGTGCACTTAAAGATGCCATCGTCAGCGTTTCAGAAAATGGAGATATCCCCTACCTCGCCGCACCCGCGACACCGGAACAAGTGTACCAAGCGATCAAGCGAGTAAGAGGAAAGCCCCCTATCTTCAAAGATGAGGAACGCAGGGAGGCCGAAAATGTATCGAAATAACTGGATACAACAGTTAGCGAAACTAGAAAAAGAAAGCATCCCTTGCGTGTTAGTGACGGTGATGGATGAAAAAGGTTCTGTTCCGAGAGGCACAGGTACCAAAATGCTGGTAACAAAAGAGAGCATTACCGACACCATTGGTGGCGGGCATCTTGAGCACATGGCAACGCAAATCGCCAGAGAAATGTTAGAGGACGGCACCCAGACAATACGAACCGAGAAATACAACCTTGGCGCCAGCCTTGGCCAGTGCTGTGGTGGTATGGTCTCAATTTGTCTTGAGCCGATCATTCCCCAAAAGCACAAAATCATGCTGTTTGGTGCAGGTCACGTGGCAAAGGCACTGGTGCCCATACTCGCTTCTCTGCCTTTTAATATTGTCTGGGTGGACGAAAGAAAAGAACAATTTCCGGAGCAAATTCCTGACAATGTAGAGATCAGGATTTCTGACGATCCCGTTAGTGAAGTTGCCACGCTGCCAGCCAATAGTTTCTATCTGGTGATGACGCACAACCACCATCTCGATTTTGAGCTGACAAAGGCCATCCTGAAAAAGGATGACAGCAGTTACTTTGGTGTCATTGGATCGCAAACCAAGCGCAAACGCTTCATTCACAGATTGAGACAACGTGAGTTCAGCGATACACAGATATCGAGCATGATCTGCCCCATTGGCCTCTCAGAAATCAGTGGCAAACATCCTGCAGAGATCGCAGTCTCAGTTGCTGGTGAACTTATTGGCTACTATCAGGCCATTGAAAATAAACATGTATCTGATGACGTAAAACAAGCGTCATCAAGATGAAGAACACGACAAGGTAATAACCATGATTCGTCCTCAGCATGGGAAAATCGCATTCCGAGCAGCGCTGCTTCATCTACTCGAAGACCCTGCGAAAGAGTCTTTAGAGCAGAGCTATCAATACATTGACGATGGTATTTTACTTATCGAAGACGGCCATATTGTCGCCCTCGGAGAGTATCGCGATCTCTCAACGCAACTTGATGATAGCGTCGTAACCGATATGAGCGGCAAACTCATTGTGCCGGGATTTATCGACACACACATCCACTACCCACAGACACGAATAATCGGAGCTTACGGCGATCAACTTCTAGATTGGTTGAACAATTATACCTTTCCTGAAGAATGCAGATTTGCTGACCGCCAATATGCCGAAGAGGTCGCAGAGGAGTTTTTTGACCAACTCGTTATGAACGGTACAACCACAGCGCTGGTTTTCGGCACGGTTCATAAACACTCCGTTGATGTTTTTTTCACTGAAGCAGAAAAGCGCAACTTACGAATGATAGGTGGCAAAGTGTTGATGGATCGCAATGCGCCAGATGCACTGCTCGACACGCCGGAAACAGGGTACGAAGACAGCAAAGCACTGATCGATACATGGCACAACAAAGGACGATTAAGTTACGCTGTCACTCCTAGATTTGCACCAACCAGTACCGATGATCAATTAGCATTGGCGGGTAAGTTATTGCGCGAGTACCCGGATGTTTATCTCCACACTCACCTTTCTGAAAATCAGAACGAAATAGAATGGGTACAGGCCCTTTTTCCAGACAGCAAAAACTACCTCGATGTATATGACAGACACGGCCTAGTGAAACCTCGTGCCGTTTTCGCCCACGGCGTACATGTCTGTGATGATCAATGTGGAAGGTTGGCTGAAACGGGCGCGGCAATTGCCTTTTGCCCGACATCAAACCTCTTCCTCGGCTCTGGATTATTCCCGCTTGAACACATTGAGAAACAGGGCGTTAAAGTCGGTGTGGGCACTGACGTTGGGGCTGGAACCTCGTTTTCAATGATTGAAACTATGAGTGAAGCATACAAAATCATGCAACTGCAGGGCAAAAAACTCAATCCACTGAAATCCCTTTATCAGATCACCTTGGGTGGCGCCAAGGCACTGTACCTCGATGACAAAATTGGTAACTTTACTGCAGGGAAAGAAGCCGACTTCGTTGTTCTTGATCTGCAAGCCACAGACTTACTCTCTGTAAGAATGAAAAACTGCCAGAGCGTGGAAGAAAAGCTATTCGTATTGATGACACTCGGTGATGAGCGTGTTGTGTCACAAACCTACTCGATGGGCAGCCCCATTTACTCGCGTGATAGTTAATTCATGCCATGATTATTGTAAGGCACTGGTTTACTGGCTTCTATAGCGGTCAGTGCCTTACAGCTCAACGGCAAAAAGGAGCGCCGTCATGGAAGACTTTATCCGCAAACTCCCAAAAGTCGAACTTCACCTTCATATTGAGGGCTCTCTCGAGCCAGAGCTCATGTTTACGCTGGCTGAGCGAAATAACATTTCCCTGCCCTATGCCAGTGTCGAAGAGGCGAGAAACGCCTATCAGTTTACCGACTTACAATCTTTCCTCGACATTTATTACCAAGGTGCCAATGTTCTCCAAACCAAACAGGATTTTTTCGACCTGACGTGGGCCTACCTGCTCCGTTGTCAGGAAGATAACGTCATACATACAGAGATATTTTTTGACCCGCAAACCCATACTCAGCGTGGAATACCTTTCGCAACGGTTGTAGCCGGTATCTCAGATGCACTCGAAAAAGCAGAGAAAGAACTGGGAATTAGTTCGCTGCTGATTATGTGTTTCCTGCGTCACCTCAGTGAACAAGATGCCTTTGATACGCTTGAACAGGCTAAACCACACTTAGATAAAATTGTCGCTGTCGGGCTAGATTCCTCCGAACTTGGACATCCACCGGAGAAATTCAGCCGCGTATTTTCAGCCAGCAGACAGCTCGGGCTTCGATGTGTTGCGCATGCTGGCGAAGAAGGACCACCAGCAAACATACGCTCAGCCATTGATGACTTGCACGTAGAAAGGATTGATCACGGAGTGAAATGTGCTTCCGACAGAAAGCTCGTTGATGAACTGGCAAGAATGAAAATGCCCCTGACCGTCTGCCCGTTATCAAACATTAAGCTCTGCGTTTTTTCCTCCATGGAGCAACATAACTTCCTCTATCTGTTGAAAAAGGGTGTGTGTGTCACGATCAACTCTGATGATCCTGCGTTTTTTGGCGGCTATATGACTGACAACTTTCTGGCCGTTCATAAAGCGTTGAACCTCACCCGGCCACAACTCGTGCAATGCACGATGAATGCGATTGAGGCGTGTTTCCTTAATCAGAAAAACAAAAAAAATCTACTGAAGATAGTTGAAAGTTATTATTAATTATTAACGAGAACATAAATTGTAAACATCCACCTTCTAAAGAAGGTGGCTTTCAATGAGCCCCCTAAAAGGGGGC
>NZ_PEIB01000020.1 GCF_004116385.1 Veronia nyctiphanis | reverse complement strand
GTTGTTACTCAGAAAGCTGACGGCAGGATGCTGTGGGTTTTGTGCTCCCCATTGTGCCAGTGCGTCTTGTTGCTTCTCTGTGTTTCCGCTGTTCCTTCTCAGCAGGTCAACGACCTGAACCCAGCCAACCATGACTGGGTTGGTGCTTTTAGCAAGCTGTGCACTTTCAAAAGGTGGCATTGGGGCCAGTAAACGCCATACGCGCTCCCAAATCGCTTGTCGCTCGTAGATTGTCATGTAACTTGATGCTTCGACCAGTGAGCGTACTACATCTGTATTTTGCTCAAGTGACTCATAGATCTTGGCTTTAATCAGATGATAGCGCTGGTTTTGAGAAGCGGGGAGCTGCCAGACAGGGTTAAAATTCAGCTTATTAAGTGCAACCGCGAGTTTGTCTCTCGCAATTGCCAGCTCTGCTTGATTTAACAGGAGTTCTGAGCGCTGAAGTGGCGTAAGCAGAGATTCAGAAAGCTTCTCTGCGATTTGGTCGGCCTGCGCATATTCTGTTTCTGCAATGAGTGCTTTTAAAGCCAGTAAATAAAGATCATTTTTCTGATTCAGTTCTGCCTTTTCTGCTTTTAGCAGGTAGGACGTCGACGACTCGGTAGCTGGCACCGTGACATCATATTTCAAAACTTGTTTTTTTTCCGGTGCCGTTGCACAGGCTGCCAGGAACATTGCCAGTGCGATAGAGACAACAACTCGTGATACACTTTTGCACTTATAGGTTAATTTACGCATGAGCATCTTCAGACCGTAAGAAATTACCTTCTATATTAATCGTCCAAAGGTCCCGAAACAAATGACTGATGAAACTTCGACCGTGGTTGACGTCTCAACTTTATATATCGTGCCTACACCTATTGGTAATCTTGGGGATATTACCCAACGTGCGCTGTCTGTCTTAGCACAGGTTGATTTGATAGCTGCGGAAGATACCCGTCACACAGGTAAGCTATTGTCTCACTTTGGTATCACAACCAGAACCTACGCGCTTCATGATCACAATGAGCAGCAAAAAGCAGACAGCTTGATCGCCCGATTGCAAAACGGTGAAAAAATCGCGTTAGTCTCTGATGCGGGCACTCCATTGATTTCAGACCCTGGATATCACCTTGTTCACCGCTGTAGGGCCGCTGGAGTGAGGGTTGTGCCTCTGCCTGGCCCGTGTGCAATTATTACCGCATTAAGTGCATCTGGTTTGCCTTCAGACCGTTTCAGCTTTGAAGGGTTTTTACCACCAAAAAGCAAAGGTCGTCAGGATAGATTCACCGAACTGGCTGCTGACCCGCGAACCATGATCTTCTATGAATCTCCACACAGGATCATGGATGCGCTCGACGATATGCATGCCGTCTTAGGTAGCGAAAGACGCGTTGTATTGGCGAGGGAGCTGACCAAAACCTACGAGACCATACATGGTGCAACACTCGGTGAACTTATTCCGTGGCTCAAAGAAGACCCGAATCGGGTACGAGGAGAAATGGTGTTGCTGGTGGCTGGTCATCGCGTAGAAAAGTCAGACTTACCTGTTGAGGCCACGCGAGCTGTGAAATTGCTCTCGGCAGAGTTGCCGCTAAAAAAGGCCTCAGCCATTGCGGCGGAGCTGTATTCAGTCAAAAAGAACGCGCTCTACAAATGGGGTTTGGAACACCTTTAACCGCACATCTTTTCAGCGCTTAAAACTTGATGTAGATCTCAGCTAACATCTTCTATATAATCCGCCGCCTGAGTTGGCCGGGTAGTCGCTGCTTTGTTGATGTCCTTTGGGAGACTGACAGAGGGGAGGAAAGTCCGGGCTCCATAGGGCAGGGTGCCAGGTAACGCCTGGGGGGCGCGAGCCCACGACCAGTGCAGCAGAGAGCAAACCGCCGATGACGTGCCTCAGGGTATGAACAGGTAAGGGTGAAAGGGTGCGGTAAGAGCGCACCGCGCGACTGGCAACAGTTCGTGGCACGGTAAACTCCACCCGGAGCAAGACCAAATAGGTCCCTAATGGCGTGGCCCGCGTTGGGGACGGGTAGGTTGCTTGAGCCTGTGAGCGATTGCAGGCCTAGATGAATGACTATCACCGTTTTACGGTACAGAACCCGGATTACAGGCCGACTCAACTAACACCGAATAAAGGCGAGCTCTGGTAGCTCGCCTTTTTCTTATTTATTCAAAAAGTGTCATAAAAATATCTGTAGGGAAATATGAGATATTTCTGCCACTTAGCCAGCTCTTTTTTGGCGGTAAATTTTGCTGATTCTTAGCTGGCTGAACATTAACGACTTTTTCCACAGTATGTTGCGGCGAGTCTAAAAATGGCCCGCTTGACTTTCCTTTTACCTGATACATACACTTTGATAGTGGGAATAAGTGGAATAAAGTGGGTAAAATTGGTGAAAAAGGGGTCATGGTGATATGTTGAGGGGAGTTACCGCCATATCACTTGATACAAAAGGCCGAATGGCATTGCCTAAGCGATATCGTGAAGAGCTCGCTGAGCAGTGTGATGGCGTTTTTGTCTGCACCATAGACCACCAGTTACCCTGCCTGCTGCTTTATCCGTTGCCTGAATGGGAACGTATTGAAGCAAAACTGTCTAAATTATCGAGTCTCAACCCTGTTGAACGCCGCTTACAGCGTTTGTTGCTGGGGCATGCGTTTGAGTGCGAAATGGATGCGCAAGGGCGCTTTCTGCTCGCGCCAACATTGAGAGATTATGCCGGGCTCGATAGCAAAGCCATGTTGGTGGGACAACTTAATAAGTTTGAAATCTGGCAGCAGGAAAAATGGCAACAACAGATCGATCAGGATATTCAACTTCAGACCCAAGCGACGGAATCATTCAATGACCGTCTCAGCGACTTGTCGCTTTAGGTGATACATATTATGTCAGAACAGTTTTCTCACGTTTCCGTTCTTTTGAACGAATCTATTGATGGCCTCGCAATTAAGCCTAACGGTATTTACATCGATGGGACCTTCGGACGTGGCGGACATACCCGTCAAATTTTATCCCGGCTCGGTGACAGTGGTCGCCTCTATAGCATTGACCGCGACCCGCAGGCTATTGAAGAAGCAAAAACCATTGATGATCCCAGATTCACCATTATCCACGGCCCTTTTTCTGGTATTGCGCAATATGCTGAAGAGATTGGTTTAGTGGGTAAAATTGACGGCGTATTGCTAGATCTCGGTGTATCTTCTCCACAGCTTGATGATCCGGAACGTGGCTTTAGCTTTCTTCGCGACGGGCCACTTGATATGCGCATGGACCCTACATCTGGCGTAAGTGCAGCAGAATGGCTTGAAACAGCAAGTGCAGACGACATTGCATGGGTATTGAAAGTGTTTGGCGAAGAACGTTTTGCCAAGCGTATTGCCCGCGCCATTGTTGCTCATCGCGAAGATGAGGAGAAAGAGCCACTTACTCGTACCTCTCATCTCGCGAATCTGATTTCAGCGGTGTCCCCGATTAAAGAGAAGAAAAAGCACCCCGCGACCCGAAGCTTTCAGGCGATTCGCATTTATATCAACAGTGAATTGGAAGAGATTGAAACCGCTTTGCAAGGTGCCAGTGGCATACTCGCGGAGGGGGGGCGTTTGTCGGTCATCAGTTTCCACTCGTTGGAGGATCGATTGGTGAAGCGTTTCATTCGCAAACAAAGTAAAGGGCCAGATGTTCCCCATGGCGTGCCTTTGACCGAAGACCAGATCAAAGCGTTGGGCAGTCCAGACTTAAAGCCTGTTGGAAAGGCGCTCAAACCCTCTGACAGTGAAGTATCAGACAACACACGCTCGCGAAGTTCGGTACTTCGGGTAGCGGAAAAGCTGGGTAGCTAATGAAAACATCATCACCAGGTCTTATACGTCAGATAGCCTACGACATCGCGTCGGTAGGGAGAGTTCCTTTGATTCTGATGTTGTTGATGTTGATATCGGCGTTCGCCGTTGTGTATGTGACCCAACTTACCCGGGTCACTATTGCCAATCAAGACAACCTGTTGGTCGAACAGGAGAGATTGGAAGTTGAATGGCGGAACTTAATTCTAGAAGAACACGCACTCTCGGAACACAGCAGAGTCGAATCACACGCCAGACAAGACTTGGACATGGTCAGGCCGGCACAGACAGTGAAGTGATTGTGAGCAAAAATTGAGTAAGCAAAAGCAACCTGCAGCGCAGAGAAACATAACCAAAAAAGTGCCGGCTTTTATACGCTGGCGCTTTGTGTTTGTGTGTGCCTGTATTGCGATGGCACTGGCTGGTTTGGTTGCACGTGCCGCTTACATACAAGTTATTGAGCCTGACAAATTACGTCAGGAAGGCGATATGCGTTCGCTGCGGGTTAAAGCGTTGCCGACTGCCCGAGGCATGATCACTGACAGAAATGGTGAATCGTTGGCGGTCAGCGTTCCTGTAAAGGCAGTATGGGCCGACCCAGTACAGATTTTCAAACACGGCGGTTTGGCAGACAAAGAAAAATGGCACGCGCTGGCTGATGTGCTCGAGTTAGACAGAAATAGCCTCTTGAAACGCCTTTCCGATAACCAGTCTAAACGCTTTATCTATTTACAGCGGCAAGTTGGCCCTGCGGTCACGGCCTACATCAAGAACCTCAAACTCCCCGGCATCGGAATGAAAATGGAATCTCGACGTTTTTACCCAACGGGCGAAGTCAGTGCGCACCTTGTTGGCGTAACGGGGATCGATGGACATGGCCTTGAAGGTATTGAGAGCCGTTACGATAAATGGCTGAGTAGTGAGCCGGGTAAGAAAACATTCCGAAAGGACCGTTATGGACGTGTGGTGGAAACCATCGCATTTAAAGAAGGTCAGGATGGAAAGACGCTTGGACTGAGTATCGATCAGCGTCTGCAGGCCATTTCCTACCGTGCTATCAAACAAGCTGTTGCTGATTATCGGGCGCGTTCAGGTTCGTTAGTGATGGTGGATGTGAATACTGGCGAAGTACTGGCAATGGTCAATGCGCCATCTTACAACCCGAATAACCGAGATGACCTGAAAACGTTCAAAATGCGTAACCGGGCAATCACTGATGTCTTTGAGCCCGGCTCCACAGTCAAACCTTTTGTCGTCCTCGCTGCATTAGAAAACCATGTTGCTGATACCTCCACAGTAATTGATACTGGCTCGGGTCTCATGCAAATTGGTGGAGCAAGAGTCCGCGACACATCGAAAGTTGGCAAGGCCGACCTTCGCCAAATCTTGAAAAAATCGAGCAACATTGGTGTTAGTAAGCTTTCACTTGCGATGCCCGTAGAAGCCTTGCTTGGGCTTTATAGCAGCACGGGGTTAGGCGATTTTTCCGGACTTGATTTAGTCGGCGAATCCTCAGGGCTTTTCCCTTCCCGCCGCCGTTGGTCTGACTTTGAACGTGCAACCCTGTCGTTTGGTTACGGCCTGTCAGTCACGCCTGTTCAGCTTGCTCGTGCTTATGCCACTCTCGCCAGTGGCGGCGTGAATCGCCCGCTTTCAATAGTCAAAACAAAAGATGTGGTACCGGGCAAGCAAGTCGTGTCGAGAAAGTATGCGGATACTGTTCTCGATATGCTGGAATCCGTCACCGAGAAGGGCGGCAGTGCGCATCGAGCCAAAATAGACGGTTACCGAGTAGGTGCGAAAACAGGTACGGCAAAAGTGGCAGTCTCAGGCGGGTACAGTGACGAATACATCGGTTACACCGCAGGTGTGGCACCGATCAGCAATCCGCGTATTGCCATGGTGGTTGTCATTAATGAGCCACAGGGCGATCAGTACTATGGTGGACAAGTGGCGGCGCCCGTTTTTTCAGAAGTCATGAAAAGCGCATTACAGATTTTGAATATTGCACCGGATGCAGGTTTGCAAACGGCGCATAAAGTGAACAACTAGAACAGGCAAGTCGATGCCGAATACGAGTTTTAAAGATTTACTTTCTCCATGGTATCCGGAAGCGCCGGAAATCAGCATCAGTGGTTTGACACTGGATAACCGCACGTTGAAAGCGGGCGATGTGTTTGTCGCCGTCCAAGGACACGCGACCGACGGAAGACGCTTTATTCCTGATGCAATCCGAGCGGGTGCGTCTGCGGTCATCGCTGACGGCGGTGAAGCGGGCGAGCAGCCGAGCTATCAGTTTGATAGTGGTATTCCTATTATCACCTTGCCTTATCTGAAAAGCCGTTTGTCTGAGATCGCATCACGCTTCTATCAGTCACCCAGCAAACGCTTGGGTGTGATTGGGGTGACAGGAACCAATGGAAAAACCACGGTTACTCAGATAGTGGCCCAGTGGCTTAACTTGCTGGGCAATAAGAGTGCCGTGATGGGTACGACAGGAAATGGTTTCCTGGATGCGCTTGAAACGGCAACGAATACAACAGGCAGCGCGATAGAGATTCAGCAAATGATGGCCAAAGTGCAGGCTGATGGTGCCTCCCACATGGCAATGGAAATTTCTTCTCATGGCCTTGTGCAGGGCAGAGTGTCTGCTGTTGATTTCGATGCGGCCATCTTTACTAATTTAAGCCGCGATCATCTCGATTATCATGCACGATGGAAGCGTACGCCGAAGCCAAACTTATGTTGTTTACGCACTACGGCTGCCCAGTTTCTGTCATTAACGCTGATGACACTGTCGGCCATCAATGGTTGGCGGATATGCCCGACGCTATCGCTGTGGGCTGCAAAATGGCTTCCGTCGACGCCCACCCGGGTAAAAAGTTCTGGCTCACTGACGTCGATTACAGCACATCCGGAGTCACCGTAAAATTTGATTCAAGTTGGGGCGAGGGCGAGTTTAAAGCGGCTTTGGTCGGGCAGTTTAACGTATCAAACCTCCTATTGAGTTTGGCAACATTGCTTGGGCTGGGTTACTCCATGGATGTTTTACTGGACTCGGTAGGAAATCTCTCTGCGGTGGCGGGCAGGATGGAAGTATTCAGCAAAACCGATTCACCATTGATGGTCGTTGATTATGCGCATACGCCCGACGCACTTGAAAAAGCGTTGGAAGCGCTGCAACGCCACACAGAAGGAAAGCTGTGGTGTATATGTGGTTGCGGCGGTGACAGAGATATGGGTAAGCGGCCCATGATGGCTTCTATTGCTGAACGTATGGCTCAAAAAGTGATTCTGACCGATGACAATCCGCGCTCTGAGTCACCTCAGCAAATTATTAAAGATATGTTAGGCGGCATGGATAACCCAGATGCTGCGGTGGTTCTTCACGATCGTAAAGAGGCTATCCACTTTGCCTATGAGAATGCGTCTGAAAAGGATGTCATTTTAATTGCGGGCAAAGGACACGAAGACTATCAGGTGCTTGCCTCAGGCTCTGTGTATTATTCGGACCGTGAGACCGTTTCGGCACTGCTGGGAGGTGAGGCATGATCCCCGTTTCCTTGCATGCTCTAACCAATATTGTCTCTGGAGAACTGCATGGTGAAGAGCTACGAGGTGAAGATCGAACGATAAACCACGTGTCTACAGATACGCGAACCTTGTCTTCGGGCGCACTCTTCGTTGCCATTGTTGGCGATATTTATGATGCGCACAACTTTGCCGACAAAGCCATTGAAAATGGCGCATCAGCTCTGCTGGTATCACGCCTGTTAGACGCTGATATCACCCAGATTGTTGTTCAAGATACCCGAATTGCCCTTGGGCAAATCGGAGCGTGGGTGAAATCGCAGGTTAACCCGTTGACGATTGGATTGACTGGGAGTTGCGGCAAGACAACAGTGAAAGAAATGCTGGCCAGTATCTTGTCGCCAAAAGGAAAAACACTGTTTACGCACGGTAACTTCAATAATGATATTGGCGTTCCGCTAACCCTATTGAGGCTTGAAGAAGACCATACGTTTGCGGTGATGGAGCTCGGTGCTAACCACGTTGGGGAAATAGCTTATACTACTGCGTTGGTTAAACCTGATATCGCGCTGGTCACTAATCTGGCTGCTGCCCATCTTGAAGGGTTTGGCTCTCTTGAAGGTGTAGCGAAAGCCAAGGGCGAAATTTTCTCGGGCTTGTCCGAAAATGATACAGCGATTATTAACTGTGATAGTCATGGCGGCGAAAAGTGGCAAAGTTACTTTAAAGGTAAGCGCTTGCTCACAACCTCTGTGACTGACCTATCCGCTGATCTCCATGCCCGTGATATTGTTGCGACCGACGATGGATGCTTCCGTTTTCGCTTGGTATCGCCGCAGGGAGAGTGTGATATCCAGCTTTCATTGCCGGGGCAGCACAATGTTGCCAATGCTTTGCTGGCAGCAGCGGCTGCGCTCAGTATTCCCGGCGTAACGATAGATGACGTGAAGCAAGGTCTCTCGCACGTTGCACCAGTGAAAGGACGTGGTGCGGTGAGCTTTCCCCACTCTGGTTTGCGGCTGATTGATGACAGCTACAATGCCAGCCTTGCCGCAATGAAAGCCGCAGTCGATTTACTTGCAAGTTTCGATGGTGACAAGGTGATCATCCTCGCCGACATGGCAGAAATGGGTGAACACAGTAAAAGTGTCCATCGCGACGTTGCGGAATACACCGCTGAATCAGGTATCGAAACAGTGATTACTTATGGCCCTGAAAGCAGGGTTATTAGCGATCTGTGCAACGGTAAACATTTTGATGATAAAGGTGCGCTGATTGCGCATGTAGTAGAGCTCATGAAAATAAAAAAACAGGTTTCTGTATTGGTGAAGGGTGCCAACGGAATGAAAATGTCTGAGGTTGTTGTTGCTATTGAGGAGGCAGCGAAATGATTGTCTGGTTATCTCAGATATTTGAACAGTACTTTTCTTTCTTCCGCCTTTTCGATTATCTGACGTTTCGCGCCATCATCAGTGCGTTGACCGCTTTGCTTCTGTCTTTGTGGATGGGACCAAAGCTGATTGCCAAATTACAAATGATGCAAATTGGTCAGGTTGTTCGTAACGACGGCCCAGAATCTCATTTCAGTAAACGCGGTACGCCGACAATGGGCGGCATTATGATCCTCGCGGCGATTACCATTACCGTGCTGCTATGGGCCGATTTATCCAATCCCTATGTGTGGGCAGTGATGTTTGTATTGCTGGGGTATGGTGTTGTTGGTTTCGTGGATGATTACCGGAAAGTCGTGCGTAAAAACAGTGATGGCTTAATCGCGCGTTGGAAATACTTCTGGCAGTCTGCGATTGCGCTGGTGGTTGCATTCGCGCTCTATGCACACGGTAAAGACACAGCCGCGACCCAGCTTGTGGTGCCGTTTTTTAAAGATGTGATGCCACAGCTTGGTTTGTTCTACATTTTGCTGACTTACTTCGTCATTGTCGGTACCAGTAATGCCGTTAACCTGACTGACGGCCTCGATGGTCTGGCTATCATGCCAACTGTCATGGTGGCCAGCGGTTTTGCCTTCATTGCATGGGCAACAGGTAACGTCAACTTTGCAGAATACCTGAACATCCCCTACCTCAAGCATGCCAGTGAACTGGTGATTGTATGTACGGCGATTGTGGGTGCTGGCTTAGGCTTCCTTTGGTTCAACACTTATCCTGCTCAGGTCTTTATGGGAGATGTGGGCTCACTCGCGCTGGGTGGTGCACTGGGTACGATTGCAGTATTGGTCCGTGAAGAGCTACTGCTAGTTATCATGGGCGGTGTCTTCGTGATGGAGACTCTGTCAGTTATTTTACAAGTGGGCTCCTACAAACTTCGCGGTCAACGTATTTTCCGCATGGCACCGATTCACCATCACTATGAGCTGAAAGGCTGGCCGGAGCCGCGCGTGATTGTGCGTTTCTGGATCATCTCTTTGGTGCTGGTGCTTGTCGCATTGGCGACCTTGAAGGTGAGATAAATGACAGACGGTTTAACAGCAAAAAATATTGTTGTGATTGGGCTCGGTATGACCGGGCTCTCCGTCGTTCAGCACTTGCAAAGTCAAAATGCCGCCTGCAACATCAAAGTCATCGATACCCGTGATGAGCCTCCTGGCGCAGAAGCACTGTCTAATGACATCCAGTTACATGTGGGCGGCTGGAGTATGGAATGGTTGCTTTCGGCGGATCTGATTGTTGCAAGCCCCGGCATTGCATTAGCATCACCCGAACTGAAGCAGGCAGCGGATAACAACATCGAGATAATCGGTGACATTGAACTCTTTGCCCGCGCGGTGACGGCTCCCGTTGTCGCTATTACTGGCTCAAACGGTAAAAGCACGGTGACAAGTTTGGTCGGTGAAATGGCCAAGCAAGGTGGTATGGATGTCGGTGTAGGAGGCAATATTGGTCATGCCGCTCTTGATATGCTGGCAGAAGACCATGAATTATATGTGCTGGAGCTATCAAGCTTTCAGCTCGAAACCACATCATCACTCGATCTCGCTGCCGCCGCATTTCTTAACCTGTCCGAAGATCATATGGATAGGTATGAGGGAATGGATGACTACAAAGCTGCAAAGCTGCGTATTTTCGACCAATCCCGACTGGCTGTGTGGAATGATGACGACAGAGAAACCAAGCTAGCCAATGGCCATAAAAACGTCCGTTTTGGCTTTTCAAAAGGTGAATACTCACTGACTATCGTTAACCAAGATGAATGGCTCAGCGTTAACGGTGAAGCGCTATTGCCTGTCAGTGATATTGCATTGGTTGGAAGACACAACGTTGCCAACTGCCTCGCGGCTATGGCGCTTGCTGATGCGGTAAATATTTCCAGGGATGCGCAGCTAAAAGCAATCAAGCAATATGCGGGGCTTCCGCATCGTTGCCAGACTGTGCTTAATGCTGATGGTGTTCGCTGGGTGAATGACTCGAAAGCAACCAATCTCGCCAGTACGCTTGCAGCACTCGATGGCTTAGAAATAGACGGTACCTTGCACCTTCTTCTCGGCGGCGACGGGAAAGGGGCTGATTTTTCGGCGCTTTCGCCTGTTATCAATAAACTCAATGCTTCTATCTATTGCTTTGGTAAAGACCGTGAACAGCTCGCGGCACTTTCGTCGGAGTCAATACAAACCGATACCATGGCTGAAGCAATGGCTTTAGCTTATGGGCAGGTCAATGCCGGCGATATGGTTCTCCTTTCTCCAGCTTGCGCCAGTCTGGACCAGTTCAAGAATTTCATGGTACGTGGCGAAACATTCTGCCGCGTTGCGAATGAATTGAATGACAGGAAGAAGGTGTCGGTATGACAGCAGGCAGGCTGAAAAATAACAGAATATTGAACTGGTTCTCTGAGCCGTCTCAACCCGCGTTGTATGACAGGCAATTAGTCTGGCTGGCGCTAGGTCTGATGCTTTTCGGCCTAATCATGGTGTGTTCAGCCTCTATTCCTGTGGCAATCCGACTGGTGGATATGCCTTTCTATTTTGCGACCCGCCAAGGCGTATATCTGCTGGGTGCAACGCTTCTAGCATGTATCGCCATGAGTATTCCTCTTTCCCGATGGCAGCGCTTAAGTGTCCCCTCTCTACTAGTTTCAATTGTATTGCTGGTGGTAGTTATGTTTGTCGGGCATTCGGTGAACGGTGCTTCCCGCTGGATACCGCTGGGCTTTTTCAACTTGCAGCCTGCGGAAGGCGCTAAGCTTGCATTGTTACTGTTTATCTCAGGTTATTTGGTGAGGCGCCATGGTGAGGTTCAGGAAAAAATCCGCGGATTTTTGAAGCCACTCGGTGTACTGATTGTCCTCGCGTTCTTGCTCTTGAGCCAGCCTGATCTCGGCACTGTCATCGTCATGTTTGTCACCACTATCGGCATGTTATTTATTGCGGGTGCTAAGTTATGGCAGTTTATCTCGCTGATGGGTGTCGGGATAGCTTCTATCGCTGCACTGATCATTGCTGAACCTTATCGACTTCGCCGAGTAACGTCTTTTCTTGATCCTTGGCAAGACCCGTTTGGCAGCGGCTACCAACTCACTCAGTCTTTGATGGCATTTGGTCGTGGTGGCTGGTGGGGGCAGGGGCTGGGCAATTCCGTACAAAAACTTGAATACTTGCCCGAGGCGCATACCGATTTTGTTATTGCGGTTTTGGCCGAAGAGCTGGGGCTTATCGGTGTCACTGTGCTGCTGCTGATGGTTTTTGCACTGGCATTCAAAGCCCTTCAGATAGGAAGGCGTTGCCTTGAAGCTGAACAAATGTTTGGTGGATTTCTGGCATCAGGCATTGGGATCTGGATTTCATTTCAAGCCTTGGTTAATGTTGGCGCCGCATCCGGGATGATACCAACCAAAGGACTCACACTGCCTTTGGTCAGCTACGGTGGCTCAAGCTTATTTATCATGGCGACGGCCGTCGCTTTGGTTATCCGGGTAGACTACGAATACAGATTACAAACATCGCAGGCTCATCAACGAATAAGAACTCATGACGAAAGAAAACCAGAAAAACAATAAACGCCTGCTTGTGATGGCGGGTGGAACCGGAGGCCATGTGTTTCCCGGTCTTGCTGTCGCCAATGAATTGAAAAAAGAAGGATGGGAAATCCGCTGGTTAGGTACTGCTGATCGTATGGAAGCGGATTTAGTGCCTAAACATGGTATTGATATCGACTTTATCAAAGTGAAAGGCCTTCGAGGCTCTGGTATCAAGAGTAAATTGCTTGCTCCCATGATGATAATCAATGCGATTTTTCAGGCGCGCGCGCACATCCGAAACTGGAAGCCTAACGCAGTTCTGGGGATGGGCGGGTACGTGAGTGGTCCAGGTGGTGTTGCTGCCTGGCTGACAGGTATTCCTGTTGTATTACATGAACAGAACGCTGTTGCAGGTCTTACAAATAAGTGGCTGGCGAAAATTGCGTCACGTGTCTTACAGGCATTTCCGGGTGCTTTTCCCGAGAAAGAAGTCGTAGGAAACCCGGTACGCGAAGATTTGTCAGACGTGATGGAACCGAACAAGCGTTTTAGTGACAGAACTGGGCCTCTAAGGCTCTTGGTCATGGGCGGCAGTCAAGGGGCAAGAATACTGAACCATACATTACCTAATGCACTGCCTCATGTTGACGCTGATATTGAAATTCGCCATCAGGCTGGCAAAGGTAACCTTGACGATACGCAAGAAAGGTATCGCAGTGCTGGTGTCAGTCATGTTGAGGTCACCGAATTTATTGATGATGTTGCTGCAGCGTATGAATGGGCGGATTTAATTATTTGCCGTTCAGGTGCGTTGACAGTGTCAGAAGTCGCAGCTGCTGGCGTTGGCGCGATATTCGTGCCTTTCCAGCATAAAGACAGGCAGCAGGCACTCAATGCTGATCATTTGGTAAAAAGTGGTGCCGCCATCATGATAGAGCAACCCGAATTTACTACTGAATCGCTGGCCGAAGTTCTGTCAGGACTCGACCGCCAGTGTCTTCAAGAGATGGCAACGAAAGCCAGAAACAATGCAATTATTGATGCCAGCCAGCGTGTTGCTGATGCCATCAAACAAGTCGCGAAGTAATAGAGAACAAAGTGATGGATAAATTCGATAATCCGCAATTAGAAAAAATCAGAACTATGGTGCCAGAAATGCGCCGGGTAAAACGCATTCACTTTGTTGGAATTGGTGGCGCGGGCATGTGTGGTATCGCAGAAGTGCTTGCCAACGAAGGTTATGAAATTTCAGGCTCTGATTTAGCAACGAGTGCGGTGACAGAGAGATTGGAATCTAAAGGTGCCCACATATTCATCGGTCATCACGCTGATAATGTGACGCAGGCCAGTGTGGTCGTCATTTCTACCGCGATACAAGCTGATAACCCTGAATTGGTTGCCGCGAAAGCTGCTCGCACCCCTGTTGTGCGCCGCGCAGAAATGTTAGCTGAATTAATGCGCTACCGTCACAGTATTGCCATTGCGGGTACGCACGGAAAAACGACGACGACAGCGCTGGCTACCCAGATTTATTCTGAAGCGGGCTTGATCCGACCTTTGTAAATGGTGGTCTGGTGAAAAGTGCGGGTACCAACGCGCGTTTGGGTTGCAGTCGCTATCTAATTGCCGAGGCGGATGAGAGCGATGCGTCGTTCTTACATTTACAGCCTATGGTTGCGGTGGTAACTAACATTGAAGCCGATCATATGGATACCTATGGCGGTGACTTTTCGACGTTGAAGCAAACCTTTATCGATTTCCTCCATAACCTGCCGTTCTATGGCCAGGCCGTGATGTGTATTGACGACCCTATCGTCCGGGAAATCATTCCGAGCATCGGTCGGCAAGTGATTACCTACGGTTTTTCCGAGGACGCAGATGTCCGTCTCCGCGATTACCGTCAACAGGGACAGAAAGGCCTCTTTACTATCGAGCGAAAAGGTCACACTGACTTTGACATTGAACTGAATATTCCTGGCCGACACAACGCATTAAACGCGGCGGCAGCGGTAGCGGTGGCAACTGAAGATGGCGTAGGCGATGAAGCAATTCTCCGAGCGCTGGCTAGTTTTGAAGGCACCGGCCGTCGTTTCGATCATCAGGGGACGTTCCCTGTTGATGGTGGTGAAATCATGCTGGTTGATGACTACGGACATCATCCGACAGAAGTTGATGTGACGATAAAGGCTGCTCGAGACGGTTGGCCTGAAAAACGACTGGTCATGATATTCCAGCCTCACAGATACAGCAGAACACGCGATCTTTATGAGGATTTTGCCAACGTACTTGAGCAGGTTGATGTTCTGCTGATGCTTGATGTGTATGCTGCAGGTGAAGAGCCTATTGCGGGTGCGGACAGTCGTAGCCTTTGTCGCACGATCCGTGGCAGGGGGAAAATCGACCCAATTTTTGTTCCCGATACCGACGCGCTGCCAGCTGCATTGGCGGCAGTGATGTTGGGTGGGGACTTGGTATTGACGCAGGGAGCGGGAGATATCACCAAAGTAGCGAAAAAACTCGCTGCAATGAAACTGAACAAATCAGCCATGGAGTCGGCGTAAAGCAAATGCATTGCCTGACGTTATCGCGTGGAAATCAAGTACTAGGTCTAATTTTCACGCTTTGATTTCGTAATTTGCACGGATAGGATCTCAGCATGAGTACATATGTGCCAACAATGATTGGAGACCTGCCACACTCACCGTTATAATCGGTGCGTTTTGCATATTGCGAGTCAGGTGGTTTTCGGACTGGAAAGTGAAAAGAGTTCCGTGATGACGAGTGTGATCGCCGAAGAAACTATTGAACTGCCTCAGAACGCTAAGCCGGACTGGGGCGGTTTGTTGTTCCTGATTGCCGTCATCAGCTTTTTCTTTTGGGGCCTGATTCAGGTGCTTAATTGGATGAGTGATGAAACCCAGCTGCCGTTATCAAAAATGGTGATTCACGGCGAGTTGAACCATCTGACACCAGAAGAGGTTCGCGCTGCGTTGGTTGCTAAAGGTCACCTGCACAGCTTTATGTTGCAGGATGTTGACCAGCTCCACGACGCGATTATTACGCTTCCATGGGCTGAAAGAGTCACAGTGAGGAAGCAATGGCCAGATATGCTGAGTGTACATATTGTTGAACATGCCGTCGCGGCAATCTGGAATTCAAGGCA
Source organism: Veronia nyctiphanis (assembly GCF_004116385.1). Classification (GTDB taxonomy): domain Bacteria; phylum Pseudomonadota; class Gammaproteobacteria; order Enterobacterales; family Vibrionaceae; genus Veronia; species Veronia nyctiphanis. Next base: position 64,804 of record NZ_PEIB01000020.1, on the reverse strand, counting down.
ACTTCTTAATGTAAGCGGCATAGTGTTCAAGGCCAATCCTACTGATGTAGAAGGCCAAAAGCTGGTTTCGCTTCATGGACCGGAAGGAAGTGAGCGGGAAGTGCTTGAAGCTTGGCGGCAAATGAATAATATTCTTGCTCCCGCTGGCATTCATATTGCGGCGCTGGCGTTGAATGAGCGTCAATCATGGCGAATCGTCACCTATGACGGTTTCAGAATAGAGCTTGGCCGCCGTGATAAGCAAGAGAGACTACTGAGACTTATTGCACTTTTGCCACAAATTGAACAGTCGACGAAAAAATTAGAGTACGTAGATTTGCGCTATGACACCGGTGCTGCTGTAGGTTGGAAAAATAACCGGGATCAGAATGAATCAGAACAATGACAAGAGATAAAGCAGGAATGAAGCAGGCGCCAGACAGATCATTGATTGTGGGGCTCGATATCGGAACGTCAAAAGTTTCGGTTGTCGTTAGTGAAGTCCTGCCCGATGGCGCAATTAATGTACTTGGTGTTGGAAACAGTTCGTCACAAGGTATGGATAAAGGCGGCGTGAATGATCTTGAATCCGTTGTTAAGTCCGTCCAGAAAGCGGTGAATGACGCAGAGCTGATGTGCGACTGTAAAATCCGCTCTGTATATCTGTCCTTGTCTGGTAAGCATATCCATTGTCAGACAGAGAGAGGGATGTGTTCAATCTCTGACGAGGAAGTCACGCAGGAAGATGTAGACACCGTTATTCACACTGCAAAGTCAGTGAAAATAAGTGATGAACAACGCATCCTGCATGTGATTCCACAAGAATACAAAATCGATTATCAAGAGGGCATAAAAAACCCGCTTGGTTTGTCTGGCGTCCGAATGGAAGCCAGCGTGCACCTAATCACTTGTCACAATGATACGGCCAAAAATATAGAGAAAGCGGTTGAGCGTTGTGGTCTTCAGGTCGACCAGCTTGTTTTCTCTGGGCTGGCTGCGAGTCATGCGGTAATTACACCTGATGAGCGAGAGCTTGGTGTTTGTGTGGTGGATATAGGTGGCGGCACAATGGATATTTCGGTTTGGACTGGCGGTGCCCTGCGCCATGCTGAAGTGATTCCTTATGCCGGAAATGTTATTACCAGCGACATTGCTTATGCATTTGGCACGCCGCTGGGTGACGCAGAAAAAATTAAAGTGAAGTACGGTTGTGCGGTCAGCGATATGGTCAATAAAGATGCCAAGGTAGAAGTACCCAGCGTCGGTGGTCGTCCGTCTCGAAGCCTGCAGCGACAGACATTGTCTGAAGTCATAGAGCCACGCTGTACGGAATTACTGGGTCTGGTTCAGCAAGAGCTGACAAGGGTTCAGGAGCGCCTCAGAAGTCAGGGCGTGAAACACCATCTTGCTGCTGGTGTTGTGCTAACAGGTGGCGCAGCTCAAATGCAAGGCTTGGTGGAATGTGCAGAGCGTGTTTTTCAGAGCCAGGTAAGGGTAGGTAAACCTGAGGGTGTTACTGGCCTCACTGATTATGTAGAAGCACCCTATTGTGCGACGGCGGTTGGCTTACTCCACTACGGAAAAGACAATCTATTGAACGAAACCAGCGAACCTGAGTCTAAACGTACTGTTTCAAGTGTGTTCAGTATGCTTGGTGGTTGGTTGAAAAAAGAATTTTAACCTGATGCGAACAGGAAATACGGAGAGAACACATGTTTGAACCGATGATGGAAATGTCCAACGACGCGGTTATCAAAGTTGTTGGTGTTGGTGGCGGTGGTGGTAATGCCGTCGAACATATGGTGCGTGAGTCCATTGAAGGTGTGGAATTCATCACTGTGAATACCGATGCTCAGGCACTGCGTAAAACCAGTATCAGCAACGTTATTCAAATTGGTGGAGACATCACAAAAGGCCTAGGTGCAGGTGCAAACCCGCAAGTAGGTCGTGAGTCAGCTCTAGAAGATCGCGAAGCATTAAAGCTGAGCTAGAAGGGGCCGATATGGTCTTCATCGCAGCAGGAATGGGCGGTGGCACCGGAACGGGTGCAGCACCAATCATTGCTGAAGTAGCGAAAGAGCTTGGGATCTTGACAGTTGCTGTTGTGACCAAACCTTTCAGCTTTGAAGGCAAGAAGCGCATGGTCTTTGCTGAGCAGGGTATTGAAGAGCTGTCCAAGCACGTGGACTCACTCATCACTATCCCGAACGAAAAGCTGCTGAAGGTTCTGGGTCGCGGTATTACATTGCTTGATGCGTTTGCGAAAGCAAACGATGTTCTTCGCAATGCGGTACAGGGCATTGCAGAGCTAATTACTCGCCCGGGCCTCATTAACGTTGACTTTGCAGACGTTCGTACCGTGATGTCTGAAATGGGGCACGCGATGATGGGTAGTGGAGTGGCAACTGGCGAAGAGCGTGCTGAAGAAGCGGCTGAAATGGCTATTTCTAGCCCACTGCTTGAAGACATTGATCTTGCTGGTGCGCGCGGCGTGCTTGTCAACATCACCGCTGGTTTTGACATGCGCCTAGACGAATTTGAGACTGTCGGTAACACCGTCAAAGCGTTCGCTTCTGACAATGCTACCGTTGTTATCGGTTCATCTATGGACCCAGAAATGAGCGATGAACTGCGCGTGACGGTTGTTGCGACAGGTATCGGTCAAGAGCGTAAGCCAGATATTACATTGGTGGCAGGTAACCAAAAACAACAGCCAGTCACACCGGCTGCTGCTGAAAGTAAGCCTCAGCCAAAAACGGAACCAGCGAAAACGCTGAATCCGAGCATTGAAACACCCGTGCCAAGCGACAACGCAAACGTTGTGCCTAAGCAAAAAGCTGAACAGGATTACCTAGATATTCCGGCATTTTTGCGTAAACAGGCAGATTAATCGTCGGTAGCTTGGTTTACATCAGGTTGCATGTTAGCATTGCGCGTTATTTTTCGTGTATCAGCTAACGCTTGGACATTTTTGGTATTCAGATGATTAGACAACGGACATTAAAATCAATTGTTCAGACGACAGGTGTTGGTTTGCATTCTGGTCGCAAGGTCAAACTGATCATGCGCCCGGCTACAGCAAACACCGGCGTTATTTATCGCAGGACGGATATAAATCCACCTGTTGATTTTCCAGCTGATCCAGCGTCGGTTCGCGACACCATGCTATGCACAGCTCTGGTCAATGATGACGGTGTGCGTATTTCAACGGTTGAGCACCTCAATGCTGCACTGGCTGGAATGGGCATTGATAATGTCATTGTCGAAGTGGATGCACCGGAAATCCCGATTATGGATGGCAGCGCAAGCCCATTCATTTATTTGCTTCAATCTGCGGGCATTGAAACGCTTAACGCGGCTAAGCGCTTTATTCGTGTTAAGAAACCTGTTCGCATCGAAGATGGCGACAAGTGGGCTGAACTCTTACCGTATGATGGTTTCAGACTCGACTTTGCCATTGATTTCAATCACCCAGCGATTGAAGCGGAACAACAGAACTTAGTTCTCGATTTTTCTTCTCAGGCATTCATCAAAGACATCAGTCGTGCGAGAACGTTTGGCTTCTTGCGCGATTTTGAATACCTCCAGTCACAAAACCTGTGCCTCGGCGGTAGCTTAGATTGCGCTGTTGGTCTTGATGACTACCGTATCTTGAATGAAGACGGTCTGCGCTATGACAATGAACTGGTCAAACACAAGGTTCTCGATGCTATTGGAGACCTATATATGTGTGGCCATAACATTATTGGCGAAATGCGCGCGTATAAGCCTGGCCACGCGCTTAACAACAAACTGTTGAGAGCTGTGCTTGCTGATCAGGAAGCGTGGGAGTGGACCACGTTTGAGCAAGAAGAAGAGTTGCCAGTCCGATTTGCTGAACCTGGAATGGTTCTGGCTTAGTTCTTAGGTAACACCTTGAGCTATATTTAAAAAACCGACGAATGTCGGTTTTTTGTTGCCAGTCCTAAAGTTCTCCTAATGGAGGAACTCTTTTTTCTCAATTCGTTTATTTGGCCAGCTTAGCAAGTTCTTCCAGCCTTTTCTTCACTTTTCCTTCAGCTCCAGACGCAAGCACTTTGAGGTATTCTGCTGCCTGTAGACTAAGAACTCGCTCTGGAAAGGCAGGTTCAGATTTTCTGCGCTGATCAGGTGTTGTACTTGCGAGAGAAGGATTTATCTTGATTTCAATGGTTGATAAGTCCCTGAGCAGTTCACGCCGAAGCGTGCTGAGCAAATTCATTCTTTCGTAGTTCAACCGGGTTGCCCAAGATGAAGAGCCACATTCAATAATCAGGATGCCGTTTCGGTAATTTGCGACGCGACAATGATTTGCCGATGCTGGAGCAAAAGCCCGAGAACGCGTTGGTTTAAATCAGCCAGGGCTAAAGCGCGCTGCTGGATTTGTCCGGGTAAACTCTCAGCCAGTAAGTCCTGTGTCGCTTGTGGTCTGTGGTCACGCATACGTTACTCGCTGTTTCAAAAGATGATTCTGTGTTCACTTCTTGTTTTAGAACAATCTGGGTTAATGAACAACATCTAAATTTTATTAATCAAAGTGTTTGTGGCCACAATTCGTGTGGGATGCAGCCGCATAATGACTTATTATAACGGCCAAATATCATGTTTTGCTTCGTACTGACTCTGCTGACAGTTTGATACGTGAGAAAAAAAGCGCAAGCTTGATCTTGAAAAATCACCTGTCTGACACAAGATTCATTGCTTATAGTGCTGAATCAGCAACGAATACCCCGCGCATTGATTGGCTCCCTATCTGACTGAGCCCCTTGCTGCTACGAGGCAAATATTTCCCGCTGTGGCTAAAGCCATGGCCAGATAAAGAGAGAAACGGCAACGCCATGTTATCGAAACTACTGACCAAAGTGATCGGAAGCCGCAATGAGCGCACCCTGCGTCGCCTGCGTAAAGTCGTAAAAGAGATCAACGCGCTGGAGCCTCAATTCGAGGCTCTGTCTGACCAAGAACTGAAAGCGAAAACTGTAGAGTTTCGTGAGCGCATAGAGCAAGGCGAACAACTCGACTCACTATTGCCAGAAGCTTTTGCCACCGTTCGTGAAGCTTCAAAGCGTGTGTACGGCATGCGCCATTTTGATGTTCAGATGATCGGCGGAATGGTTCTGAATAATGGCCAAATTGCTGAAATGCGCACAGGTGAAGGTAAAACCCTGACAGCAACACTGCCAGCTTACCTGCATGCACTCACCGGTAAAGGCGTTCACATCGTCACGGTAAATGACTATCTGGCGAAACGTGATGCTGAAACCAACCGACCCTTGTTTGAATTCCTCGATATGACCGTCGGCGTCAACGTGCCAAACATGGCTCCACCGGCGAAAAAAGAAGCATATCAAGCAGACATTCTTTACGGAACGAACAACGAGTTTGGCTTCGATTACCTCCGTGACAATATGGCATTCCGTTCAGAGGACCGTGTTCAGCGTGAAAAATATTTTGCCGTTGTGGATGAAGTCGACTCCATCCTTATCGATGAAGCGCGCACACCACTGATTATCTCTGGTCCGGCTGAAGATAGCTCGGAGATGTACACCCGCATCAATAAATTAATACCTGAACTGCAACGTCAAGAAAAAGAAGACAGCGAAGAATATCGGGGTGACGGTCACTTCACAGTTGACGAAAAAGGCCGCCAGACTCACCTGACAGAAAATGGCCAGGAGTTTGTTGAAGAGCTGCTGCAGAAAAACGGCTTGATGGAAGAGGGCGATACGCTTTACTCGCCAACCAATATTACGCTGCTGCACCACATTAATGCGGCATTACGTGCCCATGTACTGTTCGAGAAAGATGTCGACTACATCGTCAAAGATGGTGAGATTGTTATCGTCGACGAACACACTGGTCGTACTATGCCGGGTCGTCGCTGGTCAGAGGGTCTTCATCAGGCTGTTGAAGCCAAAGAAGGCGTTCAAATCCAAAATGAAAACCAGACGCTGGCATCAATCACCTTCCAGAACTATTTCCGTCTCTACGATCGTCTGTCAGGCATGACAGGTACGGCAGATACCGAAGCCTTTGAATTCCAGTCTATATATGGTCTGGATACTGTGGTTATTCCAACCAACAGGCCGATGGTGCGCGATGATATGGCCGATCAGGTTTATATGACTGAGCGTGAAAAGTTTGATGCTATCATTGAAGACATCAAGGAACGCAGTGCCAAAGGTCAGCCATCGCTGGTGGGTACAGTTTCCATTGAAAAATCTGAGCTGCTTTCTAATGCCCTGAAAAAGGCAGGTATCAGTCATAAGGTTCTGAACGCTAAATTCCACGCACAAGAAGCCGATATCGTTGCTCAGGCGGGTTCGCCGGGTGCAGTCACTATCGCGACCAACATGGCGGGCCGTGGTACAGATATCGTATTGGGCGGTAGCTGGCAGGCAGAAGCTGAGAAACTGCAAAATCCAACCGATGAGCAAATTGAAGCGCTCAAAACCTCTTGGCGTGAATCGCACGATAAGGTTAAAGAGGCTGGTGGTTTGCATATCATTGGTACTGAGCGACATGAATCTCGTCGTATCGATAATCAGCTTCGTGGCCGTTCTGGTCGTCAGGGTGACCCGGGTTCATCACGCTTCTATCTCTCAATGGAAGATTCGCTGATGCGTATTTTTGCTTCTGAGCGTGTTTCTAACATGATGAAGAAGCTGGGTATGGAAGAGGGCGAATCGATTGAACACCCTTGGGTCAACAAAGCGATTGAAAATGCGCAGCGTAAGGTTGAAGGACGCAACTTCGACATTCGTAAACAGCTGCTGGAATTCGATGACGTTGCTAACGACCAGCGTAAAGTGGTTTACGAGCTGCGTGATGAGCTGATGGAATCGGAAGATATCAGCGAGATGATCAGCTTTAACCGTGAAGATGTGGTTGATGCGGTTGTTAGTCAGTACATACCACAACAGTCTTTGGAAGACATGTGGGATATCGCAGGTTTAGAGCAGCGCTTGAAGTCTGACTTTGATGTTGAGTTACCCATCCAATCATGGTTGGACGAAGATGATAAGCTGTATGAAGAGCAGCTGCGTGAGCGCATTCTGGCTCAAATCGTTGACGTCTATCAGACCAAAGAAGCGCTTGCAGGTGCGGAGACACTGCGTCACTTCGAAAAAGCGGTGATGTTGCAGACGCTGGATACATTGTGGAAAGAGCATTTGGCTGCAATGGATCACCTTCGTCAGGGTATCCACCTTCGCGGCTATGCGCAGAAGAACCCGAAGCAAGAGTACAAGCGTGAGTCGTTCGAACTGTTTGAAGAGCTTCTACAGTCACTGAAATCAGACGTTGTACTGACGCTGAGTAAGGTGCGTGTTCAGCAGCCAGAAGAAATCGACAGAATGGAAGAACAACGTCGCGCACAAGCAGAAGAAGCAGCGCGTCGTCAGCAAATGAGCCATGCCAATGCTGAAAACCCATTGGCTGATGGCCAGACGGGTGAAGGTACCGTGACTCGTGACGCCCGCAAGGTTGGTCGTAATGAGCCCTGTCCGTGTGGTTCAGGCAAGAAGTTTAAGCAATGCCACGGCAAAATCGGCTAAGTAATATAACATTCAAAGAAAAAAGGCCGCTAAGCGGCCTTTTTTATGGCAAGTAAATGACAAAGGACAAGAACATGGAAAAGAAACGTGTTCATATTGCTGCAGGTATCATTCTAAACGCCGATGCGACACAGGTGTTTATTACCCAGCGAGAGGCAAAGGCACATAAAGGTGGCTTTTGGGAGTTTCCTGGCGGCAAAGTCGAAGAGAACGAGAGTGCAGAACAAGCAGTTATTCGTGAGTTGGAAGAGGAAGTTGGGATCAAGGTATCAGCACCCGAGTTATTCCTTTCCATGAGTCACGATTACCCGGAGAAGGCACTGAGTTTTGATTTCTATTTAATTCAACACTTTGAAGGTAAACCTTTCGGCAATGAGGGACAAAAAGGCGAGTGGACAGAGCTCTCGTCACTTCCCTCTTACGACTTTCCTGAAGCCAATCAGGTCGTGTTAGAAAAACTGTTAGCGCGATTTCAGTGAGACTTGAAAATAAATAACGGAGGCCTCGCCTCCGTTTTTCTATGAACGACTCGCTGAGCTAGTGATCTTCAGACCAGCCGTCACTGTCCGACATATCCGGTGCGCCTGCAATGCGCTTTTCTTCTTCAGCCCATTCTCCCAGATCAATAAGCTGGCAGCGTTTACTGCAAAAAGGTCGATAAGGGCTGACTTCGCCCCATACAACAGCATTACTGCAAGTTGGGCATTTTACGATTGTCGGTGGTGGGTTGTTATTGCTCACGATACGTCTCAACAGATAGCTATTTTTAATGCCATATTCTCTGCAACTTCCACGGTTTCGTCAAACGGCATAAAGCGCATTGCAAATCGACTTTTATGTGCGGAAATCAACGGATAACATTGATGCTCCGGTGATATGAAAATTCGCAACAAACTCGCATTTTCAATATCTTGCTGGAAAAAACCATTTCGGACATTGCTACTTATAGGCCCTACACTCTCTCGAGTAATCGATAACCACAAGCCAAGCGCATTTTTTAATGAGCGTAAGCTATCTTGCCATCGTTGGGTGTCTGATTGCCTTTGCACCAGCGGCAGGCTTTGCCAGTGATGCAGTATCGGCAGGTCAAAGCTGCATGTGCCGCCCGGTATATTAAAGCGTTGACGAATACCAGAGAGAAACTTATCGGCTTTCAGTGATTGTCCTAATCGAGGGCTTTGCAGCAGACTTTGCTGCAATTGCGCTGTGCGGGTGATCAAAATGTCCAAACGTTCACGGTCAACACCAGGCACGCCTGCCCAGTTTTCGAGTTTGATTTTTAGCTTGTCGAGATCTTTTGCCAGATCGCCTTTGATTTGCACCTGCTCAAGGATTTCCATCAGATCGAACAGACTTTTAAAAAAGACATAGGCATCGTGAGGAGACAACATTTCGCCTGCTTGATCGAGTTGATTAAGCAGGTGCTCAAGGCGCAGGTAAACGCGTACCTGCTCATTTAAGGGATGTTCGTAAAGAGTATCGCTGCTCATTATTGACCGTCTTCCTGTGTGGCGAGTGTCAAATACTTGTTATGCAAAACAACGACTTGCTCTTTGAGTGTATCACTGTTGTCTTCATTTGTAATAAGGTCATCGGCCGCTTTTTTTCTTGCGTCACGGCTCGCTTGCGAGGCGAGAATATTTTCGACCTGTTGGCGTGAAACGCCATCGCGCTGCACGGTACGTTTTATTTGGGTTTCTTCGCTTACATCAACAACCAGCAAGCGATCAATAAGCGAAATAAGATTATTCTCAACCAGCAAAGGCACCACGAGCAAGCAGTATGGCGAGGTTGCCTGCTGGCAATCGTCTTTCATCTTTTGGCGGATTATTGGGTGCAATAACTGATTCAGCCATTCTTTATCCTCAGGGTGAGAAAAAATGTGCTCTCTCAGTGCTGAGCGATTCAATGTGCCTTCATCGGTGAGCATGCCGCTACCAAACTTATCGGCGATTTTATTCAGGCCTTCGGTGCCGGGTTCTACCACCTGACGGGCAATAATATCAGCGTCAACAACATCTACGCCCTGTTCTGCAAACAAGTCAGATACGGTTGTTTTCCCGCTACCAATACCGCCAGTCAGGCCAATTACGTATGTCATTTTACAGGCCAATATAGTTATTCAGATACCAATCGATTATTTCAGTTCCCCACAATAACGATATCCACCCCGCTACCGCAAGATAGGGGCCGAAAGAAAAAGGCTGATCTTTTCCTTTGCCTGAAACCCGCATCATAATTATTCCGCCGATAGCACCAGCGAAAGAGGCAGAAGAATCACCAATGGTAGCGGTTGCCAGCCAAGCCATGCGCCCAGCGCGGCAAGCAGTTTGAAATCGCCAAAGCCCATGCCCTCTTTACCTGTAATGAGTCTGAATATTTGATACACAGACCACAGCGAAAGGTAGCCTGCCATTGCGCCAATCACTGCACTCTCGAGGGAAACCGGTGAGTAGCCGAGCAGCGCCATCAAAATACCTGCCACATCAAGGGGAGGGTTATCTGGTCGGGCAGCAGCATGGTGTCAAAATCAATAAAGAACAGGGCAATCAAAGCAAATGTGGCAAACACAACCGCCAAAGACCACCATGAACCGGGAATCACCCATGCTGTAACACCAACAGTAGCAGCGGTTAAAAGTTCAATCATCGGATAGCGAGCGCTTATCTTGGCGCTGCAATGTTTGCACTTACCACGAAGCAGTAGCCAACTTAATACCGGAACATTGTCGATTGGCTTCACAGGCTTTTTGCAGGATGGACAATGCGAGCCGGGGATGCTGAGGTTAAATGCTTTTTGCTCAGTGGGCGCTGGAAACTCCTCGAAACATTCATGGCATTCTTGTTTCCACTGTTGTTCAAGCATTTTTGGCAGGCGGTAAATGACTACATTGAGGAAACTGCCCACGATCAGGCCGAATAGCGCGATGATGCCGATATAAAGACCGTGAGATTGAAAAAGAAAATCCATGAGATTGTCCGGTTTAAGAGATTGACGTCATGATAACGCCAACCGTTGGTGTCGACTATGGGCAGGCTTCGCTTTTGTTGATTATCCGATCACGCTCATCAGATCAAAGATAGGCAGATACATACCGATAACCAGTGAGCCTATTACGCCACCTAATACGAGAATAATCATGGGTTCAATGATCTTGCCAAGGTTGTCGACTGTGTTATCGACGTCTTCTTCGTAAATGGCCGCGACTTTGTTGAGCATGTCGTCTAGCGAACCTGATTCTTCACCGATCATCACCATCTGGGTCAATAGCTCTGGAAACTCGCCGCTTTCGCGAATCGCTATGTGCATAGGCTGACCCGCCGCAGTTTTCTTTTGAATATCTTCAACCACGCGCTGCAAATGAAGGTTACCCGCCGTTTTCGCAGAAGACTGAAGCCCCGTTAACAAGGGGATACCTGCACTAAACGTAGTGGCAAGCGTGCGAGAAAAACGGGAAATACTGGCCTTAGTGAAGATATCGCCGAATATCGGTATCTTTAATGAAAAGTGACTGATTTTGAGCCTAAAGTGCATGTACTTGACGTATGCTTGTCGAAATAAAAGTACCGCAACTAAAGATAGCAGTCCGACAGCAACGCCGTGCTGAGTAATGAAGTCAGAGGCTTTTAGAATTTGTAAGGTAAACCATGGAAGTTCTGTATCAAACGATGAGAAAACCTCTTCAAATTTAGGGATAACAAAGATCAGCATGAAAATTGTGACCCCCAGAGCGATGAAGGATACGATGCTTGGATAGATCATCGCTTTTTTGACTTTGCGGCGCATGTCTTCCTGTTTCTCACGTTGAAGACTAATGCGGCCAAAAACTTTATCAAGCTGACCTGTCATTTCGCCAGTAAACACCAAATCACAAAAAAACTCATCGAATAGCGGCGAGCTGGTGCGCAAAGCCTGAGAAAATGACGAACCCGCTTCAATTTGCTGGCAGACCTGCGAGATGATGTGTTTCATCCCTGCTTTCTTGCAGCTGCTGCGCACCAGTTGCATTGCCTGAATCAGTGGGACACCAGCGGTCAGCATGGTGCACATCTGGCGGCTGAATAAGGTAATATCTTCTGGCTTTGCTGTATGTTGACGAAGTTGTAAGGAGGATGCGCCGCGCTTGCGGATTTTCTGGATTTTGATTTGTTGATCAGCAAGCGCTGCGCGAACAACAGATTCTTCCATGGCCAGCATCTGGCCTTTGACTTTTTTACCTTTGAGTGTGGTGCCACGCCAATGAAAGGCGCTGAGCTTCTGCTTCTTATTGTCGTCTTTCATTGTTGTGCTCCTACAACTGGGTGACCCGCATCAGTTCACTGAGGCTGGTGACACCAAGGTTCACTTTGGTAATACCAGACTGGATGAGACTATCCATGCCCTGTTGGCAAGCTTTGTCTTCAAGGTTGAGGGCGCCTTCCCCTTCTTCAATGGCAATACGAAGCTCTCTACTGACAGGCATGACTTCATAAATACCGACACGGCCAAGGTAGCCATGGTTACAATGGTCACAGCCATCGGGATTAGCCTGCTGTGCTTTGCTTATATCGATTGAGGGATAGTGACGTAGCAAGCCTTCAATTGTCGGGTCGCTGGTTTGTTGAGGCTGCTTACAATGATTACACAGCCGCCTCGCTAAGCGCTGAGCGATAATCAGCGATAACGATGCTGACAAGTTATATCTTGCTACGCCCATGTTTGCGAGGCGAGTGATGGCTTCGGCTGCGGAGTTGGTGTGCAAGGTGGACAGCACAAGGTGGCCTGTTTGCGAGGCCTTGATCCCGATTTCAGCGGTTTCAAGGTCACGTATTTCGCCCACCATCACTACGTCTGGATCCTGACGTAAAAATGAGCGCAGGGCAGTGGAAAAGTCGAGTCCGATATCGTTGTTTATGTTGACCTGATTAATGCCCTGTAGGTTTATCTCCACCGGGTCCTCGGCAGTTGAGATGTTGCGCTCTGTGGTATTGAGGTATTTAAGACCAGTATAAAGAGAGACCGTTTTACCACTGCCTGTTGGTCCGGTGACCAGTATCATTCCCTGCGGCTTGTCCAGCGCTCTCAGGTAATGCTTTTGCTGAATCACATCAAAGCCAAGCTCGCTGATATCAAGTGCGATATTCCCACTGTCGAGCAGACGGAGTACCACTTTTTCTCCCCACAATGTTGGTAGGGTGGAAATCCGCATATCAATACTTTGTCCGTTACCGATATCGAGTTTCATTCGGCCATCCTGAGGCAAGCGGCGCTCTGCGATATTCAGCTTGGCGAGAATTTTTATCCGTGTTGATAAGCGACGAGATATACCGACGGGTGGTGTGCTATAGAGTTGCAAAATACCATCTAGACGAAAGCGAATCTGATAGCTGTCTTCAAAGGGTTCAAAATGAATATCAGAGGCGTTTTTACGCACTGCATCCATCAAGGTGCGTTGAATATAGCGGCTTACGGGCGCGTCGTCATTCAGTGCGGTTTCCGATTCGTTGCTTTCATCAATTGCAGCGAGTTCTGCCAGCTCATCTTCACTGACACTAGCTGAGGAACTTTGTTGCGCTATCGCGTTACCATAGAGTTTCCTGATAGCTCCCATTAGCTGGGAGTGATCAACGAGTATCGGCTTTATTAATCGGCCAGTTGCGAAGCGGAAATCGTCTTGGGCTTCTAGGTTGGTTGGGTCACTTATCGCAAGTGTTACTAGGGTGTCTGTCTGCTCAAGAGGAAGTATTTCATGCCGAAGTACTAAGTCTTGTCTATCTATACTTTGCACAGTTTTTTCGTAGGCAAAGTCCTCAATAGAGTAAACCTTTTGATTGTAAACTTGGCTTATAAATTCTGTAAGACTTGAAGGCGTGACAGCGCCTACATGGAGATTTGAGGTAAGGCATGAGTTACCACTTTTCTCCATGTAGACTTGTATCGCCGTTGTTTGCTCCGAAGTTATAAAGCCATTTTCGTTCAGAGCATTTAGGCAATCAAACTGCACGCTTAAGGTCTTGCTGAACAGCCATCAATCGTAACGCCAGTGATTGTTTTGTCGTAGTCACACTTCCAAATAGTGCCAGCTTGAGAATATTTGATATCTTTTCCAGAAAAAGTACCGTCTGAAATTACTATTTTTATTCCCGGGACATTACCAGCCGTTGCATCTTGGATTGTACCTATACCATTTATAACAAGTGTTGTTGATGCAGTCCCATCAAGGCCAGTGACGTATGAGGCCACTGTCTGTCCTTCATGAACAGCCAGTGTTGCACCAGCCAGCAAACTTTTTAATGATGCCATTGCTGCCGCCACATCTGACTTATCTTTTTGTGCAGTATAAGCCGGTACTGCAATGGCTGCGAGAGTTCCGATGATTGCCACCACGATAAGCAGCTCAATCAAACTAAATCCTTGTTGCTTCCTCATTACTATCTCCTAGGTATAAACACGTAAACAGTGTGTGGCGTCAATTTACTGGCAGTGAAGAAATCTAGACAGTAAAGAAACTGTGAACTTCGAGTAGTAAACAAGAAATGCAAGTAATTGATTAGGTGGTTAGTTTCATTGTGAGAGTGAATTAGCAAAGAAATGTTCAGCGGCGCGAAGTGCGCCGCAAATGCTATCACTTCAAGCGCATAGAGAGGTCCATGGCGCGGATATGCTTGGTAAGTGCACCGACCGAAATATAATCAACACCAGTTTCGGCAAACTCGCGTAGCGTTTTTATTGTGACATTACCCGAGACCTCTAGTGCAACCTTACCTTTGTTAAGGTCAACAGCTTGACGCATCATGTCTGTAGAGAAGTTGTCGAGCATCACAATATCGGCACCGGCCGTGATCGCTTGCTGAAGCTCATCCAGCGACTCCGTTTCAACCTCTACAGGTTTACCGGGGTTGAGTGATTTAGCGGTCTCGACGGTTTGCTTAATGCCGCCACAGGCGATGATGTGGTTTTCTTTGATCAGGTAGGCATCATACACACCGATGCGATGGTTGAAGCCACCACCACAGGCCACGGCATATTTCAGGGCATTACGCAGGCCGGGAATAGTTTTTCGGGTATCCAGCAGGCGGGTGTTAGTACCTTCCAGCTCAGTCACATAGCGCGCGGTTTCGGTGGCGCAGCCAGACAGGGTCTGGATAAAGTTCATCGCATTACGCTCACCAGTTAACAGAGTGCGTGCAGGGCCAGAGAGTTCGCACAATACCTGATTGGCACTCACTTTATCGCCGTCTTCAACCTGCCATGTGATAGTCACTTCGCCACCGAGCTGGCGGAACACTTCGTCAGCAAACAACTTGCCACAGAACACACCGTCTTCACGGGTAATGATGGTCGCGGTTGCCTGATTATCAGCCGGTATGAGGCTAGCTGTGATGTCAGCGGCTGCATCCAGTGTGCCACCAAGATCCTCTTTCAGGGTGTCTGTTACGCAGCGTATTACATCATCTGCCAGTTGCGCTTTCAGCGCGGTAAGGCGGGCTTCACTGTCGTGTACGCGGGGTGTCGGTTGTTCTGTCATTGTCATTCCGTCACAGGTCAAGCGATAAAGGACCAGTCGTAACTGGCGCGAATGAGCAAGATTTTACCTTTTGGCCACGTCAGGTGCCAGAGAAAGGAGGGATTAGCATCGCACAGAGGCTCTTAAGGGGTTATTCTTGCTGTAGGCCACAATCAATTGAACCTTAAAATGGATATAACCCGTCACCTTTTGCAGTGTGCACAATATATACCTTCCCCCCATTGTGATGATCGTGAAGAAGACGATATTTCGCTTCTGGTGATCCACAACATCAGTCTGCCGCCGGGTAAATTTGGTGGCCCTTTTATCACTGACTTTTTTCTTGGTCAGTTAGAGAGTGATGAAGATCCCTTTTTTGATACAATCCGAGCGGTTAAAGTTTCGGCACACTGTCTTATACGACGTGATGGAAGTGTGACCCAATATGTTCCCTTTCATAAGCGCGCGTGGCATGCAGGCGTTTCGTGTTTTGATGGACGAAGTAAATGCAACGACTTTTCGATCGGTATCGAGCTGGAAGGCACGGACGACTTACCTTACACCGATCAGCAGTATCAGGCGTTACAGCAAGTAACCAAAGCACTGATGGCGCACTATCCGGCGATCACGCCGGCGCGGATTGCCGGGCACCAAGAGATTTCACCCGGCAGAAAAACTGACCCAGGACCGTCATTTAACTGGAACAAATATCGCGCATTATTGGAATAGCTGTTTTTTTGACCTAAATTCCAATGGTCAGACCAATGAGCATTTGTCGTGTAATTCTTCATTGGTACGTCAGAATATTGTCAATACCCGGTACCAAGTAAAAGTGGACAAATTCGCCTCTGTCTGGTAACTTTTTCCACGTATTCTATAATTGGTATTACCAATTTACCGATGTAGTGCGTTCTGGTTGTCAGGCGCCAAAAATAAAATAAGAAAAGATGGCATATCAACGGATTCGTCAACCCAAGCTTTCAGATGTGATTGAGAAGGAATTGGAGAGTCTGATTCTTGAGGGGAGCCTTTCACCGGGGCAGAAATTGCCACCGGAGAGAGAACTGGCAAAACAGTTCGATGTTTCCCGGCCTTCCATACGGGAGGCGATTCAAAAGCTGGAAGCCAAGAAATTGCTGAACCGTCGACAGGGAGGCGGTACCTTCGTCAGCGATAAGTTATGGCAGCGATTTTCAGACCCATTGTTTGATTTGCTGTCAGAACACCCTGAATCCCAACTCGATTTGTTGGAAACCCGTCACGCACTGGAGGGGATCTCTGCATACTTTGCGGCGCTGCGTGGAACGGATGAAGATTTTGAACGAATTTGCCGTTTTCACGACCAGATTCGTCAGGCACAACAACAAGGTGATTTAAAAGCTGAAGCCGAAGCCGTGATGCATTATCTGATTGCGGTGACTGAAGCGTCTCACAATGTTGTGCTGCTGCATATTATTCGCAGCCTTGCTCCGTTGCTGGAGCAAAACATTTTAAAGAACTTTGAATTACTTAATCGCCGCCCGCAGGTGGTGGATAAGGTGAGTAAACATAGGGCCGATATTGTAGAGGCGATTACTGCCGGAGAGCCAGAACAGGCTCGGCAAGCGTCGCACGCACATCTGGCTTTTATCGAGGAAACCCTGTTGGACCTTGGCAGAGAGGAGAGCCGAAGAGAGCGCTCTTTACGCCGAATTCAACAGCGCAAGGACTAGTTGCAATTGGCGCGTCCTGATAGCTTGCAGAAGCTGTCGGGATGCGCTTTTTCAGCTGCAAAAAATTTTTGTTTTGTATGAGTCAATCAACGAAAGGATAGATCGCCATGTCTGAAGTCATGAAAAATGACGTGGACGCACTTGAAACCCAAGAGTGGCTAGAAGCTCTGGAATCAGTCGTTCGTGAAGAAGGTGTAGAACGTGCACAGTTCCTGCTTGAGCAAGTCATGGAGCAAGCGCGCCTTGAAGGTGTTGATATGCCAACCGGCATCACCACCAACTATGTAAATACCATCCCAGCTGATAAAGAACCGGCTTACCCAGGTGATGTAAACCTGGAGCGTCGTATCCGCTCTATCATTCGTTGGAACGCGATCATGATCGTGTTGCGCGCCTCGAAAAAAGACCTTGAGCTGGGTGGCCACATGGCGTCATTCCAGTCCTCTGCTGCTTTCTACGAGACTTGCTTCAACCATTTCTTCCGTGCGCCTAACGAGGTGGACGGCGGTGACTTGGTTTATTATCAAGGTCACATCTCTCCGGGTATCTACTCGCGTGCTTTCGTTGAAGGCCGTTTGACTAAAGAGCAACTCGACAACTTCCGTCAGGAAGTAGACGGTAAAGGTCTGCCTTCTTACCCGCACCCGAAATTGATGCCTGAATTCTGGCAATTCCCAACTGTTTCTATGGGGCTTGGTCCTATTTCAGCTATTTATCAGGCGCGTTTCCTGAAATATCTTGATGGCCGAGGTCTTAAGCAGACGTCTAACCAGCGTGTTTACGCCTTCTTGGGTGATGGCGAGATGGATGAGCCAGAATCACGCGGCGCGATCTCTTTCGCTGCTCGTGAGAAGCTGGATAACCTGTGCTTCCTCATTAACTGTAACCTGCAGCGTCTTGATGGCCCTGTGATGGGTAACGGTAAGATCATCCAAGAACTGGAAGGTCTGTTCAAAGGCGCTGGCTGGAACGTTATCAAGGTGGTTTGGGGCAGCGGTTGGGACAAACTGCTGGCGAAAGACACCTCAGGTAAACTGCTGCAGCTGATGAACGAAACCGTTGACGGTGATTACCAAACGTTGAAAGCGAAAGATGGTGCCTACGTTCGTGAGCACTTCTTCAGTAAATACCCTGAGACAGCTGCACTGGTTGCAGACATGACTGACGACGAGATCTGGGCACTGAAACGTGGTGGTCACGAGCCGTCTAAACTGTACGCTGCATTCAAGAGCGCGCAGGAAACCTCTGACCGCCCAACTGTTATCCTGGCGAAAACCGTTAAAGGTTACGGCATGGGGGCAGCGGCAGAAGGTAAGAACATTGCGCACCAGGTGAAGAAGATGGACATGAGCCATGTTCAGCATCTGCGTGACCGTCTTGGCCTGCAAGATCTGGTTTCTGACGAAGACATGGTTAACCTGCCTTACCTGAAACTGGAAGAAGGTTCTGCTGAGCACAAGTACCTGCATGCCCGTCGTGACGCGCTGCACGGTTACACGCCACAGCGTCTGCCTAAGTTCACTGATGAGCTGACTTTGCCTGAGCTGGATAGCTTCAAGCCTCTGCTGGAAGAGCAGAAGCGTGATATCTCGACCACCATGGCATTTGTCCGTGCCCTGAACGTGCTGCTGAAAGACAAAGGCGTTGGTAAGAACATCGTTCCTATCATTGCTGACGAAGCACGTACTTTCGGTATGGAAGGTCTGTTCCGCCAAATCGGCATTTACTGCCCGCATGGCCAGAACTACACGCCAGAAGACCGCGGTGTAGTTTCTTACTACAAAGAGTCGACGTCTGGTCAGGTACTGCAAGAAGGTATCAACGAACTGGGTGCGATGTCTTCATGGGTTGCTGCTGCGACGTCTTACAGCACCAACAACCTGCCAATGATCCCGTTCTACATCTACTATTCTATGTTCGGTTTCCAACGTGTTGGCGACATGGCATGGATGGCGGGTGACCAACAAGCGCGCGGCTTCCTGCTGGGTGCAACGGCTGGTCGTACAACGCTGAACGGTGAAGGTCTACAACACGAAGACGGTCACTCACACGTTCAGGCAGGTACTATTCCTAACTGTATCTCTTACGATCCAACCTTCGCATTCGAAGTTGCTGTGATCATGCAAGACGGTATCCGTCGCATGTACGGCCCTGATCAAGAGAACGTGTTCTACTACCTGACGCTGATGAACGAGAACTACGCACAGCCGGCAATGCCTGAAGGCGCTGAAGAAGGTATCCGTAAGGGTATCTACAAGCTGGAAACTGTAGGTTCAGCACGTCGTAAGAAGAAAGTTCAGCTGATGGGCTCTGGTACCATCCTGAATGAAGTTCGCAAAGCAGCAGAAATTCTGGATGCTGACTTCGGTATCACTTCAGACGTATACAGCGTGACCTCATTCAATGAGCTGACTCGCGATGGTCAGGATTGTGACCGTCACAACATGCTGAACCCAATGGATGAAGCGAAAGTTCCATACATTGCACAAGTCATGGGTACAGAGCCTGCTATCGTTGCTACTGACTATATGAAGAACTACGCCGAGCAAGTGCGCGCGTTCGTTCCTGCTGAGTCTTTCCGTGTACTGGGTACTGATGGTTTCGGCCGTTCTGATAGCCGTGAAAACCTGCGTCGTCACTTCGAAGTTAACGCTGGCTACGTGGTTGTAGCAACGCTGACTGAGTTGGCGAAGCGTGGTGATGTTGAGAAGTCTGTGGTAGTTGAAGCTATCAAGAAATTCGACATCGACACTCAGAAAGTGAACCCACTGTACGCGTAAGAGGCAATTAGACATGGCTATTGAAATTAATGTTCCTGACATCGGTGCAGATGAGGTTGAAGTTACTGAGATCCTCGTCAGTGTTGGTGACAAAGTAGAAGAAGAACAGTCGCTGATTAATGTTGAAGGCGACAAAGCATCAATGGAAGTGCCTGCTTCTCAAGCGGGTATTGTTAAAGAGATCAAAGTAGCGGAAGGCGACAAAGTGTCGACTGGCTCTTTGATCATGATCTTTGAGGCTGAGGGTGCTGCGGAAGCGGCACCTGCTCCAGCAGCAGAAGCGCCTGCCGCTGCGCCTGCGCCAGCTGCTGCCGCTGAACTGAAAGAAGTTCACGTGCCAGATATCGGCGATGACGAAGTGAAGTGACTGAAATCATGGTTGCTATTGGTGACAGCATCGAAGAAGAGCAATCTCTGATCACTGTTGAAGGCGACAAGGCTTCAATGGAAGTGCCAGCGCCATTCGCGGGTGTGCTGAAAGAGCTGAAAGTGAACGCGGGTGACAAAGTGTCTACCGGTTCTCTGATCATGGTCTTCGAAGTAGCGGGTTCTGGCGCTGCGCCAGCGGCTGCTCCGGCTCCTGCAGCTGCACCAGCGGCTTCTGCAGCAAAAGACGTTAACGTTCCTGATATCGGTGGTGACGAAGTAGAAGTTACCGAAATCATGGTAGCGGTTGGCGACACGGTTGAAGAAGAGCAATCTCTGATCACTGTTGAAGGCGATAAGGCTTCAATGGAAGTACCAGCACCATTTACAGGTACTGTGAAAGAAATCAAAGTAGCAGCGGGCGATAAAGTATCGACTGGCTCTCTGATCATGGTATTCGAGGTAGCGGGTGCTGCACCTGCCGCGGCGCCTGCGCCAGCAGCAGCTGCTCCGGCGTCATCTGCGCCAGCTAAAGCGGCGGCTCCAGCGGCGTCTGCACCAGCAGCGACTGGTGAGTTTGAAGAAAACAACGAGTACGCACACGCGTCTCCGGTTGTTCGCCGTCTGGCTCGTGAGTTTGGTGTTAATCTTGCCAAAGTGAAAGGCACTGGCCGTAAAGGTCGTGTCGTGAAAGAAGACGTTCAAAACTTCGTGAAAGATGCGCTTAAGCGTCTTGAATCAGGTTCTGCTGGCGCGGCTGCATCTGGTAAAGATGACGGCGCTGCCCTGGGTCTTCTGCCTTGGCCGAAAGTTGATTTCAGCAAGTTCGGTGAAACAGAAGTTAAGCCTCTGTCTCGCATCAAGAAGATTTCTGGCGCGAACCTGCATCGTAACTGGGTAATGATCCCGCACGTAACGCAGTGGGATAACGCTGACATCACTGAAGTGGAAGCATTCCGTAAAGAACAGAATGCAATTGAAGCGAAGAAAGACTCAGGCATGAAGATCACCCCGCTGGTGTTCATCATGAAAGCAGCAGCGAAAGCGCTTGAAGCCTTTCCTTCGTTCAACTCTTCACTGTCTGAAGACGGTGAGAGCCTGATCCTGAAGAAATACGTGAACATCGGTATCGCTGTCGATACACCAAACGGTCTGGTTGTTCCTGTATTCCGTGACGTGAACAAGAAAGGCATCCATGAGCTGTCTCTTGAGCTGATGGAAGTCTCGAAGAAGGCCCGTGCTGGTAAGCTGACTGCGTCTGACATGCAAGGCGGCTGCTTCACTATCTCAAGCCTGGGCGGCTTGGGTGGTACTGCATTTACACCAATCGTGAATGCACCGGAAGTAGGTATCCTTGGTGTGTCTAAGTCTGAAATGAAACCAGTATGGAACGGTAAAGACTTCGAACCACGTCTGATGCTGCCTCTGTCTCTGTCTTACGATCACCGCGTGATCGACGGTGCAGAGGGTGCGCGTTTTATTACTTACCTGAATGGCGTAATGTCTGACATTCGTCGTCTGGTACTGTAACGCACCACCCGTTTGCGCCAGTGGCAAGCCTGCGACAGCGTTTCAGGTTTGCTAAGACCGGGGGTCTAACTGGCGCGAATTGATGTATTGGTCACAGGCTAACTGGATTAACATTTTCTGCTCGCACTGTCGGCGCTAGAATGACGGCCCCAACTGGGATAGCCCTCATAACGGCACTCGGCACAATAAGCAGCAAATCAAAGCATAAAATCCGTGATTAGCCTGTTAGGGACAAAAGATTACAATGAGGTCAGAATGAGTAAAGAAATCAAAACCCAGGTCGTTGTCGTGGGTTCAGGCCCTGCTGGTTACTCAGCGGCTTTCCGTTGTGCCGATTTAGGTCTGGAAACCGTACTTATCGAGAAATTCAGCACACTGGGTGGTGTTTGTCTGAACGTGGGTTGTATCCCATCGAAGGCCCTGCTGCACGTTGCAAAAGTTATCGAAGAAGCGAAAGCAATGGCCGAGCATGGTGTTGTTTTTGGCGAACCACAAACTGATCTGAGCAAGATCCGCGTATGGAAAGAGAAGGTTGTTAATCAACTGACTGGCGGTCTTGGTGGCATGGCGAAGATGCGTAAAGTTAGCGTAGTTAACGGTTACGGCAAATTCACTGGCTCTAACACCATCGTGGTTGAAGGCGAAGACGGTCAGACAACTGTTAACTTCGACAACGCGATCATCGCAGCGGGTTCACGTCCTCTTGAACTGCCATTTATTCCGCATGAAGACCCACGTATCTGGGACTCAACTGATGCGCTGGAACTGAAAGAAGTGCCAGAGAAGCTGTTGGTTATGGGTGGCGGTATCATCGGTCTGGAAATGGGTACCGTTTACCACGCGCTGGGTTCTGATATCGACGTTGTTGAGATGTTCGATCAGGTTATTCCAGCGGCAGATAAAGACATCATCAAAGTCTTCACTAAGCGCATCAATAAGAAATTCAACCTGATGCTGGAAACGAAAGTGACCACGGTTGAAGCGAAAGAAGATGGTATCTACGTGACGATGGAAGGCAAGAAAGCACCTGCTGAGCCTGTTCGTTATGACGCTGTTCTGGTATCAATCGGCCGTATCCCTAACGGTAAGCTGCTTGACGCTGAAAAAGCGGGTGTTGAAGTTGATGAGCGTGGCTTTATCAACGTTGACAAGCAACTACGTACTAACGTACCGCACATCCACGCTGTGGGTGATATTGTTGGCCAACCAATGCTGGCACACAAAGGTGTGCACGAAGCGCACGTAGCGGCAGAGGTTATCTCTGGTAAGAAGCACTACTTCGATCCTAAAGTGATCCCTTCAATTGCATACACTGAGCCAGAAGTTGCATGGGTTGGTAAGACTGAGAAAGAAGCGAAAGCAGAAGGTCTGAACTACGAAGTGGCGACATTCCCATGGGCAGCATCTGGCCGTGCAATCGCGTCTGATTGTGCTGATGGTTTGACGAAGATCATCTTCGACAAAGAGACTCACCGTGTAATCGGTGGTGCTATCGTTGGTACTAACGGTGGTGAACTGCTGGGTGAAATCGGTCTGGCGATCGAGATGGGCTGTGATGCAGAAGACATCGCACTGACTATCCACGCTCACCCGACTCTGCACGAGTCTGTTGGTCTGGCTGCTGAAGTGTTTGAAGGTTCAATCACTGACCTGCCAAACAAAAAAGCGGTGAAGAAGAAGTAATTCTTCTGGCTGATTTAGCACCGTAAGAAAAGCGTCCAGTTGGGCGCTTTTTTTTTATGCCCAACGATCGCGCGTGCAACCTTTGGTTGCTTGCAGAATATCTCTCCCTCTCAAAAGTTTCAGTTGCAGCGCTGAGTTGCTTTATAGTCATTGGTAGTGACTTAGCGTTCGCTCGGTACTTATCTTTTCCATATTCTCAGCAGGTTGGCTTTCATGGGATGTGCTTTCTCTTTCAGCAAACGATTGGCAGTGATGCTGGCACTGATGTCTCTTTTATTTTCGTTATCGTCTTTCGCCGATGACTTTCCGCAGAGACCCAAGATAGGGCTGGCCCTGAGTGGTGGAGGTGCAAAAGGCGCGGCCCATGTCGGTGTGCTGAAAGCGCTAGAAGAGATGCATATTCCGGTTGACTACATTGCGGGCACCAGCATGGGGGCTTATGTGGGAGGGCTTTATGCCTCTGGGATGACTGCTGATGATATCGAAGTGCTTATTGAATCCATCGAGTGGACTGAGGGTTATCAGGATAGAGCAGAGCGTGGAATGCGTCGGGTTAATACGAAGGCCTCTGATGACAAGTACAATCTCAGGGTCAATATTGGCTTTGATGGAACGGAAATAAAGACCCCGCAGGGTATCGTGCAGGGGCAATATATGAAGCGTATTCTGCGTGAATCGACAGGATCGCTTCCTGAATTCACCTCATTCGATGAATTGGTCTTGCCGTTCCGTGCTGTTGCGACAGATATCGAAAACCTCACCCCTGTGATCCTTGACCGAGGAATATTGAGTAAAGCTATGTTTGCCAGTATGGCCATTCCCGGTGTGCTGCCCGCTGCAAATGTTGATGGCACCCTCTTGGTGGATGGTGGACCCGTGAATAATATGCCTGTCGATGTGTTGAAAGACATGGGCGCTGACATTGTTATTGCAGTTGATATTGGTACCGATTATGCCAAGGCAGACAAGTTAAAGAGCTTCTACCAAGTTACCAATCAATTGATCAATTACATGGTAAGAAGTAGCACAGAGGCTCAAATTGCCAATATGTCTCTAAAGGATGTGCTTTTGACCCCCGATATTGGTGATATGGAAACGGCTGATTTTGAACGCATGCCAGAAGCTCTTCAGAAAGGCTACCAAATCACTTTGCTATCAGATGCCACACTCTCTCCGTTGGTCGTGTCGTCCGCTGAATATCAGGCTTATGTTGAGAGGAAGCAGCAACGCAGAAAGCAACTTGTTTATGCCGATCAGGTTGAGGTGGCAAAGGTGACGATCAGCAATAACTCGCCATACTCTGAACATTTGCTGAAAGAAAAGTTGGGTATAGAAAGCGGAAAAATAGATACGCGTGATCTTGAGGCCGCGATTGAGAATCTAAATGCCCTTGACCGTTTTGAATCGATTGAATACGACCTTCATCAAACAGATGAAGGGAATGAATTACACCTTGAAGTACGTGAACGAAGTTGGGGGCCTAACTTTGTAGATTTTCGTTTTTCGATTGAGGACGATTTCAACGACAACGCGTTTTACACCACGGGCCTGCGAATAATCAACACGGGTTTGAGTGAGTATGGCGCAGAGTTAAGCACTGAGCTAGAGATGGGTAACAACCGTGCCGTAGGAGTAGGCCTATTTGTGCCTTTGGGTCCATCCCAGAAATTTACCAGTCGTTTTTGGGGCAAATACTCAGCGACACAAGCGACTGAATTTTTCCAACCTGGTGATGAGCCGAGCCTAGATTCCGACGATATTTACAAGGATACGTTTGTAATAGAGCGCAAGGAACAATGGAGCATGGGGGGAGAGCTTAGCTGGCAACCCACGCTTTGGAGTGAGCTCAGCATTGGTTATGAGTATCGGGTTGGAGAGCTCAACCAGTTAAATTTATTTAAGCGCAATTTCTCGCGTGAAAGGCCCTATGTGAGATACACCATGGATACTCTCGATGACAGGGTTTTTCCGTCAAAAGGCAGTTATCTGTCAGCAATGTATAGTTGGGTATCTGACAGTTTAACCGCCGAAGCGATTCTTGGGCCGACAGACATAAAGTCGAAGCAATTAGATGTTGAGCTACTCCATGCGGCGAGTTATGACAAACACACGTTATCTGGGAAACTAACCTATTCTGGAACCGCAAATATTCTTGATGTTACTGAGGTCTCGGCGTTTGGTAGCTATAAACAGACCAACCTCCTTATTGAGCCTCGTGAGTTGGGTGGCTTTTCAATCTATCGGGATTGCCCAGAGGTCGCCTGATTGGTAACAACAGCGTACTTGGATCGCTGATATACAGGTATCGCCTTCAGGATAATGATTTCGGGTTATTCAAAACGCCTTTATATGTGGGGGCTTCTATTGAACGTGCAGCAATATGGAATGGCGCAGGCTTGTCGTTTGACGACATCCCTTTCTATAACGCAGGCAGTGTCTTTGCTGGCATGGATACGATAATTGGGCCGGTACTATTGGCGTATGGATTGACCGAAAAAGGATATGATTCTGTTTACTTGAGCCTGGGTACGCAATTCTGACTTGATTCGTCATTAACCGTTCACCAGTTACCTACAAAAAAGCCGCGTCATTGAAACGCGGCTTTTATATCTATTGTGGCTTAAAGTTTGAAACGCCCAACCAAGCCATCAAGCTGGGTGGATAAATGGTGCAGTTCTTTACTCGATTCCGACATCAGTGCAGCAGTTTCAGCGGTACGCAGTGTCGTTTCATTGATGTCTTCAATGTTCCGGTTGATATCATTGACCACGGTTGACTGTTCTTCGGTGGCGGCAGCCACTGTGGTGTTGATGTCCGAAATTAAAATGATCTGTTGATTGATTTGTGCCAGTGCGCCGGAGGCATTATCAGCGGCTGTGACCCCTTCGCCTGTCAGGGCCTGAGAGTGCTCCATCGCAATGACCGCATTTTGCGCTTCTTGCTGCAATTGGTCGATCATCGTCTGAATCTCATTGGTCGACTCTGCCGTGCGGCTGGCAAGGCTTCTTACTTCGTCGGCAACAACCGCAAAACCGCGACCTTGTTCACCAGCACGCGCCGCTTCAATGGCTGCATTGAGTGCCAGCAGATTTGTTTGCTCAGAAACACCACGAATAACCTCGAGAATGCTGCCGATTGCGTTGGTATTCTCAGCCAGATTCCGAATAACCTCTGCCATTTTGTCCATATCTCTGGCGAGCTGGTTAACGGTGTCTCGGCCAGTGACAACAACTTGCTGACCCGTCGAGGTTTCCGTTGCGGCTTGATTTGCAGAGTCTGCGGCATGCGCTGCGTTAGAGGCAATCTCATTGACAGTCGCACCCATTTCGTTGATGGCAGCGACGACCTGAATGGTGCGATCGCGTTGGCTTGTGCTGTTGTCTTCGGTTGTTTTCGCCTGATAAGACACAGTTTCTGCCGCGCGATTCAATGACTGGCTAGTGTCTGATACGTCAGTGATCAGGCGATGTATCTGGCTGACAAAGCTGTTAAAGCCTTGCGCCAGTTTCCCGATTTCGTCGTTACTTTCGACCGGAATGCGTTGGCGCAAATCTCCCTGTCCTTCACCGATGTCTTTAAACACATCTGCGAGCTGGGTGATCGGACGGACAATGCTGGCGGCAACAAACACGGCAACAGTAGCAAAGATCAGGCAGACGATGATTGCGATGAAAATGAGGCTCTGACCTGTGGTGTAAAGTTGCTCGAAGACTTCTTTTTCGGGGACTTGTGCGACAAGAAACCAGTCAAGCGCGGGCACGTATTCTGATGCCAGAACCATGTCTTCGCCATCGACCTGAACGGTTGTCAGGTTAATGCCACCTTTCCTCAGCAACGAGCTGGTGTCGCCTTGATAAAGGTTACGAATGTTGCTGCTTCCTATTAAGCGGCTGTTTTTATGAAGTTTGATTTGACCGTCGCCAGACGCCAGATAGACGAAGCCAGTTTTCTCAATGGTGAATTGGTTCAGCATATCTACCATGCTGTCCATGGAGCGAGATAACCCAGCCAGTGTTTGTCCGTTGGTGAGCTGATAATTAACAAACAGCTTCATATCACCGTTGGCTTCACGGAAAAGGTGCGTCATTTCGGGTTTGGCTGAATCACGGAAGTCATAAAACCAACCATCCTGACCACGGTTCAATTGACGGAGGAAGCCATTTTGATTCCAGTAATGCGCAGTTGTGCGGTTCGCGATGGAGGCATCTGTCAGCTTGTACTGTTGCTTCAGTTTTCTCAGAGACTCAACGATCATCTGCTGATTTTCATCAACGTCGGGGTTTGAAACGGCTTTTATCATCATTGGGTTATTCGCCAGTGTCTCTGCGGCATGTTCAAGTGCAAATACGTCTGCCTCGAGTTGCTGACTGATACTGTCCAGTGTCATAGGCAACTCCCGTTCCATCAGGCGCTGTTTGATAATGCTGTATGATTTAAAGAGGCTAAGCGAGCACAATATAAGGGTGGTGGTTATCACGCTGATACTAACGCCATGATAAGCTTTTGCTTTATAGTCAGATGCATAAACTTCATGTTTCTCTCCGAGAACCGCCAAGGGGCGCGGCTACGTTGTAGTGAATTTTTATAAGTAGGAAAAACGCGGAGCAACTTCGAATGGTTTTTGAGTGTTCATTGAGAAGAATTTTTACCGCTGCAGTTCTTTTGTCGGCAATTTTCTCCTCAACTTTAACCTTTGCAGAAGAAAAGTCTGAAAGACCTAAAATCGGCCTTGCCCTCAGTGGCGGTGGTGCGAAAGGTGCTGCGCATGTTGGCGTATTAAAAGCGTTAGAAGAAATGCATATTCCTGTCGATTATATTGCAGGCACCAGTATGGGCGCCTACGTTGGTGGGTTATATGCTGCAGGCATGAGTGCAGATGAAATTGAAGTATTGATAGACACGATTGAGTGGAATCAGGGATATCAGGATAGAGAGAGCAGGGCGGACCGCCGTGTTCATTCGAAAGCCTCTGACGATAGGTACAATATACAGGCCAGCATTGGCTACGAAGGCACCGAGATAAAGACACCGCAGGGGATTGTTCAGGGACAATACATGAAGCGCATTCTGCGTGAGTCGACAGGAACACTGCCAGCGTTGGAGTCCTTCGACGATTTAGTGATTCCTTTCCGCGCCGTGGCAACAGACATTGAAAACCTCGGTACCGTGGTGATTGATAAAGGTGTGTTGACGAAGGCGATGCTCGCAAGTATGTCGGTGCCCGGCGCATTACCACCGGTTAAGTTAGATGGGAAGTTGCTGGTGGATGGTGGCTCAGTGAACAATATGCCCGTGGACATCGTTAAGGCGATGGGGGCAGATATCGTCATCGCCGTTGATATCAGCACTGACTACGCGAAAGCGGACAACCTAAAAACCTTTTATCAGTCAGTAATCAGCTCATTAACTTTCTCGTTCGCAACACCACAAAGGCGCAGATTGCTAATTTATCAGACAAGGATGTGCTACTGACACCCGCTGTTGGTGACATGGAAACGGCTGATTTCGACAGAATGCCGGAAGCACTCCAAAAGGGTTATCAAATAACTCGTCTCTCAGAAGCATCGCTTAAGCCACTGAAAGTCGACTCTGCGGTCTATCAGGATTATGTTGAACGCAAACAGGCGCGTAGAAAGCTTCTTGAATTTGGCGATCAGATGACGATTTCTGATGTTGTTATCAATAACAACACGTCCCTGTCTGATGAGGTGTTAAAAGACCGCCTTGATGTCGATCTCGGTCTTCTCGATACTGCAAAACTGGAAGAGAGTATTTCCAACCTCAATGCGTTGGATCGCTTTGAGTCAGTTGATTTTGAAATACATAAAAATGACGGCAGTAATGCTCTGTTTCTCGATGTCGAAGAAAGAAGTTGGGGCCCGAGTTTTCTCGATTTTCGCGTCAATATTGAGGATGATTTCAGTACCAGCACCCTTTATTCTGCGGGGGTCAGAATCACCAATACTGGCCTCAGCGAATACGGTGCGGAGCTGATGACTGAGCTTGAGTTAGGTAATCGAAAAGTGGCGGGTGTAGAACTGTTCGCGCCTCTCGTTGCGTCACAGGAATTTTTTATTCGTCCATGGGGTAAATATATCGCTGAGCAAGTGACGCAGTACGATCTGACGGATGACGAGAAAAAAATTGATGAACAGGAAAGCGTTATCATTCTGACCTCAAGAACGAAAGAATGGAGAATGGGCGCTGAATTGGGCTGGCAACCAGAACTTTGGAGCCAGTTTAGCGTCGGTGCTGACTTTGTGGTGGGGGAAGAAACAAGAGGCGGTGCTCTGTTTCGCCGTGAGTTTAGCCAAGACAAGCAGTATATCAGTATTACACTTGATACCCTTGATAACCGAGTATTTCCGTCATCAGGAAGTTACTTCCATGCTCAGCTGAGCTCAGTCAGAGATACCGTTCTTGATAACCAACTCTTTGAGAAAGTCATCGACTCCAATCAAGTGGAAGTCGAATTATCACATGCTCAAAGCATTGGACGTCATACTCTCTTTGGAGAGTTAAGTTATCAGGGGACGGATGTTGACAGGGCTGCTGCTATCACAAGTTTTGGTTTTGATACTGGGGAGCTTGTTGTGAGGCTTCGCGAGCTTGGTGGCTTATTTAACTTATCAGGCCTCCCTCAAGGCAGGCTGCGTGGCGATAACTCAGCCTTTGGCTCATTGATCTACAGGTATCGCCTTCAAGATAACGATTTTGGTCTTTTTAAAACGCCTGTCTATGTGGGTGCCTCTATTGAGCGAGGATCAGTGTGGAATAACCCTGACTTTTCGATAAAAGACATACCATTTTACAATGCTGGCAGTATATTTGCGGGGGTAGATACGATTATTGGTCCGGTGTTGGTTGCTTATGGCATTACCGACTCGGAACATGATTCTTTCTATCTCAGTTTGGGTACGCAGTTTTAACGTTTAACGGGCTCTGGCAACACTATATCGCTGTACTTTCAACATACTGGCGGTGACTTGTTGTGTTCTGGGGCCTTATTTTAAATTTTGGTTAAAAAGTGCTAACATGCCCGCTCGGTCGCACAGGCACCCAGCTTTTGCGTTGGCGGCTTTCATTATTTGCCAGCCTGGTAAGCCGAGATATATTCCAAGGATGTCTGGTGCAATAGCCAGACGCAATGATGAGGAAACAGTCGTGCTTGAAGCCTACCGTAAACACGTCGAAGAACGTGCTGCTCAGGGGATTGCCCCAAAACCTCTGGACGCAGAGCAAACAGCCAATCTGGTTGAATTGTTAAAAAATCCAATAGCCGGAGAAGAAGAAACTCTGGTCGACCTGTTGGAAAATCGTATTCCACCAGGCGTTGATGAAGCTGCATATGTTAAAGCGGGCTTTCTTGCTGCTGTTGCAAAAGGAGAGTGCGCATCTCCTTTAGTGTCAAAAGAAAAAGCGGTTCAACTGCTTGGCACCATGCAAGGCGGTTACAACATCGAACCTTTAGTGTCACTGCTTGATGATGACACTCTGGCACCACTTTCAGTTAAAGCACTTTCGCACACATTGCTGATGTTTGATGCATTCTATGATGTTGAAGAAAAAGCGAAAGCTGGCAACGCACACGCACAAACTGTGCTTCAGTCATGGGCTGATGCTGAATGGTTCTTGTCCAAGCCAGACGTGCCTGAAAAAGTCACCATGACTGTTTTCAAAGTCACTGGCGAAACAAATACTGATGACCTGTCACCTGCACCAGATGCATGGTCGCGTCCTGATATCCCGCTGCATGCGCTGGCAATGCTGAAGAATGCCCGTGAAGGCATCGAACCGGATCAGGCAGGCGTTATTGGTCCAATCAAACAAATCGAAGCACTGAAAGAAAAAGGCCATCAACTGGTTTACGTCGGTGATGTTGTGGGTACGGGTTCTTCACGTAAGTCTGCGACTAACTCTGTGCTTTGGTTCATGGGCGACGATATCCCGTTCGTGCCAAACAAGCGCGCTGGCGGTTTCTGTCTAGGTGGTAAAATCGCACCAATCTTCTTCAACACCATGGAAGATGCGGGTGCACTGCCAATCGAGCTGGATGTATCCAAGCTCAACATGGGTGATGTGATTGACATTTACCCACACAAAGGCGAAGTTCGCAGCAACGGCAGCGACGACCTTCTTTCGACCTTCTCTTTAAAAACAGATGTGCTTTATGACGAAGTTCGTGCTGGTGGTCGTATTCCACTTATCATCGGCCGTGGCCTGACAGAGAAAGCGCGCGAATCACTGGGCTTGCCAGCGACTGATACGTTCCGTCGCCCGCAGTCTGTTGCTGATACAGGTAAAGGCTATACCTTAGGCCAGAAGATGGTAGGTAAAGCCTGTGGCGTTGAAGGTATTCGCCCAGGCACATACTGTGAGCCTAAGATGACTACAGTGGGCTCTCAGGATACCACGGGCCCAATGACTCGTGATGAGCTGAAAGACCTTGCTTGTCTTGGCTTCTCAGCTGACCTGACAATGCAGTCATTCTGTCACACCTCAGCGTATCCAAAGCCTGTTGATGTCAACACGCACCATACATTGCCTGATTTCATTATGAACCGTGGCGGTGTGTCACTGCGTCCGGGTGATGGTGTTATCCACTCATGGCTGAACCGTATGCTGCTGCCTGATACCGTTGGTACAGGTGGTGACTCACATACACGTTTCCCTCTGGGTATTTCGTTCCCAGCGGGTTCAGGTCTGGTTGCATTCGCAGCAGCAACGGGTGTTATGCACTGGATATGCCTGAGTCAATTCTGGTTCGCTTTAAAGGTGATATGCAGCCGGGCATCACGCTGCGTGATCTTGTTCATGCCATCCCTTATTACGCGATCAAGCAAGGTCTTCTGACTGTTGAGAAAGCAGGTAAGATCAATGCATTCTCTGGTCGTATCCTCGAGATAGAGGGTGTTGATCACCTGACCGTTGAGCAAGCATTTGAGCTGTCTGATGCATCGGCTGAGCGTTCAGCGGCTGGCTGTACGGTTAAGTTGTCTCAGGATTCTGTCTCTGAGTATCTGCAATCAAACATCGTGATGTTGAAGTGGATGATCAGCGAAGGTTACGGCGATCGTCGTACCATCGAGCGTCGTATTTCTGCTATGGAAGCATGGCTTGAAAACCCAGAGCTGATGGAAGCGGATGCGGATGCGGAATACGCGGAAGTGATTGAAATCGACTTGGCTGACATCAAAGAGCCAATCCTGTGTGCGCCGAACGACCCAGATGATGCACGCCTTCTTTCTGACGTTGCAGGCGACAAAGTTGATGAAGTCTTCATCGGTAGTTGTATGACCAACATCGGCCACTTCCGTGCTGCTGGTAAGCTACTTGATAAGTCTGGCTCTGTGCTTTCTACCCGTATGTGGGTAGCACCACCAACGAAGATGGACCGTGACCAGCTAACTGAAGAAGGTTACTACGGTATCTATGGCCGTGCTGGTGTGCGTATTGAAACGCCGGGATGTTCGCTGTGTATGGGTAACCAAGCACGTGTTGCTGACGGTGCGACCGTACTTTCGACATCTACCCGTAACTTCCCTAACCGTTTAGGTACAGGCGCGAATGTTTACCTGTCTTCTGCTGAACTGGCAGCGGTGGGTGCGATGCTGGGTAAAATCCCATCGGTTGCAGAGTATCTGGAGTATGCTGAGCAGATCAATGCGACTGCGGCAGATACATACCGTTACCTCAACTTCCATCGTATGGATGAGTACACCAAAAAAGCAGATGACGTGATTATTCAGGCTGCTGTCTGATAGTCTCTTCATGCTTGAGAAGCCCTCGATATTATCGGGGGCTTTTTTTATGCCTGCTATTCGGGAAATTAGCGCGCAGTGCTAGCTTTGATACGCTGGCCTGCTGCGACGGTCCCTATACTGTTGTATAAGAAATAAGTCGACCAATTTACTGGCTTTGCAAAGAGGTAGATTGGCTTGCATCTGTGTCAGTTTTGCTGAAAATGGGCAGCTTTGACCGTTTAGAACCGAGGAATACACATGGATTATGAATTTCGCCGCAACACGTTGGATGGCAGTTTCCATGCAGAACTTTCCATGGGGCATGAAGCACTTGGCCGCTGGTTGGTCGATGAGGTGAGTACCAACCTTGAAGAAATATCCGAGGTGCTTTCTGCTTCACAGCACATCTCTGTGTCTGGTGGTGAGTGGCAACGTGCGGGTAAAGAGCTCCACCTTACCCTGAGCCGTGAAGAGGCCTTGGTGCAGACAAATGCTGTCGTTGAGAGAGAGTTGTCTTCCGAAATCAGTAATGACAGCCATGAACAAGGTGATGATCTCAGAGACTATGATGAAGAAAGCGTCTCTTTGTGTGGGCTTGAAGACTTCAATCAGGTCTTGAATGCATGGCAGGACTTTATCAAGCGCTACGGTGCAAGATAGAGCAAATCAAACAACATACACCTCGCTCTACCCCTTCTCAAATAAGGTTGCATTGCGTCATTGTGGTGCGCCTTCTTCAAAAGATGAATCTGCTTGGTATTGGTGAAATGCATGCACCGACTTGGTGCGTTGATTGTGCGTGTAAATTCATCAATGATTATAACCTAATGATTTAATTGAGATAAAAAAACTGGCACGCCCCTTGTTATATGTCTGTACAACAAAGAACAAAAATGACTCAAGGAGAGGGGTAATGAAACTGATTAATGCGATCATCAAACCTTTTAAGTTAGACGATGTCCGTGAAGCACTTGCCGAAGTGGGTGTTGATGGCATGACTGTCAGCGAAGTAAAAGGATTTGGCAGACAGAAAGGACACACAGAGCTTTACCGCGGTGCCGAGTATCAGGTGGATTTCCTGCCGAAGGTTAAACTCGAGATTGCTGTAAACACAGAGAACGTTGACGAAGTTGTCGAGGCGATTACCAAAGCGGCACATACCGGAAAAATCGGTGATGGAAAAATCTTTGTGTACGACCTGCAGCAAGCGCTGCGAATTCGTACAGGCGAAATGGACGCTGAAGCGCTTTAAGGCTTGGGGGATTAAAAAATGGAATTATCAACAACAGTAACAGAATTACGTTATGCCTTGGACACCTTTTTCTTCTTGATGTCAGGCGCATTGGTTATGTGGATGGCTGCGGGCTTCGCTATGTTAGAGGCAGGTCTTGTTCGCTCTAAAAACGCAACCGAAATACTGACAAAGAATATCTGCTTGTACGCGATTGCATGCACCGTTTATCTGGTTGTCGGGTACAATATTATGTACGTCGATAACGCTGAGGCAGGCTGGTTACCCTCTTTCGGCACCTTGATTGGAACCCAATCAGAAGGCGCTGATCACTCTTTA
Organism: Veronia nyctiphanis; assembly: GCF_004116385.1. Classification (GTDB taxonomy): domain Bacteria; phylum Pseudomonadota; class Gammaproteobacteria; order Enterobacterales; family Vibrionaceae; genus Veronia; species Veronia nyctiphanis. Next base: position 30,381 of record NZ_PEIB01000020.1, on the reverse strand, counting down.
GAGTCTGACTTTTTCTTCCAGGTTGTGTTCGTAGCAACAGCGATGTCTGTCGTTTCTGGTGCTGTCGCAGAGCGCATGAAACTTTGGTCATTCTTGCTGTTCTCAATTGTGATGACCTCTGTTATCTACCCAGTTGAGGGCTACTGGACATGGGGGGGGCTTCTTGTCAGACATGGGCTTCAGCGACTTCGCAGGTTCAGGTATTGTTCACATGGCCGGCGCTGCCGCAGCACTTGCAGGTGTTCTGTTACTGGGTGCACGTAAAGGTAAATACGGCAAAATGGTCAGATTTATCCAATCCCGGGTTCAAACCTTCCGCTCGCAACCTTGGGTACATTTATCCTTTGGTTCGGTTGGTTCGGCTTCAACGGTGGTTCACAGCTTGCAGTTTCTAACTTCGAAAACGCAACTGCAGTTGGTCAAATTTTCTTGAACACAAACGCAGCGGCAGCGGCTGGCGCGATTGCTGCACTTGGGTTCTGTAAGATGACCTGGGGCAAAGCTGACCTGACTATGGTGCTGAACGGTGCACTGGCTGGTTTGGTTGCGATTACGGCAGACCCACTCTCACCATCTCCACTGGCAGCAGTACTTATCGGTGCAGTAAGTGGTGCCTTGGTTGTTGTCAGTATTGTTGGTCTCGACAAGCTGAAAATTGATGATCCGGTCGGTGCTATCTCGGTACACGGAACCTGTGGTCTGTTTGGTCTGATGGTTGTTCCATTCAGCAATGGTGATGCAAGCTTCGTGACACAGTTGATTGGCGCAGCGGTTATCTTCGCATGGGTATTTGGTGCTAGCCTGTTGGTATGGTCAATTTTGAAAGCAACTGTGGGCATCCGCGTCTCAGAAGAGGAAGAGATGGCAGGCATGGATATTCACGATTGTGGTGTCGATGCATACCCTGAGTTTGTTAGCGTTAAATAATCAAACCAATCTCACCACTGATATAAATATGAAAATTCTCACCAACAGGTGAGAATTTTTTTGTTTCTCCCCCACAGCTTTTATTCACAATCTTGCTATCAAAAATTATAAATGTATACTTTAATGTAAGTGATAACTGTTCTTATTAACATTACCAGCAAGGAACGTGTAGGGATGAAAAAGGTTGTTTTGAGCACCGCCATTTTGGCAACACTCTTTGGCGCAGGACCTGCGGCAGCAGCGGAAGAAGTTAATGTTTACTCTTACCGTCAGCCGTTTCTGATTGAGCCAATGCTTAACGAATTCACCAAGCAAACCGGAATCAAGGTAAACGTGAAGTTTGCTAAGAAAGGTATGGCTGAGAAAGTCCAACAAGAAGGTGAATACAGCCCAGCCGATGTCCTGCTGACTGTTGATATTTCACGCCTGAGCGAGCTTGTAGACAAAGGCGTTGTTCAGAAAGTTGATAGCAAAGTGATTGACGGAAACGTGCCTGCACAATTCCGCGACTCAGATGAAGAGTGGTTCGCACTGACGACACGTTCTCGTGCGGTTTACTCTTCTCGTGACCGTGTTGGTAAGCTTGGTGATGACTTTGACTACCTTGATCTGGCCAAGCCTGAGTTCAAAGGTAAGATTTGTACTCGCTCTGGTAAGCACCCATATAATGTTTCTCTGGTAGCATCGATTATTGCTAACCACGGTGAAGCAGAAGCGAAAGAATGGCTGAAAGGTGTTAAAGCGAACTTGGCGCGTAAGCCACAGGGTAACGACCGCGCACAAGTGAAAGCCATTTCTGAAGGTCTGTGTGACGTATCTTTGGGTAACAGCTACTACCTAGGCAAAATGCTTGCAGATAAAGAGCAAAAAGCATGGGCTGACAGTGTTTACCTTAACTACCCAGGCCAAAATGCAAACGGTACTCACGTAAACATTAGCGGCATGGCGTTGGCTAAGTTCTCACCGAACAAAGAAAATGCAATCAAACTGATGGAATTCCTGACATCTGATTTTGCACAAGGCATGTACGCAGAAGTGAACTATGAAGAGCCAGTCAAGAAAGGCGTAGCGAGCTCGAAGCTTGTTTCTTCATGGGGTAGCTACAAAGCAGATGACTTGCCTCTGACGACAATTGCTGACAACTACGCCAAAGCGGTGAAGTTGATTGATGAAGTGCAGTTTGACCTGTAACCATTGATAAAATAGGGAGGATTGATATCCTCCCTAATTAGTTTTGTTTTTAGTGTGGTTGTAAATGCACGAAAAAAGTCGATTTTTTGAAACCAGTAGCTGGCTAATATCCTTGCTGCTGGTTTTTCCTATTCTGGCTATTTTTTACACGGCCATGGGTGGTGATAACGAAATATTCGGTCACCTCATGGCGACAGTGATGGGGACATATACCTACAACACTGCCGTTATTGTTTTAGGCACAGTAATACTGTCTATTTTAATGGGCATTCCGACGGCTTGGATCATGGCAAACTGTGACATCCCGGGTGGGCGATGGCTTCAATGGGCATTGGTGTTACCTGCTGCGATGCCGGGTTACATTGTCGGTTATATTTACACTGACTGGTTTGATTACGCTGGTCCGATTCAGATTCTACTCCGTGACATTATGGGTTGGACTTCTCCGGCTCACTACTGGTTTCCTGATCTGCGAACGCTCCCAGGGGCCTGTTTCGTCCTCTCTCTCGTTTTATACCCTTATATATATTTGCTCGCCCGTGCATCGTTTATGGAACAGAGTGTAACTCTTTCACAATCGGCAAGATTACTTGGCTGTTCACCGTTACAGGCCTTTTGGCGCGTTTCTTTGCCTTTAGCACGTCCCGCAATCGCTGTGGGTGCTTCTCTGGTTGCTATGGAAGCGTTGGGTGACTTTGGTACGGTGAGTTACTTTGCTGTAAACACATTGACCACAGCGGTTTATGACACATGGCTCGGCTACTCTAATCTCAATGCAGCAGCAAAAATTTCAGCGATTATGCTGGTCGTTATTTTTATTTTGATTTCGAGTGAAAGGTATAGCCGACGAAAACAGCAGCTGTTTAGCCAAACAGTGAGTGCTGACAAAATTGAAAAGGTAAAACTCAGAGGCAAATTCAAGATTGCAGCGACCGTTTTTTGCTGGGGATTATTTGCCGCAGCCTTTGCCGCACCTCTTGTGCAGCTCATTATTTTTGCGCTGGGTTACCTGTCTTCAAGCTCGGTCATCGATTTTGTTCAATATAGTTTGAACAGCCTGTATGTATCAGGTATTGCCGCTGTTGCTGCTCTGGGTGTCGCCCTTCTCGTCAACTTTTACCGTCGCCTCTCTGGAAAGTCAGTCTCCGCAGCACCATCAAGGATTGCATCTTTAGGATATGCTGTTCCGGGTACTATTCTTGCGATTGGTGTACTGATATTCCTCACTCGTGGCGATCACCTTATCAACGACGTTGCAAAATACTTCGATTTAGGCCGTCCAGGCTTGGTGCTCTCAGGGACTATGTTTGCAATGATCACTGCGTTTGTCGTGCGTTTCAGCGGCGTGGCAATAGGCAGTGTTGAGTCGAGTTTACAGAAAGTTGCTCCCTCATTGGACATGGCTGCCCGCACATTGGGTTGCTCTGCAAAAAGCATGATAAAGCGCGTGCAGTTACCTCTCATTCGCCGAGGTTGCCTTATAGCAATGTTGCTGGTCTTTATCGAGTCAATGAAGGAGTTAAATGCAGCCATTTTGCTCAGGCCATTTAATTTCGAAACATTAGCAACATACGTCTTTAATTATGCCTCCGATGAGCAGCTCGAACTCGCTGCAATGCCTGCTGTTCTACTGGTATTTGTAGGACTCATCCCACTTATTCTGATCAACCGTTCTTTAGAGCGAGGCCACGCATGACTGATGCCCTTACCGTAAACAACCTCATATGCCGCTATAACGGCCAAGCCGTTCTCGACGATTTAACGTTTAATGTTGAGAAAGGCGAGATTGTTTGTTTGCTTGGTGCAAGTGGCTGCGGCAAAACCACATTGTTAAAGTCTATCGCCGGATTGCTTCCGCTGGATGACGGAAGAATGACGATTAATGGTCGTACTATTGTTGATGACAAAATGAATGTGCCGCCAGAGCAACGTAACATTGGAATGATCTTCCAAGACTATGCCTTGTTTCCACACCTGACCGTGGCGAAGAATATATCCTTCGGACTCAAAAGAGAGAGTCAGGCCGATACCAAAAGCCGTGTTACCGAAATGCTGGCGCTTGTAAAACTTGATGGCTTGGAAAGCCGTTATCCACATCAGCTCTCTGGCGGTCAGCAGCAACGTGTGGCAATAGCGCGTGCATTAGCAAGCAAGCCTGATTTACTTTTGTTAGACGAGCCCTTCTCAAACATTGATACCCAAGTTCGTCATAGCTTAATCAAAGAAATTCGTAAGATATTCAAAGAACAGGGCGTAACGTCCATTTTTGTCACGCACAGTCGTGAGGAAGCATTCGCGTTTGCCGACAAACTGGCGGTCATGAACCAAGGTATTATTGAGCAGTATGGCTCTACGTCCGAGCTTTACTATCATCCTCGTAGTCGTTTTGTCGCTGACTTTTTGGGGCACGGCTCCTATGTACCCGTTACTGTCAATGGAAGCGCAAAAATGACGACACCGCTTGGTGATTGGTCTCTGGACGAAAAACCTGATAGTGGTGATTTATCGTGGCTCATCAGGCCGCAAAACCTGAAAATTATCCCTGACGCATCCGGTGATGGCGTGATCAGCGATGTCCAGTTTATGGGCGACAATTGTCGTTATCAGGTAGATATTAAAGGCCAATCACTGATGGTGTACTCGAACGAAGTGCTTGGATACGGTGATAAGGTTAACGTTGATATTCGGCCACACGCCCCTGTGCTTTTTCGAAGCTAATAAATAAAAAAACCGACGTTAAGTCGGTTTTTTTATTATTCGATTTTGACCGATTAGGCTTCGAGTAACACGTTGATGTATGACTGAGCTTTACCGGTAAGTTGCTCTTTATCCGCGTGTTGGTTGGCCTGAAGGTAGAGCATATAAATGACACCGTTCACCATGTTGGCAAGGTCAGCAGGGCTATGTTCAGTGTTGAGCTCATTGCGCGCCAGTCCTGCCTGAAATTGTTCAGCAAGCTTATCGATAAACTTCTGGTTAGTTTTGGCAAACTGTGGCCAGATATTTTCACGGATAGAGGTGCTCCACTCAAACCAAATCTTCAACCAGTCTTGCTCGTCAAGTGCCGCATCAATTACTTCAGCAGTGACACGGTTAAGCGCTGCTCGCAGTGAATTGGGCTCTTCTGAAACGCTGTTGCTCAGTATCGCCGTGAACTCACGCTCAGCTTCAGCTAAGACAGCATCAACCAGCTCATCGCGAGTTGGGAAGTAATTAAAAACGGTCGCAACGGAAACGTTTGCTACGTCAGCAATATCAGCATGACCTGCACGTGCAATACCTCTTCTCGAGAAGGCACTGAGTGCACAATTTAGTAACTGTTCCTTGCGTTGTTTGGGGGATAATCGTGTACGAACTCGTCCGTTAGATGTCGTCATTTTAGTTCCTGCCAACTAATTTATGCCTATATGTATTTGATTTATAAATTTATTTTTATTGCGCAGAAAGTGTACACCAGCAATTCGTCGCGTTACAACGACCGCCAAGTCGATCTATGCCGAAAAAACAGCAATTAGTAGTTATAGGAACATCGCATGGCGGGTGCTAGAATATGCCACCTTGAATAAATAGGTAGCTATGGCGGTACACCGTCGGGGTTTATTATGAAACATACCGTAGAAGTCTTAATTTCGGAACAGGAAGTACAAAAAAGAATTCAGCAATTGGGAGCTGAGATCACAAAATTTTATGAAGGTTCTGAAGATCTTGTGATGGTAGGTCTGTTACGTGGCTCATTTGTCTTTATGGCAGATTTGGCTCGTGCGATTGAAATACCGCACTCAGTTGACTTTATGACGGCTTCCAGTTACGGCAATGCGATGGAAAGCACTCGTGATGTGCGGATCCTGAAAGATTTAGATGATGACATCAAAGGAAAAGACATTCTTTTGGTGGAAGATATTATCGATACGGGGAATACGCTGAGTAAAGTGTGTGAAATCCTAAGACTTCGTGAGCCAAAATCAGTGCGAATTTGTACGCTGCTCGACAAGCCTGAGCGCCGTGAAGTGGAAGTTGATGTGAATTGGTATGGCTTCCGGATCCCTGATGAGTTTGTTGTGGGGGTGGGTATTGATTATGCGCAGAAATATCGCCACCTCCCGTTTATAGGAAAAGTTGTTCCGCTCGAAGACTAAGCTTACCTGTATGTCATAAAAAAAGCGGTCGATGACCGCTTTTTTCCTCTCCAAGATTCACTTACCGTTTATTGGCTTTTCACGGTAAGCCGCGACATGCTGGTCGCGTAGTTTTCTTCAAGGCTTTTTTTGTCAGTCGCTGTCACACCTAAATCACGCAAGATCCCATCATTTAAGTCATAGAACCAGCCGTGCAGTTTGACTTCCTGACCACGTTCCCATGCTGAGCGGAGAATGGTGGAGTTACCCAAGTTGTAGACTTGTTCTGCGACATTAATTTCACACAACAAATTCGCCTGCTCGTCTTCTGGTTTGGTTTCCAGAAAGTCTTTGTGTTTTAGGTATAAATCTCGAATGTGTAAAAGCCAGTTGTTGATCAGACCAAGTTGAGGATTATCAATTGAGGCTTTTACACCGCCACAGCCATAGTGGCCGCAGACAATAACATGTTTAACCTTGAGCACATCAACCGCGTACTGGATCACTGACAAACAATTGAGGTCAGTATGAATAACTTGGTTAGCAACGTTCCTGTGAACGAATAATTCCCCAGAGTCGAGCCCGGTGAGACGCTCGGCCGGAACACGGCTGTCCGCACAACCAATCCAAAGGTATTCTGGATGTTGCTCCTTGGCAAGCTCCGCGAAGTAAGCTGGGTCATTGTCCTTAATTGATTTTGACCATTCGAGGTTGTTAGCAAATAACTGCTTAATTTGTGCCATAACGGTTACCTATTTACTCTTTTGCCCTTACTATACAGTACTTTTCGTCGGAAGATGTCCGACAACTTTTTACTAATAGTAAGCAAACATTTTATTACCATGTATGCATTAGAGATAGATAACTTAATTAAGGTTTACGGCACAGAAGTAAAGGCATTAAAAGGAATCAGCCTCACTGTATCTGAAGGCGATTTCTATGCGTTACTTGGTCCAAACGGCGCAGGTAAATCGACAACCATTGGCATTATTTGTTCTTTGGTCAATAAAACGTCCGGCTCAGTAAAGGTTTTTGGCCACTGTATTGATAAAGATCTGGTCACTGCTAAGCGCCAGATCGGTCTTGTACCCCAAGAGTTTAATTTCAACCAGTTCGAGACTGTCGAGCAGGTCGTTATTAATCAGGCGGGCTACTACGGTGTTGAACGCGAAGAAGCAAAAGTTCGTGCCAAGAAGTACCTCAGTCAGCTAGAGCTTTGGGATAAACGCAAGGAGCGCTCCCGAAACCTTTCTGGTGGTATGAAGCGCCGACTGATGATTGCTCGTGCTCTTATGCATGAGCCTCGCTTATTGATCCTTGATGAGCCTACCGCGGGGGTCGATATTGAGCTGCGGCGTTCAATGTGGGTATTCCTCGAAGAGCTCAACAAGCAGGGTATTACGATCATTCTCACCACGCACTACCTTGAGGAAGCTGAGATGTTGTGCCGCAATATTGGCATCATTAATCAGGGTGAGCTGGCTGAAAATACGTCGATGAAAAAACTCCTTAGTAAGCTTGATTTGGAGACCTTCATTTTGGACCTTGCCCCCGGCAGCGAGGTGAAGTCTCTGACAGGTGTGAAGTGGGAACAGTGTGATGACCATACACTGGAAGTTGAGGTTCATAAAAATGTTGGCCTGAATGAAGTCTTTACACAGCTTTCTGAGCAAGGCATTCAGGTCTTATCAATGCGAAATAAGGCAAACCGTCTCGAAGAGCTCTTTGTCAATTTAGTGGGCGAGAGCATGGAGGCCGGCTCGTGAACAAGTTGTATTGGGTGGCGTTAAAAAGTCTCCTCACGAAAGAAATTACCCGTTTTACGCGGATTTGGATACAAACGCTGATACCGCCGATTGTCACGATGAGCCTGTATTTTGTGATTTTTGGTAACCTCATCGGCAGTCGGATTGGTGAGATGGGTGGCTTTGATTACATGACCTACATCGTGCCGGGCTTGATTATGATGTCGGTGATCACCAACTCATACTCCAATGTTGCGTCATCTTTCTTCAGTGCCAAGTACCAACGTAACCTCGAAGAGTTGTTGGTTGCGCCCGTGCCAAACTATATCATCATTGCTGGCTACGTTGGCGGTGGCGTCGGCCGAGGTTTGGCGGTTGGCTTCCTGGTGTCTTTGGTGTCTTTGCTATTCGTTGACCTCAAAATTGCCCATTTTGGTATTATTGTCGCCACGGTATTTTTGACTTCGGTACTCTTCTCTCTTGGTGGTCTGATCAATGCGATATTCGCCCGAGGTTTTGATGATGTCAGTATCATTCCGACGTTTGTGCTGACGCCTCTAACCTATTTAGGAGGTGTCTTTTATTCGTTGTCTTTACTCCCTGAGTTTTGGCAAGGCGTGTCCAAGCTGAACCCTATCGTCTATATGGTGAATGCATTTCGCTATGGTTTTCTTGGGATTTCTGATGTCAGTATTACGACGTCATTTGGCGTATTGCTGATGTTTATCGCAGGACTCTATACGGTTGCTTGGTATCTGATAAGCCGAGGCGTCGGTTTACGGAGTTAATTGATACGGAAATAAAAAACGCCAGCATTTGCTGGCGTTTTTTATTCCTGAGGCTAGTGATGACTCGGACTAGCTTGCTTCAGGCACTGACTCCACAGTCGGTGCCATATCGACAATCAGATTATCGATGAGTCTTACCTGACCAAGAAACGCAGCGGCCAGAATCACTAACTGTGATGTGGTATCTGTTGGCATTTGCAATGTGGCTGCATCACGAATGAATATTTCATCCGGCTCAAGCCCGGCAGCTCTTAGCTGATCGTGGGCATCAAGCACCAGGTCGTTAAAGTCACTGCGGCCACCACGTAGTTGGCTGCTGATCCAACGAAGTGTTTTCGCTAAAACGGGTGCGCGCTGTCTTTCATCAACAGTTAGGCGGCTGTTACGCGAACTCATGGCAAGACCGTCCATTTCACGAACAGTCGGTAGACCTATGATCTCAATCGGCAGAGCCAGATCGTCAGTCATTTTTTTGATCAACGCTAACTGTTGGAAGTCTTTCTCACCAAAACAGGCCACATCGGGTTGAACAATGTTGAACAGTTTGGTGACCACTGTGGAGACGCCCCGAAAGTGCCCCGGTCTTGAGTGGCCTTCAAGGATCGAAGAGAGGACAGGCACATCAACCGATGTGTGTTGCTCGAGACCTTGTGGGTACATAATGTCAGGCGTCGGAGTGAAGATAAGCTCTACGCCCTCGTTGTTAAGAAGGGCTGTGTCTTCTTCCAGTGTACGAGGGTAGTTCACCAAATCATCCGCTTTATCGAATTGCATTGGGTTAACGAAAATACTGACAACCACATGGTCAGCCAGCTCTCTGGCCTTTCTGACCAAAGACAAATGCCCTTCATGAAGGTGGCCCATTGTTGGAACGAAAGCGACTTTTTTACCGTCACGACGCCACTTCACTACTTGTTCTCTGATTGGAGAGATATCCGCGACAACTTGCATACGGCAAAGAACCCTTAATTAAACGTGTGGTCTGGACCGGGAAACTCGCCACTTTCTACTTCAGCGATATAACGCGAAACGGCTTTGCGCATATCACCCGTGTCAGTGAGGTAGTTTTTTGAAAAGCGTGGCATGTAGTTGGCAGAGATACCAAACATATCGTGCATCACCAGGATCTGACCGTCAGTAACATTACCAGCACCGATACCGATGACAGGAACATGCACAGACTGGGTGATTTTTTCAGCCAAGGAGGCTGGCACGCATTCCAGCAAAATGATTTGTGCGCCCGCTTTTTCGAGTGCAATGGCGTCTGCCAGCATTTTATCCGCTGCGGCTTGATCGCGACCTTGCACTTTATAGCCACCGAAGACGTTGACGGATTGAGGCGTCAGGCCAAGGTGAGCACATACAGGGACGGCTCGCTCAGTCAGCATTTTGATGGTATCTACCAGCCAGTCACCGCCCTCAAGCTTGACCATGTTTGCACCCGCCTTGATGACTTCAGCTGCACTGAGGCAAGCTTGCTCAGGCGTGGCGTATGTCATAAATGGCATGTCTGCCATCAAAAAGCAATTTGGGCTTCCCGCACGCACAGCTTTGGTGTGGTAGGCAATATCACTCAGGGAAACAGACAAGGTATCGCTGTTACCTTGCAGGACCATACCGAGTGAGTCACCAACCAGCAGGACCGGCATTTCCTGTTGTTCAAACAGTTGGGCAAAGCTTGCATCATAAGCGGTCGCCGAAGCGAATTTCCGCCCTTCCTGCTTCCATGCTAATAAGGTATTAATTGTTACTTTTTTCATCATCTCTCCCTACGCCTGCTTACACGTTGTTTCGGTGATCAGCCAATGACTGTCAGCCCATTTTTATCGGTTACTTCCACCAGTTGGTGAAGAGCACTGCCATCTGGCAGGTGTAAGTCAGGAGCAATTTCGGCGAGTGGATAAAGAACGAATTCTCGCTCCCTCATTCCGTAGTGTGGAACGGTTAACCTGGGATCGTCAATGTTCTCATTCCCGTAAAGCAGGATATCCAAATCCAGCGTACGGGGACCCCAGCGTTCCGCTTTTCTTTCCCGGCCATACTCAAGCTCGATGGCCTGTGTATGGTCCAGCAAGGTGTGAGGAGGCAGCCGTGTGTCCATTGCCACTACTGCATTCACGTAATCTGGTTGGTCGGCAGGGCCCATAGGTTTACTGCTGTAAAGCGATGAACTTGCGACCCATGTAGAGTCTGGTAATAGCTGCAGTGCGCTGATGGCCGACTGCGCTTTCTTTACCGGATCGCCGAGGTTACTGCCAATGGCGATATACACTCTTTTCATGCTTCTTTATTTGCCTGTGGATTTCGGCGGCGCGTTGGACCGCGGCGGCGACGTGGCTTTTTCTTGTTACCTGATGCTTTATTCAGATCTTGAAGCATGGTTTTGCGGCTGTCATTGCCTGCACTTTGGAAAACTCGCCACCAATTCGCCAGCTCTTCCGGCTGGCCACCTTCGACTTCGCCACGCATTTCAAGAAAATCGAATGCGGCACGGAATTTAGGTAGCTCCAACAATTTGAAGGCCCGGTTTCCTGTTCGGCGACCGAGACGCAGTTGCAGTAACCAAATATCACGGATCATTGCAGTGAAACGACGTGGAATTGCCAGCGTTTTCACCTGCTCGTCGATGATGTCGTTTGATGCCACCATAAAGGCATCGTAATAGCTCAGGCCACTCTCGAACGAAATCTCTTCTGCACGAATGGTGACCGGATACCAAAGCATGGCAGCAAACAAGAACGCAGGATTAATACGCTGACCTGATTCAATACGCTTGTCTGTTGAACGCAGGACGATTTCCAGCATTTGTTCTGTTTTGCTGCTCATGTCTTCCGTGAAGTGTTCACAAAGAAGCGGGAACATCGGCTCGAACAAGTCGAGTTCTCTGAGAAGCAAATACGTATTAAGCCCCTGACCGGATTGCAACAGTTTGAGGCTTTCCTCAAACAGGCGGGCCGCGGGAATATCTTTCAGTAAGTGTGCTAGATGCTGGATTGGCGCTTCAGTCTCTTTGCTAATGGTCATATCCAGCTTGGCGGCAAATCTTGCGGCACGCAGCATACGCACCGGGTCTTCACGGTAACGCGTTTCGGGGTCGCCAATCAACCTAACAATACCGTCTTTAAGGTCGGCGACACCGCCTGCATAGTCTCTCACTGCGAAGTCATCAACACCGTAGTACAGGGCGTTGATAGTGAAATCGCGGCGTTGAGCATCTTCTTCAATTGACCCGTACACGTTGTCACGCAGCAACATGCCATCGCTTGATGTCGACGACGTATTTTTTTCTGCATCTGACTGGTGGTGACCTCTGAAGGTTGCCACTTCGATGATCTCGCGGCCAAAAAGAATGTGCGCTAGACGAAAACGGCGGCCAATTAGACGACAATTTCGAAACAGCTTTCGGACTTCTTCCGGTGTCGCATTGGTCGCGATATCGAAGTCTTTTGGCTCTTTATCGAGCAAGAGATCGCGAACACCACCACCAACAAGATATGCCTTGTAGCCGTTTTTATTTAAACGATAGAGCACCTTCAGCGCATTTTCGCTGATATCTTTACGTGATATACCGTGCTCATCGCGAGGGAGCACCAATGGTACAAGCTCACTGAAATTACGCTCATTGTCTTTCAGATTTAGAACCTTGCGGCAAAAGCTGGTAACTCGATTAAAGATAACTCACCTCGTTTATGACAGGTCAGGCAATAAAATGACGGCATATAGTACATCAAGCCGCCACATTTTAGAATGCCGTGATAACTTCGGTCTCAGTTGGTAGTTGAGACGGGTCCCAATGTTGTATGGCCAATTGTAAAAGTTCACTGGCTGGCGCACCCGTTAATGCAGCGGGAATTGGCACATTTAAGAATGCCAATGCTGCTTCAAGTGCAGGCCCGGGATTCTCATCATTGATGGCCGGTGCATGATTTTGCTTGGAAAGTTTGCAGCCTTTACTGTTTAGGGCCAATGGCAAATGAAGATAGCTGACATTATTAGCATTGAGCTTTTGATAGAGTGAAAGCTGCCTGCCTGTCGGCTCAATCATGTCAGCCCCCCTAACGACTTCGGTGATGCCTTGCTCAATGTCGTCAAGCACCACTGCCAAGTTGTAAGCAAAAAGATTATCTCTGCGCTTAATGATGAAGTCTTCCGTAGCAAATTCAGCGTCGAGCTGTATTTCGCCGTGGCGAAGATCAGTAAACGCGGTCACAGGCGTATCGATTTGGATGCGAACACCAGAGCCTTCAGGCCCCAGAGTGCGATGACGGCAGGTACCGCGATAAATACCACCGCTATCACGTATCTGACGGCGCGTGCACTGGCAATAATAAGCATCGCCAGAAGACAGCCATTGATCTATCTGGCTTTGATATGCCTCGGATCGGGAGCTTTGATACATGACACGGCCATCCCAGTGAAGCTGATAGGCCTCAAGGGTGCGTAATATCGCATCGGCGGAGCCGGGGACTTCACGGGGCGGGTCTATGTCTTCAACGCGCACCAGCCATTTACCGCCACAGGATTTGGCCTGCAGGTAACTGCCCAGTGCAGCGACCAGAGATCCAAAGTGAAGTGGGCCAGACGGCGATGGCGCAAAGCGTCCGATATAATGACTTTTCTTCATAGCTATTTAACAGAAAAGGGAGCGACAGCTCCCTTTTGTATTCACTCGCGATATAGCGTGGCTGTTAGCCTGCCATTTGTTTTTCTTTGATTTCGGCCAGCGTTTTACAGTCGATACAAAGATCAGCTGTTGGGCGCGCTTCCAGTCGGCGAACGCCGATTTCGACGCCGCAAGAGTCGCAGAATCCAAAATCATCATCTTCGAGGCGCTGAAGCGTCTTATCAATTTTCTTGATCAGCTTGCGCTCACGATCGCGGTTACGTAATTCAAGGCTGAACTCTTCTTCCTGAGCAGCACGGTCTACAGGGTCAGGAAAGTTGGCCGCTTCATCCTGCATATGGTGAACGGTTCTATCTACTTCTTCCCTGAGCTGATTGCGCCACGCCTGGAGGATCTTACGGAAATGCTCGACCTGCTGGTCGTTCATGTATTCCTCGCCCGCCTTTTCCTGATAGGGTTCTAACCCGGCAATTGCCAGGATGCCCAGCGATTTCTTTACTTTGCTTTCTGGCATTCAGCGTTCTCCTAAATACACTTTGACCTACTCGGTCAAAAGAGGGCGGTATCTATATCAGAAAGCCTATGGGTAGGCAATCTTTGTTTTGTGCTTATCAGACCCAGCGTGAGCATAATTGCAAGATTCTCAAAAATGAGAGAATGGCACGACGGATTTTATGCTCATCTTTTGGGATGTAAGCTCGGCCTTGCAGCAGATTATCTCAACACCTGTTTGCTCTGCCTCTATAAGCAACTGATTATAGACCGCATCTATATGTTTTGCCGCAGAAACCCGATTTATTCCAGAATGAAGTACTGCAAAAACGAGTACTGCACGTTTACCTTCCGTCACGAGCGCGGCGAGCTCGCGGAGGTGTTTCTGGCCTCGGGTTGTCACTGCATCTGGGAAATATCCCTGACCATTGTGCTCCAGAAGCGTGACACTTTTTACCTCAATATAGCAGTCTTTACGGCCTTTAGACTTTAGCAAGATGTCTATACGGCTATTTTCCTGTCCATATCGAACTTCAGTGTGTAACTCTTCGTAGCCGTTGAGGCCCTCAATGCGTTGCGCTTTTATGGCTTCCATCATGAGCTGATTGGCTCTGACGGTATTAACGCAAATCATTTGTCCCTCATGGGTCTCAGTTAGTTCCCAACTGTTCGGGTATTTTCTTTTTTTGTTGTCAGACGTCGAAAACCAGACGGTATCACCGGGCTCTGCACATCCGGTCATGGCACCTGTATTGGCGCAGTGAATGGTTCTCGTACTGTTATCAGGTAGTTGTATGTCTGCAAGGAAGCGTTTATATCGGCATAGTAAAATTGCAGATTCGAGCGGTGGATCAAATTTCACCAATGTGTCCTTCGTTCAATGGCCAGTGCTGAAGACACTGGTAACGTGCCCCTTTCCTTTCTGGATCAGGCTCTGACACAAATAAGCCAAAGCGTCTGAAGGTCAGGGAAAGCGGTTTAACAGAAATGGGTTGAGGTGTTGATGCGTTCCTCAAAAGTGTAATGTGCGGTACGTAAGCCTGTTCAAATTGTTGGCCCGTGATAGATGCACTCAATGATTGTAAGGTGTCTGCGAGCGACGTGAGACCGGGGGCGGGATCAAGACCCAGCCACACCGCACCTGGTTTGTCGAAATACCCCACCTGGCTGGTCATTGTTTCAATGATACCTGCTTTGATGGATGTCGCCTGTTTTCGCAGACGACTTGTGTGCTGTGCGCTGACATTTCCGAGAAAGGCGAGTGTGAGGTGGAGGTTATTATCTTGAACCGGCTTCCCTGCCTCGGATAACTGAGCTTTGAGAGCTACGATCTCTTTTCTGGCGCTCAGATTTTGCTTCTCTGCCAGATCCAGTGCAAAGAATAATCTTGGCATGCGCTGCCCCATTCCGTTGTGATTTTGTTTAAAATACCCATCGTTAAGTTTTACACAAAGGCGCACACATTGTCACAACTGCCCATAGAAACCGTGTTGGATGATCTCTTTCAGGGGATAACAAAGCGAGACAGACTCATTGTTAAGGCACCTCCCGGTGCAGGAAAGTCAACAAGACTTCCTCTTGCGCTTCTTGAGCGCGATCTTGTGGCGGGGAAAATTCTGATGTTAGAGCCTCGTCGTCTGGCCGCGAGAAATATCGCAAATTACCTCGCTTCACAACGCGGTGAGTCACTGGGTGAGACCGTGGGTTTGCGGGTGAGGGGAGAAAGCCGCACCAGCAAACAAACACGGCTTGAAGTTGTAACAGAGGGGGTGCTGACAAGAATGGTACAGGACGACCCGGAGCTGGACGGCGTGTCGCTGATCATCTTTGATGAATTTCATGAACGAAGTATTCAGGCGGATGTATCACTGGCGTTAGTACTCGATGTACAGCAAGGGTTGCGTGATGACCTCAAAGTGATGTTGATGTCAGCAACGCTGGACGACGATGCATTGCTATCTTTGTTGCCTGATGCTGCAGTCATTACCTCAGAGGGGCGCTGTCATCCCGTCACCTATGACTACATGCCAGTGTCTCGTCAAAGAGGAATCGGCTCACCAAGTTATGAATCGCTGGTGGCTGCAGAGGTCAGTAAATTGATGCTCGCCCAATCTGGCTCTGCATTGGTGTTTCTTCCCGGCGTCGCTGAAATTAAGCGTACGGCGGATGAGCTCAAAACTCGTGTGTCAGAAGATGTGTTGATTTGTCCGCTCTATGGCCAGCTATCGCCGAAAGAACAGCAACAGGCGATTGCACCGTGCGAGAGTGGAAAGCGTAAAATTGTGCTGGCGACTAATATTGCCGAAACCAGTCTGACCATCGAGGGAATTCGCTTGGTCGTTGACTCTGGCCTCGAACGTGTGGCGAGGTTCAACCGCAAAACGGGGATCACCCGATTGGAAACCGTGCAGATTGCCCGTTCTTCCGCCATTCAGCGCGCGGGTCGAGCAGGGCGTATTGAAGCAGGCCACTGTTTGAGGCTCTACGGCGAAGATAACTTTCAGCGCATGCGTGCAGTGCCAGAGCCTGAGATCGTGACCAGTGATTTAACGTCGACAGTGCTCGAACTGGCACAATGGGGTGCAACGCCAGATGAGTTATTATGGCTTGATTCTCCGCCTGAGTTGCATTGGACACAAGCCAGCGCGTTATTGGTACAGCTTGGCCTGCTTCAGGAAAACCAAACACTCACAGCAATGGGGCGAGCGGCGCATGCATTCGGCACAGAACCAAGATTGGCTGCCATGCTGGCATTTGCGAAAAAATGCGATGATAAGGCTGCACAATCCACTGCGTGCTGGCTGGCCGCATGGTCAGAAGAGCCTTTACGTGGTTTCCGTGAACCTGATTTAGCCAAGCACCTTGTTGCTGTTTCACGCCAGAAGGGTAATCAAGCCCGTCGTGCAAGATATTTTGCAGAGAAACTGGGTTGTTCATTGTCATCAGATATGGCCTTTTATTGGTTGCCTGTACTGGCTTCCGTGGCATGGCCTGACCGAGTTGCCAAAGCAAGAGGTAACGATGGTCGATATCAACTTAGCAATGGTCATGGCGCTGAACTTGAACCTGACCATCCCATGACGGGCGCTGACTATCTTGTTGTTGCCGATTTGATGACAGTCAAACAGGGTAACAGTAAAATTTTCGTGGCGGCTGAACTTGATATCAGTGAGCTTGAAAATGAACGCAGTGAACTGTTTACGGATTTTGAATGGGTCGACTGGGATGACAACAAAGGGCGAATCATTGCCGAGCGACAGCGACGATTAGGTCGGCTAGTTGTTGATAAGACGGCGATAGCTTCACCGGATCAGAGCCGGATAACCGACGCCTTGCTTTCAGCGGTGAGGCGAAAAGGGCTCTCGTCACTTTCGTGGAATACCAAAAGCGAAAGTCTGTTGACGCGAGCACGCTGCGCTATGAACTGGTGTATTGGCCCGGATCTGCCTGATATCAGTGACGATGGACTGCTTGCTCAGTTGGAGACATGGCTTGCGCCCTTCATGGTCTCTGTGACGCGTTGGTCCCAGATGAATAAGATTGATTTGAATGCCGCGCTTGAGGCGTATATCGGCTGGGAAGCGGCAAAAGACATTGACCGACTGCTCCCTGAAACGTACAAGGTACCGACAGGATCTGGCTACCGGATACGCTATCAAGTAGGACAAAAGCCCGTGCTGGCCGTCAGAATGCAGGAAGTTTTTGGTGAGGCGACGTCTCCCACCATCGCGGACGGTAAAGTCACATTGGTGTTGGAATTATTGAGCCCCGCGCAACGCCCCCTGCAAATCACTCAAGACTTGGCGGGTTTCTGGCAAGGTGCCTATCGTGAAGTGCAAAAAGAAATGAAAGGACGTTACCCCAAGCATGTCTGGCCTGATGATCCGGCAAACCATGTCGCGACCAATAAAACCAAGAGACATTTTAAGCAGTAGCCACTTTGAATTAAGCAGTGTAAATGTTGACAATTTTTAAGCATACCGCCCCCGGAACAACGGGAAGAGGCAAGAGTGGAAGTGGAAAAACAGGTGCCAAAAAAGCACCTCGAACTACCAAGAAGAAAACGACCACCAAGAAAACAAGCCGTAGAAAAACGACCAAGAAAACACCGTCAACTGGCAGACGCTGGTTCAAGCGACTCGCGCTGCTGAGCGTCAAACTTGGTTTATGTGTCTTTGCCGTGATGGCGCTGTTTGGTATTTATCTCGATAGCAAAATTAAGGCCCGTTTTGAGGGGCAATTGTGGTCGTTACCTGCCGTTGTTTACGGGCGTGTCCTGCATCTTGAGGCCGGGGATGCGGTTAGTATTGCCAATTTGAAACAAGAGCTCGGCCTACTCAATTATCAGCGTGTTTCCACGCCGGTAAAGCCCGGACAATACTCGGCTTCTTCAACCCGTATAGAAATTATCCGCCGCCCCTTTGCCTTTGAAGAAGGGGCTGATCCTGCCCGTCATGTGATGATCAACTTTGATCAGCAAAGTGTTTCCTCTTTGAAAGACATGAAGTCTGGTAAGCAGCTTGGTTTTTTAAATATTGAACCGAGATTACTTGGCATGATGAACACCAAAGGGGAAGAGCAACGCTTATTTGTTCCCCGCGAGGGTATTCCCGAGTTTCTGGTTGATGCTTTGCTGACAACGGAAGATCGTGATTTTTATCATCATGGCGGTGTATCTCCTGTTGCTATCGCGCGGGCGATGGTCGCTAACCTGAAATCGGGACGCACGGTGCAGGGAGGTTCAACCCTGACCCAGCAACTTGCAAAGAACATCTTCCTGACGCGTGAAAGAACCCTGTGGCGTAAGATTCAGGAAGCCTACATTGCTGTCATTCTTGATTACCGCTACAGCAAAGACCGGATACTTGAGGCCTACATGAACGAGGTATATCTTGGGCAGGCGGGTGGCAATGCGGTGCATGGCTTCCCGCTTGGGGCGAGACTGTATTTCGGCAGACCCATCAATGAGTTGAGTATCGGTCAGCTAGCGATGCTGGTGGGCATGGTAAAAGGCCCGTCCTATTACAATCCGAGACGTTATCCCGAACGCGCTATCAAGCGACGCGATCTGGTTTTGAAATTGATGATGGAGCAGGGGATCATCACTGCAAAAGACTACGAAGTCGCTGCATCGCGTAAGCTCGGTATCGAGAAAGAGGTGGGGATCACACGTAAACAGCCTGCTTATTTCGAGTTGTTACGCCATGAAATCAATGAGCGTGTCGGTAACCAGTTTACGCCCGGTGTCGGTTTAAGGGTGTTCACCACTCTGGATCCACTATCACAGCAGCTTATCGAGCAATCTGTCGTCAGCACGGTTTCCAAACTGAAGAAAAAGGCAGGGAAAAACTTACAAGCTGCGGCTGTTATCGCTGACAGGCAAAGCGGTGAAATTCGCGCTATGGTTGGTGGAAGTCGTCCCGGGTATGCAGGGTTCAACCGAGCCTTGAACGGTAGCCGTCAAATTGGCTCACTGGCTAAGCCGCCAGTGTTTCTCGCGGCCTTGTCCGAGCCGGACAAATACAACCTGATGACACCACTGGATGATAACCCTCTGAGCCTCAACAGCGATGGCACAGTATGGGAGCCCAGAAACTACGACCGTAAGTTCCGCGGACAGGTTCCACTGATTACAGCGTTAGAGAAATCCTACAATATTCCAACAGTCAATCTTGGGCTGGATATCGGTTTGAACAAGGTGATCAGCACCATGGCAGATTTGGGTGTTGATCCAGACCAAATCACCCGGGTTCCTTCTTTGCTGTTGGGGGCTTTCACTTTAACGCCGATGGAAGTCACTCAGATGTATCAGACCATTGGCAGTGGCGGTCGCAAAGCGCCACTGACGGCCTTACGTTCTGTGGTGACACAAGAAGGGGATGTGCTATATCGCCACTGGCCCAAGTCGCAGCAGGTTGTGCCGTCTCAGGCGAGTTGGCTCACCGTCTATGCGATGAAAAAAGTGGTGACATCGGGGACTGCGCGAAAACTGAATGGATCACTTGGCTGGGCGGCGCTGGCAGGTAAAACAGGGACTACAGACAACAACCGTGACAGTTGGTATGTCGGTATTGACGGGCGTGAAGTGGTGACTGTCTGGTTAGGGCGGGATGATAACAAATCAACGGGGTTGACAGGATCGTCGGGGGCGTTGCCCGTATACGCCGACTACATTAAACGCCGTGAGCCACAGCCCCTGGCCTTAACTTGGCCAAGTCAGTTGACGACGACGCTTACCATGTTGAAAAAGGAACCTATGTGCCGGACTGCGACAGTCAGTTAACGCTTCCGGTATGGGATGCTGAGGGCAAATGGAAAAGTTATTGTAAAGGCGGGCCTGTTGGCTGGCTTGAACGTCTCTTCAGTGGGTAAGTCGTTGTTAATAAGGAGCCTCGCGTCAGCGGGGCTTTTTTTCACCTTGGCAAACCGCAGCTGTTTTCAGTCGAATTGATTCCAGTAAACTCGCTTCTTTAAATCATCGCCTTCAGGTAACCCATCTTAGTCGGCCCCATGGCTCTCGATTTGACATCGCGAACAAGTTTGGGTGCTGTCGGCTGTATTTACGTCGTTTTGTTAAATAACAATATCGATGATTCCTTTTCACTTTCGCTCCTAAAGTACGGCGTCTACACGACTGGATAACGACGTTATTTGCATCTCCAGTTGCATCTCTAAAAAGCAACAGAAAAACAGTTCATTCAAAAAAGAAACATTTTGCTCACAATTGCTACACTTTACAAAAGCGTGAGGTTGACAATTCATTTTTTAATTCTTCGGGAAGCATACAAATGAGCGTGTCTTTGGGCGATCAGGTAGACATTTCACAGGTGTTGGCCTTGAAGGAACGTTTTCAAAACGAATTGAGTGAAAACAGTCGCGGTCTGACAGTTGTCGGTGGAGAGGTGGTCCGGGTAGACACCCCAGGGCTTCAACTCCTGCTCTCAGTAAAACGTCACTGTGAACAGAATAACGTCGATTGGCAATGGGAGTCGGTGTCCGATGAACTTGTTCATGCAGCAGGAATACTGGGACTGACTGAAACGTTAGCGATGAATGGCTTTCAATAGTGATAACTATTTCAGGGTGAGTATATGCAAAAAATATTAGCGGCGGATGATTCAGTCTCGATCCGTCAAATGGTCAGCCACACATTAAAAGAAGCCGGCTATGTTGTCGAAACTGCCAATGATGGCGCTGATGCTCTGACCAAAGCCAAAGCTAGTCAGTACGACGTAATTATTTCTGACGTAAACATGCCAAATATGAGTGGTCTTGAGTTCGTCAAAGAAGTCCGGACTGTTCCTCAGTACAAATTCACACCAATTCTAATGCTCACTACCGAATCATCCGTGGAAAAGAAATCTATGGGTAAAGCGGCCGGGGCAACAGGCTGGATAGTGAAGCCATTTAACCCTGAAACCTTGTTGAAGACTCTGCAAAGAGTTCTCTAATTGCCTGTGGAATAGGAGTTAGTCATGGCTTTGGACATGGACCAGCTACGCAAGATTTTCTATCAGGAATGTCGGGAAAATCTTGAAACCTTGGAGCATGAACTGCTGGCTCTGGACCCAGATTCTGAACTGGATTCCGAGGCCATCAACTCGATCTTCCGCGCTGCACACTCTATCAAGGGTGGCGGTGCCACTTTTAACTTAAATGAAATCAGTATATTTACCCATGATATGGAAACATTGCTTGATGAGGCGAGGGAGGGTAAACGGAAACTTGACGCCTATTCGATAGACCTGCTGTTGAAAGGAGGTGACTGCATACACAGTATGTTGGTCGCCTACGAGACTGATACTGATTTCGACCATGAACTGAGCGCTTCGCTCACCAAGCAATTTGAAGAACTGCTCGCTGGTGAGTCGCATTCAGATGAGGACGCAGCAAGCAATGCCAGCATCGATGCATCGGTTAATGAAGAAAGCTTAGAGAACTCGAGTGGTGATTGGGTGATCCTGTTCAAGCCGGAAAAAGACATGTTCTTTACCGGCAATGATCCCGTTCGCATCCTGAGAGAGTTTTTTGATCTTGGCGCAGACTGCACCATTGAGTGTATTGCTGATGAGCTGGTGGATTTTGCCGAACTTGAACCCGAGATGTCTTATCTCTCTTGGAGGGTGACGCTTGAGGGGCATATCGACGAGGCCAGTATTCATGAGATTTTTGAGTGGGTAGAGGACGAGTGTGAATTATCGATCACCAGAGAATCTGGTGGCGATAGCGCACCAAGTTGTCAGGAGTCAGATGTCATGCCTGAGAATCAACAGTCGGACAGTCAACACGCAGAGGGCGCAGTAACCAATGACGCGCCAGGGAAAGAAGCCAAAGCCGAGGTAATGACAGAGGCTGCGGCCAGTGATACTAAGCGCAGCAAAGCGCCGGCAAAAGCTGACGCTGTGTCGTCAATACGGGTAGAAATCGACAAAGTTGATAACTTGATCAACTTAGTTGGACAGCTGGTGATCACCCAATCCATGTTGACCGAGCTTGGCCAGAATTTTAACGAGAATAAGCTTGAACGTTTGCAACTTGGGCTGGAGCAACTTTTGCAGAACACTAAAGAGCTCCAGGAGAGTGTGTTCAACATCAGAATGTTGCCGATCAGTTTCGCGTTCAACCGTTTTCCTCGCCTTGTCAGAGATCTCTCCTCACAGTTAGGCAAGTCGGTTGACCTTGTTGTCGAAGGTGAAAAAACAGAGCTGGATAAAACGGTCCTTGAGCGGATCACTGATCCTCTTGTGCATTTAGTCAGAAACGCCATCGACCATGGACTTGAGCCGCCAGATGTCAGAAAAGAAAAAGGTAAACCGGAAGAAGGAAAGGTCTCGCTTAATGCTTACCACCAAGGCAGCTCAATCATCATCGAAGTAAACGATGACGGCGCTGGGCTAAATAAAGAAAAAATTTGGCAAAAAGCTCGCGATAAAGGCCTGCTCAGTGCTGATATTCAGCTCAGTGACGTGTCGGACAACCAAGTTCATAACCTGATTTTCGCTCCCGGATTTTCAACTGCAGAAGTCATCTCTGATGTTTCAGGCCGTGGTGTGGGCATGGATGTGGTGAAACGAAACATCGAGGAGCTGGGCGGTCACATCGCGGTTACTTCTGTTCCTGATGAAGGCAGCACGTTCCGCATCAGTCTTCCATTAACACTGGCAATACTTGATGGCCAACTCGTCAAACTGGGCGATGAGGTGTACGTGGTGCCACTTATCTCAATCATCGAATCGCTGCAGATTGAACCCAAACGCGTCAAGGTCGCCACGGGAGGCGTCGAACTCTATCGTCTGCGTGACGAGAACATTCCTATCCTGCGATTGAAAGAGGAATTCGGGCTCGGGGAGAGTGGCGATCTTGATCATCAACTTCTCTGTCTGGTTGAAGCAGGTGGCACACGCATTGGCCTATTGCTCGATGAGATGCTTGGGCAACAACAGGTGGTGATCAAAAGTCTCGAGTCTAATTACGCCAGAGTCAGTGGTATTTCTGGCGCAACGATCCTTGGTGATGGCTCGGTAGCGCTTATTTTAGATGTTCAGGGGCTGATGACAGGTTTTCTGAATAGGGTGAAAGACATAGCTGCATAGGTGAAAACATGACTGAACAAGCTGTAGCGGACCCGGAAGTTGAAGAGTCAGTAAAAAGCGATGAGGTTCGTCTTCAGGGATCCGATTTCCTGAGTTTTGATTTAGCTCATGAGCTATACGGCGTCGATATTCAGGCCGTTGTGGAAATTCGGGTCTGGGAGCACCCAACACCATTGCCAAATTCGCCGGACTTTATCTGCGGCGTGATCAATCTGCGTGGAATGATCGTTCCCGTGATGGATTTGCGCCTCCGTTTTCACGTCGGTAGCGCCGATTATTTGCCAACCACTGTCGTGCTTGTACTGAAAACAGGTGATGAAAACGGCGAAAAGATCATGGGTATTGTGGTTGATGCCGTGTCAGATGTCGTGGATCTCGGGGAAGACAACCTTTTACCGCCGATAGGTGATTCAGAAGTGATGCCTTTCGTTAGCGGCTTACTGAATGTAGATAGCCAGGTGATGAGTCTGCTGGATGTAGACGCCCTGCTCAATATCGATGGTTTGATTTAATAAGGAGGCACCCATGGCTGAGGTTGCCAAAGAGTATCTGAGCTTTTTGATTGACGAGGACGAGTATGGTGTCCACATCCTTGATGTAAAAGAAGTTCGGGGTTGGTCAGCAGAGGTCAGGAGCCTACCAAATACAGCCAGCTATATGCTGGGTGTTCTTGAATTACGTGGCGAATATATCCCCATCGTTGATTTGAGGCAACGACTGGGTATGACGGCTGCGGTACTCAATAACACCACGGTCGTGGTGATTGTGAAGAATGAAGAAGAGCAGTCGTTGGGCATCATTGTTGATGCTGTGGCTGAGGTATATCAACTGACGTCAGAGCAAATAAAGTCGGCACCTGGCTACGTAAAGATCGACCAAAAGCTCATTGACGGCATTGCATCTGTTAACGGGCGTCATGTGGTGTTAATTCACCTTGATCAATTGTTTGATTTTGACGAGCTACATAGTGTGGCTCAACCGGATATGAGTGCAACCTAACTCAACCCGTGGGGGAACTGAGAATGTCGTGGTGGAACAATAATTCAAAAAAAGAAGATGATGCAGGCGAACTGTCTAAACATCTCGCGTCTGCATTAAATGGTGCTCAGACGGCTCTGATGATGGTCGACAGAGATTTAAAGGTTTTTTATGTAAATGAAAAATCTGTAGAGTTGCTTGCGATACATGAAGAGCTTTTTCAAACGCTGGACCCTTCATTTCGCGCATCGCGTGAGTGGATCATTGGTCAGTGTATTGACATTTTTCACAAGAATCCGGCGCATCAGCGCGGGATTTTGGCTGATCCCAATAACATGCCCTATGAAACTGAGATCAACGTGAAAGACGTCAAACTGCATTTGGTCGTAGGTGCGATAAAGGACGAGCAGGGCAATTACATCGGCAATACCTCGAGTGGGAAGACGTCACTGAACAGCGGGTGCGTGATGGTGAGCGGGCCCGTCTGCAGGCAGCCATTGATCAGTCATTAACAGCGATGGTGATGATCAACCGTGATTTTGAAATCACGTATATGAACCAAGAAACCCTGAAGCTGTTCGAACTTCATGAAAGCGCATTCCGTAAAATTTGGTCAGGTTTCAGAGCGACGCCAGACTGGTTGATGGGTCGCTGTATTGATGAATTCCACACCAATCCAGCCCATCAGCGTGAGTTGATGTCGAACCCTGCCAACTTGCCATACAGAACCGATATCACCATCGGCGAGCTGATTGTTGAACTCAACGTATCGGCGATTGTTGACAGTGCGGGTAATTATCTCGGCAATGGCCTTGAGTGGCGTGACGTGACAGATGTGCGAGCACAAGAGACCAAGGTGGGTCGGCTTGTCTCCGCAGTAGAGGGGATGACGACCAATATTATGATGGCCGATAAAAACGGCATCATTCAATACTCTAATCCTTCACTGAGAAATATGTTGAAGAGCCGGGAGAGTGATCTACAGAAACTCTTTCCCGGGTTTAATGCCGACAAACTTGAAGGCGTTAACGTTGATATTTTTCACAAAAACCCCGCGCACCAACGTGAAATCTTTTCTAGCCCAGAGCGCATGCCGTTCACTTCTCATATCGCTGTCGGTGGCCTTGAGTTTGATCTTACCTGTATCGCGATGTACGACGCCTCAGGTACATATCTAGGACCTGCACTTCAATGGGAAGACGTTACACAGCAAAATGCAGGCCAACGTGATGTGCAAAAACTGATAGCCGATGCATCGTCCGGTGTCCTTGATTCTCGTATTGATACAAGCAAGTACACGGGCTTTATGCAGAATTTAGGTGAAGCCATTAATGGGCTGATTGATAGCATTGTTGAGCCGCTTAATCAGTGTCAGGGCGTGATGAGTAAAGTCGCTGAGGGCGATTTAAAAGTCGAGATGCCTGATAACTACCAAGGTGATTTCAAAGCCCTGAGTAATGCGGTGAACAGCTCGATCAACAATTTGCGTGACATGGTTGGCAAGATCACGGCTTCCTCGACAAAAGTTGCCTCGGCATCAAATGAAATTGCGGAAGGTAATGGTGACCTTAGTGAGCGCACCGAAGAGCAGGCTGCGAGTCTAGAAGAAACCGCGGCAAGCATGGAAGAGATGACAGCGACGGTCAAGCAAAATGCTGACAGTGCCGAAGCTGCCAATAAACTTTCTGACAATGCCAGCACCAAAGCTCAGAAGGGCGGAGAGGTTGTCAGTCAGGCTGTTTCTGCGATGGGTGAAATCAATCAGGCCAGTAAGAAAATTGCTGACATCATTGGTGTGATAGATGAGATCGCTTTCCAAACCAATCTGTTAGCGCTTAATGCGGCAGTGGAGGCAGCGCGAGCGGGCGATCAGGCCGTGGTTTTGCTGTGGTTGCAGGCGAAGTACGTAGCTTGGCGCAACGAAGTGCGGGTGCTGCAAAAGAAATCAAAGATCTCATTAAAGACAGTGTTGAGAAAGTGTCTGAGGGATCGCGTCTTGTTGATGAGTCGGGTGAAGTACTCAACCAAATTGTTGATGCGGTTGCCGAAGTGTCCACATTGATTTCAAACATCAATTCTGCGAGTAAAGAGCAAGCAACGGGCATCGACGAAATTTCGAAAGCCATTGAAAAAATGGACGAAATGACGCAACAAAATGCGGCCTTAGTAGAGGAAGCGACGGCAGCGAGCCAGTCCTTGAGAGAAGAAGGTAAAGAGCTCCTTAACCTGATTAATTTCTTCCAAGTCGATGAATCTGCTGCGATGTCGGAAGAAATCCGCACGCCCTCGATCAGGAAGCGCGACACCTCCTCAAAAGCGACTAAACCGCCAGCAAAAAGAAAAGTCTCAGCCAAAAGAAAAGAAGAGCTGGAAAACAAGGCTGAGCTAAATGAAAGGCGGAAAAAAGCGGCTGATAGAGCAGAGGCTGCGCGTAGTAAGGCGAAGGTCAAACGGGTGGCTAACAGTGACATTGTCCAGAATGAACACCCCGATGACGAGTGGGAGGAGTTCTGACTTTGAGCCTATTGAAATCACTTAATCGTTCAGAAAATAACAGAGAAGTCAGGGAGTTTTCTTTTTCTGAAGCTGATTTTGATTTCATTAAGCAATTCATGCTCAAAGAAACGGGTATCAGTTTAGCGGATCGAAAGTATTCTATGGTTTACGGGCGCCTCGCCAGACGGTTAAGGCGCCACGGTTTTTTTAACTTCAAAGACTATCTTCGTCTGGTAGAAACTGACCCTGAGGAACGAGTCGCCTTTATTAATGCGTTGACCACCAACAAAACGCAATTTTTCCGTGAAAGGCACCATTTCGATTTTATTACCAATCATCTGATCCCCCAGTGGCAAGATCAAAACCAACGTCATGTCCGAATTTGGTCAGCAGGTTGCTCTACAGGCGAAGAGGCGTATTCCATCGCGATCACTCTCGCTCTTTCAGATATTGGTGACACTGCAGAATGCCGGGTAATGGCGACAGATTTAGATACCCACGTGCTGGGGACAGCCAGAGATGGGATGTACAATGTCGAGGCATCGCGATCCATTTCGATTGATGCGCTAAAAGTGGGCTTTCAGCGAGGTACAGGCAGTAAACAGGACTTGATGAGAATCAAACCTGATGTGAAGCGACTGGTGACGTTTAAACAATTGAACCTAATGACAAAATGGGACCATAAAAACAAGATGGACGTTATCTTCTTTCGTAACGTCATGATTTATTTTGATCGGAAGGTTCAGCAGCAACTCCTACAGCGCTTTTATGAACAACTCCGACCCGGTGGCGTTCTGCTCATCGGTCACTCAGAGAATATCGGCGATATGGGGCAGTACTTTGAAAACCTCGGCCAGACAATCTATCGCAAGCTCTAACACAGGCATTTTCATTGTGAATGTAACTATTTATGCATAAGGTTCTCGAACTAAGAGGCCACCCCAAAGGGGCGAGTGTATCCCGCTATTTCTACCCTAGTCTCCAGAAAATGATGGTGAAAATTCACCCGGGTGAAGTGTACGTGACATCAGATGATGAGTTGATAGGGACGGGGCTAGGTTCATGCATTTCCGCGTGTATTTGGGACCCGGAAATCGGTATTGGCGGTATGAACCACTTTATGCTGCCTCTCGGTACCAGCGAAGATATTGCTGAATGGACGCCTACACAGTGGCGCTCCCGAGCGGCGCGCTATGGCAATTATGCGATGGAGTTACTGATTAACACCTTGATACAGCAGGGTGCAGAAAAACACAGATTACAGGTAAAACTTTTCGGTGGCGGTGTGGTAATGGGGCAGTGTACTGCCGTTGGGGAAAAGAACATTGCGTTTGCCATTGACTATGTCACAAGCGAAGGTCTGGTATTGGTGAGTAATGACCTCGGTGATGATTTTCCAAGAAAGCTGATTTTTGAGCCTAAGACGGGCAAAGCCTGGGTAAAAAAGATGCGAAGTTACAAAGGTGACGTCCAAAGGTTTGATAAAAAATACCAGCGTACTTTGCAGAGTCCGAAAGTGGATTCGGGCGACTCGGAGCTTTTCTGATGACAAGAAAGCGTAAACTCAAAGTACTGGTTGTTGATGATTCCGCTTTATTCCGCGCGTTGCTGACGGAGATATTGGATAGCGATCCCACCATTCGGGTCGTGGGGGCTGCCGAACATCCCTATGAAGCCCGTGAGATGATAAAAAAGCTCAAACCGGATGTCATCACCCTGGACGTTGAAATGCCAAAGATGGACGGGGTTCAGTTTCTTCGCAACCTGATGCGCTTGCACCCGTTGCCTGTGGTCATGATTTCCACACTGACAAATCATGGTGCGGATGTCACCCTCGCAGCCCTTGAGATTGGGGCCGTCGATTACCTTCCCAAGCCAAAGAAGAATGTTGCTGGAGAGCTTGAAGGTTACCGTGATGTATTGATTGAGAAAGTGAAAACAGCAGCAGGGGCCAACCTTGACGCTTACCATACAGGCCGTGGTGCTCAACCTACTAACCTAGATGTTTCTCGTCGCCGTTTTGATGTCAACGGTGTTGATGTGATTGCTATCGGTGCATCAACAGGCGGCACGGAAGCTGTGAAAGTGTTACTGGAAAATATGCCGGCAAAAATGCCACCTATTGTGGTAACCCAACACATCAAATCGGTGTTCAGTCGTTCGTTTGCAGAGAGGTTGGACAAAGAGTCCGATCTTCACGTCGAAGAACTGACAGCCAAGCAAGCCCCCTTGGTGCAAGGTAGGGTTTATGTTGCACCGGGCGACAAGCACATTGAGGTTATCAAAAAAGGTAAGCGGTACTACTGTCGTCAGAATGATGACCCGCCTGTGATGAGGCATAAGCTTCTGTCGATATTCTTTTCAGTTCTATCGCAAAAGCGGCAGGGGAAAGAGCCATTGGGATTTTACTCACCGGAATGGGAAAAGACGGCGCATCAGGCATGCAGATGATGCATGAAAAAGGTGCATTAACGATCGCACAAGATGAAGCCTCTTCCGTCGTGTGGGGAATGCCAAAGGTTGCTATTGAGTTAGGCGCGGTCGACCACGTCTTGCCACTGAAAAAAATCACTCCATTTTTGGTCGAGCAGTTTTACTGTTGAAACCGTTCATCCCAGTATTCGATGGTCTGCTCAGGAGAAGCCGCTTAGGTAGAACCGCTGAGGCAGGGCAATCGGGGTAGGGGCATAAGGTGGAACCGCCCAGGTGGGGACGCCGAGGTCAGCGACATATTGATGCCTTGCATCAACCATTCAATTTATTAGGCAGCAGAAAGAAAAAAGCCCCGGTCTTTTGATCAGGGCTAGAAAAGTGGCTCCCCCTGCTGGGCTTAACGGGGCCGCCGAGGTCAGCGACATATTGATGCCTCGCATCAACCATTCAATTTATTAAGCAGCAGAAAGAAAAAAGCCCCGGTCTTTTGACCAGGGCTAGAAAAGTGGCTCCCCCTGCTGGACTTGAACCAGCGACATACGGATTAACAGTCCGCCGTTCTACCAACTGAACTAAGGGGGAACAGTAAGCTTTTGTAAGCTTAGTTGTCATTTTTGTTTTCACTCAATAAGAGCGGCATGTTCCTGACAACGGAGCGAATTAAAACGGTTTTCGCGTTTTTAGTCAATCCGTTTTTTGATAAAAAATGTTTGTTTGTTCTCTTTTTGACTGATTTGCCTCGTTTTTCATCATTTTATTCCTCAACGTCGCTTTGGCACTGGAAATAGCAGTCTAAATATTCTTTCAGGCGGGTGCGGTCTGGAGGAACTTCGCTTTGTGTTTTTGTAGAGAGAGCATGAAAAGGTGAATCGAGGATTGGCACCGGACGTTAACATCAAAAGCCAGAAACGAAAAAGCCCCAGTCTTTCGACTAGGGCTTAAATAGTGGCTCCCCCTGCTGGACTTGAACCAGCGACATACGGATTAACAGTCCGCCGT
>NZ_PEIB01000002.1 GCF_004116385.1 Veronia nyctiphanis | reverse complement strand
AAAAGCAGTACAAAGAAAGGCTCAAAAGTGTCTAGTAAATCGGTGGCTATTCAATGAGCATATTTTCACTACCGCCTCTGAGTTTGACTTCCATGGGAAGCGTGAAGAAAAGTTGTCCTACGAAAAGAAAATAGACAGACAGTGTTGATGAGAAAATAAGGAAACGACGCTTTTTGAAAACATGACTCACGCCATCAAACCATCCTTTTGCTTGGGCAGTGGTTTTGACCAGCGGATCGACGTCAAGCCTCATAAATATCAGACCAAATACAACAAAAGGAATTGCTGAGGTCAGACATATCAGAGAAAAATCAATCTTGAACAGAACATAACCAAGTGCGGGTCCGACGAGATATCCCGCCTTTCGAGTAATTGCCACTAGCCCGAATAGAGGTCGAGATTTTATATCTGGCGATGAAAAATACGCTTGTCCTGCGGGAGTAAAAAGGGCGCCTGCAAGTCCTGTCATACAGGCTGCTGCGATGAGACCACAACAAAAGCAAACCCAATAAAACCAGCTGCGCGTAAAAATGTTCCCGCAACCAGTAACCTCTTCATTCCAAATCAGTCGGATAATACTCCACCTAGGATAAACAAGCTTTGCTGAAAAAAGGTTCGTGCAGCCAATATTACGGCAATAGATGCAGCGCCTATCATGACGCCTGATTCGAGGTGCAAGACAAGGTAGGGGTATACCATGTAGAAGCTGAGATTGAAAAAGAAACTGACAAAAAGAAGAACCTAGTTTGAGGAGATTGTTCTCGCCAGTGTTGTAGCAGGCTTTTCTTTTTGTTGGGTTCAGAGAGTTCAGCTGTGGTTAGGTTCGACATGATATATCTCCGTCAGGCTACTCGTAAGATGCGAAACGAGCTTAGGCCTAACTTTACGAGATGCGACGATGATGTAAAACCTTGATCCAAGATAAATACGACGAACTAAATAAGAATAGTTATCATCTTTATAACTATAATTAGTAAAGTCTAATGGTTGTCACAAAACTGAAATGATCAGATTTATGTGTCTTTCGCGGTGTTTCACGTGTGCTTTTGCTTTTTATACAGTTCGAGAGCGGTTTTACGAATTGACCGTGTAACGTGCTTTTCACAGCCCAGTGCCAGTAATCCTCCACCAGCAAATAATAAAAAGTCAGTGAGGAAAAATGTATCGTGGCTGATAAATCCGACAATACTCGCTGTTATTCCCAGACCGATATAAACGACAGGCAGCCAAACAGGTTGACGGCGAAGATCCTTAATCAATGCCATATCGTGTTTCTTTTTTAGGGTAAGTCGTAACCTCGATTTGATATGCAAAACTCAACGTCCCAAGCATAAAGAAAAGCGAGATGTCTGATGATCGATAGTAAATCCGAGTTTACAAAATAGCCCGATTGAGCGGTAATTATTTGGATCTATGCTGGCAAAGAGTCGCTCAACGCCTAGTGACTTTGCATGACTGAAGAGTACAGATAGGGCTTCGGACATATATCCTTGTCGCCAAAATTCAGAATTCAATAAACAACCCACTTCACACTCGGTCCGGCAGGGCGAGAAACTATGAAAACCACAAGTACCAATGACTTCTCCGGTATCTTGGGTAACGATTCCCCATTCGTAAGATGCATGGTTTTGCGCAAAGTTCTCCATACTTTTTAGCAGTTGCGAGACCATGGCTGTTGAGGTGAAAACCGGATCTGAACCAAACTCCATGGTGAGGGGGTTGCCATAGGTTTTCATCAAATCATCTGTATCGTCTGCTGTTAATTGCCTTAAAAACACACGTTCAGCGTAAATATTGGCTTTCATTATCTCTCTTTTTGCGTCAACTTAGCGACTCATCATCCGAATGAGAGTGTAGCGTTAGCGTTACTCATTCATCTGGGGAGGATGAACTTCCTCGAGTTGCGTCACTGATAAACCAAGGTTTACCCGCCAAACTGTGCGCTACTTGAAGAGAGGAATTTTTTATTGTCTGCTTTAATGTTAATCTCTCTGACGCATTAGAAACACTGTTCTATTAATGTTTTCGTGGAGTTAATTATTAAGAAATCAACCCGCATCAGTTATCGAAAAGGCGTATCTTCACTGTTGGTTTTCAGCATGATGCTGTTGTCCAGCCCTTCTTTCGCGACCTGCAACAGCAAACTTGAATATGAAGGTACCTTACAAAATAACACCTCGTTTCGGGAGAACAGCTGGGAAAAACCTCTTGCTGGTTACTTTAAAGTTGTGAGTGGTACTTTGATGAGTAACGAGTGTGGGGAAAGGTATGTGCAGTTGACGATAAAAAACACAGACAGCATTCGGCATGTTTTTGAGGAAAAACATATTACGGCTGTCATGGCTGATCAGAGTACACGTTACCCGAGAAGCATTCGTGAAGACGTCGACGCACGAGAAGAGTTTATCGTAATTGCCGATTTTGGAAGCAGTCAGTTTCCTATTCTCGCTGTCGTGACTCGTGATGAGCGCGACTGATTTCTTTAGTATTTTACCCCGAAGAATAATAGAACGACGGGAAGCCTTTTTAGCACCAAATATGCGCTAAAACTGAGTAAGAATGTCATTGTTGTGAGCAAGACAAACTTAACTCCTGCTTCAACACTGAGCGGTAGCAACAGAGTACTCAGTAAGAACAGAATAAGCATATGAACAAGGTAAACGGGGTAAACTGACTGACTTAACATAGGAAGCCAGCGATTGGGTTTATTGAGGTAGCGGTGCCCCGTTCCCAGTGCTGAAAGAATCCATAGACTTGCTTCGACAGCGGTGAGAATTGGCGCTGTCGCGATTGTAAACCCCTTCACTCGGGCGATATATAGACCAGCCGCTGTCACCATAAATAATGGAAATAATAAGCTCAAGCTGTACCAACTTTGGTAGGTTGATTTAGCCATTAAGATACCAAAAATAAATGCGGCAAAGCCCAATATAAGCCGTGCATCGTCATATAGAAATTGGCGTACATCTCTGGAGTGACAAATATCGCCTCCAGCACGAATAGTGCAGGCAACGAAAGTAACGTAGGCATGGCAGGTAATTCATTTTTATTCTTGAGCCAGTGTAGCGGGGTAACGGTCAGTAATACATACACAAAGATATTGAGTAGAAACCATGTGTAGGAAGGCTCTGCATGGTAGCTAAGCGGTATATTTTCGTAGTGCTGAAAAACGAAAAATTGCAACGGAACCAATAACAAGGAACAAAAAACGGCAGGCACTAAAATTCTTGTCGTTCTCTCAATCAGTGCTTCTTTTACAGATCTTGCTCTCATGGCGCTGGCGAATGCAAAACCAGAGATGACGAAGATCAGTGGGATACGCCATATATTCATAGCTTCCATTGCCGTCCAGAGCCCCTCCATCAGTTCTACATTCTGAATAAACGAAATCTTGTGCGCCCAGGGCTGAAATGCGATGGCACAGTGATAAACGATCAGCAAAAGTACGGCAATGACTCGCAACCAATCGAGGTCGTAGCGTCGTTCCGGCTTGTCTTTAACCATTAGAAAGAAACGTTATTTACGTGGTAGTTCAAAGTGTAGCGCGATTTTCTCGGCAGTTTGCTGAGGGCTGAGGTCAGAGTTATCTATTTTGATATGGTTCGGATATATAAAGTCGTCGGCTGAATTCATCTGATGTTTATTGTCAAAATCCAGCAAGTTAGCTTCAGATTTCTCAAGGTTATTCTTCGATTTCTTTTCAGCCAAGCGAAGCTCGGTTTTGTTACGGTTCAGCCTGGTATAGGTATCTGCGGTAAGCTCAACAAATAAGACGTTTTCCACTGACACGCCCATAGCCGCGCAATATTTTTCAAGAGACTGGCGATCTTTCTCTTCATCCAATGCCCACACAAAGGTGTAGATGAGGCCCTTCATATCGCTATGCTTAATGGCTGCAAACAGTTGTTCCCTGATTTGACGGACCAAAGGCCAGAATTCAGGGTCTTCAAACTCGAAGAAGTTGTTAACCAACTCAAGAGTCATGTGGTTGTGGAAAAGTCGGTAACCTGTTTGTTCAGCGAGCGCCATACCCACCGTCATTTTACCTACTGCTGGAGGCCCAAATATTACAATGACATCCATCAAGTAACCTCAAAAATCGCGTAGAAAGGGGGGACACAGTAGAGCGTGATTTTAGTATCTACTCAAAGCTTCTTTTCATAAAGTGGAACCAAGTGCAGACTCTACGTTTGCGGTTTTTAATTACCAACAGAACCAGAAATTTTAAGTTGTGAGCAACACATTCACTATCAATGTGGGTAGCTGACTGGCGTAGAGGGCTCTCGTTCAGTCTCAAGGGCCCGATATGTTTACCAAGAACTCGCGTAGATGATCAAAATAAGTTAAGGATCAGACCAGAATCTCATTAAGCTGGCTAAGTTGAAATTGCATAGCTTGAGGGCGCCCTATGTAATACCCCTGAATATACTCAACGCCAATTTGCTTCGCAAAATCAAACTGCTCTCTGGTTTCAATGCCCTCGGCTGTAACTTTCATGCCCATTTGATGAGCCATTTCGGTGGTTTGTTGTGCCAGTAATTTTGCTTTGGCGTCTGTAATACTGAGTAGTGATTTATCCAGTTTGACGATGTCTATAGGCAGGTTTCCCAAGCGCGCGAGATTTGAAAAACCCACGCCAAAATCATCGAGTGCGATGGTATAGCCCTGCGTTTTGAGCCACGTCACTGATGCCGATGTTTCATCGTTCTCAATTGAAAGCTCTATGATCTCCAGTGTGGTATTTTCGGGAGAGAGACCGACGTCAATGATTTTTTGGTTAAGCCACTTAGCCTGATGAATGGTAGATATCAGTTGCGGGGGAGTGTTGATGGCGATTTTTAATTTTCGTGATTCAGCGGCTGCGGCAGGTATTTGCTCAAGAAGTAGTTCAGTGAAGGTGTTTTCCAAACCACCTTCGTAAACTAATTCAATAAAATTGGCGGGTGATAGCAGATGACCACTGTCTAAATTTATTCTCGCCAACACCTCTACGCCAACGATCTTCCCAGTGCTGATTTCACAGATAGGTTGACTATATGCGGTCAACTGACCGTTAGAGAGCGCATTGTGCAGTACCTCTCGTTTAGACTGCCGTGATTGGATATTGGTAAGTTGGATTTGTTTTTCATTGAGTATACCTCGTCGGCTTTTTTTGGCCTGATACATGGCAATGTCAGCCGCTCTGAATACTTGTTCGAACTTTGATGAAGGATGCCACAGACTGACACCGAAGCTGGCTGAGGAATAGAGTTTAACACCATCGACTTCAATCCATCCCTTTAGCTTGGAATGGCAGCACTCAGCGAGCGTTTCGACATCGATGTCATCACTTGTAATGGCAACAAGAAATTCATCGCCCCCCATTCTTGCAATAAATATTTTGTCTTCCTGTTCGGGTGGCAGGTGGCTTATTACCTCTTTAAGGATGATCGCTATTTCAACCAACAGTTTGTCGCCAACGATATGCCCGTACTCGTCATTGATAGATTTGAAGTCATCTATGTCGACACAGAAGATAGCCAGTCCATCAAAGGGAGAGTTCTCCAATGAGAAGAGTAACCCTCTTCTGTTGTAGACCTTCGTCAGGGGGTCATAGTGAGCATCTAAAAAATAACGATTTCTGGCCCGTGTAATTGTCGCTATCAACTCGATAAATCGCATTGACATAAAAAACATGCAAAGAGCGATCGTCAGCATTAGCATTTGCGGGTTTGGCTGTGAAACACCAGTCAGAAAATTGATTAGCATACCCGAAGGGACAGACACAGCAAGCGTGCAGATTGACATGTAAAGGGCAACGTCGAGCTTGTTTCTGCGAACTGATTTAATTTGCGAATAGCGATTTTGTTGAAACAAAAATATAGAAACAAAAGCACAGCATTGGCTGAGTACAACGAAACTGATCAAATGAAGGGTTTTTATGTCCTCTGGTTGACCAAAAAGATAGGGGTAGGCGAGGCAGAAAGTATGTATCAGCGTCGTTATCGCCATACCAACATACAAAAAACTTATCCTACTTGACGATAACCTACCTATCAGTGCAAAGCACCCCGACAAAACGAATATTGTCGTCAACATAAAAGTGAAGATAACAATAAGGCCATCACCTGTTTCACTCTTCAAAAATACTGATACTTCATTATTAAAAACAATTGTCAGCGTGATGCAGATAGCCGTCATAATGAAGAACAAATCAGTCAGAAAGCCTTTTACAGAAAACAGGCGTTCAATGGTCGAACTCTCTATATAGAAAAAAACAAAGGACGCCAAAATCGCAATCAGTTGGGAGAGATGAATAACGGTTGGGTCAATTGGAAAAAGCCCATTGGTAATGACCCACCACATGATATGTGTTGTCAAAAATAGCCAGCCAGATATGACTAACCAAATGTCATGACTTAAGCGCTTGTACTGAATGAAAAATACAGAAAAAAGTAAACAGAAAACGATGGATTGCAGAATGATAACACTCTGTAATTCGCGTACATCCTCAGTCAGAAACATGAGTGCTACAAAAACACAGGTAACTGTTTGAATGCCCGCGTAATTGGCTAATGTGCTAGAGATTCGGCTCACTGGAATCGGACATGCCTCAGCCTATATCTTAGAAGTTAAAAAATTATAAAGTACTTTCAAAATCAGATGCTGTACAAGATATGGGAATGAAACTGATTGCTTAATTAGACAAAATTTGAAAGTCGCAGGCTGCTGGTTGGGCGTACTCTACTTGTTTGGCCAATCGCTTTGTGGTTATCTGCTAATGTGAATTTTCTCCATAAAAGACAATAATGTAGCGTTGTTATTGATTGTTAATGTTAACGTTGTAAACCACAACATATGATCATCAATTGGATAAAATGCGCTCAAATATTTTTAAAGAAGTTAGCCTTTATACTGTAACCGTGTCTGCTGTGGTGTATCTACTCTCCAGCTATTTCGATGAAACGCCGATAGTGTTTGATGGCTTTATGTATAGTTTCATTGCAGGCGTGGTCGGTGCTGCGTTAGGCTGCTTGCTAGGATACAGCCTTTATAAACTGTTCAGTAAGGCGTCCTTTATTACCTCAATTGTAGCTTCCGTCTCAGCAGTGCTTTTGGGACTCTTCCTTCTTGATTTGTTGGATTTCGAGAGTCAAATCAGCAATAGCTCGAGAGTTATTTTACCTTTTGCTCTGGTCCTGCTTTATGCTGCAAAGGAAGTCGCTCAAATAAGAGACGAGAAACGTATGACCTCAGCATAAATACTGCTCAATCTCCGCTCCTGCTTACATACTGAAGTCATCGAAAATGTTGCTTGGCGGCAAACACCAGACTTGATTTTAATGAGCAGCTCTACGCGATGGCTTGATTTAATTTTGAATGTAACCGGAGAGTGGTCCGCTGTTTAGTATTTCTTGTAATCAATACAATGACAGCGGATACAAGCTGACTTAGAGGTCAGACCGAGCTTTAAAACGTGTGTTGAAAATCGACCCGATTATTTATGCTGGCTGTTTTGTCTTTGAGTTTTGCAGAATCGCTCTTAACTGAGTGATGACGGTGTCTTCAGTGTTTTTCCCTATCACGTGAGATGCCGCAGCATGGGCGGATTCAACGCCATTTTCTACTGCAAATGACCAATCAGAACGTTGAAACATCGGGATATCATTGTGGTTATCACCAAAGGTCACGATGTGCGAGAGATTTAAATGCGTTTTTAAGGCTGCAACGGCATCACCTTTATTTGCTTTGGCATTGCTGACTTCCAACCAAAAATGACCGGGGGAATAGATATCTTCAGAAAGCACGTATGACAACATATTGTCATTGTCTAACATGGGCTGGTATGCCGAAAGTCTCTCATGGCAATCTGCAAGCATAATTTCAATCACATGAGATTGAGTGATTTCAGAAAAGCCCGTTGTCGCCCTGAAACGAGTATCTCCGCGTTCAAGCCGTGAGTTGAGCCACTTAGCCGTGCTCGGATTACTGATATTTTGGAAGTAAACCCGAAGGTCTCCGTTTTCGTCAATGCAATGCACAACAGGCGACATGCCGTCTTCAATAAACTGACCAATAAGGGAAGAAGCTACATCTTGTTCGAGGTAAGCGCTGTGAATGTATTCCTGTTTCACCGGGCAGTATATTTGTGCGCCATTGTAAAGAATGACCGGTAACTTAAGGTTCAAGCTATCCAATACAAATCGGCTGCTGGTTAGAGAGCGGGCGGTAGCATAAGTAAAATTAAGATGATTCGCATCATGCTCTAAGAAGAAAGATAAAGCAGCGTCACTGAGAGTTTGGTGCTCGTTGAGTAAAGTACCGTCTAAATCTGTTACGAATAGCGTATTTGATATATCAGATATGTCGTTCATCGTTTTTCTGCCGAGGCCTTATGTTTATTTAAATCAATGCTGAATGTCATTATTTTTATGCTGGTGAGACTTATTATTGCTTTACCTACCACGGTACAATGTTGAATGCTCTAGAGTATATTCATTACACAGCTTTCGTCTTATCGAACTGTCTACTAATTGTTCTGGCAACTTAGTGTATAGAAAAGCAGCAAAATATTCGCCCGATTCACAACAAACAACATCAGTAGTAATTCTTCGATACCCATCAGGTTGGGTTATCCGTTCTAATCGGTCCATATCATGTAAAACCTGATCATTTACGGTGAATACTTGGCCAAGTATTTTCTTGCCGCGTTGAGCGTCAGGGATAATCCAAGGTGAGTATCGTTCACCAACTAGGTAAAGCGAA
Source organism: Veronia nyctiphanis (assembly GCF_004116385.1). GTDB lineage: Bacteria > Pseudomonadota > Gammaproteobacteria > Enterobacterales > Vibrionaceae > Veronia > Veronia nyctiphanis. The sequence continues at coordinate 366,733 of NZ_PEIB01000002.1, read as the reverse complement.
AAGGCGGCAACAGTTTTGAAGTCTCTGCGAAACCTCTTTCCCTTATTGGTTGGAAAATTGGGAAACCCCTCTTTAAGGGTTCCAAATACAAAAACTTTATTCATGTTTTGGCGATGTCTATCCTTGTTGTTCACTCAAAAGTAACTGCAACCAGGTGGAACTAATATACTCATCGTGCTTTTTTGCGTACTGACTAAAGGTACCTACTTCGCGAAAGCCAAATTTCTTGTGGAGTGCCAGTGATGCGTCATTTGGCATCGCGACACCAGAAAGCACGCTATGCACATTTTGTGTTTTGAGATGAGCGAATAGAGATCGATAAAGCGCAGTTCCTATTCCTTTTGTTGTTGCATCTGGAGCCAGATAGATCGTGACTTCAACGGTGTCGACAAAAGCGCCTGAAGGACGGTAAGGTTGAGAGCAACAGAAACCTAATATCTTATCGTCCTCTTTAGCAACCAAGAGAACATGCGGTGTGTGTACCGAAAACTGACTGTACCAATGCATTCTGTTCTCGATAGTAAAGGGTTCGGTTTCAAATCTTGCGTTTGAATTCAAAATATAGTGATTAAATATTTCTGTTATTGTACTGACGTTTTCTTTCTTACCGAATACAACTTCAAAACTCATTATTAATTTCCGTTAGTTATTTTGATTCACATATTGCATATTTTTCCTATCGTACTGTCAATTTATCTATCAGAAAATTGTATATTGCATTTAACATAATTAAAAAATATGAATGTATATTTTTTCATTTATTAAGTGATTACGACCTCTGCAAAATCATCAAATAGACAATCCAACGGGTAGGGTAACGCCAGCTCAGGCATTGAATGTTTGTCAAAATATTCGAGTGACACGGTTTCTTTATCTAACGGTTTTTCTGATTGCCCGTTTATTGTGCAACGAAATAACATGGCGGTATATTCCACCTGATCACCGTTAGGATAAGTAAAGCCGAACCCCTCTCCACCGAATATTCCAATCAGTTTCTCAACACTTACCTTAAAGCCAGTTTCTTCTTCAACTTCACGTAACAGAGCTGTTTTAGGCGATTCGCCCGGTTCAATCATTCCTGCGGGTAAGCTCCAGCTGCCGTCTGCTTTTTTCTGCAGTAAAAGTTGTCCTTGTTCATTAAGAATGACCGCTGCGACACCGGGGACCATAATAGCATAGTGCCAATTTTTTCCCGTAGTTGCTGGATATAGTTTGACGCTGACATAAGATAACGGGCGTGAATGAGTTGTTGTTTGACTCTAACAGGCGGGAGAAACCCGCTCTCTCCATTCCTTATTGTATTGAGATTGATATAACAGATAACCGACAATGGCGCCGGATAATGACGCCATTTAGCTCATAGAAAAACTGAATGTACCCTGAGTTAGGTTAAATCAGGCAGTTGAGACCACTTTCCGTCTTGGTCGCGTGAACTCAATGCTGCAAAGATAAAGGCCATTCCTTTTGCACCATCTTCAACACTCGGGTTCCATAACGATAGCGGGTTGGGCGTTTCACTGGTCATGTCATCAATGATGTTGGAGGCAAAATCAAGATACAAGTTGGCAAAAGCCTCACGATAACCTTCCGGATGACCAATAGCGATATGCGATAATCTCTTGGCGGGCTCTGATAACCCTACGCCGCCTTTCGTCAGTGTGTAAGCAGGTTTACCGAGCGGACGAACAATCAGTTCATTCGGTTGCTCCTGATGCCACTCTAAACCGCCCTTAGTGCCATACACAGTGAGCGAGAGACCGTGAACACCGCCAGCGGCTGCCTGTGTCACCCACAACATCCCTCTTGCATTGTTGGAGTAGCGCATCATTATTCCGCAATAGTCATCCGCTTTTCGTCCCTCAACCAGTGCCGTCACGTCGGCGCTGAGTGATTGCGGAATCATGCCCGTGACATAAGAAGCCAGATGGTAGCTGTGGGTGCCGATATCACCGAGGATCAATGAGGGACCCGCGAGTGATTCATCCATGTGCCAGTTTGTGCCATTTATCTCTGACTCAGTGAGGGTGGCGAGGTGCCCCTGCGTGTAGTTGCTTTGCACCATCTGGATATCGCCAAGTTCTCCTGCTTCGATCATTGCCCGTGCTTGTCTGACCATGGCAAAACCCGTATATGCATAGGCAACACAATAGCGTTTTCCGGATTCTCGCACTTTCTGTACCAAGGCTTTGGCGTCTTCTTGCGTGGTTGTTAATGGTTTCTCACAGAAGACATGAAAGCCAGCGCCCAGAGCTTGATGGAGAGATCAAAATGACTGTTATTCGGCGTCATAATGGCAAGAGCATCGATAGGTTTCGCACAATTTGCCTCACCCGCAAACAGCGCATCTGCATTTTCATAAGGCGCTTGACCCCCAAAGATTTGCCGGCTGCCATTGACCGTTGAGGATCAGAGGAAAACACGCCAGCGACCACATCAAATTCTTCGTGAATCGTCGCCGCCGAGCGATGAACAACACCGATAAAGGACTTAGGTCCACCACCAATTACTCCCAAACGCAGTCGTCTTCCCAGTTTTTCTGTCGCTTTGCTCATTGGTTATCCTTATTCCGGCGCAAGTAGGGTGATGATTCGCTTCGCTTCTTGCCTCAGTGAATCTATTGCTGTGCCTGCGAAATATTGACGATCGTATTTCTCCGGCTCTTTATCCATGTTTCTTCGAATGGCATAGCCGAATGCTTGCCTGAGTGTGGTACCGACATTAAATTTGGCGATCCGAAGTCGCTTCAGCGCCCGGATATCTTGCTCTGAAATGCCGGTTGTGCCGTGAATCACCAGAGGAAGCGAGACTGATTCTTCGAGCTTTGTGACCAAATCGAAGTTTATCGGTGTGCCTGCTTCGGCCATTCTGTGCACATTGCCCACAGAGATAGCCAGTGCATCTATACCGCTTTGTTGCTCATACGCGATAGCTTCTTCCGGGTCGGTTAGTGCAGATTTAATGTAATCCCGGCCTTCCTGATAGGGCACCGAACCCAGCTCCCCTTCAAGTGAAACCCCCACTGATTTGGCAACGTCTGAGACTTGTTTGGTTCTGCGGATATTTTCAGCAAGAGGTAATTGAGAGCCGTCAAACATCACTGATGTAAATCCGGCATGAATCGCCCGAAAAACAATTTCTTCTTCGTAACAGTGATCGAGATGAACACAAACTTTTGTTGATGACGCTTTTGCCAGTGGTAACAACAAACCCGCCATGCTTCTACGCCTGCAAGCTCTGCCATATCTTTGTTAACAGCAAGAATAACCGGGCGTTTAGCCTCTTCAGCGGCTGAAATAATGGCAATGGCCTCTTCAATACCAAAGACATTGCAGCATCCGACAGCGCCGGGAGACATTGCAGCCTCTGACAACAGTTCCTGTAAATTGACCAACATAACGCGGTTCCTGATCCTTAGGTCATGGCCTTATTTAAATTTAGCCACCATATCTTTGATGCCGGGAATTGTTTCGACCTGATAGGCGTGGTTAGGGTCAAAGTACTGCACCAAAGATTGGCTGCTTTCACCGACGATGATGGTGAAGTAGTACATTTCGTAACCTGGTGCAGCAACACTGGGTGATAGCCCTTATCAATGGCAATCACGCTACCTGTTTTCACGTGATACACAGGCCCTTGGTCGTTGTGGTGTTCATACAGAAACTGGGCACCAAAGCCATGGTCAGGGTTGAATCTGAATTGATAGACTTCTTCGAAACGGGTTTCTTCCTTGCCGCGTTCTGTGTCGTGCTTGTGAGGCGGAAAGCCTGACCAGCCGCCAGCTCCGACGGTAAACAATTCGCTGACCAATAGACGGCCTCGCTGGTCTGCGTTTTTCTGGCCAAGGATATGTTTAATTTTGCGATGTGTTTTTGTGTCGTCACTGCCGTATTGGATTTTGTCCGTGTCATCTGGATCAATGGCAAAAGGTACCAGCGATTTATCTTCCGAACTGGCATCGTACTTTCCACCTGCGATCATCACATCAGCACTGTCTGATACGCACGTTATTGTCACCTTGTCACCGGGTGGCACATACACGGCAGCAGGGTCACCATCCCAGACGCTGGAACGTTTTCCAATTCCATCGAATTTCTCTTCGCTGACGCTGATATTGCAGCTCCCGCTCGCGAGCACAACGGCAGACTCATAATCGTCAAGGGCGTACGTATGGCTTTCACCCTGTTTCAGCAGAACATGGTTGAAATAACACAAGGGTGTTGTGTCATCATTAACGTCAATGATGGCTTCATTGTTGTTTGCAAAAGGCGGAATGTGTTTACCCATGATGTTGTGTCCTTTCTAAATACTCACCATTAGTGACGCTGTCACTATGTAGTGATATAAAATTCATAATTTCTTGCAGCGACGCCATGTCTTCCGAACAGGTTGTGCCCATCACGTTAATCGCGGCATTGGCTGCCCCCATTGTCAGGGCATCATGCAGGGAGTAGCTGTTTAACAACCCGAAGATAACGGCTGCTGCAAAGGCGTCTCCGGCTCCGTAAGGCTTTTGTGCCTCAACAGTGAACACGCCTTGAGAAAGCCGTGTTATATCGCCATGACTATCACGTCCAAAAACATCGCAGCCCTCTGAGCCTGCTTTCACAATCACCATTTCCAACCCGGCATCCTCCAGTAACTCTTCGGCGGTTTGCACATAGTTAGGTGACTGGGTGTCGGCATCTGAACCTATGGTGAGGATGGAAAACTCTTCCCGATTACCGATCAGGACGTCAGAAAGCTGTGCGGCGCGCTCATACTGAATAGCAGGGTCGTCCTGCCACGAGTAGGCGCGAAAATCTAAATCGAGAATTACTTTGGTGCCGTGTTTCTGCGCTGTTTCCATGGCGAGAAGCGTTGCTTCACGCGATGGGCTGGTGGAAAGTGCAGTACCGGACACCACCAGACAGCGGGCGGAACCGATATAATCCGGCGAAATATCGGCGGGCGTAATTGCCAGATCGGCGGCGAGATTTCGGTAAATGACGACTTCCGGTGCTTGTTTCAGCTCGCAGACAGCAAGACTGGTGCGGTATTCTCCGGATAAATGGCGGATCCCCGACAAGTCAATATCACGTTTGGCCATAAACTCACAAACGAAATCGCCAATTCCATCACTGGAGACGGCACCAATAAAGCCGACACTGGCATTGAGTTTGGCAAGCCCGATGGCAATATTGGCGGGTGACCCGCGACCGCCTTGTAAAACGTTGTGATGTCCGAAAATCGGTATTGGGTTGCTGCGCATAAAGGTCGACGCCCGCGCGGCCAAGACATATCACATCAAGCGGTCTTTGGCTGTTTTTCGCCCAGCCTGCGAGTTGAATTGTATTAATGGTCATAATCCACCCACACTGCGCCGGCATCGGCCGATTTCACACATGCATTGATCATTTTGACGCCATCAATACCTGCCTCAATGTCGGGATACCAAAGACTGTCTTTTGCCTCAGTATCACCTCGTTCGATGGCATCAATCACCAAGGCATACCTGTGATAGAGATTGGCCCATGATTCGAAAAAGCCTTCGGGGTGACCGCCGCCGACACGGGGGCAACCTACGGCAGCACTGTCGTTATAGAGATATCCCATACCACGTTCGAGAATCTGAACGGGTTCACCCTGTACCTCGTAACGAAGTTGATTTGGGTATTCATCCCACCATTCAATACTGGCCTTCTCGCCAACCACACGTACTTTCTGTTTGTGCATAGAACCCGCATTTACCGCACTTGCCAAAGTGTGCCGACTGCACCGCCTTCGAATTTGAAAAGGATGTTAGCGTTATCTTCAAGCGGTGAACGGCTCTCAATAAAGCTTTGTTTTGAACAGAGTAGCGACGAGACCTGTAAACCTGTTATCAAAGAGGCAAGATAAAAAGGGTGGGTGCCACAGTCGCCAATAATGAAGCTAGGTCCGGAAACCTCTGGCGACATGCGCCACTTTGCGCCGTCGCTGAATTTCTCGACCTCGGCACTGTGGAATCCATGAGCAAACTGCATATTAACGATACGCACCTCGCCAATATCGCCGCGTTGCACCATTTCTCTGGCTTGATGGATCATCGGATAACCGGAATAGCCATACATCACAGCAAAGAATCGGTTGTGTTGCTTGGCAATCGCTTTTAACGTTTCGGCTTCATGAACATGTATCGTGACTGGCTTTTCACAAATGACATGAAGCCCGTTTTCCAGAGCGGCTTTAGCGATTTCGAAATGCGTTGAATTCGGCGTCGCAATCGAAACAGCCTGAATGCCGTCATCGCGTTGTGCCTCTTTGGCAAACATGGTGGCGTAGTCAGGGTAGCAACGGTCTTCATCCAACCCGAGGCTTTTACCAAAGTCTTTACAGCGAGCGGCACTCAGGTCCATTGCACCAGCAACAAACGTGAAAAGGTGGTCACGTACTGCCGCAGCCCGGTGAGAGTGACCAATTTCACTGCCTCTGCCTCCGCCAACCAACCCCCAACGAATGGGAGCTGCGAGTCGTGTTTCTTCATTGAACATGTTTCTTCCTCTTTAAACTCTCGAAGCTATTCTTCTCGAGAGAAAACCCTGCTCGAAATAGAATCCGGCTCCAAAAGAGAATGCTGTCTACACGCCTCGGCGCTGATGTTGTCTGCCTGCTTCCCAGTCTTTGATGACTTTTGCTCTATCAGCATTGTCGGTGACCTCGGGCAAGCCGACCTCCCACCAGGAATCGGTTGACGACCAAAGTGTTGGGTCAATATCGGTCACAATCACATAGGTTTTGTTTGATGCCTTAGCACGCTCAAATGCGGCATCGAAGTCTTTCAGGTGATTAATTTTTTCAGCGTTCGCGCCAAGCCCTTTGGCGTGAGACACGAAATCAACACAAGGAAGTTCTCCCTCGCGTGTGGTCGCACAATCCTTCAAAAGATTATTAAAACTGGTGTTTCCTGTGTTGTTTTGCAGCTTGTTGATGACGGCAAAACCGCCGTTGTCACAAACAATGATGATCATTTTGTGACCCGTTAACACAGAGCTGTAAATGTCCGAATTAAGCATCAAATATGACCCGTCACCGACAAGGACAATCGGGTCGTTATCCGGCATGGCCATTTTGGCTCCCCAACCCGCAGCGATCTCATATCCCATGCATGAAAAACCAAACTCGATATCCAGTTGCCCGCTTTGCGAGGCCAACCAATTCATATTCAGTTCAGCAGGTAAGCCCCCAGCAGCGGTAATAATTCGGTCATTGACGTCAGCTAAATGGTTTACTTTGCCCACAATCTGCGCATAAGAGGGAAGTGCAGTGTCCGTGCTTTCTGTGCGTTTTGATACCGTCTCCACCCAGCCTTCACGTTCACAGACTGCGACTGATTTCCAACTGTCACTAATAGCCCAGTCACCCAGTGTCTTGCTTAATAATGTGACACTGTCACGCGCATCAGAGATGACTGCCAATGCCTGATGCTTGGTAGCATCAAAACGACAGGCATTGATACTGATAATGCGGAGATCAGGGTGTTGGAAGACGGTCCACGAGCCGTTGTGAAATCCTGCAGTCGCGTCCCGATGGCCAGCACACAGTCGGCTTCCGCAGCAAGGTGATTGGCACTGTCGCAACCCGTAGCACCAAGAGGCCCGCAATTTAAAGGGTGTCCTGCGGGCAAGATAGTTCTGCCAGCGATAGTTTCTACTACCGGTATTTGGTGACGGTCGACAAACTCGAGAAATGCTTTGTCTGCGCGGCTGTAAAACAAACCACCTCCCGCAACTATCAGTGGTTTCTTGGAAGATTTGAGCCACTCAGCCGCTTGTTCTAAATCGATCGCTTCTGGTTGTGGACGCCGAATACGATGCACTTTTTTCTCGAAGAATGATGTGGGGAAATCCCATGCTTCGCCTTGCGTATCCTGCGGTAAGGCAATCATCACTGGACCGCAGTCTGCAGGATCCAACATGGTGGCAATCGCTTGCGGCAATGATGCGGTAAGTTGGCTTGGTTTGGTGATGCGGTCCCAATACCGGGTGACCGTTTTGAATGCATCATTCACCGTCAGGGTTGGGTTATTAAAATGTTCCGTTTGTTGAAGAACAGGGTCGGGCAGACGGGATTGAAAGGTATCTCCCGCCAACATGAGAAGAGGAAGCCTGTTGGTATGTGCAACGCCAGCTGCTGTCAGCATATTTGCGGCCCCCGGCCCGACGGAAGACGTGGCGATGCCTATGCGTTGCCGTTTGTTTGCACGCGCATAAGCAATAGCCGCTAATGCCATTGACTGTTCATTTTGACCTCGCCATGTCGGTATCGTGTTTTGATGTTCAAAAAGCTGTTGGCCGAGACACGTAACATTGCCGTGCCCGAAGATTGCAAATGCACAGCCGAAGAGCTGCTCCTCTTTCCCATCAATCGTTATGTACTGGGCACTGAGATATTTGACAAGTGCTTCCGCAGTGGTGAGTCGAACCGTTTCCATTACATAGCTCCATCACAAATTGAGGCGATCAATATTTCTGTTGGCCCCTGAAGACATTTTTACAAAGCCTTTCAGCGGCGCTAACAGCTTGACTATTCCTTTTGGTTAAAGATTAGACGAGTAATGAAAATGTTTTCAATCCCGAGCACGCAAAATAATCACCATTCACTGATAATTTAATCATTAATCATGATCTGAGTCACTTTAATGTACTAATTTGATGCTTTCTGGTTTGACAATTTGAAAACATTCCCATAAATGTTTAATGCATGTTAACGAGATGTTTCATTTTTGGTGTGGGTTGGTTTGGTCGTTTCAAGCGCAGCGTCATTGTTTTCTTTCGCTTGAGTAGTGTTAGCCAACCGAAGTGTGAGGAGTGATGAAGTGGAGTTAAATCTGGCAAATGCCCCTTGTTCATGGGGTATTGAATTTGCAGATAACCCTGAGAATCCGCCATGGAATCAGGTGTTGAGAGAAATGTCGCTTGCAGGTTACAAAGCGACGGAATTGGGGCCCTTGGGATACTTACCGACAGACGGAGGTAAGTTATCAACTGCACTCAAAGAACAACAACTCAAATTGATAGCAGGGACTTTGTTCGATTACTTACACAAACCCGAGGAAAGAAAGCGCATACTCCAAAAGACAGAGACGACATGCAGGATATTGAAAGAGCAGGGCGCAGAGTTTCTGGTTGTGATTGACCATGTTAGCTCTCCAAGAACTGATGAGGCAGGACAAAAAGAAACAGCAACCCGACTCGATGACGCGAGGTGGAGTGAAATGATGTTCACCCTCAAACGTGTTGGAGAAATTTGTAATGCCAATGGCATTACAGCCACTCTCCATCCGCATGCAGGTACATATATCGAGTACGAAGACGAAGTTATTCGAGCGATGGATGAGTTACCTGCTTCGCTTATATCCCTATGCGTTGATACTGGCCATTGTGTCTATGCAGGGATGGATCCTGCTGATGTCATCAAACGCTATAGAGACCGCGTTCGCTATCTACACTTTAAAGACATTCAGCAAGACGTTCATGCACACGCAGTGAAAGAAGGCATCGATTTTTACAACGCAATTGGACAAAACATTTTTTGTCCGCTTGGCGAAGGCTGCGTTGATTTTTCGTCTGTAAAACAGGCATTGAATGAAATTAATTTCACTGGTTGGGTCACTGTGGAACAGGATACGGATCCAGCAGCGAAAAATGACGTTCAAACAGATGCCGAAAAAAGCAGAGTCTTTATTGAAAATACCATTCTTGCATAACTCTGAAGCGACAGGGAGATTAAGAATGACCACGGTGAAAGCAACTCAGCCAGAACGACAGAGTGATCAAAATAAAAGCGCTGATGACGAAAGGGTTCGCAGTGTTTCTATCGTAAACCGGATGCTATCGCGCCCGGAACTGGGGTCGGTATCCGGCGCCATCTTGGTATTTATCTTTTTTGCATTGGTCGCCTGGGATTCAGGGATGTTCAATGCAGACGGAATTCTTAACTGGACCACGGTATCTGCACAGCTGGGGATTATCGCAGTGGGTGCATGTTTGCTAATGATTGCCGGAGAGTTTGATCTCTCTATTGGTCAATGATTGGCTTCGCGGGCATGATGATCGCAATACCTTCCGTGTTCTGGGGCTGGCCTGTGTGGCTGGCAATTATTTTTGCCTTTGTTGGTGCAATGGCAATCGGTTTTGTCAATGGATACATCGTCGTCCGAACGGGGTTACCCTCCTTTATTGTATCCTTGGCCTTTTTATTCATACTGCGCGGTCTGACGATCGCACTCTCCATCCTTCTTACTAATAAAACCATTCTCTCCGGCGTCAGTGATGCGGCTGAAGGGGATTGGCTTGCCGGTGCATTTGGCGGCGAAATAGGGACAGAGTTTTTCATTTGGCTAGCCAACGTTGGACTGATTGATACGTACAACGACGGTTCGCCAATTGTGTCAGGCATTCCCATGGTAATTGTGTGGTGGTTCTTACTTACGTTTATCGCTTCGTTCATTTTGCTCCGCACTCGCTTTGGGAATTGGATTTTTGCGGCGGGTGGTGACACCAATGCAGCGAAAAATGTCGGTGTACCGACTGATCGCGTCAAAATCCTTCTTTTCATGTTTACCGCATTCTGCGCAACGGTTTTCGCTGCCTGTCAGGTACTCGAATTTGGTTCAGCGGCGGCTGACCGCGGGTTGCTGAAAGAGTTTGAAGCCATCATAGCGGCCGTTATTGGCGGGGCATTGCTTACGGGCGGCTACGGCTCGGTGATAGGTGCATTCTTTGGCGCACTGATATTCGGTGTGGTTCAAATGGGCATCTTCTTTACCGGTGTCGACTCTGACTGGTTCCGTGTCTTCCTTGGCGTCATGTTGCTCATTGCGGTGCTGTTCAATAACTACATCCGTAAGAAAGTAACCAGTGCACGATAACTAACGACGAGGAAGGAGAGACGAAATGGATAAATACATATTAGAGCTCAACAACGTCAGTCGTTATTTTGGTTCTGTTATCGCACTGAAAGACATCAATATGAAGGTCAAAATGGGTGAAGTGCATTGTCTTCTTGGCGATAACGGCGCAGGTAAATCAACCCTAATCAAAACACTGGCCGGTGTTCACAAGCCATCAGAGGGTGAGTTTTTGATGGACGGTAAGCCGGTTGATTTTCATTCACCCCGTGACGCGCTTGATGCAGGTATTGCCACTGTTTATCAAGACTTAGCGTTAGTGCCGCTTATGAGCGTTACCCGAAACTTCTTTATGGGTCGTGAATTGACCAAAAAGTGGGGTCCCTTCGATGTCTTTGACACCAAGCGTGCTAATGAAATTGCCAAAGCGGGTATGGCCGACATGGGCATCGATGTCCGTGACTGTGAGCACCCCATCGGTACAATGTCTGGCGGTGAGCGCCAGTGTCTAGCCATCGCCCGAGCGATTCATTTTGGCGCCAAGGTACTCATACTCGATGAGCCAACCGCAGCGCTGGGTGTTAAACAATCTGCCAACGTACTCAAAGTAGTCGCGCGAGCCAGAGGCAAAGGGCTGGCAGTGATTCTTATTACTCACAACGTTCACCATGCGTACCCGGTGGGCGACAGATTTACCCTCCTCAACAGGGGTAAAAGCCTGGGCTCCTGGAAAAAAGATGAAGTATCCAGGGAACAGATTCTGGAAATGATGTCAGGAGGACAGGAGCTGGAAACCTTAGAGGCTGAACTGGCGGAGTTCGCGCGCGCTGACTCAGCCGATGCTAACTAAGCAGAGCATCTATTGGCGGATTACCGTCAATTTACTAAAACTTCTAATGTAGCTTTTATTCAAGTAACGGATACAAAACGTGGAGAAAGCCGGATGAAAAATGTTATACGCAACGTCGTTAAAAAAGCGTCCGTTTTGCTGGGGCTTTTAGCCTGTGTCGCAGTGTTTGCGCCGGGTACAGCAATGGCAGCCAATGAGCGCTTCGTCTTGGTCAGCCATGCACCAGATTCAGATTCGTGGTGGAATACCATCAAAAACGCTATCAAAGAAGCCAGCGATCAGCTGGATGTCACCGTTGAGTACCGTAACCCACCAACGGGTGACCTAGCCGATATGGCACGCATTCTCGAGCAAGCTGTTGCTTCAAACCCCAATGGTATTATTACCACGCTTGCTGACTATGACGTGCTCAAAGGCGCCTTAGCGAAAGCTGAGAAAAAAGGCATCCCTGTCATTACAATTAACTCAGGCACCCATGAGCAAAGCGAAAAAGTGGGCGCGTTGATGCATGTAGGCCAACCTGAGTATGATGCGGGCTTTGGTGCAGGTAAACGTGCGAAGAAAGATGGTGTCACTAGCTTCCTTTGTGTGAACCACTACATCACAAACCCTGCGTCTGTTGAGCGTTGTCAGGGATTCGCTGATGCGCTTGGTGTTGACCTCGGTAGCCAGATGATCGATTCAGGCAGGATCCGACAGGTATCGAGAAAAAGGTACTGGCTTACCTCCGTGCGAACCCAAATACAGGCGCAGTACTGACTCTGGGTCCAACGTCTGCTCACCCAACGCTCCGTGCACTGGAGAAAAACCGTCAACTGGGCAAAATCTACTTCGGGACGTTTGACCTGAGTGGTGAAATTGCTGAAGCCATTAAAAAAGGTAACATTCAGTGGGGTATCGACCAGCAGCCATTCCTTCAAGGCTATGTTCCTGTGATGGCACTGACTCTGTTCAACCGTTATGGCGTGATCCCATCTAACAACATCAACTCTGGTCCGGGTTTTGTGACCAAAGACAACGTAGGTTTGGTTGAAAAACTGGCAGGTGAGTACAGATAATCACCCTGTTACCTCTATAACCTTCCCATCGAGCCGCCTTGTTCTGAGAGCGGGGCGGCTCAAATCTCAAGATTGACATCCAGACCATGAAGTTGAAAACGTTCTCAGTTATTATTTTCTTATCTCTGAGGTCATTCAGACCTTACGTTACTTTCTTTGGATGGATTACCGCGCATGAAAGACCCGCATACTCACCCGAATGGTAAAGTCACTGTTGTGGAAGTGGCAAAAGCGGCTGGTGTTTCAGTATCTGCTGTCTCGCGGGCGTTTAATCCAGATGCCAGTATTTCAGAGAAGCTTCGTAATAAAGTACTTCAAGCTGCAGAGTCGCTCAACTATAAGCCAAACCGCCTTGCCCGAGGTATAAAATCGCGCTCAAGCTTAATTGGTATTCTGGTAACCGATTTCAACAACCCTTTCTACATGCCCGTTCTGAGTGCATTCAGCTCTGAAATACAGAAACGTAACTGCCATAGCCTACTTATCAACGTTGATGGTGAGATGGACATCAGCGAAGCCGTTGAGCTGGTGATGGAGTACAACGTAGATGGATTGGTGATCACATCAGCATCTTTACCACAGGAGCTGGTGGAAGCATGCAGAATCAAGAAAACACCTGTGGCTATTTTTGGTCGAACCTCCAGTGAAAACAGTGTGACGGTGGTGAGCTGCGACAACCTTGAGGCTGGAAAAATGGCGGCTGATATGGTTTTGGATGCTGGCTATATGCGGCCTGCGTTTGTCGGCGGCCCTGTTGGCACAACAGCGTCTCTTGAACGCCAGCGAGGTTTTGTCAGCCAGTTGATGCACAGAGGGTGCGATTATTGGCAAGTCGTTGAGGTGGAGAATTCAGTTACGACGCCGGATTTAACGCAACGCTGAGGCTGTTTCAAGGTTCCGAACAGCCTGATGCTATCTTCTTTGCTGATGACATTATGGCGTGTGGCGGTATGGACGCGGTCAGGCAAGAACTCGGGCTGCGCGTTCCTGAGGATGTCGGCATTATCGGTGTTGATGATATACAACTCGCAGGAAGCCGCGCATATGATTTGTCGACTATCCGCCAGCCTTCTATTCAAATGGTAGAAGCAACGGTAGATGCATTGTTTGCTCATATTGCAGATCCGGATTTACCGCCGCAATCAATAACACTGCCTTGTCATCCTGTGGTTCGTGGATCTATCAAACGATAAACCCTAATACTCAGGCAGTTTCCTCATAACAAACTGTTTCTGTTCCTCTGCTGCTGGGTAAGAGCCTCAAGCATCTTTTGTTTGCTCCATCCATTATCCATGGCCTCTATCATAATATCTGCCATACTGGCTGGAGCCATACCGTTTATCGGCGGATCGCAATCAAGGTTTGTCGGAAACGCGTAACAGTCTGCGATTGCCGAAATAATCGTCGATTTCTTAAGGTTATCAAAGTGCTCAACATGCCATTTCCCCTGTAATACCTCGTATACACTTTCACAAATTTGAAGAGAATCAACTGTCTCCATCGGCTTGGCGTATGCTGACGATATTTGCAGCAAATTACCGCAGCGGTTGATAGTTTGAGTTTTATTTTTCCCGCTGCATGGCAAAGGGCAGGGTTGAAGAAGATTGCATCCCCTCGCTCTAAAGGAATCTGAACAGCATGGTTTAAGAAATAATCCCTCATTTCTGGTTGGTGGAAGCTGATGTACCCATTATCCAATTGGTGTGAAAAAGGTAATAGCATTGTGGGGCCAGCTTCAATAGGCATATCTGTATGTGCGACTGCTCCCTGAAGCGTCAGCATTGGTGTCATACGGTGAACGTGTTGCGGATAATCGTGAAGCCGCGTCTTTTCTTGAAAACCCATATGGTAATCACGGTGTGGTTGCTGAGCCTCTCCGCCGGGGTAAACAACATTAACTTGCGCTGTCACTTGGTATCCGGGCCCAAGCCACGCCTCGCTGACCCAATTGAGGATAGGATTTGAGTAATATTCGATAAATATATCTGGCGCTTTGATGGCTGACTTTTGAAAGACATTCCAGATCCGCCCATTCGGCACGGCATCTTTTTGACCGAAATGATCACCATGATTGAGGCGAGACTCATCTTCTAAGATTTGCTCAAAGACATCTGTCATTGCATCGAGTCCATGTAAGTTATTCCAAGCATTTTTAACCACTAACACACCGGGGCCATGGTTAAGCACGTTGGCAAACTCAGCTTTTAATGCTCTATATTCACTGATTCCAAATAATGCTGAGGCATCGTAGATAACCACATTTTTGTCAATGAACTTCGCATGCGGATATGCATGCTGACTGGCTTCTTGACGGCAGAGTTTATCCAACTGCGATAGTGCTTCTGAAATTGAAGAATGGGTAAAAAATGTCATCTGAACGCCTCCCTGTGTTTGTAATGATCACTCTAGCTACTGAAACACTGATGCATATTGCTAAAAGTCATCAAAAAATCATCAAACTGACGGCTTGAGACAGCCATAAGGGTTATTGAATGGCTACAATTCAAAGACAATTTTTAAAAAGGTATTCATTATTAAGCGATTCTCAGCAAAGCAGATTGCGGCTCAAGCAGGTGTTGGGTTGGCTACCGTCGACCGAGTACTCAACAACCGGGGAAATGTTCATGCTCAAACGGTTGATAAAGTCCACAAAGCAATTGAGGAGCTAGAAGGTCAATATCAGGTCAATCAAATAAAAGGGCGGACGTTTTACTTTGATTTATTGATGGATACACCAGCGAGATTCAGTGAACAGGTCAAATCAGCAATATTGGCTGTTATTCCTGAGATGGCCTCTTATAAGATTCGTTTCCGTTTTCGTTTTTTTGAAAATATTTCGACAGAAGAAATGGCGAAAGAAATTCTCAATACGGATCGCAAGCAATGCCAAGGTTTGATTATCAAAGCATCCAATCTTCCAGAGATTAGAGAGTGCATAGATAAGTTATCGAAAAAAATGCCAGTAGTGACAGTCGTGACGGATCTCCCCGAGAGCAAGCGAGTGGCATACATTGGCTTGGATAATTACTCTGCTGGTCAAACGGCTGCGTTTCTTTTGGGCAATTGGCTGCCCACATCCCAAGCACAGGTTCTCTCTGTGACCAGCAGTGAGGCTTTCCATGGCGAGGAGCAACGACAAGCTGGGTTTCTTGATGGCATCGCTGCGTACCCACATCTCTCAGTTATTCGCATCAGTGGTGGACAGGGATTGGCAAATTCGACAGAGAAGCATGTCATCAGTGCTTGCTCCTATTATAAGGACCAAATTCGTGGGGTTTACAGTATTGGTGGAGGCAATCGTGCGATACTCAATGGCCTGAGGTATATAGGTGTCAAAAGCCCTATATTTATTGGGCACGATTTGGATGCTGAAAATACATTCTTACTCAAAAAGCGATATATTGATGCGGTGATTGACCACAAACTTGCTGATGATGCGCGAGCTGCCATTCAGTTTTTGCTCAACAGTTATCGAAAAACACCATTAATTTCTGCGTATCAATCCAGTATTAATGTCATAACTCCGTTTAGTTTACCGCCTAGGGCGACAGCAGCTAAACGTTAGCGATAAGTTGGCTTATTTTCGTACATCGCATAATCCGATCAGCTTCCTCATCATTTTCTTAAAAATAAGTACTGCATCAAGAAAGCTCAAAAATCCGGATCAAGACGCTTCTTAAGTAATTCAATAATCGGCTAATGTTGCAGAAAGTAATTTATAAGGAAGTTACTATGTTCTTAATGTTTGTGGTGTTAAGTCTTGCTGGTGTTTTCATCGCGGCTTACACAGATATTATGCCTGATTATGCTGTATTTCCGAGTGTTGTGGTGCTTATTATCTCTCTTCTGGCCATGAGCCTGAAGAAAAATAGTAAGGGAGATAAGAGAGTACACTCAGGTGATACGGCCCCAATCTGGTTTCATGACTCCAGTAGCGGTGTTAAAAATACCGATAGTACTAATTCTGGCGGCAGTGACGCAGGTGGCTCTGGCGACGGTTGCTAGTTAATGAGATGAAAAAGGCGCTTGAATGCGTCTTTTTTATCCCGTCTTCATTTGATAAAAACAACCTTATCAACATTTCATTACTTTTCATCATTTACTTTTCCTAAATCGAGATATTAATAAGCCCTAATGTAAAACTTTCTCTATCAGATAATACTGAAAATCCAATAGAGGAAGGGTTAACAAAATGAAATTGATTAAAGCATCAGTTATTGCGTTGGCTATAGTGTCGGGTTTAGGTATGTCTACAAGTGTGATGTCAGAGTCAACCAGTGTAAATCAAACTGCAGGTATTGATGCCAATACATTAAATACATATTTTTCTCAACTGAATAAACATGACAAATATCTCGGCAGTGTTGCTGTTTACAAAAAAGGCGTAAAGCAGTACCAAAATACGTTAACGCTTAATGATAACGGCGAGGCTGTTCATTCTGACCAGACACTGAAGTATCGAGTGGGCTCGATTACTAAAACCTTTACCAGCGTTCTCGTTTTCAAACTTATTGAAGAGTCAAAATTGACTCTCAATACGAAGCTGTCTGACTATTTTCCAAACATCATAAATGCTGACAAAATCACCATTAAACAGATGCTTAGCCATACATCGGGAATCAAGAGTTTTACAACAGATCCACGTTTCCTCGAAATCATGTACTCCAAACAAAATGTTGAGACTATGGTGAGGATGGTTGAAGGTTATGAATCTCTGTTCGAGCCTGGCTCTAACGTTGAGTACAGCAACAGTAATTATTATTTGTTGGGACAAATCATTGAGCGGGTAACGGGTAAGAGTTACCAAGCAAATCTCGAAAAATACATTACGAATAAATTGGGTTTAACCGATACCTATTTCGGTGGTTCAATCAATCCAGACGCTCGTGAAGTTTATTCATATGGTTACTCAGAAGACAAATGGAGCAAAGATAAACAGTCTGATATGAGCATACCGCATGGTGCAGGTTCTATCGTATCCTCAACGCATGATCTGAGTGTATTTATCCATGCTTTGTTCGATGGTCAGTTGGTAAATGAAGCCTCCCTTGCCTCTATGCTTGAAACCAAGAAAGATTTTGGTAAAGGCATATTCAAGCAACGAAAAGATGATACCGTGCTTTATGGCCATGACGGCGCTATTGATAACTTCGTGTCTTCGCTAACCTACGATATTCACTCAGGCACAAGCGTCAGTGTTTTGCTCAATGGCGCCAATATAAGCCCTGCGCCTCTCAGCAACGCGTTATTCGCTGCTGCAAATGGTGAAGAAGTCGTCATACCAAATTTCAACTATCTAGCCTTGTCGGAGGCTGAATTGGAGAAATTTGCGGGGTTCTATACCAGTGACACTGCGCCTATGGATTTGACTGTTTATGTTGAAGACGCATCGTTGATGTTAAAGCCGACAGGTCAAGGGGCTTTCCCCGTCTCTGCTAAAAGCGCCAATGAGTTTGAACTTGCTGATTATGGTATTTCTGTCGTGTTTGATACCAGTGAGCGATCGTTTGTCATCAAGCAAGGCCCGAATACAGACAAGTTCGTTTGGAGTAAGCCATATATTAATAAGACAGTTGATGTCGCAGTGGAGGTGTTGAAAGGCTATGAGGGAACCTATAGCAGTCCGACTTTTCCTCTTGATCTCAAAGTGTTCGTGAAGGATGGCAAGCTGATGGCACAAGCAACGGGACAGGGCGCTTTCCTGCTATCTGCATCTAGCCCTACAACGTTCACCTTTAATAAGGCTGGTATCGAAATTAATTTTGATGCAGCCAGTGAACAGTTAACGTTATCTCAGGGCGGAAGAGATACCTTGATGACTAAATCGTAGTCTTTTATGCGCCAGCACGAAGCCCGGTTACATACCGGGCTTTTCTTTTTTGCTGAACCAACGACAATTTTATTTTTCATACCCCTAATTCGTCTTTCTTTGGATACTACTGTTCCATTTCATATGGCCAGATTACGAAATATATATTCCATTATTTATATGAATGACTGAGCTATTCTAGAATCATGGTATAGCGATCTTGCGCTGGGTGTGGTTCGCCGCACAGAGGAAGTCAAATAAAACAGCAAACAAGGAAACGTTTCGTGTCAAAGTTATTATCTAAATCTAACGTCAGCAATGATGGTGGCGTGATTCAAAAAATCACCCCTGAAAGCGCCAGATGGAAATATGTTGGCTTCGAAGTTCGCGCGATGAAGACGGCCGATAAAACCACATTATCAGACAAGGACAGTGAGATGTGTCTGGTTGTCGTTTCCGGCATTGTTACCATTACTTTGAATGATGGCGAGCCGAGACGAATCGGTGAGCGCATGAGTCCGTTTGAACGAATTCCGCCATGGTCAGTTTACTTAACAAACGGCGATACCCTGGAAGTTGAAGCTGATTCAGATGTTGAGCTGGCAATTTGCAGTGCGCCGGGCGAGGCCAATTACGAATCCAGAATTATTTCGCCCGAAGATGTTGGCACAGAAGCTCGAGGACATGGCAATAATAAGAGGTTTGTGCACAACATCCTCCCAGATAATAAAGAGGCAGACAGTCTTTTGGTTGTTGAGGTGTATACCGATGAAGGGTGCACAAGCTCTTATCCTAGCCATAAGCATGACAGTGATACCCCTCCCGACGAAACACTGTTGGAAGAGACCTATTATCACCGCATTAATCCCTCTCAGGGTTTTTGTATTCAGCGTGTTTACACTGACGACAGAGAGCTGGATGAGTGCATGGTGTTTACGACAGAGATGTTGTTATGGTTCCGCGAGGTTATCACCCGGTCGCAACCATTGCGGGGTATGACAGCTACTATCTGAACGTGATGGCTGGTCCTGTGCGTAAGTGGTTGTTTAGTTGGGAAGAGGACCATCAATGGGTTAACTCTGATCAGTATGCGAGAAAATTTAAGTAATTGAACTTGTCAGTAAAGGGTTCAAGAAGGAGTCAAAATGCCAAATATCGCAATGTTCGGTGCAGGTCGTATTGGAAAAATACACGCTGAAAATATACACGCGTATCCTGAATGTCGTGTTGCCGCAGTCATTGATCCCTTTGAGGATGCAGCCAAGGCGTTAGCAGAATCGGTTAACGCAGAGGTAATGAGTGTCGACGACGCGATGACGCATTCAGACATTGATGCGGTATTTATTTGCTCTGCGACGGATACGCATGCAGATTTAATTGAGTTAGCTGCGAAAAATGGCAAAGCCATATTCTGTGAGAAACCCATTGATCTCAGCATTGATAGAGTGCGTGACTGCCTTCAGGTGGTTGAGCAGCATAATGCCATGCTGATGGTGGGTTTCAATCGGCGTTTTGACCCAAATATAAGTGGAATGCGACAGCACTATGAAGAAGGGCAAATTGGTAAAGCGGAGTCGCTGACAATCATCTCACGCGACCCTGCGCCGCCTCCTGTCAGTTACATCAAGGTATCGGGCGGTATGTTCCGGGATATGACCATTCATGATTTCGATATTGCCCGATTCATGATTGGTGAAGACGTGGTTGCTGTAACAGCCCATGGGTCTAACATGGTGGATCAAGAAATCGGGGATGCCGGGGATATCGACACTGGCGTGATTGTGTTGGAGTTCGAATCGGGGGTGATGGCAACGATTATTAACAGCCGTCGTTCAGGCTATGGTTACGACCAGCGTTTAGAGTTTCATGGCAGCCGCGGGTTGATTCGGGTCAATAATATCAAAGAGTCTGAGCTAGATGTATGGGGTACAGAGAGTTGCAACAGTGCTAAACCCATGCACTTTTTCTTAGAAAGGTATAAGCAGGCTTACGCTATCGAGCTACAACACTTTATTGATGTGTTTGCAGGTAGGGCAGCACTTAGCTGCAGTGGTTCAGATGGCCTTAAAGCGCTTGAGCTGGCAGAGGCAGCGATTGAATCACTCTCTACCGGCACCAAGATCTTGTTATAGTTCACCACGTTTAATCGTTTTTGTAGCCAGCCAGGGAAACAGCGAGTGTTTGTGCAATACAAAGTGTTGAAGATTGTGACCGGAAACCTTCCACACTCGCTTCTTTTACAGTGAAACTGACATCCGAGATGTTTGTCAGCGGACTGACTGAGCTATCCGTCAGAGAGATGACTTTACAGCCTTTTTTCGCTGCTAGTTTCACACACTGAATTGTTTGTTCCGCGTAGGGTGCAAATGAAATGGCGATAAGTGCGTCGTTTTTTGAAACCATGTCAATGTGCTCTTTATACATACCGCCAAGCCCATCGATAAGCACAGCCTGTCTGCCAGAATGACGCAATGCGTAGAAGGTGTAAGCGGCGATATTAAACGAGCGGCCGATGGCGAGCACATAAATAGTGCCCGCATCGTTCAAATGGTCCACTGCGTTTTTGAGATTATCTTCGGATATAGATGTGATCATATTTTCAAGCGCTTCAGCGTTTGCGCGAGCGAATTGTCTCATCATATCAATCGGTGTTTGTGGATCGAGGTTATCCTCTCCCAATTCGCGATAAATTTTCAGGCGTTCTTTATAGTCACTCGTTCCTTCAACCAAGCTAGTTCGAAATAAAACTTTCATTTCGTTAAAGCCAGAGTAACCAAATGCTCGCGCAAAACGAATCAGGGTCGACGGGGGAACATCTGCATTTTGGGCTATCACAGCGACGGTTTCAAACGCAACTTGTTCTGGGTTATCAAGTAAATACCTGCCAACTTGCTTTAACCTCTTGCTCAGTGACTCGAATCGATCACAGATTTGTTCTTCCAGTTCTTTGAGAGTTGCTGCTGACGACATTTTCAGTCCTTGTTGATAAATTTAATTTCCGTATTCGCTTTCTGGGTGTATGACTAAAATACAATTTGTTGCTTAATATAAGTCAAGTTGCACAATTTATATAAGCTTTCTCTAATGTCTATCCGGAATTAGTCAATCTTTCTTACGTGTGGGAATATTTTGGTGGTCACAGCTTTTTGGTGTGCTAATCACCTCACATTCTTCACTCCTCGTTTCTGCCCTGTGCGAATATTGAACAATCTTGTTGCGAACCCAATATTTCGATCATAACATAAAATGAAATAAACGTTTCATTTTATGTTGGGGGTACATTGAGCACTCACAGCAAACCATGCTCACTGAGTAACGATTCCGCCCTTCAATACTAAAATGAAATGATTGTTCCATTTGCGTCTTTACAGGAAACACCTATGAGCGAGCAGAACAAAACATTGGATGTGATATGTATGGGGCGAGTTGCAGTCGACCTGTATGGAAAACAGATAGGATCGCGACTTGAAGATATGAGCACATTTGCAAAATATCTTGGTGGCTCGTCAGGAAATGTGGCATACGGTACTGCGATTCAGGGGCTCAAATCAGGGATGCTTGCCCGAGTGGGTAATGAGCATATGGGGCGCTTTGTTCGAGAAGAATTAGAACGGGCAGGTGTGAATACTGAGCATTTAATCACTGACCCAGACAGGCTAACCGCATTGGTCGTATTGGGCATTAAGGATCAAGATACATTCCCGCTGATTTTTTACCGCGAGAACTGCGCCGATATTGCAATAACACCTGATGATGTGTCGGAAGATTACATTGCATCATCTAAATGTCTAGCCATTACGGGTACCCATCTCTCCAACCCTAAGTCAAGAAAGGCTGTGTTAAAAGCATTGGAATACGCGAGAAAACACGGTGTGAAAACAGCATTGGATGTTGATTACCGGCCGGTGCTTTGGGGGCTTACCTCCCCCGGTGATGGCGAAACACGCTTCATTGCGTCTGATGCTGTTACAGAGCAGTTGCAAGACGTCTTGGGCCTCTTTGATTTGATTGTTGGAACAGAAGAAGAGTTTCACATTGCTGGTGGAAGCACTGACTCCGTTGAGGCACTGCGCGAAGTGAGGAAACTGACCTCTGCTGAGCTTGTATGTAAACGCGGAGCATTGGGCTGCAGTGTTTTCTCAGGGCCTATACCGTCAGACCTTGATGAAGGTATCACAGTGACAGGCGTTCGGTTGATGTGTTGAACGTGCTTGGAGCAGGAGATGCTTTCATGTCTGGGCTTCTCAGAGGTTATCTCAATGGAGAATCTTGGCAGCAAAGCTGTAAGTATGCGAATGCTTGTGGCGCACTTGTCGTCTCTCGCCACGGCTGTGCACCTGCTATGCCAACAAAAGAAGAACTTGATGATTACTTACTGCGTGCTGCCGATGTGCCGAGGCCGGACAAAGATGCAAGACTGAATCATTTACATCGTGTCACTAAACGGGAAAAGCACTGGGACGAGCTGTGTGTTATTGCGTTTGATCACCGGTCACAGTTTGTCGACATGGCAGAAGCTGCAGGTGTCTCAATCAATCACATTCCGTATTTGAAAAAATTGATCTGGCAGGCGGCAAGGCAAGGTGCACTAGAAGCGGGTCTTGAGAATAACGCTGGATTACTGTGTGACAGCACGTTTGGCCAAGACGTGTTAAATGAAGCAACTGGCCTCAAGGATGATCACGTTGGTCAGTATTGGATAGGTAGGCCCGTGGAGTTACCCGGTTCGCGCCCGTTAAAACTGGAACACGGCAATATAGGGACTTATCTCAATAATTGGCCGAAGGAACAGGTTGTGAAGTGTTTGATGTTTTATCACCCCGAGGATGGCGAATTACTGCGTAATGAGCAGGAAAGTAAAATCGTTGAGATCTATCAGGCCTGCTGTGCGACCGGAAACGACATGCTGCTTGAGGTCGTATTACCAAAAGATTACTCGCCTGCACAGAATAGCGACGGGCAGTATTTGTCTGTAATGCGTCGCGTCTACGAACTGGGCATCATGCCCGACTGGTGGAAGGTACCACCATTATCAGCGAAAACTTGGCAAGATGCTGATGAACTCATTTCAAAACATGACCCCCATTGTCGCGGTGTGGTGATACTCGCTTGAATGCGCCTGCTGTTGAGCTTGAAGAAGGATTCAAAGCGACATCTTCGAGTCAGTATGTCCGGGGTTTTGCTGTAGGCCGCACTCTATTTGGTGAACCATCACGCCTATGGTTATCTGCGAAGATAGATGACAACGAGTTTATTCAGGCGGTAAAGCAGAACTATATCGATATGATTGCATGCTGGAAGCGACGCCATAAGTAGCTGCATCAAAGCCTGGAAGGAAATTACCGTTTAGCTTGCTAAGAAGGTGGTTCGTTTCAACATCGAAAATGTGAATTGCATTCTTAGAGTCAGTCAGGGAGATGAATATGAAAACAGTTAAAAATTTCATTAATGGTGAAGTGTCAGAGAGTCCAAGCCAACGCTTTGCTGCTATTTATAACCCAGCATCAGGAACACAAACACATCAGGTAGTATTGAGTAACCCTGATGATGCAGATGCAGCGCTTACAGCTGCGCATGATGCAGCAAAAGATTGGGCAAAAACACCACCGCTTCGTCGAGCCAGAGTGATGTTTAAATTTAAATCTCTGCTCGAAAAGAACATGGATGAACTAGCAAAACTGATCACTGATGAGCATGGCAAGGTGCACTCTGATGCGCTGGGCGAATTAACCCGTGGTCTGGAAGTGGTGGAGTTTGCTTGCGGCATTCCTCACCTGCTAAAAGGGGAAAACTCTGCGAACGTTGGTTCAGGTGTCGACAGCCACTCCTTGATGCAGCCCCTCGGTGTGTGTGTGGGTATTACCCCCTTTAATTTTCCCGCCATGGTGTCGATGTGGATGTTCCCGATTGCGCTTGCAACGGGGAATAGCTTTGTTTTGAAACCTTCAGAAAAGGATCCCTCTGTATCAATCAAAATTGCAGCTTTGTTAAAAGAGTCGGGGTTACCTGATGGCGTGTTCAACGTACTGCAAGGTGATAAAGAGGTGGTTGATGTGCTGCTGACAGACAAGCGGGTCCAAGCCGTGAGTTTTGTGGGTTCAACACAGATAGCTGAATACATTTACACCACTGCATCAGCTCACGGTAAACGGTGTCAGGCACTGGGCGGCGCGAAAAATCACTGCATTCTGATGCCGGACGCTGATCTCGATATGGCTACGGGTGCCATCATGGGTGCTGGCTTTGGCGCTGCTGGTGAGAGATGTATGGCGCTATCTGTCGTGGTTGCGGTCGGTGATGAGATAGCGGATGAAGCTGTGGCGAGGTTGACCGACAAGATTCAAGCGATGAGAACAGGCCCAGGACGACAGGATGGACCAGAAAATGACATGGGGCCTGTTATTACCGCAGAACACAAAGCGAAAATTATCTCTTATATTGACGCGGGTGAGCAGGCGGGAGCAGAGCTGGTGGTTGATGGACGTTCACTGGTGGTCAATGGGTATGAAAAAGGCTTTTTTGTCGGCCCGACGCTCTTTGATTACGTTAAACCAGAGATGACTATCTACAAGGAAGAAATTTTCGGCCCTGTTTTATCTGTAGTGAGAGTGCCTGACTATCAGACAGCCTTAGAGCTCATCAACGAGCATGAATATGGTAATGGAACCGCTATTTTTACTCGCGACGGTGAGACGGCTCGAGCCTTTAGTGAAGATGTTCAAGCGGGAATGGTGGGTATAAATGTGCCTATTCCCGTTCCAATGGCATTTCATAGCTTTGGCGGGTGGAAGCGGTCGATTTTTGGACCTCTCAACGTTCACGGTAATGACGGTGTTCGTTTTTATACCAAAATGAAAACGGTCACCAGCCGTTGGCCAACCAGTATCCGACTTGAAAAACACAAGAGCGATTTCATTATGCCGACACACGGATAACGAAGGTGTCTGCGCCATTTATCTCTGATCCGCTTTTTTATCTGACCGCGATACCTGCTGTGCTGATTTACGGAATTGGAAAAGGCGGGTTAGGGGGCGCGCTAGGCGTTGTTGCGGTCCCTATGATGGCGCTGACGGTTCCAGTGCAACAAGCTGCGGCGATTCTGCTTCCTACCTTACTCGCCATGGATGTTTTTGCGGTCAGATATCACTACAAGTTTGCTGATTATTGCGTCCTAAAAATGATGATAATGCCAGCACTGATTGGGATTTTGTTGGCAGGTATTTACATGAAAGGCGGTGGAGACCGTGAGATGGAGTTTCTGGTTGGCATTATTTCCTTACTCTTCGTCATTCTTTATCTGGTTGATTGGCTGCCAAAAAAGAAACCCGGAACGTTGAGTGCTTATTTTTGGAGCTTATTTAGCGGTTTCACCAGTACCACAATTCATTCAGGTGGTGGCCCTGCAAGTATTTACTTGTTGCCGCTGAAGCTTGATAAACGCTGTCTGGTTGCGACCATGGCGGTTTTCTTTGCATCGGTAAATTTTTTCAAACTGATTCCCTATCTTTGGCTAGATCTTCTAAGTCTGACCAATATCTCAACAGCTCTGACGTTGATACCCCTTGCCCCTGTTGGGGTAGCTATTGGAGCGAGGCTACTTGATGTCGTCAGTGAAACTTGGGTCTACCGTCTCTGTTATACCTTTCTGTTTTTGTCAGGTGTCGCTTTGATTTGGCGGGCTTGGTAATCACCCAATGTTGCTCTGGGTGTCAGTCGCGCTATTGTGACACTGTGTTTGACTACCATGAACCATCCTTTTGATACGTGCTCAATATATCCGTTGCGACTGGCAGCGGTTTTGAGCGAACAAGGGGGATACAGCATGGTCTCACGCAACGACAATAATAGTGCAAAATCACTTACCGTCGTCATAGTGGCGCTTTTGGTTGTATTTTTTGTATCACTGTATGTCTAATACTCACTGATCTATTACTGACCTTTCACATACCCTCATACAGAAAAATGAGGGTAACTCCCATAGCCGATACTTTCCACTGCGCGCACATCCAATGTTTGGGTAATCTCTTACTCAAAAAAGGAGTCATTACAGATGGATGCAAAAAATGTGGTGTTGGCATTTTGGAAAAGTATGGAGAGCAACGACTTTTCTGCGGCCTCTCAATGGCTAGCTGACGATTATGAAGCTATCTGGCCATTATCATCAGAGAGAATTGTAGGATGCGATAATTTCATTGCCATTAATACCGAGTACCCAGCCAATGGCCACTGGCATTTCAAAATCAATCGTATTGTTTGTGAGGGAAACCAAGTAGTCACGGACATTACCGTTACTGACGGGACACGAACAGACACTGCAGTCACTTTTCATACAATTGAAAACAATAAGATAACCCGCCAGGTTGAATATTGGCCAGAAAACTATGAAGCGCCTGCCTGGCGGAAAAAGTGGACGGAAACGCTTGAACAAAAATAAGCGATTATTGTGATTTGACGAGGTATTCATGAACGATCTGCATTTTTCTTGTGATTGTAAGGAAGTCACTGCGATTGCAAAAACAATAGGAAGGCGCCGTTTTAATCGGGTAATTTGCTACTGCCGTGACTGCCGATCTTTTGCTCAGCATCTAGGTCGAGACGATATTTTAGACGCGGCTGGTGGCACCTATTTGACGCAAATGCCCCCTGCATTATTTGAAATCACTAAGGGTCATGAAAATCTCGCCTGTCTGAGGTTGCGATCAAAAGGTATGTACCGTTGGTACACCACGTGTTGCAATACTCCTATTGCCAATTCAATACCCGGCTTGCCTTTTGTTGGGGTCTTTGACCACAACATAGAAAGTAACCTGCGAGAGATAGAAAATAAGATTGGCCCCGTACTGGGCGCGGTGCATAGAAGGCATGCAACGGGAGAGGTTTCAGTCACCTTAAGGAAGAAAGCTGAGGCGACTTTGATCCTTGGTGTGCTCTTCAAACTTTTGCGTTGGAAGCTCTCCGGGCTCACTGCGCCAAATGCCTTTCATCCTACGAAAACTAAAGCGTTAAAAAAGCCCGACGTCTTGCACAAGAAATAAAAAATACTTGTTCAGTTTTCGGTTGTTGCTAAACCTAAGGATTGATAGTTTTTATCGGCAATTAATTAGATGAATGAAAGAGTGGTGCCATGCTAGTTACAGATAAAAAACAGATAGATACATATTACAAGGCGCTACTTGAAAGGGATTCACGATTTACTGGAATATTCTATGTTGGAGTTAAAACGACGTCGATTTTTTGTATCGCCACATGCAGAGCGAGGAAGCCCAAAATAAAAAATGTGGTTTTTTATACCATGTACAAAGAAGCCATGGATGCAGGTTTTCGCCCCTGCAAAGTCTGCCGTCCAACAGAAAATGCAAATGAAGCCCCAGAGCCTGTTTCAAAAGCCATTGAGCTTGTTCGTGTTAATCCTAAAGAGAAAATATCTGATCAAGTCCTCAGAGAGAACAACATCGCACCAGAACAGGTTCGCCGTTGGTTCAACCTGCACTATGGCATGACATTCCACGCTTTCCAGCGCATGTATCGAATCAACAATGCATTAATTGAATTAAAGGAAGGTAGAAGCACGATAGATACTGCGATGGATGCAGGTTACGACTCTCTCAGTGGTTTCGGCTATACCTGCAAAAAACTGTTAGGGTCATCGCCTACCCAAAGCGCTGAAAAAAACAGGATTCTAATAAGCCGATTGACTACTCCTTTGGGACCAATGTTTGCTTGCGCAACGGACGCTGGCTTGTGTTTGCTGGAGTTTGTCGATAGGAGAATGCTTGAAACAGAGTTTCGTGATCTTCAAACGCGCCTTACAGCTAATATTGTCAGTGGTGAGAACAAACACATCAAACAAACAAAAATCGAGTTAGACGAGTACTTCTCTGGCGAGCGCACCATGTTTAACGTTACGCTTGATTTACCGGGAACCGTCTTTCAGAAACAGGTCTGGGATGTGTTGTTTTCCATTCCATTTGGTAAAACGGCTTCATACCAACAACAAGCTGAGAGGTTGAATAATCCGAAAGCCGTCAGGGCAGTGGCATCAGCAAACGGATGCAATCGTGTAGCCATTATTGTCCCATGTCATCGAGTCATCGGAAAAAATGGAAATTTAACGGGTTACGGTGGAGGCCTGGAAAGAAAACGCTGGCTGTTGGAGCATGAGAATAAAGTATCTCTCAAACTCCAACAAAACGAGGAGATAGAACGTGATGCCAGCCAATTAGATTTTACTTGCCTACTTAACTAGTTAGCTAAGAAAGAAGTCTGCTACACCGCCAATAAATGGAATGTTCTTAATACCATCAATCATTCCAGATACAATTTTTGACTCTTTGCTGTCTTCCAATAGGTCGTCGACTAGGAAATTACCTACTTCAAGTAGTTTGTTACCTAGCCCAATAATATCTTGTTTCTTCTGCTCATCGCCTCCGCTTAATAACTTAGCATGAGAGGAAGACCTTTTTCTCCACCCTCGATAATAAGTTCACCGAGGTTTTGTGCTGTTGGATTACGCCATACATCTTGCGCTTTCTTATACAAGTCTCCGAAACCAAAAATGCCCGCAGCAAAGCCAGCGACTTTTTGCGCCACACCTTTGAATATATTAAAGATACCGCCAAGTAACCCACCGCCACCTGATTTCTTTGTTTTAGCTTCGACTTGATCTGCATGGTTTGACATTTTGGCATCTTGATTATCAGCTGCTCCTGCATGCCCGCCTTTTGGCCCAGCCACAGAAACTGCATTCTCTTCCTTACCTTTGTCATCACCTAGGCCTAACAATCCGCCAACAATCCCACCTATTGCTTCAATAATCATCAGTAACTCCCTCAAGTTTTACACAAATTAACGCCTGCGTATTTCGCCTTAATAACTATCGACGCAACAATTCAAATACGTCGAAAAAAATGATTAATTAGTGCTAGCAAGTGTCTTATTTTCAACCTACATCCATGCTTCTAGTCTTAGTTGTATGGAGTCTGTCGCTTTCGTATTAAACTTCCAGTTCGTCATTTGATGACAATTTATGTTCGAATTGAATGACAGAATTGACGTTAGGTTCATTTGTAGATTAGAAGACTATTCAAATAATGCAAAAAAATATTTACTCATAATTAAATAATATTATTTAGCTGTTATATCTACGTACAGTTGTGTTTGATAAATAACACATGAATTGTCTTTTTTGTTTTATATTTTGATATAAATGAATGAATATTAGTGAAAAGTTATTATTATCATTGTTTAATACTGCCTTTAACTATTCGGTTCAATAATAATGCTTTTGTCTTATTTATAATTCAATGTATTAATTATGATTCACCCTAGAGTCATATAAATGCATAGATTTATCTTTTGAGATTGAAAAAAAGCCTAGTTATTTTTTTTAGTCTCAATAAGGAGATGTTTTTATGTGAGGTTTGGCACGTTTTAGTCAGCTCTGAGCTCGTCGGTTTAATGCGCTAAGGGCCGCTTGGGATGTGTTTAAGTCGTCTTAGCTCTCTGATAGCAGGCTATGCGCTCCATTAGATTTTAGACTCACATTGTTACAATAATCTTCAAAATACTTTGATGGATATAACATTAACATGTATTATTCGCGCCTTTTTTAAGCAGTCTTGGTTTTAGGTCGGTGAGATATGATCCGAGTATCGGCGAGATTGCTGTGGTTATGGGCTGATTAAATCACTGTTAATTGTGGTAATCGCGTGATAAAAAAATCGTTAGCCGTTGGTATTGCTACCGTAGGGTATAATCTTGATTCGCTCGACGCATCGGTAAACACCCATATCGCTTTGATTGAAAAAGCACATGACCAAAACATTGACCTTTTGGTCTTTCCAGCGAATTCACTGACATCTGGCTAGAAGGGCTAGCGATAAATAGCAAAGACGCTATTTTCGATGAATTATCTGCGGCTGCTGGAAATATGCTAGTCAGTATCGGTTTCTTCGAGCAACTGGATACGGCAAGCATTGCAGACCTTTCGCTTTGGCAGCAAGAAAGTGATGAAATATTTTCACATATAGTAAAGTCAAAGATTATTAAGGTGTTAAGTCAGGCATTAATACAAAATGGAAATATCGTCAGGTTACAAAGAGAGATTTCCGCAATGCAAAAAACTTCGTTGGGACAAGTGCACACGTTCGAATCTGGTTGTCGATGTGGCGATCACCAGGTTGTAACTTTGGTTAACCAAGATTTGCTTAATCAAGACATCATGAAACCGGCACTTGTCAGTTATGGTGATGTTGAAAGTACATTAATTATTGCGCCATCGGTGGATGAGATTTCAGACGATGCACTTAAAATAGCGAAGCAGAGTGTGATTAATGTGTACCCGACTCAATCTCACTTTTCCAACACGCTACATGGGGGTTATAAGGCAAGTTATTCAGAGGGCAGTAACCTAAATATGAAGATCATATCCCTCGCTGGTGATGATGCTTCTTCTCTGGCAGTGAAAGCGAGCTAAAAATAGCGTCTGACTTGCCAGAACACGCGAGTCCAATATGGTGAATCCAATTTAGATATGGTGACCCCTTTCGATGTTGATGCGTGAACAAAGCTGTTACCTCCCATATAAATTCCGACGTGATAACCATTTCTTCTTGTTTTAAAGAACACTAAGTCACCTGTATCAATCTCAGATAAGGCCACCTGTTTGCCGTAACTGACCTGATACTTTGTCGTTCTAGGGAGATGCATTTTGAAGAGTTGCCGATATGAGATCTGTGTAAAGGCTGAGCAATCTATACCGCGTTTTGAATTCCCCCCATTGTAAGGTGTGCCTTTCCATTCGTTAAAAAGATACTCAAGTCGAGTTTGTATTTTTTCAGCAGTAGGAGGGGCAGCAAATTCAGGCAGTGGGTAAAAGGCTTCTGATTTTTTTGTCGAGGCGTTTTTTTCAACAAATGCGGTTTGACTACAACCCACGACAGTTGCTAGAAATGCAAAAAAAACTAAATCAATCCACCGACAAATCTTCACATGAAACGTTACTGTCTAAAAAATATGCAAACGAGTCTAGGTTGCATTTATCGCATTGACAATACTCGCGAAACAAATTGGTGTCTCATCTGTGACTTGGTTAGATATTTTCTGACTACAGCTTAACTTGCGCGTAATGTTGGCGGTATCGACCCACGATTTTTTTCATTCCACTGAAGAACATAATCCGCCATTGCTGATACCGCAGGCTCTGTCATACCCGGTCTTTTCACAATACCTGTGTGAACCTGTTGCGTTGAATCAATGAGATCAATAACTTCCATTTCATCAGTGACAGTGCAACTGGATATCAGGGCAACGGCAAGACCTGAACTTACTGCGGCAGTAAGACCATGGAAATCTGCGAGGTAATGGCGACTTGAAAAGGGATCCTTTTTTTGAAGCAGGGAAACTGCGACTCTTCCCCATCGACATTGAGCTTCAACCGCAAGAGGTAATGGCTTGGATGGTGAATATTCTACATTCTTTGATTTAACCCAAACGAGGCTTTCTGTGAAAAGCGCTTCTGCAGGAAGGATGGGTTCATCGAGAATATTGATGATTGCAATATCAAGCTTTCCCGAAGAGACCATTTTTTGCAATCGCCAACTGGTGTTGCTTGTGACAAACAACTGAATGTTGGGGTATGCCTTTGAGAAGCCACTTAAAATATGGTCAAACACGAGTTTTACGTAGTCGTCACATACACCAAGTCGCACAGTGCCATTCATTTCCGGGCTGGTAAAAAAGGACATTGCTTCATCATTTAACCCGAGTATTTGTCGTGCATAACTGACCAGATGAACGCCGTGGCTGGTCAATGAATATGTTCGCCCGAGTTTTTGGAAAAGGGTAACACCCGTAGAGGCTTCTAATTTTTTCATCTGCTGGCTGACGGCTGATTGAGTTCGATGCACCCTGTCTGCGGCGCCAGAAAAGTTTCCGCAATCGGCTATTGCAACCAGTGAGCGAAGTTGGTCAATATCTAAATTTTTCATATATTAGAATCTCTAATGAATACCTTAAGAAATATGCGCTTTTCTTATCAATAAATTCTTAGCATGATTACAACCGAAGTGCACATTATTTAAACGATTTGGCTTGCTGTAATGCGGAGGTAAACATGGAACACATTAAATTTTCCCGCTCAATATCCCTTCTTAATTCAATTAAGCAGACACTTGTGCAGGCCAAATTGAAGATCAATCAGTTTTGGTTTGCCAGTGACGAAGAGAGTGCAATTAGAGATTTAAAAGCTCGTTTAGATGATCAGGCATTTTTGCAAGACATCGGTTTGACGAAAGAGCGAGTAGAAAAAGAAATAGAGAGGTTGAACCGCAAGTAAAATCGTCTCACTATTTAGCGAAAATTGGTGAGTTGACCCGGGAGTGATCCCGGGTCTTTTTTATTTGTCAGAAAACAATATCGCCATCGAATGTGAGATCAGCGTGTAATCATTCTCTCCCAAAGGTTGTGCTGGTGACTCTATATGACCAAGCCGTGTGTCTACTAGACAACGCCAAGGTTTATTAGGAAGCTCGAACTTGGTGTTGTTGGAGGTTGGGTTTGCAAGAAAAATGAGTTCTTGTCCTTTTTCTCCTACGCCGATGTGTAAGGCGATAACTTGCTTGCTCTCCCAGTCTTGCCACTCCATCGGTTGACCGGATTGTTTTCTCCATACCACTCTGTTGGTGTGTCGATGTGGTCCGGAAAACGCACGGATAAGAGGCATCATATAGACCTTTCTCAATGCAATGATGGCTTCCATCCACGAGAGGAAGTCAGACTCTCTTTCCGCTAGCTGCCATGTTGGCCATGAGATCGGGTTATCTTGGCAGTAGGCGTTATTATTGCCTTTCTGGCTATGCGAGAGGCTATCTACCGCGAGTAGGTGAGGAACACCAAAACTGAACATCAGAGAGGCAATAAGATTGCGTTTTTGACGCTCCCTCAATGCAACGATGTTGCTATCTTTCGTCTCGCCTTCAATACCATGATTACAACTACGGTTGTCGCCATGCCCATCTCGATTTCCTTCGCCATTATCGAGATTGTGTTTGTGCTGGTAGGAGACCAAGTCTTGTAAGGTATAACCATCATGGTAAGCGATATAATTTACCGAAGACTTGTCTGGCCAAACTGCAGCGCTGAATAGGTCGCGAGACCCCATAATACGCGTTGCAAACTCGCCGAGTCCTTGGCCACTAAAATGCCAATACGAGCGCAACGTATCGCGGTATTTATCGTTACACTCGAGCCATCCCATCGGAAAATGCCCCAATTGATAACCATCTGGTCCAATATCCCATGGTTCTGCAATCAACTTGGCTTGCGAAACAATCGGGTCTTGGTAGACGGAATGAAAAAAACCGCCAGCATTATCAAAAGACTCGCCTCTACGTCCTAATGTTGCCGCTAAATCGAAGCGGAAGCCGTCAATGTGAAATTCTTCAATCCAATACCGCAGTGAGTCCATTACGGTTTTGAGCGCAGGTGGGTGGGAAAGGTCGACCGTGTTGCCACATCCTGTAAAGTTCTGGAATTCACCTTCATACCCATGAAGGTAAAACAGGGGATCAAGTAACTTGTGGTGAAACACTGGCCCTGGCTCACCGCTCTCTGCCGTGTGGTTATAAACCACATCGAGCACGACTTCAAAACCATGGCGATGCAGCTCTCTGACCATTGTTTTCATTTCAGTGACTGGGTCATCAACAGCAAATCGGTTGTCCGGTGCAAACCATGCAACCGGATTATAGCCCCAGAAGTTGGTCAGTTTCTTTTGCTTTAAATGATGCTCATCGACTGCCGCCGTCACTGGCATAAGCTGAAGAGTGGTCACTCCGAGCTGTTTGAAGTGTTCAATCATTGAAGGGTGACAAAGTCCAAGGTATCTACACGAAGGGTTCGGGAATATCCGGATGTTGTTGAGTCAGACCTTTAACGTGAACTTCATACACCAACGTTTGGTCACGGCCAACTGTTGGTTGAACAACACCTTGCCAGTCAAATTCGTTATTGGTAACTACTGAGGCATACGACTTTTTACAGACAGGGTGGGCGCTGATCTTTTTGGCGTAAGGGTCAATAAGCCACACTTCTTTATCAGAAGATGAATAGAAGTAGCTGTATTGCGTGCCGCTTTTTATGTTGGGTAAAAATATTTGAAATAGCGGGCCATTTCTTGCCCCAAGATCATGAAATTCAGGTGTGCCATTGTGGTCAAAAATAGCGAGTTTTAGTTTGTTGACCTGAGGAGCATGAATTGAAAAAAAACATCCGTTTTCTGAAAGCGTCGCGCCTTGGGGCACTTTGTGATGCGTTATTGTTTTATTGTCCATATTTTTCATGCGAGTCCCAGCGTTAGGCGTATTTGGCTCTATCGTTTAAGCAAAGTCATTGAGCACAAGCGAATTGAAATTGAGCTTTGCCTATCGAGTCTCCAAATATGCGGACACTGAGCATTGAATTCAATTGCAATTGGGAAGAAGCAGATCTTCGTATCAGAATTAACAGATATCTGGTTGAACTGCATACAGAAACATGATGAATATTCGCCAGCGACTCTGCTGACTTTTCTTAAATGGCTACTTGTCGAAGTGTCTCATATGAGAGAGTGTGAATGAGAAAAAGTTAGCTACGGTCATTAAGCGCAAGACAAGATCATACAGTTGTGGTGTTATGGTTTGGTCTCTGTCCAGCGTCCATGGAAGCGACAACATAACAATAATGACTACGTTGTTTACTTTTACACAGGGAAACCAGTGTCTGGGGTAAAATTGAAAGCGGGTATGCCGCTTTTGTGCAGGGTCGACAAATTTTAACAAGGTCAGACAACCTTAAATAGACCTCAATGAGCCGGCGTTTGCCGGTTTTTTTCTTTTGAGTACCGAATAAAAAAAGCCAGACTTAGTCTGGCTTTTTAATTTTTACGTTTTGGGCTTCGACTGAGGCTTGTGGTTACTCCGCTTTTTCAGCGACCACTGCAAACTCGCGGGTAGGCTTACCAACAATTGAGCGGGTCGGCTCTTTCACTGATGTCAGGACAACCTGAATCTCATCACCTAGCTGGAACTCTTTATTGCCATCAACAGAGATGATTCCCATGTCGCCGTTACATTCCACACGTTCCTTGTTATCAACGATTAACGAGCCAGGAATGAATGCCATTGCGCCATTCTCTAGGAGACGAACACGCATACCAGCACGGTTGATATCAAAAATCTCAGCCTTGAACTCAGTTTTTTGCTCAACAGCGTCTTTGAGAAGGCGCACGTATAGCCAATCTGCAACATCTCGCTCTGCCATTCTATGATGCTTTCTGTGGCCTGCTAATTCATCACCTACTGCCTCATCTGGCTTCTGAGATGGCTCTTGACCTGTGATGATCGCTTTCAGTAGACGGTGGTTAATCATATCACCGTACTTACGGATAGGTGATGTCCAAGTAGCATACACATCCAGCCCCATTGCGTAGTGCTCAGCGGGCGTATTTTGAATCAGGCTGTAAGCCTGAAATTTACGGATTCGATTATCCAGATACGATGTTTCCAGGCTGTTTAACCAACGGCGTAGTGCGCTGAAGCCCTCAAGTGTTGCAACAGACTCGGCGGTAACGTCGGCACCGTTTTCGTTCATCAGTGTTACCAAGTCTTCAATTTTTTCAGCATTGAATCCAGCATGGGTGTTGAACACACCGAAGCCGAAGTGTTCGCTCAGAACACGCCCGGCACAGATGTTTGCTGTGATCATCGACTCTTCAACCATACGATTGGCAATGCGGCGAGGGTCGATATGGATAGCAACAACATCGTTATCTTCGCTCAGTTCAAAGCGATAATCCGGGCGATCAATGAAGGTGACGGCATGTGTCTTACGCCAGTTGATACGAGCCAGTGCGAACGCATGCAAAGCGTCAATTTGTTCTTTAATCGTCTCGTTAGGCGACCAGTTTTCACATTTGCCGTTTTCAATCAAATCGGAAATGTCATCGTAGCTAATCGGCCCTGAGATTTGATGGTGGCAGAGAAGAATCGTACATCATCAGCAATAGTGCCATCTGCCGCGACAGTCACTGTACAACAGAGTGTCGGGCGTTGTTCATCATTGATCAATGAACAAAGATTGTCACTGAGCTCGCGAGGCAACATCGGGATATTTCGGCCCGGCAGATAGATAGTAAAACCACGCTCGCGTGCTTCGTTGTCCATCTCTGTTTCCGGAGCGATATATGCGGTTGGATCAGCAATTGCAATAGTGAGAGTGAAGGTGCCATCATCATTTTTCACCGTATGAAGTGCATCATCCATGTCTTTTGTTGATGCGCTGTCAATGGTGATGAAGGGCAGGGCGGTGAGGTCTTCACGGTCAAGACCCTCATCCAGCATGCTCCAAGAGTCTTGCGGTGCAGGCTCTTTATTCGGTAAATCATGCTTGGCTAGCGTTACCCACCAAGGCGCAATTTTGTCATCCGCGTCTGTGATTTTTTCACTGATTTCGCAGAAGAAGTTGTTGTCGCCTTTCAAAGGGTGACGAATGAGTTTCGCGACAACCCAGTCGCCTTCTGAAAGCTCATCGTGACTCATCCCTTTTCTGGTCTTCGCTCTTATTGCGTCTTTTAGCTGCGGATTGTCTGGAACAACATTCAGCTTGTCACGGAATAGCTTTACACGACCGATGAAACGTTCGACGGATTGTTCAATCAGTTCATCGGGTTCGGCAACCTCTTTATCTTTCTCCGTTCTGATCAGGGCGACCACTTTGTCCCCATGCATCACTTTCTTCATATATGGAGGCGGAATAAAGTAGCTATTTTTGTCGTCCGCTTCCAAGAAGCCAAACCCTTTTTCGGTGGCTTTAATCGTGCCTTCTTTTTTAGGAATGGTTTCTTTGATCTGTTGTTTTAGTTGCGCAAGTAATGGATTGTCTTGAAACATTGTTGTTTGGTCTCAGAAAAAAGTCGAACACACTATACCCAAATTCACCTGATTTGCCAGTTTGGATACTTATAAAGCAGCGGGATAAATTAAGTTCATTGCATATACAACACCTATTTTTGCTTTATAAGCATGAACAGATGATTAAAGGCTATTAAGTTTTTGAAAACTGCGTTTTTTAGCGAATATTTATGCAGTTATTCGATCACGTTTTCAACAAATAGGCTGTTCTTTATACTCAAACACTCAAAAATCCAGCAAGCTCGTTAAGAAATGTGACTTTTCTCAATTTTTTTCTGGCTTTTTGGCCCTGAAAGGCGCAGAATGTGCGCCTTATTTGTCGAGGCCCGTAGCGCGTTCCACCCAGTTAGCTGAGTTAGCTCCTATGTGTAGGGCGGAACTGTAACAGTAACCGATCACTGTACACCGCTTAAGAGGCCCCGTTTTTTGTAGTTCATAAATTGGGATCCCAATGCAAGAATCTGTTACTGAATTCCGCCAGCTAGAACTGGCTGAAAATATCCTGTCTGCGCTTGATAAAATGGGCTTTGTTGCTCCAACCCCTATCCAAGCGGCTTCTATACCTCCTCTTCTTACTGGTGTAGATGCCTTGGGTAAGGCGCAAACGGGTACAGGTAAAACCGCTGCATTCTCACTGCCTCTGCTTAACAAACTTGACCTTAACCAGCGTAAGCCTCAGGCAATCGTTATGGCGCCAACTCGCGAACTGGCTATCCAGGTTGCGGCTGAAGTTAAGACGCTTGGCCAGAACATCGACGGTCTTAAAGTCCTTGAGATCTATGGTGGTGCATCTATTGTTGACCAAATGCGCGCGCTGCGTTCTGGTGCTCATATCGTTGTTGGTACACCGGGTCGTGTCAAAGACCTTATTAATCGTGACCGTCTACAACTTGATGAAGTGCACACGTTCGTGCTTGATGAAGCTGACGAAATGCTCAAAATGGGCTTCGTTGACGACGTCACTTGGATCATGGAACAAGCGCCAGAAAGTGCACAACGCGTGCTTTTCTCTGCGACCATGCCTCCAATGGTAAAAGAAATCGTTGAGCGTTTTCTTCGTGATCCAGCGCGCATTGATGTTGCAGGTAGCAACCGTACTGTTGAGCAAGTTGAACAACAGTACTGGGTTGTTAAAGGTGTCGAGAAAGACGAAGCAATGACGCGTCTTCTTGAGACTGAAGACACTGATGCGTCAATCGTCTTTGTTCGAACTCGTCAAGATACTGAGCGCCTTGCTGATTGGTTGTCTGCGCGTGGTTTCAAAGCTGCAGCACTACACGGTGATATTCCACAGTCTCTGCGTGAGCGTACTGTAGATCACATCAAACGTGGTGTTATTGACATCCTCGTTGCGACCGATGTTGTGGCTCGTGGTCTTGATGTTCCACGTATTACGCATGTATTCAACTACGACATTCCTTTCGACGTTGAATCTTACATTCACCGTATTGGTCGTACTG
Organism: Veronia nyctiphanis; assembly: GCF_004116385.1. Taxonomy (GTDB): domain Bacteria; phylum Pseudomonadota; class Gammaproteobacteria; order Enterobacterales; family Vibrionaceae; genus Veronia; species Veronia nyctiphanis. The sequence continues at coordinate 327,742 of NZ_PEIB01000002.1, read as the reverse complement.
GCCGTGCTGGTCGAAATGGTAAGGCAATCCTGCTTGTTCGCACTAACCAAATTCGTATGCTTCGCACTATTGAGCGTGTTACGCAAACGCGTATGGAAGAAATCCAACTTCCGCTTCGTGACAAAGTTGCAGAAGCACGTTTGAATGGCTTGGCTGCTGATCTTGAACAGCAGAAAGAATCTGATAGCCTCGAAGCCTTCGTTGGTTTGATTGAAAAGCTGCAGGAAACTATCGATGTTGATGCATCGACGTTAGCAGCAATGCTTCTTCAGCGTCAGCAAGGCAAGCGTCCTCTTTTCTACACTGGGCCAGATCCGTTAATTGCTGCGATTGAGCGCGAAAACCAACGCCGTGAGCGTCGCCGTGAAGAACGTAAAAACGATGGTGGTAACAATAGCCGTACACGTTATAACGCTGCTGATTGGGATACTTACCAGTTACAAGTTGGTCGTGAGCAAGGTATTCAGGTTAAAGACATCGTGGGTGCGATTGCTAACGAGCTTGGTCTTGAGAAACAGTTCATCGGTTCAATCAAGCTTGCACCTGGCCACACTTACGTTCAGCTGCCTAAGAAAATGCCTAAAGAAGTTTTGGGCCAGCTTCGTAAGCTTCGCATTCGCCAAAAGCCTACTGACGCACAGTTGGTTGAGGGGCACGTAAACATGGATCCGCCACGTCGTCGTAACGGTGGTGGTGATCGTGGTCGTCGTGATGACCGCGGTGGTAATCGTGGTGGAGACCAGCGTCGTTTCAACCGTGATCGCGGTGGTGAGAAACGTTCTTTCCGCGGCGAGCGTCGTCACGCGGAAGCATAAACTGTCGAAACTTAACGTTATATATGAAAAGCGGGCTGTAAAGGCCCGCTTTTTTTCAGTTCTGAGAAACAGAAAAACGTTGAACTAACCGATAGAAAAGAAAGCTTCAACATGCTTTCACTGTCCAATAACTAGGACGCTTGTCCTTCTGTTTCTTTCGCTAGACTAGCGCTACAAAAAAATACAATAAAGATCACAGAGAGATATAGTCGGCGTTGGAGAAAGAAAGTCATGCACAACATGCTTTTTGAGCAGAGAGTGGTAATAAAGACCGAATCATTACCTTGGCAAGCGGACTCACTCTCAGGTGTTTATTACAAGCCATTGGCTTATGAGAAAAATACACGTGGGCACGATACCCGTTTTGTTAGGGTTGCACCCGGTACTGAGATTGATTGTGTAGGGTCAGCGGGCGAAGAAATCCTCGTGGTAAATGGAGAGTGTCGCTTCCTTGTTGATGATAAAACACTGAATGCGCGTCAGGGTTGCTACTTGCGGGTGCCGCACGGAAAGTCATTTAAGCTGATGACGCATTCAGGGTGCTTGTTCTTAGAAAAGCGTAATCAGTTTTGCGCAACGGACAGTAAGACGGTATTTACCGACATGGCGCTGTCAACGTGGACGGAAGCACAGGGCAACCTGAGAATGCTGACATTACATGAATTCAATGGTGAGCAGGTTGCTCTAATTCAGTGGCCTGCCGGACAACACTTCTTTTCCATCTCCCATTTTTGCGGTGAAGAAGTCTTTGTTCTCTCGGGCGAATACAGAGACGAGTTTGGAAGATACCCTGCAGGTACATGGATGAGAAACCCACATATGTTCGAATATAACCCCTTTTGTCAGGAAGATACTCTGCTGTGGATTAAAGTCGGTCATTTACCTTACCCGGGATAGGTTCTGTATTTTTATCGTTGTGTACGATAAATCAGGCATTAAGCGCAGTATTTCCTGACTTTTACGCCAGTTGTTTTTTAAATGAGACAGATTTGAGCATTCGGCATCGGTACTCTCTCTACATCGATTGGGGAGAAAACTATGGAAAACGTAGACGACGTTTACGGCTCAGCGTTGGCAAGCTATTACAACGGCGACAAATCAGGGAATATTATTTTTCGAGAATCAGATGGAGCATCAGTTGTGCCCACTTCAGATTTTTTCCGACGCCCTGACGAAGTAAAAACCGACAGAATTGCCTTGTCTTACTGTCGTCGCAATGTCCTTAACCTTGGTGCGGGTTCTGGAGAGTTATCTCTATACCTTCATGAGAAAGGTATCGACGTGACCTCTATAGACACTTCACCTGTTGCCTGTGCAATCATGAAGCAAAGAGGGCTTGAGTCAGTGTTGTCTGGTGGTCTTTTTGAGCATCAGTCTGAGTTACCAAGAACATACACCTGGCTTGCGATTCGCGGCTACGTTGGGCAACTTGGTTACATTCATAACTTCATTCATTTCCTGGAATTAGCCAGAAACACATTATATCCGGGCGGCAGGGTTATACTAAGTTCTAAAAACCTCAAAAAAGAAGGTTATCGCACTAAGATGATGACCTGCGAGTTTGATGGGAAAGTGAGTGAAGAGTATCCAAAGCTGGATGTGGGTATGTCGACGTTGCGACGTATTGCAGAGTCATTGAACTTTAGTTGCCGCTTTGTGCTGTGTGACGAGAATAATCATTACGTTGCTTTACTGATCAAAAATAAACGCGACCATAGGTCGCGTTCCTTTCAACATTTTCGTTCGCTTGATGAATATCGGTTTGAGTGAAACCCAGAGATTACATGCCCATAATCTGCTGATATTTTGCAACGCTATTCTGGAAGTGCTCTTGCTGCGCCATTCCTTTCAACGTCCGTAACTCTTCACTGAGTAGGGTATTATCAGCCATACCATTTTTAATGCGCCATACAGCATAAGCGGCTTGTTTATCTATTTCGATAAATTGCTTTTTATCAGGAGGTAACAGGGCTAAATTTTGACTCATTCTTCGCTCACTCGTATTCTCGTATGTCAGCAATTTTACAAGAGTGACCGAAGAAAATACACATATTGGCAATATTCATCGCTGAAATGCGGGTCTTGCTTTCACCTTGTCACGCCACTCATTTACGGCTTCATGTTGGTCGATTTCAAGGCCTAACACTTTTGTGAAACTGCACAACACATATGCAGTGATGTCAGCAACTGAGAAGTGATCGCCGGCAATATAAGGATGTCGAGAGAGTTGTTGCTCCAACACGGGTAAAAATTCGCTCACCTGCTTTTTTGCTTCTTCACCTTTTGCGAGTATGACGTCTTCACGGTCTTTGAATTGGCCCTTTAGTTGTCGAAAAGCCATAAAAGCAGGGTAGAGCCCTTGTGTTTCGATGATCCTGTTCCACATTTCAATGGTCCCAGAAGCAAGAGGAGAATCGCCAAACAGGTGATTATCAGTAGGAAAGGCCTGATCCAGATAGCGACAAATTGCTATGGATTCACACAGGTGAGTATGGTCATCAATTTCTAGCAGGGGGATTTTTCCGTTGAGGCTTTTTGCCTTAAAGCTATCTGTTAGGTTATCTCCCTTAAATATATCAACATGAACGCGTTCTATATCGATTTTCTTTTCGGCTAAAAAGAGTGAGACGCGTCTTGCACTTGGTGCAGGACCAAACTCATAAAGCTTCATATCCCTTTCCTAGTTTTACTAACACTCCTTTTTAACATATAGCAAAACGAATGAAATACCCGTCTTGAAAACACTATGAGCATTAGAGCGAAAGTAAACAGGAGGTAATCAGACAGCGCCTGAATTACTGCCGACATTTTGCGTGTTAGTCGATTATCAGGCGTACTTCGACGATCACCCCCGATTGATCAGGTCGATTTGCGATTGAAAGAGAACCATTATGAAACTCTGCTATTAAGCGAGCAATATATAGGCCCAGTCCCAAGTGTGGTTTGTCTGACTTTTGTGTCTCAGCTCTTACCGACACCATTGAGTTAACAAGTTGCTCACCCATTCCTTCAGCGAGAAGCGGACCTTTGTTACTGACAGTAATAAACGCGACTTTGCCAAGGGGCTTGAGGGTAACGTCTATAGGGTTATCGGTCTGGCTGAACTCAATCGCATTTGCGACAAGTTTATCAAGTAGCTGCGCGATGTATTCAGGAACACCGTTCATTCTAATGATTGTGTCGGTAACGTTTGCTTGAATAGGGTGCGGTGCGTAGGCCATTTCATAACCCTGAACACAGCCTTTGACGACATCATTGAGTGGGAAGGTGTGCTTTTCAGCATGCACAAAGCTTTGTTCGAGTCTCGTTGCCTCTGTCATGTTCGACAGAATGAGAGCGAGACGTGATACGCCCTCCTGAGCTCGCTCTATATACCGTTGCTGGTCTTGGTCCTGTGTGACCATAGACAGATTTTCAAGTGATGAACGAACGACGGCAACAGGCGTTCTTAGTTCATGAGAAAGACTGGAAGGCATTTTTTCGAGGTAGCCGTGATACGCCGAGAGTCGGTTCAACATGCTGGTGATGGTACGTGATAAATCACCAATTTCGTCTTGACTATTCGTTGGTGATATCGGCGCCAGAACACGTCCCTGAGTATCTATCGCGCTGTCCGCCTCATCGCGCAGTCTCCTGACCCGCTTGGAAATATGCGAGCCAAAAAGGAGCATAACAACGACGCCTGTAATAATCACCGCCAATAGAACATTAAATAACTGCTCCAGTGCTTTGTTTCGGAGCGTCTGAATACCATTAGTTGTTTCTTCAGCTATGACCGCACCTACGACTGAGCCGTCTAACCAGATAGGGTATGCCGCAGATAAAATACGCGCTTTCTGATCGTCAGACATACGCCAATTTGCATAGGGCCGACCCAACAGTGCTTGTTGAACATCTACACCGCGGTAAACAGACGCGTGCTGCATTGAATCTATGAAATCTTCCGGCGGGCGCTCTAATACCTTGTAGTAAATAGGGCTCAGCCAGTCCATATTGAGCCAACTCGACACTACCGCAGGGCTTTCTTGATACTTAACACTGGTTTCCCAAACACCGTTTGCGCTCTTAATATCTCCCGACTTGGCAATAGCTCGGCCATGTCTATCAACGACCCAAAATCGAGTGCCATTGTTACCCATGCGTTTGATAACCTTTTCGACGTCAGGAGAAGTGACAAGGAAGGTTCCCAAACGATCTGCACTGTTAATACTTGCTGAGCCAACTATGGTTTCGACTTCCCGGTTAAATCTATCGTTCACATTGAAGAATTCGAACCCAAGTTTTTCGCCGATAAGCCAGTCTGGAATCGACACTTCTATCGTGTGACCCGTCTCTGTGACCTTCCAGAATGCCTGTAAATCGTTTGTTTGAAGAAAGCTGTTGGTGTCTGACTCCGTGTCATGATTGACAGAGTAAACTTGCGCCGGGCCGCTTTCATTCGTAGCGATTAGATAACGTTTAAATTCTCCAGCTTTTGTGGTTAACGCCACAACGACATGATCGTTTCTATCGACGTTGGCACTGCCTGGACGTTTCAGTATTGGTGCGATATCGATAACGTTTAATAGAAGGTAAACTCTGTTTTCAGCACTGGCAGTTACCGCAGATAGATTAAAATTCTTGGAGCGATAAAGCCCTCTGCTGAACCTGACGCTACTACCCGAATAGATAAAGGAGGTTTTGTCATAAGGCGCCCAATCCTGCGTGTAACCGTCCAATACTATTGGATGATTTAATCTGATAGCGTAGAGGTCTTTTCCTTGCTCTATCTGAGGTTGAGTTTTTGCTTGTTCCTCAAGTAAGACTGGTTGTTGATTAAGCATCATAGCGAGAGAACGCGCGCTGCCCATCAATGTTTGCTCCTGCCCTTGAAGTAACACCTTCTCGAGTTCCCAAATGTAGTTGTATCCAATCACAGGGAGCAAAAAGAGCAGAGTTGAAAGTAAAATAACTTTGGTACGGATCCCTGCCAGGGAGCGCCAGACAGGGAGGAGTAGTCGACGCACCTGCTTCATTCAGCGCTATCCCAGCGGTAGCCCATGCCGTAGACCGTATCAATTTTGTCAAAAGCGCTATCAGAGGCGAGAAACTTTTTCCGGATACGTTTTACATGCGAGGTTATGGTACTGTCATCAACAACGACATGCGCCTCCTGCATCAAATCTTGACGGCTGCGTACATGGCCCGGTCGTTTTGCCATTGCATGAACCAGCCAGAACTCTGTCACAGTCAATTCGATGGTTTGTCCTTCCCATTTGACCTGCATACGGTTTAAGTCTAGCTCTAGCTTGCCCTGTTCAATGCGTTTATCCTCGTCAGTGTGACTTTGCTGTTGAAGATCACTTCGTCTGAACAGTGCGGCGATTCTCGCCATAAGGTGGGGAAGGCTGATATCTTTGGTCAAATAGTCGTCTGCGCCCATCCTAAGGCCTACAACAGTATCAATATCACTGTCACGCGCAGTAAGAAAAATAATGGGGACGGTTGCAGACTTTGCTCTGAGATACTGACAGAGTTGAAAACCACCATCGATTTCTTCCTGTAAACCAATATCTATAATGGCTAAGTCGGGCAGGCGAGTAGCAAAGGCAATTTCTGCATCAGGTCGGTTGGCGAACGTAGAAACGGTATAACCTTGTTTTCTCAACACATCCGCATAGTTCTCTCGAATGGCGGGTTCATCTTCGACGATTGCAATTCGCTTCATAAATACGTTTTCTTATAAACAACATTTAGTTGAACTATACCGAAATATTACGGTGGTAGAAGACTAATTGCAGAACATTATAGAAAAGCCCTTTTTTTGCCACAATTGATCATCTGGAACGCCAGAATTGAACGCATTTAGCATGGGATTCAATGAGTAAATCCCGATCAGATGTTTGTTAATTATCATGTTGATGAATTTGCTGGTTTGAGCCTAGTTTCCATAAACGAGAGTTTCAGGGTGTTGAGTTGATGAAGTTGCCACTCTTTTGCTGGACTAAAGTGGAATTCAGAATCGACATTGCTAGGGTGAGCACCGGGCTCAAACTTCAGCCAGTCGAATCCAATTTTCAGAAGGTTTTGATTCACAGTGCGATACGTAACTTCGCTGCTTATCTCTATAATTCGGTAGGGTTTACAATTCTCTAAGCAAAACAACGCGAATGAAAATTGATGTGAAGATGAAGTTTCCGCAATGCCATTCATTGATGACAAAACGTGCTTATCTAATATTTCAATGTATCTCTCACCTGTTTTATAGGTTTTCATTGCGTCCTATTTTCCTGACGTTTAGTCAAAACATGTATAAACTACGCTGTTTTTTTAATCGGAAAATAGTTTGGGTTTTAATTATTTGTTGTTGATTTATAAACTTAAAATTTATGCGATGAACCATTCATAAATGCAGATTTTCAGATGAAACAGCTCGGAAAATTAGTGACAGGAAGTTTGAGTAACGAGGGAAGTGAACATTCAGTACTTAAAAAGGGCTCCTTAAACACCACCATTTACATGTTCAAGGAGCCAAGGCGTACTCACTTGAGTGATCTATTCGCAGTGGCTCAATGATAGAAAAATCATTGATTCTTACGTGATGTAACATCACGACCAATAACTTATCCTGTCCTATTTCTCTATTCATCTCAGAATTCTCTTAATTTTCTTTCTGAAAATGCGCTTTATTGCCGATTCCATGAGCAGCCCTATCTAGCTTATTAAGGGATCTCAGTGTGGTTTTCGATTGCCATATTTTTGCCATTTTTTACCTTGCTATTTCCCTTTTTGTCCCCCGGTGATGCCTTTTTGTCTTGTTTTAATTGTTTCATCGGATGCAGCGGAGGGCGCTGCACTTAATAAAAAACAAGAAAAGGACAATCTCATGAAATCATTTAACGAAATTAAGAAAACAACCATTGCTGTAGCGTTAACTCTTCCGTTAATGGCTGTTTCAGGCTCGGCGTTCGCGACAGGCGGAAATATAGAGCGAGACACGCAACCACAATATATTGGCGTAGGCAGCGGCGCGGCACTCGGAGCGCTAGTAGGAGGCCCAGTAGGCGCATTTGCGGGTGCTCTGGTTGGTGGGTTAATCGGAGAAGTCTCCAGCTATAAAAACTACAGCATCGACCAAGAGGAAGAATTGGCGTCAATGAATCAATTACTGTCTGAAAACCATCAGCAAATTGCATTGATGAACAGAAAATATAGCGAGTCACAATTGGCAATAGCCGATCTCAGAGCTTCTCAGCGCGAAAACCGATTTGATCTCGACCTTCAAATGGATATCCAATTTCGCACCAACTCTGCTGACATCGAGCCGCATTTCCGTGCTCAGCTCGACGAACTGGCGGGCATTATGCGACAGGACGAAAATATGCTTTGGGACTTAGAAGGCCATGCTGATGTAAGGGGCCAAAAAAATTACAATCAACAACTTTCCGAGAAACGCGTCAGAGCTGTTTTTGATTACCTTGTTGCACAGGGCGTTTCGCCTGCTCAGCTTACTACTCAGGCCTATGGCGCCGAGCTCCCGCTCGAGTCAAACGGTGACCGTGAGGGGTATTTCTTCGACCGTCGTGTGAGCTTGCGTGCCATTAACGGAAACACAGAAACTGCCAGTAAATAATGCCTTCATACCAAAAGGGGATAACCATGAATATTCGTGTTGCTAATGTTGAAGATGCAGAAAGAATCAACATGTTAAACCGTCAGATAGGTTCATCCCCTTCGTTGTGTCGAACTAAGGAAACGCTGGCGAATGCAATTGCATCAGAGAATCAATTGATCCTCGTCGCCGAAGTATGTGGTTTGGTCTCGGGCTACATCGTTATTCAGCTTTTGTCGGTTTTACATGATGATAAACCGACAGGGAGAATATCAGCTTTAGTGGTTGATGAAACGTTTCGGGAGATGACCATCGGTACACAACTACTTGATAGCGCAGCACAGTTCTTTAAAAACAAAGGCTGCAATCGAATGGAAATGTGTAGCCCTGTGTGCCAAGAAGATCACGATGGTTTTCATTTATTGGTCGGCTACAAAATAACACCGAAACGTTATTTAAAACTCATAGCAAGCCAACAAATGTTAGCGGAGCAATCCAACAAAGTGTGTCGTCCAGCGCACGGTTGGTCATAAAAAAGGAAGTCTTCATGGCAAAGTTAGTCATCGAGGGTGTTTCCCACTTTCGGGCCAGATTAAGGTATCGGGAAACAAAAATGCTCTACTTCCCATGGTTTGTGGGACGCTTCTGACTGACGAAACCGTAAGTCTGTCAAACGTCCCTCCAATCTCAGATTGTGAAAAACTAAAAAAATACGTATCAGGGTTTGGTGCAGAAATTATCCATGATAAGCGCGAGAAGTCTGCGTCCTTCTGCCACAAAAACAACCACTGGATTGATAACACAGTTGCAATGCCAGTCGGAATTCGCTCAACGGTTCTTTTAATGGCGCCGCTGTTACATCGTGTTGGTAGCTTCAAACTCGATCATGGTTCGAAAGGCTGTGCGCTGGGCGTGAGAGAAATAGACCCACACCTTGATGTTGTTTCTGCGTTCGGGTGCCAAGTATTTTACGATGGGCAAGAATGTTATGTAAAAGCGCCTGATAGCTTTCATGCTGCGTCACTTTGGATGGACTATCAATCTGTCACTGCCACGGAAACTTTTTTGATGATGGCCGTTTTGGCGGGGGGGGTATCAACGTTAACCAATGCTGCCTGTGAGCCTCACGTGAAGTATTTCTGCCATTTTTTGCAGCAAATGGGTGCCAAAATCGAAGGCGTTGGTACATCAATACTCACAGTCGAGGGCGTTGATCGACTGAGCGGCGTCGAATTTAAAGTGCCTGATGATCACCACGAGGCAGCGACCTATGCCGCTATTGGTGCGGCAACAGGCGGTGTTATTGAAATAGAAACTGATGTGGCACCTGACATGCCATTGATTGTCCGGCAACTGCGAAAGGTCGGGCTAAATGTGACTTTATCGGGTAACAAAATAACAACCGGTAAAAGCCACTTTATTGTCGAGAACAGCCTGACTCCAGAGACCTATGTGAAAGTTGAAGCTGCGCCTTGGCCTTACTTTCCGGCTGATTTACTGCCACAAATCATCGGTGCTTCGATTCAGAGCAAAGGGGAAGTGTTGTTTTGGAATAAAGTGTATGAGGGCGCTCTGTTCTGGTCATCAGAGTTAATGAAGTTTGGCGTAAGAACCCACCTTGCGGATCCTCACAGGCTTTTAAAAACTGACGGAAAAATATTGAGACCTGCGGTGGTAGAAGCACCTTATATCATTCGTGTGGTACTCGGCTTGGTCATCGCCGCCTTGCAGATTGAAGGTCGCTCGGAGATCAAGAATGCAGACCCAATTACCCGTGCCCATCCAGACTTCATTGAAAAGCTTCAGTCACTGGGTGCAAAAGTCACCTACATGAATGACTGAATAAGCTTCTCTCTACCACCAAGTTTTCCATTCGCTACCTTTACGGTGGCGCATGGAACTTAAACAGCCCGAACACCTCTCAGTGGTCAATAAACTTGATATCGATAGCACTTTTTCAATACTGTTCAAACGTCATCAAAAAACTTTGCAATGGCGCAATACTCAGTAATTGAAAGATTCATACTCCTTATGTAGCCTTCCCTCTTAAACACACACCCAGATTCAAAGAATTGTTATTTCGAGGAAAAAATGAGTAATTTCAAAGAGTATAAAGTTGTTCATGTTGTTGAAGGCGGCTGCGGTACGATACTACTAGGCGCGAGCGGTATTCCTGTTCAAAAAATGGAAGCAGAGTTAAACACACTGGCACAGGATGGCTGGCAAGTTGTCTTTCAGGTCATCGAGAAAAAACGTTTCCTCCTTTTTTGGGCGCGAGAAGCAGTCATCATTACCTTAGGTCGTTAGGTTGAAACGCCTTTCATTGGCTTTGATTCGCCTTTATCAGCGTAAGGGCGGATCAAAAAAGCTATTAAACATTGAGTGTAATTTTGAGCCAACATGCTCCGAATATACGTGTCAGTGTATCGAAAAGTATGGTGCGATAAAGGGGTGGCGACTCGGTCTGGCCCGTATCAGACGGTGCAACCAACCCGATTTAGTCGAAAAGATTCGCGATGAGATCCCTTGATGAGTATATTTGAATCAATTGAAGAACTTGAGCATAAAGAAGAAGCTCTCGCCCAAGACGTCAGAAACCTATCTGATGCAGAGAGAAAGTTGTACTACAAAGCACAAACGAAGCAGTTAAAAGATCCAGATACTTATGCGTCGTTGAATTGGACCTTCATTGGTGGCGTACATCACCTTTATCTCGGCAAGTACCTTGTCTTTGTTATTGAACTCTTTCTTTTGATTTCAGCAGTAGCAGGGCTGGTAATGGGGTACGAGATTGCAGTGATTGTGCTCATCGGCTTGGCTTTATTTGAGCTGCCGCAGTTATTCTTTTCTCAGAAAATTGTCCGACAGAAAAACTATGATATTTCTCGAGCTATCCTCGAAGAAATAAAAAGCACGCCCGGGCAGTAAGTCTAAGAGTGGCAGCATTGGCTGCCATTCGTGACTAAGGAGCTTCGAACTCCAACAACCATTTTTTTGCCTGTACGCCGCCCGCATATCCCGTAAGTTTTCCATTCTTTGCGATCACTCGATGGCAAGGAATGATGATAGATAACGGGTTTTTCCCATTTGCAGCGCCAACTGCTCGAGATGCCTTTGGGTTTCCGACACGTATTGCCAACTCTTGATAGCTGATTGTCTCCCCGTAGGGAATATCAGTTAGTTCTTGCCAAACCTTTTTCTGGAACGCAGTCCCTCCCATATCAAGCTCAATATCAAACGCCTTTCTTCCTCCGGAGAAGTACTCATCTAATTGATCACATACTTTTTCAAAGGTGACTGGGTTGTTGATTAGATTTTCTGGGATGGATGTGGGGAGTTTATGGTTTTCAAAGTAAATCGCGGTGAGGCCTTTCTCTGAAGCGAGTAGCGTCAGTTTTCCAATCGGGCTTTCGTAATAATCAACGAAGGTAGTCACTTTGGATCCTTGTCAGTGAGTCCCAAAAAGAAAGCTGGATTGGCCAGCCTTATCAGTTTACTTATATAGGTAAGCACAAGCAGTCATAAATGCTTGCTCTTGAAACTGTTTTAAACCGAGCTCTTTCATCGACACATCGACAGGGTTTCGCTTCAGTGACTCTTTCATTTCTGCCGCGGTTAAAATTTCTGCGTCCATCTCTTCGATAAGTTGCAGTGTGGCCTCAATTTTAAAACCGATAGCGCTTCCCGCAAATTTTCCTTTCATTGGACGTTCACGGATGACGATTTTATCAACTTTGTAGTCTTCCATTAGCTTAATAAACGTGCGTTGAAACTGGCGCATCTCTTGTGCATCGGCATTACTGGCAAGCGTGAACTTGCGCATTCTACACTCAGGCACTTCAAAAAGGCTTGATTCAGTTCGAGGAGGCAAATATTGGCATCGTTGCTCTTTAAGTCGACAGCACAAATTCTCATGATTTTTTCCGTAGCAGGTTGGTGGCCGATAGTATAGGGAAAGCGAGGTGTGAGGTCACCGAATATTCTCAGGTGACCGTGTTTGATGAGTGTGTACGTTCAGTATTTAAGCAAATTCAGTTCGCGCCTAGAGCCAGAGACTAAGTCATTGTTTGGATTATACCGACAGCGACTCAGTGCTGAGTTCGATCATGCTAGCGGAAATGAGCGAAAGAGGTATTTAGCGATTGCTCGGTTAATCCCCTTATGATGCTAATGTCTTGCCGCTTGCTCAGATCAAGGTGTTCAACTTCTCGAAATCCGCCACTTTTGATTGAGAAGAATGTTTTGACTCTCGGGCGTGTCATGTCATCTGTGTTCTCATGCGTAACGAGACCGACTCGACCGTTGCTCAGTTCGATGACTGAACCTGCGGGATAAAAGCCAACGCAGCGGATAAACGACTTAAGTAAATCGGTGTCGAGATGGAAAGGCGTCAAGCTAATCATTATCTTAAAGGCCTCAGAGGGAGACATTGCCGCTTTGTAGACCCTCTCAGAGGTTAGTGCATCATAAATATCGGCGATGCCAGCCATTCGGCCGGCTAACGAGATATCGTCGTCCTTCAAACCATTCGGGTAACCCCTACCATCCAATTTTTCATGATGCATTAAGCTCACGTCTTTACTGATTTGGCTCAGTGAGGGCATGCTTTCCAGTATTGGCTGAGACAGAACCTGATGTTGTTTCATATGAAGAAACTCTTCCTCATCAAGTTTTCCCGCTTTGTTCAAGATTTCATCTCGCACCATGACTTTACCTATGTCATGGATAAGCCCACCGACCGCCAAGTCTTCCAATATCTGTTCACCAAAGCCCAGATAGCGACCGAAATTAACCAGATGAAACGCGACGCCGAGCGAGTGTTCGAGAAGATAGGTACTTTTTTCTCTGATCCCGTTAATCCAGAAAACTGCATCTTTTCGCTCAAAGATATTACTGACAATGTTCTTACCGATTTCTTTCAACGGTTCAACTTCCAAATCAGTTCCGTCTGCGATATTGGTGAGCAGTTTGCTGAGGTGTTTTTTTGACTCGTCGGCGAGTGTCTTGGCCGCTGTTAAGTCCATACTTTCTGGAATAGAAGACTGTTCGCCAACCGATGTTTCCGTTGGAGAGAGAGGTTGCATAAACTGCGACTGAAACAAATCCACAAGAACAAATTCGACGTTTTTCTCTCTGAGGCGTTGAATTGTCTCCTCACGTCGAATAAAGCCAGGTTTTCTCAGGCGAGTACGAGTGCTGTTCGACTCGATTTGTTCGACATACATGCCGATTTGTAATTCATCAATGGCTACTCTTTGCAGCATTGAACTGACTCCGTTGCTCTGCAGCAAAAACTCTTGCCATGTGTTGATTCCCACATACTGCACGAAAAGGGTCGTGGCAGTCGATTTTGCTTTTTGACCTTTACATTTTAAGATAATTCAATAATTAATCCATGTGCCTGCGAGTTTTGTCTGGGTTTGAGTGATATAACTGAGTGTGAAAAATCGAAAAAGTGTAGTCTTAGTTTCGAATATTTTCACAGATCACACGTAATACAAACATGATCTGGTTGTCTATCCGATACCAGTTATTGGCTCAATGACAAAGTACTTTCTATTGGAATTGGAACAGTTTGCCTATTAGATAGGCTTGTCAGCATAAAAATCCACCGATGTATGCCGATCGAAACGATCACAGCAATAATAGAAGGAGAGTGCCGTGTCTGTGCTTGATAGTAATGTAATATCTCTTGATTGGTTAAATACGCATCTTGGACATGAAGGGCTTAAGGTCGTTGATGCCAGTTGGTTTATGCCAGATGCTGGGCGAGACTGTCGACAGGAATGGGCGCAAGAGAGAATACCGGGTTCGGTATTTTTTGATTTTGACAATGTCATAAAAGATACTCATTCGCTATTGCCTCATATGATGCCCTCATCCGAGAACTTTGAATATTTAGTGGGTCAGCTGGGTATCTCTGACGATCACAGCCTTATTATTTATTCGCAGTCCGGGTTATTCAGTGCAGCGCGAGTCTGGTGGATGTTTAAAGTCATGGGACATGAAAATGTTGCAGTGCTAAATGGCACATTCGCACATTGGAAGAAGAAAGGGTTTCCGACTGACAAAGGTGCTCCGAAACAAATACAAGCATCGACGTATACTTCTAACTTCAAGCCTTACCGTATTATCGACAAACAGTCACTCCATCAAGAGTTGAAGCTACACACTTCATTGGTTGTCGATGTCAGGCCTGAAAGTAGATTTCGTGCTGAGGTACCCGAGCCAAGAGTCGGTATCGCGAGCGGTCATATGCCTAATGCAGAAAATTTGTCGTTTTTGTCTTTGATTGACGATGGAAAACTCATACCCAAAGATAAGATTCTCAGCCTATTAAAACCGTTTGTTTCTCAGCCAAAACCACTTATTTCAACCTGTGGCTCAGGCGTAACTGCCTGCATTTTTGCTTTAGTGACAGAGGAATATGAAGGGAAGTGCGTCGCTGTTTATGATGGCTCCTGGAGCGAGTGGGGTGCAGATCCAACCCTGCCTGTCGTGACTGACAGTCCCAACCAAGAAACAAAAATTTAACAAATTGATAACACTCTTGTATGTGAGTGAGGTTTTAGCCTATGAAAAACGCTGATAAATTTCCTCTTACATGATAAATTTTGTCTCAAATCACGTAAATGATGTAATGACTAATTATTTTGTAGAAAGTCTTATGCAATCAATGATGTGTATCAGTCTCGCCGCAAAATAAAAATTACAAATGTTTAACATTTCGTTAATACTAATAACATGTTGTTGGTTGGCGAAGGTGACGAGACAACATTATGAGTAATACCGCAGCGACTAAAACGAATACCGCGCTCCTGCCTGAACGTATCCAGAACTTGGTATCAGCACTGTCTGAAGGGGTATTCGAACGTGATCATACCATACGACTCTGCTTGCTTTCGGCACTTGCTGGCGAAAGTGTTTTTTTACTCGGTCCTCCCGGCATCGCTAAAAGCTACATTGCAAAAAGGTTGATACAGGCGTTTGACCAGAGCCAGTATTTTGAATACCTGATGACGCGATTCTCCACGCCAGAAGAAGTGTTTGGCCCACTTTCTATCCAAGATTTGAAAGACAATGGAAAGTATGTGCGCCTTACTGAAGGATACCTGCCAACTGCAGATGTGGTGTTTCTCGATGAAATATGGAAAGCGGGCCCAGCGATACTTAACACATTATTGACGGTGGTTAACGAGAGAACTTTCAGAAACGGTAATGAAGTTCATCGCGTTCCGATGCGACTACTCATCACTGCATCGAATGAACTGCCCGGAGAAGACAGCGGATTGGATGCGCTATACGATCGAATGTTGGTCCGTTTATTTGTTAATCGCATTCAGGAAAAAAGTAACTTCAAACGTTTGTTATGTGACAAGCCCCATGCCGAAAAAATCAACATCGATTCAAGCCTGAAAATCCGGAGTGACGAGTATCAAGCCTGGCAAGCGCAAATAGACAAAATCACCTTACTGGATGCTGTTTTTGAAAAAGTCTACCAGCTGAAAAGCATGCTTGAGTCTGAGGCCAAACAGGTTGATGGCGCAAAAGATTCATTATTTTATATATCTGATAGAAGGTGGAAGAAGGCTGTCCGTCTGCTCAAAGCCAGTGCTTTCTTCAATGGCAGAAATGAAATCAACCCTACTGATTTGTTACTTTTGCAAGAGTGTTTATGGCATTCACCGGAATCGCGAGAAATTGTCATCCGTACCATGGAAGCATTCTGTCGGGATGTTGCTTTTGATCAGCACCACGCATTAGATCTCGCAAAGGATGCAGCCGCTAACATCACAGAAATCTCCGTAGAGTCCATTTCTGAACTTGGTATTCATGTCACCTCTGAAATGGTCATGAGAAAGCAAAAGTTTACCTGTGTGCTTAAAGGGTCAAGAAGATATCAGGTCAACAGCAGCAGTAACCTCATCAAACTTGTTGTCTTGGAGAGCAATCCTTCGGTTTCTGAAAAAGAAAAGGGTGAATCGCGATGGGTCTATGTTGATGCCGAGGATTTCGAGAAAAAAATTCGTTCAGGAAGCTGCGACATTTATGGTTATGTGAACAAAAACCCTAACCTCTGCATGTTGCGTTTTGTGGTTGATGCCGAACAACAACTGATGATCAAAGACATTGCCAACAGAACCGTCCCTGTTGCTATTGCTGGTTGTAGCGATACAAATTTAGAGGCGTTCTCGCAGTGGCAAGAAAAAGCTGAAAATGCGGTCGCTAAACTGAACGAAGCGAAACATTTGCTCAAGCTCGCTAGAGTCAAACTCAATGCCGCCCTTCCACACAACTTCGCAGATCCGGCTTTAGTCGAAATCATGGCTAACAGCCTCGCTGATGCGGAGGATGATTTACAACGCCTGTCTGTGCGTTTTGATAAAAGCGCATTCCGAATTCGAAAACTCCCTGAATACTTCGAGTAGGAGACGCGATGTTTAGCCCAGATAGCTTGCAGCTTGGTTTATTGCTCACTGAATCAAACATCTTGGAATCAGCGGTAAATGACCTGCTGGTGAAGCCGGAAATTTTGCTGCTGACAGATGCGAGTCCTGCAGCAAAGGCGGCTGTTCGGCAGCATATCAGGAAGTGGCGTCATTCAGTGAAACGGAAACTAAGCACTGATTGTATTACAGAATCGCTGCAATTTGAGATGTCCCTGTATCAAGAAGCGGTGTCATTGAGCCATGGAGAGTTTGATGAAGCGTCTAAAACGATAATAAAACAACTCGAGGGCCGTTCGCATTTTTATCTTGAGGCCAGGCGCTTGTTGGACAGAAATGATAAAAATCATAACCCAATGTTTCAGGAATACTTCTGTGACAAATGGCATCAACATCTGACCGCATCTATCCAAAAAGCACAGAAAAAAGAACTCGCCTTACACAAGGAAAAGCTGCTTAACGAGCTTTATCAGCGCATTGAGACATTCAAGACCATTGAAGAAGTAAGAGATGTGGGTGATCCGTCTAAATCAGGCCGTTTATGGGATATGTCTGCGGCCAGAATGACAAAGGGTGACGTCAAGTTGCTCAAGCGCTTTATTCGTTTCCTGAGTGACAACCCTGAATTGAGAGAAATTGCCGACAAGTTGGGCCGAATGGCTAATGAAACTGACGACCCCTCACTGCATAGAAGCCCAGCTGAAGAGCTACGTCTGGTTGAAGAAAAAAGTGATCAGGTTGCTGATGATATTGTTGGCGTTCACCAGAGTGATCACTTAGATAAGATGATACCCGCTGAGGCGCTTTTTCTTGCTGAACCAGAATTGGATGTGTTGTTCTACAAGAACTTCGCTGACAAGCGTTTGATGACATACCGGATGCAGGGAGCCAATCGCAAGCTTAGAAAAGTGAAAGCTTTTCAACCTGCGAATCGAGAAGTTGAGATAGACAAAGGGCCTTTTCTCGTCTGTGTTGATGCCTCTGGCTCTATGAATGGCTTCCCGGAACAGGCGGCGAAAGCGATGGCCTACGCATTGCTGGATATTGCACTTGAAGAAAACCGAGAATGTGTCGTTACCTTGTTCTCGACAGACCATATTAGCTATGAACTCACTGGAGACAGAGGCTAAGAGAAGCAATGGACTTTTTAAGTTATAGCTTCCACGGTGGCACAGATCTGGAACCGGCGCTCAACAATGCTATCGACCTCATGGAATCAGATAAGTATGCCAATGCTGACTTAGTGGTGATATCAGATTTCATCGCGCCTCAGCAGCCAGTGGTATTGCAAGCACGTGTTGAGACTCTGAAAGCACGCCATAATCGATTCCATGCCATTAATCTTTCAAAGTACGGTAACCCTGAGTTAATGGCGATGTTCAGCCATTGTTGGGAATATTGTCCGTCACTGCTAAACAGAATCGTAAAACGCTTCTAGATCTCTGAGACTAAAAAAGGCAGCCCAAAGGCTGCCTAGTTTCACGTGACTTATATTTAGCTGAGCAGAAGGCTGTCGTCTGCCAATTCTTCACCTCGGACTTTACTGAACATCTCAAGTAAGTGAGGAACGTCCATATTTTTGCGCTCTTCACCATCGACATCCAATACGATGTTTCCCTGATGCAGCATGATCGTGCGATCACCGCAGGCGAGGGCATCTTTCATCGAGTGAGTGACCATCAAAGATGTCAGGCCAAATTCATCAATGACTCTTTTGGTCAAAGAGATAACAAACGCAGCCATTCGAGGGTCTAAAGCGGCTGTATGTTCATCAAGTAGCAATAGTTTACTCTCAGAGAGGGTAGCCATTATAAGACTCACTGCCTGACGTTGCCCCCCAGAGAGCAAACCAATACTGTCACCTAGTCTGTCTTCAAGGCCTAGCCCTAAAATTGCAATCCGTTCTCTGAATACGCTGCGACGTTTTGAACTCAGAGCCATTTTCCAACCGCGCACGGTACCGCGTTTGTAGCCAATGCCAGGTTTTCTTCGATGGTCAACGAGGCACAGGTACCCGCGAGTGGGTCCTGAAAAACCCGTGCTGCAAGTGTTGCACGCTCATGCACGGCCTGACGTGTGACATCAGTCCCATCGATAATGACACTGCCTCCGGCCATAGGCGTTTCACCCGTAATTGCTCCAAGAAGCGTTGATTTACCGGCACCGTTAGAGCCTATGATAGTCACAAACTGATGTTTAGGGACTGTGATTGATACACCGCGTAAAGCAGGGTTTTCAAGCACTGTACCCGGGTTAAACGTCACTTCAATGTTTTTAAGTTCGATCATTTAGCCACCCTCGCTTCTCTGAGTTTTTTAGACTTCTGATACTGCAAACGAAGCTTCGGAGCGATGAGTGCAAACGCAACCAATACAGCGGTAACGAGGTTAAGGTCAGATGCTTCGAGACCAAACATACCGGAACTCAAAGCAAAGGCTACAGCGAGTCTGTATAGAACTGAACCAAGAATGACAGCAACAACGGCTACCCACACTTTACGACCGGGTAGAATGGTTTGGCCAAGAATAACGGCAGCGAGACCAACAACGATGGTACCTACACCGGAAGTTACATCGGCAAAGCTATTAGTCTGTGCGAATAAGGCGCCACTGAACCCCACAAAGGCATTGGACAATGCAAGGCCGAAATAGGTGTAAAACGCGGTGCTCGCACCCTGTGCTTTCACCATTCTTTCGTTGACGCCTGTTGCTCTTAGGCCAAGACCGAAGTCACTGGCAAGCAGGCGAATAACAAACAGTGCACTGAGAAGAACCAATACAGCGACGACGAGTGGTCGAGCATAAACCGGGTCAAGACCCATATTTTCGAATGGAGTGAGGATGGTATCGACGCCAAGCAAGGCAACGTTTGGTCGACCCATAATCCTGATGTTTATCGAAAATGCCGCAATCATTGTCAGAATACTGGCAAGCAGATTAAGGATGCCACATTTGACGGTCAAAAATGCCGTCACCAAACCTGTGAGTGAACTAACCAGAATTGCCGCAAACGTTGCTATCCACGGATCGGTGCCCGATACAATCAAGGTTGCTGCAACGGCAGCTCCCATAGGGAAGCTGCCATCAACGGTTAGGTCAGGAAAATCAAGCACTCTAAATGTCAGGTATACGCCCAATGCGACTAAGCCATAAACCAGACCTACTTCAAGCGTGCCAAAAAATGCAATTGCATTCATAACGTAATTACTTCCTTACTTTTCGACGCTTGTAGCTCGTTTTAAGATCGATTCTGGAACAGTGATACCGAGTTTTTCCGCCGCTTTTAGGTTAACAGCCAAGTCTGAACCCGTTGCAACGCGAGCCGGTAATTCAGAAGGTGACTTGCCATTAAGGATGGCAGCAACGTAATCAGCAGTTTGCACACCAATTTGATAGTAATCAAAGCCAAGTGCAGCAATCGCTCCGTTAGGGATGTATGAGGTTGCACCACCAATGACAGGCTTTTTCGCTTGATTTGCTGCATTGACGAGACCATCGATTGCACTGGCGACCGTATTATCTGTTGGCGCATAGATGGCGTCAGATTGCGAAGCTACAATTTGTGCCGCTGACTGAACATCTGCACTTTTTAATGCCGTACCCTCAACGACTTTTATTCCCTCTTTTTCAGCGGCTTCACGGAGCAGCTCGACCAAGGTAACTGCATTGGCTTCACCTGGGTTATACACCACGCCAATTGATTTCATGTTTGGTAAAAGCTCTTTTGCCAATGCAAGGTGCTGTGCAACGGGAGACAAATCAGAAAGGCCTGTTACGTTAGCCTCAGGTTTATCCATATTTTTTAGGAGCTTTGCGCCAACAGGATCAGTAACTGCAGTAAAAACAACTGGGATTTTTTTGGTAGAAGAGACCAGCGCCTGAGCAGTCGGTGTCGCGATGCCGACTAAAACATCCGGACTTTCACCAACAAATTGACGTGCTATTTGTACCGCAATGGCCGGGTTACCCTGTGCAGTCTGGTAAGTGAAATCGAGGTTTTTACCTTCTTCATAACCAAGCTTCTTAAGCCCGTCGAGAATTCCTTTTCGGGTAGCATCTAATGCTGGGTGCTCAACGATTTGAGAAACAGCAACTTTCGCAGTATCTGCAGCGAACGAAAATGGTGTGGTGATCAAAGCGGCCGCGATACAGGCTGATGCCAATAACTTATTTGTCTTCATGACGTGTACTCCCTTTTATGCAGAGGCATTATTTTTGATTAGTTTAAAAATAGGGTTTAACAGACCAGTTATAACGAATAATTCACAATTTACCTGTGATGAAGTGTCTGAAACTGGGAGAAAGTACCAAAGCCCATGTAAATTTTCAGAGCTAGGACAACATTTTGTTTTTCGTCTCCTTTATGACTCTATTTATTACTGAAGTTTTCATTATAATGTGACTTAGACAAGTATTTTTCCAAGTCTTAACTTCATAAAGTGATAAGCGATTTTCACATTAGGCTCAGTAAATGACAGTTTGTAGAAAACTTACATTATTTAAAAACAATGGCTTATAAATAACATGTGATTCTTTTACACTGTAAATACTTTGTGGCTTGAAATGAACGAGTCTGATGGCTTTTCAATTGTTCTAGAAGCTGTTATTGGGGCCACATTTATTTTCTCAATAGTTGTACTTTTACTACAACGCGGTTTTTTTTTGAGACTGCGATCAAGCTGCATAATAAAAACATCAAATCTAATCAACATATTCAATACCATGTCGCCCAAAGAGGTCTGGCTTCCAAAAAATAAAGATACTCACGCCAGATTGATAAGATTTTTAAATGTTTTGCTTACGGTTTATTTGGAGATTCAAGGATGAAAATTTTTACTGCGATTATCGCAGGTTTTTTTTTCGTGTAGTGCTTTAGCGTCCGGGGAAACAGGTGCAGAGGTTCTGGACCTAACAGATTCATATATCGGCTACATCGCGCTAGCTATTTTTGGTATCGCGTATTCGTTAGTTATTCTCGAAGAGCAGATTCACCTAAGAAAATCTAAGCCAGTATTACTTGCTGCGGGTTTGATTTGGCTGATGCTTGGTTTCACTTACAGCTCCTATGGCGATATTGAGGTCGCGCAAACGGCGATAGAGCATAACTTGCTCGAATACGCCGAACTGATGTTGTTTCTTTTGGTTGCAATGACTTACATTTCCGCGATGGAAGAAAGGCGTTTGTTTGACGCGCTTAAAGCCTGGATTACCAGCAAGGGGTATGATCTCAGAACACTTTTTTGGATTACCGGTATCCTTTCATTTTTTATCTCCCCTATCGCCGATAATCTGACAACTGCGCTTTTGATGTGCACAGTGATTCTTAAAGTGGGGGGAAGTAACCGTCGTTTTATCAACATTGCCTGTGTAAACATTGTTGTAGCCTCCAATGCAGGAGGCGCATTTAGCCCCTTCGGAGATATCACGACGCTGATGGTGTGGCAGGCTGGTCAGGTTGAATTCTTGCAGTTTGGCGCATTATTTTTGCCATCAGTGGTTAACTACGTGATACCCGCTTTCATCATGTCGCTTTTCGTTCCACGCGAGCAACCTGATGTGGTTAAAGAGCATGTTGAAATGAAACGTGGGGCACTTCGTATCGTCCTTCTCTTCTTGCTTACCATACTTACCGCAGTAGGTTTCCACGGAGCTGCTCACTTCCCGCCTGTTATCGGAATGATGATGGGGCTCGCGTACCTCCAGTTTTTCGGTTATTACCTCAGAAAAACGCTGCCACGCTCACTGGCAAAAAAACGTGCTAAAGCGATGGCAAAACAGGACGAAGCTGCCCTTAAGCGTCTTGGCTCGGTGGTTCCTTTTGATGTATTCAGCCGTGTTCAGTTAGCAGAGTGGGATACTTTGCTCTTCTTCTATGGCGTTGTAATGTGTGTCGGTGGACTGAGCCTCATCGGTTATTTGAGTGTGGTTTCCAATGTCATGTATTTACAGTGGGATCCTGTATGGGCAAACACCATTGTCGGTATTCTTTCTGCGCTTGTAGATAACATACCTGTAATGTTTGCGGTATTGACGATGAATCCGGATATGTCATTGGGCAACTGGTTACTGGTTACATTAACTGCTGGAGTTGGTGGTAGCCTGTTATCACTGGGTTCTGCTGCTGGGGTTGCATTGATGGGGCAAGCGAGAGGGATGTACACTTTCTTTGGTCACTTGAAATGGGCGCCTATTATCATGATTGGTTATGTTGCTTCCATACTCATGCACCTCTGGTTGAACGCCGATACTTTCAGCCAAGCCATTTCTTAAAGATACCTTCTATGAAAGTGCAGCTTATTGGCTGCACTTTTCTCCTTTCTTAAATTCAGTCCTGACTTTCATTGCTCCCAATACTTTGCAACTTGGGTATAATGCGTCGGTTTTATTTTCCGACTAAATGACAGGTGCCCGAATGGCAAAACGTGCAGCAGCTTTACACATATTGGTGAAGACCGAAAAACAGGCTCAGGATATTCTCGCTCAACTTAAAAAAGGAGGAAATTTCCAGCAGCTTGCAAAGAAACACTCAACCTGTCCATCGAAAAGAAAAGGTGGAGATCTGGGTGAATTTAAGCAGGGAGATATGGTGCCAGCCTTTGATAAAGCCGTGTTTAAAGGTGAGCTTCTTACGCCGTTAGGGCCAGTAAAAACCAAGTTTGGTTTTCACATCATCAAAGTACTTTACCGATCGTAATATAAAGGTGACGTGGTCACCTTTATTGAAGAATACAGTTCAATAACTGGAATCAATCATTTGGCGAAAATGTCGCGAAACTCTTTTTTCATCGGTGGTTTTAGGCGCGCCTTTTTAAGCTGTTTACAAAGGTCTTTTACGCAGTTAAACAGCACTTGATCAAGAAGTTGGGCTTTGTAGTCTTCTGCTTGCTTGTCATCTAGGTCTTCGATTTTCGCGTCTTGATACTGACTGAGAAAGTCGACGCCCGCATAGCTCTGACTTAAGCTTACTAAAGCGTGGAACTGTTCAAAATTATCTAATACGTTTTGAGCACTTGCTGGTAGTTCATCCCATGCTTCTCGAACAGAAGCTTCACTGACTTCATGCACTGATACCAGCATACCGTGCATTTCGACGGGAACCTGCTCATACTTGATAACTTGCTGAAGTTCCTCTGAAAGGTCTTCAAGGTTGACTGTTTCGGGGGCAGATTCGTGTTGTTCTGACATTTTTTGTGTCCTGATGTCGATTTGAGACGGTACATGCTATCGGCGGAGGACAAGAAGTCAAGACTGTTACAAAGCGCCCAGTCAATAAGCGTATAAATGCTGGCCGAAACACATTTCTCGTTTTCTTAGTGAACAGCGAGCGGCATTCCCGAACTCTATCTACATACCGGGGTTTATATCTGTGACAAATCCGTAAAACAGATGGTTTAGCCGGCCAATATATTGAGGCTTCCAATAGATCGTCGCATTGATACAAAACGTTAGGCAATCGACAAACCTTTAAAGGTTTGTGATATTGCTTAATGATTCGCGCCTAGGCTTGCTGTGGTTTCAGTTTCGTCATCTTCTTCTACCTGAGTTCGGCTACTCATTTTTAACTCTGGTAATCTATCATCCTCATCAGATTCATCTTTAATTAGTGACAGCATCACTTCTTCTTCAACCAACTTATTCTCACCCGACAGACAGCCACCTTTTTCAATGGTGAGTTGTTGGCTGTTCACTGTGCCCATCATTCTTCCGTTGGATAAAATATCGACGTCATTCGCGATACATGTCCCTTCTACCAAACCATTGATTGTTACATGCATGGCGCGGATTTCGCCAGAGAAGTGTCCGGTAGCTGAAATAACGACGGAATTCGCATTGCAAATGGAGCCCTCACAAAAGCCGTCGATCTGAATATCCCCTTCAAGCTGAATTTCTCCCCGAATATTGCAGTTCTTTGCAACAACGGACAAAGATTTAGCTGTTTCCTGTTTGTTCTTGAACATAACCTTACGAACTCCTGTTTTACAATGCGTCCACGACATGCAGATACCGCAACATGTCTTCCCTGAACCTGAGGCCTGCGTTCAGTTTCAGTGTATCCTAGAGGGATATAACGTCGTGTTAAAATTTGTCAAAATACTGACGACTGGTTCCATCTTCTCGTTTATAGAACAACTCAACATGTATCTACTGAAAAGTGAGTGAATAATGCGCTAACAGTACTCAGTTTTCGCTATTCTTTTGAACTTGTATTGCTGCAGTGAAGTAAGGCTGATATAACGCTAATTCAATGAATTACAGACGATGGGGTGACAGACATGACAGTTCAACTTACACCATATCAGGCGAGACTTATCGGTTGTCTCATTGAGAAAGAAGCGACGACGCCGGATCAATACCCGCTGACGCTTAATGCCCTGACAAATGCAGCCAATCAAAAGAGCAGTAGGGAGCCAGTTTATGCTCTGTCTGACGCTGAGGTAATGGATACACTCGATGCGCTAAAGAAGATGAGGCTAGTCAGTGATCTCGAGGGTTTTGGCAGCAGGGTGACAAAATTTCAGCACAGGTTTTGTAACACTGAATTCGGTAGCCTTCAGCTTTCTGAACAAGAGAAGGGCATTGTCTGTGTAATGCTATTACGAGGTCCACAAACACCGGGTGAACTCAGGACAAGAACTAACCGACTTTGCAGCTTTGCTGATGTGAGTGAAGTAGAAAGCGTGCTCAGCAATATGCAGCAAAACGGCTTAGTGAAAATGTTAGCGAGAGAGCCAGGCAAGCGAGAATCGAGATACTCACATCTTTTTACTGATAGTGACGAATCGTCGCCTGTAGCTGTACCGCGAGAAGTAGTGAGTAAAGAGGTTGACCAAGATCTCGTGGCAAGAATTGTCGCGTTGGAAGAAGAAGTAAAAGCACTAAGAGAAGAGCTTTCATTCTTAAAAGAGCACTGAGTCTGTCTGATGCCCCACCCACAATACGTTGCAAAACGCTAATGACAAAACAATCAGAAAGTGGTTGGTTTGTTTATCTGATCCGTACAAGTTCTTCGAGCCTCTACTGCGGCGTGACGACCGATGTTAAGCGTCGTTTCGAAGAACATCAGAAAAATGGCACCAAAACTGCTAAGTATCTCAGAGGTAAGCAACCTTTAGTTCTTGAGTGGTACCAATGTGCTGGCAGCAAACGTCAAGCCATGCAGTTGGAATATCGAATTAAACGGTTACGAAAGAACGACAAGGAACGCTTGTGTAAAGACATCGGTTTTTGGCAAGCACTCTTGAGGGAAACTGAGTGAGGGCAGAGTTATGGCACTAAAATCGACCGTCTACAAAGCACAAATCAATGTCGCCGACATGACCAGGCAAGTGTATTTAGATCACACTGTAACGTTGGCAAAACACCCTTCCGAGACGGATCAACGCATGATGCTTCGCATTTTGGCATGGACGCTGTTTGCCGATGCCGAATTGCAATTTACGAAAGGCCTTTGCGTTGAACATGAACCCGAGTTGTGGATAAAAAATTACTCTGATGAAATAAAGCTCTGGGTTGATCTCGGGCTGCCGGATGAGAAGCGCCTGAAAAAAGCTTGCTCGCTCTCGGAACAGGTTGTCTTATTCACTTATGGAGACAATGCATCCCGGGTTTGGAAAGAACAACATCTTAACAAGCTTTATCACTACAAAAATTTGACAGTATTTAACATCACCGATGAGATATTAGATACGGCAGCGGCTCAGGTCGTCCGAACGATGTCTATTCAATCAACCATTGAGGATGGGCAAGTATGGTTCTCAATTGGAGAGACAGTGCTTAGCCTCCAGCCTGAAGTATGGAAAGAAGTCGCGTGAACAGAGAGCCAATAGTTTTGCTGCGGTAACCTTTACGCTTGTTGCTCTTGCTCAGGTTGTATTCAAAAGCCTGGATAAACTCTACCTGCCTTTTGTTCTTTTACGATAGAGAGAATGTCATCTGTTTTCATTACGTTGAAATAATGCTGACCTTGGCCGTAACTACAGCCGATATTCTTTAGTACTTCATGTTGATCTAAAGTCTCAACCCCTTCAGCGATTACCTTGAGTGAAAGCAGGTTGGCCATGCTGACCATGGTCTGGCAAATGATGAGATCATCTTTCGATTTGGGCAAATCCGAAATAAAGCTCTTGTCGATTTTGATTGAATCAACAGGATAGTGTTTTAGGTAGGCTAACGACGAGTAACCAGTACCAAAGTCGTCAATGGCAACGCTGATTCCTGCCAGTGTGAGACGGTTGAGAGTGTCTCGGTTTTCCTCAATATTTTCGATGAAGGTTTGTTCGGTCAACTCTATCTGCACCCGTGAAGGTGGAATGTCGTAACGGCGAATAGTTTGTAAGATATAGTCAGCCAGATACCCATTATGAAACTCTTTTCCCGACAGGTTAATCGACATTTTTCCGGGTGCACATCGCTGATCGAGCATGTATGAGAAGTCTGCTAGCGCTCTATCTATTATCCAGTGACCAAGGTGTTGCATCAGGCCAGTCTGTTCAGCAACCTCGATAATTTTTTTCGGTGATATGTATGCACCATGCTCAGATTTCCATCTGACAAGCGCTTCAACACCGATTAGCTGAAGAGTTTGCATATCTACTTGCGGCTGGAAGTGGATATCGAGTTCGTTGTTGTTAATCGCTTTTCGTAGAGACTGCTCTAACGTTTTTTGCTGATTTAATTGTTCCTGCATTGTCTGGTTGTAAGCAACAATATTGCCTGTTCCCAGTTTCTCGCTCGGTGAGTGGCGGTTTCTGCATGACGAATCAATTCTTCGGTGTTAATCGAGCGATTAAGTCGATACGCAATACCGATGAGGCAGTGAGCGATTATCTGATTATTTTCAATGTTAAACTCTTCTTCTAGGCAGATTCTGAGCTGATTTGCCTGCATTTCAGCTTCCAACTGACACATGCCTGCCACTGATATCATGAATTGACTGCTATCAACCCTTGCCATCATTGCGTGACGAGGCAAGATGGTTCTGAATCTCTTCACAATATCAAATAACAAGTGTTCGCCAATATGATGTCCATACATATCATTGATTTCGTTAAGATTACTGATATCGATACAAGTCAGTACAATATCTTGCTCAACGAGAATGGCTTTCTCTAAATACATTTCAAGTGAGTGTCTATTGGGAAGAAGGGTTTTTTGATCGTGGTAAGCAACAAACTGTAAACGGTTTTCCGTTTCTTTTTGGGCTTTTAGTTCTCTTCTCAGCGACCTGATCGAGCGGGACACAGCTCTTCGCCCGACATAATTTATTTCGAGTAAATACAGGGTAATTGAACATAGAGTTGCAGCCACCAAACCTGTAATAAAAACAGCCATGGGCAGAGAAAGAAGCTTTGGATAAGGTGAAACGTGCTGTTCCATATATAACGCATAAACCTCCTCACCAAGAAGAATTGGGCGACTCACAGATAAACGTGTTGCGATTGTTTCCCTGTAATCCGCGGGTAACTGTGACGATATGGAGAGGAGCTGCGTTTGAGAAAGTACACTTTTTTGAATCTCATCTAGCCTCCGCTTCAGTGAATACTGAATGACCAAGGTTCCAATACGTTCTTTACTCCTCTTGCCAAGAGAACTTATGACTATTCGAATATCATTCCCGCTATCTTTGATAGAGTAGGAAATCTCCTTGTCCCATCGTATGTCGAGATCATCAGTTAATATGCTGCCAGCGGTTTTATTCTCATCGTTATGTGTCTCCCACCGTAACATCTGGTTATTGTCGAACCATTGTACATGCTGAAAATGAGGAAATAAGCGAATCAAGTCATTACTAAAGGATATCCAAAGGCGCTGGTCGATTTTGGGATAACGCGATAACTGGCGACTTAACCACATAATTTGCTTGTTATCTGTCTCCTTGTATTGGTCGAGCCTATTGACTATCTCTGTCAGTTTCCCGTCCATCATTGAAAGTTGATGCTCTCGCTCGCTGTCTTCAACATAACGATAGAGCATGAAAGTAACGCAAAGAATTAGCATGCAAACAAAACTGGTAAACAGCATGAACCAAAGCCTCGGATGTTGCTCTTCTGCCGAGTGAGTGGTTGTGTTACTGGCAAACGGGTCGGTTTGATTCAAAGCGGTGTCTGTCCAACAAAAGGAGATAATCTCAATTTTAGAACATTTACCGGAGAGGCGATTTCACGTTGAGACTCGCCGACTTGTGGTCTCGAACAATCGAAAATTGTAGGACGTAATCAATCACTGAATTTTCAGTTTTGGGCTAGAAATAGCAAAAAATCCATATTTATATAACGGCTTGATAAGCAACCAGTTACGTAATCGGCGATTTTGATAAGGAATTGAAAAATAGGGATTATAAGTAGTGTGTGAGTGTTGCTTTCTTAAGAAAATTGTAACCCCAAAATAAATACTTCTGTATACACTAAATGAGTGCCTTCGAAGCGACCAGCAAATTAGAGTAATCAAAAAACTCTGACATGTATCCCTTAGTGGCCATCATCAGCATCAAAAAAGGAACCGTGAATGCGCCCGTTTTCCCAAACAATGCTCTACTCAGACTGTATGACCCGCTATGCTGCTCACAGCCATGGTCAAACGTGGGTTTTCGGCAGAGCAGTGGTGTGGTTTCAACCACACGATTCACCAATGATAAGGCCGTCCTCAGTAGGAGGTAACGATCATTCATCCTATCATTCAGGTTGGTTTGAATCTGGTGAAATCTGCAGTCAACTAAATATGATCGGAGAGGGAAGCAAAGCAGAAGCGCTGTCTTTCATTGGTCAGTTTGATGGCGGTTTTATAAAAGATCCAAGACTTTTCCAAGTGGCTAAAGAGGTCGAAGATTCGTTATCGTCGAATATCAGGCTCGCGATATGAAGCCGCTAATTTAGGAGGCGCTGCATTGCTCATTTATGATTCAAATGGTCATAGTGTGTTAATCGGCGTCTGCAAACTAATAATTTCAAATCAATCTTATCTCAATCTCACCTTTCTTCATTAGAACCAACTACTATCCTGATAATAATAAAACTAATTTTCAGATAACGGTGCCGTTGGCTTTTTCAGTCCAAGCAATGGTTGTCAATCTCAAAAAGTTTACTGTGGAGGGTTGGTGAATCTATCACTGAAACGCAAGACTGCATTTGTTGCTGTATTTATGTCAATATTTCTGGGTTTTGCCGCATATCTCCCGATCAGTCAATGGGTAGCCGACCGAAATCTTACGTCAATGAAATCATCCCTATCTTCACAATTGCTGGGGCTTGATTATTCTACATTGCAAAAGTTTCTTGCTATTACCTCACCTCTTTCGACTTGCAATGACAACACGTTGAAAGTGCTTGAAATGATCGCCTCGACTTATCCGTCAGTGAAACACGCCGACTTCACACCTAATGGCTCTCCTTCATGTGTCTCTGGACGTGAGAAGAAAATCAATAGATCGTCAGGCGATAGCATAGTGACGTTCGCCTCACCAACAGTAATCTGGTTCGTTTTTCAGCAACAGGTTCGAGAGATTGAACTGAATTCTAACAATGGCACCTTATCCCTGACTGTTCAGCTAACCAGGCCGATTATGGATGGCTGCGAAGACTGCCTTTCTGCAGAAGTAAAGGTCAAGGATAATGCAATAAACCTGATATCTGTTCGACAAGATGAACAAAAGCACCAATACCGGTTTCATTACACCGATAACATAGAGGTATCGGTATTTTATACCGACGAGGCGAGATTCCAATTTGTCGGATTTACGCCGATGTACTTAGCACTAATCCTGACAATGTCATGTATGTTAATCATCATGTTTATTACACTAAGTCAATCTGACAGCAGTATATTGCAAAATTTGATCATTGAAGCGATAGACAAACGTGCTTTGAAACCGTTTTATCAACCGATAGTTGTTCCAGAGGGGAACGGTTATCGGATTGTCGGCGCAGAGGTGTTGCTCAGGTGGATCACGCAAAGCGGGAACGTGATATTACCAAACAGTTTTATCCCCTTGGCAGAGCAAGATGGACTGATAGACAAAATTACCGAACAACTGATAAATAATGTTCTTAAACAACTTTCTTCAATTGAATTATCGCCTCACTTTTTTGCTAGCGTGAATATACCCCCTGCCTACCTTGAGAAAACAAAAGTTGCAGAGAAACTTCTCAGAAAAATAAGCAAGTCTGGATTGGATTACCGTGTGATTTCATTGGAAGTTACTGAGCGAACACCTTTTGAAAATATTGAAAAAGCAGCGAAAACAATAGAAACCCTTCGTGACGAGGGCATGTCAATAAAGCTTGATGATTGTGGTATGGGGTATGGCGCATTTAGTTATTTGCAGAGCTTAAATATTGATACGATTAAAATCGATCATATGTTCGTTAAGACGATTGGTTTTGAATCAAGCAACACGTCGATTCTTGATGCGATCATTGCCTTTGCTCAAACATCTGATCTTAGCATTGTCGCTGAAGGCGTGGAGAATAAGAGGCAGGCTGACTACTTGGTCAATGCTGGTGTGGAAATGCTTCAGGGAGACTTTTTTGGTGAACCCATGAGTTTTGGTGAGTTCAAGCTATTACTTGAACGCGGTAGCTTTATTTCTCGTGAAAATTAAAACGAATATATTCCTTCTTTTTTCCTCAAATAAACTCTTCGAACAGTTTAATCAAGTTTCAATTATCCAGATAATTAGATGCGAAAATTAACATATCAAATAATAAAAATATTAATAGTGTCAATTTATTAACAAATAATTTTTGTGGTCTATGGTTATTATTAGGTGTTCAGAAAAATAGTCATAATGTTGACTTATATATTAATTGGCGTCATTTCTCCGATGCAGGGAAGCCAAAAAGGTGAGGAGGGGATAATGTTTAAGTCGTTTTTTTTGGATAAGAGATGGTTCTTATGGTCAATCGTCGGCACAGTTCTGATTTTGTACGTGACATGGTACAAAGTCCAAATTGACGTAGAGGTAAACGAATGGTTCGGCGAATTTTATAACTTGATTCAAAAAGCGTTGGGGAAACCCAATGCGGTGAGTTTTGATGAGTTTCTCGACAGTTGTTTAGATTTCTTCAACATTGTCTCCGTCTACATCATCATTGCGGTGTGTCTTGAATTTTTCGTTAGACATTACGTGTTTAGATGGCGAACCGCGATGAACAACTATTATATGTCGCACTGGCACCGAATTCGTCATGTTGAAGGTGCTGCTCAACGGATTCAAGAAGATACTATGCGCTTCGCCAGAATTGTTGAGGGGTTAGGGGTCAGTTTTATGCGTTCAATCATGACGCTGGTGGCCTTTCTACCGATACTGTGGACATTGAGTGAGAATGTTACTGAGTTACCTTGGATAGGCCCTGTTGATCGCTCATTAGTCTACATGGCCATTATCTCTGCCATCTTGGGAACAGTGCTGCTCGCCATCGTCGGTATAAAGTTACCTGGGCTGGAATTTAAAAACCAAAAGGTTGAAGCCGCATACAGGAAAGAATTGGTATTTGGCGAAGATCATCAAAGTAGGGCGCAACCAGAAACGGTCACTGAGCTCTTTACTAACGTTAGAAAAAACTACTTCAACCTTTACCGACATTACCTGTACTTCGATATCGCAAAATGGTCCTATATCCAGTATACCATGATCGTCCCGTATATTGCGCTTGGACCTACCATTGTATCTGGCGTGATCACTTTGGGAGTTTTACAGCAGATTCTGCGTGCGTTTGGCAAGGTTGAGGATTCATTTCAGTTTCTTGTTCATTCATGGAGCACCATCGTGGAATTAATGTCGATTTACAAACGACTCAAAGCGTTCGAACAGCAGATTGATGCCTCCTTTGATACAGATGCTGAAGAACCCGTTTAGACATATTTATACTTCGCAATTTCAACGCCTTACTTTCGCAAGTAAGGCGTTTTTTTTATTTCTTTTCTATACTGCATTAAGTTGTACAATTTTTTTTTTTGTACAAAAGTGATCGTTTTGCTTTCTCTACTTGTACAAACATAAAACGTTGTACAAGTTTGAGGGGATTCAATGAAAATTAAGCTTGGTGTCAGTGCATGTGTCATTGGCGAAAAAGTCCGATTTGATAGCGGACACAAGAGAAGTAACTTTGTGTGCAGCGAACTCACAGACTTCGTTGAGTACGTTCCTGTTTGTCCTGAAATGGCAATAGGTCTTCCTGTGCCCCGACCTACTATTCGCCTGTTAGAGCATGACGACCAAATTCGTCTGGTAGACACAAAAAACAACGAAATCGATCATACGGAGAAAATGGTTCGCTTCAGTGAAGACAAGGCGAATCAACTTTCGCAGATGGATTTGTGTGGTTATGTTGTTTGTGCCAAATCTCCCACTTGCGGAATGGAGCGAGTCAAAGTCTACCGTGAAAACGGCTACGTCGCCGCGGAGAAAATCGGGGTAGGGCTCTATACAAAAGCACTGATGGAAAAAATGCCTTGGTTACCGATTGAAGAAGACGGCCGTCTAAACGATCCGGTTTTGAAAGAGAATTTTGTCTTCCGACTTTTCGCGCTTCGAGATTTTTATGACTCGATGTCTGAGGGGATAACGAGACGCGCGATCATTGAATTTCACTCTCGCTATAAACTCATTTTAATGGCTCACTGCCCAAGGGAATACCGCGAACTCGGTAGTTTTGTTGCCAAAATATCTGAGTACGACATCGACGAGTTTTACCTCGAGTACAGGACCCGTTTCATGCAAGCTCTTGCGCAACGGGCAAGCCGAAAAAATAACACCAATGTGCTGATGCACTTGCAAGGTTACTTCAAGCGCTCATTGGATAAGCAGCAGAAAGCTGAACTGGCTAAGCTGATTCTTGCTTACCGTGTCGGTGAAATGCCACTTTTAGTGCCCTTGACGCTGATCAATCACCATTTGTCGTTGTATCCAGATGCATACATTGCCAGTCAAAAATACCTCAAGCCCTATCCAGATTCTTTGAGACTTAGATATGGCCTCTGAGCAAACCTTAATGGGGATCGGTGAAGTGTCTGCTTTAACTGGCGTCAACTCTGTCACGCTCAGAGCATGGCAACGGCGCTATGGGTTGTTGACGCCCCAGAGGACACCGAAAGGTCACCGTCTTTTCAGTAACAACGATGTGGAACGGATCCGAGAAATCTTGGGTTGGTTAGATAAAGGTGTAGCGATAAGTCAAGTTAAGCCGTTGATCGGCTCGAAAGAGCAACTCAGTCATGGTGATGGAGAGCTTGGCGAAGTGGAACAATTGACAAAAGCGATAGAGACCGTCGACTTATCAGGGATCCATAATATTTTGTCGACTGCATTCAGGGAGTACCCTTTTTCGGTGCTCAAATCTCGTCTTATATCACCACTGGAAAGTCACATTTTCAAGGCGCAACCAGCAGTGAGAGATCTCTACGAAAATGTATGGCAAAGCGCTATCACCTGCTTGTTGACCACTTTCACCAGCAAGAGAAAGCAAGAAAAGAATAAAAAACCGTGTCTCTTGGTGACGCTTGACAGTGGGGCAGAATACAAGGTTGCACTGAAAGCTTATGAACTGGTGATTAACGGGTTCGATGTCAATCAGCTAATGTCGCCCATTACCTCACCGCGTCTCATTGCAGGCTCGTTAGCGAAAACGAAAGAGACAACTCTGGTAATTCACTCCGACAATGCATTGCCAACGAATGTGTTGACAGAGACGACGAAAGTCCAACTGTTACCGAACATACAACTTTTGTTTGTTGGTGACTGTATCGATATACACCCGGAGCAATTGAAAGATTTGAGATTGCAATGACTTGGCCTAACAACATGCAAATGACGACAGGAGTGCGTTGATGAAATTAGTTTGGTTCAGACGAGATTTGAGAGTCAAAGACAACCCTGCATTACATGAGGCATGCAAAACTGGAGAGCCGACAATTGCTCTTTACACTGCGACGCCAGAGCAGTGGAAACAACATGACCTATCACCTCGTCAGGCAGACTTCATTCAACGGCGCCTCGAGGTGCTTCGCAATGACCTTGCTGCGTTGAATATTCCGCTGTTATTTAAAGTGGTTGATGATTTTTCCGGTTTGCCTGCATATCTGGCAGAAGTATGTCAGCAATATCAGGTGTCAGATGTTTATTGTAATATCGATTACGAATTTGATGAAGTAGACAGAGATAATGCCGTTGCAGGCACATTGAGTCTAACAAGAACAGGATTTCATGCATTTCACGGTAAATGTATCCTTCCACCGGGATCTGTTCTTACTGGCGGCGGGAAATCTTTTCAGGTATTCACTCCGTTCAAACGGGCTTGGCTTAAGCTGGTTCAATCGACAGATTATTCTCCCGTAAAGCCACCATTACCTATATCTCCAACGGCTTTAACGAAAGCACTGATTGAAGATGCCAAAGAAATAGACCTACGTTATTGGTATGAAGATTCAGTGAGTTGGCCAGTCGACGACAATACCATTATTCAACGTCTTCGTGATTATTGTAGTTACAGGGTAACTAGCTATGATGCGTTGAGAGACATACCTTCAGAGCCAGCGACCAGTCAGCTCTCTGCGTACCTTGCCATTGGTGCTATATCGCCTAGGCAATGCTTGGCAAGATTACTGACCGAACATCCAAATGCTTTTGATGACAGTAAACAAGGTCCTCAAGTATGGCTATCTGAGCTCATTTGGCGAGAGTTCTATCAGCATGTGACTGCTTCCAATCCAAGCCTGAGCAAGGGGAAAGCTTGCCTCTCTTGGGAGTCAAACATTGAATGGAAGCACGACGAAATACTTTTCGAACGCTGGAAGCAGGGGAAAACGGGCGTTCCGATTGTTGACGCTGGTATGCGCCAATTGAATGAAACCGGCTGGATGCACAACAGGCTGCGCATGATCGTGGCGAGCTTTCTCGTCAAAGATTTACACATCGATTGGCGGTGGGGAGAGCGCTACTTCATGCAAAAGCTCATTGATGGCGATTTCGCTGCAAACAACGGCGGATGGCAGTGGTCTGCATCCGTCGGGTTAGATGCTCAACCTTATTTCCGCATATTCAACCCGTTCACTCAAAGCAAAAAATTTGATCCTGAAGGAATTTTTATTCGTAGATGGGTCAAAGAGTTAGAGAATATTCCTGAAAAATTTATTCACGATCCATATCACAAAAATTATGGTTCTGATGTTTCTCTCTCTTATCCCAAACCCATAGTTGATCATGCGTTGCGAGAAAGGAGGCACTTTCCTTTTTCGAAGCTGCCAAGAATCACACCAGTGAGCAAAGAGCGTGAGCATGATTGATAGCATAGCTGTAAGTGAAAAGAGCCCAGTAGAGCAGTTTGTTACTGTCTATGAGGCATTAGGGAAAAATAATCTGGCAATTCTGGATACGATTTACAGCGACGATGTGGTGTTCGAGGACCCTGCCCATCGTATAGAGGGCTTCGAGAATTTAAGCCGCTACTTTGATTCTCTCTACGAAAACATTATCGATTGCAAGTTCAAGGTTCACAATCACGCAGCGAGTGGCGACATAGCTTTCGTCAACTGGACCATGACCCTCGCGCACCCAAAGTTAGCTGGCGGTAAGTTGCGTGCTATCGAAGGCTCTACCATGCTGACATTCAAAAACGGCAAGGTCACGCACCATCGAGACTTTTTCGACTTGGGCGCCATGCTGTACGAGGCGGTTCCCGTGCTTGGTCCGACAGTGAAGTTTCTGAAGAAAAGGTTGGGGCAATGAAATCAGTACTCATTACCGGTGCCTCATCAGGCATCGGGCTCAAGCTTGCCGAAGATTATGCGAAGTCAGGATGGAAGGTTGTTGGTTGTGGTCGCAGCATGGCGACGCTTGATGCTTTAGCTGAGAGATTTGAAAACCTGAGTACATTGCAATTCGATACCTCAGACAAAAAAGCCTGTGAAGAAGCATTGGTCAGCATCGATAGTAATTTAGACCTGATCATTCTTAACGCTGGCACTTGTGAATACATTGAGGGTGGGCTGGTCGACGCAGATTTATTTCAACGTGTGTTCACCACCAACGTGTTTGGTGTGGTGAATTGCCTTGAGGTATTGCAGAAGACATATACGAACGGTACTCACATTGCATTAATGGGGTCTACGGCTTCGTACCTTGGCCTGCCACGAGCGGAAGCTTATGGCGCTTCCAAAGCCGCCATAAGCTACCTAGCCAGATCGCTGTCAGTAGATTTAAGCCATCTGGGTGTGACTGTATCACTCATATCACCGGGGTTTGTGAGAACGCCTCTGACAGATAAAAACGACTTTCCGATGCCAATGATGGTTACGCCTGAAGAGGCTTCAGACACCATTCGTAAAGGGTTAGAAAAACAAAAAGAAGAAATTCACTTTCCGAGAAGATTCAGTTTTATTCTCAAATTCATTGCCGCACTTCCTGTTTGGTTACAGTTGGTGTTGGTCAAAAGGCTAGTTAGGAATGCATCATGAAAATAGCTATCATCGGGTCCGGTATTTCGGGCCTGACCTGCGCGCATTATTTGCATAAAGAGCATGATATTACCGTCTTCGAAGCAAACGACTATGTGGGTGGACATACTGCAACCATAGATGTTGAGGTTGAAAGCGGTCAATATGCCATAGACACAGGTTTCATTGTCTACAACGACCGTACATACCCTAGATTTCAGAAGCTGTTAGCTGAACTCGGCATTGAGGGGTTACCAACTGAAATGAGCTTCAGTGTTCACAATGCAGAGAATGGGCTCGAGTACAATGGCCATACTGTTTTTTCTTTGTTTGCTCAGAAGCGAAATATATTCAATCCAAAGTTCTACTTATTTATCCGTGAAATTTTGCGTTTCAATAAGCTCGCTAAAGATGCATATCAACAGACTGATGCCCTGAATAAGTCAGAACACACGCTCGGAGACTTTTTGGAGGCCAATGGTTTTAGCGACTACTTTTGCGAAAACTATATCCTGCCAATGGGCGCTGCCATTTGGTCATCGACGTTGTCAGACATGCGTGGTTTCCCGCTGAGTTTCTTCGTGAGATTCTTCTTCAACCATGGACTGCTAGACATTGCCAATCGTCCACAGTGGTATGTCATTCCTGGCGGGTCCAGAGAGTATGTTCGCAAAATGATTCCGGCGTTTGAATCGAGAATCAGGCTCAACACCCCTGTTCAAACAGTCAAACGTGACCAGAGTGGTGTAACTCTTGTCACGGAGAAAGAGAGCGAAAGGTTTGATCAGGTCATTTTTGCTTGTCATAGCAATCAAGCGCTCAAGTTGCTTGATTCTCCCTCTAAAGATGAATCAACTATTCTGGGTGCACTTGAATACCAGTCGAATGAGGTCGTTTTACACACTGACACGTCTATGCTACCCAAAAGGAAAGCAGCGTGGGCGAGCTGGAATTACTATCTTGGTATGAGTGAAGACAGAGACAATAAGCTCGCGTCTCTAACTTACGATATGAATATTTTGCAACAGCTTAACTCAACAGAGACATTTTGTGTCACGTTGAACCAGACACAAGATATTGACCCAGACAAAGTCCTTCGCTCTTTCAATTACGAGCACCCAGTATTCAATGGCGCAGCGATAGCAGCGCAAAAACACAAATCTAAAGTATCAGGCCTGAATAACACCTGGTTTTGCGGTGCTTACTGGTACAACGGTTTCCATGAGGACGGTGTAAGAAGTGCCACTGACGTCATTGAAGGTATTCAAAACATTGAACAACCTCTGAGATTTGTGTCATGACGGATGCTATCGGCAGCGGTTTATATACCGGTGTTGTGAGGCACCGGAGATTCACCCCCGTCAGCCATACCTTCAAATATGACATCTTCATGCCAGTGATTGATCTCGATGAGATTGAGCGTCTGGCGATGAACGTCCGGGGATTTAGAATAGGTAAATGGGGCTTGTCAGCCTTTAACGCCTCTGATTATCTCGATGGCAGGGAAGATACAAAACAGGCTTGTCAGGACAAGGTATTTGAACTGACAGGGGACCGTCTGAAAGGCAAGGTACTTGCGCTTTGTCATCTGCGATACCTAGGGCTCTACTTTAGCCCGGTCAACTTCTTCTATTTGTACGACGAGGATGGAAATTGGCGGTATATGCTTGCGGAAGTGAGTAATACCCCTTGGAATCAACGCCACTATTACGCTGTTCCCGCTGGGGCAAAGTGGGAAAATGATAAGGAGTTTCATGTTTCCCCCTTCAATCCAATAGAACAGAAGTATCAATGGAAGCTTCGCCCTCTGGGCAAAAAAGCGTTTGTTCACCTTGAAACACACAGAGGTGACAGAGAGTTTGATGCCACTTTGGCACTTGAAAAGAAAGCATTTACAAGCGGGGAGTTGGCAAAACTTCTCTTGAAGACCCCGTTTATGACTGCAAAAGTAATAATTTTAATTTATTGGCAAGCAGCAAAGCTCTGGATTAAAGGGGCTCGTTTTTATTCCCACCCAGATCAGGCCAAGGAGTGACTATGTATTCGAGTGATATTCAACAAAGCCTACCGTTAACGAAAAAAGATATGTATGCCCAAAAGATACTGACTGCATTACTGGGTAAATTAGAAGGCGCATCATTGACGCTCATAGATCCTGAGGGTCAGGCGCACGTTTTAGGTGATAAAAACGCAGACTTGTCAGCTGAGTTGATCATCAAAGACAACCGTTTCTATGCGAGAACCTTGTCAGGAGGTTCCATAGGCGCAGCAGAAGCTTATGTGGATGGCTGGTGGGACACGCCCGATCTGACTAAGTTAGTGAGAGTTATTTGCCGTAACCTGCCTGCTCTCGACCGTCTGGAGAGTAAAATGAGCTGGCTGACGGGGCTACTTAATAAAGTCTCACACTGGAAAAATAGAAACACTCAAGCCAACGCCAAAAATAATATTTCTGCTCACTACGATCTCGGCAACGATCTTTACCGACACTTCCTTGATCAAGAGATGCTGTACTCGAGCGGTATTTACGAAAATGGTGACGAATCGTTAGAGAAAGCACAGTTTTGCAAGATGGACAGGCTTTGCCAGCAGCTGAGACTCAAACCGACTGACCATCTTCTGGAAATCGGTACTGGTTGGGGAGCGATGGCGATTCACGCAGCCAAGCATTATGGCTGTCAGGTCACGACGACGACTATTTCTGAAGAGCAGTATCAGTGGGCACAAGAGCGTATTGAGCGAGAAGGCCTAAGTGACAAGGTAACACTTCTCAAAGAGGATTATCGCGATTTAGATGGTCAATACGACAAGCTGGTATCCGTTGAAATGATCGAAGCGGTTGGTCGCGAATACCTTGATACCTACGTTGAAAAGTGTCAGTCGTTGCTCAAACCTGAAGGACTGATGGCTATTCAAGCAATAACGATTGCAGATCAAAGATATGACTCTTACAGCCAGAGCGTTGATTTCATTCAAAAGCACATTTTTCCGGGTGGCTTCTTGCCTTCTGTCAGTGTTTTGCTGGACAGATTTACTAATCGCACTGACCTCGTCGTCCGAGATCTGAAAGACATAGGCTTAGATTATGCAAAAACGCTCCAGGACTGGCACCAGCGATTTAACGACAATACCGATACGCTGATGCAACTTGGCTACGATGAAAAATTCTCTCGTTTATGGCGCTTTTATTTCTGCTATTGCGAAGGCGGTTTTAGAGAGAAAACCATCAGCACCGTGCAACTGTTACTCAGCCGACCGAATTGGCGTGAAGCAGGAGCTTAATAAATGCGTACCATTGCACTCTCACTCCTATTCAATGTGTACTGGGTCATCGCTGTGCTCGGTAGAGAAAACTATTGGTATCTGCTTGTGGCTTTGCTGGTAGCCAGTGTTTATCTCGATAAGCGATTGCTATGGGTTGTACCAGTTTTGCTTTGGTCGGGATCGGCGGCGACACCGCTCTGATGTACAGCGGTGTTCTCGGTTTCTCAGGTTCGATGATACCCGTCTGGCTGATGCTATTGTGGGCCGGATTTGTTGCTTATATCTGGCTGGTTCGAGACTGGCTTTTGACAAAACCTCGATGGCTTTTGGTGCTTATTGGCGGTATCGGCGGTGCGATGAGTTATCTTGGTGGCTACCGTCTCAATGCAGTCGATTTTCCTTATGGCGTCATTGAAAGTGCCGCTGCGCTTTTCGTCGTGTGGGTGATATACAGCGCTGTGTATCTAGCGTTGATCAACAGAAGTAGGGTGGGAGTGACAGCATGAAGAAGTTATCGAGTGTCGCCATTGCATCCCTCTTCATCGCATCAATATTTTCCGCAAAAGTGGCTGCATCAGATACATCGCAGCCATCTGTTGAATGGAAGAATTGGCAAACGGTTGGTAGCGCGACTCTGAGTTGGGGATTTTGGACCATATACGACAGCATGCTGGCGACGCCAGATGGTCGTTACGAATCGCTCGGTGGTCCGTTGTCACTGTCGATCACTTATCGCCGAGATATTGATGGTGAGGATTTATTGGAAGCGACAGGTGACCAGTGGGAACATCTGGGCTATGAGCCATCAGCGATAGATAGTTGGTTGAAAGCGCTTGATGGGGTTTTCCCTGATGTCGTGAAAGGCGATCAGCTTATTTACACGTTAAACGCAGGCAAGGGCACTTTTTACTTCAGGTCTAAGGATGAAGATCTCCGACAGGTCGGCGCAATATCAGATCCTGGGATGGCCAATGCTTTCGCCGCTATCTGGTTGTCTCCCAAAACTTCTTATCCAAAACACAGACTTGCCCTAATAGGACAAAAATAACGATGAAATTACTTTTTACGCTATCTGCGGCGCTGTTATTTCTGACATCATGCAGCGCGAAAATCGATGATTACGCGCAGAATACGCCAGAATTTGCTTTGTTTGATTATTTCGACGGTCAGGTCACTGCATGGGGAATGGTTCAGGACTATTCAGGGAAGCAAACTCGGCGATTCTCTGTCAACATTGACGGAACCGTTGAAGGCAATCAATTGACTCTGGATGAAACCTTCTTTTTTGATGATGGTGAAGAACAAAAACGAATCTGGAAAATACAGAGAAATGCTGATGGCACCTATGAAGGAACAGCTGGCGATGTGGTTGGAAATGCCGTGGGTCGTTCTGTCGGAAATGCGTTTCACTGGGTCTATCAACTCGAAGTTGTAGTAGACGATACGACGTATGTGT
This sequence comes from Veronia nyctiphanis, assembly GCF_004116385.1. GTDB lineage: Bacteria > Pseudomonadota > Gammaproteobacteria > Enterobacterales > Vibrionaceae > Veronia > Veronia nyctiphanis. The sequence continues at coordinate 285,743 of NZ_PEIB01000002.1, read as the reverse complement.
TAACCATGGATGATTGGCTTTACCGTCATGATGAAAAGCATTTGTTTAATCGTACTTCAATGAAGAAGTTCGGCGTCGAGGTGGGGGAAGTGACCCTATTTTTCACCAAATCTTGACGCAATCAGTCAGTATGGTCAGAAGCACTTAACCTACACCTCTGGCCATGCTAATCACACGTTGTAAGGTTCTTCTCAGTAACACAGGCACCTCACCTGCCTTTTGGTCTTCTGTATATGCCACAATCGCCAGTGCGGCATCAGGCTTGGCAAATCGTCTCACCGCTTTTGAAATAATCTTTCTGGGAGACATAGATTCATCCTCCAGTACACCTGCCATTTCTTTAAAGAGCTCAGAATAGCCGTTGTCAAATAGAAACTGCTCTATATCCTCAGTCGGTAATACAGTGAGTCGATGTGTTTCATTATCACCGTGGAGCATACTTCTTGCCGTTTGTGCGTACTTTTGACCTGCGGGATCACCATCGGCAATCAAATGCCATTGAATACCTAATGCTTTCGCTATTTTGATCAGAGGCTTCAGCCCGCTTTGAGCAAATTCAATAATGTTAACGCCCTCGGCCGACAGGTCGAATCCCTTCACTCTGGCAAGCTCATTAAAAAGCCATACTTCTGTTTCACCCTCAACCAGCAACCAACAGCGGGCAAACAGTGCGCTTGGCCTGTGAATTCTCACATGGAAGGCAATTTTTCGCATTTCATTAGCGCCAAGGCGCCGCATGGGTACCTGATAGTTTCTGTATGGGTAGGGCCGCGCTCAAGGCGTCGAATTGAGGTCAGAGGTACCGATGACAGCAAGTCACCACTATTGGTAGTGATAATTTTCTGCATCGGCATAATTTGAATAAGACGCCAGGCTTGACTTAGTAAGGTTGGGTGGAGGCGCCCTTCTGGGTCCTCAAATATAAATATCGGTCTGGCGTTAGCTTTGAGCTGTCTCGGTCCTCTTCCTCGAATGAACTCAGTGAGCATACCCATTAATAACAGGCGGCTATGATTAGAGGTATTCATAGCCACTACTTCAAGAGGATGGATATTGCTCGAACTCATCTTGAGATGCCGATAAGGGTCTATCGCGGCGCTTTCATGATTATCACTGTCAAAAGCAAAGTAGTGGTCCAAAAGGGTTCTCATGGCGCGAAAGCCACTTTTTATTTCTCCCTTATTCACATGACCAGGCATGAGCTCAAGGCGTTTGGCTGTATTCGCAAGTCTACGCTCCAGCCTAGTATTACGTTTACGGTCGTCTTCACCACCGTTTTTTAACCAGCGTGAATCTCGCATCCGAATGATCGGATGAAGCGCATAAGCGCCATGGCGAGTTCCTCTTTGTTGTCGAGGCTTCGTAAATTGCCCTCTATGTCGAGAAAATCCCATGATGTGGTGACCTTGTTATCTTCGAGCGTGGCACTGACCCGAAAGTCAATTTGACGAAGGCCACCATTATTGCCATTCCAGACGGGCAGAAACTGCCTGTAACGTCGTGCTCTATTTTCACCGCTGAATGATTCTTGCCAGCGAAGAATAATTTGTAACTGAGTGAATTGATCATTGCCGAGAGTATGATCGATGTGAAAATCGTTTCGTTGAAACTCATAGAGTTCACCGTCGGGGTTCAGCGTTAAGCTGAGTGCATCAAGCAAGGAACTTTTGCCCCATGCATTTTCACCTATGAGGACGGTAAGTTCATCTAAGCTCAATGACAGGCGTCGAATTCCCCGAAAACCTGAAATTTCAATCCTTTCTAACTTCATAGACACCTCTACGATAAGAGTATGGCATGCTGTACCGAGTGGTGAGGGAGCGAGTTGTAAAAGTGTGTTCTTATCATTTAATAACTATCAGGTAATGCGCTGTTATGCTGGTTCGGAGCCGCGATTATTACGATGTGATCAAAAAAGGATACTTTTCTTCCTGTGTAAGCTCACAGAATAAAAATCTAAAGCAGATACTCGCAGATTGAACATCAGAACCCACTTAAATAGCTTACAGTTAGTAAGTGCGTAAACTTCGCAAGTAAAGGAATTACAATGAAAAGTCGTTTTGCTTTAGGGGCAATTGCCATGAGTGCGATGTTCGTGCTTTGTAGGCCATCAGTCGCCGCTGTAAGCAGTGTTGGTGCACCGGCAGATGAGTTTGCCCTTGCTACGGAAATCAGAGTGACACTCGATGATACGTTTCAAATGAAGTTTTCTGAAAAACCAGTGGTCAAAGCAGGGAACATCATCAATTTTGTGGTGACCAATAGAGGAAGGATCCGCCATGAGTTCTTCATTGGGGACAAAGCGGAGCAATTAAAACACAAAAGAAAAATAAGGGCGCTGAGAGGAACAGCTGAGAATGCACAGACTTCATTTAGCAACGCCATTCTGTTGGCTCCCGGTCAAACGAAATCGTTGAAATGGCGATTTGATAACCCAGGAAAGGTTGTTATTTTCGCCTGTAATATGCCCGGTCATTATGAAGCAGGAGAGTATTACATCACTGTGGTAGAGGAATAACTATATCTTTTAATTCATAGCGTTAAAATGTTGCCTTCACAAATGTGTAATGTGCCCTGCAAAGAATAAATCTCGGAAGTGTACCCAATCGAAATCAATGTTTTTTTTCCAAAAAAACATCATGTTTGGCGAGATAATATCCTCAGTTTTTTAGTGTTGAGGATGAATGATGACAAAATACAATGCACAAGACGCTAAGCTTACCGACAGCGAACGTCTGGTTGAAAGTGCTGTCGACCGCTGGATGAGGGAGGCTGAGAAAACTAAAGAGCTTCAAAACAATCCTTTCAAGGGTAAAACACTTGATTTTGATGACTACTTTAAATCCCCGCAAGAGCTGAGAGCAGGCTACCGGTCCTTAAAAATGCCGGTGTATTACCACCCAAGCTTGAACTGAAAAAGCTGATAAACGAAAAGCGTGATTTACTTAAAACGCTGAGTGATAGCAGTAAAATCGAAGCGTTAAAAAAGGAAATTTTCGAACTCGAATTAAAAATGAACGTTCTAAAGTAGGATGTGTGACAGCCCTTAAAGAGCTGTTCGCATTAAACGTCATAAATATAAAACGAGCCAGCCTATGTGGCTCGTTTCCAAATAGAATTAGTCTAGAAAAAGCTTTAAATCTACTGTGCCATCCTGAAACTGAACGTCGACTTCAAAGCCAAGTTTCTGTGCTAACGCGACCATCCCCTGATTTGAGGGCATCGTCATTCCCGTCAGGTGTCTGATACCGCTTTGTTTGGCATATTCGATGATTTTGTTCATCAACACGTTACCAAGCCCCATTCCTTTTAGATCTGATCGAACGAGAACCGCAAACTCAGCTTCGGTATGTTCAGGGTTGGCCAAAGCCCTTACCACACCGAGAATTTCATTATGGTCAATGTGGTCATCTTTACAGACCGCAAGAAATGCCATTTCACGGTCGTAATCGATTTGTGTCAGGTTGGCCAGTGCCTCGTGATTCAGTTCGCCGACGTCTGAAAAGAATCGTTTATACAAGTCTTCGACCGATACCTTTTCAACAAAGGCTTTGTGGAAAGGTTCATCCTCGGGAAGGATAGGCCGGAGAAGAATTTTTCTGCCATCCCTCAGCGCACCATTTTCTTCTAACTCTTTGGGGTATGGGCGAATCGCCAACCGTTGTTGGATATCTCCGTCAAACGTATCTAGTGTCATGGAACAATCAAGAACCGTTAGTTTTGTTCCTGTCACCATGAGCGGGTCAATATCAAGAGAGGATATTTCAGGGCAATCAATAATTATTTGTGACAGCGTCACTAAAAAGTGGCAGAGTGAGTCCATATCCAATTGAGTAGGGTGATTACGCGGACGAATTTTTCCTGACTTGATAGCACTGATAACAAGGTATCTTGCCAGTGTCATGTTTAGCGGGGGAATAGCCACCGCTGCATCCTTGTTCATGTCCCATGTTTGCCCACCTTCACCGATAAGAATGATAGGGCCGAAGACAGGGTCCTTTCTGACACTGATCTTAATTTCGTGCGCCCCGGCGCGATTGGCCATACTTTGAATTTGTAGGCCATCTATGTGGGCGCTGGGATAGGAGATTGATACCCGGTCCATGATCATTTGAACCGCATTAGCCACTTCGGCGCTATTATTCAGGTCTAGCATGACACCATGCACGGCTGATTTGTGTTGGATGTCCTGTGAGCTCAGTTTGACGGCAACTGGATAGCCAACTTGCTCTGCTATTTGTGCGGCTTCTGATGCATCTGAGGCTAACCATGTTGGCATTACGTTAAGGCCGTAACACTCGAGGATAGGTTTCACCTCATGGGTATTCAGTAAGTTTTTCTTTTCGTCGATGGCTTGTTTAATGTGCCCGCGGCTTTTGTCTATGTCGTAATCAATTTCTCCGATAGACGTTGGTGTTTCCATAAGCTGCTTTTGGTTTCGACGGTACTCGACCATGTGCATAAATGCAGTAACCGCACTTTCCGGTGTACGATAAGTTGGAATACCAGAATGTGTAAAGGCCAATCGAGAAACAGCTGCGTCGTCGCTTTCGCCTTGCCAGTTGGTGATGATGTTGAAACGTTTGGCGCGAGGCTCATTTTTGATGAGGTCAATCACAGCTTTGGCTGTTGCTAAACCCGGTGCAGATGCAGAGGGAGAGTGCATGATCAATATGGCGTCAGCTTCATCTTTGTACAAAAGCAGACGAATGGCTTTCAAGTATCTTTCTATATCTGCATCACCGACGATATCCACGGGGTTGCCGCCAGACCAGCTCACTGGAAGTAACGCATTCATTTCAGCTGTTGTTTCATCGCTTAAGGTTGCAAGTTTTCCACCTTCCTCGAGAAGCGCATCTAATGCCATTACGGCAGGCCCACCACCATTTGACAATATGGCTAGGCGCTCCCCGCGAAGCGTCTGTGAATGCGAAAGTGTTTCTACAGCCGCAAACAATTCTGGTGTCGTTTTTACCCGGAGCATACCGGAACGTCGAATGGCTGCATCATAAGCGGCATCAAGACCTGCCGGGTAGTCTCTGAGGTGCCTTAGCGCTGTAGCGGCTTCCTGAGTTCGTCCTGCTTTGAGCACCAGTATTCTTCGGTTTCGTGCGGCGGCCCTAGCCGCTGACATAAACTGTCTTGCGTTCCTAATATTGTCTATATAAAGCAAGATGGCATTGGTTTTACTCTCTCGACTGAGGTAATCCAGAAGCTCCGGGAAGTCGATGTCGCAAGCTTCACCAATAGACAAAAAGACCGAAAAGCCTATTCGTTTGTTTTTTGCCCAATCGAGTATTGTTGTACATACCGCTGATGACTGAGAAATGAAAGCGATGTTACCGCGGTTAGCAGGTACAGGAGCGAAACTTGCGTTGAGATTTAACCAAGGGAGAATCAAACCGAGGCTGTTTGGTCCGATTAGTCTGATGCCAGACTCTTTAGCAGCCTCTTGCATGTGCTCCAGCACTGTTCTGCCATCGTCTGCCAGTGTCTGCTTCATATCAGCAGCCAGAACTAACGCCAGCTTTACGCCTTTTTTACCAAGGTCACGGACTAAGTCAACGTTGCGAATAGCAGCAGTGCACACCACGGCTAAATCGGGTATCAGAGGAAGTGCATCAATATCCGGATAAGCCAAAATGCCAGCAATGGCTTGATGTTTTGGTGTGACTGGCATTATTGGTCCTTTGAACCCTCCGCTTTGGAGGTTTTTAATGACAAGGTTTCCAGCACGACCGGGTGTGTTGGATGCACCAACAACAGCTATTGAACGAGGTTTAAATAAGGCGTCTAATCCATCCATTGTGGCTCCTGCTTTCACGTAAGGATGATTACTTTCCAATATTCTAGCGTGATCAGCACGATATGGAGTGAACGAAGATCAATGTCAGGGGATGGAATTGCGCGATCTCTCGCAGATGCTACTTTCTAACGCCTGTTGAGCAGGCTAGCTTCGTGATAAAGTGGTGTTTTGTGACCAAACGCAGATTGTACCCCGAAGTAGTCGATTGAAATTTGAATGATTTCTCACATGACTACACACTGAATAAAACAAACATTAAAGACGAATGTTTATGAAAATCACTGTTCTATTTTTGTGTGTTTTGACCATGGTTGGTTGTGCCGATAGAACCCAACAACTTGTATTGCTCTCACAGACTGAAGAGATCACGTCGACAGAGCAACCAAAAGTAGCTGTACCTAAGCCTGCTGAATCTCAAATGACGGAGGTAAAGCAACCGACTGTCAAAACAGCGGCAAAGAAAATAACGAAGCCAAAGAAAAAGGTGGAATCAACGCGTTATACTATTCAGGTTGTTGCGTTGAGCTACAAAAGTGGGCTGAAGGGTTATGCCGATATGCTTCCTTCCGATCAGCCTCTTTGGTCCAACATGAAAAAAATAGATGGCCTTCCTTGGTATACACTGTTGTACGGCTCGTTTCCTTCAAAGCAGTCCGCAAGTAAAAAGCTGAACGCATTACCCAACATCATCAAGGAACAAAAACCCTTCATTCGCTCGATTTCTTCGATAAAGAAATCAGCTAACCCTGACATGGTGAAAATTAACTAGTTGACTAAAGTCACCCACGAGGTTTGATTGCTATTGAGGCCGCCTTTTCAGTGAAATTAGGCGGCTTTTTGTTGCCTGATGGTTCAAAATACCAACGAGAGACAAGCAAACTAGTATTTTTCTTCCCATAAGCGATTATACGTGGCGATTTGTTGATGAAAGGAATCAGGGGTTTGCGTTAAGATTGATGCATATTTAGCAAATGGATTTGCAGCATTTTGAATTTCCCTTATTAAGCATTGGTGGGAATGAGTGAGTAAGAGTATGAAAAAAATCGAAGTCTTACTGTTGTGTGGCGGTGGAAGCGCAGAACATGAAGTCTCACTGGTATCAGCGAATTACCTGGAGAGTGTCCTAAGTACGATTCCATCCCTGAACGTTACCCGTGTTGAAATAACGTCAGTAGGTTGGCGTTCAGAGAGTCATGCAGCTTGTCGCCTTGATTTAGATAAAGTACTGACGGTCGGCGATCGTAAAGTCACACTTGATTACGTTGTTCCCTGTATTCACGGTTTCCCTGGCGAAACAGGTGAAATTCAGTCTTTGTTTGAGCTCGCGGGTTTGCCCTACATGGGCTGTGACTCAGCAGCTAGTAATATTTGCTTCAACAAAATCACATCGAAACTGTGGTTTGATGCCATTGGAATAGAAAACACCCCTTATATATTTCTTTCGGAGCAAAGTGAGCAAGCATACCGTGACGGAGAAGCTGCCTTCGACAAATGGGGAACCCTATTTGTTAAAGCAGCTTGTCAGGGCTCATCTGTCGGTTGTTACAAAGTGAATGATAAATCGGCGGTGAGAACAGCCATCGATAACGCATTCGAATATTCTGAGCAAGTTTTGATCGAACAAGCTGTCAAACCAAGAGAGCTTGAGGTTGCGGCTTATCAATATGGTGACGAAATTATTGTTACCAACCCCGGTGAGATTTGTTGTCCTTCAGACACATTCTATACCTATGATGAAAAGTACAGTTCAGACAGCCATAGTGAGACAACACTCGACCCTCGAAACCTCACTGAAGAGCAAACCTCACAGATGCGAGAGATGGCGAGAAAAGCCTTTATACATTTGAAACTCAAGGATCTGTCGCGAATCGATTTCTTTTTGACCCCAAATGGAAAAGTGCTTCTGAACGAGATCAACACGTTTCCAGGCATGACGCCAATTTCTATGTTCCCGAAGCTTGTTGAGCACAATGGCCACTCATTTGCCGACTACCTTGCGAGTTGTATCGACCGTGGGCTGAATGCGAAGTCTTCGTTGACATCTTAATCTTTGTCCAATTTACGCTTGTAGCGACTCATCGATTCTTCCTTTGCCTGCTTATTACCGACGTACTGAGCAGGCATCGCCGGGCTTTTCCACCTTCCTTGATACTGAATTTCTTTAATGCTTCTTCCCGCGTCTGCTAAATCCTGACTTGCACCCACGCGTGGCGACTGCCCTGAAAACGTCACTGAATCTAGTCCAAGTTCAGTAGCGGCGCGACGAAAAACGCGGTAGATGGAAGAGTGATCCATGGGCTTGTCGCCAAGCTGTTGGTGCTTGTTGATTCTTCTCAGTAATGGACCCGTCGTAATACCCGATAGCAGAAACCATTTGTCAATAATCTCTTTGGTTTTGCTACTGAGTGCTATGGTTGTTTCTCCCACTGCTAATTGGCAGACATCATCCTCGATGAGAATAGATTCAAAGGGCAGGGCAGCGAGTTCGCTGCGTTTTAGCATGCCTTCGAAAGATAACGCCCATATCAGCAAATCACGAATATCCTTTAGCCTTTCACTGGATGACAACTTATCAATCAATGCATCGAGATGACCTACATGAAAAGCATTGGCTTGACCAGCCTGGTCGGATTTTTCTTGTAGTAACCGGTTCATGAGAAATTTGACTTCCCGGTGTCTCGCTGGGTCTTTAAAACTATGACAACGGTGTACTAAAGAGATTGTAACGGTGTAGCGCCTGACACTTGAAATCTTACGCTCTTTGGACTGAAGTTCGGCAAAATTTCTTACCGTATTTACATCTGCGGGCAAAGGGCACAAACCATTCGTTTGGCAATGAACAACAAAGGTCTTCCAGTCATTCTGAAAACTGAGCAGTGAATTATGGCTGTACTGACCCTGAGTCAGTTTTTTCCACTCTTCGATATCAATCTCAGCTCGGCTGAATCGAATAACACTGGCTTTTATCTCATCTTCATCACTGATTGGGGTTATCTTTTTCATTAGCGCACTATAACTAAATATATGTGATTAGAATGATACTGATCGATACATACTCAAAAGGCAAATTTGTTCATCAAACTAACAAGCAAATTGTGCCAGTACACGACTTTATGCTTTTTGAGGTGCGAAAAGTGCCCAGGCAAAAATGAAACCTTTTATACATTTTGTAATCAGTCGATCATGGCTGAATATCAGTAAGCAAAGAGTTTTGCTAACATAGCCTTAAATCAACGAACTGACCCGGATAATTTATGAGCAACGACAGCAGCCGTCTGGTTTACTCCACTGAGACTGGCCGAATTAAAGAAGAAAAACAAAGTTCTATAAGAGAAAAAGGCGACGGAATTGTTCGTGTGCAGCGGCAGACAAAAGGACGAAAAGGCAAAGGTGTGTGTCTTGTTACAGGGCTAGATCTTGATGATGCAGCACTAAAGCTGGTGGCTGCTGAATTAAAAAAAGTCTGTGGCTGTGGTGGCTCAGTGAAAGATGGCGTTATTGAGATTCAAGGTGACAAGAGAGACCAAATCAAAATGCATCTAGAGAAAAAAGGCCACACAGTAAAATTAGCTGGTGGATAAAAAAGAAAGGTGCTTTGGGCACCTTTCTTAACTTGCCCCAGCTGACGGTTCGCTGGGGCAAATGCTTCAATTAATTTTCGTGATCAAACAGGTCATTTAAGTCATCAAAGGCTTCTTGGAGTCCATTGATAGTAAAATTAATTGTCCAAGCTAGAGTTTCGAGATCATCGTTGTCACAAATATAAAGATACAAAGGGCCAACCCAATCCCAGTAACATTCACCATTTTTGTTGGTACCATTGGCTATATCAACCAGCTCTTCTTTCAACGGTGTTGTAAAGTGACGTGTGAAGTCCATAACCAGAATGCCGACAAAGCCATCGTCAGAGATATACCAAATATCGCCGTGCTGCCTTGAGTCACCGAGCGTATCAGCATCTTGTTGACTGTCTTTGTCCGAAACAAATTCATTCTCTAAGTTGAAGTTTTTAATATTACGTGCATTGTCTTTCCACGTTTTCGCTTTGCGGCCATCTTCTTTGATTTGTTTTTTGATCCACTGAAGAACGGATTTCCCGATACCTGACGCGTCATAAGCATATGCAGGGTATCCACTGTATATTGCCGCTGCAGTGGCTAACCCACCCCCAAGGCTGTGGCCTGTAAATGTAATGTCAGTGACTGTTGGGTAGAGTTGTCTGACTTCTTTATAAGCATTGATAGCTTGCATATATTGGTCTGGCACCAAACCTGCGGCCATTTCGCCGTTAGTTATCCAGTCTTTTACACCTAGCTCGCTCCCTCTGAATGCAAGAACCCCTTCAGTAATACCACTTTTTTTAAGATAAAACGTAGCATCAAAGCCTGACTCAGTATCCGAGAAATTATGTAACGCCTTCCAGCCATCAGGAGTATTTCCGTTATGTATTGGCCAGTTGTGGACCTTCTCTGCAAACTCAAGATAAAACAAGGCATCTTGTGCAGTGGCGGAGTCTGGATGACCAGAATGTATCGTTGTCGAAGAGGCGCCGTCTGAGTAGTCGTAATTAGGGTGCATTGCATCTGGTAAATATGAACTGAAGATAAAATCGTCAATTTCAGTTAATAGCTCTAAATCAAGAGCATGTATATTGGCAGAGCTAAGCAAAAGGCTAGCAGAAAGTGCTACCTTTGAAATTGTAGAGCGCAACATAATTTATTCTTCCTTAAATATAAAATTAATTATTATTAATCGCTTCTTAAGTAAAGCGTGGAAGATTTATACTTGAACGGCTAGATAAAAAGTGACTCACTTTTGATACTAGTATCTATCAGGTGTTTTTCTATGAAGAGTATCAAGCACGTTTTAAACCGTATTACAGTTTGATAAACAATAAAAAGGGCGCTGGTGCGCCCTTTTGTCTACCGCTGCTAACATCACGAATACAACGGGTAGAGAGCTAACTCATTTGTATTTAACGATTGATCCATTTGATAAGCGAGCAAGGTAGTCTTCCATATCCTTCTTAATCTCACCTGAGAGGATATAGAGGCCAACAATGTTCACTAGTGCCATGGCAAAGATCATTGCATCTGAGAAGTTGATTACGGGCCCCAAATTCATAGATGCGCCGATGACAACGAAACCACAGAAAATGATTTTGAAGGTAAGGTCAGCTTTTGTACTCTCTCCGAATAAATAGCTCCATGCTTTCAATCCGTAATAGGACCACGAAATCATAGTCGAGAAAGCAAACAACACTACAGCAACAACAAGTACGTACGGAAACCAGGAGATAGAGCTTTCAAATGCTGCTGACGTCAATGCAACACCGCTTAATGTTTGTCCGTCATATAGTTGACCAGTGATAATAATAACCAGTGCCGTCATCGTACAAATCACAACGGTATCAATGAAAGGTTCTAAAAGGGATACAAAACCTTCAGACATGTGTTCTTTCGTTTTTACTGCTGAGTGAGCAATCGCCGCAGAACCGACACCTGCTTCATTCGAAAACGCAGCGCGCTTGAAGCCCTGGATCATTGCTCCAATCACACCACCAGCAACGCCCTCTCCAGTAAATGCACCGTTGAAAATTGCAGCGAAGGCATCACCCACTGATCCAAGATTCATCAGAATGATTATCAATGCGCCACCGACGTAGACCAGAGCCATGAATGGCACAACTTTTTCCGTAACTTTGGCAATGGACTTGATGCCACCAATAATCACAAAGCCAACAATCGCCGCCATAACCAAGCCAAACAACCAACCTTTATCTGCAAGGAATGATGCTTCACCACCAGTTACTCCCACAACTTGCACGAAAGCCTGATTAGCTTGATACATGTTACCGCCACCGACGGCACCGCCAATCGCAAAGATCGAGAACAAAACGGCAAGCGTACGACCCAATGCGGGATTTCCTCGGTTAGATAAGCCCTTGCTGAGGTAGTACATAGGACCGCCAGAAACGGAACCGTCAGGGTTTGTGTTTCTATATTTTACACCAAGCGAGCATTCCACAAACTTTGTAGACATGCCCAAAAGACCAGCAAGAATCATCCAGAATGTTGCACCTGCGCCACCAATACTGACAGCTATAGCAACACCTCCAATGTTACCTAAACCAACAGTGCCAGAGAGTGCTGTTGCCAGTGCCTGAAAGTGTGATACCTCACCTTTATCATTTGGCCCAGTGTATGCGCCACGAACGAGGTTAACGGCATGACCGAAACCGCGTACGTTGATGAAACCAAGGAAGAAAGTGAAAAAGATGGCAGCAATGACAAGGTAAATAACAATCCAAGGTGCTTGAACATCTGTAAAGGGGAGAGGGATGGATGAAAAAATCATCTCTACAAATGGGTTTACAACTGGCGCAACGATCTCATTAATTTTGTCATCAATTCCTTCCGCATGGGCTTGAGAAGACAACAAGAAGAGGCCGAGAGCCGACAATAATCGTCTCACTAACATTTGAATTTCCTTTTTCTGTTTTATAAAAACATGACGAAATGTGATGTTTAAAATTTCGCCAGTTAAATGTTCTGATTTATATATGCTAATCAACATATATGAGTGAACGCTCTTGGTGTATTCCACAATGGAATACACCCTAAGTCTCTGATCAATCGTTTAAAGTGACGCATCATGTCACATAAATTGTTGATAGGAAGCATTTTTGCATACAGAAATGGTTCTTTATTAACCAATCTGGATGAGACAAAAATATTCTTGATGACTTTTCTGGAAGGAAGGTGAAGCGACAACGACTTCTCCAGATTAAAGCTGTGATGCGGGAGTATTGTGATGACCCAAATTGCATAGAATAGTAGTAAGCCATTGATTATTCTCTGTTATCGTGCCGCATTGTTGAATGCACAGCTTGTATGTTTTTATTACACGAATGATAGTTTGAAAAATGGTTTTTGTAAGAGAGCTAAGGAGTTATGAATGGTAAATTTCAATACATGAAACAAATGGTTCAATATCTAACTATTGATGGAGTGATTAGCTTGTAAAATATTAAATCGAAATTGTTGGGTTAAAATTCTAAATTACAGCTATTTTATGCGTAAAAATGCAATTAGAGTAAATATCTGCAAATGTATTTAAAAGTGGTTTTATAGTTTGTTGATTGGAATTTCTAAGTTTGACGCGCTAATCGACTCGGTTTTCGCCATTTAGGTTGTTTAGTTTCTTCGACAACCTGTTCAATTTTTATTCTTTTTCGTCTCAACGTGTTTGCTATTTCCAATGGCGTATATTTGACTGAGCTCCTAAACATGACATGTGGAATCTTAGCCTGTTTACAGATGTTTTCTATTAGCTTTGTTTTTTGTTCATTCGATTTCTTCTTTGATCGGTCTTGAGTGGCCTCAAGAGTGATAGCAGCAACAACAGAAAGGTCGTATTTGTTACAAAGAATGAAATCAAAGTGGTTTGCGGAGAGAAGTTCATTGGCCAATTCGGATGCAACTTTACTGGATGCCCGATAAGATGTAACAACATTGCCTACTCTCACTTTTGCAAATACACGATATTGCTGAGTAATAGCGAGTTCCAATAGGGTGAGAAAGGCAGATTCAGGCCGAGTAAACATAGCCATCTTTTTTTTGCATTTAAATGTGGCTATGTTTTTTAAAATTTTCTTATGTATTAGTAGAAGCGAATATAATGAAATCCCTCCTGCGATATATGCAAGAAAGTACGAAGCAGTCATGATTGTAAAAACCAATAATTATCAATACCAACCGTATTTCAGCAAAGTGAATATACAGAGGCAATCTTTGTACTCATTAACTCGACAGGACACTCTTTTTACCTGAAATAAATGGTAATTATATTTTTAATGAAAATATAATTGTGAAGTGAGGTTAAGCAATGTACTAGTTAATCAGTCCTATACGTAAAATACTTTGGTAAGATGAAGAAGGAAAGTGGAGTAAGAGCAAACGATATTGTTTGCCCTCAACTTATTTATACGTCGTCTTTATCAGACAGCTTGAGAGACTCCATTGAAGAAACATACGCGTTCACTTTTCTTTGTAAACCTTCCAGTTCGAGCTTGAGAAGTTCAGATCTCTTTTTCTCCTCAATATAAAGCTCATGGTATTTTACAGCAATGTAGCCGCCCTCTATAAGTGCACCAGACAGGGTGACTTTATTTGTGATGTCTTTGAGGCGATCAGTCATTTGCTGATGTTTCTCTATGCCTCGAACTGTTATTGCCATTTATTCCTCTTTAGTTTGCGCATGTGTACTGAAAAAGCTGAGACAGAAATAATTTAATTCATTCATATTTATGCCTCGGCACTTTATATCTTGTCTTTGAAAAGACAAAAAAGATGTCATTGGGAGCTGAATCAATCTCAGAACTTGTCTGGTTCACACTTACAATTGGTCGCAAGTCCTTGAAGCGGAATCAAACTTTTTACCATTACAGGTTGTTTCACTTCCTACCAATTATTAACGTCGTTTCTGTGGATGAAAGAGGTTAACTCCATTTCCTCTGGACTTCTGTTAATCGGCACACCTCCCTTGAAGTAAAAAGTCTACTTCGGTCAGCCCTTTGCATATTCAAAGGGCTGTTTTTTGTGAGTTTGAGTCCTGATACTGATATCTGATTAACGTAATCAATTATTACCTTTAATGCACTATAACTACTTGGAGGCTGACGAAATGAAAAATATGATATTGCACTTTGATCACTGAACTGATGGTCTAACCTGAGCCTGTCACCAATAGACCTACGATTTTTTGTGCCCTTACGGTCAGCTTCTACAATCATTGATATACGATCACCCAGCAGTTCCGAATACAAAGTCTTTTCGTCTGTTACAAGTGGGTTTTGTCGCGAAAAGGGAATACACCAAAAGTCAGCAGAAGGGAGTCCAAAAGCTGATTGATCAGGCGACAATGCAAACAACTGAATTGGTGCGTTCAAAAGAAAGACGCAGCAAATAAACACATATTTATTGCTCATGATATATCAATAATTATTTTAAATTAGATTCTCAAGTTTCAGCAGAGTAATTTCAGTTTAAATAGAGGCAACCCTGTCTCGTTTTGTATGAGATTGAGAGAGCATATTATAATGAGATTTTTTTTAATTACATTACCTTTCTGTTACTTAAACCTGTCAAAGGTCTAAAAAATGACACGTAAGTAATATGATGTTCTAATATATATGAAATTTATGGCATTATATCCCAATCAAAAAGATATAAAGCAATCTATTTGTGTCATCTAAATGTAAGTAACTAAATAAATGAATTCATATATTAATATTTTTTATTATTTAAATATGGAGTGATGGCATTATTTTTCAAAATAACATTTAGAGTTATGACTTTATATTAGTAGAAAGAGCCCGCTAAACGAGCAGGCTCTTGATGGGGCATATTTTCGTCAGAATGAGTATCAATTACCCCAAGACTTTAATAGCTCGCTATAACTAATCGTCATACCTTTTGGCTTCTCATTAGCCAGTTTGGCCTTTGGTGAACCGGGCTGGCTTAACCAGTAGTTTGCATCTTGTGGTTTATTAAGTTTTGGTCCACATTCGCCTTGAACGTTTGCGCGTTCAAGACGTTGTAAGACGCGATCTTGGGCTTTCGCCAAGCCATCTAACGCTTCCTGAGGTGTTTTCTCTCCGTTGGCAGCTTCCGCAATATACTGCCACCACAATTGGGCAAGTTTCGGATAATCCGGCACATTGGTACCCGTCGGTGTCCATTGAACACGGGCAGGGCTGCGGTAGAACTCGACGAGACCGCCAAGTTTTGGTGCCACTTCAGTCATTGCGTCCGAGTTAATGTCAGATTCGCGGATAGGCGTCAAACCTACCAAGGTTTTCTTCAGTGACACGGTTTTTGCGACGGTAAACTGAGCGTATAACCATGCCGCTTTGCGTCGCATAGGTTCTGTTGACTTCATTAATGTCCAAGAACCAGTATCCTGATAACCTAATTTCATGCCTTCTTGCCAATATGGCCCTTTCGGAGAGGGAGCCATCCGCCATTTAGGTGTGCCATCTGGGTTAACTACGGCAAGGCCCGGCTTAGTCATGTCAGCAGTAAAGGCGGTATACCAAAATATTTGCTGAGCAATGCTGCCTTGTGCAGGAACAGGTCCGGCTTCTGAGAACGTCATGCCCTGTGCTTCGGGTGGCGCAAATTCTCTCAGCCAATCGACGTACTTGCTGGTTGCGTATACTGCTGCAGGGCCATTCGTTGCACCACCGCGGGAAACACTTGACCCAACCGGACGGCAACCATCAACGCGGATACCCCATTCATCAACAGGTTTACCATTAGGGATACCTTTATCACCCGTGCCAGCCATAGAGAACCAAGCATCAGTAAAACGCCACCCCAGAGAGGGATCTTTCTTACCATAGTCCATATGACCATAGACTTTCTCACCATCGATCTCTTTGACATGGACGCTGAAGAACTCGGCAATGTCTTCATAGGCTGACCAGTTCACAGGCACACCGAGTTCATAGCCGTAAATTTCTTTAAATCGGCTTTTCAAATCAGCGCGCTCAAACCAATCCGCACGGAACCAATAAAGGTTGGCGAATTGTTGATCCGGCAGTTGGTAGATCTTTCCGTCCGGTCCAGTTGTGAAGCTCAGTCCAATGAAATCGTTAAGATCCAAGGTTGGCAGGGTAACGTCCTTTCCATCTCCTTTCATGTAGTCACTGATCGGAATAACTTTGCCGTAGCGAAAGTGCGTACCGATCAGGTCTGAATCATTGATGTAAGCATCATAAATACTGCGGTTTGATTGCATTTCGGTCTGCAGCTTTTCGACCACATCCCCTTCTTGAATCAAATCATGTGTAACTTTAATTCCTGTTATTTCCTCAAACGCTTTAGCGAGCACTTTAGCTTCATACTCATGAGTCGTAATGGTTTCGGAAACGACTTTGATATCCATACCACGGAAGGGCTTGGCGGCGTCAATAAACCATTGCATCTCACGTATTTGCTCATCTCGGCTCAGTGTGGACGGAGAAAACTCATCATCAACCCATTTAGCCGCAGCATCGGAGTAACTGTCTGCATAGGCTGCCGGTGACAAGAGTAAGGTGATAACAATGCTCAGAGGTGTCCATTTTTGTCGAGCTTTCAGTTTCTTCATTGTGTTGCTCCTTAGTGATGTTTCCTAACCCCAGCGAAGGACAATTACCAGCCATACCACCGAGATCCCAAAGGGGATCCAGATAGCCAGGTCAGTCATTCCGATGAAGAGCAGGTGAATATAGGCACTGCTGAGAAGGCCTATAAAGAGTCGATCTCCGCGGGTTGTTTGGATAGGTAAAAAGCCTTTCCGTTCAACACAGGGCCGCAGGATTTCGAAGACTGTCATTGCCGTTAACATCACGGCGATAGTGATAAAAAACAGCGCACTCGGTAGAGTCCATGCCATCCAGTTCATCATGTCTCTCCTTACACACGTCCGAGTGCGAAACCTTTAGCGACATGGTTTCTTACAAACCAAATCACCAGCAGGCCCGGCACAATTGTTAAAACACCAGCTGCTGCCAGTACACCCCAGTCAATCCCGGAGGCACTGACAGTACGAGTCATGGTGGCGACAATCGGTTTTGCATTGACAGAGGTCAGCGTTCGGGCAAGCAGAAGCTCCACCCAGCTGAACATAAAGCAGAAGAAGGCGGTTACCCCGATACCTGAACGGATCATCGGCAGAAAAATCCGGACGAAAAAATGGGGGAAATTGTAGCCATCGATATAAGCGGTCTCGTCAATTTCGCGAGGGACACCCGACATGAAACCTTCAAGAATCCACACAGCAAGTGGCACATTGAACAAACAGTGTGCTAGTGCCACCGCGATGTGTGTGTCAAACAAGCCCACCGAGCTATATAGCTGGAAGAAGGGAAGCAAAAAGACCGCTGGCGGCGCCATTCTGTTGGTCAGCAACCAGAAGAAAAGATGCTTGTCACCAACAAACTTGTAGCGAGAAAATGCATAGGCAGCGGGCAGTGCCACCATCAATGACAAAATGGTATTCATAGTGACGTATGTCAGTGAATTCAGATAGCCGTTGTACCAACTCGGGTCAGAGAAAATCACCGCATAGTTTGCCAAGGTGAAGCTATGAGGCCAAAAGGTCAGCCCGCCTAGTATTTCTTCATTGGTTTTGAATGACATCATTAGCAGCCAATAAATCGGCAACATGAGAAACACGATATAAGTAATCAGACCAATGGTTTTCCTGCGGTAGGTCTTTGCAGTATTTTGTTGTCTGGTCATGAATTAGCTCCTATTGTCCATACTGGTCATTGCGGTATAGAAGACCCAGCACACCAGTAAGATGATCAGGAAGTAGATGATTGAAAATGCTGCCGCTGGTCCAAGGTCAAACTGTCCCACGGCCATCTTGGTCAAAGCCTGAGAGAGGAATGTGGTTGAGTTCCCCGGGCCTCCCCCTGTTAACACAAACGGCTCGGTATAGATCATGAAGCTGTCCATGAATCGCAATAACACGCCGAGCAAGAGTACGCTTTTCAGTTTGGGTAACTGGATATAGCGGAATACTGCCCAGTTGGAGGCCCGATCAATTTTTGCTGCCTGGTAGTAAACATCAGGGATGGCACGAAGACCGGAGTAACAGAGTAGGGCAACGAGTGATGTCCAATGCCACACATCCATCACCAGCACGGTCACCCACGCATCAACTGGGTTCGAGGCATAGTTGTAATCAACACCAAGGTTATTGAGAAACCAGCCCAGTAAACCGATATCTGCACGTCCAAATATCTGCCAAATGGTGCCGACCACGTTCCAAGGAATTAGAAGCGGAACGGCCAACACAATCAGTACCAAAGAAGCCTTCATACCCCGGGCTGGCATGGTGAGCGCTACAGCAATTCCCAACGGAATTTCTATCAACAGTACACAGCCCGAATAAATGAACTGACGCAGCAGAGAATCGTGGAGGCGAGGATCGTTAAGAATCTCTTTGTACCATTCGGTGCCAACGAAATAGGCCGTATTCTGATCAAAAATATCCTGAATAGAATAATTAACCACGGTCATTAATGGCACGATGGCAGAGAAGGCAACCAGCAAAAAGACCGGCAGGACCAGCCACCACGCATGATTATTTTCAGTCTTGTGCATGAGTGACTCCTTTTGCGTTGTCGGCCTGTTCTTCACCCGTCAGATATTCATCGATATAGAGCTTTAACCATTGCGACGGAAAGCTTATCCAGCAGTATTTGTCGTCCACTTTGGCTTCTTCAGCGACACGGAGTTTGAGAGTCTGATTTGCAAAGCGCACAGTAACGATTTTGTAGGTGCCGAGGTCTTCAATGTGTTGGACAGGCACTTGCCAAGCGTCGTCGCGTTTTTGTTCCCACAGGTGAACAAACTCTGGCCGAATCCCAAGTTTGATATTGTCCGAACCCGCACTCAGCACGCTCTGCCGTTGGGTTTCCGTCACAGGAATTTCGACGTCTTCAAGGAAGAGTTCTCCCTTTTCATTGGCCGTAACAGGAAACAAGTTCATTCCCGGGCTACCAATAAAGAAGCCAACAAAAGTGTGATTAGGTTGTTCGAAGAGCTCTCTGGGGGTGCCAAACTGAACAATGGTGCCGTCATACATCACCGCGATTTCTTCAGCAAACGTCGCTGCTTCAAGTTGATCATGGGTGACATAAATCATGGTGATTTTGAACTGTTCATGGATCTGACGCAGTTTCCGGCGCAGCTTCCATTTAAGGTGTGGGTCGATAACGGTTAACGGTTCATCGAACAAGATCGCTGACACATCGTCTCTGACGAGCCCACGCCCCATTGAGACTTTTTGTTTTTCATCAGCCGTCAGGTTACTTGCCCGTTTATCCAATACCGATGTCAGCTCAAGGAGCTCTG
The DNA here is from genome assembly GCF_004116385.1 of Veronia nyctiphanis. Classification (GTDB taxonomy): domain Bacteria; phylum Pseudomonadota; class Gammaproteobacteria; order Enterobacterales; family Vibrionaceae; genus Veronia; species Veronia nyctiphanis. The sequence goes on along the minus strand of NZ_PEIB01000002.1, from coordinate 266,024 downwards.
CGACTTCGGTGACGCGTGATCTGACCCGGGGCTCAGCCACGTTCATATTTCTCAGTGGAAAGGCGAGATTGTCGAACACTGTCATGGTGTCGTAGACCACCGGAAACTGGAAAACCTGCGCGATATTCCGGTCTTCAGGGGCAAGGTGACTGACTTCCTGACCGTCAAAGCGAATGTTGCCTTCTGAGGGTACAAGTAAGCCAGAGATAATATTGAGCATGGTGCTCTTGCCACAGCCGGACGGCCCAAGCAGTGCATAGGCACCGCCATTTCGCCAGGTGTGGTTCATTTTTCTTATCGCATAGTCACTGTGTGTTTTGGGTGATTCGAAATAACTGTGCGCAAGAGATTCAAGAATGATTTCAGCCATATCAATTCCCTTAAATGCGGCGCGCGGCCTGAACCAGACGGCGAGACTGATCAAACACGTATAGCTTGTGGGTGGGGACATAAATGCTAATTTTCTGATCGACGTTGTAGTCGTGCACCCCGGGTAAATGCAGCACCATGGCGATATCGCGATTGCGAACATGAAGAAAGGTTTCGCTGCCACTAATTTCTGCCAACTCTACATGCACTGACAATTCAAGATCATCGTCATTGTGTGGAACAAGACTCAAATGGTTGGGGCGAATACCGAACTGGTAAGCCCCTTCGGGCAAACCACTAAGATCAGTATTAAGCGGAAAATGCACATGCTCTGCGAACGTCACATTCTTTCTGTTCACATGGCCCTGAATCATATTGATAGGGGGTTCACCAAACAGTTCGGCGCAAGTCACAGAGGCTGGGGTATGGTAAACCTTTGCGGTTGGCCCGGACTGAATAACACTCCCCTCATGCATCAACACCACATTCCCGCCCAGCGCCAGCGCCTCATTGGGTTCAGTGGTGGCATACACCGCAATGGTATTTCTGCTTTCGAATAATTCGCGCATTTCCTGACGCAATTCTTCCCGCAGTTTATAGTCCAGGTTAACAAGCGGTTCATCAAATAAAATCAGGTCGGCATTTTTGACTACGGCTCTCGCCATTGCGGTTCTTTGTTGTTGTCCGCCGGAAAGTTCAAGAGGGAGGCGATCGAGATAAGGTTCAATGTGCAACATTTTTGCCGTTTCAAGCACGCGATCTTTAATTTCAGATTCAGTCTGTTTTTCCAAGCGCAGTGGAGAAGCAATATTTTCAAAAACCGTCAGGTTGGGGTAATTAATGAATTGCTGGTAGACCATAGACACATTGCGTTTTCGCACTGCTACGCCAGTGACGTCAACACCATTAAACAGAATTCGCCCTTCCGAGGGTTTATCCAGCCCGGCGACAAGTCTCATCAGGCTGGTTTTTCCCGCCAGCGTCCTGCCGAGAAGTACATTGAATGAACCGGAAGCCAGTTCGAGATTGATATCACTTAGCCAAGTTTCGTTGTTGCTTATTCGGGTGACCTTTTCTAACACCAAGGACATGTTCACTCCTTTATCATGAGCCAAAGGCTCGACCGAAAATCAATGTCATGCTTGGAGAGATAAAGCGAAAAATATGCCAATACTTCTTAAAATAAATAACTCACTAATTTTCATGATGTTACTGAATAAAAGCCGATTGGAAGTGGTGAGGTGTTGCAATAGTGGTGTTGACTGTTAACACTTTGTGAACAATGCTGAACGCGCAAATTTCATGCTCGAACGCTCGAAAGGGAACTCATTTATGAGCAATATTGCGCGAGAACACCAGCAAACGATCCAAGAATCATGGGATCGTTGCCGTGACTTCGGCCTATCGCCAAACAGCCACCCGGAAATAATTCGCCTCAACGATACCGATCGGCGGGATAGTCAGGACAAAGCAAAAGAGCTTCTGTCCGCAACGCAGGATCAGGTGCTGCCGTACTATGAAAATATTCTCGTTAACAGCAACAGTTTGGTGTTGCTTGCTGATCGGGAAGGAAATCTATTGACCCGCTGGGGACGCCCGGACTTTCTCGGGCAGATGGATAACCTGCTCTTTGAATCTGGCACGAGCTGGCGTGAACAATACAACGGTACGAATGCTGTCGGTACGGCATTGCAAACGGGTGATGCGGTATCGGTTGGTAAAGACGAACATTTCCTGATAGCTAACCGCTATATGATGGCATCTGCTGCGCCGATTTTTGACAGCGAGCGAGATCTGGTGGGTGTATTGAATGTCTCCAGTGATGCCTACCTACCCACTGAGCATGTTAACGGCATGGTCAGAGTGATGACACAAGCGGTCGAAAATCAGCTGATCATTTCAACCTTTAAAGACCATTGCTTCCTGTTTCTCTTTAATACCAGCAGCGACAACATAGACAGTCAGTGGTCCGGTATCTTGGCGTTTGATGAATCTGGCAAATCGTTGCTGCGAACCGACGAGCGACTTATTAATAGGTTGTGAGTTGAAAGGTCTCTCTATTGAAGACATCACGGGCATCGCAAAACTTCAGTTATCGGCGCATCCCGAAAGGGTCGTTTTGCCTTTCGTCGGTATTGCGAATTACCGTTTGTTTGCAGCACTTCGTCACCCGGTAAACAGAGGGATAAAAGTCCCATCGTCATTCAAATCAGTGACACCGTCACAAACTGAGAAGCCTAACCTTCGTAAGGTGAGCAAGCCGATTTCACATTACAGACTTGATGATTTAGACCTCGGTGATAAACAGATAAAACGCGCGATTGTTCAGGCAAGCAGTATTGTGAACAGCGATATTCCGCTACTGATTCAGGGAGAAACTGGGTCAGGAAAAGAGATATTTGCGCAGGCATTTCACCGTTCTTCTGAGCGGGCTAAATCGTCACTTGTGGCGGTTAACTGCGCAGCAATCCCTTCAGAGTTGGTTGAGTCTGAGTTATTTGGTTATGTAAGAGGCGCGTTTACCGGTGCCAACAACAAAGGAAGTTCGGGCTATATTCGCGAAGCGCACGGCGGTACGTTATTTTTAGATGAAATCGGTGATATGCCGTTACGCGTCCAAGCGAGGTTGCTCCGCGTTTTGCAGGAAAAAAGCGTGACACCTTTGGGGACAACAGAAAGTTACTCCGTCGACTTTCGCTTAGTCTGCGCAACGCACCATTCACTCAGGGAGGGGGTAAAAAACAAAACCTTCCGAGAAGACCTTTACTATCGGGTAAATGGCCTCACCGTATTTTTGCCGTCACTCAGAAACCGAAGTGATCTCACTGAACTGGTAAAACTCATCCTGATAGAGCAAAGTCAGGGCGGATCGCCAAAGGCAATAAACGAAGACGTGCTCAACCTGATGAACAGTCATCGTTGGCCGGGCAACCTTCGTCAACTTGCCAACGTGCTCAGAGTATCCTCGGCACTGGCTGAGCAAGATGAAATTCATATCAACGATTTACCTGACGACTTTTACTTTGATCTCGAAGGTATCAATGAAGTACTTGATCCTGAAATCCCTGATGGCCACTCCGCTGAACAGGACTGGCGTCAATCATTGCCTGATCTCTATCAAGCGATGGAGCAGAACATTACCAAAGTGGCTAATATCATGGGTGTGAGTAGAAACACGATTTATAAACGCCTGAAAGAGTTAGGAATAAAGTAAATACTAAATAAATCGTATCGTCTTGTAGATACCGCGCCTTTGCTTAACCATTCCAACGCTCATTGATATCTTTCCCCATTCTTTTCATGCTCTTATATTCCTCCTTATAATTGTCATCAATTAATTAAAAAATTGATGACAATTTATATCTAACATAAAGGCTTTTCACACTCTCCTAATCTGTGGTTTCTATGCAATAAATAATCAAAATATCGAATAACCGCTACACAAACTCTCTTTTTTATTTTTATCACATTGAATTTTTTTCTTATTTTCCGTTATCATCTTTACCTCAAATATTGTAAATAATTAGAAAGAGATGTTGTTGAAAATATAAATATAACTTTGTAAGTAATAATAAGGTCAAGATGTAAATGAAGCTCAGACTCATTAATCCAAATACATCGACATCCATGACAAAGAAAATGGGGCAAACGGCGCAAAGCGTTGCCTCAGAAGGAACCAAGATCCTTTATCGGAGTCCGGAAACAGGCCCTGAATCTATCGAGTCACACTTCGACGAGGCGCTGAGTGTTATTGGCGTGTTGGACGAAATAAGAAAAGGAGAGCAAGAAGGCACCGATTCGTACATCGTCGCGGGTTTTGGTGACCCGGGTGTATGCTGTGCAAGAAGCCGCGCAAGGCCCTGTCATTGGTATTGCTTGGTGATAAACGGTGAAGCTGGATATAAATATGGCATTCCGTTTATGGTTCAGGCGCGTTCAGCCTTTGGTTTTGTTGGTACAAAGTTACCGGGCATTGTCCGGGCGGTTCCTGCAATTGTCTGGTACGGATTCCAGTCATGGGTCGGGGCAAGGGCATTAAATGCGGTATCTGCCACCTTATTCGGTTACGACAACATGGTGATATACTTCATCTTATTCCAGTTTATTCAAATTGGTTTGTCCATCTTCGGGTTTCAAGGCATAAAGTGGCTTGAGAACATCGGCAGTGGCTTCATCCTGATCTCGCTTGTCTATATGTTTATCAGTATTATCAATAAATATTGCGATGAAATAACGACCAATCTTGTCAACATTGAAGGCACGTGGGGCGTTGAATTCTGGTCTGCCGCTATGCTGTTCCTTGGTATCTACAGCACCATGATGCTTAACGTCAGTGATTATTCCCGCGAGTTGAAGAAAGGAACAGAGAAAGGGCTGTTGACCACAATCTCGCCATGTCGATTCTACCTCGTACGCTTTTCATGGGCTTAATTGGCCTTATGGTTTCAGGCGCAACGGGCATTTCCGTTCCGATCATGGTTTTCTCTAGTACAGTCGATAACGCACCGCTTCTTGTGATCACTCTTTTTCTGCGTCTTGGTGAACGCCTGCTCGATAAAGGTAAGGGTAATATAAAATTTAGGGGGTATCTGAGTCATTTCCGATTACCGTCTATAAATCAGCAGTTAGCGGGATCGGCGTTTCATTAATAGGCAATAAAAAATTACAGGCAAAATATGGCTTTGACCTTAAACACATAGCAATAGCAATAGCAATAGCAATAGCAATGAGATTGAACGTGATTGAGGATTTTCACCATATCTTACTGGTTACAGATAGTGTTGATAATGGCCTGTACTACGAACGAGTAATAATTAAGCTGAAATTAATAATTAACAAATATTCAACAAGGCCATGCTTCAAATTAATAAAGCCAGCTAATTTTACGTTTTATATAGCGATTTAACTGGAATTAAGTATTCCGAGAAAGAAGAAATACCCCCGTTAAAGATCAAATGTTACATCGTCAATAGCTAAAAACTTATCTTGTTATCAAACACCTTAATAAATTGATATTACTGTATGCCATACGCTTTTTTACAAGATACAAATCGCAAACTCATTTTCGATCATTCTCTTTGTAGTAACAATATGATTTTATTTTAAATAATACTGTTACTGATTTGTAAATCATGAAGGCAATCTCTTTTCATCTCTGCATAGTTCTGCTTTTTATACCCGCGATTACTGTAGGCAGTGAAGTCTGTTCGTCACTGACCAAAAGTATTTCTGACGAACCTAAAGAGCAACAACAGCAAAGAATGATAGCAAATGAAGAAATGATCATCGCTTATCTCAAGCGTCAAGGTTGCATTACCAAAGACATGAGTGAAAAACAAATATCGAGAATGGTTAACGCTTACCTATCAACACAGACAAACCACTCGGAAAAAAAGCATAAGAAGCCTTCGTTAAACTCGCCAAAAAGTAACAGTGAATGAAATCAAAGTGGCCGGTAAGCAGACCATTTCAACACGTTTTGAAACGGTGCTAACGGCCATCTGATAAACATCGCAGTGGGTATGAGCCCCTGCAATTTTCTTACGGATAAGGAATACATCTAGGATGAGAAACCTTTCTAAATGCTTGCTAGCCGCTGTGATTAGCAGTTCACTGGTAGGTGGTGCACTTGCCCAGACACCCATCGACAGAAATTTACTCAACGAGGAACAGGTCGTTGCGTTCCTGAAACGCACGGGTGCCTTGCCACAAGATGCGACGCCAGAACAAATCAAACTGCGTTAGAGGCATACGTATCAGCACAACAGCCCGTCGATACAGGCGAATTATCGAAAAAGGCGCAGGAGAATAAATCTGCGTTGCTGAAAAAAATGGCGGGTCACGATCATCATCATCACGACGGCGATCACCATCATAGCCATGCCAGTTTCTTCTCGACATTTACCGAAGCGGCACGCACGGACCGTGTTCTGGCAATACTGATTGACTTCCCTGATCTGCCGCACGATGACAACCGTCTGACGCCAGAGCTGACCAACATGTTTTACCCAAGCTATCCCGTCAAACACTACGATGGATTATTGTTTGGTGAAGGTTACGAAGGGCCGGGTGGGGAAGACCTGCTGACGATGCGCCAGTTCTATGAGCAGGAGTCAGGCGGTTCATACAGCGTCAGCGGAAGTGTGGCTGGCTGGTACACAGCAAAACACCCAGCGGCATTTTATGGTGCTAAAACACCATCTGGTGGTAACGACGCCAATGCTCGCGAACTGGTTCGCGAAGCGTTGATGGCACTGGCGAAAGACCCTCTATTAACCTTGCTGATTTTGATAAAGAAGACCGCTACGATCTCGATGGCGACGGCAACAAATTTGAACCAGACGGCTGATAGACCATCTAATGATCTTCCATTCCTCAGTGGGTGAAGAAGCGGGTGGCGGCGCGATTGGCCTGATGCAATTTGGTCACACCGTTGGAACCTGGGTAGTGTGTTCCGTTTAGATGGCACAAGCAGCGGCCTGCCAAACTGGGACGGAAAATACGCTGCGTATGATTATACTGTTCAACCGATTGATGCTGCCGCAGGCGTCTGTGCGCACGAATACGCACACGATCTGGGTCTTCCCGATGAATATGACACCCAATACACTGGCGAAGGCGAGCCGGTTTCATACTGGTCAGTCATGTCTTCAGGTTCATGGCGGGTAAAATTCCGGGTTCAGAGCCAACGGCATTCTCATCATGGGCGAAAGAATTCCTTCACGCACAGATGGGCGGAAACTGGCTGAAATCAGAGAAATACCGACTCAACGATTTGGCGGGAAAAACCACAAAAGTCAGATTGAGTGAGACGGTGGCCAACAACGATGGTACCAACCATGTACGTATTGATTTACCTGAAAAACGTATTGCAGAACAACTGCCGTATGAAGGCGAATATCAATACTACTCCGGTAAAGGCGACGATCTTCATCATGCCATGTCAGTGAAACTTACGCTGCCGGAAGCGAGCAATATCGCGCTGACGTTTGATACCTTCTATGCGGTTGAACCTGACTACGATTTTGCGCGGGTGCTGGTAAACGGCAAAGCGATTCCCGGCAACATCACTACCATGAATGACCCACACGGAATGGGCTTAGTACCAGCAGTATCAAGCTTCTCGGTAGACCACCCGGAAAATGTGGATGGCTGGGTACCTGCTGTTTATAACCTGACAGCTTTCGCGGGCCAAGACGTTGTGCTTACTCTTGAATATATCACAGACGGTGGTTGGATAGAGCAGGGCTTCTATGCCGATAACATTGCTGTTGTTGCTGACGGTGAGGTCATACTGGCTGACGATGCAGAGTCAGAACAAAGTAAGTTTGACCTTGCGGGTTACGTGAAAAATGATGCTATGCCGAATACAACCACTACTACATGCTGCAATGGCGCAGCCATGCAGGTGTTGACCAAGGCCTTAAACACCTTAAGCGCTTTGGTAATGACTGGTCATTTGAGCCAGGCCTGATTGTTTGGTACGCCGACGAAGCGATGGATGACAACTGGGTCGGTAACCACCCGGGTGAAGGTTGGCTGGGCGTTGTTGATGCAGACCAATCTGTGATCTCATGGTCAGATAAAGGTGAAGCTGCACAAACACGCTTCCAGGTTCGCGATGCCGCGTTCAGCTTGCAAGATCAGGAGCCACTGCTTGTTCGTCAGCAAGACGGCAATGAACTCATCGATGATTCACTGGTTGCGACAGCTAGCTTCGATGACCGCGCTGACTACTCTAATCCGGGACAACCAGATGCAGGTAAATTGCTGCAATCTTACGGGCTGAAAATCGCGGTGGTTGAGCAAGCAGAAGACAATCACTACGGTGTGCTTGAAATTACCCTTGATGACGATGCGCCTGTTGCCGCATTCGGAACCGAGTCAAACGGCTACACCATTGGCTTTGTTGATGCATCATCAGACAAAGAGGGTGAAGTGACATCATGGCTATGGGATTTCGGTGACGGCGTAACATCAGATGAACAAAACCCAACTCACACCTATGCCGGCGTTGGTACCTTCTCAGTCACCTTAACGGTGACAGATCAATATGGTCAGAAAGGTACCGTGGTTCAGGATGTGGTTTCAAATATCGCACCTCAGCCTGAGTTAACGGTTCACCACTTTGGTCATTGGGTACTGTTTACCTCATTCTCATCAGACTCTGACGGCAGTGTTGTTGACTACGCATGGAGCTTTGGTGACGGAGAGCAAAACAGTGGCGCTGCGTGGGCGAGCTGGCACCAGTATGCTGAAAGCGGTGAGTACGATGTAACACTGACCATTACAGATAACCATGGCGGTCAGTCAACAGTAACACAGACCATCAATGTAAAAGGCTTATGGGATTAAACACCTGCCCTCAAAGCAATAAAATATCGCCCCGTGAAAACGGGGCTTTTTTATTCCGCTATAAACTCTATGCGCCCAGCAATAAATGAGGTTAAAGACGGCCATACTGTTTAAAAAAGTAACACTTTCACCACGCGTCACAATTTACTGTATATATAAACAGTAAATGTTCCTATACCTTCAAAACCCCACTACTATTCGCTCTCCGTCATTTGAAACATAAAGGAAAACTAGGTGCGCTCATCACTCAGAGAAAAAGTCGTCAAGGTTTGTCAGAATAAAATCGAAAAGAAAGGCGAGGGTGTAGGTGTTTCGTTTTATGCCTTCTTCGCTAACAAAAACGATGACCCAGATTTGTTAATGGAAGCCGCAACATGGTGGATTCAAACTCACAAGCTCGATCACTTCGAAAAAGCGGTAAAGATCATTCAAATCATTGAGAGTGAAAGACACTGATAAATATATTGCCAGTCGTTATCGGGTATCAGCGACTGGCAACCAGAATCAGTCTAAAGAGACAATACTTGCTATTTCACCCTCTTCAACAACGAATAATTTATCTGTAATGGGCGGGTTACCAAAGCTGTCGTCTTGCCAATTTGTCAGGTGAACATAAATAAACTTATTAAGCACGTCTTCTGATGCCTCTGCTGATACCGCAAGAAATACACTCCGGCGAGGAATTGATACATACAGTGACTGTGAACCAATGAGTTTATGAATGGCATTCATGTGTTTTTTCGAAAGTATCATCTCACTGCTGAATGATTCTGCATTCGCGCTTACCCCTTGATTATCAAGAGATGGCAAGAGTCGAACATCGAAAGTCAATGCATCAAGGTTGTCAAAAGCATTCTCAACGGTTTTTCCTAAATTCAGTTTTTCTTTTTCTCTCATCATTAAAAATACAAAGCTGTCCGGAGTTTCCATCCCGAAAGCCGTTACAAGCATTGGGTTTTCAGGTGTACCTATCAAGGTTTGCCTCACTGCTCCGTGCTTTACACCAACCCAGTCTCCCGGCTTAATAATCGGTAGGTAAGCATTTTCACTTTGGTTTGCTTCAATTGTTTTCTTCAATGCTTCAGGGAGAGGTTTGGGCGTATTTCCGCAATAACAGAACTGCTAACTGCCATTAATAAGAGTAAGAAGTATTTTTTCACGATGTTTTCCTTGATGACGTCACGGATAAGCAGTGACTGCTGCTTTGCAATATCGGAGAGAGTAAAGCCATGTCGATACAAATTGCTGAACAATTCTTCGCGAATCATAATTACCCGACACAAAGACATCAAAATCAGAGTGAATCTTTGAGGAATCCCTTCAAATTAATTAAATGACACAAGGTGAATATAATCCGCTGACTACCTACGATAAGTACAACTTTTGCGACAAGAAATAGTCGAGTATCTATTCTAAATTGTACTAAGGCAAATAAACAAAACGGTGGGCGGTATGAAACACGTTGTATCGATGAATGAAGCAGAAAATGTATTTGGGGGGATGTCGCTTGCTCAAAAGGGCGATGTCATGTTGCAGGCAACAGCGACAATGGGAAAAATAATCAGTAGTTTGAACCCATTTGATGCAATTAGGGTAATCCCTTTGACTATCCAGTTACTGGGAAAAATTGCAGCGGCTCTGCTCAAGTAATTTGGCATCACGCTTCAAATATACCAACGAAAGGTGGCCAATTAGGCCACCTTTCGTTTTTCTGACGCCACCCATTCCTCAAAGGCATCCAGCACCTGCTCCGGTGCCTTTGACCAAGTAAAATGGTCAACGGGCTTGCTCTTCCACGAGTAAGACAGTTCCTTTTGTACAACAGAGCAATGGATCAGTTTTTCTGCCAATCTGTCTGCACTGCGTTTCGGCACCCAATGATCGCCCGCGAATGAAATCATCATTACAGGCAGCGCCAGCTCTTTGAGCAAAACATTGTAATCCTTATCTGAGTTAACCACCTTGTACCTGCCGGTTAGCCCTTCATAGGACCAGTCAGCCATCAGGTTCTTCGGCTGTTTGCCACCAAACCCCACTCGGTGACCGGGGAAATAACCCATACATTGGTTAACCACACGTATTGCTTTAATTTCAAGTTGCCTGCGGGTTACCGCTATGGAGGATTTCAAAGTTCTGAAATGGTTGCTGCCTGCTGCCAATAACATCACGCCTTCAAGATTTGGTAAATAATCACTGGCATACATCAGAGCAAACTGACCACCCAAACTGTGTCCGCAAAGCCAAACGGGCAAATCGGGATATTGTTGCGTAATGAATGGAATAATGGTCGCCATATCAACATCAAGCACTTCCCGGTAGCCAAAGTTGTCGTTTATAACATCGTTGACTGAGCTGTAGCGCATGCCGCGAGATTCAAAACGCGCAATGATATAGCCACGCTCAGACCATTGCTTGACCAGACCGCGATAGTAGTCAACAGAAACACCGAGCGCGGAGACTAAAATCACCACACCTTGTGGTTGAACCGGGGGATGACTCCAGTGAACCTCTGTGTGGTGGCCGTCTGGCAATGTGACCTTTTGTACTTCCATGTGTACGCAATTCTCCATATCTCTATCGAAACCCGCCGGAGTAGGGGGCGTAATACGTGTTATGCACACCTATTCTTAGCGACCCAATCGTTATCTGACAACAAAGATTATCTGATTCTTGGAGTTTTCACTATAAATCGAATAAATATTCTAATTTAGGTGACAGATCGTCATCGTGGTACCTCTAGAAGTTATGTTGTGGCGGGAATCTCGCTGATGCGATGGCTAATACCAAATAGGGGTCAGTATTCGTTGGATGAAAAACAAGCTCAAAGGGCTTAAAATGAATTTCCGACGAATAAGCGCCGACCACTGAAAAGGCGCCAGGTGTGAGCCTCTTATTGCAAAGAGGTATTGAGTCATGAACTCATTCAAGAAACAGTTTAAATTCTGGTAGAAAGTCAAAAATACTAACAGTATTGCCTCATCAAAGTTACTACTCGAGTAGAATCTCACTCGTTCTAAAAAGTAGAACCAAGGAATACAAGATGAAAAATGTTTTCCCTTTAACATTATCAATACTAGTAACAGCATGCGCGAGTGAAAATAGTACTACAGAAAAAGACAATTATACCTTGTACAAAGAAAAGTCTAACAAGGTGATTGAAAAATAACTAGTCAATATGCTGATAATGTTTTAACTCCTGAAAATCTTAACGATGAATACAATATAGCCATAGTTTGTGAAAATTAGATTACTTAGTGACTGGGGGAAATGTACCATATTCAGTTTTATTAAAGCCCTATTACTACAACAAAGTCACTAATATCAATAATGGTATTGTATATTTTGAGAGCGTTGATTACGATAATATCGATAATCCAGTTTCATACAAAATAGAAGAAAAATAGAGTATAAAAAAAGAGCTGACTACCCATATGATATTGTGTCACGCTACCGTGAGTGTCAGTTTTTTTAGGGAAATGTGTATATAAGAGTATAATTGGCTCAACGAGAGAGGTTTATAATACCTTTGAAAGTGGTGTATGGACAAGGACCGCTAAAGGGCTAGGGCTTGTTAAAATGACCATAAAAGAAATATATAGAAAAGATGGTCTTCGACTTTATTACTCCAGAGACACTACAGACTTTAATGGGAAAAAACAATTTATAGAGATTGAATATGTAACTACTAATTAGTTATTAAAAAATTATAATAGAAAAGTCGCCGTAGGCGACTTTAATCTCACATAAAAATTTAATTTATACCCTCATAGATTAATAGAAGAACGCGAAACAAATTTAAAATAATCAATAAAATTGATAAAACGTCTAGGCAGGGTAATGACCTGACGCAGTTATAACATCATCACTAATCGGTTCGCCTTGAGTATTTGGTTCTTCATAAATGTATTTATAGAACCTAATATTATCCCATAAAAATCTACTTCTAAGCGCTCAGTCAACGAATATTTACTATTTCCACTGCTAAATTTTCACTCAGATCTAAATTTTTTGCTTTATTCCTATACATGCTTAGTTTTCTTGTTTAAGTGTAACTCAATCTATCGTTGCTTTTTGATCAAGCATTTAACCTATATTTACGGCTCATTTACCCACCGTAATACAGTCAAGGATTTTTCTTGTGTCTGATTCCCATTTCGCCACTGTGCTTCTACTCTGTGCGCTATCGGCGACAGGGGAAGGAGAAAAAGGCCTAAACCGCATTAGTAATGGCTGGGTTACTTATTTACCAATCGGAGTTCTCGGTCGTATATCAGCCAAATTGGTGGTGATTACTGTCCACCTTGTGTTTGATCGTGTCAGCCGTTGTTGGGCTGGGCGGATATGCCGGCAAACGCAGTTTAATCACCTCAAATCGAGATTTATTGGCGTAGAACTAAAAAGATTGTCGATTTCACATTCGTTTCACGCGCTCATTGCCATTCTATCGACAACCTAAGGAGGGAACTGAAATGAAACGATTATTTGGACTCGTGAAAACAAGCTTATTCTTCATCACCTTATTGTTTGCTGGCGCAGTTGCAGCGAAACCCAGCGGCAAGGTATTGATGGTGTTATCAGGTCACGGCGAACAACAAGGAGAGGTGCGCCCGGGCTATGAATTTAGCGAACTGTCAAAAGCCTATTTGGTGTTTAAACAAAACGGCATGACCATCGATATTGCAAGCCCAAAAGGCGGCGAGGTCGAAGCTGATAAATATAATCCAAAAGAAGTTTACAATGCGGCACTGCTTGCCGACAAAACGGCAATGGCAAAATTAACCAATACGCTGAAATTGGCGGATGTTGCTGCTGATGAATACCAAGCGGTGTTCGTAGTCGGCGGCAAAGGTGCCATGTTCGACCTACCAAAAGACACAGCACTGCAGGCGCTGATTGCCGACGTTTATGAAAACGAGGGCACTGTTGCGGCTGTTTGTCATGGCCCAGCGGCATTGGTGAATGTAACCTTATCCGATGGCGGCTATTTAGTGACAAACCGTCGCGTAAATGGTTTCACCAATACGGAAGAGCAGTTTTTTGGCAAGAAATGGTTGCCAGAATTTGAATTTATGTTGCAAGACAAACTCATTGAGCGCGGCGGAAAATTTCAGTCTAGTGAAATGATGCTGAGCCATGTTGCGGTAGACGGTCGTTTAATCACTGGCCAAAATCCGGCATCAACGGTGGATGTTGCGAGTGCAGTTGTGAAATCACTAGGCCAAACGCCAACGTCGATGCCGCACTATAACGGTGACGAAACCTTGAAGTTGGTCGCCAAATACTTACAAGGTCAGGCGACGGCGCTTGCGGAAATCAAACAGTCTCCAAACAAGTACAATGTGCCATTGGTCAGCATGTATGGTTTATATTATTTACAAGTCGCGAGTGAGAACCAAGAGTTAGAGAATGCCCTTGGTTTGATGCAATTCGCTCAGAAAGAGATAAATAATCCACAACTCGACATTCAAATTGCGAAAGTGCAAATGAAGCTTGGACAAAATAAAGCGGCGGTAAGCACATTAAATCAATTGTTGGCATCGACACCGGATTTTCAACCAGCACTGGATATGTTGAAAACCATCGCATTATAGTCAAAGCGTGGTCAAGGAACTTAGGTAGGGAGTTTTATGGGACAGCAGAAAATAAAGCCCGAAGTACGGGCTTTATTTTTTTATACATCACAAAATGTGCCAAATGTTAAATTATGAACCCCCAGTGCGCATTATCTATCTTATGTTAAATACGATTAGCGTTAGATTGAAATCTTCACTTATTTGCCTCCATAGGCCTCACCCCTTTTCAAATCCAGTGGCATCTCTCGTGGTGAGTAAGATCCAGTGCGCATTTAACGCTATTTACCATAAAATAGATAATTCGCCATTTTTTACCCATGGGTGTGTAAAAATGATTAATTATCTTATTACGATGACTCCGCCTGATCGCCAGTGATGATCTCAGGCGAAGCTGCTTTTTTGTGAGGAAATCCGTTTTAGTTTCTTCCAAACATTTTCTGAAGGTAATCATTCAGGAAGATGCCCTTGGGGTCGAGCCGATGACGAATGTTCACAAAACGTTGCCAGCCAGGATACCGCTGTTCGAAATCTTTTCTCTGTAAGGTATGTATTTTTCCGTAATGAGGCCTGCCATCATACTTTTTAAAGATTGCTTCAATCGCATCAAAGTATTCCTGATATGCCATGCCTTTATACATATGAACTGCAATATAGGCGGAATCACGTCCGTTAGCCGGGCTTATCGTAATGTCGTCGGCCTTTACCCAGCGGCACTCGATGGGAAAATGCACCTGAAACTGATGTTCGTTGATGCAGGTTTCAATCTCTTTAATGACGGTGATGAAATGTTCTGCAGGAATGTTGTATTCCATTTCGTAGAATTTCACTAACCGTTTGGTGGCAAATATTCTGTGGCTGTGATTGATAAAGGTGCCTTTTGATACTGCCAAGGCGCAAATCATACTCACGGTTTTTGCATGGCGCGGAAAACGACGGGCAAAAACGGCTTAACAGGCCGAAAATGGCGTTCTCCAGCACTACGTCGTTCATTTTCTTTGCTAGACCGACGTTTTTCAGCGGTTCATCGGTCTTGTTGACGCATTTTATCTGGGTGATTTTGGTGTAGGGAAACCAGTAAAACTCGAAGTTTCTGTGCTTTTTGATATGGTCATCTAAATTCCCCAGTAACGTATCCAGTTCTACTTTATCGGTTTGTAGCTTGAGTTTGTAAGCAGGGATAACTTTTAACCTAATGCGTGTGATGATGCCCATTGCACCAAGCGAAATTTGTGCTGCTTTGAACACCTCGGAATTATTTTGCTCTGAGCATTCGATCACTTTGCCCTGCCCGGTTACCAATGTCAGCGCGTCTATCTGGTTTGCGAGTGTTTTGAACTCAGCACCTGTGCCATGTGTCCCTGTGCTGAGTGCGCCGGCGAGAGACTGAACATCGATATCGCCGAGGTTTTCCATTGCCAATCCATGTTCAAATAAGAGCTCACCGAGCGCGCGGAGTTTGGTGCCAGCCCTCACGGTGACTGTTCCGTTTTCTTTATCAACGGCTTCAAGGCCTTGGTAGTCATCAAGAGAAATCAATATCTGGCTGGTTTCTATCAGTTGCGTCCAACTATGGCCTGAACCAATGATTCGAATGGAACGATGTTGTTGATTTGCCTGCTCGACAAGCCGAACGATTTCTTCATGTGACGTTGGTTTTTGTATTTCTTCTGGTGTGAAACGTAGGGTTTCTCCCCAATTACTGACTGTGACTGACATAAAATTCCTCTACGTTATTTACAGCATGGCTATTTACCCATCGATATGCGTGGCATTCAGTTATAAAAAGCATTGCCCTTCGCCGCGATATGTCGATGTGATTCCAGCTAATTTATCGTCTTTGATGAGATGAACGTGGTTGAAGCGTTCACAGAGTTCTCCGGCTTTGCTGTGACGGAAAAATATCGGAGCGCCGAATTCCAGCGCTTCTGCTCCTGTGTAAGTAATGGGTGTTTGCACTTCACCGGTTCCCTCGCTTTGACTGAGGCTTAGGCCGTGAGGTAAATAAGGCTTTGGCTGTTTGTCGGTACCTGTTTGGCCTGAAGCGATGTAGCCTCCCCCCAGACAGGTATAAATATTTTGTGTTGGCTGGCGAACCACCTCGATGGCAAACCCCGCGGCGGGTTGATGTTTAAATGCCAGATAATCGTCAAACAGTGCTGAGGAATAAAAACCGGAGCCGACAGTCACCTCCGTAACAACGGCTTCTTTGATGGTGCTTTCAAGGCTACCCGTACCACCGCCGTTGACAAGTTCGAGTTCTGCGCCCTGCTCTTCCAACGTTTTTATGATATTGGCTCTGCGCTCTGCTACATCTTTCACTGATCGCGCTTTTAATTTGCGTATCAGCCAATTGCGCGCACCCTGCCCCGGCACGTTGTCGGCAAGACCTGCGATTTGCGCTTCATAGCCCATGACACCCACAAGACGAACAGATGTTGAAGCTTTGGTCGCATAATAAATAGGCAATGCAGACTCAGGCGTGGTGACTCCGGAGCGTCTTACACCGAAGTGAAGAAACGGAAACCGTGTTGACATATCGACATCAAGACACACGGGGAACGTCACATTTAATTCCTGGCCTATTGCATCGATAAGCGCCACGTGTTCAGGGCTGTCAATCATCAAAATCAACCTCTTACCGCGCTTTATCTCCATGCCCATCGCCCGAATTTTCTGTGGGTGACAAATCGGATAACCCATCAAAATGTCGTCAAAACCTTGCTGACTGAGATACACAGCCTCATCAGGATGGAAACTCATGATTCCCTGAAATTGGCTGTCTGAATCAAGAAGTCGTTTGATCAGCGACGGGCAGCGAACAGATTTGGATGCGATTCTGATCTTCTTATCGCCAGCCCTGCCTTTCAGTGCATTTGCGTTGGCATCAAATAAATCCAGATCGACATAGGCAAAAGGTTTTTCGGTGTCTTTGAACAAGCTCCGATAGAAGGCGTAGTCCCTTGCGACTTTTTTCATCAATGATACGTCCTGTTCTGCAGAATGCATTTAGGGTTAATTATGAATGGAGATATTAGGGAAGATGCTCTAATTGCACTGCTTGCAGATTCACAAAACATACAGAAAACAGTTTTTGAGCCTTTATGAATATGAAATGCGCGACAAGGCGCAATGAATATTGATGCATTCTCATCACTAAGAACAGCTGTTTAGAGCAATTGAACTAATTATATAGAGACACCAAAAAAAACGTATGGATGAAATGCAATGACAGATATTAGTGAAATAAGGCAAGAACACTATTCAGATGTGTGGCAACGATTTATGCCGGGCGTAGCATGGGGCACAGTCTCTCTTTTCTTTGCAATTGTTCTAGGTTACGCGGTTACTATTTATTTTTCGCTTGCTGGTCATATTCCCTATTTTCTTTCAGCCTTGATATGCGGCTACCTTGCCTATGCCAGCTTTACGGTGATGCATGACGCCGGACATGGCGGTATTGTAAAAATGGGTTCACCGTTGAAACCGCTGGAAGACGTACTTGGCTGGATATCCTCACTTCCTCTGCTGATTGTTCCCTATCGTTTTTTTCAGAAAATTCATGACCGTCATCATGCCTTTACCAATGACCCGGAGCGGGACCCTGATCATTTCACTCTGGGTGAACAGTGGTATATGGTGCTGCTTAATTGCATGTGGATACCCTTTCGTTACCACTTGATGTCTGTCACGTCTTTACGTCATTTAAAGACTTTTTCAAGCACTTATGTCAGCACGCTTGTCTATCTGGCGATAACCATTTCTTCTGTTACTTACATGATCAATGCTGGCTACAGCGATGAGTTTTTAGCTTTTGTGTTTTTTCCCGGTATTATCGCTGTGATCGTGTTGCCTTTGTTTTTTGATTACATTCCGCATCACCCTCACAAATCTCAGGACAGATACCAAAACACAAGGATCTTTCCGGGGCAGCTTTGGAACATTTTATTACTGGGACAAAGCTACCACCTTATTCATCACCTCTATCCGCGGTTACCTTGGTACAAATACCAAGGTGTCTATCAGAAAATCTTGCCTTATTTGGATTCGAAAGGCGCTCCAATTGAAGACATTTTCAGTGGCGAACGACCACGATTTTTGAAGTCTCCCTTGGCTAGCGGACTCAAAGATAAAGGCGATGCTGTCAATATGTTGCTCTCGGTAGCGTCTATCCGTTCATTGACAGGTGATTCGGTTGAGGTGAGCTTAGCTTTGCCTGAAGGGGAACGCCTTAATTATCGTGCTGGGCAATATATTACGGTGAGTAAGTGGCTTAACAATGAACACCAGACACGTTGTTATTCACTGAGTTCAGCACCTGAAAATGGCGAGCTGCAAATTGGCGTGAAGAAGGTCGAACAAGGGCTTTTTTCTGGTTTTTTAAACGACGATCTCGACGTGGGTGATGAGCTGATTGTCCGTGGTCCTTTCGGTGATTTTTCTTATCCTGCCCAACATAGTAAGCCCGTCGATCATCTTGTTCTCGTGGCCGCAGGGAGTGGTATCACGCCTGTTCTGGCAATCATGGAATCGGCGCTGATTAGCAAAAACGCCACGGTGCATTTGATTTACGCTTGCAGAGACGCCAACAACATCATGTTCGCCGACAAAATCAGTGAACTAATGACGGTGTATTCAAATTGCCTGAAGGTCGACTTTGTCTTTTCTTCGGGCGCCTGCCTATCAGAGGGCGTAAGTTGGAAAAGCATAATTGGACGGCTTGATAAAGCCATGCTTCGTGATCTTCTGCCATCAATCAAAGCGGCGGATTCTGCTGCTCAAACTGATTTTTATATCTGTGGCCCTGAGGGTCTTAAGAATTCGGTAACAGAGTTTCTCTCTGAGAATAATATCGACGACCAACGGGTACACGTTGAAGCCTTTGTTGCACTGGCCGCTGCACCAAAGGGTAAGCAGCATGAAATAAATATTTTGTTGTCTGATGGCAGCGATTACGTCATTAACGTGGCTTCAAACCAAACAATCCTGCAGGTCGCAGCAGCCAATGGTATTACCTTGCCTCACGCATGTGGCAACGGCACATGCGGCACCTGTAAATTCAGGGTAACCAAAGGCGCTGTGAAACCCATTGATAAATCTGTGCCTGGTATTACAGCCAGTGAACAAGAGGCGGGCTACACCTTAGCGTGCCAATGTCACCCAGAGAGTGAACTTCAGATAAAGGAATGGAGTCGTTAATACCCAGCATGAAAAGAGGCCACCTTACGGTGGCCTTTTATCGACTTCTCAGCGAGGGTTTAGAAGAAACCTAGAGGATTCACGTTGTGGCTAATGAGCACATTTTTGGTGTTCTGGTAGTTGGACAGTGCCATTTTGTGAGTCTCTCGACCAATACCTGAACGTTTGTATCCGCCGAATGCCGCATGTGCGGGGTACGCGTGGTAGCAATTTACCCATATCCGCCCAGCCTGCACCGCACGTGACATACGATGGATTCGATTCGTATCTCTTGTCCACACGCCTGCGCCTAAGCCATAGATACTGTCATTGGCAATGTCGATAGCTTGAGCCTCGTTTGAGAAAGGCACAATGCCTGTGACTGGGCCGAAAATTTCTTCCTGAAATACTCGCATATCGTTGGTACCGCTCAATATCGTCGGCTGGATATAGAAACCCGAGGACAAGGTGTCTGTCACATTGGCTTTGCTGCCTCCCGTCAGAACTTTTGCGCCTTCCCGTTCACCAATACTGATGTAGTTCATGATTTTATCATGTTGCTCAAGCGACACCTGAGCACCGATTTGGGTTTCGGTATCGAGTGGATTACCCTGCTTTATGGTTTCAGCGCGAGAGACTACGCGGTCGAGGAATTTGTCATAAATCGACTCATGCACCAATACTCGTGATGGACAGGTGCACACTTCTCCTTGATTGAAAAACGCCAACAGCATGCCCTCAATGCATTTATCGGCGTATTCATTCTCGTAATCGAATATGTCACCAAAGTAGATGTTGGGAGACTTACCACCAAGCTCAACCGTTGATGGGATCATATTCTCTGCCGCACAACGCATAATGTGTTGGCCGATTTCGGTGGAACCAGTAAAAGCAACTTTCGCAATGCGTTTGCTCGATGCCAGCGCCTGTCCTGCATCCTCGCCCAACCCATTGACAACGTTAACTACGCCTTTAGGGATGACGTCGCCAATAAGCTCAAACATTTTTAGAATAGACACGGGCGTTTGCTCTGCGGGTTTCAACACCACGCAGCATCCGGCCGCTAATGCGGGAGCAAGCTTCCACGCAGCCATTAGCAACGGGAAGTTCCATGGAATGATTTGCCCCACAACACCAATAGGTTCGTGCATGTGGTAACTCCATGTGTCTGCGTCTAGCGCAGCAGTTGCTCCCTCTTGTGAGCGGATTGCACCCGCGAAATAGCGGAAGTGATCAACCACTAGAGGAATGTCGGCGTTAATGGTTTCACGAATAGGCTTTCCGTTGTCCCATGTCTCAGCCAGTGCCAGCATTTCGCTATTTTGCTCGACAATATCTGCGATTTTAAGGAGCAGGTTGGAACGCTCAGTCACGCTGGTAAAAGACCATGTTTCGAACGCGCGGTAAGCAGCATCGAGGGCAAGATTGATGTCTTGCTCCGTTGACTGGGGTATTTCACAGATGACCGAGCCATCTACCGGGGTAATATTGTCAAAATATTTACCTGCTAAGGGTGCACGCCATTCACCGTCGATATAGTTCTCGTACCTTTTGTTGAACTGAACGACTGCACCACTTTCATTGGGTTTGGCATAAATCATTTTCATCTCCTTGTTTCGCACAACGAGGACTGAATCCGATTATCCTTCAACTGCTTTGACCGATTTCGTTAGGAACACGGTGTCAATTTCCTCATTGGGAAAATATAACGTCAATTGCATAACAAAGTTAGTTACGCACACAGTTTTGAATTAGTTCTTTCTGATTTAACGTAATGCGTCGTAAGAATTTATAGATCAGGCTATTACTGGCTGTGGGCCAGTAATAATGAGCTTTAGAACTGGGAGTCGTAAGAGCCACCAGTTCCGCATTGCGCTATTTGGCTCGAACAAAAACAAAGAAGGTGATAACTACTCTCACAGTGAGGATGCACGACTTAGAAAGAAGTCGCTCCAAAAAATAGATGTGGGAAGCTATTACAGAGGCGTAAATCACTGGGGCTGTTTGTTAGTCGAAATATAAGACAGGGATTAGTAACACTGGAGTGATTGAGATCATTAAAACGAAAAATGGCCGCCAGGGATAAGAGCGGCCATTTCTCTTTGCTCAGAACGTGTCAGTTACTGATATTGGAACCAGACATCATTGACAGCTTGTTGCTCTTTACCGTTCATTGTGAAGCCGGCACCAACCTGTCTGTGCTGGTTACCATTTTCATCAGCATTCAAGCCTGCTTCTTGATAACCAAGGTTGATTTCAGTGATACCCAAATCAGCCAGTGATTGGTTCTGGCCATTAACGACCATAGTCAGACCTGCACGTTGCTCCAGCACGGCGAGTTCTTCAGCGTTGAGTTTGCCATCAGCAACCGCTTGTTGACCAAGGTGTTTAATCGCCAATGCTTTGAGCGCGTCGAAACCATTTTTCAGACCATCAGCTCTGCCATCACCGTCGATGTCGGCATTGTTACCAAACAGCTCTTTACCGTCAGTACCCACACGACCATCGCCGTTTGCGTCAAACGCCAGAACACCATCACCTTTGCCTGCCCAAGCTGTGTTATCAACTTTTCCGTCGCCGTTGATATCAAACGCTTTACCGCCTTTGGTGGTATCGACTTTACCGTTGCCGTTAAGGTCAAACGTAAGCGGAGAGGCAACTTTGTTGTGACCGCCCGGCGGCTTCCAGCAGCCTTTGGAGTGGCCGGATTTACAACACACCACGTGATAACATTTTCTTTCTTCAATCCAAATACATTTGTGGTCAGCCCACTGTCCTTTGGTGATTTCGAAACTGCCATCTTTATTTTTCTTGTAGCCACCGTGCTGGCAAAGCCATCCGCCCTCATATCCGCCTATGATTTCGCGTTCGTTAATCCTACCGTTACCTGGTCCCCATACTGCATCTTTTAATGCTGGGTGGCTATTCCAATATTCATGTCCTGGACCAGGCCTCGCAGTCGCTACTGCAGGGGCTGGCACGGGGACAGGGATAGCAGTTGCTATTCCAGGGCCATAATTACCAACTCGGTTACCGAAACCAAAATTAGGTCCCATGCCGAAGTTATTACCAAAGTTCAGATTGTTTGCCATTCCAAAGTTCGTTAATGGCGCATATTGAAGCCCCTGCCCCGGTAAAAATGGCGCTGGAGAGAATCCGAAGGGAGAAGGCATGAAGCGATTAAACTGAGAAAGCTGAAGTGGGCTGCTATTTTGAAGCATTCCGAGCATCGCCATCTGTTGTTGCAACTGACGCTGCGCAAGAAAAAAGCCCATTGGGTGATATGACGCCGAAGTTGGTTCTGCGATGGGCATTGCCGCTACTTGCGGTGCAATCATTACTTGCGGTGTGTTCACTCCGGGTATAATTGGGGTACCTGGCCCAATAGGTAAAATCTGCATCATTGTCATTGTGACTCTCCTCGGAACTCTCTGGCTCTAGGTTCAATTTTTAATTTGAATTTCCCCAAATTGATAATTGACCGCTGAATAACAACAGAGTGTGTTATGACTGGATTTATTCTCATCTACTCTGCAATGTCTAGTATCACTAACTTGGTGAGATATATACGCAACTAGTTCCCTATTATTTTTTTAGCATATAAATCATATGCATATTGGCGATTTTTATTTAAGTGATATCTAATGTTATGTACATAAACTAAGAGTTTAAGTTCTGAGTCGATATGAATTTGGTGAGAGCAATATAAGAAGTGGGTATTCGTTGGTAGCTTTGATAATGACTTTATTTTTCTTTGACCATGGCGATGCTACGCCATATTTTTTTAATACAGGGGATTTTCTCGCTAAGTGCCGACGTAAAGAGACGTATCATTCTCTATCTAAGGCAAAGTCTCTTTTAAGTCGAGATATCGTACTCCTACTCACGCCAAGTAAACGCCCTATCTCCGCCGCTGTTTTACCTGCTTTAAGTAATGAAATCGCCTCAAGCTTCATCTCTTCGTCAAGCTTAGATGGCCGTCCAACAGCCACACCGACTGCTCTGGCGGTGTAGGATATATCGGAAGTTTGTTTCAACTCTGCTACGGCTAATTCGAAATCTATTACCCCTTGTAGTATCGATTTCAACGTTATGGCGTTACCCGGTGTCGTGTCACACCACGGCTCCTCAATCGATAGAAAATAGGCACCTTTAATTTCTATTTTGTTTAAAAGGCTGAGTAAGTCAGACTTAGTTTCGGCGACCGCCAAAAGAGAGGTAGCGACCACCGTATCTCCTTTTCTTATATGGACCAGAAATTCACTAAATTCCTGATCAGCCGTTAAATTCTGATGATTATGCGCCTTCCATATTTTGTCACAGCCGAGGCTTTCAAGCTTCGCCACCTGCAGCTCTGTCTGGTACCACTTTGAGGCAACTCGGGCATAACCAATCTTCAAAATTGTCTGTCCTTTTAAAAATATTTTGCTCGTTTTCTAAACGATTAAATTAGCACATGTATTCAACAAAACTGTAGCTATCGTAGCATCAGAATTGAGGAGTTGGCACATTTAATTCTCTCGTTTCATCTTGACAGCACACAATCAGAACCTATTCTGTATACAAATTATGCACGCATTTATGCACGTTAATGTGTGCTGATTTATCGGCACTGTTCAGGCTAAGAATAGTGAAAACTTTCGCCTTGGCGCAGGCGCAATGAGGATTTAGAAATCATGAAGGACGATTTTACGCTCAAGAATCAGGACCCCTCACTGTATAACGAAGATCTGGCCCCTATCCCTGAGAGCAAGCGACAATGGGGATGGTTTGAAATTTTTAATGTGTGGGCTAACGACGTTCAGAGTCTGTTTGGATACACACTCGCTGCATCTCTCTTTTTATCATACGGTCTTAATGGGTGGGTAGTGTTCGCCGGCATATTGATTGCGGGTTTGTTTGTAAACTGGCTTTGCAACTTAATCGGCGAGCCCAGTGTTAAATATGGTATTCCTTTTCCCGTGATGGCTCGAGCCAGTATGGGTGTTAGGGGAGCCAACTTCCCCGCTATCATCCGCGCTATTGTCGCAATATTTTGGTACGGCGCTCAGACTTACTTCGCCTCCACTGCTGTTTCTCTCCTGATCAGTTCATTGGCTGGTGGGAATGGTGACCCGGCATTTCTTGGCATGAGTGCAATTGATTGGGTTTCATTCCTTATTGTTTGGGCCTTCCAAATCTGGTTGTTCTGGAATGGTATCGATTGGATTACCAAGTTCCTTAACTTCGCAGGGCCATTCGTATATGCCGTCATGATCATTTTGGCCATCGTTATCTGGATGAAAGCAGGTAGCGGATTAATGTCAGAAATGGGCACAATTTTCTCTGGAACCGGAGACTATAAAGGCAGCAGCTTTGGCGGCTTTATGGCGGTGATTGGGACCATGATTGCTTACTTTGCGGCGGTTGTAATTAATTACGGCGACTTTTCCCGCTTCGTCAAATCTCAGGATGAAATGAAGAAGGGTAACTTTATTGGCCTTCCACTTAACATTGCTTTCTTCTCTTTGATTGCATTGATCGTGACCGCAGGCACAGTAGCGATTTGGGGAGAAGCGTTAACCAGCCCGACAGAAATCATCGAAAAAGTTGATTCACTGCCTCTGACCATACTCGCTGCGTTACTTTTCTTTGCCGCCACTGTAGGTATCAATTTAGTCGCAAACTTTATTCCCCCTGCCTATGATTTGGCTAACCTGATGCCGAGTAAGATCAACTTCCGTGTCGGTGGCATCATTACCTCTGGTTTCGCCTTGGTCATCGGTGGCCTGTGGGTATCAACCATAAGCCAGATAGGCATCTTCAACTTTGTAAATACCCTCGGAGCTATTCTTGCGCCTTTCTACGGCATCATGATTGCTGACTATTATATGATTCGGAAAGGTCACCTTGATGTTGAAAACCTGTTTTCAGCGGATGAAAAAGGTGAGTACTTCTACGATAACGGTTGGAACCGCAAAGCGATGATCGCCTTTGTGTTACCTGCCATCTTCTCAGTAATGACCGTTTGGGTGCCTGCACTTGACCTGACAGAGGGATACGCATGGGTCATCGGTGCTGCGCTTGGCGCATTGGTGTACTACGTAATTGCAAAAAAAGAACCTGCAAAAACCATGGCATAGAACCGATAACCAGTTGCTCTACGTTGGTAGTTCATGTTGGGGGGCGCACTCCCCCCTTTTTTATCAGTGCACGTTAGCGCTACTCTTAATTCTATTGACTGAAAATGCAAAAAAAGCCCCGTTTATCGGGGCTTTCTGGTAATCAAAAGTGGCATTGATTCGCTTCAACGGCACGTTATTGGTTAGTTGACGCCTTGTTGATAAAATTGCACTTCACTACCCATTATGTCGATTCTTCTCGATTTGTCATCCGACGGCATAGAGAGCAAGCCATTTACATCATTGTATTTGTCATTGCTTGAGGAGATCAGAAACTGAGGTTGATATTATGCGCAAAGAATTGCTTCACCTGCGATGCTTTTCTTGTGTCTAGCTGCGCGAGCGAGACTTCCAAGCGATCCTTGCTATTGTCTATATTTAGCACTTCGTCAGTACTTTTCATCAACACCTGATCTTTATTTGGTGAAGCAAAAATCGTTTGATAGAAATTGCGGGTATTGTTGTTCGACGACCTTAGATGTGTTCTTTGAAGCTGAAAGTCTGAAGCTGAATACCCATCCGCACTTAAACAATAGTCAGCACTGCATCCAGAGGTTGTAATAGATGCGGTGAATGGGTTCAGGGTCGGTAAAACGACTGAGGTACCATTTTTATCGACAGGCGCATAGATTTTAGCGCTCCAGTTTCCAGAGTTTGTATCAGTCGTTGCCTCAATATCAAACGACCATTTATCAATATCCGAACTACCGTCAACAACGCTGTAGGTTTGTCCTGATTCGTAGATGGGCTGCCAGGTGTAGATTTCGTTATCTATTTCTACATCAATTTTGCTTCCGCTATTTAACGTTAAGCCAGTAGCGGTGAAGCCAAATTTTAATAGATTCTGATCCGTTGGCACCCCACTTTTGCTGCCGTTGCCCTGAGCTGAATTGTAAACATAACTAGAATCCATAACCACATAACGGCTCAAATCTCTTGTTTCTCCGCCGCTATAAGCATCAAATAAAGTCACTAGCACATTGTTTGACGATGGAAGTTCTGAGTTGACTGGGATACCAGCTCCTACTGTTTTTCCGTTGGTAGAGTTGTCGATATAACTACTCTGGTAATAGCGTGTATTTGCGTCTACCTGATCAACTTTTACCGCAGCATTTGGGTTTACGGCAACTTGTGGTGACTGCTCACCTTTGTAGCAAGAATATGTCGAAGAGTGCTGGCGAACATTCAATGTCATGTTTGAAAGTAAGTCTTTCGCTACAGTGAACATGTAAACATCTTGTGTGCCCTGAATAGAGCCATCAATTTCTTCTAAGGAGACATAGCCACCATTGGGAACATCGGCACTATTAATGACGAAACGGCCATTGGCATCCGCTTGATTTCTCTTTGTAATCACACCGTTCTTGTCATGGAACAAAATATTAAAATTAGCAGTGGCCTTATAAGCCGCAATAACTTTTGTGCCAGTAGCGTCAAACTTATCCTGAGCAATAATCGAACAACCATTGCCAACCGAGCTTCTTTCCACCGAGTTCAGGCTCAATATTTGCCAAGTATATTTCGGAGTCGAAGGTGTACTATTGCCACCGCCTCCACTGCTGCTTCCGCCGCCACAACCAACCAGTAGCCCGGAGATCATTGCCGCTAGCGGCAACATTTGTATCTTTTTCATTTTATTTTGTCCTGTATGCGGCAACAGCGCGCCAAAATTAAGTCTCGGCGGATGATATCGCAAAAAGCGCGCCAAGCATTGCGTGGCCTACAGGTTTATCCAACAGAAATGTGGCTGGGTGAGATAAGCGTCATGTTATCAAAACAAAGTGCATGTTTTTTGAAGGTCGCTGATTGAGCCTTGTCATTTGATTGGCTGTCTGTAGCCGTCAACTACGAGGGATTTGCGAGGTCATTATTTCAACATTCTGGCGTATCATAATTGCCGAGTATTGGATCACTCAAAAAGGTCATCTTCACGAAATCGCCCAGTGTTGAGCCGATAAAAAAGTGATTACTTTAACGATAACGCTCGAAATCGCATCAATATACTAACTGCATACTCACGACACTGTTTGGATAACCAATTAAGAAGCACTCTTTACGTTTAAAATGATGAAAATTCATAGTTTTGCACTCATACAAGTGACCGTTTCACTCAGCAATAAGACGTATGTTACCCGTTGCTAACTTGTAGACTCCTTAACCCATCCTCGGCATTCAAACCATTTAGGAGTTTTATCATGAAGATGCTTTCCTCACTACTCTCACTGTTTGTACTCCTTTTCGTGTCTTTTAATACAG
Source organism: Veronia nyctiphanis (assembly GCF_004116385.1). Taxonomy (GTDB): domain Bacteria; phylum Pseudomonadota; class Gammaproteobacteria; order Enterobacterales; family Vibrionaceae; genus Veronia; species Veronia nyctiphanis. Next base: position 238,135 of record NZ_PEIB01000002.1, on the reverse strand, counting down.
CTGCACATTGCCAGATACCTTGCGGTATATACGACGACCATGCCAAGGTAAAAGAGATGTTACAGGATGCGAAAACAGTGAAAAAAAGCAACAGGCCTCATCGCTGAGCTCTCGGCAAAAACTGACCCACAATCAAAAAACCAGTTGGTCAGGTGGGTAATGAATAAAGAAAGTCATGCACAGAATGTTATCGAAACCATCAGTGATTACTTCCTGACACAGCGTGTAAAAGCTTCTGCAAAAGACTACAACGAGCGATTAGTTAAACACCATGCAGTAATCGTTTCAGCAATGAAAGCGAAGCAAAACGCAGATGGAAAATACGCTGATGAACTTACCGCGGCGATTGAGGCAATCAGCGGCTTTTATCCTGAACATAAACATTAAAACTCCCACAAGAGGCGGTCTGTCATTGATTGCCTTTTTATTATTTTCTCTTTGTGTTTTTTTACACAAACCCTCTAGTATACTCTTATTTTTAAAGCTATATATTTAGACATATTTAAACTCGCCTTAATTAACACTTAACAAATATTTTAATTGTAACTCATATACTTACGCTTATTTAATATTCTCTTTTTTGAATCGTCGATAAATACGTTGATTGTGCATACTGGCTATAAATAACTACACAGCGTCACTTTGCTAGAGGCCAATATTATGTCGGATAATGTCGATAAAAAAGGAATACATCAGCTGTATAATGAAGATCCCGTTTCAGCTGACAAATTAGTGTTTGGAAGGGAGAGTTACCCGAATCGAAGGGGCTTTTTAAAAGGTGCCGGCCTCGCGACGATGGCGGCGGTTTTGGGCGGTGCAATCCCTTTTCATCGCAACATGCCTGCTGGAATGGTGCCTGTTGCGTTTGCTGACGGGCTCGATGACATCGTGATTTCAGGTAAAGATGGCTTGACGATCCTTAATGACCGTCCACTTAATGCCGAAACACCTCCCCATTTGTTAGATGACGCTATCACGCCCACAGATAGGCATTTTATTCGTAACAACGGCATACCTCCTTCAAATGTTAGTCCTGAGAATTGGACGCTAACAATAGATGGATTCGTCGATAAACCACTGTCTCTTACTATTGAGGACTTAAAATCTCAGTTTGAGGTGGTCGAGCAAGCACTGGTTATTGAATGTGGCGGGAATGGTCGTGCGTTCTTTGAACCCAAAGCTAAAGGCAATCAATGGACATACGGGGCTGTTGGTTGCGCTAACTGGAAAGGAGTGAGGCTTGCCGATGTCTTAAAGGCAGCAGGGGTAAAAAAAGAAGCCATATACACTGCTCACTTTAGTGCAGATAAACACTTGTCTGGAAAAGAAGGAAAACTGCCAATATCTCGGGGAATGCCTATCGAAAAAGCATTGGGGCCAGAGAATGTCATTGCGTTTGAAATGAATGGCGAAGTACTTCACCCAATGAATGGAGCCCCATTACGATTGGTTGTTCCCGGATGGCCCGGATCATGCTCTCAAAAATGGCTGACTCAAATCACATTGCGTGACCAAGTGCATGACGGCCCTAAGATGACGGGTACCGCCTATCGGGTTCCTAACAGACCTGTATCACCGGGCGAAAAAGTCGATAAAAAATCGTTCGATATCATAGAGACAATGCCCGTAAAGTCACTCATCACCTACCCTGCAACAAACACCAAATTAAAAGGAGCGTCTACCCAAGTACGAGGCCATGCATGGTCTGGAGACAGGACGATTACCAAGGTTGAAATCTCTATTGATTTTGGGGCTACTTGGGTGGATGCGTCGTTGAAAGAAGCAGTAAACCCTGCGGCGTGGCAAAATTTTAGTGCTGATATTTCCTTCCCTCAGTCGGGCTACTACGAAGTGTGGGCAAAAGCGACAGATGACCAAGGTATCAGTCAGCCGTTTGCTATTGCATGGAATCCCAAAGGGTACCTCAATAATACTCTGCATCGGATAGCGTTGAATGTAGAGGTTTAACCAATGGAATTGAAAAACGTTAGATACTCCCTTATTCATTTATGTCTATTGTTTGGTTCTTGGGCAGGTTATGCGCAGGCGCTCAACCCTGAAATGGTTAAAGCAGGTAAGTTACATGGTGCCGTTTGTATGGGATGCCATTCCGTTACCCCAGACAGCAAAGTAGGTATCGGCCCGCCGCTGTGGAATTTACCCTTACGGAAGGTTGCTGGCTTCGACGATTATGACTACTCAACCGGGCTCTCAGAATACGACATGAAATGGACACCGGAAACGCTTGATTCCTTTCTCACGTCTCCGAGCACGTTCTCTCCAGGAACAAAAATGGTCTATCCCGGGGTGGCTGACGAGGGCCACAGACTGGCAATTATTTCATGGTTAGCGACATTGTCAGATAAACCCACTGACTGGGCCATTGATTCCGTTGACGTCAAATCTTTAGGTTCTGGTCAGAAAATCATTGAATCTGGTGCTGGAATGGCACTGGTTGTTGCCAAATGTAGCGGTTGTCATTCGCTTCATCTTGTTAAACAGCAGGGCTTATCAAGAGAAAGCTGGCTTGAGACCTTAGAATGGATGATTGACGAGCAAGGCATGGATGCGCTGAATGACACTGAGGAAAAACAAATCCTCGACTACCTCTCCACACACTACGGCTTAGAAACGAGTTAGTGACTGAATAATGGCGTACTCAATTGGAGGAAACACGTGTTTCCTCCTTTTACTTTCTTCAAATCCACCTCTGTTTGTTCTCTTCTTCATTATTCGAAAGCAAATACTATGAGTATCAATAAGTTAGAAAAAAATCACAATAATATGAAATTTTTCTGAACAAGATCTTTCTACTTCAAGAGCTCAAAGAAGGGATTCTGCAAATGACGTTACATGTTCTTGTTCTGGAAGACGACGATGATATTGCATCATTGCTAACGATGCATTTAAAAGTGATGGGACATTCCGTATCTCGGGTTTCCTCAATGTTTGAGGGACACAAAGCCCTCGAGACTCAACAGGTCGATGCGATTATATTAGACCGGGGGTTGAATGATGGTGACGGTGCAAGGTTTTGTGCAGAGATTCGCCAGAATAAAAACGGACTTCCTGTGATGATGTTGACAGCACGTGATAGCGAGCATGACATTATTGATGGTCTAGAATCAGGCGCTGATGATTACCTTACTAAGCCTTTCAGTGTTGTTCAATTTCAAGCTCGAATGCGCGCGCTGCTTCGCCGGATGACTTACGATACATGGCAAAGCAATGAACCCAAAGATGGCAGTTCCGAGAAGAATTCATCCGAGTCTGATGTACTTGTGTTTGATGATTTGGTGATCAATCCAATTACTTTCTCTGTTTGCCGAGGTGAAGTCAGTATCTCGCTGACAGCGACTGAGTTTTCACTTCTGCATTTAATGGCAAGAAATCCTGAACATGTCTTTTCGAAAGATGCCCTGTTGGACAAAGTGTGGCAGACCCAGTTTGAAGGTTACCATCACGCTGTATGCTGCACAGTAAACCGCTTACGCTCAAAGCTCGAAGTGACGCCGGATAAACCCAAGTTCATCCAAACGGTTTGGGGTGTCGGCTATAAATTCAGCGCTTGAGATGTTTGCAGAAGGCAGGGTTTTAACAGCAGATGATTAATTTCCGCGGTACTTTGGTTATTTCAACGCTGATCTGGTTCGTTATCTCTCTGACGGGTCTGACATTTATCGTTTATCACCTTTGGCAAAACAGTGAATTCAAAAGTCAGCAAATGCTTCATAAAGAGTTGGCTGTTCATATGCGTGATGATCATCCGATATTTGAAGGCGCTGATTATAACAAGGAATCCTTATCTGAGATTTTTCATACCCAGATGCTACTCGGCCCCGATTTCGAATTTTATGTACTCGATAATGAAGGAAACGTCAGCTCATCTGCTGGGGGTAAAAGTCCAATCGTCGAAAATCAGGTAGATCTAACGCCGATAAATGCCTTTCTAAATGGCGAAGAATTACCAATACTGGGTGACGATCCAAGGAATCCATCCAGCAAGCGCGTTTTCTCAGCAGCATTTGTCGAAAATGAATATATGGAGGGGTATCTATATGTTGTTATCGGACGAAAACACGCTGCGGCCAAATCAGATCTAGAGAATTACCTGCCCTTTGGCTATCTTGGTTTTGTGGTTATTTTGCTGATATTTGCCTACGCGTATATCGTGTTTCAACTTGTCGTCGTGAAGTTAATTAAACCTTTGCAAAAGATGATTTCTGAGGTTGAACGTGCAGCAGGAAGCGGCTTTCGTGTCACTCCCCCTTTTTCTATTTCCACGCCTGAATTACAGCCTTTTGCCGATAAGTACAAAGACATGGTGTCTTTGATACAACAACAGTTCATTGAGATTAAAGTTCAGGAAGCCAAGCGTGCGAAACACATGCGTCAGATGCGTCATGATCTAAAAACGCCACTTTCCAATGTGCTTGGCTATTTGGAAACCTGGCGAATTAGTCATGGTGAAGACGACTCGTTGATTGAGACGGCATACAAAAACGCGCGTACGCTTGATGAACGAGTTAATCAACAAATGGTAGTGGAAAAGCGTCCACAATCAGACGTTGAATTATCAATGACGACCATCGATGTGAGTTGGATGATGGACGAAGTTATCGATCGTTTTCGCATGGCGTTGTCAAAAAAATCGGTTCAGTTAATTTCTTCTATCGACAAAAATACGCATGTTACTGGTGACCCGCAGTTACTTAGCCGCGTATTCGATAACCTGATGGAGAACGCGGTCAGACACTGCCCAGACAGCAGCACCATTTTGCTATCTGCAATACGTAAAAAAGGCGTCATCGAATTTACTGTGAAGAATATCATTTCAGCCGATCCAAAGGGCGGTACGCACGGTATTGGCATTCAAATTATTCAAGCTATTCTGAGCTTGCATCAAAGCTTGTTAGACAATGAAATCTCGTCAGAGTGGTATATCGCAAGATTCACGTTGGCAGAAAAAGTGGTGGCACAGAAAAGAATTCAATAACAAAGTGGATGCCCGAAATATCAGTACGCCCACTTTGTTGAGTAACGGCTTAGCCGTGAGTAAAGATTGCCTTCCTCTTTTCCAAGAAAGCCCTCATTCCCTCTGATTGATCCTTAGTCGCAAACAATCCATGAAATACCCGTCGCTCGTAGAGTAAGCCGTCATTGATCGGTAAGTTGTCAGCCTGTTTGACACACTCTTTTGCAAGTTGAACCGCAGGTTTGCTGAAAGCAGCGATATCATTTGCGACTGTAATGGCTTCTTCCAACACATTATCATCAACAACGCGTGAGGCTAAACCATACAGATATGCCTCATCGGCAGTGATCATGGCGCCCGTGAGCACCATGTCCATCGCTTTTGCTTTGCCGACCATTTTCGTCAGTCGCTGCGTGCCTCCGATTGCGGGGATCACACCCAGTTTTATTTCTGGTTGACCAAACTTCGCAGAACTGTCTACGAAGATGAGGTCACACATCATGGCCAGTTCACAGCCACCGCCCAGCGCAAGGCCATTGACTGCGGCAATGATCGGCGTTCGAGTTCTTGCGAAGCTATCCCAAATCGAAAAATAGTCTTCTTTGACCATATCGGCGTAGGTCATTTGATTCATCTCTGCGATGTCCGCGCCACAGCAAAAAAACTTACCATTACCCGTTAACACGATACAGCCAACAGAATCATCACTATCAAGAACTTTCACAGTATCAATAAGTGCTTGGCTCAAAGCGCGGTTTAGCGCGTTGTTCTTCTCTGGTCTGTTTAGCGCGATGATGGCTACCCGCCCTTTCCTTTCTAATAAAATATCCATATATCTCTCCCGGCTTATGAGTCCAGATTGCGCCAAATGCAGGAATGCCCCGGCTTTCCATGCCATATACAACTTGCTGAGTCAGTTTTTGATTCGAAATGCATATGACAGCCTCAGCCGAAAAGTCTTCAAAGACTGATAGCTGAGCGCAACCATGTCAGGTTTGCCTTTGGCGTCAGTGTCCCAAATCAGCGCATCTGGCTGAGCAGCGAGAATTTCATCAACCAGCTTATCTCCGTAGGTTTTTCTTGGGTTACGAGTGACCAAACCAATCTCATCGGGAGTTTTTCGCCAGTAAGTGCGGTAAACAAGGCCCTATCCCACTGCCAGTCGCAACATAAACGACGCGCTTAAACAGCACCTCGATGTTTGCAACACCTGCGGTAGGAATACCCTTAACCCAAAGGTGGGTTGGCTTATCGTCGATGAGTTTCCCTGTCCAGTCACCCGCTCGGGAAACAGTGAGCCGATAGCTTCTTCATCTGGGCTAGGTACGTTGGCAAAATGATGCCACTCCACTAATGGTGAACGGCTGATAGCATGGATGACCCAGCAAAAGGCGTCACGCCATACTTAAATTTCAGCAAGGCAACATGCGACGAGGGTGTGCTGATTTCAACAGGCACCTTTCTTAATCTCAACCAAGGCAAGAGTATGCTGAACGTCATGATTGATAACAGCCAGATCGATGGCTGACTCAAAACCATTTCTTTCACGGTCATAGCGACTGAAGCATCGGCAATTTGTGACAATGTCATACACCAAAAAAGACCGAGCACGGTCCACCCCACAAAACGATGTACCATTTCAAACTGGTTGTGATGTTTCTTCCTGACTTCAGGTAATGCCATCGTTATGATCACCAGCAATGCAGCCATAATCGTAACGGCCAGCCAGAAGGTCAATCCTGACACCTTACCAGCAGCCTCAGTTCCCCTCAGGAAGTCAGCACCGAGGTAATCGATGGTGATGAAGCCAAGAAGTAATGCAAACCAAATGGTGCCGCAAACGGCTGATCCGGTATGCATTCCGCCGTGATGATAAACCTTCCCCAAATGCCATCTTATGGAAAGTGGCCATGTCACAGGGGCTCGGGTTGCAAGCCAGAAAAGAAAATTAATGATGTATTGCTGTCTAACAATGATGGTCACAAAGAAGTTAGCAACTACCATGTTGTTGATAAATGCAACACTGTCTTTACTGACTAATGAATCTGCTGATACGGCAAAGTCGAGCGCAGCAACAATATTTACCAACACCACCATAATGAACAGACGGACGTAGTGTTCTAACGCACGATGTTTTAACAACCTTGCGGGTAACTTTTGCTGTTCGGGCAATTCGGTGTTTTCGATATGCATGACCATCAGGCCGCTCCTTCGTTTTGTGAATTTGAAACAGACGCTTGTTGATCACGCAAAAACATGTCCATGAGTTTTCTCTTATCAATTTTCCCGCGAGGTGTTAGCGGCAGCTTATCCAATGCCACAATATGTTCAGGGATGGAGTAGTAAGGAAGGCGGTGCTTGAGGTGGGCTTTGCCTTCTTGTTCAGTACAGATTTCGGGAGTAATAAATGAAATCAAGGTTCGGTCATCGAGTTTCAATGTCACTGCCAACTCAATGTCATCCTTGGTTTCTAATTGACGCGATACACCGTCAAGCTCAACTCTGAAACCACGTACTTTGACCTGATCATCAGTGCGACCTATATGCTTTAACTCGCCATTGGAAGTCCAACGGCCTAAATCTCTGGTCCTGAACATCATGCTGCCGTCCGCCAAAAAAGGATCGGGTACGTATCGTTCCGCAGTGAGTGCGTCATTGCCCAAATAACCTTTGGTTACACATGCTCCACCGGCCCACATTTCACCGACTTCACCGATTGCACAAGGCTGCATGTCGTCATTGAGAACATAAACAATGTTGTTGGGTGTTGGCTTTCCGATACTTAGCGGCTTGCTCGGTGGTATTTTTGCATCGTGTTAACGATGGTTGTTTCTGTGGGGCCGCAACAATTATAAAACTGGCAAAACCCTGACCATTTCTCCGCCAGAGGTATGGGGCATGGCTCTCCGGCCACTGCGACCGTTTCCAACTCGGGGCATAAAGAGGGGTTAATACGAGCAAGGATCGATGGTGTAGCAATGATGACATTCGCCCGACTCGCGGTAGCCTGAAAATCGCTTCCTCTTAAAATGAGCGTCGCCCCATGGCATAACGCACCAAAGATTTCCCATGCTGACATGTCAAACGAAATACTGAGCAGTTGTGATACAACCATACCCGGTTTAATTCCAAGATCTCCGGGTTGGGTCATGATGATATTGCTCAGGTTTTTGTGGCTGACACAGACACCATTCGGCGTGCCCGTTGTGCCCGATGTAAAAAGAACAAAGCAAGTGTCATCGCTGTATTTCGTTGGAGAGACAGAAACGGTAGCTTGCTGATTAAAAGCGGTATTTCTTTGCAGCAGGTTCTCGATGGTAAAGGTATTTGTTTGGTTAAAGTCAGGTAAAAGACCACAACAGGTCTCGGTTGTCAGAATCGCCGCAGGCTTCACGAGTTCAACAATACTTTTTAGTGCGTTAGCAGGCGTTTTTTTGGCGTCTTGCGGTATATATATAGCTCCAATTTTTAGTGATGCAATGATCGCGACAATCAGAGATTCAGAGCGACTGACAAACAGACCAATGTAGTCACCCTGTCGAACGCCAACGTGCACCAACTCTTCTGCAATCTGGGTCGCTTTTAGATTGAGCTCTCGATAACTTAGTCGTTTCTCACCATCAATAATTGCGATTGACTCAGGCGTCTGTTGAACATGTTGCTCAAACGCGTCAAGAACAAACTGCTTATCCGGCTTTATTCGTCTTCCAAAGCCAAATTGTTTGATTCGCTTTAGATCCCAAAGGCTAAGATGTGAGGCCATTTCCTCCCAGTTTGCTTGGCGGTGCGTGTCACTAAGTGCTGCGGTCTGTGTTTCTCTAAGCTCAATATTGGATTTAAAAATAAACTGTTTCATTTTTACCCCATTGCTCATGATGAATAATTTCAATTGAATGTTCGTTTGTTAATTTTCTTGATTCATACACCACGGATTAAATTTGAGAATAGATATTTAGGAATCGTTAATCTTCTTAAATTTATCTTAATTAATTCGTAGTAATCTCAGACACTGTCTCAACTCATCAGCAAATAAAAACAACCAGTAGTAAAAATAAAATTTCAACCTAAAAGATATTTACAAGTCATCCTTAATGACAATTATGTTTTTGATAAAAGGTAATAAATAGAGTTTTGGGGATTGAAATAAAACCTCCTACACGGTTACAGGATGAAGGGTTTTAAATTAATGTTTTAAAAGTTAAATTTGAGGTTTGGATTGAATTTTAAAAGGAGGAATTAAGAAGTTAACATCGAAGTTTCAACTGGTTAAATAAAATTCATGTTGGAACTTTTTTGTTTATATATATTTATTAACATTTAGCAGAAGTAAAATTTATTATGAACAAATAGGTTATGAATAACTCATTTTATCTATTTATTGTTTTCAAAGCGTTAGATACTGTATCTAAACAATAATACAGCCATCTCACTGTTGAAGTAATCATACATATGAAACAGTCACAAAGATACGAGGCTCAAATATCTGTATGATTGATTGAGAAAATTCAGTTTATTCGCTGTCTACTACTTTCTGCTTTTATTAGGTCTGAGACCAAACTGTCTATTTTCGTGGGCTATTCTGTAATTTCACAATTTGGTAAAGCTAAATAGAGCAACAGACAGTGATTAAATACTTTTCGGTTCAGCGCGTACTTTTAGTACTGGTATGTGTACTCGTATTTGGCCTGGGTCTTCAGAGACACTGGCCAGAAGCATTTAACAAACTGACTGCATCTATTCCTTTTCCGGTTAGCAACCCGGCGCCTTCAGGTACTCGCCTACCTGCGTCGCCAGTGTTGCCGGTTTTTGTGGACCGAACTCTCGCTTACGGCTTGTTTCACCGTCACCAGCAGAATGCATCCGGCATTAAGGATATTGCCGATTCGCTGGCAGGCGGCGCATGTGTGTTCGATGTCGACCAGGATGGATGGCAGGATTTATTTATCATAGGAGGAAGTGGCGCCAGGGAACTGGCTGAGAGCCATGGAATATGGCAAAAAACGCAGGGCGATGCTCTGTTTCGTAATATTGATGGTCAGCGCTTTGAATTACTGACTACGTACCAACATCAACACAGCATGGGTTGTGCTGTGGGCGATCTCAATCAGGACGGGCGTGAAGACCTGATTGTGTCCCATCGTGATGGTTTGTCAATTTATGAAAACCAACCGTCGGGTCTGAGCCCGGCTCCTTACCGAACAGCAACAAAAAATTGGTATACCAATGTGCTACTGACTGATATCAACCATGATGGTTTGGTTGATATTTATGCCAGTGGTTTTGTGAGGCCCGACGACGCAAGTAGCGAATTGCTTGCATCAACAACGCTGGGTTTTGATCTGGAACAGTTTGAGCCAGCACCTAATCTTTTGCTGGTGAATCACGGTGGGTTAATTTTCACCGATCAGACTGCAGATTATGCATTGAGAGATGCATCCGGATTAGGGCTTAGTGCACTTAGTTGGGATATCAACCATGATGCAAACGTGATCTTTATACTGTGAATGCCAATAACACAGGAAACAAGGTTTACGTGACCCACAATTCGGTATTCAATCAAAGTAACTCGCTGCGGGACAAATCAAACGTTTTCGACTTCCAGACTGCTACCGGTTCGCATTCGGCAATATATGGACCACTGGTCGACAACTGGCATTTTGATTTGCTTGTCTCACATCGACAAGGCCACCTGCAAACACTTGTTGCGCCATCGCAAAGACCACCCTATTTTCAGAACGTGACCGAGAAAGCGAAGTTTTCCGGTGAGCACGATCGTTATCTCAGCGTCTGGGGTAATATCGTCGCCGATTTGAATAATGATGGATGGTTAGATGTTGTCTCGAGAACGGGGGAGCTCAAGCCTGAAGCCGATACACCTTACCTAGCGCGACGCCAACCAGACGTTGTTGCTATGAATACTGGTGGGCAATTCAGGCAGGTGACACTTGATGAAATGGGTATCGTCAAGAGCCTCAACTATTCAGGTCGCGGAGGTATCTCAGCAGATTTTGACAACGATGGGGATATGGATTTGTTCCTAAGCAACAACAATGATGCAGGTCAGTTGTTGATAAACCGTACACCAAAAATATCTGACTGGCTTGGTCTAGAGTTGATCGCCGACACTCATACCAGTGGTTTAGATACCGCCGTCACGATTGAGTATCAGGACGGCACGAGGATTAGGAGACACAGTAACAGTCGATTCAGTTTCCTTTCCTATGGTGACAAACGTTTTCTGGTTCCCGCAGCCAAGCCTGTCCGAGAAATCACGATATATTGGCCCGATGGCAGCTCGTCCCAGCATCAAAACTTGCCACTCAATGAGTACGTTAAAATTGAGCAGTCGGAAGAGTTATCCATCGCTTCTTTGATGAACCTTGGCCTTGAGAAAATCGAGACAACCATTGGTACTAAAGAAGAAGAGGTTGAAGCCCCGCTTCCACCTGCTGATAGTGAGTTTTCGTTGGCATCAGCATTTACCGCCCTACCCGCGTCTGAGCAAGACATCAGTACCTTGTTCTTAACCAAAGAACTTACACTGGCTCATGAACCCGGGAGTGTGGCGGCATGGTTATACCAACTGGACTCTGGTGCATTGTTCAATGAGCCGCTGTTCGAAAAGCTGGCGACTGATCCTGATGCAGGGTTAGCATTCAGCCGTCAACTCGAGTATCGACCACCGGGTAATACCATGTTGGCCTACTTGCCTGCACTGTTCCAAAACCCAGATCCTGAGGTTCGTGAGCAGGCAGTCAACGCCATCAGTAAATGGCAAATTGATGCCACAATACCTATGGTCATTCCACTGCTCACTGATGACTCGGACGCGGTAAAATGTGCAGTTAACCAAATGATGATCGGTTTGTTTGAACAGACAACGACCTTATCAGATCATAAATGGCTGGCGTTGCCGGATATGATCAATGCACTTGGTGGTTCACCCGCTCCCTGCCAATTACAGGCGTTGGGCGCGTCAGGCCATCATAAAGCACTGAGGCCATTGCTTTCATTCCTAAACCATCCTGATTTGATCACAGCAATGACAGCACGTCTGGCCCTCGGTCAACTCAGACAACCCGGTGGTTTCTTGCCAATGGCAGAAGACCTCAAGATGTATGCGTTAACCGATCCAGATGAAAACAGTGCACGTCTGTCGTTAAGCAGTATTGTCAGTCTGCGCAAGTTAGCGTCCAATCAGCAATTGCGTGAACTGGGCGAGTGGTTGACAAGCTTGTCAACTGAGCATGTTGAAATGCTGTTAATCACCTTCCAGCGCTACAACACGCCGGGCCTTGGGTTAGCAACCTTACAAGAGGCAGTCAAGGAGCATCTCAAGCCCCTTCGTCAGGCAGTATTGTTACCAGTAAACAGTTACGTTCACTCACCCACCTTGTTCTTTTGAGCGCAGTGAGGGGCGTGGACAACAGAATGCTGTATCAATGGCAACAAGCAAATACTAACGGGTGGCAAGACGCACTGTTGAGCACCTTAATGAGTTTTGATGATCACTACCCGGTGAATATCGATCTCTACTGGAAACTCGCCTATTTGCTTGATGATGACAAACAGCAGGAGCTTTACCTGAGACAGCACCACTTACCTTTGTCTAATGAAATTGCAGTTCGTTGGCTTGCGGGCTCTGGTGAGCAGGCTAATCGAGCAATTTCACGCCTCAAAGGGAAAGTATTGCCTGAACGTCTGGTTGAATTGATGGCAATGCAACCTTCTCTCTGGTCTCGGCTTGTCGAAGCTTGTCAGCAACTTCCTTACTTTCCTGAGGGTATGGAAAAAGAGTTGATGCGACAAACCAAAGCCAGCGAGTTGATTCCATCTCGACAGATTGCTTGTTTGTTCAGGCATGCCGAGCCGCATAAAGATTGGAATAAATGGTTGCTTCTCGCGACACAGGACCAGCGCCGAACCTTCTTCCATGCATTGGCCGCGAACCCTAATCTGAGTGTGAAACGCTGGCTCCTCAAAACAACGTTACTGGAGCTGACCAAAACAGCAACAGCATCGCCGTTTGAGCTCGATCCTTTGTTGCCTGATTTGATGTCCGTTGTCATGTCATCAGGTCCGCTTCCCGGTATATCCACAATGGTTCAACTGGGTTTAGCGCACAGCGACAAGAGAATCCGCGACCACAGCCTTTCGCTGCTTTGTGATATGCCAAAGGACTATCTTGCACCTTTAGCCAAAATCATGCTCAACCGATGGGTGGTGGAATATGGTGCGAACGGAGAAAATTTGTATCGAATTGAAAAGCTCCAGCAGGCGTACCCAGACCTGTTGAACTTTGATCATTTGGTACAGATGATGGCACCAGCAGATGCGATGAACCTTCTTTAAATCAGGCATGCTTGATTGCTTAAATCAAAATCCCCGGCAAAATACCGGGGATTTTTTTTCACTTAAAGTATCTAACTCACCGCATCGACGCGTTCATCGGATCATCCGTTTCATCCTACTGTCGTAGTAAAAGTCCCTTTGTTCAATGATCTTGATTTGCGTCGCGTCAGGGTGCGCAGGATTGATCAAAAAGTTGTACTCACTAGCAACTATGGCCGAGGGGAGCTGCATAACAGGCGACTGCTGTTCATTGAGCCATTGAACACCAAGGTTTCTTGAAGTATCCGCGTCTGGTACTGCGTCCCATCCTTTGGGTAATTCAGATTCACTGCGGCGCTGAATTGCAAGGCTATCGGGGATAAAGATGGTCAGCATGACAAGTTTTGGCATGTGAACAGGACTCTCATGAACAAACCTTTCCAGTGCAGCCAATGAACGCGACCCAGCAGTGTAGACAACAGGGTATCCCTTTTGATGCCAGCGGCCTGAACCGAACATTCCTCCCATCCCAGAGAGATCAGCAAACCTTGCTAATGAGAGCCGAAAGACTTCCATCAGGCGGTCATGCCGTGCATCAATCGATACAACACCGTTTCTACGTATTGAATGCCAGTATTGGTATCAAGGTAGTCCAAAGCTGCTTTACCACCGAAGATTGCCTGAGGCGTTTTTAGCCAGTCGAGAGCAATATTCCTGTCTTCGAAATACTCAGTGGCCAAGTCCAATACCCGACGAATCGCCAGTGTTTTTTCTGATTGAGATGGCGTGAGCACATCAACATCACTTTTGCGCTGCATGCTACGCGCACTCAGGCCAATAAGAGCGACCCACTCAGTATTGGTTAACGCCATGTCCACCATAACTTTCCGAGCATGTTTGACTGTCAGACCATGGCGGATGATATCCAATTCCGCATCCTGATTGATGACCTGACCTTTTTTGATAATACCGAGAGATTGCAGCTGTGCTGAATACATAATGGATCACCTCCGTGACGTGATGGTTAGATTATGCGCGACACATGTCTGTTAGTAAAGCGCCATATGTCGTCAATAACTCGTCTTTTTATTTTATTGGTAAAGAGGTCTGTTTTTTTACCTGACCAAACGCAAAGCTTGATTCTATTGCAGCTAGGTTATGCAGTTGGGTCAGTTCTTTACGGATAAAGTGCTCGTAAGACTGCAAAGATTCACTGACAACACGCAGCAGATAGTCATGCGTGCCTGTCATCAGAAAACACTCCATCACCTCATCCATCACGGCAATCTGTTGTTCAAAATTAGCGATATTATCTTCAGTTGGTCTGTCGAGTTTAACTAACACAAAGACATTAATTGGCAAGCCACATTTGTCCTGATCAACATGGGCATGATAGCCAGTGATTAGCCCCTTTTTCTCTAGCGCTTTGACCCTGCGTAAACAAGGCGATGGAGATAACGAAATCTTATCTGACAATTCTTGGTTGGTGAGTCTCCCGTTCTTTTGGAGTTCAAGCAGAATTCGTTTGTCTGTGGCGTCCATAATCACTCCCGGTATCGTCAATCACAATTAAAGGATAGAACTGTGATCTATCTCAACAGATAATTATATTGCATAATCTGCCAATATACACGCTACTGTGAGCATGAATAGCAATCATTTACCTCTATGACTTTGCTAAGTTTAAAAAAGGAACACGTTTTTATAGAAGGGAACGCGTTATGAATACTCAGCGACAATTGAGCCCATTGCGTAACAGCACATCGAAAGAAACCGCGGAAGAGCTTGCGACTGAACAGGCTGAGCACTTTGGGATTGATACAGAGAGTGATTTTGGAAAGTCGTTAATCCATTTAGCGACCCATTTATATCAGGCTAACGGACATACTCACGACCTTTGGCAACTCACGTTGAATAACCTATCAACACTTGACCGCAGTGATCGCATCGCATGGTTTAATGCCAAACGCTTTTTATCATTTCAACTCGCCAAAATTTTAGATAACCTGCAAAACCCAATGCGGGCGAGCTATAAAAGCATCGCAACGTCCAACGGTAACTTCGCTGCCAAGGGTGCTTACCCTATTTTTGATAATGTGGCGGCCATCTTTTCATCAAGCCCAGTGATAACGAGAACGGCGACTTATCTATTTGCCTGTACTGAATGGGTAGAAGATGCATTTAACGGACGAGAACCACTGCATGAAATTTATTCCCGCTTACTGAATCCAACCTCTATCAGTCTCGCCAACCATATTGTCGACGTAGAAGCAGGGAAAATGGCTGATCAATATTTAGCCTGGAACTTCAATTCAGGCATGGCTGCCATCGACGGATTATTGAGCCACTTATTGGGCAGAGAAGATATTGTGATTGCCTCCCGCAATATCTACGGAGGCAGCTATCAGTTGCTGAATGACTGGTACCATAAATCATCTAATCTCGATGTGGCCGTCGAGTGGGTCGACGGCTATGGCACTGACGATTATGCTTCAGCGATGGATGACGTTGCGCAAAAATACAAAACAAGACTTGCTGATGGCCGCAAAATTTATGTCTATTTAGAGAGCCCGTGTAATCCCCACGGATACGTATTGGACGTTGCTGGCATCTCGAAAGAAGCCCACAAGCGTAACTGGACGGTGATTACAGACACTACGGTGGGAACGCCATTTTTGTCTCCAGTTCTCAAACGAGACGACCCGATGGAGCGTCCAGACTTTGTCATTCACTCGTACACCAAAGACCTTGCAGGAACGGGCAGCACAACGGCAGGCGTGGTGATTGGGCGAAACGAGGAAATGTTTATTCCAAAAGGCGATAGCGTCACATACCAACAAGCCAACGGAACGCAGAAACAGGTCAACTGGAATGAGACCCTCTTTTGGAACGTGTATTACATCAAAGGCGCGTTCCTTGATGCCGACAAAGCTTTTGAAGTGCTTAATGGCATGAAAACATTTGAAATGCGCGTGTTACAAAAAACCATTAATACGCTGACGTTGGCAAAGGTTTTCGATAAACATCCTGACATTAACGTGTCATGCCCTGCTCTACCCGCCAGCCCAAACCATAAAGTGATGAAGGAAAATCTACATCTCGGCTTACCTGCGCCTTTGTTCACTATCGATATGGAAGGGACGGAAAGTCGCAAAGCCATCTCACCAGTTTTGTATAAGCAGTTTTTTGATATGCTCGAACCTGCTATCGGTATGCAAGTCAGCCTCGGCCAGACAAATACTGTTGCTTTGTGTCCTGCCATGACTACCCATTCTGAATTATCCGGCGACGCTTAAGAGACGCAGGTATTGCACCAACAACCATGCGCATCGCCGTTGGTCTCGAAGATCCGCGCGTATTTATTGCTCATATCAAACAAGCGGCTGAAATGACGTTGGATGATGGTCATCCCGGATTTTCCGAGTGTTTTCCTGAAGCTGAAGTGATTGACGAGATATACCGCTCGACCTACCTCGATGTTCATCAAAAGTTTGTTGGCGATTTGCCCAACTTCAATGCACTTATGGCGTAAGCCAAGCCCATACAATCAGTCACAAACTTGAGAGCAATACAGCGAGGAGAAAACATTATGTATTAAAATCAACAACCTGACAGTTAAGGTTGGTCGGCTACTTCAATAACTTACGTTACGGGATTTTCACTGACTTTTTCTAGAACGTCTTTTGGCGTTCTGGTTTCCTTAATGCTTCAAACATCGGTAAACTCCAGGGTCTGACTGCCAGAACAATACTGGTGCCATATCGCTGTTCCATCTCAAGCACTTCATCTCCTCGATGTAATTCATCAAAGAAGGCCTGTAAGCGGGTTAAACGATGCTGAATTGCCTGATTAGAGGTCTTTGAGAGCATACCTGAGGCAAATAAACGCAACTCTCCCGGCTGATCAAAGGTAGATTTAAAAAATTCAGAGCTAATGTGCTTATTAAAAAATTGCTGAATAGGTCCGTTCTCTTGCCATTGAAAGTTGCGACTCAGTTTTAGTCTTACTTTTTCACCGGGCAAATAATCAATGATCCTCATCCTATCTAACTCGACCAGATTTTGGATCATATCCAGTCGGTCAATGTCATAGTTGGACAATATCTGATTGACTGTCCATTTATTGATCAGCAAATGTGCGGTCAATAATAAAGGAATATCAGAAACAAGCGCTTTTTCAGATTCAACGCTTAGCTCCGACGTACTCAGTAAACCTTCTTGCATCGCCATCACCAGATCACTCAACTCAATACTCACCAACTCACAGACTTTTTCTATTCGTTCAATTGTGAAATCACAGGTTGAAAATAGACGTTTGACGCTGGCTTCTGAAATTTGAAGGTGTTGTGCAACTATCCGATAAGTGACGCCGTGTTGTCTCAGGAGCGCTTTAAGTGTTTGAACTAATTGTTTTCTCTGACTCATTAAAAACACCAAAGGTATCATATTTTAATACCAAACATATCATAAAGAGAAACTTTAACAAAAATGGTTTTAAATTTAGCTACCTGAAATATATTGAATTTACACGGTTTTATCGAATTAGAGCAGAGGGAAAGAGAATGTTTAAACAGCAAGCAAAGCAAATCACGCAGGACAATCAAGCAATCTGGGAAAGCTCTTTGTACTTTCAGTTTTTAAAGACGGCGAACAGGGAAGAACTTTTAAAATCTCAGGTCCCTTTTTATCATGCTGTTGATGCCTTCCCTAAAATGCTTTTGAATCTGGCAAGCCGAATTCAAAACCCTTACGCGAGGCTCCTGATTGTCGACAATATTTGGGAAGAACATGGGCAGGGAGACACAGAAAAATTTCATATCAACACTTTCAACGCCCATCTCAACGCTCTGGGGTTTAAGGGAACGTACTTTCACAGTCCGTTTATCAACGATTGGATAGATAACTACCTAAAGAGTCATGACAAGAGATTTTTATTTCATGCTCTGGCTGCAATTGAATACATCTATGCTGTCATTTCTGAAACGATCGCCAATAAATTAGCTCAAACAGCATTGCTCGGTGAGCAAACGCACTACTCCAAGCACAGTAAATTAGATTGGAGCCATGGTGAAGAAATACTGATGGCAATGGAGAAGGAAGGAATAGATTTTGATGCTGAGCTATTTTGTCGTGAGCAAAGAACGTTTATACACGTGCTGAGCACCCTATCACTTCCGACCACAGAGGAAATCATTCATTTAAACGAACAGATGCCAGTGAACTTTTATCATACCCGCGAATCTTCAGCGGTGTTGACGAAAATCATTGATGACATCGCTCGTGATGGGATTAGCGTACTGACTGTTTGCTCAGGGGGAGAGCATGTCATTGAACACCTCGCCAATGAGAAGGTAGCGAGTGTTTTGGCCTTTGATATCAATGAAGCACAACTTGAAGTTTGCAGGAAGAAGATGTCAGGCCAACAGGCTTTGCCGGAGGGGAAGTTCGAGTACCTCTTCCAATTTGTCCGGAACGTGTTCACCAACTCTGAAGGGGAGCTACACATTCGCTGGGCGCTTCAAGGTGATTTTCGACATATGGACTATGTGATTGACAATGTGTTCAGTACCGAGGTGCTTACAGCTATTTTTGGCCCTAAGGCGACACGATATTCACAGGGAGTATTCAGCGAACACTTCAAACAGGTATACAGAAAGATGGCATCGGATATAGAAAGTGAGCGAAATATCCTCAATTCAAAGAATGTCATTCTCGGTACCCCTCTTCCCCCGGCTATGTTGGGTGATGCGGCACAAACAAAGCTAACCCTTGTTTGTAAAGATGCCAAACAAGCCGTCTCCGAGGGACGCTATGATTTTATCGATCTATCCAATATTGGTGACTGGATGCCGCTAAACGAATTTGTGGAAATTACACATAGCGCCTTCGAACGCTTAAATGAAGGAGGACGAATGGTTATGAGACGGTTATTGGGTGATTACATTTTACAGGATATATCAATGGGCACCGTCATCCCCTTGGACGATAACACCGGATTTTATTCAGAAATGGTCGTGTTCGAAAAATGAGATTTAAAACACTAAAGAGCATTGAACAAGGGCAATATTCAAAATTGCTGCGCCAGTTTGAAACTCAGTTTATCTATCCACTGGGTGATGAAACTTTCAATATCTGTCACGGTTTGTCCAGCGGGCAGTATTATGACTTCTTTAATTCGCTTGGGCAGGCGGAGTTTTTTGTCTTAGAAGAAAAGGACGCCATCCTCGGGATGGGGTGCGCAGTATTAAGAGAAGTTAGCCACGGTGGCAAATGTCAACGATTTTGGTACCTATGTGACTTTAAATTACATCGTTCTGCCAGAGGTAAGGGTTTTTTCGTCAGGTTGTTAGTGAAAAAACTTCTGAGTTACTACCTGAAAAGCAACAAAATTTTGGCCGTTAATATGTCGCCGCCAGACAATAATTGGCTAACAAAAAAGATAGAAAGCGCGTTCTTTTTCCTGCGTATCAACACACGAGCGATCTACTTTTATGAGTGGTCTGTCGATGAGTATCATCGAGTATGGTTATCCAACCAAGCGCTATTAAGTCGTTATGCGCTATACACAAATGTTGGTAGCAAAGATATTGTAATTAATGGAGAAATCCGGCCTATTTATCACTTAGTGGACAAAAACCACGCAAGCATAAATTTGCTAAACCATAGACCGGTCAAGTTAGACGCTTTATCGAGTAATCCCAAGGCGATGGTCATGCTCTCTACCTCAGATGAAAGTGTTCGTATCGAGTTGAAAAGCAATAGAGTCTCGTCAAATTATACTGCACATTAATTGCCAATTGCGGCCTGAATATTGACGAACTTAATTTCTCAAGCCTTGAAATCTAAGAGATGGGATAGAAACATGTGGATGGTTCATGTTTTTAGTAACCGAGCCTCTATGACTGAATATCCCTGTCGTAAATGTCATTTATCATTCAACTTATGTCGAATGACATCATAGGATTGTCATCGATATAGCGGATTTTAGAGTGTTTTAACCGATTAATTGCATCAAAGACAAAAAAACCGCTCCAAGAGCGGCTTTCTATAATACTGTCCATCGAATACTCAGCGGTTAAAAACATCCACTACCAGCGGCCAGACATATACCCAGCCAGCATAGCCTATTCCTGCAATGACCAGTAACCAGAATAAGTTACCTAACCAGCGATTTGTCGCATGATAGTTGACGGGATCCGGCTCACCACATTTCGGGCAGGCATGCGCTTTTTTCGAAACCTGACTCTCACAGACAGGACAAGTAACCAGTGGCATCGATAAATCCTTACTCAACTTCCTTATAATTTCCCGTATGTTAGCGCCATCGTCAATGAGTCGCCAGTCTCTTAATCAAGAAAATTGAGTAAGGAACGGGATTGAGCCCCAGGCCAAAGCAACTAGCTAAATTAGCACCGGGGTCACTACAATCATTTGAAAATGTCATCCTTCAAAAGGTAAGTCGTCACAACTTCTGCCATGACACGCGTATTCGTTAACAGCACCTTGGTATCCATATTATCGATACCATCACAGTCTTTTTTGTGGCAAGGATCGAAAGGCTTGTTTGCTTCACCACCAAATGTTGCCATCAGACTTTCTGATTTCGTACCGTCTGCACCACTAAATAGGCCACCAAACGGCACATGATATTTACCGAATGCCTCGTAATCGCCTTTATTGTCTAGCAATAACGGAACCATATTGGTATTCAAACCCAGAAACGCGTTTTTAAAACTGTTTTCTATGTGATATTGCCCGCCATCAGCGGGCAAAGGAAGTTTTCCTGAACCATAAGCCGATGAAGAATCACTGGATGTAGACGAAATATCGCCGTCCAACACACCGTAAAAGCCGTTCACGGACGCAATAGAATCGAGATTGATATAAGCCTTAATAGCGTTGCTTGCCTGCATTCGACGACTGAGGATTTCTACTTCACCTTCAGATAACTCTGCATATGTCGCTTTGCCGGTTTCCACCAGCAATGTGTTTAAAATTTGCTGATACTTTGCGTCAAAATTGGCTTCCGCATAACTGGCTGAACCGTATTTTCCCGCTTCGCCAGCACCCCAGAATGCGAGTCTTAACGAACTTCGAAGAGGGTCAATAGCATTCTTACCTAATTCCTCGACAAGCACTTTGGCATATTCGAGCATAGCAACCACGCCAGAGCCGTTGTTGTTTGCTCCCGGGCTACCTGCGGCAGAATCAAGGTGTGCACCAACCATCACAAACTGGTTTTCATTACGTCCTTTCAGGTCAGCAATTATATTTTTACCGTTTCGCTCTTCTTGGCTCACATCGACATTCAGGATAATGTCTTTATTAACGTTAAAACGGAAATAGCTTTCAGCTTTGTTATAGCTGATACCTAGAATGGGAATGGTAACAACCGGGTTCAGCCTATAAGGTAATGCGGTGTCATAAACACTGGTATCATCAGCACCAGTAGGTTGGCTTTTGAACATGATGACGGCAGCAGCTTTATATTTCTGAGCGAGCAAAATCTTTTGTTCAGTATCACAACCACCTGCTTGCAACATGACAATGTTGTTAATGATAACTTTGCCATTGTTGTTAATTGCTTCTTGAAAGTCAGTGTCAGCGCAGCCATCAGTTGGCGCGTGTGCTGAGCCTGGGTTGTAAGTAGTAGGGTTTAGCCAAACTAAATCACCATTAATCTCACCATTAGATGCTGGCGAGTATTTAATCACCGCGAAGTTGTTAAGAGCATCAACACCTACCGAGAGTGTTGCACTGTTTTTATTCCACACACGATAAGAAAAAGACTGCTCCGTTACGTCGAAGCCGAGATTGATTAATGTTGACTTGATATCCTCTTGGGCCGCTTTTAGTCCGTCGGAACCCTCTTCACGTGACGCAACCTCACCGCTGGCTGTCGCATGCGCATCGAAACTCACCGCCGATGATGAAATTCCGCTCTCGGTAAACGACTGAGAAAACGTCTCTGCTTGTTGGCTAATGCTCGGTGATGATCCCCCTCCGCCGCCGCATGCGGTCAACACGCCAAGACAAATCGCAGACAAAACATGTTTTTTTAGATGCAAGGCCTTATTCATACTTTCATACCTGAATTTTTATCAATAAACATTCCATTGCAGTCTTGCGCTGCAAAAGATCTGGGCAAGGCAAATTAACAAAGACCAGAAACTCCGCTATCTCTATCAATTACCTAAATATTATGTGCATGAGTAGTGAATTTTGACGAAGGGAAAGTCTGCTAAAAGTTGTATTTATTAAAAAAGATACGTCTTGTGAATTTTGGAGAAAACCAGAGTCTCAAGTAAGGATTAAGATCTTAAATAATTTACGTATTTTATATCTTCAGTTTCAGTCATTGGGTAAATAAAGCAATTAGGAGCATTGATGAGCAAAAGTGATAGCTTTTAAGACATAATCGAATACTTGAGTATGCAATGTGTAAAAGTCGGTCAAATTTTTGTAAGTGAACTTTTTTCCCTCAGAGAAACGTAATCTCTCACAGGACAACAAGTGTTTGTGTCGCTCACATCAGACGCACCAATTTACGAGAGAAAAATTTGAAAGATATCGCCGTCGTGTGGTTAAAGCGCGACCTTCGCCTCGACGATCACCTTCCTCTGTACTTAGCCAGCCAAACGGGTTTGCCATTACTTGTTCTTTTTAGTTTCGAGCCTGTGCTTGTTGACGATGACCACTACAGCGAGCGCCATTGGCGGTTTATTCAACAATCCATCGACGATATGAACGCCCGACTGAGCAAGCACGCTGGCAGAGTGAGTGTCTCGGACAAGAACATTATTGAAACCCTGACTACCCTCAACACTGAATTCAATGTCAAAGCACTGTTCAGCTACCAGGAAATTGGGTTGGACATCACCTTTAACCGAGATAAATACGTTGCAAGATGGTGTCATGAACACCGCGTGAGGTGGGTCGAATGCCCTTATGCTGCAGTTATCCGTGGGGCAAGTTCGCGAAACGGGTGGGACACCCACTGGAGCGACGTGATGCGCGCACCGCTGGTGAAGACGAATTTGGATAACATCGAATTTGTCGGCTCGGATGCTGTGTTAAGCCAACTTCCCTACCCAAGTAACAAATCGACTGGCTCAGGGACAAATTTTCAGCACGGCGGGGAAACAGCCGCACATGAAGTGCTCAATAGCTTTTTTAGAGAACGTGGCAAGGAGTATCACAAAGGCATATCCAGTCCTGCTAAAAGTCGCCATTCGTGTTCGCGCCTTTCTGCGCATTTGGCATGGGGAAATCTCAGCCTCCGTCAGGTCTATCAAGTCGTCTTACACAACTGGAAAAGGCCGGGGTGGCGATCCGCGCTTCGAGCACTCTCCTCTCGTCTACATTGGCATTGCCACTTTATCCAAAAATTTGAAAGCGAAAGCCAAATGGAGTTTTCCCCCGTAAATGCGGGGTACCAGCAATTCCCTTGGCAGAATAACCCAGATTTGCTGGAAGCGTGGAAATCAGGCAAAACAGGGTACCCATTAGTTGATGCTGCATGCGGTGCCTTCATCGAACGGGCTACATTAATTTCAGGATGCGGGCCATGCTCGTCAGCTTCCTTTGCCATCATTTGCTGCAAGATTGGCGTCACGGTGTCACGCATTTAGCCCAACTATTTTTAGATTTCGAGCCCGGCATCCATTACCCACAGTTTCAGATGCAGCGAGCGTCACGGGTATTAACACCATCCGGATATACAACCCAGTGAAACAATCACAAGAGCAAGATCCGGACGGAGATTTCATCCGCGAGTGGCTGCCCGAGCTTTCAGAGCTTCCCTCCGAACTCATTCACACGCCTTGGGAAGTCACACCGATGGAAGAGATGATGTACAACTTTCGACTCGGTGAAGACTACCCTGCTCCCGTTGTTGACTTGGCTGAGTCAGGGAAACGCGCTCGGGATTTATTTTGGCATTGGCGTACTCGCCCGGAAGTGAAGAAAGAAAAGTACCGCATACTCAACAGACACACCCGACAGGATGAACCCATCAATGGCTAAAACATTGCGCCTGATACTCGGCGACCAACTGAATGCATCACACGCTTGGTTTAAAACTAAAGACGAACACGTGCTTTATGCCATTGCGGAGATGAAGCAAGAAACAGACTACGTCCGTCATCACGCGCAAAAGGTGTGTGCGTTTTTTATGGCGATGGAAGGCTTTGCTGAAGCATTGAAGAAAGCAGGCCACAATGTGTGCCATTTGACACTCGATGACACAATCGATGACCCAGATTTGCCATCACTTATCACACGACTCATCAACGAAAACGGGATAACCGGCTTTGAGTACCAGCGTCCTGATGAATATCGTCTAAAAGAACAATTATCACAACTCGCCAGCACGTTGGAATCATCTGGACTTCAAACTCATTGTGTGGATACAGAGCACTTTTTGCTGCCATTTGAGGAAATCGATAAGCAATTCAAGAAGGATACCCATCTGCGCATGGAAACCTTCTACCGCAAAATGAGAAAGCGGTTTGATGTTTTGATGCTCGATGGAAAGCCTGTCGGTGGTAAGTGGAACTATGACGCCGACAACCGAAAGAAATTAAAGAAAAGCGATTTAGCATTAATCCCAACGCCACTGACCTTTACCCGAAAAACAAGCGATGTCGCCTCCCGGCTCAAACGTCATGGCGTTACCACACTGGGAGAACTTGATGACGTGATGCCTTGGCCTGTCACCCGCAGCGAAGCCCTCGCTGTTCTTGATTTTTTTATCGAAGAGCAGCTACCAAATTTTGGTCAGTTTCAGGATGCAATGACCTGCCAGTCCCCACACAGTTGGAGCCTTTTTCATTCCCGTTTATCTTTTGCATTGAATGCAAAGATCCTTCATCCCATGCAAGTCATTAACGCAGTGCTTGCAGCGTATGAGGCCGAGAGTGCGAGTATTCAGGCTGTTGAGGGTTTTATCAGGCAGGTGCTTGGTTGGCGGGAATATGTTCGGGGAGTGTACTGGGCAAACATGCCTGATTATGCCGATAAGAACCACTATGGCGTAGATCGTGATCTACCGGCGTTCTTCTGGGATGGTAAAACAGGGATGAGGTGTATGTCTGAGGCTATCTCGCAAAGTCTCACCACTGCCTACGCACATCACATTCAGCGCCTGATGGTGACGGGCAATTTCAGCCTGCTTGCTGGACTGGACCCGCGCCAAGTAGACGAATGGTATTTGGGGATTTATATCGATGCCATCGAGTGGGTTGAAATGCCAAATACACGTGGTATGAGCCTGTTCGCCGACGGCGGCATCATCGCTACCAAACCCTACTGTGCCAGCGGCAGTTACATCAATCGGATGAGTGATTACTGCAGCAACTGCCAATACAAAGTTAAAGAAAAGTCGTCTGACGATGCCTGCCCGTTAAATTCACTTTACTGGGATTTCATGGTCAGCCACAGAGAAGAACTGACCAAAAACCCGCGCATCGGAATGATTTTCGGTAACTGGGACAAGCTCGCAGACGATGAGCAAACAGCCATCAGGCAGAGAGCGTCATGGATTAAAGAAAACCTCAATGAAATTTAATATTTCCAAAGGTTTTACAATGTGATGCAGCAACAGTTAAGTTCGTAGACATATCACTTGTAACACTCCCCTTAACACCATCCACTGCTAAGGTTGAAAGTAGCGGTAATGTCGCCGCTACTCACGGGCCTTGCTGTATGAATCTCAAAAGGATTGAGACTTTTGTTCTTGTTGCCACACTGAAAAGTTTCCGAAAAGCAGCAGAACAACAATTCACCACCCAACCGGCTATTTCCTCGCGTATCGCAGGGCTTGAAGAAGAGCTGGGCGTCAAACTGTTTGATCGTGATGCTTCTCCGGTTGCTCTCACCGCCAAGGGGCGAGAGTTGCTCCCTTATGCCGAAAAACTCTTAATGATGGCCGAAAAGCTGCAAAGCCGAGCAGAGAACAATGCCTTGATGCAGGGCACACTCAGGCTTGGTGTCTCCGAGACCATCGTTCACACTTGGTTAACCCTCTTTCTTGGGCAACTCAACGATCAGTTTCCAAACCTAGATATCGATGTCACCGTCGATGTCACCTCAAAGCTCAGGCATGACCTTCTCGATCGCACGCTGGATATGACTTTTTTGATGGGGCCTGTCACTGAACCCGGGGTGACGAATCTGGCACTTTGTGAATACCCGCTGGTTTGGGCTGCCAAACCGAACCTCGTAACCTCCCGCAAGCCCCTTTCTCTCGAAGACATAGCAAAATGGCCGATTATTACCTACCCACGAAATACACTGCCGTTTTGTGAAATCGATGAGACATTCAAAACATTGGAATCTTCTACCGCACACTTCTTCACATCCAGTTCTTTATCAGCCTGCATGAAACTGGCGCTCGATGGCTTAGGGGTCGCGACCTTACCGCAGGCTCTCGCCGAAAAAGAGTTTAATGCAGGCCGCTTGGAGCCAGTCAACTGTGAGTGGACGCCGTCTCCGCTTAAGTTCACTGCCTCATTTATGCGAGCACCTTTAAATGGGGCTGCAGAACTGGCTGCAGGACTTGCTGTTGATGTCGCAAATGCTCAGAAATGACAAAGCACCAACATAGCGCAAAGTTTTAAACATTCATGGCCTTAGATTGCTATGTAGGTGGAACCCATAGATATTATTTATCACTAAAGGTAAAAATCTATAATTGGACGGAATGAAACAAGTTTGCAACATTTGACTGACCCACTTCAGACAGCAGGTTGAGACATGATGCCAACGCCAGTGACGTTTTCTGCTCCCAATGATTCCTACGGTATTCCTGTGGTTGAACAAGCCAACGCATTACGACATCAAATCCGAAAGGGTGATTTCAACCTCCCAACGAGTGGTTTTGCTCCGGGGCTGGTTCAGGGAAACATCGTGATACTCAGTAAAACATGGGCAGACGATTTCCTGCTGTTTTGCCAAAAAAACCCAGTGGCCTGCCCACTGCTCCATGTGTCGTTACCCGGTGAGCCATTAATGACGCCACTGGGAGACGATATTGATATTCGTAGTGATATTCCAGAGTACAAAATATTCAGGCACGGAGAGTTTAGTCAGAGCATGAATGACATTACGTCTATTTGGCAGAACGATTTTGTCACCTTTGTGCTGGGTTGTTCTTTTTCGTTTGAAGATGCGCTGACAAAAGCGGGCTTGACGATGCGTAACATCGAAGAACAGGTCAATGTGTCGATGTACAAAACCACCATACCCGCTCATCCAAGCAGCCACTTTCACGGTAATTTGGTCGTATCTATGCGTCCTTTCAAACCTGTCGATGCTATTCGTGCAGTGCAAATCACCACGCGTTTACCAAAATCACACGGCGCTCCCATTCATCTGGGGGATCCCTCACTGATTGGCATTGATGACATTACAAAACCCGATTTTGGTGACAGCGTCACAATTAACTCTGATGAAATTCCCGTTTTTTGGGCCTGTGGTGTCACACCGCAACTCGCAATAGAAAACGCTAAACCCGAGATCGCAATTACACATGCACCAGGGAAAATGTTGGTTACCGATATTGCTAATGACCACATTTCATTGATGTAGCGCAATGACAGTCGCGGCTGATACGAGACCGCAATGTCTGACCTATGTCCCTGTGGTGAAAATGAAAACACAATGGAGAGAACAAAATGAAGCTGATCAATAGAACCGTCTCCGGCATTGCTTTGTTGGTGAGTAGCCTCACTGCATCTGCTACACTCGCGGCGCAGTGGCACATGCCAACGCCTTATGGTGACAGCAATCTACCAACGCAAATTGCTCACGAATTTGCCAAACAAATTAAAGCAGACAGTAAAGGTGAGCTGGATATCAAGGTGCATTCAGGCGCGTCGCTGATGAAGCACCCCGAGATTCCCCGTGCGGTGAGAACAGGTCAGGTTCAGATTGGCGAAGTATTTATCGGCATCATGGGCAATACCCATCCCATCTTTAAGCACGACAACATTCCGTTTCTGGCAACGGACTATGAACAAGCCCAGAAACTCTGGACAGCGGCAAAACCTGAAGTTGAAAAGCAGCTCAGTAAAGAAGGTCTGATCCTGCTCTATGCCGTACCTTGGCCTGCACAGAGCTTATATACCAAAAAGCCCGTGAACTCTCTGAGCGACATCGAGGGCACCAAGATGCGCGCTTATAGCCCCTCCACATCTAGGTTGGCTGACCTAATGAATACCACCCCCACCACGGTTCAGGTACCCGATATCCCTCAGGCGTTCAGCACGGGCATTATCGATGCCATGATCACCTCACCCTCAACAGGCGCGAATGGTCAGGCATGGGATTACCTCAGCCACTTTACTGAGGTGAAGGCATGGATCCCTAAGAATTTTGTTGTGGTTAACAAACGCGCATTTAAGCGCCTACCCAAAGCAACACAGCAAGTCATTCTTGATGCCGCGGCAAGTGCTGAGCAGAAAGGTTGGACAAAAGTAAAAGATCAGGAGGCCAAAGACACCAAAACGCTGGCTGACAACGGTATTGAGATTGCTAAGCCATCATCCACACTACTGAACGAATTGCAAGCCATTGGTGTCACCATGACGCAGGAGTGGGAACAAGAGTCACCACAATCACTCAAGCCAGTGCTGACGAACTACCGTAATCAGTAAATAGTTGAAGTGAGCGGGCCTTCGGGCCCCTCAGGTTCTAGATTAATCATTGTCACGGAAAATCTTATTCGTGGAGAGACACGGACATGGAGAGTTCCAGAAATATGTCCCGTAAAGATACGATTTATTTGCTGTCGGGCTACCTGTCAGGCTTTTGTATCATAGTGATCATGCTATTGATCCTCGCGCAAATTATTGGCCGCCTGTTTGGTTTTATCGTGCCGTCGGCAGAGGATTTTTCGGGCTATGCCCTCGCCGCCTCCACATTTTTCGGGCTTGCCTATACCTTTCGCGAAGGTGGTCATATCAGGGTTAACTTACTGATTCAGAGATTGCCCGAGACTTTACAAACGCCTCTTGAAGTTATCGTACTGGCTATGGCCTTTATCCTGCTGACTTTTACCAGTTACTACTGCACATATATGGTGTGGGAGTCTTATGACTTTGAGGAAGTCACCCACGGTTATATTCCTATTCCTTTGTGGATCCCTCAGGTGCCGCTTGCCGTTGGCATGATTGCTTTCACACTCGCCGTATTAGACAGCTTGATTGAAGCGATTCAAGGCAAAACACCTCATTACAAAAAAGTTGAACAGGAAGAAATGACATTGAGTCAGCCGCAAGATTCGGCCACAGAGCCCAGCAAAGGTGAACAATAATGCGGACCGAATCCATACCACAACACGTCATGCGTTCTAAAGCAGTTATCACGGAGCCACTCATATGGAAATGACACTGGTATCTTTCATCCTTGCCATCAGCATGTTGCTGTTTCTCGCCGCGGGCATTTGGGTGTCATTAGCCTTGGTTGGCGTTGGTGTGCTTGGTCTTTACCTGACAGGTAATGAGCAGATTGGACTTCTTTTTGCCTCGTCGAGTTGGGGGGCCAGCACCAGCTGGTCACTGACCGCCCTGCCTATGTTTATCTGGATGGGTGAACTCTTATTTCGAACCCGACTTTCTGAAGATCTCTTCAAAGGGCTCGCACCTTGGCTAAGCAGTTTTCCAGGCAAGTTACTCCATGTAAACGTACTCAGCTGCGGTATTTTTGCTGCGGTATCCGGCTCGTCAGCCGCAACAGCAGCCACCATTGGTAGAATGACGTTGCCAGAGTTGAAAAAGCAGGGCTATAGCGAAGAAATGGCCGTCGGTACCTTAGCGGGTTCTGGGACACTCGGTCTCCTGATCCCGCCATCGATTATTCTTATTGTATATGGCGTCGCGGCCGAGGTTTCTATTGGTCGGCTGTTTATCGCTGGGGCATTGCCGGGGCTGATGCTGATGGGGCTTTTTCTCGGGTACACCGCACTTTGGGCACTGCTCAACAAAGACAAACTTCCCACTCATTCAGAGCACGATGTCAGCTGGCCTGAACGTTTTAAAGCTTTGCGTAAGCTATTACCTATTGTCAGTTTGATTCTCTTTGTTCTCGGCTCTATTTATGGCGGGCTTACAACGCCAACAGAAGCTGCAGCACTAGGGGTGTTTGGTGCAATGGTGCTTGCGTGGATGACTGGCACACTAACATTCTCAGGCTTCCTCGACAGCCTTCTAGGTGCCGTAAAAAGCGCATGCATGATTGGGTTTATCCTCGTTGGTGCGCATTTTCTGACGCTGGCGATGGGTTTTCTCGGTATTCCCCGCGAACTGGCCGAGTGGATCGCCTCGCTGACGCTCTCTCCGCTCGAACTGCTGTTTTACCTGACTATTTTGTTCGTCGTACTAGGTTGCTTTCTCGATGGTATCTCCGTAGTTGTGTTAACGGTTGCCGTTGTCTTACCAATGGTCCAACAGGCGGGGATTGACCTACTCTGGTTCGGGATCTTCATCGTGCTGGTGGTCGAACTGTCACAAATCACACCGCCTGTTGGCTTTAACCTGTTTGTTATTCAGGCTCTGACAGGCAAGAACATTCTTTATGTTGCAAAGGCAGCATTGCCCTTTTTCATGCTGATTCTGATTGGGCTTATTTTGATCACTGTCTTTCCCGAGATTGTGACTTACTTACCTGCCAATATGAGCCAACGCTAGAGCGCGAAAACCTCTACGGAGAATTCAATGAAAATTAACTGTGATATGGGAGAGAGCTTTGGCTGTTGGGCCAAAGGTCAGGACGAGACTGTCATGCCTTTTATAGACATGGCCAGTATTGCCTGTGGGTTCCATGCATCAGATCCGGTCACAATGGCAAATACAGTTGCGTTAGCAAAAGACAACAACGTGACCATTGGCGCACACCCCGGCTATCCGGACCTTCTCGGATTTGGCCGCAGAAATGTGGACTGCACGGAACAGGAGCTTTTTTCGTGGATGGGCTATCAAATCGGGGCACTTCAGGGGATTTGTCGCCAGCAAAATGTTGACGTCGAATACGTTAAACCCCACGGTGCCCTTTACAATACCATGATGAAAAACTACGAGGTGCTAGAAACTGTTATTAGGGCCGTCGCTGCTATGGCACCTGAATGTCCTCTCGTAGTAATGGCGATCACTGAACGAAAAGGCGTTGAACATCTGGCACAACAACATGGCGTCAAACTGATGTTCGAAGCGTTCAGCGATCGCGCATACGACGACAAGGGTTTTCTGGTAAACCGAGCGATCCCCAGCGCCGTTCATAGCAATAGTGAACAAATCATTTCGCAGCTTCAACAAATCACCGAGTATGGTACCGTCACCACAACATCGGGTCACACCTTTCATCTAAGCGCGGATACTGTGTGTATCCACGGTGATGGGCAACATGCGCTGGATGTCGCATCGTCTATACGGAGGCCACATGCAGGTTGAAATGCTCAATGAGCAGTCATGTATTGTCTATCTCGGAGAGGGAGTCAGCGAAACCATTGCCGAGCAAGTGCTTCACTCATCAAGAGCACTTAGGGAAAAACTCGGGGAGCAGCTGATAGATTTGGTGCCCTCTTACAACAGTATCTTGGTTTACTTTGATCTCCAGCATACAGACAGATTTCAAATCATCAGCCAGATTAAACATATCCTCAGCGACAATGAAAACATGCCTAAAGTGTCGGCATCATCATCCGAAATTGAAATTCCGGTCTACTACGGTGATGAGGTTGCCCTGGATATGAACGACATTATCCAACACAGTTCGCTAAGCCGGAGTGAGGTTATTGATGCTCACATGGGCAAGTCATACCGCGTTTATGCCATGGGGTTTAGTCCCGGCTTTTCTTATCTGGGAAGCTTATGTGAATCTATCCAAATCCCAAGAAAGTCCACGCCACGTTTAAAAGTGCCAGCTGGGAGTGTCGGGTTAGCGGATGATCAAACCGCGATTTATCCTTCTGAAACACCGGGAGGATGGCAGATAATCGGTCGCACACCAATCTCAGTGTTGGATTGGGAAAGCGAAACACTGGCAAAAGTCAGCGTGGGCGACAGTGTCCGTTTCGTTGCTATCGACAAGGATACCTACCTCAGTTTAGGGGGAGATCTCGGTGGCGTTTAAGGTTCTTAATCCCGGCGTATTGAGTCTACTTCAAGACAGCGGTAGATTTGGTTACCAGCATCTGGGCATCACCCATGGCGGTCCAATGGACGAGCATGCCTTCTTTTGGGCAAATCGCATTCTTGGAAATTCACCCGATGCGGCACAAATAGAAATAACCTTTGGTCAATGTGTTTTGGAAGCCCATCAGCCAGTGTCGGTAGCACTGACGGGGGCTGATCTCAACGCACGCTTAAATGACCGCGTGATCGCCCCTTGGTGCACCTATCAGCTCAAGCCCGGAGATCAACTTGAATTTCAAAGCCCCCGCTCTGGCCTCCGCGCTTATCTGGCCGTCGCCGATGGTTTTGATGTTGAGCCTCAGCTCGGCAGTTGTTCAACGGTTTCCCGCGAGCAACTGGGAGGTTTGAGCAAGAATGGTGAAAAGCTAAAAGCAGGTGACAAACTTGAAGTGAGTTCAAACCGTGTGGTCAATGACACTCGGGTACCGAGCTGGGCGATCCCTGACTATCAATCCGCATTATCGCTTGGCGTGATCCTCGGTTATCAACATACTTCGTTTTGTGAGGCAACGAAAGCGCGTTTTTTTCATTCTCAATATACGGTCAGCAATAATATTGATCGCATGGGGTATCGGCTCGAAGGCCCTTCGGTAAAAAGCTCGCTGACCGGGATTACGTCTGAGGGCATCGCCTATGGCGCGATCCAAGTTCCTGATGATGGTCAGCCGATAGTGTTAATGAAAGACAGGCAAACCATTGGCGGTTACCCCAAAATTGGCTGTCTGAGCGCTCTTGGTGCTGGCAAGTTGGCGCAAAGAATGCCGGGAGACTCCGTAGGGTTTTATCCAATGGACATCAGTGAAGCTGAGATAGAAAGGCGTCTGTTTAATCGCATGATTTTCGGCTGTTAGTTATTACGCCACCTCTTAGCACACTCAGTACTATTTTTGCATAACGACTAGAGGTGGCGTGTTGTCACCGCTTTTCAAGATCGTGAACCCCAACCGACGATAAAAAACAATGGCATTGATGTTGCGGTAATCGACTTCAAGATGATCGCAATGAAGAAGCTCGACAGCATATCTCACCAAGGCGCGGCCAAACCCCTGTCGCTGACTTTCCGGGTGAATAAAAAGCATCGCTATCTTGCTGTTACGTGTGCCGATAAAGCCGACCATTTCACCCTCGAGGTTATGCACCGCGCGTAATGTTAGATTGTCCAACTGCCTTGTTACGACACGTTGTTTAATATCCTCGATGTGTTGCTCTGAATAATACTCGTAGCAGGCCCTGACCGTTGTTTCCCAAAGCCGGATGACATCATTGAACTGCTCTGGGTGAATAGTTTCGATCTGCATGTTGAACGCTCTTATTTGGAGAAAGCTCTACTCAAAAATTTGTAGGCACCCATAAACAGCGAATTCCCGGAGACAATCTATGCAGGTCTTCGGGAATTATATGATGTGTATAAAAGATAAGTAGTAGCGAACTGCAATCTTCGAATATAAATTGAAATGCACTTCTTTTAGTCGCCGAAATCATGCTCATAAAGTTGAAAAATATCAACAGGGTCGACCCAGGACACAGTTCCACAGGTGGTACAAGTACATTCAGTATGATCTTCACTGACCCCGACTGGCGCGACAGTTAACGCCAACGTTTTCGGATCATAATGATTTTGTTCTCTTACTTCATGTCCTGTATCTGCTCGACAAGTTTTGCAGAACCACTCGTGTAATCCCATCCTCTCTCCCCCTAAATATTCATTTGATTGAGGCATGAGTGGAGTGTAAGTAATTAGCAGGTGTCGAATATGTTTTATTTTCAAGACGACAAATAAAATTGTCTACAGTATTTTGACGTGTTTTATTTATAATACAATAATGATTTAACCACCTAAGTGTCTGTATATAAATATTAAAATTAGAAAAATAATGTGTTTTATTGTTTGGTTATATTCTCAGGAACTGTCGACAATTTCACTTGGCAGCTTGGGCATTTTTCATCGCCAAAAGCACAATAAATACAGCACTCTCCAGCGGGTGTGACAAGTAAACTGTCACAGCTTCGACAGCGGTAACAAGAAACCACTTCCTGAACATCCATCAGCTCCTCAGATTTATGGCCACAATCCGGGCATTCAATAACTGTTTTGAACGAAAT
Organism: Veronia nyctiphanis; assembly: GCF_004116385.1. Lineage (GTDB taxonomy): Bacteria > Pseudomonadota > Gammaproteobacteria > Enterobacterales > Vibrionaceae > Veronia > Veronia nyctiphanis. Next base: position 203,537 of record NZ_PEIB01000002.1, on the reverse strand, counting down.
CTTCATTATGCTTCCCGTAACAAGTATTGATGTAAGGTTGGAACAGAGAGTAAAGGAATTCAACTTATGGTTATAACAGTCTAGAAGATGAAAAAAAGCCTCATACTGGGATGAGGCTATATTCTTCATTTATTGGGATAGGGTCAAATAGTCATTAAAAAGTATATTCAACTTCGATACCAAAATTACGACCCGACTGAGAGTATCTGTCGACACCTTTGCTTGTTGCTTTAAGACCTGCAACGTCCTGGAAATACCAGTATTGCTTATCAAGAACATTGTAGACACCTGCCCGGATAGTCAGCGGCTCAACTGGCTTGTAATACATAGTCAGATCAAGCGTCGCAAAGCCAGGTGCTTTCAGGTTGGTTTCATCTCTCCAGTCTTTGCCTTCTTTCGCCGCGACGGCAGTAAGTAAAGCACGACCACCGATGTCGTTGCTCGCGTTATCATAGCCGAGTGTCGCTACTGATGTCAGAGGTGATACAGAGTCAATACCCTTGTTGTCGCTTCCCTCTTTGCCCTTAGCGTAAGCAACGCTCAATTTCGCAAACGTTCCTTTCGGTGCACTTATCAACTGATCAAGCCCGAGTGTGGTTGAGAATTCAGCACCGTAAATTTTCGACTTATTGAGGTTGATCTTAGTGGAAATCTTTCTGCCGTCTGGCGCTCTGCCCGTTTCAACTTGTTGGATGAAATTCTTGTAATCAGTGTAAAAGACACTCAAGGATGCTTTTCCAGAGTCCCAACTGCCCCTAACGCCAGTTTCGTATGAGAGACTCTCCTCCGCTTTAAGCTCTGGATTAGGCAAAATAATCTCGCCTCGGGCGTATGTGTAATACAGGTCTTGAATTGTCGGCGATTTAAAACCTTGACTAACACTGGCGAAAGAATTTACCTGATCCGTCCAGTTATATACGGCACCCAATCGTCCGGTTACACGGCTGTTTTTTACCACATCATACTGGGCATCCGCAGGATCGGCTTTGAAACGGTCATACCGTAAACCAGCATTGACAACTAGTGAGTCTTCGAAAAGGAAAGCATTGTCTTCAACAAAGATGCTAATGTCGTGAGATTTCGCATCGTTCAACAGAGGAGTATCAGGCGTAACGGTACCAGATGGAAATTTGGTTGTATCATAGTCCAACTCAAAATCCCGCTTTAAGAAGTTCACGCCGTAGCTGATTTCATGGACTGAGCCCGCCAGTTCAATATCTTTTTGGAGGCGCGCCTTAAATTGATAATCTGAGTCACTGCCCTGTCTGCGGCGCATTCTTTCTCCGCGCGCAATAGAGGTGTCAAATGTTTTGTGTTCGGTTTCGTTCAACATATAACTCAAAGACCAATTTAACTGATCAAAAAGAACATTATCCGTCGTCCACTCATGATTAATGGTGGCACGGTAGCGAGAGTCTTGGTCTTCTCCTTGGTTGTCGGAGTACGTGAAGCCGGGGCCTAAAGACTTACCCTCTCTGGACAACAGTTCAGTCTCAGCTTGTCTGTCGTAAGCCTCGCCTGTAAAGCTCACTGTATGATTTTCATTCACTGGGACGATAAATTTCGCTAGCACATTGTTGGCGTCAAATTCTGATGGATCCGCAAGCCCACGGTCCGTGCCTTCGATATCAGCACCGTTAGAATGCGTTTCCGTTTCATGGCCACTTCGATGTGTGATTTGCAACAGGCTCTCAACGTCACCTGTTCTATTAGCTATTGATGTTGTGACTTTGTAGCTTTGATCTGCCGAGTAATATCCCGCTTTTACTTTTGCCGACGTATCATTACCTTCTTCGCTCTCGAGGATATCGGCAGGGTCTAACGTTGAAAAGACCACTGCGCCTGCCAGCGCATTGCTGCCGTGGACACTGGAAACAGGGCCCTTACTGACTTCGACTGCCTTTAGCGAATCTGGCTCAATGGCTGTGCTGTACTTGCGCATGACATCTGCGCCAGGGTTGTAGCTGTTAGGCAGCTCTACGCCATCAATCAGATTCTTAACATAATTTTCGTCGCGACCGCGGATATTAAAACCACTGACGCCAAATCTACCTTGCCCTTTAGCGGCAACACCCGGCAAAGATTTGAAAACCTGATTTAAGTTTTGTGCCAAGTCATCGTCGAGTTGCTCTCGACCAACACGGGAAACACTTGCCGCAACATTTTTTTCTTGTTGCTCCGATTGTGTTGCAGAGACGATAACTTCATCAAATGTATAAATATCTTCTGCATGCAGACTGCTAGTAAAAGCGAGCCCTATCATCAGTGCGAGAGGGGTTTTATAGTAAACATTCATGCTATTGATAACTCCATCATTAAAAAGCTTAAGGCGTAGAAAACCCTCACACCAATAAAATGTGATAATCACTGAAAAGGATTTTATGAGGGTTAACGAGCCTGAGTTAGTTCAGGCTCGAGGGTATATAGTTTTTTGCTATGCTTGCTTTGCGTGGCCGTGGCCATCAGTGAGGTGAATTGCCGAGAGCAAATCTTCGCCAGTTACGTTGTAAGCTTGACCAAAGCCTTTCACATAGCGCCCTTCCATAGGATTTAAGCGGTAAAGATTGAAGTCTTTCAGCTGGCTTAGATTAGTGATCATCTCGCCTAGTCTGCTTGCCATTACCTCGATTCCCTCAGCAAAGTGAGTACTGTCACGATGAATTGGCTCAGCCAGAGTGTCAAAGGACAAACGCTTGCGCGCGAAGATAGATTTTGCGTCCGCTTCATCTTCGATCATCATGATCGAGACTTCTTGGCTAACTTTTAGATTGAGCCCATGTTGGGCAAGGTCGCTAACAAGAATGTAATAACCGCTTTTCGAGAATGCGAAGGGCGCATAGCTGGTATGAGGTTTACCATCTGTGTCTACGGTACCGAGCTGAAGTGTCTTTCTGCTGTCTCGAAACTCTTGAATTTCTGGTCCAAGACGATTTTGCAAACGTTCAGCTTTTTGTTGTTGGTATTTATCCTTCTCTTGATCACTCATTGGTTAACTCCTTTTTTAGCGCGTAAAACTTTTCAACCTGTCCCTCAAGCAGCTGCCTCTTTTTGTCTCTGCCAAGGTAGATTTTGAAAACACACTCTAGTCCTTCAGTGAAAAAGGCAATGTAGTGACTTTCCATCCCCCTGAAAGGCTTACTTACAAAACAAACATGCTGAACGTTTTCAAGACGCAAATGTCCATGTAATTCACCGTCTTTTCCCATGAGGTTGTAAAAGCCGTGAGCAACCTTGCCTTTGGGAAACGTCGCCTTTGCCTCAAAAATCGAACCGAAGGAGTGAACAATCGTTGTTACCTTTCCCCACTCGGGCAAAGCTTCGAGTACATACTGAGCATGATTCCCATCAACTGTCTTTACCATATCATCGGGCAGTGCCAGCGTGACTTGGCCTTCAGATCTACCAAGGCTTTCGGCCATCATAGAAACAGGCGTATCTGCATCTTTACTGAGATAGTCAGCCACTTCTTGACGTGTTTGCAGTGCAACATCAACTGCATGCATGTTTCTCTCCTAATCGCCATTCCCACCTTTTGAGGTGAAATTAGCTTTTATATCAATTCTAATTTTCTGAGTATTTAGGGTAGCGAACACCGACTCAACGGAGCGGATGATCGTATAGCACACTAAACGCTGTTACGCGGAGCATGTCACTTTAAATATATACGGACAAGATCACCTATTGATCGATTTCTATACTAAACTTCAAAAATATTAATGTAAATGATAATTGATATTATTTGCATTCAGTGCATAATGAGTGAGTTTTAAAAATCATTCAGGAGATAAAGTGAGCTATACACGATACCTGGCTTGCGGTGTCGCCTCCCTCGCGATTCTTAGTGTGGTGTTTTCATTACCTACCCACAGCCACCGCAGACAGTTTCCTTTGACAGTAAAGCAGGTAAAAACCTGAGCATTCGTCTCGTTGCAGCAGCGAAACCAACAAAAGCAGAAACTGAAAAAAGTCCAACACCGCAAGAGACTCAAAAAGCAGTTAAAGAAGAGACAAAAGAGAAAGCAACATTAAATGAAAAAGTCGCTTCTGTTGAGCCAGTCAAGAAGGTAGAAAAAACCAACCCGCCAAAAGCGACGCCTAAACAACCAAAAGAATCGAAAAAGCCATTACTGGCAAAGACGCCAACACCTAAGAAAAAACCGGCCCCCAAGAAAAAAATCGAACCAAAGCCCTTAAAGAAAACGAAGCCAGTTCAAAAAGTCGCTAATGCCCCAAAAGCCGCTAAACGACCTGAACAAAAAATCAGTCGTAAAGAGACACCAAAGAAAATACAGACTGTAAAACCTGCTGAGAAACGAGACTCTCAACCTCGTCAGACAGCATGCAAATGGCAGCGAGTGCGCCAGTATTGCTCGATAAGCCTAGGTTCGCCGCCAAACCAACGCCAATAAAGTACCCACGCATAGCGCGTAAACGTGGGCTGGAAGGGGAAATACTCATCGAAGTTTGGCTGAACAAACAAGGCAAACAACTCAAGCAAGTGCTTTTACGCTCATCCGGACACTCTGTACTGGATAAAGCGGCAATCAAAACAATTGGAAAATGGAAATTTTCAGGAGCGAAGCAAAACGGACTTGCTGTCGCTCATGTGTTCATATCCCCGTTCGTTTTAAATTGGATTAATCATGACTTTCCCCGATCTACTGCTTTCACTAAAAACACAACTTGGCTTGATGACATGGCCACTTACCGTACTTTCTTTTCTGTTTCTGATGTTATTCATTGAGCGTTCGATTTTCTTTCTTTTAAACATTCCCTTCTTCGGCATCAATGTTGGTAAACAATTGGCACAACTAGAAGCGGGCGATATTAACGTCATAGAAGCGTCTGGTCTTGATCTCAGTGCTCGGAGAAATCTGCTGGCAAAGAGTATTGGTATTGTTTTTCAGCACGCTTCTTCCGAGAGAGCAATCCGAGAAGACTGTGCGTCATTATGGCTACAGGAACAACGCGTCCGCTTTGTGTCCGGTTTACGGTTAATGAACGTTATTGGTGTCGTCAGCCCACTGGTCGGTTTACTCGGCACCGTTCTTGGTTTGATTGAGATGTTTAAGGGTATAGGAGAGAGCTCTGGTTCAGTGACGCCAGCAGAGCTAGCAGACGGTCTCGGCCTTGCGATGTCAACAACGGCTGCAGGTTTATTAATTGCCCTACCCGCTATTACGTTTTCTCAGTTATTCCAACTCACTGCTGACAGATGCCTGACCAAAGCTGAGCAGGTGATGAATCACGTAAATCTAACGCTTTCGTCAAGCCTTAATAATAAACATGAAGTAAGTGCCGCTGACCTTCCCGCCCAAGAACTTGTGGAGGGAGTGGGATGATAAGGCAGTATCAGGACAATCATAAAGAAATGTTCAGTGTTGACCTCACGCCGCTTCTCGACATCCTCTTCATCGTTATGGTCTTTCTGATGTTAACTGCCAGCGTGCAGGTAAAAACCATGGATGTTGAGATACCGGCAACTGATGAGCAAAGTGTGTTGAGCACGAATAATCAGGATGTCATCACAATCAATATTCTCAATGCCGCACCTTATTGGGCACTTGATGGCCGTTCCATTGAACAATGGAAAACATTTACCCAAGCCGTCCGGGAGAGTGTGAAGACGCACCCAGAACATAAAATAATTATCTCACCGGATAAAAACGCCAGCGTGGAAAGCATGCTTAAAGTGCTGGCCTTCTTGCAGCAAAACAACATTGATGCAACCAACATTGTCATGGAAGAAACAAAAAATGGTAAATAAGGCTACAACACTCATTAAGGGTATCGCACTACTCGGCTGTGCTCTGTCGACATCCGTCGCAGCTGAACAACTGAGAATTATCAGCGCAGGCTCTGGTGTTACTGAGTTGATTTATGCGCTGGGTGCCCAAGACAAACTGGTCGCGGTCGATTCCACCAGTCGTGCTTATGTGAAAAACAATGAAGTTCCGCAGGTGGGTTATCATAGACAACTCTCCTCAGAAGGCTTACTAGCATTGTCACCGACACATGTCATTGGCTCAAATGCGATGGGCCCTGACAGCACTCTCGATATTCTAAAATCGAGTGGTGTATTAGTCAGTACGCTTTCAGAAGGCCATTCACTGCAAGATTTTAATTTGCGCATTGACACGCTCGCAAAGTTAACTGGCACTCAAGAGCAAGCCAAAACAATTAAAGCCGATGTTTCTTCTCGCATGGCTGCTTTATCAGATGTTAAACCTGATGTGCAACCGAATGTGCTTTTCATGATGATGTCCGGCGATCGCCCCGCAACCGTTGCTGGCGGTGAGACCACCATCAATACCGTCATAGAGCTTGCAGGGGGCAAAAATCCAGCAGCATCCAGCATGAATTCTTACAAACCACTGTCTTATGAAGCCATTGCCGACATGAACCCGGATTTCATTCTGATTTCAGAGAGAAACTGGAAAAAACTGAGCAGTGCCGAAGCCGTTCTGAACGCTTACCCGCTGCTGAGAGCAACATCAGCAGGCATGAATGGAAGAATTATGGCAGCGCAACTGAAGCCATTCTTGGTGGTTTTGGTATAGAAAGTCTGAATTTGGCTTATGCCATGAACAAAATGTTCCGTACCAACGCAGACAGGTTAGAGTAATGAATACGCCTCAGGCTAGACGCCTTCCCGTAAAGTGGTTGCTGCTCGTATCAGCAGCGATGCTCTATATCGCAACAGTCAGTTCCGTCACTCTCGGGCCGATGGATATCTCATTTGGCGATAGCTTGAGAGCTTTGTTACCTATCGATGGTGCCATCCCCCCTCATGTTGAAGTCATTATTCAACAAGTTCGTTTACCGAGAACGCTAATGGCTTTAGCCGTCGGAGCTATTCTGGCTCTTTGCGGTACCGTGATGCAGGGGCTTTTTCGAAACCCTCTTGCCGACCCTGGTATTATTGGTGTTTCGTCTGGCGCATCGCTGGGGGCGCTTTCGCCATCATTATGTTTGGCAGCCTTGCGGCAGAAAGTGCCATGCTGCTTAAATTCGGCACCGTTCCAGTTTTTGCGTTTATTGGTGGTGCGGTCACTACCCTTTTGATCTACAAACTTGGCTCTGGTCCATCAGGAACATCAGTGACTGTCATGCTGCTCGCTGGCGTTGCTGTCTCGGCATTAGCGGGGGCTGGTATTGGTTTATTAAACTATTTCGCCAACGATCAGGCGTTAAGAGATATATCATTGTGGATGATGGGCGCACTCACGGGAGCAAGCTGGCCTGGTATCGTGCTGGCCTTTTCAACACTCGTAATCTTGTATCTTTGTTTTGTCAAAGACGCCTCAAAGCTTAATGCCCTCCTCCTTGGTGAAGCTGAGGCGAGGCACCTTGGCGTAAACATTCAGACTCTGAAACGCACTCTGATTATTCTTACAGCGGTTGGCGTTGGAGTGACAGTGTCACTAGTTGGGATGATTGGTTTTGTTGGTCTGATTGTGCCGCACTTGGCAGAATGCTGACAGGACCTGATCATAAAAGTCTTTTACCCGTCTCGATGATGCTTGGCGCTCTTCTACTTTTAGTCGCAGATATGATTGCCCGTACAGTGCTACGCCGATGGATATGCCTGTAGGAATTGTAACTGCGATCCTTGGTGCACCATTTTTCATCGTACTGTTGATTAAACAACGAGGTCGACTGAGCTAATGGCTATTTCAATCAAAGATGTCTCACTAAAACTCGGCGATAAAGAGATACTGAGAAACGTGACCGCTCGTTTTCGCAAGGGTGAGCTGACTATTATCCTCGGTCCAAACGGCACAGGTAAAAGTAGCTTATTAAAGCTCATCACACAGGAGTTAGAGTCTAAAGGCGACATCACCCTTCACGATAAAGATATTAAAGATTGGTCGGGGCCTGAGCGTGCTTCGTTTATGGGCGTCTTACCTCAATCCAGTGATCTTTCGTTCGCGTTTAATGTCAGAGAGGTCGTCGAAATGGGAGGTTTATCTTTAGCGGTGAGCCAAAAAGAACTGAGCGCGATCGCCGATGAGCAAATGCGAAAAACAGAAGTTTACGCATTGGCTAACAGGCTCTACCCCACGCTTTCTGGTGGTGAGAAACAACGTGTACACCTCGCCAGGGTACTTACCCAAATTTCGCGCGCTCGACATGGAACGGTTTTATTGCTTGATGAACCAACCGCCGCACTCGACCTAAGTCATCAACATAACACATTGAAACTTGCGAAAAATATGGCTGAAGAAGGCGCCTCAGTCATTGCGGTTATTCACGACCTCAATCTTGCTGCACAATATGCCGATCGTATCATGATACTAAATAGCGGGTTTATTATGGCCGACGGCTCGCCGAAACAAGTGATAACCAAAGAAATCATTAACCGTGTGTATCGCTGGCCCGTTGATGTTTTTACTCACCCTGAAAGAGGACACCCTGTTATCATGGGATAGTGACAACAGGAAAAGTGCGGCTGAGCCGCTCTTTTTTGTTACACCATTTTATACTTGCGCCAGATACCACTCTGCTCAACAAAATGTTGATCATGACTGACTAACAATACGCTGCCTGAATAAGAAGAAATCGCTTCAGCCAACATAATTTTTGAATCTAAATCCAGATGGTTATCCGGCTCGTCAAGAAGAAGCAGTGGTGAATTCTGTTGATGACTGACCGCTAAAATGCAAAGTTTCATTCTCTCGCCACCACTCAAGTAAGATACTTTCTTAAAAACCGTATCGCCCCGAAAACCAATAGATGCCAACAAGTTACGCGAATCAGCTAGGGTGAAATGCGGACACAATCTCGTTAAGTTATCGGCCATATCTAGATCTGAATCCAACAGGCTAAAGTGCTGATCAAGGTATATGCAATCAAGTTTGTTGTTGATTTCGCCCGCTAGCTCCTCGATCACACCCGAAATAGTCTTTAATAGCGTCGATTTACCGCTTCCATTTTCACCTGAAATATACACTTTCTCACCCACATTAAGTGACATTGTCACGCTTTGCTTTGTTCCAAAGGGTAATCTCACGCTGATAACATCAAGTATTCGACCTTTTCTGGCCTGAGTGTTGTCGAATACGAGTTGCTGAGGCGTAGCGCTGGCGACTCTCGAATCCAACGCCTGTTTAGCTGTCTTAGCATCTTCTAACCGAGCGAGATCCCTCTCTTTTTGCGCCCCTCTTGAGCTTTGCGCGCTATTTTTCATCGTATCTAGCAACGATTTACCATGAGAGCTGTTTTTCCGCTGTTTCAGGCCAGTTTTCTCTCGTCGTTGCGCCTTTTCGACGTTTTCCTGAATCTTTTTTTTCGCTTTTCTACACGCTTTTGCAGCATCCTCGCGTCTACGACAAAGAGCTTCTGTTTCGCGCCTTCTATTCTCTTCATAGGCCGCGTAATTTCCTCGATACTGGCTAATACCAAGGTTGTCGAGATGGTAAATGGTGTCACACTGGTTGAGTAACGTCCTGTCATGACTGATCAAAAGAATCTTGTTATCGAACCGGGCTATTTGAGCCAACAGCCATGCTTTTGCTTGTTGATCGAGATGGTTCGAGGGTTCATCCAAAATTAACAAATCATGATCTGACTGAAACAACCGCCAAAGACCTAAAACCGTTTGCTGCCCGCCGCTCAAAGAGGTTACGGTTTGCTTTAATGAAGTGGACGTTAGTCGTAACGAAACCAGTAGTTCGTTGATTGTCTCTTCGATGCCCCAGTCATCAGCGATAATGTCAAAATCAACCAAGTCACAACTTCCCTGTTCAACGCGCCGTAAAGCATCTAACTTAGTGTCAACGCCAAGGTATTGTGCAATTGTCTGTGTTTGATCCAAAACTTCAAATTGCCCCCAATATCCAACCTTTTTAGGCCGAACAACATGGCCAGTTGTTGGCTTGATTGTGCCCGCAATCAATTTACCGAGAATAGATTTGCCACTACCATTCCTCCCGACAAGGCCTGAATAACGGGCGTCGATTGAGAACGATAACGAGGGGAAAACCTGATAGCCATCAGCAAACTGAATACTCACATCACTGGCAATAATAAATGGCATTGCGCTCCTTATTTAAAAATAAGCAGGGCATGTGGACGACACGCTCGAAACGGGAGTTAACCCATAATAGAAATGTAGAGAGGTGTAGTTTACGCCCACTAACCCTGAAAAAACTAAAGAAATTAGATTGTCAGGGATTAGTTAAACATCAGGCGTAAACTCCAAATTCAGAAAGTGGCGAGAATTAAACATACAAAATCTACTTTTGTCAAAATAATCATGTATGTATTCCCACTTGCTTGGCATATTTTCAGTGCTTATGCTTTGTAGTAAAAGTGCAGACTGGCTGACACTCACCGTGAGATGCCGTATATTTTGCTATGTCACCGAACAAAATGAGGAGCGCATTATGATTCGGACTGGTCTGGTTGGCTTTGGTCTCTCTTCAACAACGTTTCATCTCCCTTTTCTCTCTGTATTACCAGATTATCAGGTCACCGCTGTGGTAAGTAGCAAACCCGATATCGTAAAAGTTTCAGTACCTGATGCGAAATGCTATTCCGACATAGAACAAATGCTTCGTGAGGAAGAGCTTGAATTGGTCGTCATTGGTAGCCCTAACCACACACATTACAACTATACAAAACAGGCTCTTGAGGCTGACTGTCATGTGCTGGTAGAAAAGCCTTTTGTCACACATTCAGGTCAAGGGCTTGAATTGATTAATGTGGCGAGAGAAAGAGGAAAGATACTCTGCCCTTACCAAAACAGGCGTTGGGACGGTGATTTTCTAACAATAAAAAACCTAATAAATGAAAACGAGCTCGGAGAAGTAAAAGTATTTGAATCACACTTTGACCGTTATCGCCCTGATGTCTCTGGCCGATGGCGAGAGATGCCGGGTGAAGGCACTGGGATGTTATTTGATTTAGGCTCACACCTTATCGATCAGGCACTGGTATTGTTCGGTGACCCCGACGCAATTTCTGCCCGTTCCCATTCAATGCGTGAGCAATCTCAAGCCGTCGATTACTTCCGTGTAATTATGCATTACAAGGATAAAGAAATTATTCTGGGCTCAAGCCCTTTCCGTTCTGGAAAGGGTCTGCGATTTGAGGTGCAGGGAACAAAAGCCACATTTACTGTCCACGGCGTCGATATTCAAGAAAAACAATTGAGAGATGGCCTTCCACCCACTTACTCTGAATTCGGAAGGCAACAACACCAAGCAACACTTGAAGTGGGTGATACAGAAGAAGTCAGAAGACTTGAGCTTGAACATGGCTGTTACAGCGAGTTGTTCTCTCAACTTGCCAGAGCTATATCAGATGACGCAGCCCCTCCGGTAAATGCCGAGGATGCAACAAAGGTAATTTACGCAATTGAGCTAGCACAGCATGCGGCTGACACTGGAAAGACCCACAGGTGGGAGTTTTAACGTTTTTTCTGCTAATTCATTTAGGGTAATTTATATGAGTATTATAGCGATGTTTACAGGCAATATAGTTATAGTGCGTTAAGTGCTATAAAAACAGGGATCGTCGTCGATCCTGCTGATCTAAAATGATGATTAAATTATCGACATTCCGCCCTTATATAAAAGCATCGCAGCAAGTAACCAAAATACTGAAATGCTGTATTTCCTCAGAACAACAAAGCCGATAACAACAACGAAAATATCAAAGGCATTATGCACGGCTCCCAACCATACAGGTCGATAAAACGCAGCCAACAAGAGCCCTACGACAGCAGCATTGATAAGAGTAACTGCGCCAGCAAATTGAGGGTTTCTCATCACGGACTGCCACACTGGCATAGCCCCAAACAGTAGAAGTGCACCAGGCAAGAAAATGGCAATTGTGGCAATAATACTGCCCAAGTACGGGTTTACCCCATCAAACGATGTCCCTACATAACTGGCAATAGTAAACATTGGACCAGGCACCAATTGAGCAGCTGCATAACCTTCGATTAGCACATTATCGGCGACATTTCCTTCAATAATGGGTTGAAGAAGAGGCAGCACCACATGCCCGCCACCAAACACAAAGCTCCCAGCCTGATAGAAATAGTTGAATACATCGACCGTTGCAGATTGCGGCAATAACGCTGGCACCACAAGTAACAAAGCAAATAGTGTAAAGAGAACAACACTCAGAGCACCTGCTCTTTCTCCTTCATGCTTATCCAAAGTATTGGAAGATGGTTTAGACAGTAAGAATGCACCAAACACACCAGCGATGACAATCGGCGCGAGTTGTGCTATTAATCCTGTTTGCCATAAGATCCAAGCAGTTGTTGCTATGCACGTAACGACAGTCGCCTTGTCAGTGATGAATTTCTTGCCCATTGTCCAAATGGCATCGGCAACAACAACGACGGCCAGCAGCTTAGCGGCGCTAATCAATATCGAAAGTGCTTCGTTTTGACCAAGCGATGACGCTGACACGGCAGCAAATGTTAGCAGAAGCGCAGAAGGCAGCGTGAATCCTAAAAACGCAAACAGAGCGCCAATGTAACCGGCTCGGTTGTGTCCTATATACATACCCAACTGACTGCTTGCTGGGCCTGGTAAAAACTGACACAAGCTGAGTGCGCTAGAGAATTGCTCTTCACTGAGCCATTTACGTTTATCAACAAACTCTCTCTGAAAGTAACCGATATGTGCAACGGGTCCACCGAAGCTCATGCAACCCAACAAAAAGAAGCGATAAAACACTTCTAACATTTAAACCTCCATTTTTTCTTTCCAATCGAACTATTCATCATCGTTATTTGAACACATTCGCAACCGTTCCATGCCAAGGAAATGCTGATTGCAAAATATCAGGACGTCGATGAAGAGAGTCAAAATTCGATAAACCACAACAAAACGCTTGATAATCTCAGCCATATATTTCAATTACATGACAACTAGGCCTTTTCTCACTTTAACGATACGGTTTGATAACTATTTTGTTTCCATATAGAAACATTAAAATTAAATCATGCTACTATTGTTTCTTATTTTCAGATTAAAATGAAATAAAAATACAGTTAATCCACCTGAAATTCCTCATAGGAATAACACAGGTAAGTGAATATACACTTTCAATATATTGAACAGTATTTGGTCATCCTTAGCGTTCCACTACTGATTTATTTACTCAATGACGAGTTAATTCCGTCGAGGCGACCAACAAAAAAAAGGATATCGATGTGGCGACATTAGATGAGGTACAACAATTAGCGGTGTTTACAATACTGGCTAAAGAACGGCACTTTACGCGTGCTGCAGACAAGCTCGGTATCTCGAAATCACAGGTTAGTAAGCAGATTTCTGCGTTGGAAAAACGTCTGGGCTTGGAGCTTGTTATTAGAAATACTCGTTCAGTATCACTGACAAAATTGGGGATAGAATATGCGTCAAGCGGGACGAAAATGCTTAATCATTTCTATGCCGCAGAAGCTAAAGTGTCTAATGTCACTGCCTACCCAGCCGACATTGAATTGTGGTTAGAAGACAGTATTGATTTACGTGTCGTCACTAAGCTCACTACCCTCTTCCGAAATTTTTATCCTTTGGTGCAATTTACAATAAGTCGGACAAATTCAATAAATGCATCATCCACTCAGTCTGGCCTACTCTTTTATACCGCGACTCAACGAAGAAATGGAAAAGCAATAGCACTGAAAGAGCAAGGGTACAAGATGGTCGCTTCGGCTGAATTTGTAAATAGAAACGGGAAACCGAAAACACCAACGGAGCTCAGTCAGTTTACATTTATCGCAAGAGAACGTGACGACGTCACTAGTAATTCATTAAAACTACGGAACAAAGAAAGCGAAGAAGTCACGACAGTGTTTACGGAGGGCTATCGATTTCAAAGTCTGAGGGATATCAGAGATGCCGTATCACAGAACATGGGCATCGCTGTTTTACCAGAACATTTAATTAGCGAAAAAATGGCATCCGGTGAATTTCAGTCAATACTCACTGGCTGGACACCCGCAGCAAGTGAGAGCATATACCTTGAATATCGAGCTATAAGGGAGATAAATACAGTCGAGCAACAATTCTTGGATACTGCTGAGTATGGCACATAGATAAGTGACATTGTCACTCACCTATGCTTTGAAGAAGCATTTTAACCCCGTAAACTCAGTGTGCTTTCTTTTCAGCAGGAATCGCATACATCTGTCGAACAATGTCCGAAACGCCGGTTGGCATTGCACTGAGTTTTTCATCAAACATCTTTTTGTCTTTTGATGTCACCGATTCATGCTGAATGTCTGCAGCGATATAGTTATTAGGGAATAAGTAGTAGTTGGTACAGATTTGTCGATCAATCTCATTAGCCAACTCTTCAGGGGAATTGAAGTCTCCAACGATCTTTTCACCGAATGCAATATGGATTTTACGCTTCTGGCCAACGATTCCCTGAACGATACTCTCGATATCTTCAAACTCGCCCTTCTCATATTCGCCATCAACAGACTTTTGATGCAGTTCATTGGCTTTAGCAAAATCACAAGGGTCATTCTCGTAGCTAATAGACACTGGAATAATGTTAAGAGAAGACACATACTCTGCAAAACCTTGCTTTTGTCTTCGTCCCTCAACATGAAACATTTTCAGAATAGCAGGATCAGTTTTGTCATTACCGTCTTTTGCTCTGCCCTCTTTCTGTGCGATCCACACCGATTGATTCTCTTCCAGCGAGTGTTTTATATATGATGAAAGCTGACCCAGCGCTTTCATCATTTCTCGTGGGCCTTTCGCTGACCTTTTCACGATAAAACTTTTATTCAGTTTCATTAGCTCAGTGGCACATGGTTTGGTCAGTAAGTTGTCGCCAATCGCAATCCTGACTGTATTAAAGCCCTCAAGGTGCAATGACCAGTTCACCAAAGCAGGATCCATTGCTATATCACGGTGATTGGAGACGAAAAGGTATCCTTTAGAAGGATCGAGATTGTCTAACCCGCTGTAGGTTAATCCATCTGTGGTTTGTTCCACCATCGACTGCATATATTTCGCAACTTGCATTTGCACGTCATGGACTGTTTTCACATTAGCCCAGCGAAACTTAAGGTATTGCTTGAGAAATGCCTTTCCTATCCAGGGAAAGGTCTTAGCGAGCAAAGGTAAGCGATACCTGAGGATAGCGGAGATGAATTCATCATCATTTATCAATCGATTAATGGCTGGAACAACTTCGTCGTCATGGTAAGGACGGATATCTACATAGGGGTCGTTTTTAGACTGCACTTTTTTTCACTTAATTAATTTAGATCCGCGTCATTGTACGCAGTTATTAGAATCGTCTCACTTGATAAGAACCTTGAACCATCCTGGTTGGAGGTCTTACCTTTTATTGTCATAGAATTAGGCTGAAATGTGAACATTTAAACGAAGAAATAGTGCAATAGCTTGATCCAAACAAGGAAACTGACGAACATGTGCAAACCTACGTCTCGAGAGAAAAAAGATGAATCAAGCCATTGAGATTTCTAACCATAAAGCCACCCTTTTGAAAATTACCTCACGAAAAAAATTGGCCTTTCATTCATTGATATGTGTCGAAAAGGGCTTTGTGTTGATCAGGCTTGGTAAATTGGAGTATGTAATAGGATCCTCACAGTGTTTTTGGTTACCTGCAGACTCACTATTTTCTCTCTCATTTATGCCAAACAGTGAGGCAAAAGAGATACGTTTCTCTCAGAGAAGCCAGTCCGAATTTCCCTCGGATGCTGGATACGTGACGCCGTCACAATTTATTTTTTCGATACTTTTCGAGTACAGCCAAGTTCAATCTGTCGATTGGAATATGCCGGGCGGTCGTCTTATGCGAGTCCTCAGGGATCATATTTGCAATGCTACCCCATCACTTCAGCATGTATTGACAACAAAATTGCCTCTAAATGTCGAAGTTAATACCGCTACCGATAGTTTGATGGTTGGAGTCGTATCTGGCAGAAATGAAGATGACTGCTCAGAAGACACAAACTGCGCACAAATTAATGAACTTCAGAGCATTACGGATATTTTTGATACACGAGAGTTACTCAAGCTTATCCGCTCGGGGAGAAAACTGACTGATATTTCGTCTTTATCTACGCTAAATGAAGAGCAGATATCGACAAGACTGATTGAAGTAGCTGGCTACCGATAAGGTATTTGAAGCTGGAGTAAAACTTCAGGATCATTGTTCTGGCGGAAGCGAATATCAAAACGATAGATCGCATCGCTTCCCGTCACCTGTCTTCCTACACTCATCACGACACCTTGGTCTAGAAGCCAATCGGTTAATCCATCTAAATCGTCCCAGTCTGGCATTTCTTTTTCATCAATCAGAAGGCCCATAACGTAGAAGTTTTTTCCGTCAGTCGACATCATAAATGGATTGACATCGACACCAATCGACCAGCTGTTCCAAATATCTAGCTTATCTCGAGTATCATTTCTCCAAGAAGGTAATGATAAAACGAACGAGTCTTTTATCACTTCAAGCCGCCCTCTCTCATTGCTGTGAGAGAAGAAGTCTGATTTTCGGCCATTATCGCTGACTTCAAGCACATCACTGGCTAACGAAAACTGACTCGTCAGAATTGCGGTGGCTAAAAGTATTACTCTATATGCTGCTGGCATAACTCATCTTCCAGTCAAGCCATCTCAGTGATGAATTGTTTTTTCATTCAAAGTTATAATCGGTCAATAGGGTTGCGACACTCGGTGTAGTAAGATTCTTTATCGACTCACCGGATGTCAACGCTGCTCTGATCATGGTGCTTCTGACGGGTACTGTCTCAGCCGCAGCCAGAACACTCCACTTTTCAGTTATTTCTTTCGCTTTATAAAACTTAGCAAAGTTCAGAAAATTATCGGGGCCTAATACAAAAGTAAGTTCACTTTCAGAGTACCTTTTTGATAAGAATGCTAATAATGCCCATGTTGTGACTGGCTCTCCATCCCTGTAAATAGCTTTTTCAGCGTCACAGAGTTCAACATTATCCAAGCCAATGTCATTAATGAACGCTTGAGTCCAACGACAGCGCTCTTCATACGCTGCCATATTTTTTCCCCACGCATGGGCAATACTCGGCACTAAAAGAACTTTATCGAAATGCGTTAGTCTTTGTAAAACGCTGAGGTGCCCTAGGCTTGGTGGATTAAACGCACTCCCAAACACGGCAATTTTATTATTTGTTATCTCTGGCACTACTAATTTCACCTTACTGGTCGAACCTCTATTATACACTGTAACAAAACTATCAAAAACACTGCTCAATCCCCCAATACAGGTCCGTTCACCAAACGGTAAAGTTACCATTCCATATGTGTCTATTGTGTAGACACTTAATGTTTGCCTTGTATCCACATGACTGACGCCAAATCTATAATTTTGAATCCATATCTCTCAACTATTTTCCTCGGCGGTCCGTATTAAGAGTCAGTAAGTTTTCAATGATTTTGATTGCGTAATCATGCAAAATATCACTGACATAAAGCAAATGCCCGAGAGGACAAACTTAAAATGGAACAAGCCATTCGCGACGAGATGCGTGTACTCCCTATTATCGACCCTGATTTCGAAATTCAACGTCGTGTCAATTTCATCAAGAGCCGCCTCATAGCCTCTAATACCCACTCTTTGGTTTTGGGAATAAGTGGTGGTGTAGATTCATCAACCTGTGGCCGATTGGCTCAGGTTGCTGTTAATGAACTCAATAAAGAGCATAAAACAGAAAAATATACGTTCATTGCAGTTCGTCTACCTTATGGTACTCAAAAAGACGAAGATGAAGCGCAATTGGCCCTGAGTTTTATCCAGCCTTCTCGCTCCGTGAGTGTCAATATTAAAGAGGGTGTAGATGGTCTGCATAAAGCCAGTTTAGATGCACTCCAAGGCACTGATTTATTACCTGCTGACGACAACAAAATTGATTTTGTCAAAGGTAATGTCAAAGCTAGATCTCGAATGGTTGCACAATACGAAATTGCGGGGCTTGTCGGAGGCCTTGTGCTCGGAACTGATCATTCAGCGGAAAACATTACTGGTTTTTATACTAAATTCGGTGACGGCGCATGTGATTTGGCCCCCCTCTTTGGTCTTAGCAAACGTCAGGTAAGACAGCTCGCAGCAAATTTAGGTGCGCCAGAGTTGCTCGTGAAAAAAGTGCCAACCGCTGATCTTGAAGAACTTGACCCGCAAAAAGCGGATGAGGATGCATTGCAGCTTACTTACGATGAAATTGATGATTTCCTAGAAGGTAAGCCCGTTTCAGAGCATGTCTCCGACAAACTTGTGAATATATATAAGATGACGCAACACAAACGCCAGCCTATCCCGACTGTATATGACGAGTAACACCCCTTAATTTAGTTTTATGCACCATTGGAAGATACAACATTTCTTCAATGGTGCTCTGTTCTCCCCAGGAAAGTTCCTATTTCCATTAAACGATCCAGATCCAACCATACTTTTTCACACAAACCCGGCCGATAAACTGCATCTCTGAAGGTTGCGTAATCGGATTGATATTTTGCAAATCGTTCAGGAAAAAACACTCGAGAAGCTTTAGCATCAACATACTGGTCGCACGTTTTTACAACTAACGCAAGTCGCTCAGACTCCTCGAAGCCCTCCAATGTACTAAGCGTCTCATTTTGTTTAACCATCCGATGATGCCTATCTTCGTAAACCGCACAAGATAGGTAGCTGACAGCATGAGCAATAGTTTGCCCAAATTCGGAAAATATTTCGTCGAGCTCTGTGGAGGTATCGTCGATAAGTGATTGTAATTGGCAAACAATCATAGCATTCAACCCGTAAGGCTCAGCCAGCTTTTCGACTTGATCAAGATGCAAATAGAACGGGAATTCACCGTACATTTGACCCTCGTGTCGAGACCTCGCAATATTCTTTGCTAGTGTTAGACGATTATTCACGACATATTCCTGCCAAAAATCAATGAGGATATTTTAGGATGTGTATTAGCAGGTATAGCATATTACTGGGAATAAAAAAAAAGCGACCTCTCAGGTCGCTTTTTTTACTCTTCTTCATCAGAAGCTGTAGAGTAATTTGCTCTGATTTGTTCAGCAACGATTCTTATCGCTTCACCGCTGCTCATTCCTTTCGACATCAGGTCATGAATTTTCTCAGCAGCCTCTTGCTGTTGGGCGTGAGAAAGCGTGGGCATATTGTTCATTTTTAACTTCTAACACTTATTGGCTCAGTTTGCGTATTTTACACTGAAAGCATGTTCTTTGGTGAAAAACTATAACGCTGTACAATTTGAAACAAACGAGCGCTGAAATACCCAATACATTATTCGGGTTTACCCGAGGGTTTTTCCTCACTACCAAAGCTGACAACATCTACATCAGGTATTTCAATTGAGCGAGCGATCGTTTGAACTTCCTCAACAGAAACGACACCCTGCCAACGCTTTTCAATCAGAGAAACCGATAACCAATATCGACCATCAGGCACCTCAACTTTTGGCAAGCTCAAAGGTGGGTTGTGATGTATGTTCACTGACCAAGCAGGTTCTGACACACCTATTGCCTGAGGGTACAAGCTGATGGATAAATAGGGTTTTTCACATGTTTCCGCTAAACCTGCCTGGTGCAAAATGTACCAGTTTCTGGCGTCTTTCCAGCTTATTTTTTGAATCGGATCAGGACGGGTAATAATAAACCAGCTCGTCCACACTTCCGCCTTCTCATTTTCTGATACAGCGCCAGCCCTGATTTCGAATTTGTACAATCCAGCTTTAACTGGCGAAGAGAGTCCATCGACTGTCACAGAGAAATCACTCCCCGTTTGTTCGACAACTTTTTTATCAAGTACTAATTCGTCTGGCCATTGGCTGAATTTCAACGACGTCAAAGGCCGAGCAGATTCACCCTTAATCACAAACCGGTGGGAAATTCTGTTTGGTGCCTGAACAATTTCGCGTCGTAACTTTAAATTTAGCAACCAAGACGGGGGCTGAATGTTACTCAAACTTCTGCCACAATCTTCTGAAATGGCGAGTTGCAATAGCTCAGAGATATGCGCTTCTTTATCCCGCATGTTTTTTCTCTGTAAAACTTCTACCATCGCATTAAAACTATCGACAGTGTTGCCTTCAAGAAGCTTTTGATGCGCTGAAATAAGTGGGTCGGTACCTGAAAACCAATTCGCTGTCGCTGGCAAAGAGACAAGAACAACGCCCGCTAACAGTATCAATTTTGACCTTCCCCACTCTTTCATTTTAAAACGCCCTCATCCTATAACCAACGCCTCTCAGCGTTTCAATTTCTACATCAGGTAACTTTTGCCTGAGCTGAAGGACGTGCGTATCAACAGTTCTTGTTGTTGGATAATGTGAGTAACCCCATACCTGCTCTAACAATTCGTCACGGGTAAAAACACGCCCCGCATTTTTGGCTAGGTAAAACAGAAGATCAAACTCTGTTCGAGTAAGGATAACTTCTCCAAGATCACTCAAGACGGTGCGGCTCGCTGGATAAATAGTAAGATTGCCAATAACCGTTTCTTCATTATCTTCTATTTCTTGCTCAGCCTCTCGTAAGTGCGCGCGTATTCTGGCCAGAAGCTCGGCTTCAGCAAAAGGCTTTATCATGTAATCCACTGCACCGCGATCAAGACCAGCAACCCGGTCACGAACTGACACCATGGCAGTGAGCAAAATAACGGGAACAGACTTAATTTTCTTCCAATCTGACAACCACTCTAATGAATCTCCTTCGGGTAATTGACGGTCGAGAATCACTAAATCTGCCTTACCCCAAAAGTAAGGTACCTTCTTTGCACAATCGGCATGAAGGCATTTGTATCCAGCCTGCTCTAAACTGGCTAGCAAACCATCAGCCAGATTATTGTCGTCTTCAACGAGTAGCAGCGTTAACTGTGTCACAAGGTATCTCCAAAACAAACGTTGTCGGTGGTCCGCTAAAGTTCAATTTACCACCCATTCTTTTCACCATTGCATCTACAATCGTCAGGCCAAGGCCTAGACCACTTTCAGAAATAAATGGCTTACGTATTGATTTCCAATCTTTATCTGACAGTGTCCCGTGATCTTTTACACTTATCTTGAGTTTTCCACCGACTTGCTCCGCATCAACACTAACGGGGGCCACACCGTACTTTAGTGCGTTAGTGATAAGGTTATCGAGGGATGTTTTCAGCCAGTACATATTTACTGAAACTGGGCAATCATCTTTTATAGTCAGCTCAACCTTATGTTCATCACAGATAAACTCTAGCCACTCGGCTATCGACGGAATTTCATTGGTTTCGAGAGGCTTATGGCCAGATTGAAGGTAATCTTTACTGGCCTCAGCAAGTTGTTTAAGCCTCATGCTATCTTCACAAATTCGCCTGAATTCCTCGTAAAACTCCTCGGGGAGCTGGTCAAATTTTCGACGAAACCCCTCCACTGTCATCGTAAGGCTGGCAATTGGAGTTCGAAGTTCATGGGTCAATATCTGTAAAACCACCATACGCTCTTTTATGATGCGACGTTTGACACTCCATCGGTTGAACAACCAACCGCCAACACCAAACAGGTTGATAGTAATCAGGAAAATGACTAGCTGACGCCATTCAGACGATGCTTCCTCCCAGTTCCAGCACAGGTTACCCACATTGGTAAGGCAATAATCATTCGTTTCGGCATCAGTGACCGCTAAATCGAGTTCTCGTAATGCAGGCTTCCATATTTCAGAGCCATAAAGAAAATAATCTGCACCTTTACGAAACCAGAGTTCATCAGCAGAATGTATAAACTCGGCCCCCTCATTGAATCCGTCGATGGCAAGTTCAGGCATCCTTTGCAGACGTCCAAGCAAGGTGTCTGGTTCTGCAATATCTCGTTCCTGAATATGAAAGTACCTTTCCAAATCAGCTTTTCTCTCAGGGAAAGTCTCTACATACCGCATCGCGTAACTTCCACCACCCGGGTGGATCAAATTTGTTCTGGAAAACCAAGCGGCTGGCAACCATGTCTGATTACAAATAGCTCGGGAAAATAGCAGCGGATCATTTACCGCTGGACTCACCGGCCATGGGCCACTGCACTTTGTTGATGCTTGATATAGAAGTTTTAGATCTTTTAAGGGGTATTCGGTCGTCTGTGGCAACATGCTGTCTAAATCCAGCAATGCTCGTGGGAATTGGCCATGGATACTATTGATGGCATAACTTGCTAGTGGCTTTTCCTCCACCAGCTTCTGCTTGAACTTATTGTAGTTGTCGGCGAAATTGTCATTTGCAAAAACCGAAAACGACAATGCACCTGATAAAAGGAATAATGCTCGCATAGTCAAAGACTAACACCGGAAGGTTGGCTTTACTCGAATAAATTTCGAAACTTTGAAATGGGCAAAACTTCCCGAGTTTCAGACCGAGTTCAAACACTTAGATTCGACAATACAATAAGACACAAAAAAAGCTGGCCTTTCGACCAGCTTTTGCACATGAAGCTTTCTTTCTGTTAAATAGCTTTAGAGATTGCGTCAACACTCTCTTTCGCATCACCAAATAGCATTGTGGCATTGTCTTTGAAAAACAGCGGGTTTTGAACACCAGCGTAGCCAGTATTCATAGAGCGCTTAAATACAACCACGTTTTTCGCATTCCACACTTCAAGTACTGGCATACCAGCGATTGGACTTGATGGATCCTCCATTGCGGCAGGGTTCACCGTATCATTCGCACCAATGACAAGTACTGTATCTGTTTCATGGAAATCATCATTGATCTCGTCCATTTCAAGAACGATATCATACGGTACTTTTGCTTCTGCAAGCAGAACGTTCATGTGACCCGGTAACCTTCCTGCAACAGGGTGGATACCGAAGCGAACATCAACACCACGCTGACGCAGTTTTTCAGTAATCTCGTACACAGGATATTGAGCCTGAGCAACAGCCATTCCATATCCAGGAGTGATAATTACTGAACGTGAGTCTTTAAGCATCTCAGCCACTTCTTGAGCAGAAACTTCACGGTGTTCGCCCTGAGGCTCATCAGAGGTTGAGACCGAGCCATCAGTACCGAAACCACCTGCAATAACGCTGATGAACGAACGGTTCATTGCTTTACACATGATGTACGACAGTATCGCACCCGACGAGCCTACCAATGCACCCGTTACAATCAGCAGGTCATTTGACAGCATGAAGCCTGCTGCAGCTGCCGCCCAACCCGAGTAAGAGTTAAGCATAGAAACAACAACTGGCATATCAGCACCACCAATTGATGCCACCAAGTGATATCCAAATGCAAACGCTATCAGTGTCACAAGGATCAATGCAAAAGTCGATTCACTACCAACAAAGCTTGTCAGTAGATACAGAGAAACAAGCACTGCAGCGAGATTCAGCTTATGGCGGTGAGGCAACATCAAGGGTTTAGATGAAATAACCCCGCGAAGTTTACCGAAAGCAACAACCGAGCCTGTAAAAGTCACTGCACCGATGAAGACACCGAGGAAGATTTCAACCATATGAATGGTATGCATCGCTGCAACCATTTCAGCACTTTCAGCTTTGATTTCGGCTGGGTTAATAAAGGTGTTGAAACCAACCAACACCGCTGCCATACCAACGAAACTGTGCAAAATCGCTACCAGTTCTGGCATCTCGGTCATTTCGACTTTCTTGGCAAAGTGAATACCAATCGCACCACCTACAACCATGGCTAAAATCACCCAAGTAGTACCTGATGATTCCGGCGCAAAAATAGTTGCAATCAGAGCAATTGCCATACCCGCAATACCGAAGTAGTTACCGGAACGGGCCGATTCTTGCTTAGACAAACCTGCTAAGCTCATGATGAAAAGGACAGCAGCAACAATGTATGCTGCCTGAACAATTCCTGAAGACATGATCACTCCTTAATCTTTACGGAACATTTCAAGCATGCGTTTGGTTACTGTGAAGCCACCAAATATATTAATGCTTGCAATTAATACGGCAATAAATGCAAGAAATGTGACTACGCCACTCCCCTGACCTATCTGAAGTACAGCACCGACAACAATGATGCCTGATATCGCGTTAGTTACTGACATAAGCGGTGTGTGCAACGCGTGAGTAACGTTCCATACCACGTAGTAACCAACAACACATGCCAGTACAAAAACCGTAAAGTGGGAAAGGAATTCAGCTGGCGCAGAGTTGGCAACCCAGCAAATGCGGCAATACCTGCTGCAATAAGACCGAACTTCTTCTCAGGAGCCATAGGCTTGTCTTCTTTAGGCGCAACTGCAGGTTTTGCTTCCGGTTGTGCCTGAGGCTGAGCGGATACCTGAATAGGTGGTGCTGGCCAAGTAATCTCACCCTCTTTGATGACGGTTACGCCACGCAGGACAAGGTCTTCAAAATCAATATCAATGTTGCCGTCTTTTTCTTTGCAAAGAAGCTTCATCAAATTAACAAGGTTAGTACTGTAAAGCTGTGAAGATTGGGTAGGAAGACGAGCGACCATATCGGTATAACCGATAACTTTCACGCCGTTGTCCGTTGTAATGATTTTGTCAGCTTCAGAGTATTCGCAGTTACCACCATTCGCCGCCGCAAGGTCGACAATGACGCTACCCGGTTTCATTGAATCAACCATTTCTTTGGTGATCAATTTCGGCGCAGGTCGTCCAGGAATAAGAGCGGTCGTAATAATGATATCGACGTCTTTCGCCTGCTCGGCGTAAAGCTCAGCAGCTTTCTTATTGAAATCGTCAGACATTTCTTTGGCGTAGCCATCACCACTGCCTGTGTTCTCTTCAAATTGAACTTGAAGAAACTCTGCACCCATACTTTCAACCTGTTCTTTAACTTCAGTCTTACATCGAATGCACGAACAATAGCGCCAAGGCTCCCTGCTGCACCGATTGCTGCCAAACCTGCAACACCAGCACCAGCAACAAAGACTTTTGCAGGAGGCACTTTACCAGCGGCAGTTATTTGACCAGTGAAGAAACGGCCAAATTCATGCGCAGATTCAACAACGGCACGATAACCTGCAATGTTCGCCATCGAACTCAAGGCATCAAGTGCCTGAGCACGAGAAATACGCGGTACAGAATCCATCGCAAGCACATTGATTTTCTTTTCAGAAAGTTTTTGCATTAATGGTTCATTTTGCGCAGGCCAGATGAAGCTCACTAATGTGGTTCCGTCCTGAAGGAGTGCTATCTCGTCAATACCAGAATCGGCGTCAACAATTGGGGCATTCACTTTAAAGATGATGTCTGATTTCCAGACGTCGCCGACCTCTTTGATTTCAGCACCTGCTCCAACGTAGGCTTTATCATCGAAACTGGCAAGGCTCCCCGCTCCGGCTTCAACAACAACATCGAAACCCATTTTTAAAAGCTGCTCTACCGTTTTGGGTGTCGCAGCAACTCGCGTCTCATTGGCGAGTGTTTCTCTTGGTACACCAATTTGCATAGTTTATCCCTGACTATTGGCTTAAATTATTGTTCCATTTTTAACCAATGCAACGACCTACAACAAGCTATTTGTTGGAATAATTCATAAACTTCATATATATGTAAGCTTATCAGGCACGTTGCAGCGCTAAAATGTAGTTAAATGACTAGCAAGCAATACAAATTCTAGATCACTCGTCTTGAATACAGATGCAATAAATTCACATTATTCTTTTTTGAGTGATCTCAGCTCTAAAGGCCAAAGTTGACACTGTAATAGCAGAGTAACCCGAGATAGAGGGTTAGTTAAACATGCTCTCTCCCATTTGATCGATGTACATCTTTGCCTTATTAATCATCAACTCTGTCGCAGTGTTTTCAGCGGGCAGAATATCAGACCTAATAAAATGATGGATTTTCAACTCGCCGTCTGTCTCTTTACAGATACGACCGTTAATCCTGTACTGCCCCCCTTCACTTTTTGGCTCTGAATAAATAAGAAACCCTTTGTATTCTGTTGGTTCGACCTCAGTCTTTTGTTCCTTTTCACCGAATAACCATGAAAAAAAGCTCACATGCATGTCTCACTCAATTTCTATAATCAGAATGATATACTGACCAAAGGGTTTTTTTTTGTCCAGTATCAGCATCATAGAGTTAAAAAAAAGCTGTCAGAGACAGGCTTTTTTTTAAGTATCAGATTGTTTATTTGAGGAGACCAATATCTCTTCTGATGTATTCAGGCAGCTCGGAAAGCGACATAGATACAGGCTTTTTGCTACGCTTGAATAACACATCAATTGCATGGAATAGCAAACCTTTTAGGTTTACTGAATAGTGTTTATTGTTCTGTCCAAAATCAACGTTGTTGTAACCAAGTTCTACTACCTGTGTCATGTCCGCCTCTGAATGCTGATTAATTTATGAGCGAGATATTAGACGGTAATTAGAGGTTAGAAAACTGACAAATTTTACATTTTGGCATTAGTTTAATTAATGCAAAACTTTCATCGAGAAGTCTTTATTTATAGGGGTTTAAATGGAGTAAGACAGCAAAACTCAGGTACTCACATTCCAAGTAAAATTTATCTCTAATTTTTTATCACAAAGCTAACAATAGCTTAACATTTAACCACTGACTAGAGCTTAACAACTCGTTTACATAATACCTCAGTTTTTTCACCTTACGGTGTCATTAATAATCGGTGTTAGTTTGCTAAAACTAGGAATAAAGATACTGAAAGGGTGCTTTATTTATATAAGACGCAACGCCTGCCTAGATACGTTTTAAACAAATTTCAATCGTGAGCTAAAACGATAAACATGCGTAATTATTTTTACAAAAGAGTAACTAATGATATTCTTTCAGTGCTTTAACGCTGTTAATAAGGAAAGAGTCATGGCAAAGAAGAAGCAACGCACCAAAAAGGATACAGATTTAGAACATGGAGAATCGTCGTCGGAAAGTTATATCTATCAACACCAACGTGGAGAAATAAAAGACAACGCACTTAAGGCATTGGTGACCGACAAACTTTTCAGAGCTAGGGTAGAAAGGCCAAAAAAAGGGAAAGGTTCTTATTCACGCAAAGGGCGCTCGAGAGATAATCAGCGCCCTTTTTTATATGCGCCGCTCTCGCTTACCTTCCGGTTTACCGTTTTGTTTTGCTAGCCCAATGGTACGAAGTACATCAATACGCCCCATGCTGAAATCCAAAAGATAATCAAACCCAAATCAAACCAATCACGCTTTTCTAACATTGCCTTTCTCCTTAACTCTTTCTTCTTTCATCGGCTCTTCCTGGCTGTTCTTGAGAATTAGTCACTAGTACTAATACTGTGTTGTTTCAAACACCCTAAAGTTCCATGAATTGCTAATGTAGCTTTCCGTATCAGTACCAAGCGAGCAGCAAACGGTATGCCAATTTTTATTGGAAAAAGAAAAGCCAACATTCTGAGTCGGCTAGATGGGGAATGGCTAAGAGGGAGTTATTGTCGATGATAAAGATGACATTCGCTATCTGCCACATTTACCAGCTCAAATTTTGTACGCGCATACTCGATAAAGCTTTCAGAAAGCGTTACACCAATTGACATGCTATCGTTTTGTCGATGATTCAACGCATCGTAACCCTCTTTACCTTTCGTCGTGTATGCAGAGGATACTGCGGTGTACCAGATTTCACCGAGAATGGGTGTCCAGCGGTTGTTCTGACGAAAGAGTAAGGTTGTTATCCTTTTACCCATAGGAAGACAAGTATCATAGTCAAACTTGAGATCAGCCAAGTAAGGATAGCTCCCGTCACCAGTGCCCTCTACGCCGTTATTCGTTGCATTATTAATCGCTCCTTCAAGCGCTTCTCTAAATTGGCTTCCTGTCGCTTTGTATTTGACAATATCTATTTCAAACGGCAGTAATCTGCCAGCCACTTCTGCCGCTGTGAGCGGCCCACTCTCTACACTTACTCTGACTCCGCCCGCATTATGTATAGCAAAGTCGATGGTATTGCCCCTTGACCTTGCAGAATACAGCATAGCGTCGCAAACCAATGGCGCTATGCAGCTGCCACCGTCTTCATCAGGAATACGAACATGACGTAAACGAGATGGAACCTGAGTGACAATGTCACTTGTCATTTCTAGAACGGCAGGACGATACTCGTTGTTTAATATTTCAGAAATTTCATTGCTTGAATTGACCAAAATAATTCGGTTCTGTTTCTCTAAATACTGTTTTGCAATGCGTTTTGCATCAGTTATATTTTCTGCCCGGCCTTCACACTCGATAGACATCGACTCATGAAAGTCAGTATCTATCATCAAATAATTTCCACCCGTGTGGTTGATGACTTTCCCTGTATCATCAAACTCCAACTCCACTAAACCAGAAAACATCGCATGGCAACCTGCCTGAAAGACGACAGTATCAGAGACGATACGGCCATAAGGCTCTTCGCTTTCCCAGCCAAAAGCACTGAAATCGCCCTGTAAAGTGTGACTGTGGCCGCCAATGACGACTGATAACCCTTCAATAGCATTAGCCATCTCTAAGTCTGCTTCATAGCCGAGGTGACTGAGTAAAATGATATGTTTGATAGCTTTACTGTGCAGGTAAGCAACCGTGTTTCTTACAACTGTTGTTGCATCTAAAAATGGTGTGTCATCATCAGGGTTCGCAATCGCTGCCATTTTATCTATGCAGATACCAAATATCGCTACTCGGGTATTGCCAAAGTCTTTGTAGATGATGTTTGCCCGTTTTTCATTCGGTGAATAAGGCTGCAACTTTTCTTTATCAGTAAGGCGATTGGATTTCCCTATATCCTCATTACTGATATCCCAGTTTCCTGCAAGAAGGGGGAAATCTATGTGGTCGAGAAATTCAGCAACAGGTGTATTCCCGAGATCCAATTCATGGTTCCCTAAGGTCATTGCATCTAGACCCAATAGATTCAATAACCTTGCATTCACTTCGCCTTTGAATAGGCTGTAATAAAGAGATCCTTGGAAGCAATCACCCGCGTGGAGAAATAAAAATGGGCAATCAGATTCATCTGCCTGTTTCCTGAAGCTGTCGACGGTGTTTTTAATTCTGGCAAAGCCACCGGTGTCCAAACAGACTTTAATGTTCACTTCAGGGATAACAAGCGAGACAGACGTAGGCTCGAAGTGCGAGTGTGTATCGTTGATATGGGCCAAGGAGAGCTTGAAAGTTGATGAAATTGGCATAGATCCCTTAAAAAGTGAAATGCATTTTATCAATGTCACATTCTACACTGCTAAGTTCACAAAAAAACATTCGAATTGTTAATATTTCGACCTAACAGATTGAATTTCAATATTTGGCTGAATCCAAACAGCCAGCCCCATTCAGTCTTTGCCGTTTCAATCGCACCAATGGAGAAGGATGTATGGATGCGCAGGGACAAGTGCTTCTTATTGAAGATGACGACATAGTCAGACAGGCAACTGCACAGTGGTTAGAACTCGCGGGTTTCTCTGTTATTTCCTGTTCTACAGGTTATGCAGCTAAAGATGCGTTAACTGCTGCTTTTCCGGGTGTCGTTGTCAGTGATGTAAAGCTCCCTGATACAGACGGCGTTTCACTGATCAAGGAACTTCAGAACATCATCCCTCAATTGCCCGTTATTTTGATTACAGGGCATGGAGATATCGATATGGCGGTCCGAGCGCTTCGTCTTGGCGCATTCGATTTTCTTGAGAAGCCCTTTGAGCCCACTCGGCTCACTGAAGCTGTCAATTCAGCACTCGCGTTTCGTAAAAACACCGACGACCATGAAGAGAGGCTGGCATATTTAACGCAACTTCATGGTCTCGAAAGCGTTCTAGTCGGCCAAAGCGATGCCATGGTTACCATTCGTAATGAAGTGTTAAAACTCGCAGAAATGGACACTAATGTCATCATTTACGGGGAGACTGGATGTGGTAAGGAGCTTGTAGCTGAGAGTCTTCACAAACATAGCCACCGTGCAAAGGCAGAATTTGTGCCGCTAAACTGTGCCGCGATACCGGAAAACCTGTTTGAAAGTGAATTATTCGGCCATGAAGCGGGGGCATTTACTGGTGCGACCAAGAGACGTATCGGAAAACTGGAATTTGCAGATAAAGGCAGTGTGTTTCTTGATGAAATAGAAAGTGTTCCTCTGAACATGCAAGTTAAACTCCTCAGAGCCATTCAGGAACAACTGATTGAACGGGTTGGGTCTAATGAGAGTAAACCAATAAACATCCGATGTATCGCTGCAGCCAAGGAAGATCTTAAACTACATTCGGGTTTTCGTCAGGATTTGTATTATCGACTCAATGTTTCGCATATTGTCATCCCTCCTCTCAGAGAGAGAACGGAAGACATACCCTTGCTCTTTGCTCACTTTATTGGCGAATTGAATGTAATGAGAGAATTAAGTCTGAACGACAGGGACGCCCTTATTGGTTACAACTGGCCAGGTAATGTGCGGGAACTAAGAAACGTAGCAACGCGTTTTGCGTTGGATGAGAGCGTGTCTGTTGGTGAAATACTCGCCAGTGGGCCTGACGCTCCGAAAGCAAATTCCAAAACGATGTTGCCTCTATCGATACAAATGCAAAACGCGGAACGACAGATCCTTCAAGATGCATTAAAAAGGCATAAAGGCCATATACAGGCAGTCATGGAAGAGCTCGATTTACCGAGACGTACCATCAACCAAAAGATGCAAAAACATGGACTCAATCGCTCAGATTTCACCAGCCCTTCAAACTGAGTCGATGTAATTAAGTGACCTTAAACTATTAGCCTTAGATGAAAAACACACGGATGACTTTTAAATGAATTGGCAAAAAATTGCTCATAACATAAGAGAATAAGTGTGATACTGCTCAACGGTTTATTGTTAATGCCTTTATCTAAAGGGAACTTTGCCAGTTTTACGTTGTGTGTAATAGGCAAAATTTTGCTGGTATCTTTATATCATCATCAGCATAACTTTGCTCATTTCCTTTTCCTCCCTCAGTCAATTTGTTATAAATCAAAGAGTTAATTATTGGCATACTAAATGCTGTATAGCGGCGACGTGATACAAAATGATTCTTAGGGAAGTGCTTTACATGCACTCATCATGGAGAAGACAATGAAAATAACATCATTCATCAAACATGCAGCCATTACAGCGAGCCTTCTGACTACCTTTGGTATGACTGCCAGTGTAAACGCTGCGGAAAACAGGAGCTACATTCTTGCCACGGCTTCAACGGGAGGAACTTACTACCCGGTCGGTGTTGCACTTGCCACTCTAAGCAAAATTAAACTAGAGCCGAAACATAAATTTTCTCTTTCAGCAATCAGCTCTGCCGGGTCCGGTGAAAACGTTAAACTGCTGCGAGAAAATGAAGCCCAGTTTGCGATCCTTCAAGGACTTTATGGTGCATGGGCATGGAACGGTGACGGTAAACTGAAACAGTCAGGTCCCCAGAAAGACCTCAGATCAGTGTCCATGTTGTGGCAAAACGTTGAGCATTTCGTTATCAAATCAGATTTAGTCAAAAAGGGGGATGTTTCAGACCTCAATAAACTAAAAGATAAAAAATTCTCAATTGGTAAGAAAAATTCAGGTACAGAAGGATCTGGCCGTCACATTATGTCGGGCCTCAATGTAAATCCAGATTCATTCAACCTTGCCTACATGGGGTATGGTGCAAGTGCCGACGCATTACAAAATGGCGCTATTCAGGGCATGAACACACCCGCGGGTGTACCTGTGAGTGCTGTAACCCGTGCATTTGCGGCAATGGGCGACAACATTACCCTACTCTCTTTCACTGATAAGCAAATCAAAGATGCCAATAATGGCTATCAACTCTGGACACGTTACGAGGTACCAGCCAACACCTACCCCGGACAGACAAAAGCGGTAAACACTGTTGCACAACCCAACTTTCTTGCTGCCCGTCATGACATCAGCGAAGAAGATGTATACCTCCTGACAAAAACGATCTATGAGAACCTGCCTTTCCTCAATGGTATTCACAAAGCGACTAAAGCGATGGCTATTGAAAAGGCGATAGCAGGGTTACCTGTCCCACTACACCCAGGTGCAGCACGTTTTTATAAAGAGCAAGGCCTAACAATCCCTGACCATTTGATTTCGAACTAACGAAACCGATCAATGACATAGCCGGACAAATGTCCGGCTCAGTTTGACGCTAAGATATTCACTTTATCGATGAGTGGGTGTCTATTATCTGTTTGTTCTGGAGTCATAATGACCAAGCATTCTATCGAGAACAGCGGAGACAAAGGCCAAGAAAGCTTGTCTCAATTTGAGCTGTCACAAAGAACACAGTTTCCGCTGCTAGGTAAAATTATCACCGTTATTGGCGTGGTGATGGCTGTTCTTCATATTTGGTTCAATACACTTGCTACTCTTCCTGAGCTTTGGGTTTCCGTAACCCATTTTGCAGGCTTTGCTGTTTTGTGTGCGCTGACCTACCCCGCAGCGAGACGCTTTTCGAACAGTAAGCCCGCATTATTCTTCGACGTATTTATTGCTATTGGCGCGGTCGCTTGCCTTGTCTATATTCCGCTTGCTGAAGATGCGCTTTATGAGCGCGGAGTGACCTTCGTGGCAACAGATTGGTTTTTCTCAATCTTAGCATACTGATTGTTCTTGAGTTAATCAGACGAACCATGGGTTGGTTCATACCCGTACTGATTGTGGTTGCCCTGAGCTATGTCGTCTGGTGGGGAAGCCTGATAAATGGCGTGTTCTCATTTCCGGGGTTATCAGCTGAAACGGTCCTTTACCGCAGTTTCTACAGCTCAGAGGGTCTGTTTGGTCCGATATCCAGGATTTCATGGAGCTATGTCTTCATGTTTATCCTGTTCGGTGCATTTTTAGTGAAGTCTGGTGCCGGAGACTTCATTATCGATGTGTCACGTGCCGTCGCTGGAAAAATCATTGGTGGACCGGGATTTGTTGCTGTGCTTGGCTCAGGCCTCATGGGGTCGGTCTCCGGTTCAAGCGTCGCAAACACTGTCTCTACAGGTGTCATCACCATTCCGCTGATGAAAAAAGCGGGGTTTCCCGCCCGTTTTTCCGCAGGCGTTGAAGCTGCCGCATCAACAGGGGGACAACTCATGCCACCGGTCATGGGGGCTGGCGCTTTTATAATGGCGTCGTACACGCAAATCCCTTATGTTGAGATAATTGCCGTATCATTCGTTCCCGCCCTTATCTACTTTCTCTCTGTCGCGTTTTTCGTTCGGATTGAGGCCAAAAGAAGTGGTGTACAGCACGTCGAAAATAGCACAGAGCCCGTATCAAAAGTGCTCGTTCGTGGTTGGCATTACCTTATTCCCCTCGCTGTTCTTGTCGCACTGCTAATTAGTGGGTTTACGCCAACTTACGCTGCTGGACTGTCAATTCTCTCGGTGATTGCTGCGTCATGGTTATCGCCCAACAAAATGGGGCCTAGGGAAATTGTCGATGCACTTTCTCAAGGCTCGAAAAACATGGTAACGACAGCGGTATTGCTGACTGGCATTGGTCTTGTTGTCAACGTCATCAGCACAACGGGAGTTGGCAATACCTTCTCACTGATGATTAACAGTTGGTCTGATGGCAGCCTATTAACCATGTTGGTACTTGTTGCAATCGCTTCTTTGGTGCTTGGTATGGGACTTCCTGTTACTGCGTCATATATCGTGCTGGGCACACTGTCAGCACCCGCAATTTATAGCCTGATTGCTGAGCAGCAACTTCTCGATGTTTTAGTAAACGGACAGCTACCTGAACAGGCCAGAGCTATTTTCTTGCTTGTCGCACCTGATAAAATCGATGCATTAACACAGCCAATGACGCTTGTTGAAGCAACGTCATTGATAAGTCTTGTGCCGGATGACTTCAAGGCCACACTCCTTGAGCAAGGCTTGGGTCTGGAAAAGGTAGGACTTGCTCTGCTGACTGCGCACCTGATTATTTTTTGGTTATCTCAAGACAGTAATGTGACACCACCTGTATGCCTGACCGCCTTTGCGGCAGCTACAATCGCTAAAACTCCACCGATGAAGACGGGTTTCACCGCTTGGAAGATTGCCAAAGGTCTCTACTTGGTGCCGTTACTTATGGCTTATACACCGCTTGTTAATGGTGATATGTACCAAGTTATGATCGTGGGCGGTTTCTCTTTGATAGGAACCTGGGCACTTGTCGGTGCAATGGAAGGGTACTTAGAAGGAGAATTAAGTATTGTACTTCGGGCTGTATCTCTGGTGAGTGCTATTTTGCTCATGTGGCCAAGCTTTGACATGAGCTTAAAAGTCTTAGGGTTAGTGATGTTCAGCTTTCTCTTCGTCATTACACGTAAACAGTACGCGTTGGCGAATACCAGCGCCTAGATAAAACACTTGAGCAACATGTGTTCCCAATATTCATGCACAACATGTTGCTCATTATTGCCTCTCCCCGACAGGGTTCTTGAATACTTGGAAGGCAAGAGTAAACGTCATACCTCGATCATTATTGACCAATGCAGACGCTGCCCCACCAATGTCACGCATACTGTTGGCAGTAATCGCAAGCCCCAGACCAAGGCCCTCTCCCATCTTCTTACTGGTATAAAAAGGTTCAAAGACTCTTTGAATATCAGGTTCGGAGACACCCTCGCCATTATCTTTAATTTCTAGAATGATTTGCTCATCCTCATCGATATCAGACGCGCGTACTTTGGCTGCAATGGTTATGGTTGGTGAATCAGTGCCATGAACTGCATCAAGCGCATTCGTCAGCAAATTACCGACAGCTTGTTCAACTCTCTGAGGCTCTCCAAGCACTAATGGCAGAGACTTATCCAGAACGGTGCTAACGTTGACTGATTGAAGGCGATGTTGATTTAACATCAACAGACGTTCAACGATGGTATTCAAAGATAGTGGCGTAAGCTCGCTTGGACGATTAAAGGCAAATGTTTTGAGTTGCGACGTCATAGATGCCATGCGATCAATCAAGGTATCTACCAATGACATATTAGTGCGTAATGTATCCAATTGTTGGCGTTCGATAAGCAGAGAACTGCTAGAAAGGAGGGTTTTTAGTCCCGTCAGGGGCTGATTCAGTTCATGCACGATGGCAGATGACATACGTCCCATCGCTGCAAGCTTTTGTTGCTCAATCAGCGCCTCTTTCGCGGATTCAAGCTCAGCCGTCCGCCGTGTCACCCTTTTCTCCAATTCAATGTTCAGCTCATGGAGGGCTTGCTCGGCTTTTTTTCGCTTGCTGATATCAAGCAAGGTAACAAGATATGCCTGCTCTCCCCCCTGAGGAAAGGATGTGATTGAAAACATTAGAGGGAAGCGAGAGCCGTCAGTACGTTCAGCGATAACCTCAACACCTGTTAGTTCAACCCCTTCAATATCTTCTCTAAGTCGCTTGAGTACGATATTTACTGCCTCATTGTGCTCAGAGTCAGGAAAAAGTTGCCATAATGGCATGCCCGACGCCATCGAGTCTGAAAGGTTAAAATAGCGCTTCGCCATAGGGTTAACAAATAAGGTCTCCCCTGAACGATCAAGAATCACGAGACCTACATTAGTACGAGAGATAATTCTGGCTAACTGTTGTTCTGACTCCGCCACGGTTTGCTGAAGAACCTCACGAGCATTAAGTCGACGCTTACGCTCGACGAGGAATAGCATCAGTGCTATCAATGCAATAGAGAGGGTAAGTGTGATCATAGAAGCGCCGAAAGCATAGGCTTCGATTGACTTTAACGGGGTCAGAAAAAACACCTGCCAACCCACATCATCCAGATAAACACTCTGTTGCAAATAGCGAAAACCATCTCCTGACACCACAATATCAACTGAAAAGCCTTCTCCCAGTTGTTTGGCAGAAGTGACAACATTTTGCTTGGGAAAGTCGCCTCGAACATCGATAAAAAAGTTACCCTGACCATCACTCACCGATACGTGCTCATCGGCTGCTGACCATGATTCCTCCAGTTTCGTCAGTTCAAGACGTGCTAAAGAAATACCAGCAAAGCCTGTTTGGTTGTAAACAGGAGCAGCAAAATAATGGAAGACGGGGGAAGAGGAAAGATCAGTAGTCATTACTACTTCTCCACCCGAGTCTGCGAGTTTTTCTTGTAAACGGATTCCAATATTAAGCGGTGTTATATCGGAGCGGCTGCTCGAAACTGTTCGTCCACTGGCATTAAGAATGTACCAACCAGATGTCACAGCAGCCTTGTCCATGTCAGCGAGAAATGCGTCACTCTGAGCCTGAAAGGTCTCATCACCAGACAGAAGTAGCTTAACTTCAGGTTTGCTTGAGGCTAAATACGGGAGCACTCTGTAATCCGAAAGAACACGTCTGATATCACTGACATAGGATAGCAGTCTGTTTTCGCCTTCCTCGTGGGCATTGGTAAGAAGGTGTGTCGTAACGACGTCGCGAACCACCCAAGTCATCGCGGAGACAATACTGATACTGAGCAAACTCACACAGACCAGCATCAATAACTTTTGACGTAGCGTTCTTTTGATACTTTTCACGTGTGCGCTTTTCATACTCAGCACTCCCTGTCGAACGAAAACCACCAAAAGCAAACTTAGTGGTTGCGACCATTCCTACTCATCAAAAGTAACTTTTTCTATATGAATCAGAAGGTAATATGTTTGACTTTATGCCCTGAGAGTACGTATTTCAAGACAAATAAAAGAAGTACGACGAGAACTTGACCGTAAAACCAACAACCAAGCAGGAAACCGCCAAGATCCACCAGCGAAGTTCATCTTTACTGAGGTTGCTTGTATTAAAGAACACAGCACTGACGTGGTGCCAGTCGCCTGTTCGACTCGCATATTGAAATGCTGATCTGGCAAGCATCAAGCTACCCGTTATCAGTAACACGGTTTCAAGCGCATAGAAGACTGTTTGCCAGTACATACACGTCCTTTTATAAGACCCAACACTAATATAAAACAGACATTTATTCCTTTCTCAAGTATTTGCCTGCTATTTGAGGATCATTCATAGTGTTACCACTCAGTTTAGACAAAGGAAATGCAAAACATGTCTCAAAAGGTTGCGTTTATTGGCTTGGGAAACATGGGGTATCCCATGGCAAGCCATGTTTCGGCATCAGGTTACCCCATTAATGTATTTAACCGCACGACAGAAAAGGCCGCTAAATGGTGCAATGAACATTCAGGGCAAGCCTCTCACTCACCGTCAGAAGCGGCCCAAAGCGCTGATATCATTCTCATCTGTGTTGGCAAAGATCAGGATGTGCTGGACATTATGACCGGAGACGATGGTATTCTCTCATCAGTAAAAAAAGGTGCTGTAATCGTCGACCACACAACTACTTCAGCTCAGTTAGCGAAGGACATGGCTGGCTTGTGCGAGACAAAAGGGGTTCACTTTATCGACGCGCCAGTTTCTGGTGGGCAAGCTGGAGCAGAGAACGGACAACTTGCAGTAATGGCAGGTGGCCATCAGCAAACTCTCGATAGGGTGCTATCCATACTGAATTGCTATTCAAGAGTTGTTACTTTGATGGGCCCGACAGGCTCAGGACAACTTTGTAAGATGGTTAACCAAATCAGTGTTACGGGTGTTCTGCAAAGTCTGTCTGAGGCGGTCAATTTTGCTCAAAAAGCAGAACTCGACATTGAAAAGGTATTCTCAACCCTCTCTCAGGGAGCAGCCGGTTCATGGCAAATGGCGAATCGCTCCAATACGATGGCGCAAAACGAATTTGACTTTGGGTTTGCCATCGAATGGATGATCAAAGATTTGGCTATTGCCTTGAAGAAGGTAAGCGGCTCAACGCTCCTTTACCGCTAACTAAAAAAACATTTGAAACTTATCAGTCTCTCAGTCGGCAAGGGCTAAGCCGCAAAGACATATCAGCGCTCATCAAACAATTTGAAGACGGCCAGCAGCATCAGTCATAAGATGAAGGCAGGCTTTAGGGCGCGTCAGTCAATACACCGTTCCGGTAGTCCTGAAGCGCCTGCTCAATTTCTTCATCAGTGTTCATGACAAAGGGGCCGTAATGTGCGACTGGTTCGTTAATTACCTGTCCGGCAAGAAGCAACACTCCTGAGTCTTCAAGCGCTTCGATGTTTAGCGCTTCACCATGATTCAAAAGTGCAAAGTGCCCTTCAGATATCATGTCTTCTGATACAACGACGCGGCCAGAATACACGTAAAGCATTGCGTTGAATGATTCCTCAAACACCAACGTCCTGGACTTACCCGACGCAGCTTGCCAATCGGCAATGAGTGCCGGCACTCCTGTACGTTGAAGAGGCCCGCTTAGTAATGCCTCTCCATCAGACACATCCCCTGATATCACTCTCAAAAGGTTCCCTTCCCCTTCAGAGTATTCAGTGATCTGAGGTGACTGAAAGTCTTCATACTGTGAAGGTTGCATCTTCTTTGTCGCAGGTAGGTTTAACCAAATCTGAAACCCATGCAACATGCCTCCGTCCATAATTGGCATTTCGCTATGAATGACACCCCTTCCAGCGCTCATCCATTGCGCTCCACCTGTTTTGAGTGACCCAGTATTACCCATGTGATCTTTGTGCTCAAAGTGACCTTGTAACATATAGGTTAAGGTCTCAATACCCCGGTGCGGATGGGGCGGAAACCCACCAATATAATCTTCGGGGTCATCACTTTTTAACTCGTCAACGAGCAGGAATGGACTGAATTCCAGCGGGTTTTCGAAGCCATGTATTCGATTGATGTTAACACCGTCACCATCCGACGAAGGGTGACTCTTTATCTTCCTTATCGTGTTACGGCATTTCATAACAATCCTAAATATTGTTTAATTGGAATAAACAATATCCTAGTTCGGAAAAATCAAAAAACAAACTTGTCATTTGTTCTCAGTCATAACAGTGGGCAATAATACGAGAAATTTAGGATATAAAAAAAGCAGCCTTACTTGGCTGCTTTCTTAATGCGGATGTTCTTTTAATCTTTCTTATTAAAGACATAGAACTGGGTAGAGAGAGGGGCAATATCGAGTGCAATAGACTGTGGCAAAGTATGACTTTCAACATTTTCAGTCTCGATAACCTTATCGATTGAAAAGTCGCTACCGTGATATTTCTTATCATCAGTATTCAATATCAATTCATATTGACCAACAACTGGCACACCCAATCTATAAGCCTCACGTGGCACTGGCGTAAAGTTGCTCACTACAAGAATACGCTGCCCGTCTCGGTCAAAACGCTCATGAATAAGCACAGAGCGCTCGCTATCATCCTGCATGCGCCACTCAAAACCTTCAGGATCACAGTCGAGCTGATGGAGGGCACTGTAATCTCGGTAGAGGCAGTTCAAATCTTTGACCAAGCTCTGCACACCGGAGTGGCGCTCATAGTCAAGCAAGAACCACTGCAACTGATTGTCATGATCCCACTCAGCAGTCTGGCCAATTTCCGTGCCCATGAAATTCAGTTTCTTACCGGGCTGACCATACATATAACCAAGGTAAGCTCTTAGGTTAGCCGTCTTTTGCCATTCGTCACCCGGCATTTTGTCATGCACAGCACCCTTACCATAAACGACCTCGTCGTGTGACAAGGAGAGAACATAGTTTTCACTGAAGGCGTAGACCATCGGAAACGTGACAGTGTCATGATGATATTTTCTGTGTACAGGCGCTTCCTGAATGTAGCTCAGGCTATCGTGCATCCAACCCATGTTCCACTTGAAGCCGAAACCAAGCCCACCCATCGACGTTGGACGAGATACACCCGAAAATGCTGTTGATTCCTCTGCAATGGTCAGCGCATTTGGAAAGTGTTTGTAGACTTCTTCATTCATCCAACGCAGAAGGCTGATTGCGTCATAATTTTCATTACCGCCATCTGCATTAGGTATCCACTGGTCGTGATCACGTGAGTAATCGAGGTATAGCATTGATGCAACAGCGTCTACTCTGAGTCCATCGATATGAAATTCTTCGAGCCAGAAAAGCGCATTAGATACCAAGAATCGTCTCACATGATCGCGACCATAATCGTAAATATAACTATTCCAATCCTGATGCCAACCTCGACGAGGATCAGGGTCGTTGAACAAGGAGGTACCATCAAAGTTTGCCAAGCCATGCTCATCGGATGGGAAATGCGCTGGCACCCAGTCGAGCACCACACCGATGCCCGCTTGGTGACAGGTATCGACAAAGTATTTGAAATCATCAGGCGTGCCATAACGGCTGGTCGGTGCAAACATGCCTATCGGCTGATAGCCCCATGACCCGTAGAACGGGTGTTCAGAGACTGGCATTAGCTCTACATGGCTATACCCCATTTCTTTGAGGTACGGCACCAGATGTTCAGCCAGGTCACGATAGGTGAACATATCTCCATTCTCATGACGGCGCCACGACCCCGCATGAAGTTCATAAAACGACAGTGGCATTTCATGTTTAGTTTCAGTCTCACGGGTCTGCCATTTTGTATCCTGCCATTCATAGGCTTTGCGGTCGTAAACCAATGACGAAAATGATGGGTACTGTTCGCCATGAATGCCCCAAGGATCCATCTTATGTGGCAGGGTGTTCCCTGCAGAATCCTTGAGTTCAAACTTGTAGCGACTACCTGCATCAAGTTCAGGGATAAAAATCGCCCAATGGCCATGATCAACGCGCTGCATCGGCGTTCGTCGGCCATCCCAACTGTTAAAGTCGCCAATCACACTCACCGATGAGGCATGTGGAGCAAACACCACAAAACGAGTACCTATGACTGATTTTCCACCGCGCGCCAGAGATAAACGTTGCGCGCCCATCTCTTTGTGCATCTTGACCGGATCGAAAATTGTCTCTTCGCTCGGCATGACCTGATGAAACTGGTAGGGGTCGAAGAGAGTTTGTTGAGACTCGCCCCAGTTAATCATCAATTGATAGAGTTCACCTGTTAGGTCTCTGCTTGACGCTAAAGTAAAGCCCGCAGAGTCCCCGTCACGTTGTAATGGAAGAGACTTTCCATCAGCCAAAACAACGGAAACATCGTGAGCACCCGGCAACCACACCCTCAGTGAAGTTGGTTCTTTCTCAGTGTTTGAACGGTATTGCGGTCCCAGAAACGCGAAGGGGTCTGAAAATGCAGCACTTTCGAGTTGTGCATAAACGTCCTTTTCAGGACAGGAAATAGTCAAAGGTGTCTCCTTAAGATTCGGTGCCACTGGCTGCAGTTCTTTTTCTGGTTAATTGTTGAGCCAATTCTTTTATGTCTGGTTTTGAGAAAATCTCTTCGAGTGAAGCAGAAAGTTTTCGACGCCAGTTTGGGTATTCCGTGCTCGTACCTGGCACGTTAACGGGGTTATCCATCTCAAGCCAATCTTCAAGTTGGATACTCAGTAAAGCGCTGGTACCACTTGCCAGATGTAAGTGCATAGCATGATTGAGATAGCTGTCCATAGGAACATATGCCGCATCATGACCAATACCGTCAGACAACACACCATGCCATCTTAAACTGTCCAGTAATCGTTGCTTGTTTTCAGCACGCCCCCGATAAAGCGCATCAATTTCTTCAGGGTCTGTGTACAAACCCAGTTTCTCACCAAGCTTCAGGTCCTCACAATGCCAAAAACCTTTCAGTGTTGGCATGTCGTGCGTGCATAATGTGGCCATTGATTGGGGGGCGTAGTGAGACGGGGAAAAGTATCCGCCATCTTCAGCCACTTCAAAGAACAGTACTTTATACGAGTAAATACCTGCATCGTTAAGAAGTAATACGATTTCGTCCGGCACAGTACCAAGATCTTCGCCGATAACACTACACTTAAACCTGTGACTTTCAAGCGCAAGGATCGACAGTAAGTCATTCACTTTGTTATATATGTAGGCACCATCACATGCTGAGCGACCTTTAGGTACCCACCAGAGACGTAGTAAGCCTAAGATATGGTCAATACGCAGTGCTCCGCAATGCTGCATGTTTGCTCTGAGTAGCTCAATAAACGGCTTGTAAGCGTTGTTTCGCATGCTGTCAGGGTTAAAAGGCGGAAGTCCCCAATTTTGACCCAGCGGCCCAAGTACATCCGGCGGTGCACCGATACTGGCATCCAACACCAAGTCGCCCTCATCGGCCCAAGTTTCTGAACCCGAATTACAAACACCAACAGCAAGATCACGATAAAGGCCCAGCTTCATACCACTGTCCATAGCCTCAGCTTGCACTGATTCGAGCTGTTGCTTAGCCGTCCATTGTAGAAACATGAAAAATTCAACGTGATCGGCATTTTCGGTCGCAAACTGTTTGACTGCAGACTTGGAAAAGTGCTGATATTTTTCAGGAAAGACTGGCCAGCCCCACACGGCTTCTTTAACGCCATCTCTTAATTCACTTGCACTAACATCCTGATTAAGATGTGTATGTAATGCATCAAACGTCGCTTGACGATACAAGCTCTCTCCACCTTCACGAATAAAGTCAGAGAATTGCAGAGCTCGCGATGAATCTGCTTTCAGAGATTTGAACGCAGTAAATAACAACCTCAGCACTGGAAATTTTAAAGACGCCACGCCGGTGTAATCAACGTATTCTGAATTGCGCACCGTTTTCAGTTGCTGTTGAAAGCTCTCATCCGAAACAAATTCTTGCGCTTCTTTACAGGCATTGAATTCAGGCACAGCAGCAACATCAATATACAAGACATTCAGCCAAGATCTGGATGACGGACTATACGGGCTGGCAGACTCCGGAGTTGCGGGGAACAGCGCATGGATAGGATTAATGCCAACAAAGTCGCCACCTTGTTTGGCGACTTCAGAAACCAACAGACGCAGGTCGCTAAAATCCCCGATGCCCCAGTTTGACTCGCTACGTAAAGTATATAGTTGCGCGCTTGGCCCCCATAACTTCTGCTCCTCTCGCAGTGCTGCAGATTTAAAGCACTGCTCGGGCGCGACAATGAGGGTCATAGTAATCGGCGATTTTCTGCGCTTACGGGTAAGAGAAAACTGATGATATCCAACGGGCAGAGATTCCGGCAAAGAAATAATAAGTTCGCCGCCGTCTACGCGGGTATCACTGGCAACCAGAGTCGAAAGCTCACCGAATAGTTTC
Organism: Veronia nyctiphanis; assembly: GCF_004116385.1. GTDB lineage: Bacteria > Pseudomonadota > Gammaproteobacteria > Enterobacterales > Vibrionaceae > Veronia > Veronia nyctiphanis. Next base: position 160,524 of record NZ_PEIB01000002.1, on the reverse strand, counting down.
TGTCCACATTCCGTATCTAATCGCCAGCTAAACTCCGATAGGCGTGCACTTTTAGATACATTGACGTGAATATGTTTTTGCTGAGTTTGCTTAAAAACAGAAACAGGAGAAAGTATGTCCTTTTGACTTTTTCTCTCTGCCGACTTGATCAGTGCTTTCTCGGAACTTAAATCGTAACCGAGTGCAGTAAGGAGTGCTTCCTGTATTTTGCTATCGACGACAGCGCCTTTTCCCCATGCATCGATATATTCAGCAGCAATGCCTGCTTCATGGGCTATCTGTGAAATCGTTGAATTCATATTCCCTTCCCTCTCATGGCAGAAAACGTCCACCAAACCAACTGAATGAAGCATTTATTGTTTTTGCCGGACACGCACGCATCCGGCGTCTTTTTTACGCTTCTATTTCTGTGTTTCTAACTTCCAGATGTTATTCGCGTAATCGCGGATACTGCGGTCTGAACTGAATTTCGCGTTAAGTGCCGTATTCAGAATGGCTTTTCTGGCCCATGACGTTTGGTCGCCGTAGGCATCATTGAGCGCCATTTGAGCATCAACATACGAAGCAAAATCGGCGAGTGCCAAATACGGATCACCATAATCCAGCAGGTTTCTGACAACCGAAATCAACTCACCTGGCTTTTCTGGTGTGAACGTATCATCCTGAAGCATGTTCAAGCAGGCTTGCAGGAGTGGTTCACTCTCGTAGTAGATAAAGGAGTCGTAGCCTTTCTCTTTAAGCGCAATGACTTCGTCGACTTTTAGGCCGAATATAAAGATGTTGTCGTCGCCCACTTCCTCGCGGATCTCGACGTTAGCACCATCCATTGTTCCTATGGTCAGGGCACCGTTCATGGCGAGTTTCATGTTGCCAGTCCCTGATGCCTCTTTACCCGCCGTCGAGATTTGTTCAGACACATCCGCGGCTGGAATGATCAACTCTGCAAGACTTACTCGGTAGTCAGGCAAGAAAACCACCTTGAGTTTGTCTTTGAGTCGAGCATCATTATTAACGGTTTCAGCCACACGGTTGATGGCGTAGATAATATCTTTCGCCAATGCATACCCGGGTGCAGCTTTTGCTGCAAATATAAAGACACGCGGATGGATATCAAAATCGGGCTCGTTAAGAAGACGATGATAAAGCGACAGGATGTGCAGCAGGTTAAGGTGCTGACGCTTGTACTCATGAAGCCGTTTGATTTGAACATCAAAGATGGCATCAGTGTTCAATTCAATGTCGAGCTTATCTTTAACCCAGTCAGCCAATTTCTGTTTATTGGCTTTCTTTACCGCCATGAACGCATCCTGGAAGGCTTTATCATCAGCATAAGCTTTCAAGCCTTCAATCTCGTTCAGGTCCCTAATCCAACCATCACCTAATTTTTCAGTAATCAGGTTTGCAAGCGCTGGGTTACAGAATTTAATCCAGCGACGAGGCGTTACACCGTTCGTCACATTTGTCAGTTTACCGGGATAGAGCGTGTCGAACTCAGGGAATAAGTCACGTTTAACCAGCTCAGAGTGCATTGCAGCAACACCATTAACAGCATAAGACGCAACCACAGCAAGATTCGCCATACGAATTCGTCGATAGTCACCCTCTTCAATGATAGAGAGCTTGGACATTTTGCTGATATCGCCGGGCCATTTTTTCTGAACACTGACCATGAGTTCGTGGTTAATATCAAAAATTATCTGCATGTGACGCGGCAGCAAGTTGCCCATCAATCCTTCCGACCACGTCTCAAGCGCTTCAGGCAATAACGTATGGTTGGTATAAGCAAACGTTCGTGAACAAATATCCCACGCGCTGTCCCATTCGAGTCCATGTTCATCCATCAGGATTCGCATCAGCTCTGGGATTGCTATAACAGGGTGCGTGTCATTTAGTTGTACGGTTTCGAAATCAGGCAAACTACTCAGACTTCGGCCAAGCGCAAGATGGCGTCGAAGCAAATCACCGACTGAGCATGCGCAAAGGAAATACTGCTGCATCAAACGCAGTGCTTTACCTTGCTCGTGATTGTCATTGGGATACAACACTTTGGTGATGTTTGACGCTTCTAGCGCAGGGTATTGTGCTCCAACAAAGTCACCATCATTAAAACGCGTTAAATCAAAAGGGTTGGAGGTTTTACATTCCCATAAACGTAATGGCAATGTCGTCTCATTCTGATAGCCCACCACGGGCATATCCCATGCAACACCTTCCACTTCAAGAGCTGGAACCCAGCGCTTTCGTAGCTCGTTTTCAGTATCTTTATATTCTTCGACATGCCCCCAGAAGCCGACCTGCTGAGTCAATTCAACACGCTGCCTTTCCCATGGGTACCCTTCTGTGTCTTTCCAAGTATCAGGTGCTTCTTGTTGTCGGCCATGGTGGAATGACTGTCTGAACAAGCCATATTCATAGTGAAGACCGTAACCAACAGCGGGATAGGCTTGACTGGCAAGCGAATCCATAAAACAAGCAGCCAGTCGACCCAAACCGCCATTGCCCAGCGCAGGGTCATTTTCCTCTTCTAGCAGGTCACTCAACGAGAGCCCGATATCTTTCAACGCTTCTTGAACCTGATCATAGATGCCAAGATTAATCAGATTGTTGCCTGTCAGGCGACCAATGAGAAACTCAAGGGAGAAGTAGTTAACTTTACGGGTGTCTGAGCTTTCGTTGTTTGACTCTGATTGCAACAGAAGGGAGGTTGTCGTTTGAGACAGGACCTTGCCGAGTGCCTGATACCAATCTCGCGATGTTGCTTTTTGTTCTACAACGGCGAGTTGGCTTGTTAACACCTGACGTAATTCTTGTTTGAATTGTTCCTTGTCAAAATCAGAACCATGATAATACATAGTCATAAATGTTCTCTCGGGCTAAGCGAAACAAAAGTAAATGCACAAGGTTGCCATTGTGAACCACCACATGCAAAAAAGCTTGCTAACCAGTCAGTTAGCCGATTTAAAAGGCGATATTGGGATACCTATCACCCTTTGAATCAAGTTGTCCGGTTTTTTTTGAATTCCAGCACACTGGGTTGCGCACAAGAGAAGCAACCCTTATTTTTTTGATCAAATTAAACCTCAAATCGCATTTAAACAATGAGTCATTAGTCACACTTTTGTTTTGTCGGAATTTATTATGTATGTAATATTCCTACATGTGGATATGGAGATTTGTTCATCACGCCATGATTTGACGCCACTTTCCTGTTCCTGTGCGTGTCGTATGCATCACATTTGACGTTTTTTATCGCCAAGTTGGTGCAAAACCTCGATGATTCTTGGCTAGGATACTGTTTAGAAAAACACAACAGACTGACATTTCACGACTCTGCACCAGAATTTTATGCGTTTGAGTAACGTGATTCTTATCTTTATCATGGCTTACGCCTCTTTCATGAAAAACCAACATATTGAAAATTGAGGAATTTATTTTGTCCAATACCGATAATTCCAACCCATCCTCACTCTCTGATGTATCAGCGACCCCTGAAGGTCCTCAGGCAAAAAAAGTGCCACATCAAATGACTCACCATGGTCACACCCGCGTTGACGATTACTATTGGATGCGCGATGACAATCGCACAGATCCCGAAGTCATTAATCACCTTGAAGCTGAGAATGCCCACACAGAGTCTATGCTGGCGCATACTAGAGCATTGCAGGACTCACTCTTTGAAGAGCTGAAGGGTCGAATCGTTAAAGACGACAGCTCTGTGCCAGTTAAAGATGGCAACTTCTATTATTCGACGGAAGTCAGTGGAGACAATGAATATCCGGTTTATGTCCGTGCTGATGATTTTGCAGGCAGCAATAAAGCCGTTCTCCTTGATGTAAATCAACTGGCTGCAGAACATGACTATTACAACGTGTCAGACGTTGAAGTCAGTATCGACGGCAAACTGCTCGCATACAGTGAAGACACTGTCAGCCGCCGCATGTATACCATCAAAGTTAAAGACCTTGATACTGGCAAACTGCTGGTCGATACCCTGATCAATACATCAGGCCAAATTGTGTGGCAGAACGACAACAAAGCGTTCTACTACATCAAAAAAGATGAGCAGACACTGTTGGAGTATCAGGTTTTCAAACATCGTCTTGGTACAGAGCAATCAGAAGACGAATTGGTTTACGAAGAAAAAGACCTGACGTTTTATACCTTTCTCGATAAGAGTAAAGACGATTCAGAAGTCTATATCTGGCATTACAATACTGACTGTAAAGGGATGTCGATTCTCTCTGCTGATGACCCCAATGCTAAACCTGAAATGTTTTACCCTCGGGAGCATGGGCTTGAATACCAGGTAGAGAAACTGGGACAGGATTACTTTGTAAAAACAAATTACAAAGCGGTCAATTTCCGTCTGATGAAAACCAACAGCGCCGATAAGCACAATATTGAATCATGGGAAGACGTTGTCGCACCGGATGACAATGCACTACTCGAAGATTTCGAGCTTTTCTCAAACCACCTTGTATACGAACAACGCGAAAACGGGGTTTCCACCATTACCGTCAGAGAGCTCGTTACTGGTTCTGAATACCCGTTGCAGTTTGACGAAACGGCTTTTATGGCACATATGACGGGCAACAGTGAAATGAGTGCCAGTTCGGTACGTATTTTCTATTCAAGCCTTACCGACCCGGGCTCACACTTTGAATATGATCTTGCGAGCGGTGACAAGACCTTACTAAAGCAGAAAAAAGTGTTGGGTGGTTTTGACAAACAAAACTATCAATCAGAGCGGGTTATGGTCACAGCCAGAGATGGTAAGCAAGTGCCTGTATCGCTTGTATACCGCAAATCGCTGTTCAAAAAAGATGGTACGAATCCGCTTTATCAATACGGATACGGGTCTTATGGTCATACTATTGAGCCGTCTTTTTCTGGAAACTGGGTAAGTTTGCTTGACCGTGGCTTCGTCTGTGCCATCGCCCATATCCGGGGCTCTGAAATGCTTGGCCGCCCTTGGTATGAAGACGGCAAAATGCTCAACAAGATGAACACTTTTAACGACTTCATTGATGTCACAAAAGCGCTCGTTGATCAGAAGTATTGTGCAGACGACAAAGTGTTCGCAGTTGGCGGCTCTGCTGGTGGCTTGCTGATGGGTGCGGTAATGAATCTTGCGCCGAATCTCTATACTGGTATCGCGTCGCATGTGCCGTTTGTTGATGTCGTCACAACAATGCTCGATGAAACCATTCCATTAACAACCAACGAGTATGGTGAGTGGGGCAATCCAAACGAGAAAGTCTATTACGACTATATGCTCAGTTACTCACCTTACGACAATATCGAAGCCAAAGACTATCCGCATGTCCTTGTTACTACCGGGCTTCATGACTCTCAGGTTCAGTATTTCGAACCGATGAAGTGGGTCGCTAAGCTTCGTGATCTCAAGACCAACGATACCCGGTTGCTCTTTAAAACGGATATGGATGCCGGCCATGGTGGCGCGTCAGGTAGGTTCAAGTCATTGCATGACAAAGCACTTGAATTTGCCTTCTTCTTAGACCTTCTGGAAAACCAGTAACATATCACCCACCCCTACATTTTGGGGTGGGTTCCTTTATCCATACATACGTGTAACGCTCTGATTATTTAGAACAGCTTCGATACTTGAGATAGCTTGGGGACGTTAATGATAGAGTGGCAACCGAATAGGCTGTGGTATCACGATAGCCCTTTTAAACAATGGGGAATCGATATAAATCTCCGGATGTCAGTGATTCGTCTTTCAGGAGGCGAATTACTCATTTACAACCCGACGGCACTCTCTGATACCTTACTCATTGAGCTTGAAAGTCTTGGACGAATAAAAGCGATAGTCACAGTCAACGAACACTTACATCATCATCTCTCAGATTGGTGGCTCAAGTTCCCCGATGCCTATTTTTTCGCCGCACCCGGTCTCGAACTTAAACGTACAGACATTGGTTTCGATGCCCCATTATCTTCGCAGAATCATGATCTATGGCGAAAAGACCTCTACCAATCAATGTTTGTTCTTAGCGAGCGGCAATCGGAGACCATCTTCTGCGACCCTGAATCGAAGACCCTGATAATCGGTACAACTCTGGCGCAGTTTAACCAAGGCTCTCTTAGTCGCCAGTTACTGGGGGTATTAACCGCGCGTTACTTTCATGCGGGTTGCTCACCCAGCATTCAAGTGCAAAGTGATCCAAAGACCTTGTTGAGACAATCCTTGCAAGAGATTTTATCTTGGCCATTTGAGCGTATTTTACCGCTCCACGGCAGTCCAATACCCAAACGTGGTAAACACGCCCTTACTCATGCTTTTTCATGGGCACTAAATGCGTAGCTTGTAACAACTTTTTGTTATAAAAGAGCTCGCAGTATTCCAACTGACATTTATAATGCCAGTCACAAATTTTACCGATTAGTATCTCGTATGAAAAAACATTTGCTTACCTTCTTTAAAGGTATGGCCATGGGTAGCGCTGACGTTGTGCCCGGCGTCTCTGGCGGAACTATTGCATTCATCACTGGCATTTATGACACATTGCTGGAAAGCATTCGCCGAGTTAATCCGTCTATCATTCCTTTGTGGCGAGACCAAGGCTTCAAAGCCGTTTGGGAGCACATAAACGGCTCATTTTTGTCGGCTCTACTCAGCGGCATTTTGATTGCAATCTTCACGCTCGCCAAGGGAGTAACATGGGGGCTGGCAACTTACCCCATTATTTTATGGTCATTTTTCTTCGGTTTGATCGTCGCCTCTGCCCTTCATATGATTAAACAAATTGAATCATGGACGATAAGCAAAGTTGTGATGGTGGCTTTGGGAACGTTCTTCGCGTGGCAAATTACTGTCGCCAACCCGCTGACACTAGACGTAAACCCGCTCACTGTGTTCCTCGCGGGTTCAATCGCCATCTGCGCGATGATCCTGCCCGGTATCTCTGGCAGCCTTATTCTACTTTTATTGGGTATGTACAGTTCAATCTTGTCCGCGGCAAAACAATTTGATGTCGCGACGCTTGCGATATTTGCTTCAGGCTGTCTTGTCGGACTGCTCAGCTTCTCCCATGTTTTATCTTGGTTATTGAGAAAATACAGAGAACTCACAATGACCTTTTTAACCGGACTCATTATAGGTGCACTGGTCAAGATTTGGCCTTGGAAGGAAGTAATTAGTTGGCGCGTTAACAGTGCGGGCGAGCAGGTTCCTTTAATCGAAAAGAATCTCCTCCCGTGGACGTATGAGACGGTTGTGTCTCAGCCCTCAGAGTTGGCTGTCGCCATCATGATGATGGGACTCGGTTTTTGCATTGTTGTCGGTATGGAAAAACTTGCCCACAGACTGGCTGACTAAATCTCGTACACATCAGAAAGGTGGGTTCCGACCCACCTTTTCTTTATCTGACAGTAATTAGCTGACAACTATAGCAATTTCTCATTCTTACCAACCACGCCTCCTCCGCATCATGTTACGATTTAGTTAATGATTATGCTGAATCACGTTTTCTATGTTTACATCGCGTCAATTCAAAAATGCGCTCTTCGCTGTTTTTCTAAGTCTGCTCGTCGGTGTAGGATTTTTATTACCTGATCTAGGAATATGGCTAAATCGTAGCGATCAGAAAAAGTTGGAGGAGTACTGCGTTTTAGGCGAAGTCCCCTGCAGATTTGGCAACATAACCATCGCTCTAGATGCTGAGTTTTTAACGCCAAGCACTTCATCTTTAATAACTGTTACGTCGCAATCAGCGTTGATTAAGCCAACATTGATGCTCAGGGGTGACGAAATGCAAATGGGTGTTTATAAAACCGAATTGACTGAAAAAGAATCCGGCGTATTCACCGCAGAAATTATCTTGCCTATGTGCACGGAAGATTCGATGACATGGTTAGGCTCAATTTCTGATAAATCACAGGGAATGTCTTTTCCTATAAGTATTAGGATGCAGCAATGAAGATAAAATTACTTGTACTTGCCTTTGCACTATTTGCCGGGCTTGGAGCGAGATTCTACTTTGACCAAAATCAGCAAACTGAAGACAAACGCTTAGCGGGACAACTCCTAAGCGGAAGCAACACTATAAATTTGTATGACCCCAATGATGATCGAGTCAGGATAGTCTATTTCGGCTATACACATTGCCCGGATGTTTGCCCTACTTCTCTGGCCATTTTATCCGCGGCCATGAAGACTCTCCCGGCCGAAACACTTGATAAAATCGCTCCAATATTCATTACTCTTGACCCTGATAGAGATACTGCGGAAGCAGCAGAGCAGTATGCAAAACATTTTCACCCGCGATTGCTCGGTGCCAGCGGTAGCCAAGAACAGATTCAAACATTAGCAAGAAAATATGGTGTGCTTTATCAAGTCACTGAACTTGAAGATTCTGCAATGGAGTACACGGTAGACCACAGTTCTTATTTTTACTTCATTTCCTCTGATGGCAGTGTGATTGAAAAAGTTCAGCATACTCTCAATCCGGCCATCATTGCCGACGCGATAAACAGGACAACGAATAGTTAAATTTGTGATATTTCATGGATGGATAACGAATGAAAAAGATATTTGCTTCAGTACTTCTACTTTCGAGCTTCGTTGCACAAGCTGGCTCCCATATCATGCTCGATAATGCTTATGCGCGTGAAATGGCGCCCTCAGCTAAAAACTCTGCAATATTTGCAACACTTCATAATCACGGTTCGATGAGCCGACAATTATTATCCGCATCAACAACTGCTGCTGAGCGTGTCGAACTTCATGGACATTCTATGGAAAAAGGCATGATGAAAATGCGCAAAGTTGAAATATTGAAATCCCGGAAAATGGGTATGTCTCACTCAAGCCGGGAGGTCTCCATATTATGCTTTTTGATTTAAAATCAAGACTAAAAGAAGGCGAATCTATTGATCTAAGTCTACACTTTGCCAGTGGGGATGTAATGGAGTACGTAATCCCTGTGAAGTCCGTTATAAACGGCATGGCAATGGACTCAGATCACAAACATTGATGACTAGGTGAGACTTTTGCATAAATAATGGTCGTATCAACTGTTTGATATACGAAAGTTTTTATTTAGGGTTTCAAGTTTGAGTCGCCCGCTGATAGTCGAATGGCGTCATAATATCGAGGTAGGGTCTACTGTTAATACACATTCTACAGGACGTAGCATTATTTTTTTGACAATGCAGTAACAGGCACACTAACAAGTATTATGAGGTTCACTATGAAAAAACGTCTACTCGCGCTCGCACCACTAGTAAGTTGCGCACTGCTGGCGGGATGCTCCAGCTCTTCTGGCGTGGAGAAAAGCGTGGCGGGACTTTCGGCCAAAGTTTATCAGCTCTCGAGTCAGGTAGACCAGCTAACAGAGCAGTTGGAGCAGGTTTCTGAAGAAGCAGGTTCATTGAAAGGTGGTATCTTCGATGCCAAAGCAACATCAGACTTAGCGTATGATGAAGCGACACGTGCGAATGAGCGTATCGACTTGATGTCTCAAAGCATTGTGAAATCTCAAAGCTATGTTAAGTAACTAGCAGTGCCTTCAAAAAATAGTATGTGACACAAGGCCGTGTAGAAAAGAAAAAAGGCATCAACTGATGCCTTTTTTGTTTCTGTTTTTCTATTCAAACATTGTGTTTGAATAGAGCATTATTAAAGAGGCATGGTGCCTACTTCAACAGGTATGCCTGACTGAACCGCAAGTGTCGCGCGGTATCGTTTCGCGTGCAGCGAATCATCTCCCAGCCACTCTGTGAGCAGATCATCCGGTCTCGAAACAAGGCGCTTATCTCTTTCTTCTTTCGTTCTTGAGAGTGGTCTATGAGCTTCAACAAAAACAGCCCCGTCCGGCTCCACGCTGATTTTTACTGCCTGATTGATTATCTTAACGGTTTCACCCACTCGCGATTTATCAAACAGCCACACGATGTCAGTAGGCCGCATACGTATACAGCCAGAGCTGACACGTAGACCGATACCAAAGTCTTTGTTCGTTCCGTGTATAAGGTACTCACCTGCACCGTAATCGAGTCTCAGGGCATGGGTACCAAGCGGATTATCAGGACCAGGAGGAACAACAGCGGGAAGTTCGATTTCACGTTCAAGATACTCTTTGCGGATTTCTTTTGTCGGTCTCCAAGTTGGGTTCTCTCGTTTGGTTCGAATTCTTGTCGTCATCAATGGCGTCTCGCGCCCTACTCGACCAATTCCGATAGGAAAAACATGCACGTTGTTTTTTCCTTTCTCAAAATAGTACAGGCGCAATTCGGCAAGATTGACCACGATACCTTCATAATCGACAACGGGTAGAATCAGTTGTTGAGGAATTTTGATGAAAGTGCCAGGTTCAACTAAATGTGGAGAAATACCCGGATTGGCTGCAATCAGCGCAAGAAAACCGACATTGTACTTGGCAGCAATTGATTCAAGATCTTCTGACTTTTCGGTAATGTGAGTCAGGTTCTTGCCTATTATACGACTCCCGTGGCTTGGCAGCTGATACTCAACGGCAGATACCGAAAATGTATGTAAAAACAATACCACAGCACAAACTGCTGACTGCCAAAGTGCTTTTGCTATATGTGTTCTCGGCAAAACAACTCCTATGTCTACCCTCTCAGCAAGACGAGAAGCGCATCAATCAAAAGGCAAATCTCACCCCGACGCTCCCCTCAAATTCAATGTCTGATCTATTTTTTCCGTACCATACAGGTCCATATTCAGCATACATTTCCATGTTGGTCGAACCCATAGGTGCTGCAATACCAAGACCTGTTTTAATGCCCCATTCTTTCAACGGATCATCCACCCAAACCGCACCTGTATAGGAGTAACCGCCAAAGTTACCCGCCCACTCCATATTCCACAACAGGTCCAATCCGGCGGAAAAATCATCAAAAGCTATTGAAAGCCTGAAGTTTTCCCGGTTGTAATTTACTGCGTATCCCTGTGATCCAACGGCGACACCCACAACGTTTTGATATGCTGACGCATGTGAAAACGGGAACATCGAAAAAATCGCTAAAACCGAAATGTTTCTCAATTTATTCATAGAGTTTATCTAAAAATAGCTCGTGAATTCACTGTCACTCTAGTTCTCGTGTACAAAGAATTCCAGATCCGAGCCATGTTTTTCATCTTTGAGACGCTACTTTACGAAAGCAAATGGCTTTTGCTCGGTCATAGTTGTACAAATCTAACAAAAGGTTTAAACATGCTTATAAAAGTAAGAAGGAAGTCGTCTGTCTCTGAGAGCGCATTGACCCCGGAAACAGTTTATCAATCCAGACGCGAAATTTTGAAAAAGCTTGGTATTGCGGCGTTGACTCTCCCAGTCGCTCAGCAGGCAAATGCCAGCCTGTTTGATTTGTTCTCTGATGACAGCGAAAACAAGGACAAATCAACGTTTAAAAGAGAGTTACTTCAGGGGAAGAAAACGCCATATGGAAAAAATTTAACCATGTCTCCGGAATCCAAAATTCTCTCTTACAACAACTTTTATGAGTTTGGTACCGGAAAAAATGATCCGGTAGATAACAGTCAAAACTTTGTAGTCGACCCCTGGTCACTTGAAGTAACTGGCATGGTTAACAAGCCACTGAAACTTAACTATCAAGACCTTCTCACCCGTTTTACGATTGAAGAACGTCGTTACAGAATGCGCTGTGTTGAGGCATGGTCAATGAATATTCCTTGGCTTGGTTTCCCACTTGCTGCGCTACTTAAAGAAGCAGACCCTCTAGGAAGCGCAAAGTATGTGGCCTTCGAAACACTTTACGATCCGGAGCAAATGCCAGGTCAGCGATCATCGTTTGTTGGTGGCGGAATAGATTATCCCTATGTCGAGGGACTGCGACTCGATGAAGCCATGAACCATTAACACTTTTGAGTGTTGGGCTCTATGGTAAGACTCTCGCTCCTCAAAATGGCGCGCCAATTCGTCTTGTTGTGCCTTGGAAGTACGGTTTCAAAAACATCAAATCTATCGTTAAAATCCACTTATTAGAAAAAGAGCCGCCAACCACATGGAACCTTCTCGCAAGTCACGAGTATGGTTTTTATGCCAATGTAAATCCTGAAGTTGACCACCCTCGCTGGAGTCAGAGCTCTGAACGCTTTATCGGTGAAGGTGCTGTATTTAGTTCCACTAGACAAAAAACACTCATGTTCAACGGTTATGCTGAGGAAGTAGCCAGCCTTTATAAAGGTATGGACCTAACCAGGAAGTTTTAATGAGAATTACACAGGGACATACGGTTATTATCCGCACCTTTCTCCATATCATTCAGCTGGGATTTTTGGCCCAGCTGGTTGCTCTCACGCTAATGGGAGGCTTTGGTGCAGATCCGATAGAAGGGCTTACCAAGTTTACAGGAATTGCTGCGCTCAACAGTTTGGTGTTTTCATTATTGATCAGCCCGATGTCTCGCTACTTCAAGCTTGGGCTGTTAATCAAGGTTCGGCGGCCTGCGGGTATCTATAGCTTCGTATGGGCGACATTACACGTTTGCGTTTATGCTTTTTTGGATTTGGCGCTAAACGTGAGTTTACTCATCAGCGAAATTATTGAAAGGCCATTCCTCACGGTTGGGTTTGTAGCATGGCTGATATTGCTCGCTTTAACCGTTACATCAACCAAAGGTATGCAACGTCGTTTGGGAAGGAAGTGGCAATCGCTTCACAACTGGGTTTACGCTGCAATGCTGCTGGTTCCAGTACATTTTTACTGGTCGTCAAAATCAGAGCTGATTGAACCATCAATCTACATCATCGTTGCGCTGGTCTTACTGACGCTGAGACGGCGAAACATTAAGAACTGGTCAAAAAGCCTCCTATCACCGCTGCAAAAGCTGATATATAACGCAAGAGTGAAGCCCCAATAACGCTGCAATATGTCACTTTCCTGAAAATTTTGCCATACTTCCGTTAAATCTATGTAGTTACAACTTTTTCTGGAGATATGTTTGCTGGACGATGTGATCTCACAAAGTTTGGAGGGCTTCGAGGCGGATTGCCGTAAGCTTTGTGAAAACCATTACCCAACCATTCATAACCGTGGCATGCGTGATATTCACCTTGGCAAGGCTTTGTCTCGCCGTATTGTCAGCACGCTCCATGACCAAAGCATTTATGCTTCTCTAACTCAACTTGAGACTTCTGAACATATCAGACTACCTATATTCCACATTGATGGTGGCACTCATCAGCTGTACGTCATTGGGCACAGGATGGTTAGTTCAGGGACTGGTTGCAGGCATGCGCTGATCACTGACATACAATGGTCGATGGAAAAGCTTGAATTTTCACAGGATGCGGACTTTCGCCTTTTGCTTGTTTCTGACCATTGGTTTGACAGAACCATGGCAAGCAAAACACTGGCTAGTTGGTGGTTAGGCGATATGCCGGCAGACGCAGAAAATTACCACAAGCAAGGTATTAAGATACAACCCAGCGATAGTTGCCTATCACAAGATATCGAGCAAGAATGCGCACTAATGAACGGTGACTTTCGGTTGTTTCATCCCTTAAAACGGCTGAAGGACGATGAAACTATCTATAAATACATGTTGATGTCAGCCTGCTTTGACCTGAAGCCATCACCGACTCCCTAGTCCCAATCGTTTATTTGCTATAGGTCTTTGGTCGTAGGCTTCTGCCAAACAGATTTAAAATCAAACCAACCCACAGCATTTGGCGCGACATTTTCAAGATCAGTATCGTCAATTACCCCAAGCCAAATATGATAAAGCGGTAAGAGTTGCTTTTTCTCCACCAACATTCTTGCAAGCTGCTCGCCATGAAAGTCAAATAAGTCACTGGCTCGCCATCGATCGACATCACGCATAATATCTTCGTAGTCACTCTCAGGCATCATTGCTGAAAACAGGCCAAAACAGAGTATCCATTGCAGTAAAGAGTCCGTTCGTTGATTACCGAGCTAACTCCACCGAGCCAAATATCTATCTTCTTGAGATCTTTACCAGAGCGCATTTGCTCGTTTTCCAGCACCATAATTTCTACGTTGATATGATCGTGTTTCAGTCGATTTTTAATCACCTGAGCCATGATGGGGTATAGAGGGTGTTCAGACTGATACCCTAAATAAACGGTCGTTACGCCAGGAGCCTCATGGATATCGTTGACGACAGGTGTATGTATCCAACCCGGCAACAAGCCATAGGCAGGACTTAATCGGTAATCCCCTGCTCCCGCTTCCGTCAATTTTGGAAGCATAGAGACGGGCGATAGTGCGGTCTCAAAATACGCAGCCCATCTTGGATCTTTCGCTAACCCTGACCGTCGGTTCAATAGCAGAAAGTTAGCCCCTTCATCAAGAGCCATTCTCTGCCCCTTAATGATACCTGAGGTATTCCGTCTCGCATCAAGCGCACTCGGGTGCAAAGAAGCACTAGGCTGAAGCTGACACATTGCTACATTACCTAACACCCAAATCTCAACCGTATCTGTCAGTGCCCGAAACCCAAAGAATTGATCATGCGCATCGAGAACCAATTTCCGTTCAGAGTTTTCTGATACTTTGTATGCACCAGTGCCAACGGGAACACGTTCGGCGTCCTTCTTCGCTGACGCCTCCTGCGAACGAATAAATGAAACGGGCATAGCCAAAGATTCCGCAAAATAATTATCTGGCCGAGTAAGCAAGACATCAATAACGTTTGGGCTTGGGGACATGACACGGTCAACATGGGAAAAATAGGTGTGGATGCGTAATGCATCCAACGACCAGATGATATCTCGCTCTCTCAATCGTTTACCGTCATGAAAAAACACAGCAGGACGAATAAAAAACCGCCAGTGCGTTGGAGATAACTGCTGCCAATGGTGGGCCAAATCAGGCTCTAACTTCTCTGTTTTATCGTTGAACCGCGTCAGGCCATTAAAAATCTGTCGTACTATATGATTTTCGGATCGCCGCAATGGCTTTGATGGATCGAGGCTATGAAAAGCGCGGTAATAAGGAAGTCGAATGATTTGCTTCCCTTCTTGAACTTTTGCGCCCAATAACTCCTGAATCAATTGAGCAAGCCTGACTGCATCATTGTCCAATGCCTCCAGCGCTGCTTCCAGTTTTCCCTCACTGACCCATTTTCGCAGGCGATTTTGTTGTAAATCTGATGTACTGCGGTGGAATGCCAGTTTACTTAGCTTGCCCCGACCAACTGCAGGTTCCCACGTCAGCCATCCCTTTTCCGCCATTTTATTAAGGACCATTCTCGCATTTCTTCGGGTACATACGAGAACATCAGCCATGTGCTGAAGCGAAGTTTCACTGTCTTCTCCGCCAAAATGACCATAAATCCGACTAAACTGTGTCTGCAATCGCTGACTTGACATAAAAGAGGAACCTGAGACTTCGATATTCGAGAACAAAATTTCCTCTATTTTAACTCAAAATAGGTTTGTTTCTCGAAATATCAGGCTGTTATTTCATTTAGCGCACATAAATTGAGCTTTTGATCTCCTATTCATTGTTATTTGGCGCAGCTTCATTAATATCTTTAAGCCTAATTATGAAGAGAGGTCGTGGAATTCGAGCCACGGAAAGTTTATGGCAAATACATCGATAGACAGCCATTTCAATAAGAAACAGGCGTGGATGGCAAGCCATGTAAAGGATGCAGAATACCCGACGCAAGAGAGCCTTTTAGGCTATCAGCAATACGCAGACAAAGAAACGACACCCGTGCCAACTGGCATATCTAATAAGACGTTAACAAATAACTTGTCTTTCCACCTTGTTGATTGTCACCCTCTGATGGTTCGTTACGCTGTCACTCAAAGCCAAAGCTACAGTGAAGAGAATAGACCAAACATCCTCGAGTTTTTTGCTCAACTTTCTCAGTCAGATAAAACACAAGCCGACGATATAGAGATAACGCTATACATTGCAACTGAAGATGGAAAGCCTGTTGCAAGTGGTATGCTGTTTTGCTCAATAGAAAGCAACGAGTGGCATTGCGGTATTTACGATGTTACAGGTGCATCAACTGACTACACAGATTCGATGTTTGCTCACATCTACCAGCAAATTAGAGCAGATTCAATAATTCTCACTTCCCAACAATAGGGAAAAATCCTTCTTGGATGGAATAAAAAATGCCTGACTTGTCTTGGACGAGGCAGGCATTTTTTTGAAGCTTGTATTTGTAAGGCATAGAAACACAGGTAAAAAGTGATTTTCAAAAGTTGTTTAGCGCCTTTTTGAATTCTTATTGTCTTTGAGCACGCTCTTTTCGCACAATCAACAACCCAATAATAATAAAAGCAACTACCAAAACCGTTTCCACGCTCATCTCTCCATATTCAACACAATTGATTAAAGTTTGGGGGCGAGAATGCCCCTAAATCTCGGCGTAATTCTAAAGTGTTGTAATCATCAAATCACCCCTGAATGGGGATGATGTGACCAATCTCGAAGAAGTGCCCTGTATCTCATCATTTACAGAGTGAAACGCCTATTTTTGCAACATTTAAGCAACAAAACCGCTCATAACAGCGAAAAAAACTTCTCAGCATTCGCCGAAATGAACATTTATCTACTCTTCAGAGGCTTTCTTTACCTTTTTAGGCATAAACACCTGTTCACCAACAGAAACACCTTGGTAAAAACTCTTGTTTCTCTTCTTAGGTGCTGAATTTTCTGTCGATGGCTTTTTCTTACCATGTTTCTTGGTCGAAGGTTTTTTACCAGAGAATTTCTTTTTCTTAGGCACGAGCCTTTGAACTTAGCCTCCAGCCCTTCAAACACATCAAACGAAATTTTCTGAGACAAAAATGCCTCAACATTCTTGAAGCTGTTCCAATCTTTTGGTCCAACAAAAGAAAAGGCAAAACCCTTGTTGCCGGCTCGGCCAGTACGTCCAATACGATGAACATATTCTTCCGCGTGTTTGGGCATATCAAAATTCACAACATGCGACACATTGGTAATATCTAAACCGCGCGACGCAACATCTGTGGTCACCAGCACTTTATGGATACCTCTCTCGAACTCATCCATAATGCGGTTTCGCTGGTTTTGATTTAAATCGCCACTCAACGCAACAGTTTTCATTCCCTTATCTGCAAACTCTTTCGCTAATCGGTCGGTATCGGAACGAGTCGCCGTAAAAATCATCAATTGCTGGAACTCTTCTTCCATGACCTTTTCAAGCAAGGCCTGCTTATGGTCCAAATGGTCCACAAGAAAAAAGCGTTGTACGATATCTTTGTGCTCTTCATTGGCGAAGCCAACCGCAACACGTTTAGGTTGACTCAACATATCCCCAGCAATGGCATTAACTTGATGGTGGTCGAGCGTTGCAGAGAACATGAGTGTTTGACGCCTGCGATGAGAGGCTGCGTCATGAATTGCCTTGAGCTGAGGCGCAAAACCGAGGTCAAGCATACGGTCGGCCTCATCCATGATAAGCATTTCAAGCCCCTCAAGACTTAGATGGCGATGTTCAAGATGGTCAGCGAGGCGTCCCGGCGTAGCAACGACAAAAACAGGCTCTTTCCTAAACGCTTTCGCTTGGTCGTTAAAGTTTTCTCCACCTAAAATCAAAACAGCTTTGTAGGGTGTAGAAGACACCAGTTGACGAAGTTGCCCGTATACTTGTTTCGCCAGCTCTCTGGTAGGAGCAAGTATAACGACTCGAGGATCTCTGCGGCTAAATGCTTTAGCACGAAACATGCGTTGAAGAGCAGGAAGAAGAAAGGCTAATGTTTTCCCAGAACCTGTTTTAGATGAGGCTAATAAGTCTTTCCCTGCCGAAACGACAGGAATTGCTCGTTGCTGTATCTCCGTGGGTTGTTGAAACCCAAGGTGATCAATCATCTTCATCAGCCGTTTGTCTAAATTCAAGTCTTCAAATTGCAATGTAGTGCTCCAGTGCTTGTGTCTTCACGATATGTGGTTATATGTTGAAACAGGCAGCGCAGGCTGCTGTTGAATGGCGCGGAGTGTACCACAAATAGTGCTTTAATGAGTCAAATTAGAGTGTTTGATCACAAGTTTACTGATTATCTGCGTAAGTTTTTCCACCTGTAGTCTCAAGTTCAAACCTTACAGTATGACGAAAGGAAAGTAGCATGGCTCAATCTGAAACTATACACAGATGGAAGCGATTCCGTTTGTGTGAAGATACTGTTGATTTTCCAGACGGAAAAACAGCAAAGCAAACGATAGTTAGACACCCAGGTGCCGCTCTCATTGTCCCTATCCAGGGGGATCATTTGTTTTTATTGAGACAGTACCGCCCCGCTCTCGATCGTTGGATTTTCGAGTTTCCGGCAGGAACAATTGAGGAAAATGAGTCTCCGATAGCATGTGCAAAAAGGGAACTGCAAGAAGAGACGCAACATGTAGCGGATTGCTGGACCGAATTGGGCGCAATACATCCTGCGCCGGGCTTTTGTGACGAAGAGATGTACCTTTACGTTGCTTCATCACTCGCGCCCAAATCAGGTCAACCAGATGACGACGAATATTTGGACGTCATATCGCTGTCAGTGGATGAAGTGAGCAAATTAATTCGTGACAACGAAATTACAGACTGCAAAACCATCACTGCATTCACATTGGCTACTCTTAAAGGGCTAATACCGCAATAAATGCAAGCGCGAGATGCGCAATTTACATAGGAGGTAAACTAACGTGCCGCAAGGAACACTATCGAAGGAAACCAATGTACAGCCTGAGAAGTCACATCTGTGGCTTGAAAACCTCAAGCTAAAGATCTTTTCGTTGGCCAAAATACCGATGATCTCTTACTGCAAAAGTAAACTGATCTACATTGACGAACAAAAAGTTCAAATTATGCTCCCCCTTACCAGACGTACAAAAAACCACCACAACAGTATGTACATGGGGGCGTTAGCTGTAGGAGCAGATATTGCAGGCGGCTATTTAGCGTATTACAAAACACGCAAAGAAAACAAAAAGGTCTCGTTAGCATTTAAGTCAATGAAAGGTGAATTTCTAAAGCGCCCTGAAGCAGATGTTGTCTTCACTTGTGATCAAGGAGATGTCATTGACAATATGCTTGAAGAAACATTTAGGACGGGACAAAGAATAAACAAAGACGTTGAAATTGTGGCGACTTGTCCTACATTACATGGTGACGAACCAATGGCCGTCATACATTTAACATTGTCTTTAAAGGCAATAAAAAAATAATTATTTCGGGCACTTATCAGACAGCAAGAACACTAGATAAGTGACTCCTCTCAACATTTGAGCGCCATGTGTTGAGTTTTACACCCATAAATTTGGGTGTCACCTTGGTTTCTTACCCGTAATTCCGGCTTTAGTTTTTGAAACGTTAAGTCCGTTTTGCTGAATAAATTACTTAAGGACTAAATTTATAGGCAGGACAGGTTTTTACAGGAGTACACTGTGAGTATTACCAAGAAACTAAAAGCTTTTTTTCAGCAAGATACCGCACCGGGTATCGTTCTTATCATTACGGCGTTCGCTGCGCTTCTCGTTGCTAACTCCCCCCTCGCGCACCATTACCTCAGTTTTTTAGAGCTCCCCGTTCAGATAAGAATTGGCGCACTGAATATCGATAAAGATATGTTATTGCTAATCAATGACGGATTAATGGCCATTTTCTTTTTGCTTATCGGGCTCGAAGTAAAAAGAGAACTCGTTGAAGGTTCTCTCAAAACAAAAGAACAGGCTATTTTTCCTGTCATCGCTGCCATTGGCGGCATGATTATCCCTGTACTCATATTTACGGCCTTTAATTTTAACAACAGCACTAACATGATTGGCTGGGCAATACCGTCAGCCACTGATATTGCCTTCACCCTTGGCGTGCTCGCGCTTTTCGGCAAACGTGTGCCTGTTAGCTTAAAAGTTTTCCTGCTCGCGTTAGCTGTCATTGACGACTTGGGCGCAGTGTTAATTATCGCACTATTCTTTAGCTCTGATTTGTCGTTGGTTTCGCTTGCGGTTGCAGCAGTATCATGTCTTGTCCTCTATTACATGAACATAAAAGGCGTTCTTCGTTTGACCGGATATATGTTGGTTGGCGCGGTGCTTTGGGTAGCAGTACTCAAGTCAGGTGTACACGCAACAGTCGCTGGTGTGATTCTTGGTTTTCTTGTTCCTCTTGGCACAACAGGAAAACGCTCGCCGCTTAAAAACCTCGAGCATGGAATTTCCCCTTGGAGTAATTTTTTAATACTGCACTTTTTGCCTTTGCCAATTCAGGCGTCCCGCTCGCCGGATTCAATACTGAAAGCCTGCTCCAGCCTCTACCAATGGGTATTGCGCTTGGCCTTATTTTGGGTAAGCCCATTGGGGTAACTGGTGCTTGCTGGCTATCTGCAAAACTTGGTATCGCCCGCCCGCCGCAGGGGCTCAACTTTGGACATGTTTTCGGTGCTTCAATTTTGTGCGGAATTGGTTTTACCATGTCGATATTCATCGCGACATTAGCCTTTCCATCCACAGTAAGTCCCGAGTTGATCAACACGTCTCGAATAGCGATTTTTATTGGCTCACTGGCCTCTGCGTTCATTGGATACTTCACGCTTAAAGCAGTATTCGACAGATACCCAGTAGTAACCAACAAGCCGATGAATGAATCATCTCCTACCGATCAGCAGCCCGCCGAAAAAGTCGCAGAGGTTAACTCGGTCAACTAGGCGAACCAGTCATTTTGTTAACTGTCGTTACTGCGTGTGACGACAGCTTTTACCTAAAGCTCCCTCCAAAGACGCTCAAAACCCTTCAAACAACATCACCAGCGACTTCGTTTCTCTGTGTATCTGGATTTAGCGTACTCAATGAGATGTATATTTGATTTTGCGAAATAGGCCCTCCTTTTAAAGTATGATAAACTGTATACTGCCGTCGTTTTGATTAGCACTTGTTTTTTAAGATGACGAAAATATCTATTTGAAATTTATTTCGTATTTTCTTTCATTTCATTCCGCAAATCTTCTCGGCTTTAATTCGTTGATTAAAAGTCTGGTTGACATTTTATCACCCCTTGACCCACCTACCTCCAAGGGATTAAACCACTACTTATCAACTAAATTTGTGGATAACGAATTTTATCCACAGACAAATCAACATGAATAACTCATTGTTTTAATTAGTTTATTTTGAAGTGCTTTATTCAAATTTTTGACGCTCTATATCAGCTGTGAGCCACAACTCAATTTACTTAAATGATATTCCCACACCTCTATGTAATTTTACTTTCAAGGTTGAAAGTAAAATACATATGGACTTGTGAACCATCAAAAATGCAAGTTCACATCAATTATTAACTCAATATTTTCAGGATGTTAGATAAACAAAGCTGGCCAGAAAGAAAAATGAATAGGCGATATCACTGAATAAGGAAAGAGAACAGGCAACACACGCTGCGACCTTACCTAGGAGTTCATAGCAAGGATCTCCTCAATCTCTTCGGAAATAGAATGCGCTTGTTCAGACAAACTAGGTAATAACTGACGGAACTCGCCAATTTCGTTGTTCGGATATTTTTCGATGCTTAAACAGAGTTCAGCAAAGGCACTTGCACCAATCATGGCCGCTGCACCTTTCATTTTATGTGCAAGTTTTCGAACCCGATCAATATCCCCGCCTTCTAACGCCACTTTTAAATTCTCAAGGTCAACCGTCTGAGTAGCAGAATATTTTCCCAACAACATCTGTAAGATATCAAGGCCTTCCCCAATTTGTTGCTCTAAATGGTCAAGGTCTATCACCTTTTCTGATTCATTATTCATTCGTGTCTCGTTCATCGTTTCAACCTCGCATGCCAGGCATTCCGCAGCCTGCGTTGCTAACTCAATACTTTGGGTGATCACCGGTAACTGCGCGATACTGACATCTTCACGACGATGTTCTGTATTCACACGCGGTAAGAAAGCCTTCATCATGTCTGATAGCTGCTCTTTGGTGAACGGCTTACCAAGGTGTGCATCCATACCATGCTCAAGACACCTCTCTGCATCACCTGACATAGCATTCGCAGTAACAGCAATAATCGGCGTTTCTTTGTCGAATACACGAATTTTACCGGTTGCTTCAAAACCATCCATTTCAGGCATCTGGCAATCCATGAGAATCATGTCGAAGTTTTGTTTTTTGTGTTTTGATACTGCAATGCGTCCGTTATCGGCAACAGTGACATCACACCCCAAGCCAGAAAGAATCAAAGTCATCAAGTCCTGATTGACCATATGGTCTTCTGCCACCAGCACTGTTAGACCTTCAAGCGGTGACGATAAATCAATCACTGGCTGATTATTGTCCGCGTCACCATGCACCACAGCATTGTAGAGAGCTGTTGGTGAAACCGGGCTGGTGATAGATGGCAGTGGATATTTGTCGAGGCAACCATCATGACTAATCACAATGGTCGTTTCTGCTTCGGCTATCGCATCGCCAAGCGTATCGACCATATCTTGATCAGCAAACAAAATGGCTCCTTTCAATAGCTGATAAGGAATACCTTCGGCAACACCGCATTGGGTGACTGAAAAACCGAGTTCTGAAAGATAGCCATTAATTATTTTAAAGAGCTTACCGTCGCGTGTCGCAGCATACGCTCTGCGTCGCTGACTCTCTGAGGGCGCATCAAAACGCTTAAATAATGTGCCCGAATTTTGTCCAGCAGAGAGCGGGATCAATGTTCTAAACGTGGTGCCGACCCCCTCTTCACTCTCAACACTGATAGAGCCGCCCATCAAGTCAATAAGCTTTCTACATAACGGCAGTCCGAGACCTGTTCCCTGATAGGAGCGCGAAGAAGAGCTGTCAGCCTGAGTGAAATTCTCAAATACTGCATCCAAGCGGTCCTCAGGAATACCTATACCCGTGTCACTGACTTCCATCTCCAGCATCTCATTGCCATCGACAGACACGCAATTTAGGTTGATCTCAATTTGTCCTTGTTTCGTGAACTTAACGGCATTGCCAACCAAATTGATAATGATTTGTTTGTACCGCACTTCATCAACATCTATTTCTCTTGGAAGCTGCGGATTAATCATGCAATGAAGGCGTAATTGCTTCTCCGCCGTTTTGGCCGTAAACACCATTAATGATTCGTATACTAAATCCTCTATATCAGAGGGCTTCGCATTGAGGTGCATCTTGCCCGCTTCGATTTTACTGAGGTCTAAAACATCGTTGATTATGTTGAGTAGCGCATTTGAGGAATGCAGGAGCGTATCGACAAAGTAGATTTGCTGTTTGGTCATCGATGTTTCTTTAAGCATGTTCGACATACCAACAATGCCGTTCATTGGCGTTCGAATTTCGTGGCTCATCATGGCGAGAAAATTTGTTTTCGCTTCGTTGGCATTTTCAGCTTGCTCTTTCGCGCGCGCCATCTCCTGAGAAATGAGATCGTTCAGGTTTTTCTGACGAACAAAATGGACCATAGCACTCAAACTTGAAAGTACGGGCTCTAGCCATTGCTGTAATTCCGGCTCATAAAGGTTGATTCATCGCACAGGCATACAATACCCACCAGCTCTTCTGACAGAAATAATGGAATGCACAAGGTATTGATGACTAACTTGCTCTCAGCACCTAGTCCCGCTACCTGAAGGTTTCTTGTCGCTTTATTGGTTCCAAGTACCTCGTTGACCACCGTATCGATGAAATCTGGCGAGATATATCCATTTGCAATGAGACGTGTTTGAGCCAACACCCGGTATTTCTTCTCTTCCTTGTGGTCGACCTCGAGAATCACACCATGGTTACTTTCACCTATTTTCAACAGAATACTCAGTACTTCTTTGAAACTTCGGTGAAAATCATCACTGGTCAAGAACTTATCCTGAAGGGTTTTTACTGCCGAGAAAAGCTCGGCACCTTTCGATACTTTAATTTTATCAATATGCTGCTCTGTGATGTCACGAATGATAGCAACCTGAAGGATTTCATCGCCGACCGTTATTTGAGTAGACCTCACCTGAACAATGATTTTCCCGCCAGATGTTTCAAGCTGATAGTTAACCTTTTTATTCGTCAACCCATACAATGCTTGAGAGAAATATGCCCTGGAATCCGGCACCACCTTCGAGATGATATCCGTAAGAGTGATTGAACTTGATTCTGACTGCGGCAAATCAAATATTTTTATTGCAGCTTCATTGGCGGTAATAACTTTATGATCATCGGCAAGTACCAAAAGCCCGTCTTTATAGCTATGTATGACGGTATTTAGGTAGTTTTTACTCGATTCAATCTCGGTAATTGCCCGCGCATATTTCCAAATCAGAAACATGATCATGACATCAAGAATGAAGATTTGCAGCACGCCTGTGAGTATTTCGGATGCCAATGTTTCTTCTATCAGCGAGGCATCTTCGAAAATGAATAAAGACCCAACGATTTTGTTTTTACCTGGCTCCATATACTGCAAATCAAAGATACGAACCTGAAAAGCGCTGTCATTTGGCGAGACAATTGGCGTTTCACGAGTGGCATAGCGGAATTTTTCTTGCGCAGCAATTACTTCAAGCTTTTTCACAAAACGGGAACTGGACTCACTCTCAAGGTCTTTGATGACTGAATCGTAATCACCGTTTACCAATGTATCGGGGAGTCTGAACTTTAATCGGTTGGCCAACGCAGTGATTTCAGCATCCATATCCTCCATCAGCCGTGTCTTAGTATGATGATAATTCAGGTAACCAAAAAAGCTGAGGATCAGCGTTCCGCAGATCAACAAAACAATGGCCAGACGCGTACGTATCGCAAACATAGTTATACCTGCATGCTGGCCATGATTACCGCAGTATCATCACGACATTTTTCATATGTTTTTAACACGGTTTTATCAGATACCGAGAACTGATTACACCAATGTGTCACGCCATTCCAATTCGCCCGTTCAATGTCTTTGCACAACTTTAGAGCGTCGCCGTATAACCCCTCCTGCGAAACCATTGCGCGTTTTACTTCATAGGAGAGGTCCAAGTTTTGAATGATCTCTTCCATCGGTTTTCCGAGCATGACATCCAACAAAGAGAAGGCACCCGCGATGAAGCCTTCGTCTGGGTTGAACTTTTCATCGTCTACACCGATCGTCGACATGAACGTCGCTCGCAACAACGCAGAGTTTTGTAATTGTGCCGCAGCTTGGTTACTCATGTTGGACATGATGAGTAAAGACACCAAGCGTCTTAATGACTCAACACCAAGGTACACGACGGCCTGTCTTGGGTTAGTGATCGCACTGCTTTTTGTTTTAGCTAGAATATTGGCACTGGCGACCACTTTGTAAAGAAGAGAAACATCTTTTGAAATTAGCTGCGTCAAACCGTCAATATCATGTGGCGAGCGGTTAATGATAATGCACACATCTAGCAGGGTTAATACCGAAGGAGCCACATCTTCTGACTTCATAATCTGTGGTTTTTCAAAGAAATACCCCTGAAATAGAAGAAAGCCAAATTGCTTCGCCATCATCAATTCTTCTTGCGTTTCCACTTTACAGGCTAAGAATGTTTTGTTGGCATACTTCGTTGTAATGTTCTCCCAGTTAGCTGGGTTTTCCGCTTCCATACTCACGCGAAAAATATCAAAAAGCTCAAGATATTGATTCCAACTGTTTTGAAACGCGTCACCATCGATAAGAAGCTGATAACCCGCCATTCTGTAGCTTTTGAGCTTGTCGATTAATGCCTGATTCGGTGTTGAGTCTCGGGTGACTGAGATAACAAGCTCATCGGGTGGCATGGATAATGGAATTTCGTCCATCAATGATGACTCGCTGAAATTCACGATATAACGCGCGCCGGGCTTGTTGCTGCTTGCAAGAAAATTTGCACTCAGGACGCGTGATGTCGCAGTATCCTCGTCTATCGAAGGGAACTTGTTTTCAAACCCCTCTCGGAATAACAAATCACTGCCCCAGTGCTTTAATTCAGCGTCGAAAACGGGTTGGCAAGAGAAAAAAACCTCGGCCACTCTTGGTCTCTCCAATAAGGACGAACACCCTTAAAAGTTAGATCAAAATCTCATATTTAGCTCAATTGTTTGAAAATCAGGACGGAAGGTTTTCAAGTACACACAAAAGAATAATCGGGCAACAACATGCATCAAAAAAAGCAAAACAACGCAGATTACATAAAGTCTTTTGATTGGCTGTCCAGAGCAGCAGATGCTTACACGGCTAAAAACAGGGCCGAATACATCAACGCTGACGGACAATGCGTGAATAACATGGATGAGGTCATCTATTGCCTGAATAACGTGCTAATTGAAGAACCTTTGCGATTATCAGCCTACTTTGGCATTGCCAGCGCCTATCTGTTCAAGCGTCAACCTCAGCTTGCCCTCGACACTTACAAACAAATACTCGCCCGTTCACCACATAACATTGAAGCACTCTTCCACAGCTTACTCTGGTGTAAATCATTGTCATTAAAGGATAAACACGAACTCGCCGATGCACTTCAACATATCAGCCCAAGCCACATAGAAGACGCTAATCACCTGTTTGAGTGTGCCACAAAATGGGAGGACGGTTTTGCAGAAAAGAGACCAGAGTGCCAAAGACTCATCCTTGTTGTTCAGGGATTAAAACTTGGCCCTCAGGCGCAGCCTACAGCAGCATTAAATGAACGTCTGGAGGCGGCCTTTAGCCTCTGGGAGCATAACCCAGAGAGTGAGATCATAGTGACAGGTGGTGTCCCTGTGGATGGCATGACAGAAGCCGAGGTAATGACTCAATGGCTGATTACAAGAGGCGTGCCCAGCACACATATCATCGAAGAGAGGCGAGCCACTAACACAGTGCAAAATGCGCTATTCACGGCAGAAATAATCAGTCAGAAACAGAATCATGACATTTATGTGGTCAGTTGCCTTTCCCACTTGCCGAGAAGTATGGCGTTACTCAATGTCGCATTACATCAGACAGGAGTAGGCAGGCGTCCTGTTAAAGCATTCAATGTTCGCAACTCACTGATCCTGACTGAAGAAGAAAAAGTCAGTATTCTGTGCGATGCGATCAGAGTCTACGGCTACCCCGCGTTTGATATTTCGCCAATGTATTTTCGTTAATCTCAACGAAGAATACACAATGAAAGGCCGCAGATAATTTTCCGCGGCTTTTTTCTGTAAAGCGACAACTTATTTATCTGTAAACTCGACAGCTTGTGAAGCTATAACAAAATCTTCGTTGGTGGGAATTACCAAGGCAAGCGTTGTTCCGCTCTGGCTAATCACTCTGCCTTTCCCAAATCGTGCACTTTTATTGCCGCTTTCATCTTCACGGTAACCAAACACTTTCAGGTTTTTCAGAATCAGCTGCCTGACCGGAAATGAGTTTTCGCCAATACCACCCGTGAATACAATCGCGTCAACTTCATCAAGGGCAACCATATATGACGCGATGTATTTGGCGACGCGGTAACTAAATAGTTCTAATGCTAATTGCGCACCTTTGTGTCCTTCTTCAGCCGCCTCGCAAATACCGCGACAGTCGCTGGTTAGCTCTGAGACGCCAAGAAAAACCTGAGTTTCCGTTGAGCTCCTTGTAAATTTGTTCTGGCTTCCACCCCTGTTTTTGCAAGAACTCAGGAATACTTGGGTCGAGGTCGCCGCAACGTGTTCCCATCATCAAGCCTGCAATAGGCGTAAAGCCCATATTGGTGTCGACACTTTTTCCGTCTTTAACGGCACAAACAGAGGCACCATTGCCCAAATGCACAGTGATCACGTTGGTAATCTCAGGCGCTTTATCAAGCCATTTTGCAGCTTCACAACTCACGAAAAAGTGGCTGGTGCCATGAAAGCCATAACGACGAATACCAAAATATCGATACAGCTTTTGTGAAATGGCATATGTATAGGCTTTTGGGGGCATTGTCTGGTGAAATGCGGTGTCGAATACGGCGACTTGAGGAAGGTACGGGAATGCTTTGCGCGCCGCCTCTATACCAATGACATGAGACGGGTTATGTAAAGGTGCCAAAATGCTCAGCGCTTCTATTTTCGCTATTACCATCATCAATGAGTGTGGCTTCTGAAAAGTACTCTCCACCATGAACGACGCGATGACCAACAGCGCATAACTGACTGCCTAGGTGTTCTGTTTCAATCAATGAGACGATCTGATCAACAGCCTGTTGATGTTGGTTCTTGTCCGCTAGGAGGCTTATTTCTTGTTCTTCAATCCCTTCTCCGTTCCATGAAATTCGCGCGTTGTCGGCACCAAAACACTCACCGATCCCTGACAGTTCGGCATTTCCCGTTTTGGCTTCGACTAACGCGAATTTGATTGAAGAACTGCCGGAGTTAAGGACTAAAACTAATGATCTACTCATGGAATATCTCTTGGGCAAGGAATAACTGCACAAGTGAGACGCCATTACTAAAGAATTTTTCAACCCTTCAATATCACTTGCGAATTCAATGGATAAATCTGATGTTTTTCTGTTTTCGATCAACTCTTTCGTTACAGAGCTGTCAATAAAGGTAAAAGAAGTGGTTGGCTTTGGTTAGTTTGAAGCAGTAAATCATTTACATTTTGGGGTGGGAAAACCCTACTCATTAACAAATAGCATCATCAAAAAAGCGCCATAACGGCGCTTTGTAACTTTTTTGTACTGTCTGAAAAAGGTATTTCAAGACGCTTTGAGCACCGACTTACCTACCAGACATTCCAATTCTTGTGTGAATCCATTCCCGAACCGTTCGCAACCGAGAGACTCTAAGTTCTGACAGACGCGCTTGGTAAAGTTTACGTCATTATCGTCTGTGGCTCTGAACAAGAAAATGAGTTTCAATACTGCAGCAAATTTCTCATCACTCGCTAACGCGCTTTTCCAACTGTTTGAGAAGCGAGTTTGATCACCTTCCAAATCCAATTTCTCCAGCAAGATACTAATAAGCCTGTCATCAAGCTTGCTGATGAAATCCGTTTTTTTCGGAAAGTGGTGGCTTATACCTGTTCTTGAAATCCCGGTTTGCTCACTGAGTGTCGTATACGACATCTTGTCATATCCATAGACAATGAGTTGCTCAACCGCAGCATCAAGAATCGTTTTTATCGTTTCTTCAGTATCTTCCCTACTTCTTTTAGGCATAGTCATTTTCCTGTTTCAACCTGTGCATCGGAAAATGGCCATTCCCCAAAAGTATCCTTTGCCCGAAACAAACAGGTCACAATTTTTCAGTCTATTCCAGCACAAAAATACATGTCTGGCTGGTTACCGTCCGGTACTCCTTAACCCAGTCTTATTAACAATAGTACAAATTATCAAAAATGAAGCTTTCATCTAAATATTGATATGTATAAAGAAGTTACAACTTTTTACTAAGATAAAAACAGCGAAAGAGAGAAGCTGATACGTACAGTAATAGAGTCGTTATATTAGCTTTTACGCAATAAAATCCGGTGACTTCAAAAAATTGAACAAGCGTTTGGCGTAACGCTTGACTCATTGGACCACAGCAACTTAAGTTAACGAGCGCATAACAATTATATAAAAGTAATTAAACTAAAGAATATCGCAGCAAATGGAGTGCTCTGATGTCCCTACCAAAACCCTACGAGCGAGCGTTGCAGTACGCTTCTAACGAACGGGCAAACGAAGTTTTTCTCCGTCAAATCATCAATAGACAATTTAAAGACTTCACTTTTAAAGATGTTGCCGACCATGCTCTCAGAATCGTAACCGCGCTCCGCGCAATGGGCCTTCAGCCCGGAGATCGCGTTGCATTAGTCTCAAAAAACTGCGCCGAGTGGTTCGTCGCAGATCTCGCAATGATGTTGGGTAGCTATGTAAGTGTCCCTATTTTCCCGACAGCGGGTAAAGATACCATCTCACATGTTTTAGACCACAGTGAATCCAAGGCTATCTTCATCGGTAAACTCGATGACACACAAGCAATCAAGGAAGTTATCGAAGAGCGCCCAAATATCCAAACTATCGCTTTTCCTTACCCTACAATCAATTGCGGGTATGACTGGAATGATTTACTGGTCAAACACGAAGCCAGTGACGAACGACCTGCCCATGGTGACGACGATTTAATGACAATTGTCTACACATCAGGCAGTACAGGTCTTCCGAAAGGTGCGATGCTGACTTACGGTGCAGTTACGTGGTCTGCAACACAGCTTTGCGAATACTTAGGGGTCTACAAAAACGATCGCCTGTTCTCATACCTGCCGTTAGCTCACATCACAGAGCGTGTATATATTCTCAGCACAGCAATGCTTGAGGGTGGTTGTACTGCATTCCCAGAGTCATTGGATACCTTTATCGACGACGTGAAGATGCAAAGACCAACCTTGTTTATTTCGGTTCCGCGTTTGTGGACGCTGTTCCAGCAACGCATTCAAGAGAAACTGCCGGACGGTAAGCTAAATTTCCTTTTAAAACTTCCTATCGTGTCCGGTCTGATAAGGAAAAAAATACAAACTGGCCTAGGTCTAGAAAATGCCAGGGTCCTCGGCTGTGGTTCAGCGCCTGTTTCACCAGCATTGCTTCGTTGGTACGAAAAGCTGGGAATGAACATTACCGAAGCCTGGGGCATGACAGAGTCAATGGCTTACGGCACGCTAAACTATCCATATCGTTCAGATAAGGTCGGCACTATTGGTAATGCTGGTCCTGGTGTTGAAGTGAAAATCGCTGACGACGGCGAAATTCTCGTAAAAAGTAAGGGTCTGTTCAAAGGCTATTACAAAAACGATCAAGCCACGAAAGAGACCATCATTGACGGCTGGCTTCACACTGGTGACAAAGGTTCGTTAGACTCCGAAGGTTATCTGAGTATTGAAGGCCGTAAAAAAGATGCCTTCAAAACCGCCAAAGGCAAATTTGTATCTCCCGTGCCAATCGAAAAACGTCTGTTTGAGCTGAGCAACATTGAGCTGATGTGTATAGTGGGTTCAGGTATGCCTTCGCCAATATTACTGGCAGTCCCACCCAGTTTCCCCAATATGGATAAGGCGCGTTACGAGCAAAAAATTGAGTCTGTAATTTCAACGATCAATAAAGAGCTTGAGAGTCATGAGATAATTAAAGGTGTTCTTCTTATCAAAGACCCTTGGAGTATCGAAAACGGTATTCTGACGCCGACACTCAAGATTAAACGTCATGAGCTCGAAAAACGATACAGCAATGTCTGTGATGACTGGCCAAAAGGTAAGTTGGTCGTTTGGGAAGAATAATACACGTATCTTTTCTTTGATTATGCCGCAATCTATAAAGCCTCGAATGTCGAGGCTTTATTCTTTTCCTTAAGAAGCAAATAGCGCGCTAAAATCAGTTAGTACTGATTTATAGACATGTATCACATCTTTTTTCTATTTTTTCCTGCAAATTAAGTTGGTCATTTTGGATTAAGTTTTCTACATACTTAGCTAATTTTTCCAAATACGTGGTTGTTGTTCAGTTGTAGCCACATGTTCAGAACGTCATTTTCGTAATTTATTAACAAATGAGGCTGTAACATGGAAAATCGTATAAAAGTTATATCAAGCTGGAAACCAAATAACCGCAGAGAGTCGAATGCTATGTTGGAGCTTCTTCGCTACGAGTTGGTTAAACATCCTTCTCCTCAACAGAAGTTGGCAGTGAAACAAAAGCGATAGGCTCGGCTAGAGGGGTAACCCCAACCCCTCGCCTTTTCATGACTACTCTCTATCATGCAGTTCAGCAATCACCTCAAACACTTTCTTGCCTGCTGCATCATATTCGAATTGCTGAATATCAGAATGAATACTGGCGAGATCGATACTCATGCTGTTTGCGCTTTGCTTAATACCCTCAATAAACTCCAGTGCCTGCGAATCGAATTGACTCAAGAGAATTTGAAGCTGCTCTAGTTCAATGCGAAGCTCTTTAGTTGTGTAACCGTGAAATGACTCCTGGCTTCGGGCTTCACTATCAATATGCATAAACTGCATGCGTATTTCGTGCATAACATCTAGCATTTCTCTCATTACACCCTGATCAGAGACGCCAGCTTTAGCCTTCTTCTCAAGCTCACTCGCCAAAAGGCTTAGAGATTTTGCTGAGACATTTGCAGCAGACCCTCTCAAGGTGTGACCAAAAAGTTCCGCCTCTTCGACTGTTATATCATCAGCATGATCTAGCCACTTATTCAGTTTGGAAATATTGGTGTCGAGCATTATTTTCACCAAGCTCCAATAGGTGCTTTCATTACCACCTAATCGTTGAATACCCTCGTGGGTGTCAAGGAGGCTGATATTGGATTTGGGAACAGGGATAAACGCGGTTGAATCGTCACTCTCGCTTGTCGTTATCTCAGAATGAATCCATTTATTTATTGCAAAGATCAGTTCGTCAACCTCAATAGGTTTGGCAATATGATCATTCATACCAGCCGTCAGACACTCTTCAATTTCTTGTTTAAGGACATTAGCAGTCATAGCAATGATGGGTAATTGCACATGCTCTGATAATTTTCGAATTTCACGTGTCGCTGTTAAACCATCCATAACTGGCATTTGCATATCCATTAATACCAGGTCATAAGCGTTAGATTTCACCTTGTCGAGGGCTATCAAGCCGTTTTCAGCAATGTCGACGATTGGCTGAAAATGTTCGAGTAATGCTTTGGCTACTTCTTGATTAATATAGTTATCTTCAACTAAAAGTATTCTCAATCCAGAAAAGTCAGCGGCAGGTAACTGATACTTGCCTTCAATATCGAGGACGTGTGTGATGGTTTCTAGCGTTTGAGATATGTCGTTTCTTGTGTCAATAATCCCATCAAAATGCTCTGTAAAACTGTCTGTATCGATAAAATCATAATTATCAGCTACCAGAGCAAGGAAGATTGGCGTGGGTTTTAATTCAAGCTCACGCACTTTTTGACACAAGCTTCCATCAATGACCCCTTCTGCCTTGGTCGATAGAATGAGCAGTCTATAATTTTTCCCACCTTCTGACATTGCTATTAACTCGCTTGAAATGTGTTCTTCAGCGCTGATTATACTGATATTCATACCTTGAGACTTTAAAGCTTCAATGACCTTGTTTGTAGGAGAAACGGCAGGATCAAGGACGAGAGCGCTCAGCCTGAAAGGTCAGTACTAATCGAAGTTGCTTGTATTTCAACCGCATCTGACCCCCTCGTCAGCTCGAGCGTAAAAGAAAATGTGGACCCTTTTCCTTCAGTGCTTTCAGCCCAAATTTTGCCGCCCATCAGTTCGACAAACCCTTTGGAAATCGACAACCCAAGCCCTGTGCCACCATATTGTCTGCTTATAGAGCCATCCGCTTGGGAGAATGATTCGAAGAGTTTTGTCAGTTGGTTTTCGGTCATGCCTATGCCAGTATCTTCAACCTCAACGAGCAATATTATCGAGTCATCTGCACGGTCAGAATGCACTCTCAATCTGATTGTAATATGCCCCTTATCCGTAAACTTAACGGCGTTTCCAACCAAATTTACGACTATCTGACCAAAACGTTGAGGGTCACCAATAAGGCTATCCGGTACAAGCGGATCGACGTCAACCAGCAAGTCCAAACCTTTCTCTTTTGCCTTTAACACCACAATATTGCAGACATTATCGAGGACCTCATCAAGGGAAAAAGGCGTACTTTCAATTTCGAATTTCCCGGCCTCTATTTTTGAAAAGTCGAGGATGTCATTAATGATCCCAAGTAATGATTTACCTGCTTTCTCTATATTGGCAACGTAATGCTTTTGTTTTTTCGTCATTGATGTTTGCAGCGTAAGTTGCGCCATGCCCAGAATTGCATTCATAGGTGTTCGGATCTCATGGCTCATGTTGGCAAGAAACTCCCCTTTCGCGCTGCTTGCTTCATTCGCCTGATCTTTAGCTGATATGAGGTCTCTCTCTAGACGCTTTTGTGTGGTGACATCGACAAACAGACCCACAACACCCATTGGCTCTCCGTTGGGTGAAAAGTATGTCGCTTCTATTACTGTGAGATTGCGAAGTTCGCCCTCGGCGTTGGGCAATTCAATATCGTAAAACTGGGAACCAGGGTATTCCAATAGTTCTCTTTCATTTGCATCGAACAGGTCACTGGTCGACTTATCAAACAGGTCACTGGTTTTTTTATCAATAACATCAGCATAAAAAAGACCAAGAAAATCGGTAAATGCATTATTGACGCCTATGTACTTGCAATCACAATCCCGGTAATAGACAGGGTTAGGAATGGCATCAATGATCTGTCGATTAAGTGTTAGCTGTTCAGAAGTGCGTTTGTCAGCCTCTTTGTGTTTTTCTGCCGCTATCGCCAATTGGAGAGCAATCGCCATGTCATCTTTAACAGCCTCAATCCACTCAATCTCTGAGTCAGTTAAAGATCGGATGGACGCCATCTCTATCATACCAACAGGCTCTTCGCTGACACACAGTGGTAACATAATAAGCTCGTGAAGTTCTAGTTCACCGGACCCTAACCCTATGCGGAACTGCCTGTCATCGTTACGAAGCCGCATGATGGTTTGAGACTGAAGAACACGTTTGTAAAGAGGTGGCATTTCGTCTAACTGAGGAAGATTTCCCTGACCGCCAATACTCGCACGACAAATTGGGCGTCCGTTGTCGCAGACGAAAACATTGACCAGCGGAAGCGAGAAGTGATGGCTAAGGTAATGGCAAATCTCCTCGCTGATTGTCTGTGTTTCACTAATTCCTCTGATCTTGTCAGAGAAGTGTTTCAATGTTTGACTGAATTCAAATCGTCGGTGTAACTCCAGAAGTAGCTTGTTCTGAGCATCAGCAAGGTCCTTCAGTGCGCCTTGTTCAGAAGGTTCAAGTTTTACTTCAAACTCATCACCTTCGGTTCGCTTGAGAATAGCGTTTTGTATATTGGTGACGGGTCGAAAGAAAAACGTCCATAAGACAATGGCTGACATAACAATACAAAGAAACAGTAGGGATAAAGCTATAGATACATGGTTATGTAGACGGTTGCTCTCACCCTGAAGTAGAGTAATTTGGCCCTCAGTCGTATTCTTTAATGTTCTAAAATAGTTTCCTACCGATTTGAAGACATCGGCCTTGGCCTGCAAGTACTCCACAGAATAAAGTAATCTTATTGCTCGACTTAAATCAGGGTGTGTTCGCTGGGCTTCTTGAGATGCTCTGTCTACACTCCCGACCAAATTAAGCGCTTTCACTTCGATATTGTTCAGGTTCGACAACTTCATTAAAGCTAGATTCAATGTCGCCTGATCGATGCTGCTGTCACTTGCTTTCTGAACCCTTGAGAGCAAAGAAGGCATAGAGGTTCTAGTTTGTGAATCAGACTGAGTTAGCGAGCTACTTTGATTAAGAGCCTTTTGAATCCAAAATTCAGAGAAATAGTTCTCCGGTATCGATTCATTACCATCTCGTATATTCAGTGCTTGAAAATAGAATGTTTTCCAGGCTTGATTCTGTGTTGTCGCATAATTTCGGGCGAAATTCGTAAGGGCATCTGAGCTTTGCTTAAATTCAAAAAACAAACTTTCTTGTACATTTATTTCACCCTGAAGGGCATATATTTTTTTGCTTACAGTTATAGACTTACTTGTTAAAACAAAAAGATAAATGGATAAGAAAACACTCACCCCAATTAGGAAAAAAAACACAGAACGTAGTCTTCTCATGATGTATAGAGCAATTCACTATCTTAATTTCTAGTCAAAAAACAGATCATAGAACTGAGAAAATATAAAATACGTTTTCACATTGATCCATCAGTCAAATTATCACCAGAGCAAGACCGGCTTATTGCATCATCCAAAGAGTCATGAGTGTTACCCTCAGTATCAAAATATGTGCTCTCTTTGATATCGGCTGAGATAGAAATAACTAAACCGCTATCGCAATTAACTTCATAGAATACAACTGTACCGTCTCCTTCCATACTCTCTGAAACCACTACCCATGATTTCGCATGAAAAGGAAGCACTAGCATGGCCACAATACAAAAAATTTTTTTATTATTTATCATCTTACACCTTTATACATTCTACATAAGAAATGATCATTGAATTACTCACGGAATTTTTATGACGAAAAAACCATGGGAAATTAATCTTACACTTTACTATTATAAAATATCTGATGATTTATGCGTCTCACATTAAATAAAGAATATCATTCTATATAATCATAACCGGCCTTATTATTATGAAAATAAAAACACTTTTTTTTTATCTTGCCCATTCTTCTCTTAGGCTGTGACTCTCAAGAAAAATCAACGAGTAAAGATTCACTCAAAGCAACTGCATTAACTCAGTTAAACCAGAAACGTTTAAGCCTTTCGTTTGAAATTAAAGGAAAAGGGCAAGGTTACTTCGCAGGTGATAAGACGCTTACAAAATCAGGTACTAGAGACTTTAAAGAGGGAGAGAACACTCTCATTGAGCTCTTTTTATCAGATTACCATTCTGTAGAAACTGCAACAGGCTGTAATGGAACCTTAGAAAAAAATACGTTCTTAATTAAAGATATAAATGAAAATTGCAATATTGAAATCACTATAACACCCGATATTTTCTCAATTACCACAAACGAAATCGGAGAGGGTTCAATTCGACCGTCATCTTTTTTATTACCTTACGGTGAAGAGGTAAGTTTTACTGCGACGCCTGATAGTTACCACTCCCTAATAAGTTTCACTGGTTGTGGTGGGGTGATGGAAGACGGACGCCTTGCCATAAGAGAATTAACAAATGACTGTAATATTAATGCCGAATTTATGGCCAATGTATACTCGATAAAAACAAAAGTCTCGGGCAACGGTACTATCACCCTACTAGTGCGCAACTGACAAACAGCCAAACACAAAGCTTCACTGTTAACCCCTCAGAACATTACCAACTATCACAAATAAACGGTTGTAATGCACTACGCACCTCTGACTCATTAATAACAGTCGATCAATTAAACGAAGACTGTAGCTTGTCACTGACATTCTCCCCCAAATTATACGATATAACGTTCTCGATTGACGGAAATGGTGGCATCTCCCCCACACAACAATCAATCAAATATAATCAATCAGTGAGCTTTACAATCACTCCTGATGAACATTATGAAGTGAATACAGTCAATGGTTGTCAAGGTAACCTTAGCGGGAATACGTATACAATAAACGGCACTGATGGCCATTGTGAAGTGTCACTGTCCTTCAAAGAGAAATATTACCAAGTGACGACAGCGATCCTGGGTGAAGGAAGCCTCTCGATAACAGAGACTGAACTGAAAAACAGCCAGATGATAGACATTACAGTATCTCCAGAAGTACATCATGAAATCAGCAATATCAATGGCTGTCAGGGTGTCTTGAACGGTGATCTCTATGTGTTGTCTGAAGTCACTGAAGACTGTCAGATAACCGCTGATTTCACACCAAAGCTATATAGCGTGTCGACATCTGTAATAGGTGATGGGACTATTTCCCCCGACGCATCTCAATTAACACATCAAGATAACCAGACTTTTTCAATGCTTGCGGGAAATTTACAGCAAGTAGCCAGCGTCACTGGTTGTAGCGGAATTCAAGACGGCAATAACTATACTGTAAGCAATGTTGATAGCGATTGTGAAATATCAGTAGAATTTGAAGCGGTTCCTGCAGTAAACGAGAGTTACGAAAGCGTATCGGTTACAGAACTGACCCTCCCATTAAAATTACAAAATGTGAATCACATTGAAGGACTAATTGAAGACATCACAGCATTGGATAAGCCAGATCGGTTTAACTTCAACGACATCAGCTTTCGTAAATCAGATAATATCTGGTACGTGAAAAACAACACCCCCATTCCAATTAATGCACTGCCTGTTCAACTGGGAAGTAACAAGGCTTTTACCTTAGTGAAACTCTCAGAAACTCTGCCCGAATATAGCGAAGCTGAAGTCGACTTCCCCTCACTAATGACAGAAAGCATCATTTACGCTCATCAATACCGGTTGTTTAATCCAACAATAACAATCGGACCAAACAATGTTGAGGAGCTGTGTACCGATAAGGAAAAAACATGTTATAGCCTGCCAAATATTGAAGAAAGGAAACTCGCTGAAATTACAGCCATCAATATTTACAATTTGGCAAACACAAAAAGCTACGCAAATGCAATGCTGACGTTTTTCGAAAATCGTTGTAATTACGATAACGCTAAGTGTGGTAACTACAACAACCCTCAACTCCCCTACGGGGTTTACAACCTCCTCAAATTTGCCGCTGAAGGCCACAGGTTAACGTTGAAAATTATGCGAAATCAATACAGCGCAGAGGGCATGGGTGGTGGCAGCGGTGCGAACCTTAGTGCTTACATCAATACAAGTGGTGGCTGGGCATCTATCTGGCAAAGTTATATTAATGAAAACCATCGGCACTGGAAAAACGGTGGCCAGTACTACAACATCTGGTATCACGAAATAGCCCATGCCGTTGGTATGTCTCATGCGTCTGGAATGACTTACGGTTTTGCAGACTATTTTGCAAAAAATTATATGCCCGGTATTACGGAGCAACAAACCCGTACTTCTCGCGGAACACTCAAGTATCCCGAACTGGTGATGGATGCAAACTTGAATGATGAAAAGGCGTTAAATGTCTCGTTTGCGAATCTGGGCAACAACGACATAAGCGAAGTCAAGATTAAAATCATTACGGCATGTAAATGGACATTCAACACCGAATATTTCCCGAGTAAAGATAATACTGGTTTAACACTCAGCTATGATACGCCGCCAAAATGCCCTTTGTTTATTAGAGCGTCAACTGAGACTTCAGACAACGTTGCAACACTTAAGATTGCAAAAACAGAATTGAGCACATCACCAAGATATAAAGTTGGCTCCAATATATTCACTGTACTATCAGTGAGTGTTCTAGAGCCAAATGACAACGGATGGGCTATCAGGCGGAGCTGTGAATTACCTGGTTCAAACTTAGCGACTAAAAGTCAGTATCAAGAACTGTGGGATCACTTAAGTGACAATAATAAACTTGGCGAGCTGTCTGTAAAAGTATTCCTTTCTCGTGATGAGCCTCTGGGCTACAGAATTTGGAAACTCACGTTTGACGATGATGCAATGAAGTCAGGACATTATTGGATGACGCACAAATTGGGGAATGATAAAGCACTGGTATGCGTATCGTCTGCTGAATAACAGCCTACTGTAATTCTATATTTGGCGTCTCCTGACAAGAAATACGTGCGGCTTTGTCGAGCGTCTCATGAGGTTGGCCATAAATATCATAGTATTCATTAGCTAATGGGTGGCTTGCGATAATCAGTTGCTCGGCGCTGTTGCATTCAACCCGTATATAAACGGTGGGTAAATCGGCTTCATCTTGCTCAATCAATTGCCACCCAAATGCTGAAGAAGAAAAGATTGCAATTATCAATACCAAATTACTGCGTTTCATGCTAACCCTACGAATTGTTTCCAGAAAAAAAGCGCACTTCAAAGTGCGCAAACCATCACTCAGAACAAACTCATTCACAAACGCAAACTCTGCCATGCTTCACACATTGTTCTGAACACGTTAGCATCACCCTCAGGGCGATCTGGGTGCCATTTCAGTGCCATCTTTCGCCATTGCTGACGAATATCTTTCTCACTAGCATCAATAGGTAGACCCAACGCAGCCAACGCATTACTTCTTTCGACTGTGTTCTCTGTTGTGTGACCAATATGTCGACGGTAACGCTTCCAAAATGAACGGAGCATTTCTCGAACATCATCCTCTTGCGCATTGTAGTTACGCCAATTCAGGTAGTACTCTCTGAGAGGATCTTTGACATCTATTTCTTGTCGCTGCAAACCCAACTTTGTTGATCGGAACACCAATTTTATGTCCATCGACTCAACTTGAAGCCATTGCTTCGGGTAAAGCATTTCTTGCAGCTGAAAAAGCGCGTTCATGATAAGGAAGTTTCTTTTGAACAGGTCAAGCTGCACATCATCATCAAGAGGGTCAATGATGGTTGTTTTCTGCAACTCAGACATGAGATGGTGGACTTTCCAGCTTTCTGGTGACGCTTCTAATATCGTCAGAATTGGCCAAATGAGTGGGTTATCAATTTCGCCCTTTTCATTTTGTTCAGCTAACATGTTGTCAGGCCTCCCTTCCGTATCAGCCACACTCATCACCTTAATGAAAAGATGTCTCTTACCTAAGACATTAATCTAGATATCTGACGTTTGCTGTCCAATGTTTTTAAGTCTGACCTATTTCACATCATAGGTAGATATCAATTATTTCTCTTTGACAAATAATAACATTTACACTGGTCCAGATGATGACTGACAGAACAACTGCTCGGACTCACCTCGAAAACATTATTAATTGCTTACAAACCGCCATGGAAAAGGCATTTTCTGTAAGTTGAGTACAAAAAAAAGCACAGCGTAAAGCTGTGCTTTTTCACATAACAAAGCGTAATGTTAGCCGCGATAATAACGTTGCGGAACAAACGGCATTTTCTCGACAGTCATAGGTAATTTCTTACCACGGACCTCTGCGAATACTTCGGTACCGATCACGGCAACTTCAGCATTTACATAAGCCATCGCAACAGGCATGCCTTTAGTTGGACCGAACGTACCGCTGGTTACTACACCAATCTTATTATCGTCAGCATCAAACAGCTCACTGCCCTCGCGAACTGGCGCTTTGCTTTGGCCAAGCAAACCAATTCTCTTACGGTTCACATCTTTATTGACGATTTGTGGAAGGATGATATCAGCGCCCGGGAAACCACCTGCACGCTCACCGTCAAGACGACGGTTCTTACTGATTGCCCATAGCAGGCTCGCTTCAACAGGGGTTGTTGTTGTGTCGATGTCATTGCCATAGAGACAGAGGCCACACTCAAGACGCAGTGAGTCACGCGCACCAAGGCCAATCCACTCAACCGCATCGTCGCTCAGCAACGCACGAGCGAGCGCGTCGGCATGCTCTGACGGGACTGAAATCTCGTAACCATCTTCGCCAGTGTAACCAGAACGGCTCACCAAGCACTCAACACCATTTAGTTCGACCTTAACGGCATCCATAAACACCATATCCGCAACGACTGGGTTGAGTTTAGACAAAACAACAGCCGCCTCTGGCCCCTGCAAGGCAAGCAATGCACGATCATCGAGACGCTCAAGTTCAACACTTGCAGGCAGGTTTGCTTCAAGATGGGCAATGTCTTGCTCTTTGCACGCTGCATTCACGACCAAGAACAGATGATCACCAAAATTGGTCACCATCAGATCATCCATCAAGCCGCCTTGTTCATTGGTGAATAGCGCATAACGTTGCTTACCAGCAGGAAGGTCTTGAATATCAACAGGCACAAGGCTTTCTAGGGCAGCGGCCGCGTCAGCACCGTGAAGGCGTAACTGACCCATGTGAGAGACATCAAACAAACCAGCATGTTCGCGGCAGTGAATGTGTTCTTTACGAACACCCAGTGCATATTGTACTGGCATGTCATAACCTGCAAACGGGACCATTTTCCCGCCCATTTCGATATGCAGGCATGTAGTGGGGTTTTGTGAAGTTCCTGAGACATGTTTCGCTCCATGATAACTGCGTGTTACACGCACTTATTTGTGTACTGCACCATGAGTGATGCCAATGTAATTTGTTACCTACCTATCCTGTTCAGGACGCGGTAACCCAAAGTATCAATGCGTCTTTTTCGCTCAACGACGCCAACATATGTCCCATGTTGGCGTCGTAATAAGCACTATCACCCTCGGTAAGGGTGATAGCTTCATAGAATTCTGAATAAAACTGGATACTGCCTTCCAACACGAGGAGGAACTCTTCCCCGTCATGTCTTATCCAATCACCGTAATCGTCAAAGCTTCGCGCTCGAACGCGGGTTTTGAATGGCATCATTTTCTTGTGTCTTAGCTGAGTCGCTAGAAGTTCGTGTTCATAGGTGCCAGTCGGTCGGGGTTTCCCCTCTCCTGCACGGGTAATATCTCGTCTACCCGCCGCTGTACGATTTGTGGGAGGAGAGAAAAGCTGGGGAATATCGATATTCAAGCCTGCAGCTAACTTCTGCATTGCCTGAAATGTCGGAGAAATCTGCTCATTCTCAATTTTCGACAACGTTGACCTCGCTAGACCGGTGAGTTGACTCGCTTCCTCCAGGGTCAGGCCACCCGCAGTACGAATTTCTTTTAGGCGCTCACCCAGTTTGAGCGGCGCTATCTGTGTATCAGCCGTGTCAGGCTTCGCTGCTCGCTCAATTGATACTGCCGGTAACACTTCCTGTGAGTTTGTCTCAGTCATTCGTTGTCATCATTCCTGTTGAGATTCTGTTGTAAACACGTTCATTTTTACACGAACATCATGATGGTTTCACCAACACGGTTAACAATTTCGCTAAAAAGTTTCGTATAGGAAACTCCAGAAATCAACTTTTGTCTTTTTTGTCAGCAAAAAATGTACAAATATCAGACACTCAAATACAGATAAAGAAATAAATATCTACATATATAAATATATAGATATACATCAATAACTTAAGTGGTTATTGTCAGTTTTGGCATTTAAAGCCATGTGCTCACTCAGCAATAATGCAAACGTTTGTTGATAATCATTATTTGCTAGGATTGCTAGAATGAAAGTGTAACAATGATCACACTGCGTGTTTCCTATAGGAAATTTATTTTGCGGATGGGTACGGGGTTTTGTATGTTAGCCAACAATGAAGGGAATTAACCCAGGGTTAAACGCAATATTAAGTTTGATTCCTGATGTCGCAGAGCTTTCACCCCTTATTGGGAATGTTATAGAGCAAGGAGACATGCATGAGTCACAGCATGTTTGATCTGTTTAAAATCGGAGTCGGTCCTTCCAGTTCCCATACGGTAGGTCCAATGGTTGCCTGTGCCCGCTTTGTCGAGGAAATAGACGAGCTAACGTTGACTGACAGCGTTGAGAAAATCGTGGTTGATCTTTATGGCTCACTGGCACTAACAGGCAAAGGCCACGCAACAGATGTTGCATGTGTCATGGGGCTGCTAGGCGAATGGCCACAGTATATCGATTCCAACACCATCCCGACCCGCTCAGAAAATATCAGAACCTCCAAAATGCTCTCTTTCGCAGGAAAAACCGATATCTCGTTTGAATGGGATGACGACATTGTTTTTCATTGCGATAAGGTGCTGACAGAACACCCCAATGGCATGACGGTAACCGCCTTCGGCAAAGACAGCAAGCAGCTTCATAGCGCGACGTTTTTCTCCGTTGGTGGAGGTTTTGTTGTTAAGCAGGGGGAAACGGAGTCTGACCAAGATAACATTGAACTCCCCTTCCCTTTCAGTAGCGCGGCCGAACTTATTGAGCACTGCCGCGTAGCGAACAAAACAATCGCACAGGTCATGTTCGATAATGAACTTGCTCGCGCCGTGGCTGAGAACCCAAACGCCACTATTCATAACGTTCATGAAGGCATCGATGCTATTTGGCGGGTCATGTTTGAGTGCATAGAGCGCGGCATTGAAGCAGATGGTGTTCTCCCGGGTGGTCTAAAGCTTAAGAGACGTGCCAAAACGCTGTATCAGTCAATTAACAAGATGCACCACACTGGTTTGCCACTCGACAGTAATGATTGGGTGAACATGTACGCCATGGCAGTAAATGAAGAGAATGCAGCTGGCGGACAGGTTGTCACTGCGCCAACGAATGGCGCTGCTGGCGTCATTCCGGCCGTGCTCGCGTACTACAACAAATTTGTATCCCGCGGCAACACCGATGGCATAAGAATCTTTTTGGCTACCGCTGCTGCGATTGGCTCACTCTACAAAACGAATGCCTCTATTTCTGCTGCAGAAGTGGGCTGTCAGGGTGAGATTGGCGTAGCTTGTTCTATGGCTGCAGCTGGTCTTGCGGCGGCAATGGGTGCGAGTCTCGAACAAATTGAGAATGCTGCTGAAATCGGAATGGAGCATAACCTCGGCCTTACTTGTGATCCAATTCATGGCCTGGTTCAGGTACCTTGCATCGAAAGAAACACCATGGGCGCGGTTAAAGCTATCAATGCAACGCGATTGGCATTGAACGGTGACGGTGAACATCACGTACCCTTAGACACCGTAATCAAAACGATGCACGAGACCGGGCTCGATATGATGAGTAAATACAAAGAAACCTCTTTGGGTGGTCTTGCAACCAATACCATCCCCATTAACGTGGTCGCTTGCTGAAAACAGCAAAAACCAGAGCAGACAAAGTGCCTGCAAAAAAGGCACTCTGATGACAAAGGACTGAAAAATGAAACCTCGCTATCAGACTGGACAACACGAAAACTTCTTCACCACCAACCTGGATGAGACTGACGGCGCAGTCATGGCAGGTATCAAGGCTGAAGAGAAACGTCAAAATCAACAAATCGAGTTGATTGCCTCTGAAAACATCGTATCGAAAGCCGTTATGCAGGCACAAGGCAGTTGCCTGACCAATAAGTACGCCGAAGGTTATCCGGGACGTCGCTATTACGGTGGCTGTGAGCATGTCGATGAAGTCGAAGCCATTGCTATCGAGCGTGCCAAGCAACTGTTTGGTTGTGAGTATGCGAACGTTCAACCGCATTCTGGTGCACAGGCAAACGGCGCAGTCATGTTGGCGCTTCTTCAGCCAGGTGACACCATTCTTGGTATGTCACTTGATGCGGGCGGCCACTTAACACACGGCGCACGCCCTGCCCTTTCTGGCAAATGGTTTAACGCGGTTCAG
The DNA here is from genome assembly GCF_004116385.1 of Veronia nyctiphanis. Classification (GTDB taxonomy): domain Bacteria; phylum Pseudomonadota; class Gammaproteobacteria; order Enterobacterales; family Vibrionaceae; genus Veronia; species Veronia nyctiphanis. The sequence continues at coordinate 115,823 of NZ_PEIB01000002.1, read as the reverse complement.
TATGGCGTTAGCGAAGAAACTCTGGAACTTGATTACGAGCAGGTTGCTAAGCTGGCAGAAGAACATAAGCCAAAACTTATCATTGCTGGCGGTTCTGCATCCCACGCCACATTGATTTCGCAAAATTCCGAGAAATCGCAGACAGCGTTGGTGCGCTTCTCATGGTCGATATGGCTCACATCGCGGGGTTAATTGCGACTGGCTCACACCCAAGTCCGATTCCTCACGCACATGTGGTAACAACGACTACGCACAAAACACTTCGCGGCCCGCGCGGCGGCATGATCCTGACCAACGATGAAGCCATCAATAAAAAGATCAATTCAGCGGTATTCCCGGGGCTCCAGGGTGGTCCTTTAATGCATGTGATTGCTGCAAAAGCGGTTGCTTTCGGCGAAGCACTTGAGCCTGAATTTAAATTCTACATCAACAACGTCGTTGCAAACGCAAAAGCACTTGCTGAAGTCCTTCAGACTCGTGGGTGTGACATTGTGACTGGCGGAACAGATACACACCTGATGTTGGTTGATTTGCGCCCGAAAGGACTCAAAGGCAATCAGGTGGAAGTCGCGCTTGAGCGCGCAGGTATTACCTGTAACAAAAACGGTATTCCTTTTGATACTGAAAAACCAATGGTGACATCTGGAATTCGTCTTGGTACCCCTGCTGGCACGACGCGAGGCTTTGGTACTGAAGAGTTCCGTCAAATTGGTGAGTGGATTGGTGATGTTCTTGATGGATTGGTTGAATCACCAGATGGCAACACTGATGTTGAAGAGCGCGTTCGTAAAGAAGTGCAGCAACTTTGCCAGCGATTCCCGCTTTATCACTAATAACGAATAGCCCGGCATAAAACCGGGCAACTAGCTTTGATTTTTATGGAGAGACTCTAATGGATGCAACACTGAAATTTTCTGAAAGCCACGAGTGGGTAAAAGACAATGGCGACGGCACTGTAACTGTGGGTATTTCGGACCACGCGCAACAATTGCTGGGCGATGTAGTATTTGTTGACCTGCCAGAAGTAGGTGGTGAAGTTGAAACTGGTGAGAGCTTTTCACTGGTTGAGTCAGTGAAAGCAGCATCTGATATTTATGGCCCAGTTAACGGTGAAATCGTTGAAGTCAACGAAAACCTAGAAGACAGCCCTGAGCTGGTTAACGAAGAACCATACGAAGGCGGTTGGTTAGCGAAAATCAAACTTGCTGATGACAGCAACCTAGACCACCTGCTTTCTGCTGAAGCTTATCAAGAATCTATTGAAGACTAATTCGGGATCCGAGTGATGACTGACACACGTTTGCTTGACAGTTTGGATGTTGATGGTGAGTTTATTGCTCGTCACAATGGTCCTAAGCTGCAAGAACAAAATGAGATGCTCAAAGCAATTAACGCAACGAGCCTAGAACATCTGATTGAAGAAACGGTACCTGCTGGTATTCGCCTTCCAAAACCAATGCAACTTGACCCAGCATCGAGTGAAAACAACATGTTGGCGAAACTGAAAGAGATCGCGTCAAAAAACGTTATCAAACGCAGTTTCATCGGTCAGGGCTACTATGGTACGCACACGCCAAACGTTATATTGCGTAACGTTTTGGAAAATCCAGGCTGGTATACGGCTTATACGCCTTATCAACCAGAGATTTCTCAAGGTCGTCTTGAGTCGCTGTTGAACTTCCAGCAAATGGTCATGGACCTGACTGGTATGGAATTATCCAATGCCTCTCTCCTTGACGAGGCGACAGCAGCAGCCGAAGCGATGACGCTTTGTAAGCGCGGCGGAAAGAGCAAAAGCAACACATACTTTGTTGCTGACGACGTGCATCCGCAAACTATCGACGTTGTAAAGACTCGCGCAGAGTTTTTCGGCTTTGACGTAGTTGTTGCGGCTGCTGATACTTTGCCTGAGCACGATGTATTCGGTGCCCTTCTTCAATACCCTGGTACAACGGGCGAAGTTAAAGACTTGTCTGCTCTGATTACTGCTGCTCAAGCAAATAAAACGCTGGTCGCGGTAGCTGCAGACTTGTTGTCTCTGACCGTTCTGAAAGCGCCAGGCGAAATGGGTGCTGACGTTGTTATTGGTTCAGCACAGCGTTTCGGCGTTCCTATGGGCTTTGGTGGTCCACACGCTGCTTCATGGCAACCCGTGACAAGCTGAAACGTACCATGCCAGGTCGTGTTATTGGTGTTTCGATAGACGTCAATGGCAATCAGGCACTACGTATGGCAATGCAAACGCGTGAGCAGCACATTCGTCGTGAAAAGGCCACGTCAAACATCTGTACTGCTCAGGCACTACTGGCAAACATGGCCGCATTCTATGCTGTTTACCATGGTCCAGAAGGTCTTCGCAAAATAGGCCGCCGTGTGCATCACCTGACTGCTCTGTTCGCTGCTGGCCTTAACCATGCAGGTCTCGAGCTGGCGCATCATCATTTCTTTGATACCGTGACTATCAACACCGGTGATAAGACTGACGCTCTTTTCTCTGCCGCATCAGACGCAGGTTACAACCTTCGTAAACTGAACGGCAAGTTGGGTGTAAGCTTCGACGAAACAACCAGCCTGAGCGAAGTCAACGCACTTCTCAAAGTACTGACTGGTAAAGGCGATGCAGCCCAATTCTCAGCTATCGTAGAGGCAGACGAGTTTGCAGCTATCCCTGAGGCATGTCGTCGCACCAGCGCATACCTGACGCATGAGGTATTTAATACCTATCAAAGCGAAACACGCATGATGCGTTACATGAAGAAGCTCGAAAACAAAGACTTCTCATTGACACACGGTATGATTCCGCTTGGTAGCTGTACAATGAAGCTCAATGCAGCAGCCGAAATGATTCCGGTCACTTGGCCTGAGTTTGGTGCACTTCACCCGTTCGTTCCGGCTGACCAGTCTCTGGGCTATGCTGAACTGGCTGACTCTTTGGATAAAATGCTGTGTGAGATCACTGGCTATGATGCAATGTCTTTGCAGCCTAACTCAGGTGCACAGGGCGAGTACGCTGGCTTGATTGCTATTCAGCGCTATCACCAAAGCCGTGGCGACGACCACAGAAATGTATGTCTGATCCCAAGCTCTGCACATGGTACTAACCCTGCATCTGCAGCAATGGTATCCATGAAGGTTGTTGTTGTTGGCTGTGACGATGACGGTAATATCGACGTTGAAGATCTGAAGGCGAAGATAGAGAAGCACCGTGACAACCTGTCATGCATCATGATCACCTACCCTTCTACACACGGTGTTTATGAAGAAGCTGTACAGGAAGTCTGCGAACTCGTTCATGAAGCAGGCGGCCAAGTTTATCTTGATGGTGCGAACATGAATGCGCAGGTTGGTCTCACCAGCCGGGCTTCATTGGCTCAGACGTTTCTCACCTGAACCTTCATAAGACCTTCTGTATCCCTCACGGTGGCGGTGGTCCAGGTATGGGTCCTATCGGTGTTAAATCTCACCTTGCGCCATTCCTGCCGGGTCACGTTGAACAAGGTGGCGAGTACGCCGTATCTGCTGCACCTATTGGCAGTGCGTCTATCCTTCCTATCTCGTGGGCTTACATTGCCATGATGGGTGAAGAAGGCCTGACAGAAGCAACTAAGATTGCGATTCTGAATGCCAACTACGTGATGGAACGTCTAAGTCCGCACTACGAAGTCCTTTATCGTGGAACGCACGGCCGTATTGCGCATGAATGCATCATCGATATTCGTCCAATCAAAGAAGTATCGGGCATTAGTGAAGAAGATGTTGCGAAGCGTCTCATGGACTTTGGTTTCCATGCCCCAACAATGTCATTCCCTGTTGCCGGCACACTGATGATTGAACCAACTGAAAGTGAAGACAAAGACGAGTTGGATCGTTTCTGTGATGCGATGATTGCTATCCGCACCGAAATTGCGCGTGTTCAATCTGGCGAGTGGTCTCTGGAAGACAATCCACTTGTTCGTGCACCTCACACGCAAGGCGATTTGATGGCCGAAAGTTGGGACCGAGCATACAGCCGCGAGCTAGCTTGTTTCCCAAGTGTTCAGGCTAAAGCCGCTAAGTATTGGCCTACCGTTAACCGTGTTGATAACGTTTACGGTGACCGCAACTTGATTTGTTCTTGCCCTTCTATTGAAAGCTACATGGAAGACTAAGAACCAAGTTAGTGAGTGAAAAGGCGAGCAATATGCTCGCCTTTTTTTATTTGGTTGACTCGAGACTTTATTCAGAGTGAAAGCCTCATATCAGCGCAATCGAATTTGCCTTCGCCAAGCTGCGGAAATACTGCGTAGTTCTCTAGAATGCCATGTTGAGTAAAACCACACTTCTCAAGCACACGAATACTGGCATAATGACGGTGGTAAGGATGTGTCCGTACTTCCTTCACGCCCATGTCTCTCAACAGCACCAACCCCTCCCGACAAATGCTGGTTGCTAACCCTCTGCCTGAAAAACCTTTGCCAACACCGTAGTGAATTTCAGCAAAACTTGTGGCAAAAACTAAAATCATCAAGCCGATTATTTCGCCTGATTCTTTCCATTCCACACCAAAAGTAAGTACCTTAGGGTCATCAGAGAAATAGTTGGCTCTCCACCTTTTTATCGAAACAAGTGTCGCACTCTGAGTTGTATGAACTTGAGAAGACACAAACCTTGCCGATTCAACACAACTTTTGTAGTTAGCAAACAACTCTGTATGGTCAGCTTCAGTTAATTGTCGAACGCGAATACCATTGTTTTCCTTCACTTACCCTGCTCCTAAAGTAAGATTTTTCAGTCAAGATACTGACCTTAATGCATAGAAAAAGACATTGCATTTTAAATAATTGTTTTATCGATTAATTTCAAAGGCAAACATCAATTACATCTTAGACTTCTGCCATTCGAGCTAAATACATGACAGTGTTAAACTGCTACGAGGTCATACTGCACTTTCGAAATATGAAACTTAGACAGTTGTTTTTATACCGAAAGTACTTCGAATATTTCAATTTATTGAGAAAATGAAAATTTCACAGAAAACATTTCCCACAACCAAATCAAATGCCAATACTCCTCATTTCTGATATGCAATATATTGGCAAAAATTACATTTATCTCAATATCAATAATTCACACACTCTAATGTTGCCGACAGCGACTTAACTTGTAAGCTTGAAACTTCTCGTTGATTAATTTCTGAAGGTCAGCAAGTGACACGTTTTTATTGCTCTCTATTGATGTTGTGTTTTGTGCAACTAACAGCTTTTTATTCTTATGCAAACGAAAATATATTGAAGATAGGCGTGCTTACAAAGCCGGATACCCTTGATCCACATCGATTGAACACCGGAAATAACATTATGCTATCCAGTATAATTTTTGACCAGATGGGGTATTCAAAAGCTGGTCAACGCTTGTTTTCACAGGGACTTTCTAAATCTGTACAACTCGTGAGTGCACAAGAAAACACATGGGAAATCTCAATTCACAAAGGCATTACTTTTCATGATGGCCATGAACTGACCAGCGAAGATGTTGCATTCACCATCAACCGAATCAAACAACTGCCGGACAGTGACTTTTCTTTCAAACCCTACGTAGAACCAATACTGGAGGTGAAGGTAAAGTCCCTTCATACAATAAGGTTAAAACTTAAGCCAGGTTATTCTGAGTTTCACGGCGATTTATCGAAAATATTTATCTTGCCCGCTCACCTTGAACACAGCGACAGCACAGATACCTTCGATGTAGGTAAGTCCGCAATAGGAACTGGCACCTACAGAATAAGAGACGTCGGTGAAAATAAAAATACCATTTCACTTGAACACTATAAAAATAATTGGCGTAATCAGGATGGTATTCGACACATAGAGCTCATACATTTTCCAGATGCACAAAAACGTTTTCATGCCTTACTGCAAAATGAAATTCATGTCGCCGACAAGCTCTCTCCACAGCAACTATCAATGTTAGAAGAAAAGGGCTATAACACACTAAAAAGGCCAAGCACCCGAATGGTGTTCTTACAGTTAGACACCCATCGAGACATAAGCCCGTTTATCACAGATAAGTTCAACAGCCCGCTAAAAACGAATCCGCTCAAAAGCCTTAAGGTAAGACAGGCTATGTCACTGGCATTAGACAGAGATACATTACAAAAACGGTGATGGGAGGCAGTGGAAAGATATCTGGCCAATTATTTTTGTCTGACTGGCCCTTTGCCAGTAAAAACTTGAAGCCAGTGAAACAAAATGTAGAACTGGCAAGAAAACTAATGAGGGAAGCAGGTTATAGAAAAGGCTTCAAACTTACCATTCATGGACCAAATAACCGATATATTCGTGATACTGCAATCCTTGAATATGTTGCCACTGCTTTAAACAATATTGGCATCGAGGCCAATGCTATTTCACTGCCTACGCGTGAGTTTTTTACACGGTCGATGAGACACCATGAATTCAGTGTCAGTATGCTAGGTTGGGCCCCTTCAGCAAGTGGCTTTTATACCTTCAATAACCTATTTATTTTTCCAGACCCTGCTAAGAAATCAGGCAATGCGAATGCGGGTCAATACCACAATGATGAGGTAGAAAAGCTGGTTCTAACGGCGAAAAACAGCCCCGACAAAACATATCGCGATCAGCTCTATCGTAGGGCATCTGAAGTTGTCATTAATGATGTCGCTATCATCCACTCCACTTTCAATACTCGAGTTGGGGTATGGCACCAAACGTAAAATATTCACCGACACCGGGTAGTTGGCGAACTGAACCCCAAATGTTTCGATGGGTGCGAAAACCACAATAATGGTCAAGAATGCTCAGCAACAGCTTTAACTTACAGGATATAGCGATAACCGATAATACCTGACAAATTTTTCGGTGTCTCACAGCCCAGCTTTACTGGGCTGAATATTTGATTTATATCTTATTTCAGTGGCCTTTCGTTAACCGGAGCCAATAGGTAGCTTTGAGAAGGTTATAATGTATTAATCCGTTGATATTTTCATTGCTTCCTTTTTCAGTAAAGGCTGTCAGTTGGCACATCAACCAACGATAGGTTTTAGTCCTCTGGAAATAGGTATTAAAGTATTCATTTTATGAATATTATGACGTTCTTTTTTAGATGGATTTCCTGTGCATGCCATGCGGCTTAGCAACCTGAAACTCGCTGAGCCATGACTTTCTTTGAACGACTAGCATCTACCTGTCATCTTCAGGGGGCAACCTCCATTTCATGTCTGTGTTTTTATACCTAGTGGGATAGGCATAAGTAGCATATAAAAGTTATTATTTTTTAATGTACTTCACTAGATAATTAAACCCAATATGTTGTATAGAAAAATCATTCATATTTTATTGTGAATAATGAATATCAGTTTCATATTACGCAACACAAAAATAAGCATCAAATGTAAAAATAACACCAATAATCTACTAGATTACTTTTCAATAGTCACATAAAAGATAGCGGGTATTGTTATTTAACTTTTATCCTTATTAATTTCGCGTACCTTAATAAACCAACCACACTTACTAGGTTATTAGACAATAAACCGCTAATTTTAATTTATCCAAGATGTGATTCAAACTACATACAAACTCTCGCAGATAATATTTATCAGTGTCGCTATTTATCGTTCCCAACCGCGCAGCAGAGGTGCAATGTGGCTTAAGCCAGCATATATTTATAACTGTATTTATTTTTTCAGTCACATTTTTATCTCCCTCAATTCTCGCTGAAACCGAAGAGTTAGTGATCGCTCTGAAGAACAAACCTGATACGTTAGATCCTCATCGGTTTAACATTGGCAACACGACTACGGTTACTAACCTAATTTATGATTCTTTGGGTGTCCGTAACGGTGGGGGTGTATCAAACAGTAAGAGTATCATCTCCCGGATGACGCCTATCGACATTCAAACAAACACATGGAAACTCACCATTAATAAAGGTATTAAATTTCATAATGGTAAAGAGCTGACCATCGACGATATCATTTACAGTTTGGACCGAATAGCTTCTCTTCGAGATAGTCCCAGCTCATATAAACAGTACGTTTTGCCAATACTGAAGCACTCAAAAATTGATAACTATTCACTTTGTATTCAATTTAAGCAGGGCTATGCGGAATTTCAGGGGGATCTTGAAAGGATTTCAATCATAGCAACGAAAGGCGACGATCCAGAAGATGAGGACACTTTCATAAAAAATATGTCTTGGGTCGGTACAAATACATATAAAGTAACTGAAAATAATTTAGAAAATGGTTATATTCGGCTAGAAAAATTCTCTAAAAATGTGAATGTCGATAATGCGATTTCAAAGATAAAAATTGTATTTATCCACGACGATGAACTGAGGCTCAAAAAACTACGTCAAAAAGAAGTGGATGTAGCTGACAAGCTTACTCCGCGCCAAATTACCTCTCTGACAACCGAAGGTTTCAAGGCTTTCTTCCAAAGTACAAGTCGCGTGATATTCCTTCAACTCGATATGTTCAGAGATAAGCCTACATACATTACAGATCGATTAGGCAACTCCCTGCCCCAAAACCCGCTGAAAGACATCAGAGTTCGGCAAGCACTCTCACTCGCTATCGATCGTGAGTATATAATTTCATCTGTGATGGAAGGAAGTGCCTCGCCAGCTGGTCAGATATTCTTAAAAAGCTGGCCACTTTCGAGTAAGAACCTTACAGCCAAAAAGCAAGACGTTGAAATGGCCAAGACGCTTTTGAAGCAAGCGGGCTATCCTGATGGCTTTAAAATGACGATTCATGGACCTGAAGGGCGTTACATTAATGATATGAAGGTTATCCACAGCATAGGCAAGATGTGGTCAAAAATTGGTGTAACAACTTCGGCGGAAGGGTTACCTGTAAAAGAGTACTTTGAGCGTGCATTGGGGAAAAACGAATTCAGTATAAATTTACTTGGTTGGGCTCCAACGAACAGTGGGAGTTATACATTTAACAATCTCTTTCTAGCGCCCGATAAAAAACGAAAAATTGGTACAGGCAATGCTGGCCGATACTCTAACCTCAAACTCACCGCTCTCCTTAATGAAGCACAAAGAACACATGACGAAATCTACCGTCTGCAACTTTATCGAAGGGCATCCGAGATCGTGATAAATGATGTTGCGATTATTCCTCTTCATTTCCAGGTCATAAATTGGGGTCTTTCACCCAATATTGGTTACTTCCCCCGCCCAGAAAATTGGAGGTTAAATTTGACAGCCTTTAGATGGACAGAGCCAGAGTAAAAAATAAATCTATTAGATCAAAATTGTTGGCATTTGATGCCTATGAAAGTTTAATATTAAAAATAGCTATGCAACAGTGTACGCGAAATAATCGCCAGCTCTTAAAATCGAAACAATAATCGTAAATTTGATTCAAGGGTGAAATATTTTTCACCAGAAGAATAATCAAAATTAAGAAAATTATCAGTATTAATAAATAAACTTATATTGATATGTGAACACAATATTGATAATTTTATCGATAATAAATTATAAGCAAAAAATAACCATGGAGTTGGTTTCATGCGCAATGCCTTCAGCGCTTTAATCCCTGCCCTTGCGATTCTTTTCGCTCAACCTGTCATTTCTGAAAACGAAAACAAAGAGTTGGTGATAGTCTACAAAAATGCCCCAGATACACTTGATCCTCACAGATACAATGTAGGGAACAGCATCAATATCTCAAATATATTTTTTGACAGACTTGGGCTGTTTGATGAAGGGGAGAGGCTGTTCAAGAAAGGTATTGTAGAGAAAACTGAATTATTGGATGCCAAACAGAACCTGTGGCGCTTGAGCCTAAAAGACAATGTGTTTTTCCATGATGGACATAAAATGTCAGTGAATGACTTTATGTTCACTGTGCAACGTATCAGAGAGCTTCCACAGCAAACCAACTCCTTCAAAGCATACGTTGAGCCCATCTTATCGATGACCTCAGTCAATGATCTGACGATTGACATACAACTCAAGGAAGGCTATTCCGAATTCGCTGGTGACCTTACCAAAATTGCAGTTTTACCAGAACACCTCTCTCATTCAAATGATATGTATGAGTTTGATAAAGGTAAAACAATTGTCGGTACAGGTACATACAGCTTGAAAGAAGCGGATTTAGAAAATAATCAATTACTCCTCGAACGTTTTGACGGTAATTGGCGTGAAATCGACGCGATAAAGAATGTAAGAATTATTTTTGTTCCATCAGATCAAGAGAGATTAGACGCCCTTCTGTCGGGAAAAGCACACGTAGCAGATAAGCTTTCACCAAAAGATCTTGAATCGCTTGAAAAAGCAGGTTTCAACATTTTTAAGCGAAATACCACACGCTCTATATTTCTTCAGCTCGATACCTTCCGGAAAAAACCCACGTTCATCTGGAATAATGATGGGTCAGAAATGGACGTGAATCCATTGCAGGACATCAGAGTAAGAGAAGCCATATCGTTGGCCATCGACAGGGACTATATTTCTAACGAAGTCATGTCGGGCGGCGGTTCGCCTGCTGGCCAAATTTTCTTGGATGAGTGGCCCTTCGCAAGCAAGAACCTCACAACACCAAAGCAGAATATTCAAAAAGCCAGAGCGCTAATGGAAAGCGCCGGATACGGTAACGGATTCAAAATGGCCATTCATGGACCAAAGGGTCGATATATTTCTGATGTTGAAATCCTTGATGCTATTGCCGTCATGCTCAGAGAGATTGGGATAGATGCAGCAACACAGACGTATCCGGTAAAAGAGTACTTTCGACGGGCAATGACCAACAATGAGTTCAGTGTCAATCTTCTTGGTTGGGCACCAAATATCAACGGCGGTTATACATTTAAGAATCTCTTTATGTTTCCGGACAATAACCAACAGATTGGGTTAGCAAATTCCGGCCGATATTCAAATCCAAGGTTGACTGAGCTCGTGCAGACAGCAGAAAAGCACTTCGATCAAGGCTATCGAAATCAACTATACCGAATCGCCTCTGAAGTTCTCATCAGCGATGTTGGAATCATCCCTCTTCACTTCCAGCAAGCCATTTGGGGGTTAGCACCAAATGTCACCTATTCCCCTAGCCCCGGCTCATGGCGAACCGAGCCCGAAATGTTCCGGTGGAAGGAAGCACGTTGATGATACAAAGTGGTGCGCACCAATTTGGAAGCTTAAAGTGGATAGTCATCAAACGTCTTAGTTTTTTGTTTTCTTCGACACTGCTGATTATCGCACTTCTGGTTTATCTGAGCCTCGAATACTACTTCGATGGCATCAGAGAAATGAGGCAGAACCAACAGAAACTGCAGTTCTCATCCATGCTTGAAAACCGCATGGAAAAGTACGCGATAGCGGGCCAATTTGTGTCTTCCGTGATTGGTTACAACACCACCAGTAAACCTGACATAGCAGAAGTCGAAAACCTACTGAATTCATACAGGCATTTTATTAACGAGCGCTTCGAAATTGGCGAAATTTCTCTCTATTCCCCTAACGGTAGATTAGTTACCTCGTGGGGAACACGGATGGATGCAGATCATTTCCACCAACTGCATCAACCAATTGTTGATAAGTTCATGCAAAGCCTGACGCCCGAAATGCAAATCATCTGCGAGAGGACATGTAAGCAACATGCTATGGTGGGCCTTTGGGCAAACTTTGAGCTGGTTGGTTTGCTAATGTTTGGCGCTGGGCTTGGTGATTTCACCACTGAGTTCAGGGACTTTGTTGGTTCAGAAATCGCGATGATCCAAACCTCAAAAGCAATGAAGGTTGATGATTCTTCTGGGTTTCTTTTTGACCAATACTTCGAATTAAGCATCGCAAATAGTGATTATTCTTTTGCCTCTGCCAGTGATCAGGAGGTCTTCCTCAGTGCGTTTGAACAACTCGGCGTACAACCCGTCGAAGATAAAATTAGCTTTGTAGAGGTATTTGGCAAACAGTATGAGTTGAGCTATCAACCAGCCTATTTCAACGATATAAAGCTTCCGTTTGAATTAGTGTTTTTGCAGCAAATAGACAAAGAACTGGCTCTTGTGAAGTCATTTTTGCAGATCTTGTTCATTATATTTGGGGCTTGTGCTCTCTTAACGGGCGTTTCACTGTATTGGGCAATCAATGAACCTATGAACAGGCTGAGACTGATTACATCTGCCCTCCCCTTACTCGGTAAGCAACGTTTTAGTGAGTTTCGCCAAACTGTGGGTGAACCAGAGTTAGCGAAGAAAAAACATGAACTCGACCTGCTTCATGAAACGTCTTATCAATTGTGTTCAAAGCTTAACAGGCTTGAAGAAGAAATCGAACAACAAACTACCGCACTCACCACAACACTCATTGAGAGAGACAGAGAGGCTGACTTCGTTAATAACCTTCTCGACAGTGCGCCATTATTGGTGGTGATGCATTGCATGGACGGACGGGTGCATAGGATCAATGAATTTGGTCGAGATTTAATGGGATTGAGTGAGTCTTCTACAAATATCGAATATTTCTCCAATGTATTTGGTTCAAACGATTGTGTATATACATTGAATGACTTGCAGCGAGTAATCAGAACCGAGAGCAAACTTGCCACCAAAGAAGGAAATGAATTCGATGTTGCCTGGGTTCATCGCCGCGTTCAGGGCGAAACGGATGAAGAGTACATGATTCTCTCGGTTGGGCTGGACATTACCGAACAAAAAAATAGCCAACGTAAGCTGTCTTTCCTTGCAGAGCACGACCCGCTTACCGGACTTTTTAACAGGAACAAGATAAGAGCTCTGATTTCGACGTTTCTGGAGAAAAAAGAGTTCGGTGTACTCTGCTACTTCGACCTTCGCTATTTCAAGTTGATTAACGATACCTATGGTCATAAATTCGGTGATATGACGCTGATACAGGTTGCCAACTACTTGGTCCAGATTTTTCAGGATAACGCCGAAATTGGACGCCTTGGTGGCGATGAGTTTGCAGTGTTGGTTAGAAATAACAACGTGGAGAATGTTGTTGTCAAAATTCGCGAGTTGAACCAGCGCATGCAAGAGGTTCAAATAGCCGGCTCTTTTTTCCGACTACCTATTCGCGTTTCAGCTGGGATTGTTGAGTTTGATGACAGTACCCAATCGATTGATACGCTGATGCACCAAGCAGACTGTGCTATGTATGAAGTCAAATCAAACGACGGTGAGAAAAATTGGCATGTATATAACGGTAACGAACGCATGCTGAGTTACTTACAAGACTCATTGGACTGGCGTAAAAGAACCGAGCAAGCCTTACTGGAAGGGAATTTCCGACTCAAATACCAGCCTATTGTCAATCTTGAATCTGGTGAGGTCAGTGGTTTCGAAGTGTTAGTCCGAATGATCGACGAGGAAAGTAAACTCATCGTACCAAGTAAGTTCATTCCGTTTTCCGAAAGTGATGGAAGTATCGGCAGAATAGACAAGCTAGTGATGACAAAAGCGCTCTCAGACTTTCCGGCATTACTCAAACTGAAGCCTAACATCGAACTTCACCTTAATATTTCAGCAAAATCGTTGACCGATCCAGAAATTGTGGCGCTACTGGAGCAGCATATAGTCAATCACAATCTGCCTGCCAGTCAGATTGTAATTGAAGTAACTGAAACCGCAGCAATTAAGCAACTGAATCTGGGTAAACACTACGCAATGCAAATGGTTGAACTGGGTTGTCGCCTTGCCATTGATGATTTCGGTGCTGGCTATGGTTCGCTAACCTACCTCGCCGAGTTCCCAGTCGATAAAGTGAAAATTGATGCGTCGTTCGTCAGAATGATTAAAGACTCCGAAGAAAGTACGCGCCTTCTTTCTTCGTTGAGTCAGTTCTGCCTTGGAATGAATAAAACAACTGTCGCTGAAGGCGTAGAGCATCTCGACATCCTTCATAAACTCAAGGAAATGGGCATTGATGAAGCACAAGGTTCATCTTTGCTCAGCCGCAAGACCTCGATGAGATTCTCGAGGCAAATTGTTTCGAGTACACCCTCGAAGATGGCACACTAAACGTCCCCCCATTGCGCGCGAACTCTACTCGCTAAAAGAGCGTATTCTGATGACAGATCAGTGATATAAAAAAGACGTAACTCAGTTCGATATATCACGTGAGTGACTTGCGGCAGTCTTCCGCATGAAGCTGCAAGTCACTCAAAACATGAGTCATTAGCCCTAATTATTCGCAACTGATCGCATTATGAGCACATTACTTAATGCGACGTTCAGTATTTTCACGTTCTGTGACCACAATTATTGTATAAAAAATAAACATACATGTGCTCTATTGATTTTCTTTTCTAACAAATACCAATAATTACGAGAGTTTAATATGACAGTAAAAAGGATTTTTACGCTGTTAGTCGGCTTAACATTCAGCCAATCGGCCCTTTCAGAAAACGATCGAAGCGGCTTTGGCGGCCATATCGGTTTATTCGCAGGCTATACGTCTTCACAATCAAACCTAGATACTGAAAACCCGAAAACAAATGGAGAGGCTGAACGCTCTTCCATGCCTCTCATTGGTCCACCCGCAGAACTCTTCTACCAATGGGATAGTAGTCGCGTATATGTATCAGTATTCAACGGTTCATCAGCCTTTGCCCTTGGGTACGAAGCCGAATTTGGTGAATCTGCCGTCTCCGTGTCCTATTCTCCTGAGCTTTTTGGATCAGAGGTTTTCATTGATCCCTACCCACTCAATACAGAGCGTAAGACGACTGAGTCTAAGGCTGACACTTTCGATGTGGAATGGGATAGCGTTTTAGGCAGCCCAGTCTCTCTTGGTCTGTCATATTATCGATTAAGAATTGATAACGATAAGGCTGGACAGGCTTCTCTCAACAATATCGACCAACAACTGCTTCTTCGTGATGCAGACAGTTTGATTTTCAATTCCAGCATTGATTTTCCGCTATCTATAGAGCACAAGGTCTTCATGACCACGCAGGTCAGTTACCAACAATATGATGCTAAAGGTAAGGCTGAAACGTTTGACGGCTATGGTGCAACTCTTGGCGTGTTCAAGCCGATGGACGATCAGTTTTTATTGTTCGCCGTGGGGTACCAATCCAATCAATATGACACTAAGCACCCCATATTTAATAAAGTCAAAGAGGACGATGTGCTAGAAGCTTCTTTGTTGTATACCCAAGAAGAACCTTTGGGTTGGCAAAATACAACACTGGCTGTCAACATCACGTATTCAGACTTGCAGTCAAACATCGCTTTTTTTAACGAGAATCAGTTCGTCGCAGGTGTCGGCGTCATTTACAACTTCTAATTACCTCGACTTGGTGGAAGAGCGCCTATCTGGGCATTCTTCCATCAACAGCCTCTCATCTATTACTCATCTTTTGTTTGCCAAAGCCTCACCTACATCTTTTAGGATACGACTACATCAGGCTATGATAGATGAACTCAGAATTGCTCCGAGAAATATAAAGACTAAGGGATTCTAATGAGCACTATCTTTACCAAAATTATTGAACGTGAAATTCCAGCAGATATCGTTTACGAAGATGAACAGGTACTTGCCTTTCGTGACATCAATCCGCAAGCACCACATCACGTATTAATCATCCCCAAAAAGCCAATCGCTACTATCAACGACATTGCACCAGAAGATGAAGCGCTGGTAGGTAAATTGTTTACAACAGCAGCTAAATTAGCAAAAGAGTGGGGAATTTCTGAACAAGGCTACCGTGTAGTCATGAACTGTAATGAGTATGGCGGGCAAACGGTTTATCACATTCACCTTCACATGCTGGCAGGTAAACCTATGGGATGGCCACCTTACAGTAATACCCCAAAGCAATCAGCCTAATCATCCGACGTTTTGCTCTTTTTGTATTGAGAAGGTTGGGCAAACTTTGAGTGTCTACATACTCAAATGAAAACAAAAAAGCCCCGACAATTCGGGGCTTTTTATTAGATGTCGTCAGGAAAATTATTGGCAGGCGCCTTCATTTTTCCACACGCCCCACTGACCAGTCGTTCCAGGTTCTTCACCCTGAGTCCACCACTTAGCAGAGTATTTAATACCTTTATGGCTTACTGACTCGCCTGTCAGGTAAACAGTACCAGCTTTCCAAGCTTGAACTCCGTCACAACCTGGAGTTGTGTCACCACCGACTGTTACTGGCACAGATTTAACACCCGTCAGACCTTGAGCATCTTTCACAGTCAGTTTGATGTTATATGTACCCGCAGCTTGGTAGGTATACACTGGACTTTGTTGAACAGACATGCCGCCATCACCGAATGACCACTCACGTGATGTTACACCTGCATCATCAGATGATTTGTCAGACAGTGTCACCGTTAGACCACTTACGACAACACCGAAGTCAGCAACTGGCGCCTGATTGTCACCACCACCGTTGTCGTCACACTTACCTACTTTCTTCCATACATTAGAGAAGACATCAGGTTGTGCACCCGTTGACCACCAAGTAGCTTCAAAGATGTTGCCTTTATAAACCACTTTGTCGCCCGAACGATAGCTCTTAGTTTCAGACCAAGCTTCTTCACATTTCGGCGGTGTTGTCGTACTCAAATCAACAACTTTTGAGGCAACGTCTGACTGATTCACTGTATCAGTTACTGTCAGTTTAACCGTGTACTTCGTTTTTTCTGCAAAGGTATGTACTGGGTTAACCGATGAGGACGTGTTACCGTCTCCAAAGTTCCAGCTGTTGGTAGAAATACCGTTATCGTCGGTTGACGTATTATTGAAGGTTACCGTCTGACCATTTACTGAGTAGCTGAATGCCGCAGTTGGCGGAGTATCAGTAGGATCGTCATCACACAGTCTGCGCAATTCAGTTAACGCATCTTTCGCTTGAACAATACCATGACCAAAGCGGTCATCACGCCCTGCTGCGCCCTTATCTTGTGCAGTCGCATTCATCGCCTGACGAACTTTTTCACCGCTACATTCTGGATAGTAGCTCCAAATCAGTGCTGCGACACCTGCAACATGAGGCGTTGCCATTGACGTACCGCTCAGTGAACGATAGCCGCCGTTGATGTACGTTGAATTAACGCCAACACCTGGCGCAGCGATTTCAACCTGGTCATTATACTGCGAGAAGCTAGCCTTATAGCCAGACTGGTCAACAGCAGCAACAGAAACAACTTCGTTATAAGAGGCAGGGTAAGATTTTGCTGAAGTACCGTCGTTACCTGCCGCTGCAATACTCAATACATTGCGCGCTGTAGCATTTGCAAATGCCTGACGTTCGGCGTTTGATGATGCACCGCCACCCAAACTCATGCTGATAACATCAGAGCCTGCGTTAACACACTGGTTAACTGCTGCAACCAAGTCAGAGCCGTATGCCCAGTTACCTGAGTTATTAAATACTTTAACAATGTGAAGTTTAAGAAGGTTTGAAGGGTTAACACCAACAACACCACGGTTGTTACCGCCGATACCTGCAATGGTACCTGCTACGTGTGTACCGTGGCCATTGCCATCTTCATACCAGTTACCTGTGCTGTTCGAGCCATTTTTGTCGTCACCCGTAATTCCAGCACTTGGCAAGTCTTCGTGACCAAGCTCATAACCCGTATCAACGATACAAACCTTACGGTTGCCAGACATGCTGTCTGATACTTGGTTAGCCTGAACCATGCTAATACCATATGGCTCGTCTTCGGCCATCAGGAATCGTTTCGGGTCAACTTCGATGAATGCAACATCGGGGTTGGCTTCGAGTTCTGCTTTTGATTCAGCAGTCAACAAAAGCGCCATTGAATTAACACTTGGTAGAGCGCGCACAACGTCAGCGTCGACAGTTAATGCAACATTCTGAAGTAAGTCAATTTTCGCTAACTCAAGAGCTTCTGGGCTGATAGCCTGTGCCGAAAGAGCGCTGAACTGTGAATCTTTAAGCTGAACAATAAAACGTTGTGACTCAGCAGGCGCTGTGTTTTGTGTTTCAGCTTGGATAGAAGCAGCTAACATTGATAGTGCAAATGCACCCGCATATGCTGCTGGTTTAATTTGAGACGTTTTCATAACAATCCTGTGTTTAAAATCTAAAAAATCGAGACTCATTAATCCATATAATCTATTGAATTACATGAGTTTTTCCTTTTTATTTTTGTAACAACTCGCGATTGAGCTATTAACAAACATCTAACAACTCATCAGATTTCATATCAAGGTTATTTTCCATTAAAAAATATCTGATTCGCAGGACAAAATTCTGGCAATGAAAATTCGTAAATAAATATGACCATAAAAGAGTAAAAATATGATGTTTAAAATATCAATTAATCAATAACTTAAATTGATAAAATTAACTTCGTAAACCATACGTTACAAAATTAGAGGTTGGATAGCGGGGTATATAACTTTTAAATAATATTTATTCAATATCAGTGAGTTAGAGAGTTAAATCTCATCTTTCTGTTAGCGATATACAAGAGTGATTCACCAAAACGAGAGACTAATTGACTCGGCTTTGCCTCTTCATTTCTGAACTTAGTAACTTGATTAACTTAACTTCTCAGCACTGGAACAGACATAGCCTGCTCAACGAATAATCTTGTAATCAGAAGATTAGGTCAGTTGTCCATCTACTTTGTTAGCGATAACTGTGATGGAGATTCTCAGACAAACCTTCGAACTTAAATATTTTGTCATCTAACTGTCTATGTGAATCAATAGATTACTTTCACTCCCAAGAATGGCAGCAATTAACTATGCAATCTTTTCCCTCGATAAATCAAAGCTTACATTTGGTTACACTTAAACGTGCAATCGGAAGTTAATTTTATTGACTGAAAAACAGATGTGAGACGAAAATCCAGCGAAATTTGGATAGGCATGACTATGACCAAAACCGAACGAATACCTCTTGGTTGGAGAGAATGGGTAGAGCTACCGGACCTTAACATTCCTTCAATTAAAGCAAAGGTTGATACAGGAGCCAGAACATCCTGTTTGCATGCGACAAACATCAGTACATTCACGCGAGATGGCGCACTCTGGGTCAAGTTTGATTCGAATCCAGACCAGAAGAACCAAGGCGATGCCATTACCTGTGAGGCAATAGTAAAAGCAGTAAGAAACGTTCGTGATTCTGGCGGGCATCAAACTGAACGCTACGTGATTGAAACACGTTTAAAAGCCGGGTCTATCAGCTTTCCTATCGAGATGACCCTGATATCTAGAGCAAATATGAAATTTAAAATGTTGTTGGGCCGGACCGCAATGTCTGGCAGGTGTGTTGTTGATCCTGAGGCGTCGTACCTTCTGGATGTATATAAGGATAAGTGATGAAAATAGGCATTCTCTCACGCAACAAAGACCTTTACTCAACTAGGCGTCTTATTGAAGCCTGTGAACAAAGAGGCCATGAGTACAAAATTATCGACGCACTTAGGTGCTACATGAACATCAATTCGACTCAACCTTCAATCCACTTGAAAGGTGAAGATTTGGTTGGCTTTGACGCGATTATTCCGCGTATTGGTGCTCCGTGACATTTTATGGCTGTGCCGTCCTTCGTCAGTTTGAAATGATGGGAGTATTCCCTCTGAATGACTCTGTGGCCATTACACGTTCGCGAGATAAGTTAAGGTCTTTGCAATTACTTTCTCGAAAAGGGATTGGCATGCCCGTCACGGGTTTTGCGAGTAAGCCGGGCGATATCAAAGATCTACTTCAAATGGTTGGGGGTACACCCGTCGTCATTAAGTTACTCGAGGGCACACAAGGGATCGGTGTCGTTCTTGCCGAAACAAAGAAAGCGGCGGAGAGTGTTATTGAAGCGTTTATGGGCTTGAAAGCCAATATCATGGTGCAGGAGTACATCAAAGAAGCGGGTGGCGCAGATATTCGGTGTTTTGTCATTGGCGATAAAGTGATTGCCGCGATGAAACGTCAGGCCCAACCGGGGGAGTTTCGTTCGAACCTTCACCGGGGTGGCTCGGCATCACTGATAAAGATTTCACCACAAGAGAGAAGAACCGCAGTCACCGCAGCGAAAGCGATGGGACTGAGAGTCGCAGGTGTCGACCTCTTACGTTCTGAGAGAGGCCCGTTAGTGATGGAAGTGAATTCCTCTCCGGGTCTGGAAGGTATAGAAAAAGCGACCGGCAAAGACGTTGCCGCGATGATTATTGATTATATTGAAAAAACGGCAAAACCGCAGAGGACAGCAACACGTGCCAAAGGCTAATCAACACCCTAGCTTTAAAATTGCAGATATCGAAGTAAAGCCGGGTACCCGTGCAAGTGTGGAACTTGAAGCCGCCAGGCTTTATACCCACTCGCCTCTCGGCGTAAAAGTCGATGTATTACATGGAACAAAACCGGGCCCTGTTTTACTGATCAACGCAGCAATACATGGCGATGAGTTAAACGGCGTAGAGATCGTGCGTCAGATTCTCGAAATCATTGACCCTAAGAAACTCAAAGGCACGGTTATCGCTGTCCCTGTTGTGAATGTATTTGGCTTTATTCATAAGTCGAGATACCTGCCTGACAGGCGCGATTTAAACCGTTGTTTCCCGGGCGCTGAGAGAGGATCAATCGCGGGTCGATTGGCTTATCAATTTTTTAATCAGGTAGTGAGCCTGTCAACACATGTCGTTGACCTTCACACTGCAGCCATTCACCGGACAAACTTGCCGCAAATACGTGCAAACTTGTCGAATGAAGCGGCTGCAGAAATGGCGTTTGCATTTGGTACACCCGTGGTAGTTGATGCAGCCTTGCGTGGTGGCTCACTCAGAGCTGAAGCTGAAAAAATCGGTATACCTGTGATTACCTATGAAGCAGGTGAAGCACTCCGCTTTGAGCCTTATGCCATCACAGCGGGCGTTAAAGGGGTTAAACGTGTGATGCGCCATTTAGGGATGATCAGACAGAATAAACGGAAGAAGCCTTACGAGCCTGTCTCGCCCGAGCGACACGATGGCTGCGCGCTGAGTCTGACGGTATTCTCCGCTCTCATGTTGGCCTGGGTCAACGTGTCAGCAAGGGGCAGATACTGGCAATGATCAGTGACCCTGCAGGGACGAATGATATGGCGATTGTTGCCCCGCAAGGGGGAATTGTTATCGGACAACAAACGTTACCGCTGGTCAATGAAGGCGACGCCATTTTCCATGTTGCCTTCTTCGAAGAGCCTGACAGATTGGTTGCTGAACAAGTAGAGAGTTATCTGGATTACGTCACTGACGACGACGATAACGAAATCCAATGGGGGATCGGCACCAGTTAACCGGTGACTATCACGTAAACAAAAGGCGTTGTCCTTTCAGACAACGCCTTTTTTCATCACGCCTGATAGCAATAAATCACTCTTCCAATGCTCTCAATAACACGCCACCACTATCTTTTTTGCCCATCACATCATCCGGATTTCTCAACCCACATTTGTCGAGAGAGAGGCAACCGCAACCGATACAAGAATCAAGGCTTTCACTGAGCCGCTGCAAACGGGCGATGCGCTGCTGAAGGTCTTGTCGCCAAATCTCAGCCATTTCTGACCAATCTTCGCGGCTTGGTGATCGTTCACGTGGCAGGGTGGCAAGTACCTCTTTAATTTCATCCAGAGAGATACCTAATTGTTGTGCTGTTTTGATGACAGCAACGCGCCGAAGTACCGAGTTGGAATAGCGCCTTTGGTTTCCCGCATTTCGGTTACTAAAAATGAGTCCTTTTTTTTCATAAAAGTGCAATGCCGACACAGCGACACCAGAACGTTTTGCAACCTGCCCTACAGACAGCTCCATACTATCACCTAAAACCTCACCATTGGTTGAGGTTAGATTGGCATAATCAAGCATATTTGTATTTGGTCAACGTTAGTTTTCCGAGAGATATTCCACTTTCATTTGGACAGTGAAATCGCCCTTCAGCCAACACAATAATCATTGCTTACCCGACGGATTGATATTTTTAAATCAATGATATCAGTCGCATTTCTTCCACAGACTGCTCTGAAAAAACAATGCTCCCTTTACCTAAAGCTATGTTGAGGTTTTATCGTGTCATTAAATCTTGCGTCGTGGATAGAAAATGAAAAATACACATTCAATGAAAGCCAGAAGCATTCCTTACCTTACCGGGCAAATATTCGATGGTATGTCGAGCGGTTTGATGATGCTTGCCCTGCCTTGGGCCATGTTGTCAGAAGTAGACCGCGGGCCTTTTGTCGCCATGACAGCGCTGGTATGCACTATCATCAGCTTTTTAACGACGCCTGTTAGTTCAACGATTATTGACCGTTATTCGCGAAAGGCAATTCTGCTTGCCACACAGGCTGCGAAGCTTACCTCGGCGCTGTTCATTTTGTTGCTATTCTCAGTCGATTTAGGCTCTGTGTGGTTACTGGCCGGATTCCAACTGGTTCTTTGGGTGGTAAACGATATCGCGTGGGCCAACCACAGTGCATTCATTCAGGAGAACTATCAAAAATCTGAGTATCCAAAGATATCGGGTCATAGAGAAATCACCATGCATAGTACCTCTCTCATTACAGGCGTTTTGGGTATTCTGCTACTCGAACACTGGACTATGGTGCAGTTTTCACTTTTGACCTCGCTGCTATTTGCTCTTGCCCAATTATGCTTTTGGAGAACACCTTACCAACGCAAGGTAACAGGAAGTGAGAAGCGAGCGTTCTCTTCGCAGATACTAGAGAGTAAGTCAGTATTTATGTCGTCACCACGATTCTTTCTGTTCGTCTTGCTGTCTTGTCTCGGCTATCCAATGCTGACATATCTGGCTCGACTCGTTCCTATCTATGTTTCTGAAATCGGAATCAGCGGGACATGGTTTGCGTCATGGAATATGGCCTTTGCTATTGGCGGTATTTTGATGGGTTTTTCAATCAACTGGATTTTAAAACGTACGGCGCATGAGCATGCAATGACATCATCAGTACTGATGCTTTCTGCACTGCTGTTTCTAATCAGCTACCAGTTGTCTCCAACGGTTCTGATTGCTCTAACCGTTGGGATCGGTTTCTTCAATGCGCTTAATCGAGTAGCAAGAACAAACCTACTTCATGTCACCATACCAATGAATATGCGAGGCCGCGTTGACGGTGGACTGAAGTTGTTCTCGACATCAGCGCAAGGGATTAGCTATGTCATCATTGCACTACTAAGCAGTTACAATGTCACTAATTATGGTTTCTTAATTGCCGCTATCGTCATGCTGATTGCAGGCCTCGGCATGCTCTCGTTATCACGATCACAAATACTGAGCCAAAGCATTCTTAGTCAATAAATGCTCTCAAAGCAGATGGATACGTTACCATGTTAACAAGGAGTAATTCATGAAAGTATTAGCATTCGGCGCTACAAACAGCCGCCAGTCTATCAATAAGCAATTGGCGAAATACGCTGCGTCTTTGACGGGCAGCACACAGATTGAACTCATTGACCTCAATGATTACGAAATGGCGATTTACAGCATAGACAAAGAGAATGAAAACGGCATTCCAGAAAAAGCAAAGAACTTTATCCGTAAAATCGCGGATGCCGATGTGGTCATCGTGTCTTTTGCTGAATATAACGGCGTTTATACCTCCGCTTTTAAGAATGTTTATGACTGGGCATCGCGCGTAGAACATAAGATATTTCAGAGTAAGCCTGCAGTATTTTTATCAACCTCACCCGGCGGTGCGGGAGCGAAAAGCGTTCTCAATTTTGCCGTCGAATCTGCAAAATATATGGGAGCAGATCTTAAAGCCAGTTTATCAGTTGCCAACTTTTATAATGTATTTGATGAAAAAAATAGCCGGATAAATGACCCTGCTATTAATGCTCAACTGAAACACGCAATATCGACATTGAACCTCTTCTAATCGAAATTTCACACAATGAGGAACAGAACAGCCTGTTCCTTCTTTCATGTCTCACCGATTAAACACCTAATATTCACAACCTAATCCATGCTTGACGTCAAAAACAACAATAAGACAGGACGTCGCTATGCCTAATAGTCATCATAAGCCAGCCGAACCTTGGTTGCTTTACCGCTCAAAAATTTCCTACTTCAGTGGGAAGGTCGAAGCCTACCTGAAATACAAACAAATTCCCTTCAACATAAAGGAAGTGAACCACTGGACGCTAAATAAAATTTACTGGAATACGGGGGTGAAAAAAATGCCCGCACTCGAAGCCAAAGATGGGCGCTGGTTGTTCGATTCTACGCCCATGATCCAATGGCTTGAAGAATGCTATGGCGGTGTTCCTGTATTACCCAAAGATCCTGCATTGCGTTTTTTTTGCTCTTCTTGTTGAGGACTATGGTGATGAATGGTTATGGCGGCCTGCGATGTGGTGGAGGTGGGTGCCCAAAACAAGCAGACGCACTCTCGGATGGACAATTGCGACAGAAATAATTCACCCTTGGTTAGGACGCCCAGCCGGATGGTGGTTTTCTTACCGGCAGCTCAATGAGTGGTTATGGAAAGATGGCGTCAATCGGAAAAACACCTCAGATGTGCGCGACATGCTGTTCCGTGAATTTGAGTTCCTTGAACCTCTGCTTGAAGAGCAGCCCTTCATCATGGGCTCTCACCCGAGTGTTGCAGACTACGGTTACTTTGCGTCGATGTTCCGTCACTTTGGCAATGATCCCGTCTCTGCTGAAACAATGCGCATGCAGGCGCCGAATACCTATGAGTGGTTGGCAAGACTTTGGAACGCAAAACCAGACAAACTATCCGCAGAGCAAATTTGGCATGAGCCAACGCAGCCATTTTGGCTCCCCATGCTCGACAGAATTGCGAACGATTACCTCCCCTACCTCAAACAAAATGCCGAGGCCTATCTAGCAGACCAAAAGCGTTTTGATTTTGCTGGTAAAAGCCTGCAATTCAACGGCACAAAAGCCACTGCTTATCGCGTTTGGTGCTATTGCCAACTTCAAAAAGCCTTTCACGACCTGTCTAAAGAACATAAAGAAAAGGTTAGAACATATTTCAATGACGTTGAGGGATTCGATCAATTCGTCAACGCTAAGGTGATCGATGTGAATATGGACCAAAACTATATGTTGCCGTGGCGACCAAAGGACCAAAAGAGACCCGGATTCACGCCTTCAATCTGGATTTTTGGACAACCAAGAAATTAGATGCATTAGGGAGAGATATAGCTGTTGATTTCCGGTAAATTGATTCGGTTTTTTTCAGGTTGTAGGATTTACTATGGCACGACGTTTAAAGGCATCCTTAATAGTTCTTCTTTTATCATGGCATTCATTCAGTTTAGCCGGACAAAATATAAACAATGGCGTGGATCTGGTTGATGTCAGGTTTAAGCCGGGTACCTCGTCAGCGAGTTATTTGGGAACGGTAAGAGGGTATGGGTATACAGACTTTGTGTTCTATGCAACAGCCGGTCAAACATTAGCGATAAACTTAGATGACGATATTTTAGGCAACACTAATACACTTGAGCCTATGCTCTTTAACCGACATTTTGAAGACACGGTTCACTTAAAAAGTTCTGACAGTCAAGGGTACGTTTTACCTTATGATGGTCGCTATCGCCTGAGGGTGTTGCAGATGCGCATTTTTGCGCGACGGGGTAATGTGAACAATTTCTCACTCAATATTTCAATTTCTAATCGCTTGTAGAAATTAGTTATCTACGTGTACGGTGTACACCAACGCGCAAGCCTTTGGTCTGCGCGTTGGTGACTACATATCTCTTTTACTCAGGACATGTATTAGGTCGCATTCCTGCCTGTATTACTTGGATTCTTTATTTCTTTCTATACGCCACAATATGAGTCATGAATAGCCTTGAGAACCTTTCGTTAAAACGAATTTTATATTCATAATCTGATTCATCTAACTTTTCCCATCCGTCACCAAAGTAATCGTTGATATCATTTAGTGGCACAGATTCATCATCAAAGTGGTATTTTTTCCACTGGTATGTGCAAGAAAGAAACAGCACACCGCCCTTATTTGTTGCCTCTTTTAGACCAAGAACAATCTCATTCGGCGATTCACATTGATCGAGAACATTCATGCACATAGTTACATCAAACGTATCGGAAACGGTCTCTGAGTCAAACGTTGAATTAAGACAATTGAACGTCACATGTTCGCAAGCATCACTAAAATCACGCGTCGAAAAATAGAACTCTTTAATGTTTTTATACGCATGTATGTAGCTAAAATTACAACCATCCCCATCGATCAGAATTTTCTTCAGATTACTCAGCAATCGAAATGATGGCTCTACAAGTGTGGCATATTCGACGCTTGGGAAACGCTGGATCAATTCATAGCAATTTCGTCCCAACGCTGGGCCCACTTCAAGGGCAGTCTGAGGAGCCACTCCGGCATCTTGTAGGTTTCTCTCAATGAAGTTTGCAACAACACTTGTGGATGTGGATACCGCAAAATCTTCTGGTACATCCTTCATTCTACAATCAAGTGGTTTTGCCACATTGAGTGCTTTTAACTTATCCAGCCATTCAGCTTCAAAATAGCCCCCAAGCCCTTTCTCATCGAGATAAAAGTCATCCATAAACTGCTCCTAACCAATCTTTGCTGCATCAATGCTGCTTATTCTTCGGAAAGGCAGAATACGACAAGGGCTCTTTTTTAAATTGTGCTCAGCTCACAATGATTTGGTGTCAAATTGATGGGAAAATGATTCAGTTAACTGTCTCCTGAGTTTTATCAAAACGCATGAAAAAGTGGGTGAAATTCACACACTTTAACTGTCCTGATAAACCAAAAAAAGGCCGCACTCTCATGCAGCCTTTCGTCAATAGCAGTCAAAAGAGCCTGCTATCTATTTTTATTGTTTAAGGTCGAATCTGTCGTTGTTCATTACCTTGTTCCACGCAATAACAAAGTCGTCGACAAATTTATCTTCCGCATCATCTGAGGCATAGTACTCGGCAACAGCTCTTAACTCAGAATTTGACCCGAAAATCAGATCAACAGGCGTTGCTGTCCACTTCCTATCACCTGACAACCGGTCGAATCCTTCATAGATACCGTTTGTCGTATTGGACTTTTTCCATACCGTCGACATATCCAATAGATTGACAAAAAAGTCATTGGTTAACGTACCGGGTTTATTGGTGAAAACACCATGTGGCTGACTTTTATAATTGGCATCCATCGAACGCATACCGGCGAGCAACACCGACATTTCCGGTGCGGTCAATGTCAACATGTCGGCTTTATCGACAAGCATATCGGCAGGAGAGCGATAGTTATCTTTACCAAAGTAGTTTCTAAAGCCATCAGCGTTTGGCGTCATGACATTGAAGGAGGCAATATCAGTCATCGCTTGTGACGCGTCTGCTCGTCCCGGTGTAAAAGGAACCTGAACACTACGGCCTGCATCTTTTGCTGCCTTTTCTACAGCAGCAGCGCCACCCAAGACAATAAGATCAGCCATAGAAACCTTGGCGGCACCTGACGACGTATTAAATGTCTGTTGAATCTCACCTAAGGCAGACAATACCTTCTTGAGCTCTTTCGGGTTATTCACTTCCCAGTCTTTTTGTGGTTCTAACATGACTCTGGCCCCGTTGCTCCGCCACGCATATCGGTACCGCGGAAACTGGAAGCCGACGCCCATGCCGTTCTTACCAACTCAGGCACTGTCAACCCTGACGCCAGAATGTCGCTTTGAGTTCATTCGCCTGCTCTGCACTGATGAGAGGATGATCGACATCAGGAATAGGGTCTTGCCACAACAAAATCTCTTTGGGTACTTCACTACCAAGATAACGAGCTCTCGGTCCCAGGTCGCGATGATTGAGTTTGAACCAAGCTTTGGCGAACGCCTGCTGATAGAACTCAGGAGCTTGTCGGAATCCCTCTGCTATTTTTCGAAACGCGGGATCTTCTTTAAGGGCAATATCGGTAGTAAACATGATTGGCGCATGACGCTTGGTTGGATCGTGAGCGTCAGGGACCAAAAGTGCGGCCGCTTTATTGTCTGGTATCCATTGTTTGACACCTGCGGGACTTTCAGTAAGCACCCAGTTAAAGTTGAAGAGGTTGTCGAGATAGTTCGTTGTCCAACGGGTTGGAGTTACCGTCCACGCACCTTCTAGACCACTTGATATCGTATCGCCCCCCTTACCTGTCCCACATTTGTTCCTCCATCCAAATCCCTGCTCTTCTGTCGGCGCAGCTGCTGGCTCCGCTCCCACACAGCCTTCCGGGCTTCTTTTCCCGTGAGCCTTACCAAACGTATGACCACCAGCGATAAGGGCAACAATTTCCTCATCATTCATTGCCATTCGTCCAAACGACTGACGAATATCTTTTGCCGCAGCAATCGGGTCAGGCACCCCTCCCGGACCTTCAGGATTGACATAAATAAGACCCATTTGCACTGCTGCAAGAGGGCCTTTTAAATTCCCTTTGCTGTCTCTTCGCTCATCAGCGAGAAATTGCTCCTCTGGCCCCCAATAGACCAAATCGGGTTCCCAATCGTCCGTTCGCCCACCCGCGAAACCAAATGTCTTGAAGCCCATGTTTTCTAAGGCCACGTTACCTGTTAAGGCCATTAAGTCGCCCCATGAAAGGCTTGCTCCATACTTTTGCTTAATAGGCCAGAGCAGCCTTCTGGCTTTATCGAGGTTGACGTTATCAGGCCAGCTATTCAACGGGTCGAAACGTTGCTGACCTCCACCAGCGCCTCCTCGGCCATCATGAACGCGATAGGTGCCTGCAGCATGCCATGCCATTCGGATGAAGAAGGGGCCATAATTGCCATAATCTGCTGGCCACCAGTCTTGAGAAGTTGTCAAAACAGAATCGATGTCTTTCTTGACGTCGGCAAGATTAAGGCGATTAAACGCCGCAGCATAGTTAAAATTATCATCCATCGGATTCGACGATTTATCGTGGTCCCTTAATGGATTAAGGTTTAATTGTTCAGGCCACCAAAACTGGTTCGATTTCGCTTCATCAGCGTGAAGATAGCCACTTAATAATGCACCCGAGAGTGCGGCGGCGATAAGAGTTTGCTTAAACATTGAATTGCTCCTTTGCTCTGATGTCGTTTGAACGACATGCATTATTTGCATTTAATTCACGATGTTTTCTGCCAGATAAACGGATAAGAAAACTATTTGGCAAACATCGACGTCGGCAGTCTGCCGAAATAAAAGATCAGAACGAAAATTAGAAACGATTCACCTTCACTGTGATTATCAGAAGATATAAAAGCTACCCATCAATTTTTAATATTGATGACGGCCTCTAGTTTCTGGTAATTCAATCCATTTGAACGTTATGTGTAACTTAACGGTGTATGATGTTTCCACCTCCTTATACTTAAGATTTCCTACAACCCATTTACGTTCACACCATTAATATTTCTGGTGTTGTTGAAAGTATGGAAAAATGCCGTAATGTCCTCTACTTCTTCAGGTTTCAGCGTTACTCCCAATTGATGCCAAGCTGTGTCTTGAACTGCCTGTTCAAGGCTAAACACTGCACCATCATGAAAATACGGCGCAGTCTTTGCCACATTCCTATGAGTAGGGACTTTGAATAAAAAGTTATCGGCTGGGTTTCCGGTTATCTCTGCACGCCCCTTGTCCTGTTTATTGGGGTATGGGTTCACCAAGCCCATTTTCATGAACAACTCACCACCTAATAAAGGGCCATTGTGACAGGCATTACAGCCAACAGTGATAAACGATTTTAATCCTCGCTTTTCTTGCGCGTTAATAGCATCTAAGTCACCTGCTAAATATTGGTCAAACCTATCACGTGTAATAAGCGTTCGTTGAAAAGCGGCCAAAGCTTCTAATGTATTTTCAAAAGTCAGTGATTCATCATGTTTAGGAAATGCAGCGTCGAAGAGGTCTTGATAACCAGCCTCAGTAAGTTTCTCAACCAATTCATCTTTCGAAGCGAGGGCCATTTCTATCGGATTCAGTAATGGGTTGCCAGCTTGAGACACAAGATCTGGACTGCGTCCGTCCCAAAACTGAACAAATTGAAAGCCCGCATTCCATGTCGTAGGGCTGTTTCTTCGTCCTGCTAAACCCTTTGCGCCAACAGATACCGATCTATTTTCAGTTCCTGTTTTGGTATCAGTCAGGTTATGGCACGAGTTGGAAGATTGAGTGTTGTTCGCAGAAAAGTGTGTATCGAAATACAACGCTCGCCCGAGTTGAATCCTCTTTTCCGTATCATGCTCACTGTCTGGCATATGTTTCGGCATCTGTCCGAAAAGTGTATTGGCCAGAACGTACAAACTGTCTTCGGCAGTTGCGTATTGAGGAAATAGCAACAGATTCAACGCTGTACTGATAACCAAAAAGATTTTCATAGCGAATACCAATAAACCACATGATGTCTGCGAGTATAGACATAAAGGTTCAAGGGATAACATTTGAAATAAACGATGGCAGCAATCGTTTTTACAAATCATTTACTGTAGTAACAATCGTCAAATCAGAATGTAAATTTTTGATTTTACCTATCTTTTTGTCATATTTTATCGTCAGTTATATTGCTTTTCTGAACGGTGGAGACGATACGAATTAAGATACTTTCAAATCTTAAGTCTTACTTTTTAGACGTCGTTTTATGTTGCTTAGATAACCTGACTCAGAAAATGTTATCTAGTCACGATGAGAGAAACTGTATCGCCAGATACTTTCCCTCCAGGGGAAAAAGCTCGAGATGACAGACTTCTGATATTTTGGTCCATTGCAGTTCATAACGGTTATGAGCAGATTGCCTGAGCTTTTCGGGTCCATCACCTAATTGAACAGTTCGACATGATGTTGGACATAAATAAAAGTGCGCTTTCCTGCCATCAGTAAAAATTGAAAACACTGGCGACCACTCGGTAATCACCAAATCAGTCTCTTCACGAGCCTCCCTGACCAAGGCCTCTTCTAACGTCTCCCCCTCTTCCACGCTACCACCGGGGAATACCCAATAAACACGATCACCTTTGATTCTTTTAATGAGTAACATTTCGTCGTGATTGATCAACAGAATACTGACCCTTGATGATACATGATTGATATGCGACAAACGTTTAAGCCTTTGTAGGTGCTGGAAAACGCTACGTTAGGACATGCAAAGCCTTGCTACAAGTCAGGGTTCAAGGTCTTACTAACTATTTCGACTCAGCACTCAACATCTGCTGCCACTGATAACCTCATAAAAAATTGAAAGAATGTATTGATGCGCAGAGATAAACATAGCTGGGTATTTAGAGGGGTAATTCAGAGAAACAGCGGGGTAATATATTCCGTTTTGTGTGAGATACAAGTTACCAATTATCTCTACCAGCAAGCATACCGCTGCTGTGAAGAGATAATTGGCGTAAGAGGCTAGAGCCCTATGCTTTTTAAACGGTTTGCTTGTTGGCGATAGACACTGATAGGGTCTGTCTCAAACAATGCATGGAAACCGAGAGTCTGATTAATCTGATCGAGGTGATTCATGTTGTAATTGTCGCGAATGACTTTTCCTAATCGGCTACTGCAACGACTAACCAAACCATCGTTCTCACCACCGATAATAAGCCTGATGGAAGTAAGGCATAATCTGAAGGATCAAACACATTGGTGAGAATACTCGTGCCTGACCAAGAAAAATAGTGAACACCATTACTTGCAAGAGAAGGTAGGCTCTCACAGTTCATCGGCACACCTTCTGGATGAGCGGCATTAAATGTCTTAGCGCCATCTGTCGTCAGCGATCCCAGCGCTGCCAGCGCATCCTGCGGCAATGTTTTGTTTCCCGACAAAAACGATATGATATGTCCGAGTATTTGCACCGACGTTGCAAGCGAAGTTTCCACGGCGGACCCTTTGTTACCCAATCGCCTCAAGAAATCAGCAAACTCAGAGCCCCCGTTAGCACCACCAATACTGGTGACGGATGCAACCAACTCCGGGTAAACACTTGCTACATACCTTGAAGTAGGCGCGCCATGACTGTGACCAAATAGATTAACTTTACTTGCACCTGTAGTAGCCAAAATATCTTTGACCTGCTCCATCAACTGCTCACCCCGCAATTCCGAGCTATTTACGGCCGAAATATGAGCGACATACACAGAGGCACCGTCTTTCGTCAGAGCCTCGGAGATACCGAACCAATAATCTAGTACCACCAATCTGTCGAACCCTGAGAAACCATGCACAAGAATGATGGGGTATTTAGTTTCAGTGTATCCTTTTTCTGCGGCACTACTTGGATCTACAGCGGCATTCGCGACGCCACTAAACAGTAGGGTCAGCAATAAAAATATCCATTTTTTCATTTCATCCCTCATACTATTTTTTGTCTTTTCGCTCTTTGGCGAAAATTTGTGTTAATTAGCTTTTTCTAAAGCTAGTTCTTCTCACCTAAAACCACTGAATCACTTTTGAGACTAAATGGTCATTTAAGAAAAACTTACACAATGAATTCAGAAAATTTATATGTCCTAATAGGTATTAAAGTTAAAGCTCGAATTATTAAAGTAGTAGCCAGCATCAATTTTGCAAATATTCATAGTCAATTCGGACTATAAATATAGTCAGTTATGAGAGATATGTTGAAAGGAAGATCACAGATAGGCGCGTAAGATCCCAAGTCATTATCAACGTCTATTATTTTTTTGGGGGAGGTGATATGGAAAGCTGCTGAGTAATGAAAGGCAAACTACTCAGCAGATTTTGGAAACGCCCTATAATCCGAGTGACTTTAAGCGATTCGCATGCTGGCGAAAGAGTGTGACGGGGTCAATTTCTGAAGCATCTCTTAGACCCATTGTCTGATTTACGACATCTTGATGATTCATTCTGTAAGGTTTACCCAAAACCTTACCAAGATGACTGCTACACGTTCGAACAAGACCATCATTCTTACCACCTACAATCCCGCCTGAGATGAGAAGACCCAAGTCTGATGGATCTAATATATTGGTCACTGTACTTTTGCCTCCCCAAGAGAAGTAGTGAATCCCGTTTGACGCAAGTGAAGACGAACTCTTACAATCAGAATTCACACCATAAGGATATCGCTTGTTGAACTTTCTCACTCCTTTTGTTGTTAAAGAGTCAACAGCAGCTACTGCATTTTGAGTTAACGAACCATTCCCTGACAAAAAACTCGTCGTTCCGCCAATCACATTGACTATAGAAGCGACAAAATCTTCAAGAATAGTTTCCTCTTTCACAATACTTCTAATAAAGTCAGCAAGTTCAGATCCTTTATTGACACCCGCAACACTGGTGACAGAAGCCACTAAATCAGGCGCAACGCCAGCAACATAACGTGCAGTCAATGCCCCGTGGCTGTGACCAATAAGATTCACTTTCTCCGCCCCCGTTGCGGCAATGATTTTCTCCACCGAACTCAATAACTGTTCTCCACGAATTTCTGTACCTTGTACGGCAGAGACAAGTACCGGAAACACTGAAGCGCCATCTTTTGAGAGAGATTCAACGATACCGAACCAGTACTCAACGATATAGGCCTGATGGGTATATCCATTGAAACCATGGACCAAAACAAGTGGATATTTCGTTTTTGTGTAACTGGATGTTGAAGTTTGGTTAACATCTGAAAAACAGTGGGCCTGTGAAGAAACGAGTAAGAAAAATACAAGTACATAAACTTTCAATTTCAAATCTCCTAACTAAAAAATATATATAATTAGCATCTACTAAATTAGACAGATTTTAGGTTAATCTATACTCAACTAATTTCTTATATCAATTGTGATACTCTTGAAATGTTCTCCGGCAGTGAAGCAGTCGCCACAAAACTCACAAATAACAAAGACATTATCAGTTAACCTTGGCACTCAACGTGTGCTTGAGACACAACTGAAACGGATTTGGCATACAATGGCAAAAGCACTCACCCTCGTAAATGAACACCTCAGCTTTCCAGAAGTCACCTTGATTAGCCCATCAGAGTCCAGGTTTATTCATATCGCAGCAGATGTGGACTCAGGTCAGCCTTTTTTGCCCAACAGCAAAACAAAAAAAAGGCTTCTCACTGATGTAAAATCCGCCTGCAGCAAACTCTCAGAGATAGACGGAATCATCGGCGCTCATGTGTTTAGCGCTATCTTGATCCCACCGGTAGAGGCAATTTCATCAAGCAAAGGAAAAACGAAGTCCACATAGCAAACTTTGATCTCGTTGTATTGATTGAATGCGAATCAAAGATTGCAGAGGAAGACCTGCGCAGCAGCAGTGAATTCATTAGTATGCTGTCTGAGATTAATACGCTTTCCTCATATACTCATGAGATAAGTGCATCAAATGCTAGCCGTATTGGGCCTGTCGATCACTCAAAACAAGGCGTATTTCTTTTTAATTATTTTTTCGCAGACAACGTTGAACAAAACTTAGGGGTTTGGAACTACACCGCAGGCTGGTTTGAAGCAGAAACGCAGCTTGATAACTCTACGTTACTGCTGCCATGTGAGAAGAGTGAGTCAAAATACACAGTCATTAATCACTGTCGATGGGGCTCATTGAGAGAGATTTTGCCTTCTTTGATTTTCAAATCAACGTTCAGAAAGTATGTGCTAGAAAACTTTGAAGCGAATAATGTGGCCGCGATGCCGATTCTTTACAAACTCTTTTAAAACATGTGTGTCGGCATCGATTCGTGCACGGTGCCGACCATACCACTCATCCGTATTAACTTTTCACCGGTGCGTGTCGCACAGGTGCATAGGCATTGGGTGACTTTTGTACGGGTTGTGACGTCCATGAACGTGGTGCACGCGCTGCGGGTCTAGCTGCTGTCCTTGCGACTGTTGCTCGGTTCATTCTGTTCTCCTTATCCCACCGTCAGCATGTTCTCATCTAAATCAAATTTACTGAGCGGCTGTAAACCGTTTGTAACGAAGCGGTGTGTTATAGCTATCTAAACATTCAAATCCCAATCACTGCCCCATTTTTGCGGCACAAGTATCTATATTCATCACTATTTGATGAATTTCCATTCAGCAAAGGACACAGAGTGAATATCAACGCTTGGCCAACAATATTTCCTACTTTCTATGTAATAAAAATGAAATATTAAATCGGATATCATCCATATATGATTTGCCATATGTATTGTACGACTTGTTACTTTGCCACTAAGACAGCTTATATTGCTGACTACATGACACTTAAGGATTAACATGACCATCAAAATTGGTATTAATGGATTTGGCCGTATGGGCCGCCTGACTTTCAGAAACCTCTTTGACGCTGAAGACGTCTCAATCATCCATATCAACGACCCTGCTGGTGATGCGACCACTCTTGCCCACCTTGTAAATTTTGACTCTGTACATGGTAAATGGACTCATGAAGCGCATGCAGAAGCTGAGACCATTTTCGTTGGCGATCACCAAATTTCAACCAGCAAAAATACCACGATTGAGGGAACTGACTGGTCAGGCTGTGATTTGGTGGTTGAAGCATCTGGCAAAATGAAAACCAGTGCACTTTTGACAAAATACCTAGAACAAGGCGTTAAGCGCGTTGTCGTTACGGCGCCTGTTAAAGAAGACGGTGTACTGAATATCGTCATGGGTGTAAATCATCACGAGTACAATCAAGCTGACCATCCCATCGTCACAGCTGCATCTTGCACAACAAACTGTCTGGCTCCTGTCGTTAAGGTCATCCATGAAAATCTAGGGATCAAACATGGCTCGATGACGACTATCCATGACATTACAAACACGCAGACTATCATTGATGCACCCCACGCCGATCTGCGTCGTGCGCGCTCTTGCGGCACAAGCCTGATCCCGACAACGACCGGTTCTGCTACTGCCATTACTCATATCTTCCCAGAGTTAAAAGGTCGCCTGAATGGCCACGCCGTGCGCGTACCGCTGACGAATGCTTCGCTGACAGACTGTGTGTTCGAAGTAAATCGTGCAACCAGTGAAGCCGAGGTTAATCAGCTTCTTCAGGATGCAGCAGAAGGCGAACTAAAAGGAATCTTGGGTTATGAGGAGCGCCCGCTGGTGTCTGTTGATTATCGTACTGACCCGCGCTCTGGGATCATTGATGCGCTGTCAACAATGGTTGTGAACGAAACTCAGGTAAAACTCTATGTCTGGTATGACAATGAATGGGGATACGCAACCCGAACTGCGGAGTTGGCTTTGATGGTTGGCCGTATGGATCAGGATA
Organism: Veronia nyctiphanis; assembly: GCF_004116385.1. Taxonomy (GTDB): domain Bacteria; phylum Pseudomonadota; class Gammaproteobacteria; order Enterobacterales; family Vibrionaceae; genus Veronia; species Veronia nyctiphanis. Next base: position 79,694 of record NZ_PEIB01000002.1, on the reverse strand, counting down.
ACGCTTAATGGCCACAGGTAAACCGCTGTCAGCCTTACCAGATGGCATCAAACAATATCTCATAGTTACAGGTAACTACTGGGCATTCACATTGACGGATGGCGCATTGAGAATGTTAGTGGTCTTGCACTTTCATTCTCTTGCTACTCTCCGCTCGCCATTGCCAGCTTGTTCCTTTTCTATGAGTTTTTTGGTGTTATTACCAACTTGCTCGGCGGTTGGCTGGGTGCTCGTATTGGCCTCAACCGTACGATGAATATAGGTTTGGCATTGCAAATAATTGCCTTATCTATGTTACTGGTTCCGGCTGACTACCTAACAGTGATTTGGGTAATGGTAGCTCAGGCGCTTTCAGGTATCGCAAAAGACTTGAACAAAATGAGTGCCAAAAGTGCGGTGAAACAGCTCGTGCCTGCAAACGCTGAGGGCAAATTGTATAAGTGGGTTGCAGTTCTGACGGGTTCGAAAAATGCACTGAAAGGCTTAGGCTTCTTTTTGGGAGGCGCTCTTTTGTCTGTTCTTGGCTTCTCCAGCGCGGTTATGGCTATGGCTATCGCCCTTTCAGCTGTCTGGGTTGCAAGCTTAGTTACTTTGAAAGCTGATTTAGGTAAAGCAAAGAGTAAACCTAAATTTTCTGAGGTTTTTTCGAAGAGCAGTGAGATAAATATCCTATCAGCAGCCAGAATGGCCCTATTCGGAGCTAGAGATGTGTGGTTTGTTGTTGCACTACCTGTTTATCTCGCCTCTGAGTTTCAGTGGGATCACTGGTGGGTAGGTGGTTTTCTGGCACTATGGGTGATTGGCTACGGCATTGTACAAACACAGGCACCGAAGCTCACAGGTAAGGCTGAGGGAGTTGTACCGGGACGTCTTGTTGTCTCAGGCTGGGCTGCAGTCTTAGCCGCGATTCCAATCAGCATTGCTATGTCTTTAGCGTGGGGTTATTCGCCTTACTTCAGCGTATTAGGTGGTCTTTTGTTGTTCGGTGTTATCTTCGCTATTAACTCCTCGTTGCACAGTTACTTAATAGTCAGCTATGCAAGAGAAGATGGCGTTTCAATGGATGTTGGTTTCTACTATATGGCTAATGCTATGGGACGACTATTGGGCACAGTACTCTCAGGGTCGATTTATCAGTTGTATGGCTTAGAAGCTTGTCTGTTAGCCTCTTCAATTATGCTCGCCGTAGCAAGTGTAATCTCTTTGAAACTACCAAATACACGTAACGCCGCAGTGCAGTAGTCTCAAGCCTGGCAACGGTCGCGTAGGAAGAGTCACTCATCAATACCTAAAAATAAAAGGAGCCACAACAGCTCCTTTTATTTTCATTACGCTGCACGGACGTCAGTATGATGAGCGCCTTTCTGAAAAAGCCGATTGAGTTCTCGAACGTTAACGACTGGGCCCATCATTTTTATGGTCATCATCACGCCTTGAGAGGCACAAATTTCGGCGGCACGGTGAAGATTCATAACTTTCATAGCTAAATGTATCGATAGCAGAACTGAATAAGTTGACCTCCTTACGGCGCATCGAAAGGTATGACCGCCAGAACAAGGCATCCAATACTTCACTTTTATCCTCAGCTCTGACAGCAAAACGCCAGGCATTATCCTCACCGAAGAAATCGAGAGGGAACGTGGTTTTTGGTGTTTTTTTATGTTTCAAATGTCAGTCTCTTTATCTAGCCAAAATAGTTTTTATTGTCGTTATCACTGAAGAGTGAAAAGCTACGGACCGCTACTGGTCATACATCCAACAACTCACTCGATATAGCGTATCAATTCATCCTTGGCGTTGCAGTCCGCAATTTTACTTATTTTTATTTGCAAGCTTCTTAATTTTCCGTTGCGATTCTAAGCGCTTTTTTATAAGTAAATAGTGAATTTTCTCTGAACAAGTTTGGAGCGAGTTTGTATGATGCTTTTCATGCAAACCTAGCCGATGATTGGTAATTCAACAAAAGCCACCTCTCTACATTTATCTTAATTGTCTCTAATTTTAGAACATTGAATCCAATTTACTGTGCAAATATTTACGGATAATGTCACGTGGGTAAATGCTATGGACGAATCGCAGCAAAGTGAGTCAATTAAAATCGTTCATGTCGTGGGTGACTTTTCATCGCGAGTACAACTTCAATTCATGGAAACAACAATAAATTCGTTGCCCCTCTATCGGCACACTGTTATTTACCTAGAGGAGATCGAGCGCGTTAATTGGCCTTGGTTCAAAATTTTATCGCCATCAGACCTCAAAGATGTCAAAAAGTGGCCTTTGCTCTCTGAGTTCTTATCTATTCGGCGTTTATTTAAGCAGCAGAATACTGAAATCGTTATCACTTATGGCGAGAAAACGTTTCCCTATCAACTCATAAGTAAATTCGAACCCTCTCTACGTCGTATTCATATTCATACATCGCCGACTCCACCTTTTGTCAACGGTGCATGGTTATCTAAGTTTTTCTCTATACTGGCGTTTTGGTGCGTCGACAATATTGTTTTTACACACTCTCTTCCTTTTAACCTTTGCACAGAGCGATCGTCATTTAACAAAAAAGCATGTTTGTTAAGGCCTGGCATCAATAACAAAATTTACTGTCCACCTATTCGAATTGTTAAAAAGCAAAGCACGACTCAAGGCGACAACAATAAGCACATCGATACCTCACTCACATTCGGTGTCTGGGTCGAGAAAGGTCAATCTCTTTTCCTAAAAGAGGTATTAACCGCTTACCAAGCAGTAAGACGAAATAGCCAGGAGTTTAGGGAAGGCGCACAGATACTGGTTGGTTGTTCATGTAAAAGCGAAAACCATCAAACTGAAAAGCTTTTGTCATCCTTCAGTGACTCAAAAGAACATATCATTCTGTTAGCGCTCGATGAAGGTGAGCAAGGATTCATCAACAGAATAGATATCGCCATGCACAAATATGTCGATGCCTTCCCCACACTCAACATGCTAAAGACAATGAGCATGGGCATTCCCACCATTGGCTACTGTAGTCCTCGTCATCGATATTCATTGGGAGATGCCGCCATGGAGTGCCGTCCAATACTTCCGGTACTGAGCCAAAATTCAATCATGAAAGCTTTCTTGAAATATTATTTGTGTCCGACAGAAAGAAACAGAGCAGGAAGAGAGTGCAGATTACATGTGGTGAGAGAATTTAATTCATCAAAGTTTACAGAAGGATTTAAACAACTACTCCGTACCGAAGGTACCTACACTGAGGACGGAGTAGCAGATTCAAAAGGTGCAGAGCAACAGGCTAAACATTGAAAACGATCAACCTGTTTCCTCAAGCTTCTGTTGATGAGTTTGGCTTTGAAAATGAGCTCTGACTTCCATTAAAATTTTGCCCATTTCATTCTGTCCTGAACCATCACCCGCGTCACCCCAAAAGGGGTCTTTAGCCGTATGTTCCACTAATTCTTGCCCACCCGTTTCTAGCAATTGTTTTCGAAGTTCAGGATGCTGGAGGAACTTTTCTGTGATTGCACGTCTCATAACATCTTGACGAATATCGTACCAATCATCCCGCATTAAATGTCCATAAAGACGACTTAACTTAAATGCCTTTTTCGCTGATTCAGCAAATCTGATAGCCTCGATAACAGGCGGATGATTAAATTTCTGGGCTTGATAATAATGCTCTGAAGTCGGCCATGTCACCCCATCAATAAACAGGGTAGCGGGATAGAAATTGGAGAGACTACCGTAGTCTTCATCGGGTTCATAAAAGTGGATCGTGGCATCGGACATGAGCTAACCCCCTGAATAATAAACATCACAAATCCAGCATAGCTCATATAAGTAAGACTTTTCTGACAATGAATAAAAACCTGCCGGGTATCAATATTCAATGCATTATCTATACGTTAATTTCATCTTCGACCATCGTCCAGCGCATACAGCACTTATTTACTTGTCTGAAATATCAGGCTTTCGATTGAAACATTCAGCCAATATTTTCACACCTTCTCTAATCTGCACCTCGCTCGCATTCCCAAAGCCTGCAATCAGGATATTGTCAGCAGGCGGATACGTATTATCAATAGAGACGTTTTTGTACTTGTACCCTTCCAGCGTTCTGATAGATATTTTCTCTTTCTCCAACATGGCGGCAATGCGGACCGCGCTTGGGCCTTGAGTCCAGCCAAATGTCACATGCATGCCAGCTTCCTGACTCAAGATTTCTACCTGCCCCTTCAATTCCGTTCGCAACAGAGAGATGAATAAATAGCATTTGGTTTGGTATGAACGTCGCATTTTCCTAATGTGGCGGAGATAATCGCCAGAATCGATAAATTCAGAAAGTGCCAACTCACTGTGGACAGCAGTATTGCCGCCAATGATCTCTTTTACAGCCAAACACTTTTCAACAAGCGTGTCTGGTACAACCATGTAGCCTATCCTCAGCGAGGGCAGCATTGTTTTACTGAAAGTACCAATATAGACAATATTGGGCTGGCCACCAGACATTCGCGTAGCTAAACCTTGGAGAGAAGGAAAAGGCTTATTGCCGAATTGAAACTCAGTGTCGTAGTCATCTTCAATTATCCACGCATTATGTTTTTGCGCCCATTCGATACAGGCGATACGATCCCCCGTACCAATGCCACACCCCATGGGATAATGATTGCTGGGTGTTAAATACAAACACTTAGCCTTAAGGCCAGATAGCGAAGTGGTATCTACTCCTTTACCGTTGATGATGTTAACGGGTAGACATTGCAGATCCAGATGCTCAGCTGTATTTAGCATTTGTTTATAGCCCGGGTTTTCTACGACAATTGGTTCCCCTGATTTCATCAATACCGAAAGGGCAATATAAATTGCTTGTTGTGCACCTTGCGTAACAATCACTCTCTCTGGACAACAATCGACAGATCGGCTTGAGACGAGGTAGTGACTTATTGATCTTCGCAACGCCTCCGCACCCTGAGGATCATTCTGGCCTGAGAATAAAGCTCGACCACTTTGCCTCTGCAAAAAACGTGTCCACTTTTTGTAAGGGAAGCCATCCAAATCAGGGACTCCCGGCTGAAACGGTCGGTTTCGCGTAAGTGCCTGTGATTCTGCGCTTCTAAAGGTTTTTCTCGGGGTTTGGTCTTCCTTTTCAACGGTCTTTACTGATATATCTTCGACGGAGAGAAAGCGCTCAGGTGGTAACAATGAAACGAAGTATCCCGAACCTCTTACGCTATCGATATATCCCTCAGCTTTGAGTTGATCATATGTGGCAGTTACCGTATTCCTGCTTATGCTTAATTGTTCAGCCAATACACGCGTCGCGGGTAGTCGACTTTCTGCCGTCCATTGAGCCATAAGAATTTTATCTCTTATTGCGTTGTATAAACCTGCCTGACGGGGCTCATTCTTATCAAGGTATAAATCACCGATATCAATAAAGGACAAATTGGACCTTACAATTAATAGGAATTGGAACTTATCTACATACCAATTTATTCATACAGTGCAAGTCGATGAATAACGTTCATACAGGGAGATCACAAAAATGACTGAATCGACAGAATGGAAACTGAGCTCAACAAACAGAACCACGATTAAGAAGGCGCCCCGAAAAGCAAGCACAGAATAGGGATGTGCTCCATAGCATCATTGACCAATCGAATCTGGCACACATATCAATCAGTGATGAACGCGGACCCACCGTGATACCTATGCTGGCATGGCGCGAAAACGAGAACGTCTATATTCATGGAGCAAAAAACAGCGGCCTAATCAAGTTTTTGAAGCGTGGAAACCCTACCTGCCTAACCTTTACACTTTTCGATGGTTGGGTACTGGCACGCTCAGCATTTCACCATAGTGCCCACTATCGTTGTGCCATGGTGCTGGGCAACTTTACCGTTGTTGAAGACAACAGTGAAAAATCACGTTTACTCGATATTTTTCTTGAGCATATTGCGCCCGGAAGATCGCGTTCGGTTCGTTCTGGCAATAAACGAGAGTTGACCGCAACGGAAGTGCTTAAAATCACATTAGAGGAAGCGTCGGTGAAGGTCAGTAACAGCCCTGTAAGCGATGATAAATCTGATCTATCAATAGAAACGTGGGCAGGAATACTTCCATACAAGACAATTGTCGGTCCGGCAATAACAGATGATCATTCCCTTATCAAAGAAGCACCGGACTATAGCTCAGCGTATATAAATCGCTGGTACACAGAGTAAAGGCTGTCAATCATATCTAGGTTACATAGTTTCAGTGTACACATAACGATAGTCAAAGATGGATGCTGAAACTCCTGTATCTCCCTGATACACTGGAATCAATCACATGGAGAGGACTTGGATGAGTAAAATTAATAATGTCGCCATTGTTGGCGGAACACATGGTAACGAATTCACTGGTATCTATTTGTTAAAGAAGTGGCGTGAGTCTCCTGACATTATAAAGCGATCATCCTTCAGCACTGAGACAGTTTTTGGAAACCCAAACGGATTCAGGGATAATAAACGATATCTGGACTGCGATTTAAATCGCCAATTTGCACAAGAAGATCTTGCGAACCCTGAGTTGATGAATTACGAGCAAAGTCGTGCAAAAGCCATCAATACCCAACTCGGCCCCAAAGGCAATTCTCGTACGGATCTCATCATTGATCTTCACAACACCACGAGCAACATGGGTCCGTCTCTGATCATACTTCAGCTCGATGACTTCAATACACAGCTTGCAGCGTACTTGATGCAAAAGATGGATGATGCAGTCATCGTTCTTGAGGATCAGGTCGATATGAAAGAGCACTACTTTCTTTGTTCAGTGGCTACAAGGGGCCTCATAGTGGAAATAGGCCCTCAGCCTCAATCTGTGATTAGGCAAGACGTCATGGATTGGATGGAAGAAATGACATTACACATCTTAGACTTCACCAACAAATACAACAGTGAAGCTGGGGTAACTGATATACCGAGTTCTTTTACTGCCTACCGATACGAAGAGACACTTAAACTTCCTCTGGATGAGAAAGGTAACAGAGTCGGTATGGTACATAAGAATGTTCAGGACGCTGATTTTAACGTTCTTAGAAAGGGCGACCCAATCTTCACTCTATTTAATGGTGAAGAGGTAACATGGGAAGGCGATTATGAAGCCTACCCTCATTTCATCAACGAAGCCGCTTATTACGACAATAATCTTGCTATGTCGTTGGCCAAGAAAGTAGAAATTGACGTAATACGCTAGACACCATTTAACCCGGCACCTGTCGGGTTAAGTCCTCACTCATTTGATTGCTCAATCACTGACAGTCCGCCTCCCTATTTTCGATAAATTAACGCCATGCAGCCTGAAATGTACGGGATTTTCTCGATCTTGTTTCCAGTTTTAGGCGCACACTCATTGCGTATACGATTGCGTTATCAAGAAATAAACATAGGGAAGGCAACAGTCGACAAAGTTTTTATAATCCCGTCTTGTTGTGACCAGATAGCCAGAAAACAAACCAACAAAGCCGTTGTCTGGTCTTAATAGAGTGAATATCGGTGATTAGCTCGTCTGTTGAACAGATTTTTCACCACTACACCTGATTTGTACTGGTATGAGATCACAAATCAGGGTAAAACGCCTTTCTGAACGATAACCAAGTCGGAGTCAACTATGACAACCCCACACATTAACGCACAACCTGGTGCATTTGCTGAAACTATCCTGATGCCAGGTGACCCGCTGCGCGCAAAGCTTATTGCGGATACATATCTTGAAGATGCAGAGCAAGTCTGTGATGTACGAAATATGTTTGGTTATACCGGAACGTACAAAGGTCAACGCCTCTCGGTAATGGGCCATGGAATGGGTATACCGTCTTGTTCAATCTACGTTCATGAATTGATCAAAGAATATGGCGTCAAAAACGTTATTCGTATTGGCAGTTGTGGAGCAGTTAACGAAAACGTCAACCTCATGGATGTTGTTGTTGCAATGGGGGCATGTACAGACTCCAAGGTCAATCGTCTGCGAATTAAAGGCCACGACTTCGCTGCTATCGCCGATTTTCACCTTTTAGAGACAGCAGTAAATCAAGCTCGCGCACAAAACGTGCCAGTTAAAGTCGGCAACGTATTTACAACCGACCTTTTCTACACGCCAGAGGCCGATATTTTCTCTGTCATGGACAAAATGGGGATTCTTGGTGTCGATATGGAAGTTGCGGGCCTTTACGGGGTTGCTTCTGAGCTCGGCGCGAACGCACTGGGTATTTTGACTGTTTCAGACCATATTACCCGAGGCGAGGCGCTATCGGCTGAAGATCGTCAAACTTCATTCCATGGAATGATGAAAGTCGCACTCGAAACAGCAATTAACTTGTAAGTTAATTTATTATTAAGAGCTCAAACTATTTTGAGCTCTTAATTACATATTCTTATTCGTCGATCTCTAATGAATCAGACTCATGGTGGTCTTCGCTATTTCGCCTAGATGTAGAACAGAGATTATACCGAACATGTTTGTGATTAATTTCTTTCAGGTATTTTAACCAGCACTTTCCATAATCAGACTCTGCTGCTCGCCTTCCATTTACTTCGTCAATGAATTTTTGTTCATCCTCATTAGCAGGCTCTTGCACCCCTTCAAATAAAGCTTTCATTGTCCTACCGCAGGATTCTAATAGCTGCGCTTCCTTTATAGTAAAACATCCAGAGCGTGTGAAACCTTTGGGAAAATGCCTGTCATCAAAAAACTTTTGACCACTAAACATCTCATTACTCCTCAATCAAACATCTTTACTATGTTAAGACTATTTAACTAAATCAAGCACATGAACTATATGCGCTAGCCATTGAAATTTATATCTATTTATATACTTTTTTCAATAATAATTTCATGGAGCAATATCACCAAACGAGCTCGTCATAATAGAGCCTTTTATCTCAGGTACTCACAGCACCTTGCTCTTTCTCATCATGCCAATTCAGATGCATATCATAAGAGCAGACACATTACATTTTATTGACAAAATAAATTTATTATTTTGAGCATTTAAACAAATGAAATAAAATACTCTAGAAGTTAAGCTCTTAAAGATGAGACATTAAGTTAGCGCTCCAAGCGATACATTCATGAAGTAGAAACATATTATGTATATTGTAAGATTCTGATTGGGTACCATGCCAATGTGAACTTTAAAGATACATCTTGTGTAGATTGTATTACCAGATAACAGATTTTGGGTTGAAATAGAATTATGGCCAAGTGGGATAAGTGGCTCAAAGACGGAAATTCAAACGGAAAACAAAAGTTTAGCCACAAGTTAAATGAGTTTGACGAAAGTTTTGGTGAGGATAACAAACGTCACGAGAAGAAATCTCGTCGCAGGCAAAACAGAGATAAGCGCTCTGCTTTTGATGAGGATTTTGATATTTAATTCGTCTTAAAACAAGCAGAGACGAAAGTCGGATGCTTGTGCCTTCAAAGGTGGTGGCAATTTGCCACCACCTTGCAAAAACTTATCTGTCATTTAACCTGTCAATTGAAGCACGGGTCTTTTTCCACCTCTCCGTACGCTTTAAGTCTGACAGCGCAACGTGGCTTTTTTTGGTGAGTCGACATGCACCGGGTACTTCTGAGATGGTCAAGTTATCAATTACCTCAATTGTTGAAGCGCGGTTATTGCACATCAAAAGCAAATCACACCCTGCTTGAAGCGCCTGTTGGGCTCTCTCTGTTGGGCTCCCCATGACAACAGCTCCTTCCATACTGAGATCGTCAGAGAACACAAGGCCACGAAACTTCAGTTGCTCACGAAGTACTTTTTTCAACCAGTAACCCGACCCACTTGCAGGCTCAGTATCATATTGAGGATAAATGACATGGGCAGGCATCATGGCGTCCAGTAAGTCACTGTTTATCATCTTTTTAAATATAGACATATCAGTCTCAAAAATATCATCCCTGTCATCAATAGGGCTTTCCAAGTGTGAGTCTTCAATAACGTTCCCGTGGCCAGGAAAGTGTTTACCCGTTGTCGCCATTCCGGCTTCACGCATCCCTCGCACAAAAGCAGAAGCAAGTGTAACGACTTTATCGTGATCGTCAGAGAAAGCCCTATCACCTATGGCTCGGCTTCGATATCCGCAGTCCAATACAGGGGCAAAGGTTAAATCAACATCATGGGCTATCAGTCTGAAGCGAGCAACCAAGCAGCATCTTGAGCCAGAGAAACGCCATCTTTTTGAGTGCCATAACATTGTGCTGGCGGCATACGCGTAAACTGGTGCCTAAAGCGTTGAACACGGCCCCCTTCCTGATCAACGCCAATGACAAGATCTCTTTTCGCATGTTTACGAATCGATGCAGTCAACGCCTGTAACTGATCGCTGTCGTGATAATTTCGCGAAAAAAGGATGACACCACCGGTCGAGGGATGCTCCAGTAAGTCCCGTTCCTCAGCATCAAGTTCATAACTTTCAAGGTCAATCCAAAGTGGCCCCATTTCATCTTCCTATATATTTTTTTGCATAGTACTTTTTAACGAAAACAGACAATAGCGCTCTGATCAGGTTTTCATCTTTATTCTTCATATAGAATTGATAAAAGGTGAATTGAGTCTGTAGGAGATGAACTTGTCGATATATTTAGGTGTGATGTCAGGCACCAGCTTAGACGGTATTGATGTTGCAGCCGTCAAGATCGCACAACAAGAGATCCATCTGATAGGGAGCTACTTTCACCCTTTTCCGGATGACTTAAAGCATGTTGTTGTATCACTGTCTCAAAACTCTCCGGCGACCCCTATTGAGTTTGGCGAATTAGACCACAAACTCGGAAGCCTGTTTTCGGAAGCCATTATCTGTGCAATTGAAGCCCTCTCTATTGAGCAATCAGATATTCGAGCGATTGGTTGCCATGGCCAAACGGTATTTCACCAACCTGACAGCAAATATCCATTTACGATGCAACTCGGCGATCCCAACATCATTGCGCAAAAACGGGTATCACAACGGTCGCTGATTTTCGCCGGAAAGACATGGCGCATGGAGGTCAAGGCGCACCGCTGGTTCCCGCCTTTCATCATGAAATATTTTCTGACGCTAAAAAGAACGTCTATGTCGTAAACATTGGTGGTATGTCGAATGTGACGATTCTTGACCCAGACCAGCCTGTTACTGGTTTCGACATCGGCCCTGGTAACGTTCTTCTCAACTACTGGGCGAATAGATATCTGGGAGAGCCTTTTGACAGGAATGGACGTTTTGCCGCACGCGGGACAGTCATCCCTGACCTTCTAGAATCTCTTCTCGCAGAGCCTTTTTTTGAACGCCCGCCACCCAAATCGACCGGACGCGAGCTATTCAACAGTGCGTGGCTGAACAATCAACTTAATTCCCTCAGTAAAAATCACAGCCCTGAGGATGTGCAAGCAACGCTACTATCTCTCACTGCCCTCTCAATTGCTGAGACCTTGAAGAAGTACCCAAGCGGTGACGTTTACCTTTGTGGTGGTGGAGCAAGAAATACCGCACTTTTCATGACAATAAAAAAAGCATTGCCATCATTTAACGTAGGGCTGACAGACGATAAGAACATTGATGCTGATTATCTTGAAGCTATGGCCTTTGCATGGCTTGCAGAGTGCACACTGAAGGGTGTTTCGGCCAACTGCCCTTCTGTCACAGGTGCATCGAAGCATTGTGTTCTTGGCGCAATATATAACCCTTAGGTCAAACTGGCTTGGATTGGGCCATCAAAGAGAACCAAAATCGAGTGTAAGAGAGTTAATTAAGACGCTCTACCTGAGGAACCTTTCTTTTTAAATACAATTGATATTGACTGAAAGACATCGGTTTTGCGTAATAGTACCCCTGACCGACATCCACCCCAAAAGAAACCAGCATAGTTTCTGTTTCTTTATCTTCCACGCCTTCGGCTACGGTTGCCAGACCCAGAGCTTTTGCGAGTTCAACTGTGGTTCGTACGATAGTTTGATTTCTGTGGCTATGCGGCATACCGTCAATGAAGCTCCTGTCGATTTTAAGTTCAGTGAAGGAGAATCTTGAAAGATAGTTGAGGGAGGAGTAACCAGTTCCATAATCATCAATCGATACTTCGACGCCATGCTTACTTAACTTGTCCATGGTCCGAATGAAGCTTTCGAAATCTCGAACAAACGTCGACTCAGTCAGTTCCAATGTTACTAACGTCAGCTGGGTTTGATATTTATCTGCAAGCGCTAGCAACATGGAAACGAAATCAGATTGCATGACATCAGAGGCCGTGACATTAATCGAGATGCGGCGGTTGATAGACGCTTTCTGCATGACCAATTGATGTTCAAATGCGCGTGTAATAATCCACTTTGTCAGCATTGGCATAAGACCAATCTCCTCAGCAAGGCTAACAATGAGCTCTGGAGAAATGAAACCTCTCTCTTTGTGGTGCCACCTTAGCAATACTTCAGAACCATAGATTGAACCCGTTTTCAGGTTTATCTGCGGCTGATGGTAGATTTCCAATTCATTCTGCTCAATCGCTTTTTTCAGTTCAGAAACCAGAGACATTTTGAGGGTTAGATTTCTCGATTTTTCATGATCATACACTGCGACAGATACGTTTTTATTTTGTGTCTGATTCAGCGCTTGAATAGATTTATTAATTAACTGTTCACTGTCCTGACCATCCCGCGGATAAACGCTTATGCCAATCTTGCCGCTAAGATTAACTGCAATGTTGTCGAGGTGAAGGAAGTTTGTCATGAGAGAGTGGATTCTTTTTGCGACGATCAATGACTCTTCGACATCCCTATCCGCCAAAATAAATCCAATTTTTCCATCACTAATGTATCCCAAACGCTGCGGTAGCGTTTTATTATCGAGTTCAATAACTAATCCATTGCTGTCGGTGAGAAACATATTCAGCCGTTTAGATATTTCTCTCAAATATCGCTTTTTCTCTTCATGCGTAATGTAAGGACCGACGCTTGAATAACCATTGATGACAAAGGTAAAGAAGGTAAACTTCCTGTCTTCTTCTATCAGTTGTGTAATGACATGATTGAGTACATTCAGGTTAGGTAAACTGCTGACATTATCGTGAGAGAGTTTCCGTAAAAGCCTACTTTGTTCAGAACGACTGCTCAGTACCATTACGAAACCGAGAGTAACCAGTGCAACAATAACACCTGAGACCAAAGCGACTTCCCCAAGAAAATGGTAGGGCACTGAGCCAGAGTAGGTTAACAAGCTCAGTACTAAGCCGACACAGACAGGGATACCAGTGATCGAGAGTAAAATACGATAGGTACAAAGCCTATTAGCCGAGATAATGGGGAAAACAACCGTAAATGCTAATGTAAGGAGCGTGAAGAAATGGATCACTGTCGAGCTAATGTATTCAGGTATAAAAGCAGCCATCACGGAAAGCGTTAACATCACACTAACGTGTATATACTTGGTCAGCTTCTGTAACTCAGTTAAGTCATCTCTACTTAATCGCGTCGTTGCTTTACAAACGAATAACGATAAGATCATGAGTACAACAGCGCTAGTTCTGCTCAATTCGGCAGGAGTACTCAAGCCGAAAGTCAAGTCACCTCGAACGAAGGCGGCTACCAACACCACAATAATGCCACCACTGACGAGTAAATAACTTAATCGATGGCTCTTACTCGCCCACAAAAGAACTAAGCCTTTTTGGACAGCGGTGAGGAAAAATATCACCACAGCTAAACTTATGAGTAATGTGCGTATTAGTTCAATAAACAGATGTGCCTTTGACTCTCTGACTAAAGGTGGACTGATAAAGCCAGTATCAGAGTGCATCAACGTAATAATTTCACGCTGTTCGCCGCTGTTAAGTTCTATTTCAAAGCTACGTGATTTCTCAGCTTTTTCATATTCCGAAATACGCCATTTCGACGTTCCAGAGAGGATTTTGTAACCCGTTTCTCCGTCATTATTGACAAGGTAAATTCTTTCAAAAAACTGATTTGGCAGAGGGGATGAAACGGTCAAACTGAGAGGGGTTCTTTCTTCATTCTTTAAAGACAAGCTGACAAATAAGTTTTTTTCGTACTCTGGGAGAGTGACAGACTGCAGATCAACAAAAGGCTCATATTCGAACTCTGTGAAAACAACTTTCCCTAAAGCTCTCAAATCTGCGTGGTAACCAAGCTCCACCTCAGCTTTAGATGTCTTTGAATCGAAAACCTCTACAGGAGGAAAGTAAGTCAAACCCGTGCCTAACAAAATTAGCAGCATTGTCAGAGCAAACACTGAAGAGATAGAGGATGCTTTAGCGGAAAAGTATTTCAGCACGCTTATTTACACCTGTTAACACACTGACTTTATTGATAGATGACTCTTTTCTCTCGAGAAACCCTTGCAACAAGCCATTAGCCAAACCAACAATAACTTTTTGTATTTATGTGTTTAATTTAGATACAGATGTATAGATTTTCAAACAAACATCTCACAAAAAAACATTAAACATTTAATTAATCTTCTCGAACTGAACGTTTGCTCACACAAAATACATTTGTTCATCTCAACGCCCAGCGCTAAAATCTGATGATATTTTTCTCAAGAGCATCCTTCATATGAATACCAACAGTTTTGAGAGCCTGCTGGACGACACAGATTTACTCACCCAGGTCGCTGTTCTTTATTACCAACAAGGTGCAACTCAGGAGGAGATCTCAAAACAATTCGGTGTCAGCAGAGCTAAAGTAAGCCGACTTTTAAGGCGTGCCAGAGAAGAGGGCATTGTTGAAATTACCGTGAAATTTCATCCTGTGCACAGTGCGCAACTTGAGCAAAGGCTGGTGACAAAGTTTAATCTTAAGCGCGCCTTGATTGCATTGGATCAGCCCGACGCAAAAGAGCAGAGGAATCAGGTAGCAGCTCAAGTTTCCTCCTATCTGGATACAAACTTACAGGATGGCATGGTTGTCGCTGTTGGACAGGGCCAAAATGTAGCCTGCGTAGCTGATCACCCCGGCGTTGTTTCACACCGAAAAGCCAGATTTGTATGTGCCATTGGCGGCACACATAGAAGTGGCGATACCATCAACGCTGATCATATCTGTCGCCGTTTAGCCAAAAAATTTGGTGGAAGTAGTGAGACGCTGTACGCGCCCGCCTATGTCGATAGCCATGAAATGCGAGATATGTTCATCACTCATCAAAATATCAGCGAAACATTGAGTCAGGCGCGAAAAGCCGAGTTTGCTTTGGTAGGAATCGGCGACATGAATGAAAACAGCCATATGGTCAAAATGGGCTTTTTTAGTGCGCAAGAATTCGTTGAGGCAAGGTTGAATGATGGCATTGTAGGTGACATAGGTGGATTTGACTTTTTTAAGCTCAACGGCAATCGAGCAGACACGCTGATACAAGACAGGGTCGTTGGCCTTCAGATGGCAGATTTGAAGAGCATTCCTAATGTCATCGCTATCGCGAGTGAGAGTAGAAAAGCCCTTTCGATGCTCGGGGCATTGAGAACAGGAGCGATCGATATTTTAGCAACAAATGCTAACTGTGCTCTGGCATTGTTGAACATGGTTGAAGATGCGTAATTTGCCTTGTTCAGGATAAAGGCTCACAACCGGTATATTAGTGGGATCACTCCATAATTTCATTCAACTTTCCATTGACAATATGACGTAAAAAATAAACCATTAGCGCATTCATTTGCTCAGGCCTGTATCATTTGTTCATGCGATGAATATTTGCTCAAAGTAATTTGACGTTCAGGTCTGGGAACAACTGGCTTACATTCAGTAGCCACAGATTAAGCAGCCCAAACAAAAGGTTTTGAGATGAGCAATAAACTGGAACAACTTCGCAAGCTGACCACAGTCGTTGCCGACACTGGTGACATTGACGCAATTGCCAAGTACACGCCACAGGATGCCACAACCAACCCATCTCTGATTCTGAAAGCAGCTCAAATAGCTGATTACGCGCCGCTTATTGATGACGCCATCGCTTTCGCTAAAGCAAGCAGCAACGATGTTGAGCAACAAGTCATTGATGCCGGAGACCGCCTTGCAGTCAACATAGGTAAAGAAATCCTTAAAGTCATACCCGGTCGTATTTCTACAGAAGTTGATGCTCGCCTGTCTTACGACACCGAAGGTAGCGTTGAAAAGGCTCGCAAGCTAATTCGCATGTATAACGACGCTGGTATCACTAACGATCGCATTTTGATCAAATTGGCGTCGACGTGGGAAGGTATACGTGCAGGCGAGATTCTTGAGAAAGAAGGCATTAACTGTAATTTGACTCTGCTTTTCTCGTTCGCTCAGGCGCGAGCATGTGCTGAAGCAGGCGTTTATTTGATTTCACCATTTGTTGGCCGCATCATGGACTGGTACAAAGCGAAAGAAAATCGCGATTTTGAGCCACAAGAAGACCCGGGTGTTCTTTCTGTTACCAAAATCTACCAGTACTATAAGCAGTACGGATATGACACGGTTGTCATGGGTGCAAGTTTCCGTAACACAGGTGAAATTATTGAACTCGCTGGCTGTGATCGACTGACCATCAGCCCGCAACTTCTGCAAGAGCTTAGCGAAGCGGAAGGCGACGTCGAACAGAAACTGTCTGCCGACGTGAATGTTAAGGCACGCCCTGAAGCGATGACCCATTCTGAATTCCTGTGGGATCACAATCTGGACGCGATGGCAGTTGAGAAACTCGCTGAAGGCATCCGCAACTTTGCCGTAGACCAAGGTAAACTTGAAGAAATGATCCGAGCTCGTCTGTAGTTGGCAGAGCGAATTTTCAGGAGCGGCTAAATAGCCGCTCTTTTATTTGATTATCAAATTACAACAATTTCGTAGTACAAGGTGAGATAAATGGAAACGCAAAACGCTTGCAAATGCAGTCCGTGCGCTAAGCTGGATGCAGTACAACAGGCCAACTCTGGTCACCCGGGTGCCCCAATGGGTATGGCTGATATTGCAGAGGTTCTGTGGCGTGACCACATGAACCATAACCCTTCAAACCCTGAGTGGGCTGACCGCGACCGTTTCGTTTTGTCGAACGGCCACGGCTCGATGCTCATCTACTCTTTGCTGCACCTCACGGGTTATGCGTTACCGATTGAGGAGTTGAAAAACTTCCGTCAACTGCACTCTAAAACGCCTGGTCACCCAGAATATGGCTATGCGCCGGGCGTAGAAACGACTACCGGGCCACTTGGTCAAGGTATTACTAACGCTGTTGGCCTTGCGATTGCCGAAAAATCACTGGCAGCTCAATTCAACCGTGATGGCCACGATGTTGTAGACCACCACACTTATGTGTTCATGGGTGACGGCTGTCTGATGGAAGGCATCTCTCACGAAGCCTGTTCATTGGCGGGCACGCTGGTCTTGGCAAGCTTATCGCTTTCTGGGATGACAACGGCATCTCTATCGATGGTGATGTTGAAGGCTGGTTCACTGATGACACGCCTAAGCGTTTTGAATCCTACGGCTGGCACGTTATCCCAGCAGTTGATGGTCACGATCCTGCGGCTATCGAAGCAGCTATCGCGGCAGCAAAAGCAGACAACAGACCAACGCTTATCTGTACCAAGACAATCATTGGTTTTGGTTCACCAAACAAAGCGGGCAGCCACGATTGTCATGGTGCACCGCTAGGCCAAGACGAAATTGCTGCAACACGTGAAGCGCTTGGTTGGGAGCATAGCCCATTCGATGTTCCTTCTGATGTTTACGCTCAGTGGGATGCTAAAGAAGCCGGTGCTGCAAAAGAAGCCGCATGGAACGAAAAACTTGCTGCTTATGAAGCTGCATACCCAGAACTTGCTGCTGAGTTCAAACGTCGTGTTAACGGTGAACTTCCAGCAGAATGGGAAGCGAAAACAGCTGAAATGATTGCTGACCTGCAAGCGAACCCTGCTAACATCGCCTCTCGTAAAGCATCACAAAATGCTCTGGAAGCATTTGGCCAGATGCTGCCAGAATTCATGGGTGGTTCAGCAGACCTTGCACCATCAAACCTGACTATGTGGTCTGGCTCTAAGCCTCTGACGGGTGAAGATGCATCAGGTAACTATATCCACTACGGCGTTCGTGAGTTTGGTATGACTGCCATCATTAACGGTATCGCACTGCACGGTGGTTTTGTTCCTTACGGCGCAACCTTCCTGATGTTTATGGAATACGCACGTAACGCTATGCGTATGGCCGCTCTGATGAAAATTCAGAACATTCAGGTTTATACACATGACTCCATCGGCTTGGGTGAAGATGGCCCTACTCACCAACCCGTTGAGCAAATTGCATCGCTGCGTCTGACGCCGAATATGAGCACATGGCGACCATGTGATCAGGTGGAATCTGCAGTTGCATGGAAACTGGCTATCGAGCGTCGTGATGGTCCAACGTCACTAATTTTCTCTCGCCAGAACCTTGCTCAGCAAGATCGTTCTGCAGAGCAAGTATCTGACATTGCTAAAGGCGGCTACATTCTTAAAGACAGTGATGGCAAACCTGAATTGATCCTTATTGCAACGGGTTCTGAAGTCGGTTTAGTTGTCGAAGCTGCTGACCAACTGACGCTCAAGGCCATAAAGTTCGTGTTGTTTCTATGCCTTCAACTGATGTATTCGATGCTCAGGACGCGGCATACCGTGAAACGGTACTTCCATCTGACGTTACTGCACGTGTTGCTGTAGAAGCAGGTATTGCTGACTTCTGGTACAAGTATGTGGGCTTTGATGGTCGTATTATTGGTATGACGACCTTTGGTGAATCAGCACCAGCTGGTGAGTTGTTCAAAATGTTTGGCTTCACAACTGAAAACGTTGTTGATACTGCTAAAGAACTGCTTGCATAAGCTGATAAAACTGCAATATGCGATAAAAGCCCTGCCATTGCGGGGCTTTTTTATTTTTGTCTTTGAGCGTTGAACCAAACACTCTCTTCACATGGTAAATTATTTATATAGGCATTTTTAATATCGGCAAGATCGAGGTGGAAAATGAAACGCAGAATATTTTTAACTGCAGCCGCTATGATGACGTTTCCCCTTGCATGGGCAAGTTCCAGAAAGACTCCAACAGCCCCGCAGCGGGAAGGTCCTTTTTATCCTGTCAAAGATATCCCCTTAAGCAATAACCTCGTGATAAGTAAAAAAGCTATACTTGGCGATGTTATGTCGCTGGAAGGGAAAATCACAAACCGTGCCGGAGATGTTATTTCTGGCGCACGGGTAGAAATCTGGCAATGCGATGCTCAAGGTATTTATGACCACCCTCGCCAGCCAGGATACACTCGCTTTGATCCTGCATTTACAGGTTTTGGCGCAACAAACACTGACTCATCCGGTCGCTACCAGTTCACCACCATGCTTCCTTATCCTTACCCAGGTCGACCGCCTCATATCCACGTTAAAATCTGGATCGGTAATGAGGAAAAGCTCACCACCCAGTTATATCTTGCAGAGCAAAATCCTTACGTACCAAAAAATCTGAAGTTATCTCCCAGAAAAGTTGGCAATGACGAGTGGCTAGCTGATTTTGACTTTGTTGTTGTGTGATTCGCTCACTTCTTCAGGCGTTCCCCGGTCATCAGATTCAGGAAAGCCAAAATACGAGCTCAGTGTTCTTGCATGCTTAGCCAAGATAAACTCCTCTCCCTGAAATCTCAGCAAAGGAAAAGGAAAGGTCATGCAACACTCGCTACCGCAGTGGCTACATCTGTGGTGCCATTGCTTTATTCCTCCAGCGTGTATGGTGGGCTTATCTGTTATCACTCTCAGCACACCTAAATTGCACTCTTCACAGCGAAACTCGACAAGCTCGCAAGATATCGGTTTTCTATATTGCATCACTGAACACCAAAAACAATAATACTGTATATGTATACAGTATTATTGTTTTTGCACTTTTTCAATGTTGATCTGATAATGGAACGCCAGTATCAAAGACCCATTTTTCAGTTTTTCAGCATTCGCTCTCGTACTTCCAGCTTATCTATTCTTGACGCGATTAACTCCATCGCTTCCCGAGAGTTTTCACCCAATAAATCCTTCTCTCTATCTAACTTCTTTAGTGCCTGCTTCAACATATCTATGTCGGCCTGCATCTCATAACACAGGTAATCGAGAGTTAGTGCCATTACTGTTCCTTAGCTCACATCGTCAACAAACGAGAAGAGATCAGTCTTGATCTCATTCCTTCCAACAAACACAAAACTGGCAATAGTTTGGTTTGCATTATTCTGACTCTCAGTGACTCCAAGTAGAGATAAGTTCCAGAGTGATTACTCTTCTGTGGTTTGCTCATGACAGAAATGCAATATGTGGTAAAAGAACTCAGAAAAGAAACATGCAATACATTGTAATGAAACAACATTCTATGTGGCCAAAAAGTGATTTTGGCCATTCAATTACCTTGTCAGTTAAAGAAAAATATGTCTTTTAAAAGGCGGCTCAATGAGATAGAACCGCGTATTTTTCGGCAAAGAATATACTCATTCGCTGCAATAAGAACCTTGGCAAATACGAATACGAACGCCCATAAATGCAGACTCGCCTGCACTATTTTGCTGTAACCACTTTCTGAAATACAGGTTATTCCATTTACGCGAAACTACTGTCCCACCATTATTGTTGATAATAGTTGGGTACCAGCGTCCATGGTCACCTTCACCTTTCTTAAAAAGCACTTTCGGCTTTTCAAAGTAAGGTAAATTATCGGCCGCTGCTATCATGAGATCGCCTCCCCACGCATGGTAAACCATCAACCATTTCTGTATTTTGGTATTCCATGTTACCGATGGATTGGCGCCGTTAAAATATTTGACACGACCATTATCAGTGAACTGTAAGTGGACTGCTCGGTCATTCATCGGGTCTGCGCCGAAATTTGAACCATCCCACTTTTTCCAAGAAGAAGGCTTTGCTGATTTGTCGTAACTTGCTGCCGCTGTTAACGCGGCTCTGCCATTATCAAGTTTGTTCATTAAAATCGCGACCCAACGATTATTTTTAAAATCCCATACTACAGCGCCATCTCCTATACCACGCCATTCGGGTTTAGATGGCTTCGTCCCATCAGATAGGATTATCTCACTCTGACCCCATGTATTGCCCCAATCATTACTGCACAGAACGGTAAAGGTTTTATACGCCATTGGTGGACCGCCGGATACGGAGGGTTTTGGTCCACCTTGTCCGCGATAATGGTCTTCAGCGTGACCAAAGCCAATTAAACGACCATCACCATTGCCAACGTCAAACACCGACATCAGCCACTCACCGCCATCATTATATGTTTCCTGCGTTTCTGGGTACTTACCACCAACGACATGATCAGTAGGAGACAAAGATGTTTGATTTTCAGGCAAGCCTCCCGAACCGGTTGTTCGGTAACTTTTTGAACCCGGAATAAAGTTGAGCATTTTGTTGGATTGCGTGTCTTTGATGACACTAATTTGACCATCTGGAGACCAATTGTATATCGGCAGTCCAACATTATTATTCACAAGATACTCTTGCCCAATCCAAAAGCTCCATTGATTTTGCGACTTACTGTCAGAATAACCTTTGAATGCAGGTGCATTGTAGTCAAAAGTGCAGCCATTTTCGGCAGAAGGTAGCGTTGGTGGCTTCTCAACAGGCTCTGGTTTAGAGCCTGGACCACATCCCCCAAAAACCAGACAGCCCGCAATAGCTGTATTTGGAAAACTAATCAATATAAAGCTGGTAAGTATTATGAAAAAAAATGCGGTGAGTTTTATATCCCTAAATAAAAACATATACTATCTCTTTTATTCTATCTCATCTAAAAATAAAATAGATGTTCTCATCTATCAAATAATTTTACTTTCCAGATAATATAAGAGACTGATTGCATTAATTATTTATTATTTTTAAGTACGATAGGAATGACTAGGTAGTTATCAATTTCTGTCTAGTAAAAAGGCAATCTGTGCCGCTTTATTCATAGCGGCACGTGATTTTAATTTCAGCACTTAAACCGCAATATCATCATATAAGTTTATATCCGTTAGAGAAGAAATTTCATCGATATAATTACGAACACGAGGTGGGAAGATGATACCTTTTACCACAGTAAAGTTTCTTAATACTGGGAAGAACGTAATGTCATCATAGGTTAGAGTATTGTCTCGTTCAGAAGGAAGAACCAGCCAGTCTAGCTCTTTAAGCAACACATTCAGCTCACCCAAGTAACTCTCTGTCATGACAAATGCATCGTCAAAACTCATTTCAATGGCCGCTGATTTATTTTTCGTAAACCACTCTTTCGCTTCATGGCAACCAAATTCTGGCAGCTTAACTCTCATCCAACGCGGATAGACCAAACGCTGGCTTACGCCATAGGCGCGCTTATACCAGGCGGCAACCTTTTCTTCGGATGCAGATGCCTGCAACACAGGGTTTCCGTCGAACTCATCGAGATATTTAACAATATCTAAGCTTTCTCCCATGTAACTGCCATCTTCTTTTTGAAGAATCGGCACCATGTTTGCGCCCACTTTTTCAATACGAGCTTCTACGTCGTGGTTTTGGAGATATACCGTTTCAATTTCCAGCTTCTTCAAACCGTTCATCATCATCGCTCTAATACAATATGGACAATGATCGAAGACAAACATTTTCATTTAAACATCCTTATTTTCAATCCGCGTAACAGAAACTACGTTTTTCATACAGATTGTCTGAGCTAATTGAAACTCTTTACGTGTAATGAGCTGAAAGGCGTAGTCTCAAGTTAGTCAAAACATGCTGGCTACGAGGGTAATGGAGTCCGGTGCACGAAACAAGAATTTGGTAGCATGATTTGCATTCTGTTTTAAGGCTTTTAACAGAAAGCCCGAACGGGCTTTCTTGTAAGGTGAAATATATCTCAATCAATCAGGTTCGAGGGGGACCCAACAATTTTGAGATTCATCTTCTGCATCAGACAAAACAACCAATAGTCCCATATCAACCATTTCTTTTAGGGTGAGATCATCGGCGAGATGCATGTGTTCACCATTTTCATTCTCAAGTTCCATAAATGACTCCTCTACAAAGCCTACTTCGGATCAAAAAGGCAATTTAACTCATCATGGTCATAAGCTTTAGCCTCTGCACTAAGTGAATTCTCGTGTATGCATAAAACAAAAAGCCCTACTGAATCATCTCTGGCATTATTCAGCAGGGCTTTATCCGGCATATTATTCCTTTGATAACGGCTCCTGGTCTGATGTTGAATCACCGACTATTTTTTCATCTTCAATATCAGACATTACAACTAACATTCCAATGTCCAGCATTTCTTTCAAAGTCAAGTACCCTTCGAGATATGCCATGTCCCCTTTTTTCTCTGCCAGTTCCATTACAGAACCCTCCGCAAGATTAAGGCGATAGCTGATCAAGCCCTTTAAACTTAGCAGCCGCCAGCATTTTTGTGGCAGCAATACGGTTTATTTAAATGCTATTGTTTCTTTCATTGGTATTTAAATCACATGTCTCATAATTTATACATAAATTGACAGGTAGCCCTTTAACTTTGATAACGTCATCAATTAAATTAGTGTCGACCAAAAGGCCTAAAAACATGTACAAAGCAAGCTGTTTCTGCGGAAAAGTCACCTTAGATATTACCGGCCCCATTTCTCACATTATTCACTGCCATTGCTCCTTGTGCAGAAAGTCATCGGGTACAGCCTACGCAACAAATGGGTTCGTCGACACAGAACATCTGGTTATTACTTCTGGTGAAGAGGTATTAAGCTACTTCGAGAGAAAACCGGGTAAAAAGCGCCACTTTTGTTCATCCTGCGGCTCGCCGATTTTCAGTTCGAATGAAGCTGACCCATCACGTGTCAGGCTTCGCCTTGGCTTGCTGGATACCGATATCACCGAGCGCCCTGAATCTCATAATTTCGTTACCTCCAGAGCGAATTGGGAAGATATGGATACCCATCTACCACGTTATAAAGGGCATGAACCAAGCAGAGATAAATAAAATCTCTGACTTAAATGGATAAAAAAGGCGCCCAAACGGACGCCTTTTTACCTTACATCATGCTTGTTTAACTCTCCGCGGGTTTGGCCCGATAAGATATTTTATAGAGCACGGGAACCACAATCAGTGTCAGGACTGTCGCAAAGCCTAAACCGAACATAATGGTAACTGCCATTGGCCGGAAGAATACGTCTGTCAGCAGGGGCACCATCCCTAAAACTGTCGTGATAGCGGCCATACAAACAGGCCTGACCCGACTTACAGCAGCGTCAACAATCGCTTCATAGCGCGCCTTACCAGACTCAAGCTCAATGTTGATTTGCTCAATCAAGACAATGCCGTTTTTAATCAGCATCCCTGACAGGCTAAGCAAACCTAACAAGGCCATAAAACCAAACGGTGTATTCAGCCCAAGCAGACCAACCGTGACACCAATTATCGCCAAAGGCACAGTCAACCAAACAATCATTGCATCTCTAACTGAGTTGAAAAGTAATATGGTCACAAAGAACATAAACAAATAACCCAATGGCATAGAGCTAAACAAAGAAGCCTGCGCGTCACGTGACGACTCGTACTCACCACCCCACTCGATGATATAACCATCTGGTAGATTTAGACTCTCAACCTTCGGCTGTATTCTTGCCTGCAATGTTGCTGCCGTGGTAGTACCGAATGGGTCAGGATCAGTGTAAACAGTCAGAACGCGTTTTCGGTCGCGACGCACAATGATTGGATCTTCCATGTTGACTCATAACCTAAAACAACCTGTCGCAACGGGATGTATTGTTGCAGTGCGGGGCTCCAGATTTTCATTCCTTCAATGGTATTCGTGCTCGCGCTTTCATCTTGCGGAATTTTGGCAATGATTGGCATCAAGGTTGAGCCATCTCGGTATAACCCTACGCGACTGCCTGATAACCACATATTTAACAGGCTATCGAGGTCTTCTTTGGTAATACCATAACGGCGCGCCTGACTCTCATTAAACTGAGGGCGAATCACTTTGGTCCGCTCTCGCCAATCCTGACGGAGGTTGACCGTATCTGGATCAGCCGCGAAAATTGCTCTCACCTCAGCAGCAATCCCTCTCAAAATCGTAGGGTCGGAACCCACAATTCTTGCTTCGACTTTAGAACCAGAAGAGGGACCTAATTCCACACGTTTGAGTTTGTATTGCACGTCAGGGTAATTATCTTCCAGCTCTTTTCTGACTAATCTAAGGGTAGGTACAACATCATCATAAGACTTTGTACGAACTATCATTTCACCATAGGAGGAGCTGCTTCGCTCAGGCGCATAGGTCAACATAAAGCGTTGGTTACCACCGCCGGTACTGGTGGTGACAAACTCAATGTTGTCTTGCTGCATCATCCATTGTTCTAGAGATGCCATTTTCTCAGCAGTTGCCCTAATGTCAGTGCCTTCCGGCATTAGTAAATCAACCATAAACATGGGGGTCGTCGCAGACGGGAAGAATGCTTGCTTAACCTTGCCGAACCCAACCACTGCAGCACCTAGCGCGACGACAAGCACCACACAAGTAATCAGTGAGCGTTTCATGCAAAGCTCTAGCACACCCTTGTAAACGACAAACAGCATGCCATTGTAAGGGTCTTCTTTCTCCCCTCCCTGACTGGCATTTTCTTCTTTGAAAAACAAATGCGCGAAGAAGGGTGTCAAAGTAATCGCGGTGACCCAACTCAATATCAAAGAGATCAACAATACAGAGAATAGCGTGCCGCAGAACTCACCCGTAGCATCAGCAGAAAGACCGATAGGTGCAAAAGCAGAAATGGCAATGACCGTCGCGCCCAATAGCGGCCACTTGGTTTGCGTGACAATTTCTGCTGCCGCCTGTTTTCGTGTAAGTCCTTTTTTCAGACCAATCAGGATCCCTTCAACGACAACAATGGCATTGTCCACCAACATCCCCAATGCTATGACCAAGGCCCCCAGAGATATCCTTTGCAGTTCAATGTCGAAGTACTCATGAAAATGAAGGACCCTAATACTGTCAACAAAAGGATCAGTCCGATGAGCACGCCTGACCTTAGCCCCATAAACAGCAGCAGAACCACGATGACGATAACAACAGCTTCAAGCAAACTTTGCACAAAACCTTTTACCGAGCCTTCAACTTCATTAGGTTGGTTGTATATCATGCCAGTGTGCATACCGATTGGCTTAAGTGGTTCCAGCTCGGCCAGTCGTTGATCAATTCTCTCTCCCACTTCAACCACATTGACGCCCTTGGAGAAGGAAATCCCCAGCGTCAAAGAAGCTTCGTTGTTATAGGAAAGCAAACTGGTTGGCACTTCTACATAGCCACGCCGGATTTCAGCCACATCTCGCAGGAAAATAGCGCCATCTTGCCCGGTACTGATGATCAGATTGCCCAGCTCTTGTACCGTTTCAAAATCGCCAGTGGGTTTAACGCGAATGTAGTCATCGCCAATACGAACGGCACCAGCGCTGCTCACTTCATTTTGTGTTTTCAGCAGTTGGAAAAGGCTTTGCGTCGAAATACCAAGATTGCTTAAGCTGTTCATTGAGATATCAATAAACACTTGTTCTTGCTGGTTACCCGCAACATTTACCTTGCAACGCCGTCAACCAGTTCAAGCTCGCGCCTGAGATAATCGACATAGGTAGTCAGGTCAGCATAGCTATAACCCGGACCTGAGACTGACATTAAAATGCCAAAGACGTCACCGAAATCATCCACGACTCTGGGTTTCCCCACCCCCGGGGGTAACGCGCCCTCAATATCGTGTACCTTCCGCCGCATTTCATCCCAAATCTGTGGGAGCTGATCTGGACCATAGATATTCTTCATTGAAACCGTCAATTGTGACATGCCACTGACTGACGTCGATTTAACCTGCTTCACATAAGGGAGCTGTTTGACCGCTTTTTCCAGCGGGTAGGTCACTTCTTCTTCAACTTGCTGCGGTGTCGCCCCGGGATAACTGGTGATGATTTGTGCATCTTTGAGAGTAAATGCTGGGTCTTCCAGTCGCCCCAGCCCTAAGAACGAGATCGTTCCGCCGATGAGAAATAACAACGTCAGCATCCATGACGTAATACCGTTTTCGATAAAGTATGTGGCAATGTTTTTATTATTCATGCTTTGTTGCCCTCGGTTACCCGAACTTCTTGCCCGTTCATCAACTTGTTAACGCCTTTAACCACAATCCGTTCGCCCGGTTTCAAGCCCCCAACAACACGAACACCACGAACTGACAGCGCTTCAAGAACAACCTGCCGTTTGCTCACTCGGTTATCGTCACTTAAAACCCACACATACGTTTGATCGTTTGCAAGACTGTCTCCATCACCATTGAAAACAGCAGAAAGGGGAATATCGTCACCCACCGACGCTGCAAGCGATACATTGAGCGGGTTGGTAATGATGTTTAAGCTCATTCCATCAAGGATGACGGTGTCTTTTGGCATCGGCATTGACATGGTCACGATAAAAGCACCGGAGGTTTTATCGGGTTCACCCGTGAACTCCCTAAGAGAAAGCGGGTATTCTTTTCCATCTGGCATCAACACCCGTGGGTTAATATTTTTCATGACATCTTCAGGAGAAATGTCCTGCTGATTAACATACAGCTGATCAGCCACTTTAAGACGAACATCGACCCGGTTTGCGTCGTGCATACTCAGCACTGCTTTTCCCGGCGAGATATTTTCAAAGTCTTCAACCTGAACCGTCGATACTACGCCCGCGAATGGCGCTTTGAGCTCAGCGAAACTGAGCTTTAATACGGCGAGATTGTAATCTGCTTTGGCCACATCGCGATTTGCTTTTAGCTCGTCGACCTGCGACTTTGGTAAAGCACCCGTCCCTCTTAACTTTCTTGCTCTATCATATTGACGGCTAGCGAGTTCATAGCTTGTCTTTGTCTCTTTCACAGCAAGCCGAAGATCTTTTTTGTTAAGCGCTACCAGTACCTGGCCTTTTTTAACCAGTTCTCCAGGCTTTACAAAAACTTTGGCAACCTCTCCGCTGACAAGAAAAGACAAAGCCGTCAGGTCTGCCGCTGCAGCAACAGCGGGGAATTCGTTGGAAGATGCAGACTCATGCGCTTTGCCCACGGTCATGACACCAACAGTTTGCAGCGGTTTGGTATAGCTTTGCTGCTGCTCTTCACAACCAGTCAGAATAAAGCCGCACAGCAGCGAGATTAGTAGTGCAAGGGTCGACTTCCTCATAATCCACGCTCCTTAACCCAAGGCACAACCTTATCGCCATTTTTCAATACCTTGATGCCATTCGTCACTATCTTGTCACCGTCGTTCAAGCCGGATATCAAAACACCCTGCTTACTGAGAACCACAGGTTGCCGAGACACCACGCCGCCTTCATCGACCTTCCAAACATAACTCTTTCCTGCGTCATCAATGACTGCCGTTTTGGGGATAGACGAATTCTCCCCCGCACCCACTTGCAACGCGACTTGTGCCGCCATTCCAGGTAATACATTCACGCCTTCAGGGCGGCGAAGTGTAAGAGTGACGTTGTAACTACCTGTTTTTTTGTCTGCCGAGGTGTCTAACTGCTTGAGGGTTGCCTTAAATGTTTGCCCTGGGTATGTATCAAAGCTGACTTCTGCTGCACGCCTCTCCTGACCCACCAGGCGGCTTCCGAGTCTTTCAGGCAGCTGAAAATTGACGTTAACGATATCGTAGGTCTGAATACTCATAATCGGCTCATTAGCACCGACAAATTCATAGTTAGATTTAAACCTTAAAGAAATAGTGCCCGAATAGGGCGCGGTCAAAGAGGTGTAGCTCAGGTTATTTTTCGCCTGCTGCCTTTTTGTCGCCGCTTCCTCAAGTTGCGATTTGGCTTTGTCATAATCGCTTTCAGAGACAACACGGCTTTTTCTTAGTCGCTCCATGCGGTTAAACTGAACCTTTGCAAGTTCATAGGCAGCACTCGCTTTGGCAAGCTGTAAACGTATCTCACGCTTATCGAGGGCTGCGAGTAAGTCGCCTTCTTTGACTTCCATACCGGCAAGCACAGGCAATTCAGACAATTCTCCGGAAATACGGAAAGCAAGAGCAGCGCTGTCGTCAGCAGCCACAAGCGCAGGCAAGTAACGTTTTTCGGCACTATCACTGACGGTAACAGTCATGATTTTGGCGAGACGGGGGTCTGACGCCGGTGTTGAAAGTGTCTCGTCGGCGATAGCGGATGCAGACGCGAGCGAGGCAGCAATCGGGACCATCGCGAAGAAAGAACGCTTCATGATCTCTCCAATGTATTGTTTTTATATATTATCTGGCACCACTTGGCCTTATATTCAGCGTCAAAATACAATCCGCTGAAGCGCTTTGCGGTTACGGCATGATCAAGGTTATCGCTTTCAACCTTTTATTTTTATAACAAACGTAAACTCCATACCCTCGTAAGAAAATTAAGATAATGCATATGTGAGCATATGATTAATGAACATACCCAGATGCCCAGCAGGTATAACCTGCGATATCGTTTGTCATTAAACAACGACGTGAATAGACTGTCTCTGGGGGGAAACATTTAGTGACAAACCTTCAATAAAATCAATGTTTAATTACAATATTGCCAAACAACATTCTGCTGACATCCGAAAAAGCGCTCGTTAGTAGGTATTTCAACTAATCACTACATTGAAACGTCGAAAAATTGAATACAACAACCCGTCGTCGGTCAGCATTAATGCGGTGTAAATGAATATCAACGTCAGTTAGGTTAGCAATGGAATTCCCCTCTTAGTGACTCGACATTCAGACATCACTGCATAAGTTCATTTCCATTATCAAAGAGCTTAATCAAAACGCTTCGCCGAATCGTCAATAAATATCAGATGCGAAAATGGCGCGATAACGCGCCATTTTTAATGTGAGCAGAGCCATACATCTAACTAGATGCAAGCGCAGGTTTGCTTCTGGACTTAAAGAAGTAAAAAACAAGTACGGTGCACATCAAAGGTAATGTTATCTGGTTGAGCAATTGCCATCCAAACGTCGCCTCTAGGTAGCCCGATAACATTGCGCTTACTGTCACGGAACCGAAGACAGCAAACTCGTTGAATGCCTGTGCCCTTGCTTTATCTTGCGGCAAATAATAATTTGTCAGTGCAGAGGTTGCACCTACAAACATGAAGTTCCAGCCAACACCAAGTAACAATAACGCAATACGGAAATGCCACTCAGATACCCCCTGAATGTTAATGACAGTACAAAGTATGATAAGCATCGCCCCCATCATCACTGTCGCTCGGGTACCGATTTTATCGATGATGTGCCCTGTCACGAATGCTGGTGCAAACATGCCTAGCACATGCCACTCAATGACAATAGCGGCTGATTCAAAAGAGAATCCGTGCTTGTGCATTGCAATCGGCGTTACCGTCATCAAAAGGTTCATGACAGTGTAAGCAACCAATGCAGTGAATACTGTCAGCAAGTATCCCGGTGTGGCAAAAATGGTGCTGAACGAATTAGGCTTAATTCGCTCTTCTTTTGATGGCAACGCAGGAAATTTCACGAGTTGTAAGATACCCAACGCCAAAATATACAATACGGTCAACGCGCCGAAGGCACCGATGAAGTTGGCATCGGGTAACATATGCTGACTCATAATGGGCGATATTGGGGCCAAGCACCGCAGCAATGACACCGCCAGCCATTGATTTGATATCGCTCTGCTTTTTGCTTCTGGCGCACTTACCTCGATAGCCGCAAACCGATAAAGTGTGGCAAAGCCAATGCCTATTCCCAGTAGCAATGTACACACGCAGAAGAACCAAAAGTCCTGTTGCTGCAGAGCAACAACACAAAGCAATGCCCCACCAATACCGAAAATATTTCCGAGTATAAAACCTTTCTTTCGCCCTATTCTTGCCATGATTAGAGAGGCAGGAATGGTTGCCATCATCATACCGACAAACTGGGTTGCGACGGGTAAAGTAACCCAAGTATCACTCGGAGAAAGTGATTGACCAATCAGGCCGTTAACTGAAATAAGTAATACATTCCCCGACATTAACAACGCCTGACATAAGGCTAACAGCCATACATTTTTATTCATTATTGTCCCTACTGGATGTCAACTGCTTGCCGCAGCACTTTTTTAATAAAATCTCTGGTCCCTGATGGCCATATTCAACAAAGCCGAGGCGTTCATAAAATCGCCTAGCGGGGTTAGAACGAATGACCGATAAATAAATATCTTCGTTGTTCATTTCCGCCTGACGAATTAGATGGCGCAATAGTGCTTCACCAATGCCTTGCCGTTGATATGTTTGCGCGATCTGAAGCTGAACTAAAAACCAATAACGTGATTTTCCTTTTTGAGTGTAAACAGATTTGATCAGCCCGACTGGTTGGCCCTCATACTCGACGATCTTCACATCATCAAAATGAAAGCGAATACGCTTCAAGTGAGAGACGTCATCAACGGGCATTCTTGCTTCTTCAAGATAACGTGTCATGGTTTCTTTTCTCAGTGCCAGCAGAAAGGGAATATCTCCCTCTTCCCCAGCTCTCAGTGAAAAGCACCGTTTGAAACCCTCAACAATCAATTGACAGTTGTCGTCGTACTTCATCATTATCATATCTTTATGCTGAACCCCATCCTCAAAAAGGGGGGCTTCATAGTTATCGATAAAGAAATCTCGGATTACTGACACAGGGCGAAATCCGAGCTGCTGGTAAAAAGCGAGTTGGTAGCCAAATGCGCCAGTCCCCAATACGATATTGCCTGCGCGTTCAGCCAAAAGATCAGAAACGATATGTTGAAGTAATTCACCACCAATACCTTGGCCTTGAAAGTCAGGTGAAACGGCAAGGTTGATGATTTCTCTTTCACTGTCACGGTCAACAACAAGACAAGCCGCAATTAGCTGCTCTTTTTGTAACACTCCCCATGCACGAGATTTAGGTAAGTATTGTTTGATTTTCGATTCACTCGGGTCTGCTTCAAGTAACAGCGCCATGGGAATATCTGCTGGCTTGATAATGTCAATTTGATACATTCTTTGTCTATTGTTATCTGCGCAAAAAAGAGAAGATACAGACTAAATAGACAGATCTCTTTTGTCATTTCAAGCAATTACAACTTGCTACACACTATTATTGAAGATTGCTACCAGCAAGGCGATATGACGTGACTGATTGATCGATACGTTTATAAAGCTTTTGATTTGAAGTGCGGACACTGCGGTGCACCATTTGGGCGCAATTTACGTTAGCGGTATTGCTGGTGATGCTTTTGCAACCAACACCAGCAAATTATCGATTGGAGGGGACTCAGACTGTTTCTACAGTTGAAGACGAAATGCGACTTAGCATTAATGTTGAAATCTGATCAGTATTGATACCAGTGCAGTATCTGACTGGATGACCTGTTTCATTTGACGAAGAACAAACCAAATAAGGCTTAATTTTCCCTTCATCCGTGTCGCTCGGCGCTTCAACAATTTTTGCTTTTCGCCCCTCTGTGGTAAACCAATCTCGATTGATCATATACGCTGCTGCCACCATGTCGAATGGATTGAAGCCTTTTCTCGCACCGAAGACAACTTCCCATTCAAGCCACCAGCCAAATGTATGCTCTGCAAGAAAACGGGCCATTGGGTTTCCTACTCGCAACGCCAAGAGCTCTTCCAAATCAACCCACACTTGTTTGCATACACTAAAGGGGACTAAGTCCACTTCAACACCAGATTGAACAACAACATTAAAAGCCGATACATCAAATTCAAAATTCAGATCTCGAAACGGCTTACGTTGATAACTGCCTGAGATGAACGTTTCATTAACCGACTCTCTCCCCGCTACAGCAACAACTCTCTCTATCCTACTGGCTAAATCAGGGCGAGCATGCAACAAGATAGCTAGGTTGGTAAAAGCGCCAATGGCCAAGATTGTTAACGGGCTTTTCTCTAACGCATCGATTAGAGCGACCACGGCTTCAGGTAGTTCTGCGCGGGTGCAATCAAACGTACTGCTCGAACCTTTATAAACTGAATAACTCTCGCTGCCAAAGTCGCGGACGAAACGTTTCGCGATAGACGTTGACTCATTGATATCGAGGGTATTTGCTCGCGTCGAACTAATACCAACAATTTCTACCTCCGGACTATGCATTAAGCTCCCCAACGCATAGCCGTCATCAACATCTTTATAATGAAGGAAACTTATTTTCTTCGCACCGACGGTAATATCGGTATCAATCCATAAATTTAATGGCGTTGTCGGCATGATTTACATTCCTTGTAGGTGCCATAGAGGCGTCAATTTCAGAGAAAACTGTACAATTTCGGCCCTTGCCTTTTGCTTTGTAGAGCTGCTCATCAGCGTGATCGAAGATATTTTGATATGACCAATGACCAGAGGCTTGGGTCGCAAGAACCGCGCCAAGAGACAAGGTAACAATGCCTGATTCGGTGTGATGAGGTATGGCAAGGCGTTGGACTTCTTTTCTCATTCTTTCCGCAATGCTGTGAACATTATTAGCATCTTTATCGGTGAAAAGTATGATGAACTCCTCCCCACCGATCCGAAAACAAAGATCATTGTTTCGTGTCACTGCCAATAAAACACCCGCAATTTTCTTTATGACCTCGTCACCTTTACTGTGTCCAAAGGTATCGTTGTAGAGTTTGAACGAATCTATATCGCAGATGATGATGCCGAAATTTTGTTGCTTGGACTGAGATGTTCTAAATAGTACTTCAGCCTTGTCTTCGTATTTATGGCGGCCACTCATCCCTGTTAATGCATCAGTATCCGACAGATGGCGAAGCAATTTCATTTGAGATTGTGTTTTCTCTGTCAGGCTTTGTAGTGCACGCGCTAAAATACCAATTTCATCTTGCCGCTTTAGTTCTTTCATATCAGAGATATCAAGCTTTTCAATGTCTTGAGAGATTTTATTAGCAAGGCGTTTCAACGGGCTGACGATGGAGTTCGAGACGACGATGATTAGCAAAACAGATGCAAGCAATGCAATAGCTGCTTCAAGGAAGAGGGTTTTAACTATCTGGGTTTTCAGATGATACAGTGTTGAAGCATCAAAAACGGCTTTTAACGTGCCGCCGTTTTTATTGACCAATGGGGTTTGTACGACCAACACTTTTTCGTCAGGTAGGAATTTATAGCTGTAATCACCTGCTGGCAACAACCAAGGCAAAGCAACCGTCTTGCTCATTAACTTCGCCCTCTCTATCGTTTTTAACTCACCATCCAACTTCTTTACTAGGTATGTGATTTTTTTTCTTTGCGCATCAGACTGTTGAGTCGTCGTTGTAAGCGCGCTACCAAGGTCGTTTCTTTGTTTCCGGGTTTGGTTGATTTCATCAGTGCTAACATCCATACGCCAGATATCCGCAATGTCTCTTTGGTACCTTACAGATACTGATTGTGACGAATAATCTGATACGCCTGTGACGTCAAGGAGAAGTAATGGCTCAATATTGAGTAGCGTTTGCTTCTGAGATGGCAAAGTCAACGCAGCATAATTTCGCCCAGCAACAGCTGTTGAAGACTCAAGAACAAGCGGTGCAATAATTTGCTCGGCTAACACAACTTCATTATTCAGTCTTGTGCTCCACTCACTTTGGTAGCGAGTAACACTAAAGCCAGCAATAAGAATTAACACGAGCAAAAGGTGAGTAAGAAACAACAGCTGATTGACAGTTAAATTTCTGGACAAATAGCCCCCTTGCATCAGAAACGATTTTACTTATATGCGTCTAACAACGGCTCTGTACAGGTTCCGTTGATACATATGTCCTTGTATGTTTCATGGCACCGTTGGCAAAATTCAGGCTCCAACGTTGGGTGCATACTGCTTATATCCTGCCCCTTGCGGTTATAACTTCCGTAAATGGGCAACCCACCGAAGTGTTCAGTCACCCAAATAATACCCTGCACTTCAGACACTGCGATGGCAGTTGGCCCGTCAGTGTAAGGGCCATGCGTTTTATATTGTTCTAGCTTTTTTGGGTTGACTCGAATGGTCAATGGAGAACCTTCTCCATTATTGATCCATGAGTATGCTTTGACGGCCTCTTGAATAAACAGAGAGGTATCGGGAGGCACAACGGTATCGGCAGGTGGATTAACCGACTCTTTCACCACCGGCCATGACTCCCACCCCTCAGGATAGCTCGCTATCGAATCAGCTGAAACAAGCGGGCTGAAAAGCAAACAACACAGCAAAGAAATTTTACAGCAAATCTGAAACATACAGACAACAAATATTCTTAGTCTTTCATTAAGTAATATTCAGATACTAACGAGGCATAAATAAAGGGCAAATTGAAGAAATTAGATTATCGAGTGATGTATCATTTATTTAGACGTTAATTTTTAATTGATGGCATTTCGGAATTTATGTGAAAAAGAAGTACTGTAAATTAGCTTTGTTTATTAAGTTTCGGTTATATATTATTCTTGTAATAAGCATGAAAAAGCCGACATGAATGTCGGCTTTTATATCAATCATCGATGTTATTTTTCGATAACAGGTGGTTTAAAACCAAACATCATAGAGAGGTCATTGCCCCACATCATTTGTTGAAGCATTGGTTCATCATTGGAAATTGACCCATACCGCCAGACATGTTCTGCATTTTGTCCTGAACGCCCATATACATGTGCGCGCCACCAGCCAAAGCCCAAAGATCCCCAGGCTGAAAATCTTGATGACGAGGCATCGGCATGTTTTGCATGCAGTATTGCATCATCATCTGCATGAACATCTGTTCCATCATGTTCTGACCCGGCATCGGCCAGCTTGGCATAGGTTGGAAAGAACCAACACCAGCTTGGTTACCAAACATGTGACAGATTTGATCCCACCAGTTGTTGTTGATCCAATCACAGAACTGAGGACACTGAGCTGGATCCATCGAACCCCAGATTCCTGCTGCGCCTGGGTAGCCTGCATCTTTCAGTTTCTGTTCGATTTCAGCAATGATTGCCTTGTTGTCTGCAGCAGTTCCATCCATTTTTATCTGGTGGAATGAACCGTCATGCTTCATGACGTAAAGGCCTTCTTCTTCACCCCACGCTTCTTTGAATCTCACCGCGGTATCGTAATCAACGCCAGTTTTATCATGAAACTCGCCTATCGTACCGTCTTTGATTTCAAGGTCGTTTTCATTTGATAACAGGTTAGTGATTTGCGTAGCTTTGTTTTTGTTTGGCTCGAAAATGGTGACAGTATCAAGGAAAGTCTGGCTTCCTTTTGGCTTCGTATCCATGTGGATGCGCGTACCATCATCAAGAATCAACACACTGTCGTTTTTGAACTCGCCTTTGTGATGAATTGCACCACCCTCGTCTTTATCGCCCAAACCGATATAAGGGTCGCTATATACACGATAAATCTCACCAGTATGCTTGTTGGTGATTTTCATAGAGCTTTGAGATTCAGTAAACTCGATTTCGTAATTGTCGTTTTCCCAAGTAGCCTTGCTTTTGTCGTCGGTGACAGAAGAAGTGCTGGAATCGCCGTAGTAGCATTCAAAAAGGTTGTGTGAGCGCTGTGCGCCAAAATTGCCGAAACCATAGGCGTTATAGCCCTGATTGCCAATGTTATTCCCGTACATAATTATCCTCCTTTCTCGTGGCTTACCTACTCAATACATTACGTTTTTAAATTTGCTTGCCGAGTTATCCCTCTTTGAGCAAAAAACGTTTTTCTGTGAGTCTGTAAACCGCAATCATGTTTGCCGGAACAAACAACTAAGTAAGTGTTTTTGATTTAGATTTTTGCGAGCAATTACAGGTCTGGAGTTTGCTCGCATATATATGTGATAGAGGAGTGATATAAGTTCCATGAAAACTTACTAATATATCAATTAAAGACAAGGCATCATTAAAAATTCAAACTAATATTTTGATTTTAATGGTTATTTTTATATATGGGGAGGAAATAGGAGTGATTTACTTCGATTTACAACTTAGCCAATATTGAGAGCGTTATTTAATAACACTCTCAATAAGTACTTTACCTTTAATATGCTTCAGGTGGAGTATTATATGTTGCCCATTCTAGACATTATTATTTAAACAAGGCTGTATATATTAACAACCATCAGAAAAAACGTTTAATGCTGGTGAACCACTTTTTTGATTCACGTCGGTGTAAGTCATATAACACCCAGAGTTTGTTATCTCAGAAATCGACAGTGATGACTTTACCCATGGAATTTTACTTCTGAATGTCACGTAATAAGTATGAGGCGTCGACCCTCTGTCTCCCATTGATGTCCAATCACCTCCGTGATCGAGACCATCAATCAGCTGCCCAATACCTTGATAATTTGCGGCTGGATAACCAAACCTAAGGTGAACATCAGCGTTTACTCCCGGCATGCTAAGTCTTACCGTTGGTGTATTTGTCTCACCCGCCAAAATGGCATGAGCATGCGCCATAAGAGCAGCATCTCCCATGCTCCCTTTCAAGCGCATCAGTTGTGCTTTATAGGCTTCACCACTGAGGGGGAGAAGCTTGGGTGCCGCCGTTACCGATAGAGTACCCAGCATGACCAACGTCACCACTAATTCAATCAGCGTAAAACCCGACATTTTTTTCATTATTGTTCAACCCACGCACATGTTGTCAGCCAAAAAGGGGCAAACGAAACCATTAAACTCAGCGAGTAACGCTAGGGCGCGAATTTTATCTGTTGTTTATAAGGCCGACAACATATATGTGAACACTTAAAGTACTAAAATGTAAGTAAACATTTCTATATATAAGATACTGATTTAAAGGGCTAAATTCTTCTCTTCTTCACGGAGAGTCAATACCTCATATCCATCATTGGTTACTAAAATAGTATGTTCCCATTGGGCAGAAAGTTTTTTATCACGAGTCACCACTGTCCAACCATCTTTCTTAGTTTTTACTTTCGCATTTCCCTGATTGATCATTGGCTCGATAGTGAATGTCATACCCTCTTGCAAAGTCAGCCCTGTGTTAGGTTCTCCGTAATGTAAAACCTGAGGTGCTTCGTGCATTTTTCGCCCTATTCCGTGACCGCAATATTCTCGAACAACACTGTAGCCATTGGCATTTGCAACTGACTGAATGGCCGAACCGATATCACCCAATGTCGCACCGGGTCTCACACGTTTGATTCCCTGCCACATGGCTTTGTAGGTTATGTATGATAATCGTCTGGCAACTGACGGTGCTTCAGACATCAAATACATCTTACTCGAGTCAGCGATAAAACCGTTTTTCTCCAGTGTGATATCGACATTCACTATATCTGAAGGTTTAAGCCGCTGTAACTGGTTTGGCACCCCATGGCAGACAACATCATTTAACGACGTATTGAGTACAAACTGATAATCATATTGCCCTTTGCTCGCTGGCCGAGCATCAAGTTCATTGACGATATAGTGCTCGACCCAGTCATTAACTTCCATTGTCGTCATACCTGGTTTGATGACGTCATCTAATCTTTCGAAAACGTCTGCCAGAAGCTGTCCTGACGTTCTCATTAAGTCAATCTCTTCCGGCGTTTTAATGACAACGCGTTCCCTCATCGTTCTGACTCTTCAACAGACAAGTTGTCAGCAGAGATATTTGCCTTAGCCAACATTGTCGCAACAAGTTCATTGAAAGAGCACTGTGGATTCATCTCCGCCTGCATACCGATTTTTATCCAAAACTCAGCTTGTGAGTTGATAGAGCGCGACATGACACCGCTCGCCTTGCGTATTTCATCATGTAAATCTTCCGAAATCTTTACAATGCCCACGTAACTTCCTCAGTAACAGCAATAAACTCACAGCATATAAAATACATACATTACGTATACGTTATATATAACAATCATAATTTTTACGTCTGATATCTCGTTTTTGAAGCAAGACCTAGATTGAGTTACCAACTCTCCAGTTTATCGAGGAGCTGTTATTGCTTCTTTCTGCCCCCTTTGGCAGGGGGGCTGACAATAAATAGTCTGAGAATTCACTCGAGCTCTTGCCTCTTTTCTGAGTTCACCTTTTGATTCCTCGCTAACCTATTGCCAAAAAAACCAAATTGGCCGAGGGGGAGTTAATGATTACTTTTGAGATTGCAAAAGAAAGGGATAAGCAATGGGCTTTTATCATCAAGGCAAATGCAGAATTTCACTTTATTGATAAATATTTTGGCTGGGATGAAGCATTCCAGCATACATTGCACGATCTGGAATGGAAGAAAACCCGGCCGACACTGGTACTTTTAAATGGAAAGAAAGTCGGCTTCTATTCGTTAGAAGAAGAGGATGACGGTTTATTTTTCCGACGGTTCTTTATCGAGCCAGAGCTGCGCCGTCAAGGAGTTGGAAGTCAGGTGATGGAGCATGTTAAGCAAAGCCTGCCAACAGGAATAACCGAGTTAAAGCTTGCCATTTTTCATGGAAACCCAGCCAAGCGTCTATATCTTCGACATGGCTTTGTTGCGTATAAGTCTGATGAGAAGTTTGAGTATTTTGTTTGGGACGCGCAGCTGGTTTAACTGCGGTAAGAGTCGATAAAAAAGGCCCGGAATATAGGTCTTCCAAGCCTTCTTTTTACAGTAATGATGACTATTCAATCAAACCGTATTCTTTATCCAAAATAGCAATAACTTCACTGCGTGGGTCACTTGGAATTGTCAGCGCTTCGCCAGCAATTTTGCTCGCTATACCCACATAAGTCTCTGATACAGCCATCATCACTTCTGTTGGCAGTTTGTAGCTTTGCGCCAACGCTTCTCGCTCTGGCATGCGGTCTTTGTTCAACAACACATCACTGTCTGGCACATTGTTGATCAACAACTGGCGGAAGCTTCTTTTGAGTTTTCGATGACTTTACCATCACGGTAAGCAGGCCCATCCCAAATTCTTGAGGAGTCAGGCGTACCCACCTCATCAATATAGATAAGCTTCTGAGTGCCATCGAGTTGCTCTACATAACCAAACTCAAACTTGGTATCCACAAAGATTTGATCGAGTTTCTCAAGCTCTTTGCTGATGAGAGCAAAACCTTCGGTCAATAGTTCTTCGTATTTCGCAACATCGTCAGCTGAATGGAAGTTAAACGCTGCTAAATTATCTGTAATGTTTTTTCGGGTGATATTCACATCGTCGACAGGGGGAACATCTGGCAGGTTGTTGATGATGCCTTTCGTCGACGGTGTAATGAGAATTTCAGGTAACTTCTGGTTGGCTTTTAAGCCTTCAGGTAAATCGATACCGCAAATGCTGCGAATGCCTTTTTCGTAATCACGCCACATGCTGCCGGTGATATATTGGCGCGCAATCGCTTCTACCCTGACGGTACTGGCTTTACGCACAATCCACACATATGGGTGTGGGATATCCACGATGTGATTACCAGCGAGGCCAGATTTATCAAATAGTTTGAACCAGTGAGCGGCAACTGTATTCAACGCGATCCCTTTGCCCGGCACCCCGTTAAGCCCATTCTCGCCTTGCCAAATGCAATCGAAAGCAGAAATCCTGTCTGAAATAACCATAATAGCTAGCTCGGTGCCTGCTGGAACGTCATAGCCTTTATCTTTAATCAAACGAGCGCTGTCTTGATCAGTCAACCAATAAACCGAACGCACTTTTCCACTGTGAACTGCACCTTTCGTGCGGATTGGTAGATCATCATTAACTTCTAAAACTTTGTAGCTAGTCATTAGCACTCCAAGGACGGGTATACCTTGCAAAAAGGAACATAAAACGACGGAATCTTTGGCACGCTATGGTAATCGTTAAGCACTGAGATCACAATCCAGCCGCGATTTATGAAGGCGAAAATACAGATATATTTCAGGATTTAAGGGCGTTGAAACCATATCAACCAACATAAGGAGATATTCGTCGCAACTTTTAGTTTTTCACCGTTTGATGTCTGCCAATAAGACACGCTTTATTTTTTCTATTTCAGATTCCACCTCACTATCGACAGCATGACCGATGTTTATTCTGAAACAATCCGAGTATAAACCCAGACCAGAAAATAAGGTCCCAAGCCTGATGTCTATCCCTGCTGTTATCACCTCCTTACTCAACGCATCTATGTCGACTCCCGGAATTTGAATCCACATAACCAACCCGCCTTTGGGATTACTGATCCTTGTAACTTCTGGTAAGTGAGCGCGTAGCAGCGACATGTAATCGCGTTTGTTTTTCAGAAGCTCAATTCGTTTTCTTTTGAGGTAACTTTGATATACGCCGCTTTGAATAAAATCTGCAATGGCGAGCTGCATATGGGTAGAAACACCAAAACTTCCGGAAGCAAAAAGCGCGGTATACGCAGTCAGGTATCTACCGGGCAGGCACCATCCCAAGCGATAGGAAGGCGAGAGTGTTTTTGAGACAGAGCCGCACCAAAGGATATAACCCTCTTCATCATAAAATTTCGCTGGTAATGGAGAGGCATTCGAATGTGAAAGCTCAATATAAACATCATCTTCAATAACAGGCGTTTTATATGTTGCCGCTAATCCGGCAAGGCGCTTTTTCTGCTCGACCGACATCGTGATCCCCTGAGGGTTCATATGTGTGGTGCAGAAGAGCCCTGCTTTGACATTGCCCTGTTTAAGGTGATGCTCAAATTGATCAAGGTCTATACCCTGCTCAGTGGAGGGAATTTCTACAATTTTTCTGCCCATGTGCTTCAGCAGTGCAAGAAGCCCATTAAAACAAGGGGAGCTAATGGCGACAGCGTCCCCCGTCTTGGTACATGTCTCTATTGCCGCCTTGACCGCAGGCATACACCCCCCAGTCACAACTACTTGGCTTGAAGAAAACGGAAAGCCCTGAAGGTGAAAGTGCTGAGACAACGCATTGCGCAATTGGAGCTCACCCTGTGGGTCTGGGTATTGTGCCAAACAGTCGTTAAGTCGTTTAGTTGCTCGTTTGAAACATTGCTCCATGGCCATTTTTGCCTTTTTATCCATGGTTGTGCTTGAGACACCAAGCGGTCCAGCGTGCGTAAGTGGACCGTAAACATTGAGTATCGGCTCAGTAACACTGCTTTCAAACTGACGCCATTCTGGTAACTCAGTCGTAGCAGGTGTATCAGCAACGAAGAAGCCCGCCTTTGGTCGCGAAATAATCCACCCTGCCGCTTCCAATTCCTGATAGCAATTCACTGCTGTTGACATGCTGACAACATGCTGTTTTGCCATAGATCTCAGTGAGGGAAGTTTATGCCCCTCCGGCAATTTACCTTCACCGATATCTCGTATAAATTTTTCCGCCAGTTGTTTATATCTAGCCACTTAATATTCCGCCTTCTTATATTTTCCTCTTTAATGCATCGGTGACTTCAAACAACCAACACACCTGCATTATGTCACTGCATCTCATAATCTGTACCTATCTTTTAGTTTAAATCTGTATCTGTACTCTTTTTCTCGACATGCACATACTGGATATCAAGCTAAGGTATACAGAAGGGGACAAGCGTAGAATGCATAAACAGGATTTTTTCTCAGCGTCTGTGATCATGCTGATTTGGGGTTTCAACTTCTCGATGATCAAAATGGGCGTCAATAATATTGACCCATTGATAATGACGCTGGCCGTTTCACCGCTGCCGTTATTCCGATGATATTTTTCATTAGAAAGCCTGACGTTGCATGGCGTTATCTGATTGGCTATGGCCTGTTTTTTGGCGTGGGAATTTGGGGGATGGCCTCCTGGTCTATCACCGCTGGTCTTTCTTCGGGGATGTCGTCTGTGTTAATGCAGACCAGTGTGTTGTTCAGCATCGTGGTGGGTGTCCTACTTTATAAAGATGTCATAACTAAACGAAAAGCCTTCGGTATCTCGCTTGCAATGGTGGGGCTGGCCATCTCGATTCTTTTCACTAACGGGAATGTCACTATTGAGGGGCTTGTACTCATCACTCTATCAGCAA
Source organism: Veronia nyctiphanis (assembly GCF_004116385.1). Classification (GTDB taxonomy): domain Bacteria; phylum Pseudomonadota; class Gammaproteobacteria; order Enterobacterales; family Vibrionaceae; genus Veronia; species Veronia nyctiphanis. Next base: position 36,809 of record NZ_PEIB01000002.1, on the reverse strand, counting down.
TGTCGTGGTCTATTGTTGGCGTCATCGTTAAATCAGCTAATGTGAAACAGGCCTTTGCATTCAATGTTTGGGGAATGGCATTTGCACCAATTCCACTCGTGTTGCTGGCCGTGGTAATTAATGGGCCTGACGTCATTTACCAAGCTATTAAAGACTGGAATACTGACACCACAGTAGCGATCTTGTTTCAGGCTTACCCAACGACACTACTGGGATACTGGGTATTTAACAGACTACTCATTCGTTACCCGCTGAGCACTGTGGCTCCGTTAACTTTACTGGTCCCTGTGTTCGCCTTGATCAGCGGTTTCATTATTTACGATGAAGTACTTAGCGTTCCTCAGATCAGCGCATGCGGTTTGTTCTTAACTGGGATACTGCTCATCGTTTGGTCTCCGGGAGCCAAAAAGGAAGAGAAAGAACCACAACAAAAACCTGTCAATCAGTAACTATTAACAACGAAATTTTAGTTTTTGTTTGCGCCATGGACCAATTTTTTTATCCATGGCTTTTTCTATACCACTCATATGTTTAGGTGCCTCTCGTCCACTGCTCCCGCATTTACCCTCTAAAAAAATGTGATATTGCTCCATTTTCAAAAATCGCTCAGTGCGCCCAGTCGAAAAAGTGATGCAAAATCCCGCTATTGACACATTTATAAATAAGTGTCTAGTTGCATAAATAACTCACGTCATCGGTCCCGGCTGACGTGCCTACATTGCTCTAAGGAGTAAGGGAATGAAGAATTTGTCTATAGTCAGGAAGCTGATTTTAGGAACGAGCTTTCTTGCTATCTTGATCGCAGGTACCGTTACTTGGGTTACCGTAAACAAAATCACACAACTTGCGAAAGACAATGCAAACAACGCGCTGTCAGCACAGGTCAGTGAAAAAGCTGAGTTTGCACACGGCTATTTTCAACGTTACCAAGCCATGGTTGATGTTTTTCTTGCTAACCAAGATCTCAAAAGTTTTGCTGAGGAACGTCAAAATAACTCAGCATCCTACGACACCCCCTTATTTGAAAAAATCCATACCAATATCAAGGTTGTCTCTGGTCTCGACCCAAAGCTAATTACCACTTTTTTTCTCATTGGGTAGCACTGGCGAATACTTCGACATTTCTGGGCGATATTTTGACCCAAACGTGAACCTTAAAGAACGCCCATGGTGGCAGCGTTCCGTTCAAGAAAAAGCACCGTGGCTGACTACCGCTATTGATATCCGTACGGGGAATCTCAGTGGCGCAATTTACGCACCGGTTTACGACCAATCAGGCAACCTTCTTTATATTGGCGGTGCCGATATCGATGTCACAGCGATCCAGAAGACGCTGCTTGATGATTTGAGATACCAAGGTGAAGGCACTCCTTTTGTTTTTAACGAAAAAGGCGAAGTGGTGCTTTTCTCTGGTAAAAATGCCGAAGAGTTAAAAAGCCTGTCACTCTCCGACCTCGACAAACAAGGTGATGGGTTCAGGCAACTAATAAGCTCACCAAACAATAACGCAACCTCTTTCCATCAGGTCACATGGCAAGGCGAAAAACAGGTTGTTGCCATTCGTACCATTAAGTCAGATCGTCCTCTCATGCAATGGTCTCTAGCGCTAATGGTTCCAGAATCTGTAGTGAATGGGCCAGTGAAAGCGGCAACAACCAGTGCGTTAATTTTCGCGGTTCTCAGTCTCGGACTTTTGACTGCTGCAATTGGTTTGTTCTCCAAGCGAGCACTTTTGCCACTGCATAACGCGGCAGCAGCAATGCGTGAAATTGCTCAAGGTGGCGGCGATCTGCGTCAGCGTCTTGAAAGCAAGCACCGTGATGAGGTGGGTCAGGTCGCTGAAGCCTTCAACCTGTTTACTGAGAAAATTCAGAATCTGGTGACTGATAGCACTTCGCTTGCTGGCAAAGTGCAGAATAACAGTGCCGAAATGCAAAAAGTGGTCAACGATACGCATCAGGCAATCAGTGCTCAGAAATATGAGCTGGAGATGATTGCAGCGGCAGCCACAGAAATGGGTCATGCTGTCAACGAGATCTCGCTTAACGCTGAAAAGACAAGGGAAATGACATCCAGCGCCGAGACAATGGTGTCTAACGGTAAAGCGAGTGTGGCGTCTTCAACCTCAAAAGTTGAGCAACTGACAACCGATATTATCTCCGCTGAGGAGATGGTGTCTCGCCTCCGTCAGGATGTTGATCAGATTGGTCAGATCCTGAATGTAATCGGCGATATTGCTGAGCAAACCAACTTGCTGGCGCTGAATGCGGCTATTGAAGCAGCAAGAGCGGGCGACCAAGGACGTGGTTTCGCGGTCGTTGCATCCGAAGTACGCAACCTTGCCAGCAAAACGCAAGAGTCGACAGTCAGTATTCGTGGCATTATCGAAAAACTGCAAACACAAACACATGAAGTTGATGCAGTGATGTCGCAAAACCGCAGTCAGGCCAATGACACGGTAGAAAGTGCCAGAGAACAAACACTGTTGCTTGAACAAATGATGGAAGCCATCAGTGGTATTCAGGCTCAAGCAGAGCAAATTGCCTGCGCCACTGCCGAACAAACACAAGTTGTGGCTGATATCAGCAAGAACGTTAACCGTGTCAATGACCTTAGCACCGAGACCGCTGACAAGATGGATAAGGCGGTAGCAGAAACAGACAACTTGAATGCAAACAACCAGCAGCTTCAGTCCTCAATGGCGCAGTTTAAAGTCTAATGTTTCTCTAAACTGGTCAATCGTTACTTTCAAAAAGGCCTGCCTATGCAGGCCTTTTTATGGCAAGTGTTCTCTCAATATTTACTTCCAACGAGCTGCGTAAAGAGTGGCAAAGCGCCAGACGTAAGTTAAAGGCGAGTAAAATCCCATTTATTCATGCCGTAGGTTTTGAAAGTGGTCTTATCGTCGTTACTCTACTCTTCACCGCATGGTTTCTATCAATTAGCTTTGTTGAGGCTTTAGCGCCTAAAGCCCGATTATTGATTTTCTTCTTTTCAACAATCGCATTGAATCTCCAACATGACAGTCATCAACCTTATTAGCGACTATCTGCCATCTTTTGACAATCATTGTCGACAATGTAATTGAGTCTATCTGTCTCGCAATCTCTGAAGGGTATGGTTTTTGTAAACTCAAGCTTCGGTAGAGTGGAAAGTTACATCCTGAGGAGAAAAAATTGATGAAATTCGTTCCCGTCGATCTGTCAAACAATCTTGCGACATGTCTAGATTTTAGAAAAGATGCATATCGAGTCACTTTTGGCAATACAGAAGGCTATTGCGAAAAAGCGACGTTGCAGTGGTTTAAAAACCTCGAGACTTATGAGGATGCAGGTTTCTTTCACCTGATGGATGGTGATATTTTTGCAGGCCAACTAGAGTTCAGAAATAAATTGATTGATGGAGACGGAACACTGTTTGGCTACATCAATCTCTTTTACCTTTCTCCTCGATATCGTCATCATGGACTAGGCGAAATGATGCAAGCATTCGCCTTTGAGGCTTTTAAAGCAAAGGGCTGCAAAAAAGCACGACTTCGCTTTTACTGGCGAAATGATATCGGCAAAGCATTTTATCTCAAGCATGGCTGGAAACCGGTAGGAAGTGAAGGTGAAAGAGGACAGTTAATGGAGAAAATATTATCTTGATATGAAATTACAATATGTTTCCCTAAATATCTGTTAACTCAGTAACATACTGACATATTATACCTTTCTTATTAGTCATCCAAATGACATAAACGTAACCAGACACTTGATGTTGCTATTCGTTTTAAAAAGCAAAGTGTCCATCGACTAAACATTTACATTGCGTGTGGTGATTTATTCATGGACATATCTACTTCGATCACTTCGAATTTACCCTCAGTTGCTCCGGTAAAACGGGACGCCCACCAGCAAAAAGACTGGTGGAACAACAAAAGCCCCAATGAAATTGATTGGTTCCGTCTCGCCAGAGAAAACGATAATGTGTTAAGCAACCGTGAAAGAGTCGACAACCTGATGCTTTCGCGTCTTGGAAACGTGCTCTCCAGCGTCGATTCCACGTATTACAGGGATCGACTTGAAGCCGTCAAACGCATATTGGAAAGCCGAGGAATTAATCCACAAAGTCACACCGAGCAACTTGGTCAACACGTAAGTACTTATGTGTAGTATCGGCAATTCAATGTCAATGTAGTATTGCTGGCGTTTCCTAGTTGCTCACTGATAGCCCTGTCTCGCTTTCACTAAGCCTGCATGTTTGGTTATCTTTGAAATAAGACAATGACGCACTCAAAACTCGCCTATCTTAAGCTAATGATTATTCGTTAGTAACGCTCAAATTAGGTATGCGAACCAACATATTCTCAGGCATTATTCCTTCCTACAGATCATTCTTCGGCTCTATGCTCAATGTTCGATACCTGCGATTGTGTTTGATCACATTTCTTTTTGTTGGCCTTAGTGGTTGTCATTCGATGACTGCCGTTACGCACATACCCAAATCCGACAACACACTTCCCATCAATCTCGCCGTCTTTCTGGATGGAACAGCAAACAGCGAAGCCAGTTACACCAATATCTCCAAGCTTCATAATTTGATGACATTGCAAGATGCTCCGCTGCTCAGAACCAGTTATATAAAAGGTGTGGGTACCGATGGCAGGGTGTTGGGAATGGCTCTTGGCTTTGGTATCGGTCACGATGTCAGGGAAGCCTATCTGTTTCTCGCCGAGAATTATGACCATAGACGTGGCGATACAGTGTATCTGTTTGGCTTTAGCGAGGCGCATTTGCAGCGCGTATACTCGCTGCAATGCTTTATGTGGCAGGATTACCTGATATTAGCCAAATACCTGAAAGCCAGCGCTACGAATACATTGTTAAAATTTATGACGCTTATAAAGGTATGAAAACAGAGGAACAACGCAGAAAATTAGTAGCAGAAGTGCTGGGTAAACAGCCCGTACCCGTTGATGTGAAATTTATGGGATTGTGGGACACTATTGAAGCGCTGGGTGTACCTGATTATGAAGAAAACTGGCGAGACCCAAACCTTAGGTATGGTGACCAGCTTTGTAATGTCGAAAAAGCCGCGCATGCCGTGTCGATTGACGATAGTCGTGCCAGAATTTTTACTCCTATATTACTGACAACCGATAACCTGACACGCACATGTCCATGGGTGGACACGGACAATGTTGTTGACGAAGTCTGGTTCGCGGGCGCACATTCAGACGTCGGTGGAGGCTATGCAGACACCAACATCAGCGGTATTTCATTAAACTGGATGATAAACCAAATCGAGGATTACAATCTGACTCCCGACAACGCTAGAGTTTACGCCGATCCTTTTGACCTCACTCATGACTCTGAAGCAGGGCTTTGGGGACTTATTTATCAGGCAAAATCGAGGGATCTTTATGCTTACTCTCAGCACAGTCGATACAACAAGAACAAGTTAAAAGTACATCGCTCTGTGTTTGAGCGGCTATCTTCAGTCATGCCCAAGGCCTTTGAGTTCCAGTGGCAGGCAGAAACAGGTTTCAAGCACTGCTTTGCCCCAAGCAAAAATGAGAGAGGAATGGACTACCTCCCCTCCTCTCAGTGCTTTGATGTTGTTGATTAAACGTTTATCGAATAAGAGAGTTCATCAAACATGTGCTCTTCTTCTTTTAAACGGGTTAATGTTATCAAGAAAGTTCCCCGCAGCATTGGCAACATTCCTAACGCCCTTCCTAACACCTCGGCCGAAGTTAGACACCGTATTACCCACCCCATCGTAGACACGGTTAAATGCGCCTTGAACGCGTTGAGCGCCTCTATGAAAGCGAGAGTTGTTACCAAGGCCAGGAACATCTGGAGCGTTATTGCTGAAGCCGGCATGTAAAACTCCGCCTAACGGTGTCCTATCAATAGCTTTGCCTAATGAGTCCAACTCTGGATTTCTCGTATTAGGTAAAATACCTCTGACAACCTGTTTTACGAACCCCTTTCCCGCATTGATGATAGTCGGAATCGGCGGAGGTAATGGTAAGAAGCCAGCGGCATAAGCGCCTTTTTCTACAGCAAGCTCTCCAAGGTTTTCCAAAGATAGGTTGTTATAGAAATCTTTCTTTGCCTGATAAACACCACCAGCACCGACAACATCTTAACCAAGCTGAGCAACTTCAGACGTTTGAAGCCCTCTATCAGCAGAGTTAGCAATAAAGTTACGCCCTGCGGAAACCAAAGTTCCTGGGCTTATCGGTCCAGGGATCGGATCTGGTAAGAAGCCAACTGCGGTGTCAAACAAGGTGTATGTAATTATCCTTCCGCCTGCGCGGATATCATCTGATAAGGGGTTGTTACCAAAAAGCTTGTGAACATTCCGACTTTTAGCAATCGAAATACCCGCACCAACAATTGACGAAGCAGGGCCCGAGATTTGGGACGTAATTACTGTTCTTGCCGCACCTGCTGCTGCATCGTAATACCCATTAAAACACTCTTGCGGTGTCTGCTCGATATTCAAAAAGCCGGGTGAAGAGCGATAGCTTGATGAAGAAGGTGCACGTTTATAGGTGGGGACATTATTCGTATTACTTGAACGGTTCCCCGGGGAGTTAAACGATGAGCTTTGAGAGCGATATGATGAACTCTTCCCTGTTCCAACGCTAGTGCGCGTGTAAACCGAACTCGGAGAGGATCCAGAGCTCGAATAATTGATGGGGCTCGACGAATATGACGACGAATTCAAGCTTACATTATTACTTGGAATAAACGTCGAAGACGAGGAAGTTAAATCTGCCTGACTGCGGCGACCAATGCCTGATGGCGTTGAACCACTAGAGCTTAATGTTTTTGCTTCGTCTTGCCGAATTTTTCTGGTTATCATTTGATTCGATGGGAACCCAACCATTTTTTCTCATTGGATCACTTACTGACACTGTTTGTACCATTTTTAGCTCCTTGCTTTTTGTTTGCTTACTTTATTAATCACTCCAGAAATTGAGTAGAAATGGTGGTTTCTTGATTAATAATTTGGAAAGAACAAAACAAGATATAATCCAGTAAATTACCAGGTATATTGATATCCATATTCACCATTTCAATATCTTTTTGAATTCTTAAGCGTATGCGCTCCCAATACCTTTCGAAACCTAAACTCCATTGCTGAATCACAGATGATGCGATAGAAATAAAAAAATATTTGTTTGTACAAAATTCCTGACTTTCACAGATTTTTGATAATTCGACATTACTTAGAAGGGTATTTCCCTCAGCAACCCGATAACACCATATTTTTTCATCCATGGTTAATATCCTCCTACGGAACCAGACGTCACTACCCCCGAAATAAAAGATAATAAAAGCAGCAAGTTACTTGGATCTAACGATGTAAGTGAAACGTAGGTGTCATTTGGAGGTAGTTCAGGATTACTTGGCTGTATACCGAGTTTTCTCATCATGGCATCGTAGGCAATAGCTTCTGAAATCGGATCAGACGTACGCGCTTTTACAAACAAATATTCATTGAACCAACTGCCGTCCATGTTCGTCCATGGCCGATACCAAAATTCGTTCCACGTAGCATTTTTCATATATCAACGATCCTCACAAAATCAATTCACGAAAATACCCTTGAAGTATGCTTAAATACTAATGTGAATATGATTTACTATGGTTATATTATATAAAAATATTATTTTTTTGTTAGTAGTACTTTTTAGGAAGGATTTCTGAAAATATCACTTCTTGAAACAAACACAATTAATTCCATTTAGAAAGAGAAACAAATAAGTCAGAAATAAAATGCGTAAAAATAACTTATATTTAATAGTTAATTCAATAAATAAAATATGAATTATACATTTGAAGTAACAAATAAAATTTATCGTTTCCTTTATTTTTGGTTAAAGCGATAAATATAACTTTCTTCGCTTTAACCAATATTCATGAACGATCAGAACTCACATCCAATTCGGTTTCAAATCCTCGACTCTATGTAAAGCATCATCCAGAATCTTTATTCCTTCCGTCTTGTCGACAAAAGGCACCGTTTGTCGTCCACTCGCAAGCACGATTTTAAGTTGTCCAACATTTGCCGACTTCTGCCATACAGTCTGGCTCCAGCGAGTTTGTTGCAGTTTATATAGCGGAACTATGCATTGGTCGACACCGAGAAAGCCCTTTCGGACGTAAAGATATTGCTCATCATGTGCATAACCCCAACGCCACCAACGAATGAAGATGGCCAATGCTAATAATGGAAGCGTTATCAGGCAGAATATCGCTACGTTTGAATTATTTAACGTGAAACCAAGGAGAGATATCAACGAAAGGACAGCCGAAAACATAGACAGCCTACTGACCATGTACCCTTTACCAATACGTTTGTATGTTATTCCAGAAAGCCGATTCTCTGGCCATGCGTCTGTTGACAGTTCAAACGCTTCTTTTGGCGTTACTGATGGCACAAGCAGGTTTTTTGACTGCGCGGTCTCACTGTTGTTTGTTGAACCAGATTGGAGAAGCTTTACATTTACCCGTCCAAGAAGCATATCAAGCCAATCTCTTTTGAGCACAATTTGCTGCAGTCTGCTGAGCTTTATAGTGACTTCATGTTTTGTTAAAAGGCCACTTCGACGAATATACCTCTCGTCATCCCGGCTGAGTGTAAAACCATAGAATGTAATGATTGCGCCGAGAATGGAAAGTGATACCAAGACCAAAAACACAGTCAATGCCAAAGATAAAAAGAACACGACAACAGTGACTAACGAACTTTTTGTCGGATCAAGCATCGCTATCAAGTCGAGATCTAAGTAGCTCGAGGCGGCCTCAAGGTAATCAATAATTTCATCCGTAAATGGGCTGAGGGCACCCAGCATAATCCAAACTCTGTTGCTGCTGATGCCATGCAATACTAAATCAAACAGTGAACGCTGATTAATGATGACTTCACCAGAATGATCAGCAAACGTAGATTCAGCGTCCACATTGATATCAGCACCTAATGCGACTTTTTGTAGTATTTCGGCTTTAAGATCTTCTGCATAGCTTTTGCTCAGGGCGTAAAGTTTTGCTTCTTGATCACTCGAACCAGCCGTATCCAGCTCGACACACACGTGCCCGGTAAATCGATAGTAAATTGGCTGAACAATCCGAACATTCTGAATACGCTCATAAGGCAAATCCAACGCTGTCTTTTGCAGCACACCAGAGCGAATTTCGACATGTCCCTGATGGACGCGGTAACGGTATGCGCGAAACGTCAGCACCGAATAGACAGAAACGAGAGTCAGCATCAGCAGAGCAGCCAAAGCCAAATAATGCGGATATTCAATGACGGTGTTCCAGCCCACAACGAGTGCTGGCAATAGATAAAGAATGTTTGATGCAGCAAACTTTAGGATGTTAACCAACACGTACAAAAGTGCAATCGGGGATAAGCGACGCCATCCGACGCTATTGGATGTGGCTTCCGGTTCTAATATTGATGGATTAGTCATGACGTGTGAGGTCTCCATGACCAAGAATAAACTGACGGATTTCTTTGGCTTTTTCTTCAGGCAAGCCTGGTATAGAAAACGTGCCCGAGTCACCGCCGGCACTGAATACCTCTAATGTAGCCAGTCCCGCCTTTCTTTCTATCGGGCCTCGGGTCAGTTCTACATGCTGAACACGCAGCATTGGTTGAGTAATAATGGAACGAAAAACCAGGCCGCTCCGTACACTGATATCCTGCTCTCTCAGACTGAAACCTATTCGCTTGTCTGCAAAATAGCCCCAAATAACGCCAATGGGTATTGCGAGGGCACATAATACATTCAAGCATGTAATCAATAACATCCAGTTTTCGGACACGGGCAACCATCTCAACGCCACGCTGCCAGCGAAAATCAGCGTATTGGTTAAAAGCCTGAGCCAGATGTTCACGGTAAAATAGGTGGGGCTGAGTTTATCCCATGACAATGACTGCAAAGATGGCAGCTCATCATCGGTAATCTGGCGGTTAGAAAATGCTGGCGACGTATCCATGATAAGGTCTCGATATATCAAACATTGTTCGTCTGATTAAATCACAACCGCAACCACCTAAACACCTGAATATTAAGTCGCTATCAAATTTTTCTGACTTAACACAAGTTAATTCGCCACCAGCATAATAATGTTAATTTACTTCATGGTTGTAAAAAACTAGATGCGCTTGCCCAACGCTTCGCTTATGTCGTCCAGACTTGCGGGATCATCAATTGTCGACGGCACAGTATATTCCTCACCATCGGCAATCTGTCTGATAATGCGACGAAGAATTTTTCCTGAACGAGTCTTTGGCAGGCGGTTGACGATAACAGCTTGATTAAAGCAAGCAATTGCACCCAACTCACTGCGCACTTTATCCACCAGTTGACCTTCGATATTTCCATCACAAGATAAGTACCCGTCTTTCAAAACCACCAAACCAAGGGGTAACTGACCTTTAAGTTCATCATGTTTTCCGACAATTGCACACTCTGCGACAGCTTGGTGCGCACCGACAATTTCTTCCATTTCTCCGGTGGAAAGGCGGTGGCCCGCGACATTGATAACATCATCTATGCGTCCCATAACAAACACATAGCCGTCTTCATCAATGTAGCCACCATCGCCTGAGGCGTAATAGCCGGGAAACTGGGTAAGGTAACCAGACTCAAACCTCGCATGATCTCCCCAAATACTCGGGAGGCACGACGGCGGCAAAGGGCGCTTAATCGCAATATAGCCTTGCTGGTTAGCCGCAGCTGGTTCACCATCTGCATCCAATATTTCAATGCGGTAGCCCGGGTGGTTTTGTTGCTGAGCCTGCCTTCACATCGAAGACTTCAATACCAACAGGTTCGTCGCAATCGCCCAACCAGTTTCCGTCTGCCACCAGTGGTCAATGACGGGCTTACCCGTAACTTCTTCTACCCAGTTCAATGTGGAAGGATCGAGCCTCTCTCCAGCCATGAAAATATGGCGCAAAGCATCCATCGAATATTTGCGGGCCTCAATACCTTCCGGATCTTCTTTCTTGATTGCTCTGAATGCAGTGGGTGCAGAGAAGAGAACATTCACCTGATATTCTTCACACACTCGCCAAAAAGCGCCGGGATCCGGTGTTTTAACTGGCTTACCCTCAAACATTATTGTGGTGCAGCCATGAATAAGCGGAGCATAAACGATGTAAGAATGGCCGACGACCCAGCCCACATCTGATGCAGCCCAAAAGACATCGGCTAGTTTGGTGCCATATACAGCCTCCATACTGTATTTCATCGCCACCGCATGTCCACCGTTATCCCGCACTACTCCCTTCGGCTTCCCTGTCGTACCAGACGTATAGAGGATATAAAGTGGGTCCGTCGCCAATAAAGGGATGCATTCTAATTGAGGCGAGGAATCGGCCAACAAACCTTGCCAATCTTTATCGAGATCACTGCTTAACGCCGCTTTGCATTCTTCCCGCTGTAACACGATCACCGAGCCGGGTTGCCAGTCGCTTTGTTCCAATGCGTTATCGACCAACGGCTTGTAAGGGATAATTTTATCAAGCTCAATGCCACAACTTGCTGTTAACAACACTTTGGGTTGCGCATCATCGATGCGTGTCGCCAATTCATGGGCAGCAAAACCACCAAAAACGACCGAGTGCACAGCGCCCAGTCTCGCACACGCCAGCATCGCGATCGCTGCCTCAGGGACCATAGGCATATAGATCACCACCCTATCCCCTTTAGATACCCCCTGCTGTGACAACATGCCCGCAGTCAACGCCACTTCGTCCCTAAGCTGCGTATATGTGTAACGTTTTACGGAGTTGGTGACTGGCGAATCATAAATCAAGGCAGTTTGTTGCCCTCGCCCCTGCTCAATATGGTAATCCAGTGCCAGATAGGCTGTATTTAAAACACCGTCTGCAAACCAACGGTCAGCACCATTCGCATCTTTTGACAGTATTTGTTTTGGCTCGACAAACCATTGAATATTTTTTGCTTGTTGTTGCCAGAAAAGTTCGGGTTCAGAAATCGATGCTTCATAAATCTGCTGATAACTTGTCATTACCAAGTCCTTCTTCAGAAAATATACAGGGGAATTCGGCGTTCTTGCGTCCGACTAAAAAAACTGTTTACTGCCCAGACAATTTGTCATTTCGATTGCCTTTGCGTATTACCAGTCTAGGCAGACAAATGAGAGATCCTTGTGTCGTATCTGAAAATCCACGTATCCAATAGTGACAAATAACGCCTTCGAATAAAGAAAGTTATCTCGATCGGAAATTGAAATTTTATCAGTAATTACGCACTAATATTCATACTTCTGATCAGAAAAAGCGTATGCTCCTCGCCGTGTAATTTTCACAAAAATATCTAGCGCAAGACTTTCACAGGAGTCAACAATGATTCGTTCTGCAACACTTTCTGATTGTCTTAATATCACTGCATTATCTTTACAGGTTTGGCTGGACAGCTATACCCTGCAAGGTATTCGGAAAGAGATTTCTCAATATGTTTTAGACACACTGACTGTTGAACATTTTGAAAGGCTCCTTCAACAGAAGGAAAAGCGTGTCCTTCTGTATGAAAAAGACCAACATTTAGTTGGGCTTCTTATTTTAGATTTATCCTCCAAGTTTGTTGATAAACCAGATGCCGGCTATGAAATAGAAACCCTCTATGTGTCCCGACATTTTCAGGGACAAGATATTGGCAGAGCGTTACTCCAAGAGGCTGTTTCTGGGTATGGTAGCCCAATGTGGCTATCCACATGGATACACAACACACCCGCGTTAGCGTTTTATGAGCGGCTGGGATTTACCATTATCGGAGAAGTGAGTTTTCTGCTTGATGGAGAAACTCATGCAAACCATGTTCTCGCTTACACTGCTGAATCGGGATCGTCTTTGTAAATGATTCACATGAATGAATTGGCGACTTTCTTTTGCAAAGGAGCGACTCTTCGCGACAATAACCGCCAATCAAATACCCGATCCTTTCAGACAAGTTGTACGTTGTGAATAAACTTAAAACCAGTATCCACCCTGATGTCGAGCCGCTTGAAGACAAAAGCCAGTTTACCCGCCTTGCGACACGAGCCATTACAATAAAAGAGAACAAAATTTTATTGATGTACACAGAGCGATATCAGGACTACTCACTACCGGGTGGTGGTGTGGATGCAGGTGAAGATATTGAAGCGGGTCTTGTTCGTGAGTTACAAGAAGAAACAGGCGCACAAAATATCAGAAATGTCGTCGCTTATGGCCTGTATGAAGAGTTCCGCCCTTGGTACAAAGCTGAGTTCGATGTCGTGCACATGCTGTCGTACTGCTTTACCTGTGACGTAGATGAAGAGCTCGGCGCAGTAAAACTCGAGGACTATGAGATTAAGAATGGTATGCGAGCTGAGTGGGTAGATATCGACCAAGCAATCGCGCATAACCTGAATACTATTGAGAACTCGGCGAAAAAAGGCCTTTCAATAGAAAGAGAAACGTATTTACTGCAACACATTCGGCTCAACGAATGAGATAACCCCACGTTGATTTCACCTGCTGGCATAAAGACAACAGACGCAATCACTACAGGAGCTTGGAGACACGCATCAACCGAACCTGCGGTGAAATGTTAAAGAGTGCACAATCAACTTACTATTTGAACCGTCTCTTGCTTTGCTGGCTGCATTGCGCTTAAAAACGCTGCAGCCTCATCTGGATGCTTGAGTCTGATAATATTCAGATGTTTCATGCCTTCTTCTGTCACACGCGCAGAGAGGTGTCGACGTGTTTGATGGTAGGTTTTTACGGTACTGATGAATCGAGAATCTTTACTGAAAAATGCCGTTTTCAACGTTTCTCTGTTACCCGCCCACATCTCTTTTCTGGTCACGACATTATTTACGGCGCTTCTTAGGGCCTGAGAGACCGTTCGGCTAAAGGAGTAATCCAGCCAAATGAGTGTGTCGACATCTGGCATGACCTCGCCACTGATGTGGTCGTAATTCCCATCCATGACCCAAGATGAAGAACGCATTGCTGTTTTGAGGTTGGTGACAAACTCTCTGCTTGGTGCTGTTTGCCAGTCAGGTCGCCAGTAATGTGCATCCATTTCTATGTAAGGCACATTTAACACCCGAGACAACTTTGCACTGAAATAGGATTTTCCACTGCCGTTAGTTCCAACGACCTTAATTCTAAGCATATGTTTTTATTTTCCAGAAGTTAGCGTGACCATTTTTCCGCTACAGTCAGGAAATTCAATAAAGCCAGAGATAAAATGCGAGCCAGACTATTTAGCGCACAAAAAAAGCAGGTATTTTCATACCTGCTTTTCGCGTTCACTCCCTCGATCACACGCTGACTAAAACGCGATTTCAAACAATTTCCAGGCACCATTTCCGTATGTACCCGATATGGTCTGTCCTCTGAAATAGGTTTTCACCTCACCATTCACATGTAAATTTACGGCATAGGCTGAATTTACAGTCAGTAAGAAATCGCGTCCCTCTAGCCTGTCTCCGCTCGGTAATCTGATATTGCTTGCCCAATTGCCATTGGACGTGACAAATTTTACTTCTCTGTAGTAGTCGTAAAGTTTGGCAACTTCCTCGGCATTTGAGGCAATGTTATTCAGATCAGCATTAGTCGACAGCGTGATTGATTCTGGATAGCGTTGAATCTCAATTTGTCCCGTCGAAATCTGACCGTTAGCATCAATAATCCGGTAGGTAAATCTGTCTTTTTCACCGATAGCTAAAACACTGTCTACGGTGTAAACAAGTTTATCCCGACCTGATGCGCTATCAGCTGGTTCGAAGCGAATCGTTCCGTTACGTGTGCTTGTTACGAAGTCGAGAATACCGATCTTGTCATTATTCGCATCGATATCATTGCTGAGAACATCAAGGACAATTTCTCGCTCTGAACCTTTGATCAGCACCTTATCAAATTTTGCATAAGGCGGGACGGGATGCGAGGGCGCTTGTCCATCACGATACGCATCTTTGAATTTCCAGCTTGCGCAACCTTTCATGACATCAGATTCCGGGCCACTTATTTTTGATAGCGGAATACTGTTACCCGACATAATGGTTGCCCCCTCAGGTGCTCCTCCTGTGTAGTGGCCGGAACCATGGTTGTGACCGATTTCGTGTCGGAAGACATGCCAAAACTCCGCGTATCCCGCATCAAAACTGTTGTACACAGCGCTGATTGAATGAGTGTTGCAGACAAATGCTAACCCACCACCAACTTGACCAATAGTGGCATAATGGTCAGAGATATTACCGGGGAACAAGCTGTCCACACGTGTTTTGGTCTTTGTCCATTCATTGGTGCCAGAAGCAGGGAAGGTTTCGTAAATAAGTACCTTGTCGATAGGGTGTCGCCAACTCATGTCTCGTAAATACAAGGCATCGGTAAAGTTAATGCTGGTCTCTGTTTTTTCTATGATAGAGCGGTCTTTCTGGAAACCAAGATTTGTCCAGCGGCTCGCATCAAGAATCAACGACAGGTCTGCCAATTTATAAGGGCTTGGTGCAGGGTCGGTCAGCGTTCCCATAGGTTGAAGAATCGTAATTGGCGGCGCTGGCATACGGTCCCAGAACGTCACATTTGTCGGCCTGCTTGCGTCGTAATCATCTTCTCTCGCTGCTGACGAGGGGTTTCCAATAATGTCATCATTAACACCACGGAAAAGTTGATATCGTAAATCACCGTTATGTAACAGCGTCGCGGCCATGAGTATTTCTGGTGCTGTCGGGCTGTAACCCGTGTAAGTTCTTACTTCTCCGGCGTCCAATGCTTCTTTAGTGCCATCAGATCTGACTCTGACCACCTCAAAGTCAGGCCCACGCTGAGACGTTTTGTGCAATTTAAAATAATCATTACGGCCTGGCAGCGTCACGACTAACTGCTCAGGTGGTTGCGCGGGATCAACCTTAATGGCTTTAGGCTGTTCACCATCGTCATCGTTTTCGAGCGTGACCAAGACACTCTTCACCGGTATTTCTACAAAACCGCCATCAGAAAGCGGATTTACTGACACACTGACCGTTGCTGTATCCGTTGTCGTTTTGTCATCGTCAATGCCAAACACTGACAGCGCTTGAGGCGTATTCCAGTTCGAGGGAGAGAATGTAATCTGAGATGGGGTTACTGTTGCCTCGTCGACATCATTACTTTCAACATCTACAATCACATCCGATTTAGGCTGCGCGGTTAACACGGCAGTAAATTCTCCGGCCCCTGCATTTTCAGGAATTGTCATTGCGGTTTTTGAGAGTCTGACATCGGCCAGATCATCGTTAACAACCGTCACGTTTACGAGCCTATCCTGCGCGAAACCGAATGAAAAATCGGACAAACGGCGATTAACGCTGACTTTGATTTTAGCCGTGTCGTTATCAACGGTATCGTCATCGATTGCCGTTAATGTCACAGTCTGCGGTGTGTTCCAGTTACTTGATGTGAATGTCAACTGCGCCCGTGATACCGTCACCTCATCGGGTAAATCGCTAACAATATCAAGCACGACACGGTTAGACGGCCTGTCGGTCAAAACAACATCGATGACAGCTTGTCCGCCATCTTCCTTCTCAATGTCCACCTCTTTCTTATCGACAGTGAAACAACCTGATAGGAACACAGTGATGAGCAAAAGCCATCGATATCTTTTATGTTTTATATATTCCAAAGCTACCTCCAAAAAAAAGTAAAAACGCGCAGTGGATGCAGTGAATTGCATTCGAGATATGCATACTTGCGCGCAATGACCTTTTCATGGGTGCAACTTAACCGGAGTTTATCCGGCCAAAAAGAATAGAAATTTCTCAAATAATTAAGTATGAGATACACGCTAAATAATGAGACTTGAGCAATGTCTAAGTTGAACGACAGTCAGATAGAACCTTGTATCACTTAAACCAAACCGCACGTTCATTTGCAGTAATGTAAGTCCAAGCCAATATCCTAGTAACCTTTTGACCTTGAACCATTTCAATCACACGAATGTCTTCGACGCCCTGATTTTTCAGGTTTTTCTTTGCTATTGGCAGGTTTTCTTTCTTCGATATTAATGAGGTAAACCACAGGCATTGTTGAGCAAATACCTTACTCTGCTCGATCATTTTTTCAAGAAAAGCGGCCTCCCCTCCGGGGCACCAAAGTTCAGCTTTCTGGCCACCAAAGTTAAGAGTGGGTTTCTCACCTTTGTTTATAGATATATGCTTCGGAGAAGCACGATTTTGCGTTCCTTTTTTCATCGCATTGGCCGACAGATTTCTTACTTTTCTTGCTGATCCCGCCATTGCTTCGGCCATAGAAGAATGAAACGGAGGATTACACATAGTGAAATCAAGTCGCTGATTTTGGGTTATCACACCTATGAAGATATTTTCAGCATTTTTTTGCAGGCGGCAATCAATCATCCCCCTGAGGTTCTTGTTGTTTTCTGCAATGAGTTTCGCGCCTTTGACCGAAATAGGATCGATATCAGTGGCTTTAAACTGCCAGCCGTATACCGAAGCGCCGACGATGGGGTATACACAATTCGCCCCAGTGCCGACATCAAGCCCCCTGACCTTTTTGCCCCTTGGTATTTCCCCTTGATGGCTCTCTGCCAAAAGATCGGCAATGTAGTGAAGGTAATCGGCGCGACCGGGAATGGGTGGGCAGAGATAGCCTCAGGAATATCCCAATGTTCAACACCATAAAACTCGTGCAGCAAGGCCTTGTTGAGCATTTTTACAGCATTTGGTTCAGAAAAATTCACCGAGAGATCGCCGAAAGCGTTCGTTTCAATATAAGGTTTTAAATCTGGGCAACGTTTAGCAAGCGCCTCAAAGTCGTAATTTTTTCGGTGAGGGTTTCTTGGGTGCAGCCCTTTCTTCGTCGGTGTTTTTTGCGAACGAGATGAAGAGGTCGCCTTTTTTGGCAGTTTTTTGGAAAAGTGGGCTGGCTTTTTATTGTCTGAACGCCCAACAGAGACCGAAGCACCTCGTTTGGGGTTATTCTTTTTGTTGCTTGTATTGTTATCAGAGGACGTTTTCTTTGTGGTCGTTCTTTTGGGAGTAGCCGAGCGCATTTCATTCACCGGAGGTCAATTAAGGCAGGCATTGTACCTCTAATCCCCGCGCAGCGGGAGCGTTCAGGAAAATATCGCACTCATTACATTTTACCCAAGTAGACACATGTTTGGTATTCAAAACTCAAAAATCCTTTCTGCTTATATTTTTCAAAGAGGGCTTTCATCGCCTTTGTCAAAGTTGAATACGCCTCGCTGCCTTCATCGGGGCAATACGATGAGGAACGAAGACGTCCAAGAAGCTGTTCGAAATCCATCTGTTGATGGTGTGGAAAGATTTCCTTCCCTTCAAAGTGCGCAAAGAACGCTTCAACCTCAGCATCTTTGATCTGTAAATGCGTCACCTTGGCATAGTCAGATGCGTATTGCTTCAAAAGGTTGTCATAATCACGATGAAATGCTGATCTCAAGTCTCGCTTGTTCCATATCACGGCAACGAGACCATCTGGTCGTAAAATACGCCTAAACTCTTTCTGACTTTCAGCGTTATTGAACCAGTGAAATGCTTGCGCTGCAGTAATTAAATCAACAGAGCCTGATGGAAGTGACGTGGCTTCAGCGCTGCCTGCCAAATAATCGGCCTGACCAGCTCCAAGGCAGCTGAACGCATGTTGTCATTTGGCTCAATGCCAACAGCAGAAAAACCGGCAGACGACAGTTGACGGGTAAAAATGCCTGTTCCACTGCCAATATCCGCGACCTGATAACCACCCGCGCATCGCTTCAGCAATAGCTCTGCAACAGCATCAGGATAATCAGGCCGAAATTGCACATAATCATTTACCTTGTCGCTAAATCTCACCTTTGGATCTGTCATTGTTATTTCTCTGTTATGTCGACAAGCATGAATACTCATAGCGTTTAATTTCGTAAACGATCGGCGCGAACTAATCGGGAAACCACTGCTTCAGCTTTTCTTTCGCTTTGTTGCCATGCTCGTCTTTGATGTAGACAAGCACAGTGGCAACAGCAGCAGCAAGTACTCCCAAATCATCAGAAAAACCAGCCACAGGTGTGATATCAGGTATCGCATCGAGAGGGGCAATAAAATAGCCCAACGCGGAGAAAATAGTCACCTTTGCCCATTTCGGCGTGTCATCGTCCAGTGCTGAATAATAGAGTTTGAGAGCCTGCTCCAGCACATCTAGACCCGCACGCTGGGCGACGGACTTTGCCTTCTCCCAGAACCCTTCTTCTGAGTACTGTTTCAAAAATGTACTTTTTGCTTGTTCATTTTCATCAGATGGCTTTTTATCTTCCATGTCTATTGCCCCCTTTGAGTGGATTCATTCAGAAAACGTGATCATTTGTGACTGGTATTTTTCGTATCAGATTCGCTCAACACAGACGTATACTGTTGATAAAATGAGAACTAATTCACATCGGCAATATTCCCCATCCGAGTCTGACATAGTCTGTTGTAACATCATTTAACTATCTGACAAAAATGTGACCAGAAAATAAGGTTTCTGGTGTCCAGAGCTACCTGTAACGGCAGAGTTAGTTCGTGTAAAACAGGAGTTAGCATGCAACTTTGGGTAAGTGTACGCCGTTGGTTTGTTGCTACGTTTAATGACCTAAATGGAAAAAACCTCTTTATTCTGCTGATGTTCCATGTAATCACCAGCTGGATATTGCTTTATCTCGCCGATGAAGTGGCGCTGACATCGGATCTGACTAATTACATTTATTATCTCTTGGTGACCGCATCAACGGTGGGCTATGGCGATATGTCTCCGGCAACACCGGCTGGCAAATGGATCGTCGCCTTGTATGTCATACCAGCTGGTTTGGGTATTTTTGCTGCCGCTGTAGGGCGGGTCGCCACAACACTGATTGAATACTGGAAAAGTGGGCTAAAAGGAAGAAGGAGCATCAACGTGTCACAACATATGTTAATCCTTGGCTGGAATGGCCAGCGCACCATGGATCTCCTCGAAATGTTGCTCAGAGAAGAAAAGCAACGTCGTATCGTACTCTGCGTCCGCCCTGAAATAGAAAACCCGATGCCGGGGAAAATCGAATTTGTTCGCGTTGCCAGCTTTACCGATCCAATAGGGATGACAAAAGCAGGCGTCGCTGAGGCGGCGTGTATTCTTATCGACAATGAAGAAGATGACACGACGCTCGCCGCTGCGCTGTTTTGTGCGAGTCAAACCCTGATGCCCACATGCTGGCCTATTTTCACGATCCAGCCCTCAGCAATCTGCTCAAACAACACTGTCCGAATGTTGAGAGTATTCCGTCGGTCGATATCGAAATGCTGGCGAAAGCCGCACTTGACCCTGGTTCATCGGCACTCCACCACGAGCTGTTGAATACCACTAAGGGACAAACTCAGTATTCAGTCTACTACCCTGCTTCAGCGGGAAAGACTACCATCGGTGATCTTTTCATGACGTTTAAGGAGCAGCATGATGCCACGCTAATTGGCATGGACACGGGGAATGGGCTCGAAATCAATCCAAAGCTAAATGTCGAAGTCAGCCCCAACTCGCAACTCTTTTACATTGCAGATGAGCGTATCCACGACTTTAACTGGTAAGCCATTTCACGTTATTTCAAAAGGAAATTGATATGTCTGAACTCGCATCTTCATTGGCTAATCTCACAGACTTTTTGCTGTATTTTGGCCTGTCGATTGTGTTTCTCCTGTTGTTTAAAGCGATCTATACCCGTATTACGCCATATCACGAGTGGCATCTGGTAAAAGAGGAACAAAATACAGCCGCTGCCTTAACGCTATCTGGTGCGTTTATTGGATACAGTATTGCCATTGCAGGCGCCGCCAGTAACTCGGTCAATTTGTTAGATTTCGCAGTATGGGCAGCGGTCGCCCTTGTGGCTCAAATCGCTGCTTTTTTTATAGTTCGTTTTGGTTTTATGCCGAAGCTGGTTGAACGCATTCAAAACAACGAAATTCCAGCAGCCATGCTTATGGGTGCGATGTCTGTTGCCATTGGTCTACTTAACGCTGCTTGCATGACGTACTAGGAGGCCAAGATGAAAAGAAGCACAAATGTCATTCGGCCAAGGATGAGGAAGTCATGGGCTCCCATTTATCCAGCCGTCACGGTTGCTGCATTCACGGCATTAACAGGTTGCAGCGAAGAGACTGAACAAACTGAAATCTTCGAGGCTGTTAGAGATTGTATCGACAACAATCCCACGATCAGCGCTCAATGTCATTCGGGATATGAAGATGCACTGGCTCAGGCATCAGCCGTTGCACCAAAGTTCAGTTCATACGAAGACTGCGCCTATGAGTTTGGGTTAGACACCTGCTACCGTGATGACGACAACGGTTGGTTCATGCCTGTCATGGCGGGATACATGTTCGGCAGGCTTTCGGGTTCAGACAGGTACTATGCGAGGCCTATGTTCAGCTCAAGCTATCCGGGCAGCAATTATTACGACGAGTGGGTATCTGATGACGGTTACAGCTTTGGTAAAAAGAAGCGTAAATCTAAATTCAATGTCGCAAAGTCATTTCTCAGAACCAAGCCAGTAACGAAAACCAAAACACTGTCACGTGGCGGTTTTGGCTCTATGTCTGCGTCGAAATCAAGTTTTGGTAAATCATCAAGCTCCCGCAGCTGGGGTGGATAACACCCACCTTACTAACACTTTCTCTGTCGCCTCTTGTAGGCGACTATTGCTCCAAAGGATTGGCATGCTTCGCGTAAACACTCGCCCACGATCTAATTGGCACCAGCTCGCTAAAGAATACGGTTTTGGCTTCCACACTATGTATGGTGAGCCGTATTGGGATGAAAGCGCCTACTACCAGTTCAACCTGAAACAAATTGAAGAAGACATAGAGGCACCAACCGAAGAAATCCATCAGATGTGTCTCCAAGTGGTGGATAAAGTGGTGAGAGATGACGAATTGCTCCGTCGGTTTTGCGTTCCCGAAGCCTTTTGGGATTCAATCCTCAATTCATGGAAGCGCCAAGATCCTTCATTGTATTCACGTATCGACTTGGCTTACGACGGGCAAAGGCCGGCGAAGCTGTATGAGAATAACGCTGATACACCAACCTCAGTCTATGAAACCGGATTTTGGCAATGGGTGTGGTTAGAGCAGAAAGTGGACAGTGGAGAACTCAGAAGGGATGCTGACCAATTTAACTTACTCCAAGATTTGATGATAACTCGGTTCGCAGAACTTGCCAGGCAACAACCCGGGCAAACACTGCATTTTTCCTGTTGCTACGATACGGTGGAAGACCGCGAAACGGTCCAGTATATGGAAGACTGTGCCAAAGAAGCGGGACTCTCGACAGCATTTGTGCATGTTGAGGACATCGGTATCAATGACCTTGGTGAGTTTTGCGATAAGCAGAACCGAGAGATTCGTTGGATGTTTAAGCTATACCCTTGGGAATTTATGTTTGAAGAAGAGTATGGAAAACATCTGACCAAAACGACCACGAATTGGCTTGAACCTCTATGGAAGAGCATCATCTCCAATAAAGCTTTACTGCCGATGTTGTGGCGTATGTTCCCAAACCATCCTAACCTTTTACCTGCGTATTTTGCTGACGACAAGGCTGCGGCTACGTTAACTGATTATGTGAAAAAGCCCCTTTTCTCTCGTGAAGGTGCCAATATATCTGTTTACCGGGATGGTATTAAAACATTAGATTCGCAGGGTCCGTATGGTGAAGAAGGCTACATTGTTCAGGCCTACCATCCGCTACCAAAATTCGGCGACAACTATACATTGATCGGTAGCTGGCTAATTAATGGCGAAGCGGCAGGTATATCCATTCGTGAGGACAGCTCAGTCGTTACGCAAGACCTATCTCGTTATTTACCACATATTATTATTTAGTTGAATTTCTTGCCCGATCGGTCAAAAAGTAAACTACCATCATATTCGGTCTATATTTTTAGATTTTTTAATTTAAACAAGGAAAGGTTGGACCATTAATTTATGGTAAATCGTTATTAATATAGTGGTAGCATATGAAAATTAAAATAAAGGAATTACTAAAGAAGCATTAGAGAGATTTTATTTATTAATCGAAGGGCAAGTAAGATTTGATTTGAGCTTTCTCGCCGGGACTAAACACCTAGCAGGCTTCGCATCATTAAATGGATACTTTGATGACGTTGAGTTATTAGCGGGACAAGCCACGATCTCAACAGCAACAACAATGTTTGTGGCAGTATTACTTTCCATCGATACGAGAACATTTAAGTCGATATATGACGAAGAGTTAAGTCTTGTTGTAAAAATGTCGAATAATCTCGCGAGAAATCTATATCTTACCCAAAAACCATTTCATTTATCCTGAGTGAGAAGACCGATATCAGGCTTTGCGTCATGCTTTTATCTTTAAAAAATACAAAAGAGGTTGCCGAAGGAGAAAGCCTTCCGGTCACTCAGCAGGAGCTCGCAGATCTGATGGGGGTATCTCGTCAGACACTGTCAAAGAACTTGTCGTTTCTAAGTCGTCGAGGTTGGATAGAACTTAAAAATAAAAGAATCAATATTATCGATGCCGATATGATGCGAGGATATATCATTGTCTCCGGGGTAGATGTATTAGACATAATTAAATAATAATTAATAGAATCAAAAAAATAATGTCTTAATTACTAATTTATAAACCATAAACTTAAATATTAAACTTGTTTTATATCAATTGTTTTATTTATTGATTCGTGCCACATAATCTTACTAAAGTCTAATTGAATAAGCTGGTATGTAAAGAATTTTACATCAATGATGTTAAATAGTAAATGATGTAAGTTGGGTAGGAAAAAAGGCCGGATATCCGGCCTTTTTATTTTTTAGTTTATCGATAATGCATGTGAAATATTTTTTTGCAAAATGCTTCCTAGCTCTTCTCCATTACTCCCGACAAACGCCCCTAACCTGCCATCTAAACGACAGCCATTAAGTGACTTGTTCCAGACATAGTCAAAGAGGGTATTCTCAAATGAAGCCATATGGTCAGAAAGGCATGTGTTATAAGCCCAATAATTAGTGCGGTACTCAATATCTTGATTGAGCAGGTTTATGGCCTTCTCTGCAGGAAGCGCTTCAAACATTGCTCTGTATAGGGCAAGCAAATTAGTTGGTCGATCTAAATAGGTGTCAGCCTCAAACTCAATCGCTTCAGCGAGTATCCCAAACCGTTGCTTCATAGCTGTTTGTAATGCGCTGTGTACCTGTTGAGGCCAATCTGTTTTGTGTTTTTCTGCGTGTAAACGAAACACATTGTTTTCATCAGCATGCTGAACATCGCCATAGTTAATCGCGACAACAACCTGGTGCCTTGTCGCTGGATCTCGCTCTGAAATAATGTGGTCGCACAACATTTGAAAAGCGGCATAGGGTTTGTTCTCACTGCCATCGGCGAGCGTAACAACAAGATCAATGAGTGGCTGACCGTATTCGTCACGTTCATCCAATAACGCACCAATTTCCATCATCAATGAAGTTTGACTGTTGCTACCCGTCATCCATGCAGGGCAATCCCAAAGAGTTAGGTTATTCAATTGATAGGGAATAATATTTTTATTGTTTTCTTCTAACACTATCGTAGGAAACATCGCATTGATTGCTGCATTTTTTGTCTCAGCCGACTGGCTGACAAACAAAATATTCAGTGCACTGCTCTCTACCTGTTGCAGACGATGTACGAAGTCAGTTTTCTTGCTGTCGTCAAATACGGGCGAATGTTGTATTTCAGCTATCACTTTCCCCAGTAAATTGGATGATGCGTTCATTATTGTTCCTCTTGTACTCACTTCCCTGCAGGAGGAAGCTCCCTCCCAATGTCTGCCAAACGCCAGATCAAAGTAGATCATTTGACAGCCTTAATGTGTTCCCAATACTTTGTTGGATTATTTTCCCGGCGGCTTGGCCATTAAGTTCTGCTCGCTCCCCCAGCCTGCCTCCCAGCCTTGCGCCATCGTTGAATTCTGTAAAGAAAGTAGCGAAGAGGCTGTCCTCAATTCTCGCGAGATATCGGCTTTGCTTGTCATGAGTACTCAGGCTTTTCTCACCCCATACCAAAGAACGGTTAAACAACATTGGACGCTTTTCATGGTTAAGTTGTTTTGTCATGACAGAAAGCAGTTTGATCAGATTAAATGGCGCACCAGTGTCAGGGTTTGCTGCGCAGAACACAGGCCTTACATCGAGACCAAACTTATCAATCATTTGATAACGGAATGAAGCAGCGACAACATCCATGCAGAGTTCCCCGTCAGAGACACAGTGTCGGCTTGAGCCAATATCAGACAGTGAACGAGAAAGGTTATCCGCTTTATTCCCCAGCACCATCAGGCGATTCTCGCCAAATCGTCCCAATGAAGGCAAAACCCAGTGATTCAGCGTCGACACACAAGAATGAATATGCATGGATGACGCGTCAAAAACAGCAACGACCAGATCAATCAGTGGTTTGCCATTTTTGTCTGTTTCTTCGAGTAAAGAACGCACTTGATAACGTTTCTGATGGTCTTTGAATCCGTCACCAGATATCGCACAGTCCCAGATGACCATTCCATCAGCACTTCTTCGGGTCACTGAGTCTGATCGTCTTTGGCTCAGTGATAAAGTTTCTTCAGCGTGAGGAAGCTTTTTAAATAGCGCATCTACTGTAGACGTGACACCCACACCTTCTTCACCGATGAACAGCATGTTGATCTGGCTACTCAAAGACGATGAGAGTATTTCCTTAAATCTTTCTTTGGTGTTGTCGTCAAGATGATTGTTACGCAATACCTGCTGCCGAATGTCACTGACAAACCCGCCATCTCCGAAACTTGGCATAATCAACGTCATGTTCAACCGCTCCCTGTCGATTAAATTCCTGATGAAGTGCAAACTCTGTTGCTGTTTTCATACTATAAAGTTCGGCCTTCTCATCAGGTGTCTCTAAAGTGATACGGATAATCAATAAGAAACGTTTGTATAGTGAAGTATTCAGGTGATACACAAGAGAATGAGATGACAGAAACAAGAAAAAGCGCAGCAGTTCAATAAGATAATGCTTAGCGGCTGGAGACGATAAAAGTTTTCGCTGATAGGCTTAATCATCGATTAATTCAGAACGACACGTTATTTTTTCTCATCTCAGTACTCACTCTGTCACGTAAGTGGTATAACGCATTCAACACCAAGGCAGGACAAGCTCTGACAGAAAAACCTGTCTTGTAGATACAATTATTTGACAAGGATTTGCGTATTTTGCAGTTACTCAATACAGAATGTTTGGGCAAGAGCCTTAGACTGGAAGCTTCGATGGCCGGATGGCAGGCACTTTACTGGGACAACCAACTCGTTTCCCAGCTTGCCGCAAGCGTGGATAATGAAGGTGATAAAACGCACATTTTCCAGCTACAAACACCTAACGGACTGGTCAACGTCATACTGTCTTCGCAATTGCAGTGGCAACCCTTCTCTTTCAATTACACCTTGAGCGTTAATCAAAGTGTCGTAGAAGAAGGCATCAGAAATGAAAAAGACATTGAACAGCAACCTGTTGTTCACCAAAAAGCCGCAAAGAAAAAATTCAGTGTCATTAGTCTTTTCTCTCTGGGTTTCAAACTGCTCAAAAGCGCCAAAGTCATCAAGGTGCTTTTCGCAGGTGCCAGCCTCGCTGCATACTCTTGGTTTTTCTCTCTCGAATTTGCGCTGGCGTTGATCGCCTGTCTTGTCGTCCATGAGTACGGACATATTCGTGCAATGAAGTATTTCGGCATGAAAACCAAAGGAATTTATCTTATTCCTTTTTTAGGCGGCTCGCCGTGAGTGAGGACAGGATAAATACCCGCTGGCAAAACGTGGTGATCTCTATCATGGGGCCAACATTTGGCCTGTTTATGTCACTTGCTTCACTTATCGCGTACTGGGTCACTGGCAATATATTCTTTGCCGGAATCGCCAGTTTTAACGCATTACTTAACCTTTTCAACCTGCTACCCATCGTGCCACTCGATGGCGGACATATCCTTAAGAGCATCAGCTTTTCAATGAACAATAAGGTCGGGCTTATCGCATGTTTATTAGGCGCGGGATTAGGGGTTTACATAAGCTATGCCTTTGGCTTTGCATTTCTCGCTGTCATGCTGTTAATCGGCAGTTTAGAAATTTTCTCAGAATGGCGTACAAGACATCAGTCAGATGTTTTACCTCTCGACAGATATGGTCAGATATTCAGCACCGCCTGGTACTTGGCACTTGTCGGAAGTTTGGTTGCGGTCATTATGCATCTGGCAAGTTCAGGCGATAAAATCCTCGCCATCCCAATGATTGTGCTGCAAAGCTAGCCACGGTAGAGAGATAGAACGAAAAGCGGCGGTCATTACCGCCGTTTTTTATTGCGCGGCCGACACAAGGTAAAACAGACAATCGTCGATAGCAATTCTGGGGTTTGTGGTGATCATGAAAAGGCGAGAGTCTTCTTTAAGCGTTAATCGGCCTCGGCTATAGTTAAAAATGCGTCCGCTTCGCAGTCAGATAGACCGTTAACGACGGTTAACGCATCAAGTTTTTTCTTGCCTAGCCAGCCTATTTGCGTTCCTGCTTTCAGCTCACCAAAATTCAACTTATCAACGTCTTTGCTGAGTACTAAATCTACGTCATCAACTTTTCGGCTGTGATAGCAAATCGTTTTACCCGCAGCCAATTTAACCCTGACTGGGTTATGTAAAATATCCATATCGACTTTCGGCCTTGAACGACGGATATTGATTTTAGTCAGAAATCGCTGAAGGCCCTCCAGTGCAAACTGATCAGCCCCTTCATCTTGCAAACCACCGCACTCAATTGTCACAATCGGCTGCCCCGGGCGACTTAATTCCATTAACGCCCCGAGATGGACTGAGGTATGAAGAAATTTATCGGTGAATAAACTGGCAATGACCTGATGCTCGTGGTCGTCTGACAACGCGACGGCAAAGGGGGGGCTATCGCCAGACGTGTTGTGTAAATCAACCACGGCCTCCGGTGAGATCTCATTGATTTTGTCTTCGATTTCACGCGCTAAATGATAACTCAAGCTATCTCCGGGACGACCAAAGCATCGGTTCAGGTCTGGCTTATCAACCAAATGGCGAAAGCTAAATACAGGGTCCTTCAAGGCTGCATCAAGATTAGCGATACAAAAGTGCGTGGTCACAGCGCAGGCAGGAGGGCAATTGAGCAACTGCCAGATGGCTCGAACACCGGAGGGCTCGTTGCCGTGTAACAAGGTCACAACAACACGGTGGCGGGACTCATCTTTCCCTTGCATCGTCAGCCAGCTTGGTCCAGGCAGGCTGCTCAACCATTGTTCAAATCCTGCTTTTCGTTGCTGCTCATTAGGCAGCCCAACCTCATGTAGTTTCACCAAAAAGTCTCCTCGCTGTGGCCGTTAATAACGATCAATGCACAATCCAATCTGATACTGGTTCACCCGACATGCAATTAGCTCGATAATCGCTGAACATACTGCTGAGTGCCTGATAAGAGCTCTGCATTTGCTCATAATGCGCGAGAGAAGATAGCTGCCACACCGCGCCTGTTTGCTTGGTCATTATTCGGCGTTCAATAACCGCAATCCATTTGTCTGCTTCTTTTCCGTCAATCCCTATTTCACGCAATCCATTGGCTGCGCCATCTAACAGAGGCAGTAGAAGATCCGTAACCGGGTATTCACGCACAGAGCCAGTGCTCGCACCCCAAATAAATTTAGCGTCTATCCCTGCCCTTGCCGCGGCAAAAAAGTTGTGACGCGCAAACTCAAAAGGCAACATATCCATCAGGAATTCAATATTATGGCGGAAGTGTTGTGCAAGCCCAATACTGAGAGCCGCATTAGCGAGCATATCTATTGTGGTGGGCCCTGCGGGCAAGCTTCTAAGTTCGATACGCATGTGCCCACCATCAGCCTGATCATAAACAGGCCGATTCCAATACCAAATCGTACTTTGATGAAGTCTCAATGCTCTCAGTTCTGGACTTTCGCTTTCTCTTTTCTGTGTGTGTCTGCGAGCAGCCGACTTTAGTTCAGGAGACTTAAGGGTGTTATCCGACCAGTCTGGAAGTAAAACAGGGAGAAGATGAATCCCCTGTCTGAATAATTCGATGGCACTGTTTCGCAAATAACCTTGACCGAATGACGCCCTGCAAGGAAGGTGGGCTTCACGCATGGGATTGCGACAATCAACAGACTGAGTAAACAAAGGAATACGCGTTTCATGCCACAGCTTTTTGCCAAGAAATGTGGGAGAGTTAGCGCCCATGGCCAATGAAAACGCCGATGATAATTGTATTGCGTTATACCAAGAGGCGAACTCGTCAGGGTTAACCCTAACATGAACCTGGAATGAGGTATTCGCTCCCTCAATCGTTGCTTCTTCGACATCCATTGAGAGGCTGTCAAAGCCTTCAATTTCGATGTGAAAAGGTTGCCCACGACACTGCCGCAGCACTTTTATCAATGCCTGATAACGCGGGACGTCGGTCATATGCCCTGCGTCAAAATCGGTTTCGAGCAGTGTCGGCAAAATACCAACAGGTGTTATTTTCACACCATCATTATCGACCAACTCCTGTAACGTCAAAATGCGCTTATCCATCAGGGTTTTCAGCCGGGAAAATGGCTTGCCCTTCACCGGAACATAGGGACAATTGTATTCGACGTTAAATTTGTTAATTTCGGTTGTCAGAAACGGATCTCTTGCCAATGAGAGCACTTTGTCGTTACACGGGATCGGCCGATTATTGATGTCCGTCAGGTACAACTCCAGCTCTGCGCCAATTGTCGACGGTCCTTCCCCCCAACCTTTGGATGACAAAAGTCGTTCTAACGTTTCAAGATCATGACGCAGCTCATTAGCAAACCGAGTATGGTCTTTATCGTCAAAATCAGATTTATCAATGTCCAGTCCCATTGCGCCAAATCCGTCACTAAACACACTTAAAACAATAGAACAAAAACAACGACTTCGGCGCTCGTTAAGCACTTAATAGAATATTCAGAATTTGAGGGAACCTGATTTCAAGTAAAAGCACTAAGCGAGTTGTTATATAAGAAAACAATTAATTAGTTCTGACTTTTTATTACAAAACATCATTTACGGAGTATTTTCTATGGCTATGGTAGCAGCATGCGGCGGCGCGGCGGCTGGTGGAGCAGCTCTGGCAGGAGGCGGCATACTTGCAGGTATCGCCGGATTAGCGGCACCGCTACTCCCGATAGGCTGTTTAATTTTAGGTGGAGGCGTCATTGCAGGTGCTGCGGCATTGGCAGGTTCAATTTTTTCAGGTTTATTTAAGCCGAAACCGGAAGTGCCTGAATGCGAAACCCCACCAAAGCCTTGTCCACCCAAACCCTGTCCACCAAAACCTTGCCCGCCTGAACCCTGCCCGTGGCACGGTTACTACAATAATGGAATGCAGACTCAAGCTCAGCATTGTATGCAACAAATCCAGTATTTCTATTACATGCAAAGAATGGAAATGATGATGCGCATGCAATGGATGATGCAGCAACACTGTTTTTCTTATACTCCATATAACCATCATGGTTATGGCGCGAAGTACTAAAAACATCAAAAGAGCTACTGAAGTAGCTCTTTTCTCCTCTTTAAGCCTTATCAAAAACTAAATGTAAAACTACTTGAAATAATTGCCATGAAAGTATAAAACACTGTTTCATATTTTATCTTAGTAGCACGATAGTCAGGCATAGTTAAGTTCATCAACTTTTTCGACCTACAACCAAATGCTCTCTCCCTGTAAGCAACAGCGAAACCCATTTTTATCATTTGGAGATTAAAGGTATGAAGCAGTTACTCATCGCATTGACGATTGGTATTTTGTTGCAAGGTTGTGGCGGTGGTGCTGATGGAAGCACTGATGATATTTTTGCTAAAGACCCGAGGGCCAACTATCAGCCCGAAACAGCATTTTTGAAAGATGAATACACAGACTTGAAGTCCTCTCGCGCCGACGGCTTTGCAATAGAAAATACAGCCCGTGTTGTCATTTCATCGTTAGATCATGCTTACCAAGTTGTACAACACGCTTTCGGTGACGATGCCGCGGGATACCAGTTATTCAGAAATCGCCTCATGCAAGAAAAAGACTTCACTTTAGGCGGAGACTTCGGGCAACTTTCAGCTAAATATGACTCAGAGCATGGAAGCATCACGATCACAGCAACAGAAAATGCTGGCGATATTGAGGTAAAGGAAACAGCGCACGACATCATCGAGAAAATGATTGCTGGCAAAGGTGTGAAGCAGGATTACTCACTACCAGAGAGAAATAAAGGAGCATTCACTTTCGTTCTTTATCCAACCTCATCAAAGGTTACTTATACCCAAGCGAACGGTGACTCTTTCTTCTATCAGAATGAACCAATAAATATTACGAACGACTCCAATGAGCAAAAATTCACAATGGGAAAAGTCACTCACCCGCGAAACGCCGGAGTTGGGGCGTTTAAAGATGACATGACTCAGTCAGTTTTTAAAGCAACTACAGGCATTGCCGACTCAATCCGTACTATCGACTCAAAAATAAACGGGAATTGGTGCCACACAGAAAGCATTGATGAACTGAGGTTTAACCCTAAAAGTATGACTCTGAGCTAAGCGTTAACCAAATAAAACGGGCTGACAGATGTCAGCCCGAAAACGTCGTAGTTAGTTCGCGGTTATTTTTTCGCGACCAACGTCGGCTTGAACATCGGCTGTGTACGTGCTTTGTTGTTTTGCTCGTAAGCATATGCGATGTCAATTAGGCCTTTTTCACTGTATGCCAGACCAAAGAAAGAAATACCGACAGGTAGCCCGTCTACATCTCCCATTGGAACGGTGATACTCGGATAACCAGCAATCGCAGAAGGGCTTGATGAAGCCGCTTCGAACTTGTCGCCATTCACATGGTCAATCAGCCATGACGGCGTGCTCGTCGGCGCGACAAAGGCATCAAGATTCAAGTCAGCCGCAATTTTGTCTAACCCCTCCACTTTACCGTACTGCTCGATGGTAGCCTGCGCATCAACATATGCTTTTTCTTTGAGATCGCCTTTTGATGCCGACATTTCAATCAGCTCTTGCTTAAACAGTTCGATGGTTGACGGGTTCGATTTATTGAATTCAACCAGTTGATCGATAGTCTTCACTTTTACCGCGTCAGGTGTCGTCGCAAGGTATGCGTTCAAATCATGTTTGAATTCATGCAGCAACACTTCAAACTCTGCCTGACCAAGCGCTTCTTCCTGTGGCATTGCAATACCGCGCACCAACACGGCACCTTGTGCTTCAAGGTTCTTCAGTGCTTTCTCAAAAACGGCTTTCACAGGTTCAGGGAAGCGATCGCCATGTTGCGTGACGCCGATACGCTTGCCTTTCAGGGACACTTTTTCCAGACCCATCGTATAGTCAGCTTTCGCATTTTTGTTAGATGGATCAGCCATCGCACCCAGTAAGATTGCCGCATCTTTTACCGTACGCGCCATCGGGCCTGCAGAATCCTGCGTGTGGCTGATAGGTACAATACCTTCTGCTGGAATCAGGCCAACGGTCGGTTTAATGCCCACAATACCACTGTGCGACGCAGGACAGACGATTGAACCATCTGTTTCAGTACCGACAGCAAACAGAGTCAGGTTTGCAGAAACGGAAACCGCTGAGCCAGCGCTTGAACCACAAGGGTTGCGATCAAGGAAATAAGGGTTTTTGGTTTGTCCACCCAACTGGCTATAGCCACTGGAGCTTTTGAATGCTTTAAAGTTCGCCCATTCACTGAGGTTGGCTTTACCCAATACGATAGCACCGGCCTCTTCCAACAGCTCAACCACGGGTGCGGCTTTTTCTTTTACATTGTCTTTCAGTGCTAACGCACCGGCGGTTGTTGCCAAAGGCGCTTGAGTGTCAATGTTGTCTTTCAAAACAACAGGCAGGCCATGAAGCGGCCCACGCACTTTACCCGCCTTTCTTTCTGCATCGCGCTCTTTTGCTATGGCAAGGGCATTCGGGTTAAGCGCAAGAATAGCATTTAACTCCGGGCCAGCATCATCGACAGAAGCGATGCGTTCAAGGTAGTAAGTGATCAATGCTTCGGAAGTCAGAGAGCCATCGTTCAGCTGCTGGCTGATCTGGTCATAGGTTGCTTCTTCAATTACTGGCTCGCTTGCCATTGATGGTGCAGACAACATCAGACCGATTGCCGCCGCTAGTAGATGTTTTTTCATTTTGCCCCCAGAGTTAGTTTCATTTGTAATCACTTCTATAACAACCTGCTTTTGTTGGTCTCAGCAAATCAGAACCTTAACTTTTCGGTCGTTATTAAATAATGCCTGACTTTTGTGACTCGTTTTCACTGATTGGTTGCGATGCATTCGACTAATGTTAAACATTTCAGGCAGCGCTTTTTGTCTCGTCTCCGGTTTGTTAGACTCCGTGCTCTTTTCCTCTTCGGGTAGCCTCAATGTCTGACAGCGTTTTCCACCTCCTTTCTTCCACCCTGCGAAACACACTCGACACTCAGGGATATACGACACCCACCCCTGTTCAGAGCGAAGCTATCCCAGCAGTGCTTGAAGGCAGAGATTTGATGGCAGGTGCACAGACTGGCACAGGAAAAACCGCGGCGTTTGCGCTTCCCCTCATTCATAGGCTGCTTGAAGAACAGAGCGCTCAAACCTGTGTATTGGTTGTTACGCCGACCCGTGAGTTAGCTCAGCAAGTTTATGAGAAGTTTGTCGGGTATGCGGCTAACACACAGATCAACGTCACCGCCTTATATGGTGGCGCCAATATTAATCCGCAGAAAAAAGCGCTGGAGAAAGGCGCTCAGATTGTTGTAGGTACACCCGGTCGACTGCTTGATCACCTTCATATTGGTACGCTGAATTTGTCCTCGGTACATTCGCTTGTGCTTGACGAAGCTGACCGTATGCTCGATATGGGTTTTATCTCTGACATTAAGAGGCTGATGAAGAAAATTCCTTCGGAACGTCAGACACTTTTCTTCTCTGCCACTTACCCGAAAAATGTCACTAATCTGGCTTATAAGCTACTCAAAGATCCAGTAAGAATTGATATTGCCGAGACGAATTCAACAGCAGAGACAGTTGAACAAAAAATCCACCCTGTCGACAAAAAGCGAAAACGCGAACTTTTGTCATTTCTGATTGGCAGTAAGAATCTACAGCAGGTGCTGGTTTTTACCAAAACACGCCAGAGCACGGAAAGCTTGGCGAAGGAACTCGTACTTGACGGCTTAGAAGCAGAAGCAATCCATGGTGAAAAAACACAGGGCGCAAGAAACCGTGCGCTTGAAAACTTTAAAACAGGTAAAACCCGAGTGCTTGTTGCCACTGATGTTGCGGCACGCGGCCTTGATATTCCCTCGCTCGATACGGTATTCAACTTCGAGCTTCCTCATCAACCTGAGGATTATGTTCACCGAATTGGCAGAACCGGGCGTGCAGGCAAAAGTGGTGTAGCGATATCACTGGTCAGCAGAGATGAGGAAGGCATGTTGGCCGCTATCGAGACGCTTATTGACCAACGCATTCCACAAGAGTGGATACAAGGTTTTGAGCCGGATATGAATGCAGAATATGAGCATCGCGAAAAACGTGGCGGTCGTGGAGGCGAGAAACGTCGCCTGAAGCGCCAGCTACAAAAGAAAGCGGGTTACAAGCGCAAATAATAATTCCAATGAGGTGCATAAAGCTTGGTAAGCAAAACAAAGGAGGCGGTTGCCTCCTTTATTCTTCGTCATTCATTTAGACCATATTTATTGCTCATTACTATCCTCAACAGGCATTACACCGAGCGTCGACTTCTTCTTAATCCACCCCATTTTGCTTACCAACTGTTTGATTAGTGGTAACAAAACGACAAAGATCGAGATACACATAATGGTCAATGTCAGTGGCCGCTCCCAGAGGAATGAAAGACTTCCATCAGAGATAATCAAGGCCCTACTGAGGTTGTTTTCCATGATCCCGCCAAGAATAAATCCAAGCAGCATCGGCGCCATAGGGAAATCCAGCAAACGCAGGAAAATAGCAATCACGGTAATAATCACCATCATGTGAATATCAAAGGTGTTAAAGCTCACCAAATAGACGCCAGTGATGGAGAAAAACAAAATCAGAGGTATCAGGATTGGCCGTGGAATAACCAATAGCCGCGAAATATACGGAATCAGTGGCAAGTTCAGGATCAACAGCACGAGGTTACCGAAGTACATCGAAATTATGACTGACCAAAATACATCTGGGTTATCGACAAACAAGCGAGGACCGGGCTGGATACCGTAAGCAATCAACGCGCCGAGCATGATCGCCGTGGTACCGGAGCCGGGTATACCTAGGGTAAGAAGAGGCACGAAAGACCCTGTCGACGCCGCATTATTTGCCGTTTCCGGTGCAGCCAACCCCCGTAATGCCCCCTGCCCGAATCCTTTCTTCAGACGGTTTGGCGCAATATTTCGCTCCATACCGTAGGCAAGAAAAGAAGCAATTGTTGCTCCCGCTCCGGGTAATACACCGACAATGAATCCGAATACCGAGGACCGGGCAACCGTTGGAGCGACTTCTTTTATTTCCTCTTTCGTCAGCTTCATGCTCCCGAGCGCGGCCATGTCCATTTCCGGCTCTTCTTCCTCATGCTGACGACGGAGTACCGTCATTATCACTTCTGCGAGTGCGAAGGTTGCCATAGCAAGCAGTAAAAAACTGATACCGTCAACCAAATCAAGATTGTTAAACGTGAACCTCGGTGCCCCTGAAATCACATCGGTTCCTATGGTTGAAATCATCAATCCAAACACCGTCATGCTCATGGCTTTAAGCACTTTGCCTTCACCGGAAAAAGCAGAAACAGCGGTTAGCCCCAGAATCATCAGCGCAAAGTAGTCACTGGACTGAAAGCTTAACGACACCGTTGCCAACGCGGGTGCAGCAAACAATAAGACAATCGCACCTATCGTTCCGCCCGTGAACGAACTGTATGCAGCCAGTGCCAGTGCTTTACCGGCCTGTCTTCTTTGGGCCATTGGATAACCATCGAATGCAGTGACGACTGTGCTTGCGCAGCCTGGCGCATTGATCAGAATTGATGATGTCGAACCACCGAATACAGCCCCATAATACACACCCGCCATCAAAATGATGCCCGACGCAGGGTCAAGCCCATAGGTGATGGGGATCATCAGTGCTACCGCAGAAATTGGCCCTAAACCCGGTAACATGCCAATAAAGGTACCTGCAAAGCAGCCCACCACCACCATCATGATGTTGAAAGGCATAATCGCGGTCGACAAACCTGTTGCTATTCCATCCCACATATTCTTAGCCTCCCAGCAAGGTAAACAATCGGCCCGGAGCCAAGTAAATGTCGAGGAGTTTGGCCAAAATGAACCAGATACTCACCGCAAAAGGCACCGATGCGATAAATAATGTTTTGACCCGTCGTTCGCCCAACAGCCAATAACCGCTGATAAGAAAAAGAATGGTTGCCAGTGCAAAGCCAACCCACTCCAGCGCAAACGCAAACGCCACCACCAGTGCCAGCAATTTCGCGACAAGAATGAAATCAAGACCGTCTACATTGATTCTGTTACCAACGCCTTTTTGCGCTGTCGCGACCATCAACACACCCAATAAACCGCCAAGATACGACAGCGCTATGGGTAGAGTTTGCGCGTGAAAAGGTTCATATTGATGCCGCCAGCATCATTTCCTGTTGTTGATTGTTAAAGTCTCTA
>NZ_PEIB01000019.1 GCF_004116385.1 Veronia nyctiphanis | reverse complement strand
GGTCGCGGGTTCGAGTCCCGTCCGCTCCGCCACTTCTTCGAGAAACCTCAGCAGAGATGCTGGGGTTTTTTGCTATCTGAGCATATGAAAAGTGCTGTGCACTTTGGAAAGCATCTGGGGCATGTTCATCCACTATACTCACCGCATCTCATCTGTACCGCTATTTATTCAGAATTGCTGTTCACGTATTTATAGTCGCTGTTACCTATGACCACGGCGATTTTGCACCGATAGGCTGTATTTTTGAATGTGGAAATTCAGATGCGTTAAGGCGTGTTTGCAGAAATGAGTCATCAGCGTTTAGGTGAGCCTCTTACATAATTACTGCGTCGTCTCTTCAATATTGCAAAAGTCTATCTGAGTTAGCCCTTTGAATGTGCTGCCGCTATTTACTTCGTACAAAATAAATCCACCGTTGTAGTCATTGACGGATGCTGTGTCGAGAAAGTGACTGTTACTGACGCTGAGCATGTCATCACTTCGTGTGTGTCCATGGAAGGTCATATCGACATTTGATATTTCTCCTTCAGGCTCTCCTTTGATTCGAGTTCGCCCCCAAATCCAACGAGGATTATCCATCAGGTCTCCTCGCCAATTCTGCATTTCTTTCCAGTCTAAGCTGTGCGGTTGAGCATGGCTTATGCCAATGGTTTTTCCGCTTTGAACTTTACAGGTAATCACACATGGCATGCTATGGATGATATCTGCCATGTCTTTCAACTTACTGTATGAAAAGTCTTCCGCCCAATCCCCGCCGTTTCTTAGCCAATGGGGCTTATATCGTTGTTCTTCTTTGTTCAGCTCTATTTTGTCCCAGACAAGAAAGGCTTTGTTTAGCATCCACTCGTGATTACCGATAACAGACAAAAACCAGTCATGTTGTGAATAGAAACAGAGTGTCTCGGCAGACTCTGGTCCGCGATCGATAAGGTCACCAACACCAATCAGCAAGTCGTTATCTATATCAAAGTTAACCTGGTCAAGTGTATGTTTTAGCAGGGAAAGTTTACCGTGGATATCCCCCACAATAAATACTCTTTCTTTCTCTGTTGCGTCAACAAAACGGTGACTGAATTCCATTTCAAAGTTCCTGCTTTCATACCAGACCATGTACTCTAATCGTTACATTACGTAAATCTGGATGGACCATCAAACTTTTGGGCTGAGATCTCGTTATATTCGTTGAGAGATACAAAGGGTAACGTATTATCTGGACCTGAATTAGATTGGCTCGCAGAGGTTGCCTGTGGACTATTTTTATGTGCGCAAAGAAAGCGGTAATAAGGTTGAGATAGAAATCAAAACCGGGGCGTTTTATTTGCTCGTTGCGTTGATTGTTGGTTGGATGGGTTTGAATGTCATTTCTGGGTCTGCTGAAACTGGCGCATCGGTGCTACCAATTATTTTGGTATTTATGGTCTTTCGATTTTTTGCCTTATGGAAAGTGCAGAAAGAAGTGCTGGTAGCGATGAAGCAAAAACAGTTGGAGACGAGAGGGAGTAAGTTTTCTTTTGCTAACCCTCTAACCTACGTGATTACGCGTTCAGAAGAATAGGAATAAAAAAGGGCTGCAGATGTGCAGCCCTTCTTCCACAACTAAACTTTTCGACTTTAGTTGTTGCTGTGTAGCTCGCTGTTGAGCTCAACCGCTGTTTTGTTGGTCAAGCATTCGATTTTGCCGGACACTGAATTGCGGCGGAATAGAAGGTCAGATTTACCTGCCAAATCGCGCGCTTTCACTGTTTCTACTTCGTTACCGTCGGCATCCAGCATGGTTACCTTGGTACCAGCCGTAACATAAAGGCCTGCTTCAACTGTACAGCGATCGCCCATAGGGAAGCCCAGACCTGCGTTTGCGCCAAGCAAGCAGTTTTCACCTACTGAGATAACCAACTGACCGCCGCCACTCAGTGTACCCATGATAGACGCACCGCCGCCAACATCAGAACCGTTACCGACAACAATGCCTGCAGAGATGCGACCTTCAACCATACTGACACCTGCAGTGCCTGCATTGAAGTTGATGAAGCCTTCGTGCATGACGGTTGTACCTTCACCCACGTGCGCACCAAGGCGAACACGTGCTGTGTCAGCAATACGGACGCCCGCTGGTACGACGTAGTCGACCATTTTAGGGAATTTATCGACACAGTCGACGCTCAGCACTTCACCGTTAAGGCGTGCTTCCATTTGGCGCTCTGCCAACTCAGGAAGGTCGATTGGTCCTTGGTTCGTCCATGCGATGTTATGCAGAAGCCCGAAGATACCATCCAGGACTGTACCGTGTGGTTGCACAAGACGGTTTGAGATCAATTGTAGTTTCAGAAAGCCTTCTGACACTGATTCTGGTTTTTCGTCGGTCGCGAGGATCACCAATACCAAAGGTTGTGCTGATGAGGTAGCTTTTGCAGCGAAGGTCGCTGACGCATTTTCACCTGCAGCGCTAAACGCTGAAGCCAGCGCATCACATTGAGCTGTGGTTACTTCGATGACTTGGTTGCCACCTTGATAGTCAACATGTGCACCCAGTGCTGATACTAAATCGTCCGTTGGGTTCAGCAGAGGGGTTGGAAAGAAGGCTTCGATAATTTTGCCATCTTTGTTTTTTGTGGCTGTGCCAAGTGCTACTGCAAAACTGGCCATGGTGTGTGTTACTCCTTGTTTTGGTGACTCTCCAGTTTATCACTGATGATACGTCGTAATATATCGTTTGAGAGACATCTTAAAGTGAATAAGGCATAGATTGAAGGGTGAGAATGAGAGAAACCCTATTTTCAGATGTGAAATGGATCGAAACCGCCATTGTCGACTGTATATGTATCGGTAGGGTAAAGACTTAAACAGTTTACTGGATGGATTAACAAAAACGCCCCATTACGGAGCGTTTACATTCATGAAGCTCAACGCTGATTAAGCGGCTTCGTCGTCACTGTCAGTTGTATCTTCAGCCTTTGGTGCCGCTTTTTTAGCTGGCTTCGGGCTAGGTTTACGTTTTGCACCAAGCGCGTAGAGTACTTCTTCACGGTTTTGGGCAAGGAACAGAGACAATTCCTCGCGCTGGCTTTCGTCGCTGATCGCTTCGCTGTTACCCAGCAAAGAGAATAGCTCATCAGCCATGTCGAGCATTTTGTCGTATGCATCAGCTTCCGCTTTAGAGGTGAAAGTCATTTTTTCTTCTCCATTGCGTTCAACCACATATTTGACGATAACGGCCATGGTCACCCTCTCTAGATTAAATTACTGTCTTTTTATACAGTATGATTGTTTTACCGTCTACCTTAACAGGGATTAGTGTGATGATATTTGAAGATTTTGAGAAGATTTTTCACCGAGCTGCAGAAAGAAAAGGAGGAAAACGAGAACTGGAAATGATCTTAAGCATCCCAAGAACAGATACCGAGCTCAGAGCTATCCCCGATCACCGCTGGTTATCTGCGTTTACAAAGAAAGTGTTTCAGTCAGGAATGAACTGGCAGGTCGTGAGAAACAAATGGCCGGGTTTTGAAGAGGTATTCTGGGCGTTTGATATAGAAAAAATGTGTCTGATCCCACCAGAAATGTGGGAAGAGAAAGCGCGCAACCCAGATATTATTCGCCACCTTGGCAAGGTAATGACAATTGCGGATAACGCTCAAATGATTAAGCGGGCAGAGAGGGAATTTGGCAGTTTTTCCAATATGGTGGCGGATTGGCCGAGTGATGACATTATTGGTCTTTGGCGGTACCTGAAAACCAAAGGAAAACGGCTTGGCGGAAATACCGGCCCCTATACGCTCAGATTGCTGGGGAAAGATACCTTTATCTTGTCTTCAGATGTTGAGAGTTACTTGCGTGCTTACAAGATCATCGATGGCGGTAAAGACACACAGAAAAGCCTCAAAGCAGCCCAACAAGCATTCACCTACTGGCAACAACAATGCGGTCGACCGCTTTGCCAGATAAGTCAGGTGATTGCGTTTAGTAGTGGTGATAACCGCGTTTAGTCATCAACTCTCCACTGGCTACAAAATTTAATGAACCTTGAAAGCAGGGGCGTTTGGAATTTATCTTTGTGAATGACCAGCCAGTATTGGCGT
Organism: Veronia nyctiphanis; assembly: GCF_004116385.1. GTDB lineage: Bacteria > Pseudomonadota > Gammaproteobacteria > Enterobacterales > Vibrionaceae > Veronia > Veronia nyctiphanis. The sequence goes on along the minus strand of NZ_PEIB01000019.1, from coordinate 81,891 downwards.
TGCAAATCTAATGGCACAGGCAGCAGATGAATTCTTCCTCCGTTAGCGGCGTGTCTTGCTGAATGTCGGGATAAGTAAGCGAGACCAAGGCCTGCTGCTGCACAATTGATGATGGCTTCGGTGTTACTGAGTTCGAAAGAGATTTTCCAATTATTCAGGCGCGGAGCCATTCGAGACATAAAGTGCTCACGTGTGCCTGAGCCCATTTCCCGGACTATCCAGTCCTTTTGCTCAAAATCATATAAGGTAAGTTGTTTTTCGTTCGCCAGTGGATGAGTCGGGGAGCACGCGATACACATTTCGTCTGATAACCAAGGTGAAATCGACAGCAGTTTATCTTCATCTGATTCATGTTCATCGAAACGCCCTTCTACCAATCCAATATCAAGCTCGAAAGCTAATAATTTATCTGCAATGGTTTGACTGTTACTGACCAGAAGACGCTGATTGTGATGACCACTTTGGTGACGGAAGTCGCTCAAAAGAAACGGCGCTAACTGATTGCCGATCGTGTCACTGGCCCCGATTTTTAGTAGGCCGCTTAACTCGTCGGAAAGCTCAAAGATATGTTGGATCTGATCGCTTCTAGACAGTATTTCATCGGCGAGTGGTAAAAGTTTGTTGCCATATTCATTAATGATCAAACGGTTGTTGACCCGCTCAAAAAGCTTTTGACCCAGCAACTTTTCCATATCAGACAACGCCATACTGACGGCTGGCTTCGAGAGAAAAAGTTGCTCTGCCGCAGCAGTAATCGTTTTCTCTTGAGCAACGGTGACAAAGACGTTGAGTTGACGGAGAGAGATAGCCATATTAGTTAAGAATAAGTTAACGATGATTTAAGAATATTCAGATATATTAAATATCGCAACGGGGCTATGATGAATCCATATTCTTTCGCCTGCATTGTCTCGAAAATATGAAAAATAAACTTACATTGTTACCCACCCCACTTGCTGGACTCGCTCTCGCCATCGCAAGTCTCGGCTGGAGCTGGGAAAATATTGCGCCTCTCGAGGGTAATGCCAAGTTGGCAGGTGCTGCTATCGGCGGCATATTGCTTGTTCTGCTTGCCCTGAAGTTCATCACGGTGCCAAAGACGTTGGTACAAGATTTAGCGCACCCGGTTGTGGGTAGTGTTGTGCCAACATTTGCGATGGGGATGATGGTGGTTTCTCATGGCATTGGTGAATTCAACCCCATACTGGGTGATAGTCTGTGGTTGATTGCGATTGCGATTCATCTGATATTTCTGAGCTTGTTTGTCATTCACAGAGCAAAAGACTTCACCCTAAGTGATATGGTGCCTAGCTGGTTTGTTCCTCCGGTAGGGCTTATTGTTGCTGATGTCGCGTTTTCGGGTAACCCTGCATTGGCGCCGATTGCCAATGGCGTGTTGATGTTTGGCTTGTTGTCATATTGCGTATTGCTGCCAATGATGATGTACCGCTTGATTTTTTGTACAGGTATTCCCGATGCGGCAAAACCAACGATAGCGATACTGGCAGCGCCAGCAAGCCTCTCTTTGGCGGGTTATCTGACTGTCGCCGAGCAGCCTTCACCAATTCTGGTCTCTGTGTTACTGGGTATTGCCGTATTAATGACATCATTAGTTTATTTGTCATTTATTCGTTTGCTGCGCTTACCGTTTTCTCCGGGGTATGCAGCCTTCACTTTCCCTATGGTGATTGGTGCGACAGCACTTTATAAGGTTGCTGGGTGGGCGGCAGAGCGTGGTATGGAGACGGCGTATGTTGAGCAGCTCACCATGCTGGCAAACATTGAGCTGATCATTGCTACCTGTGTGGTCGTGTATGTTGCGTTTCGGTATGTCCGTTTTCTCACTGAACAATTTCAGATTCACAGCGGAGCGTTGCTGAAAAACTGAGAACTGATCACCTTTCAAGGCGCCTGAGACTGAGGCGCCTTCTCTTATAAAGCCCCTACACAAATCCCCGTTATCAAATTGCACCTCTGTGTTGAATGATAGACAATCGATACATGACAACTTTCTGGTGCTATTTCCTGTGTTTACCATTTACCACTCTAATCAGCTCGATTTGCTGAAAAGCCTTCTTGTTGCGCTTATTGAACAAAAACCACTCTCCAACCCGCTGCAAAAGGAGCTGATTCTGGTTCAAAGCCCGGGGATGGCGCAGTGGTTGAAGCTTGCGATGGCAAAAGAGCAGAGCATTGTGGCAAATGTCGAATTTCCGCTACCTGCTACCTTCATCTGGCAAATGTTCATTCAGGTCTTGGACGGGGTGCCGAAGCGCAGCTATTTCAACAAAGAGGCAATGACTTGGAAGTTGATGAAAGTCTTACCAGGCATGTTGAATGACCCAGACTTTGGCGAGCTATCGCGCTACCTTGAGGCAGATGATGACGCGCAAAAATGCTACCAGCTGGCGGAAAAAATCGCGGATATCTTTGACCAATATTTGGTGTATCGACCAGAGTGGGTTAAATGTTGGGAGCAAGAAACCCTGTTGCTGAGCTGGAAGATGACAAGGTGTGGCAACCAAAACTTTGGCGGGCGCTTTACGATTACACCTTATCACTGGAACAATCCCCGTTTCACCGCGCCAACTTATATGACGAGTTTATAGAAACGCTCGCGTCACAGGCCAGTAAGCCTGAAGGACTCGCGCATATTGAGCGGGTCTTCGTCTTCGGTATTTCTGCGCTTCCACCGCGCTACCTTGATGCCTTGAAAGCGCTGGGTAAGCATATTGATGTCCATTACATGTTTACCAACCCATGTCGTTACTACTGGGGTGACATCCGCGATAAGCGTTATTTGGCGAGACTGGCGGCATCGCAAGACAGCAAAGTCAGTCGCGTGACTGACGATGATGATCAGGGCCAACTTGGTCTGCTTCTCGATGACGAATCAGGTCAGGTGGGCAACAGTTTACTGGCGTCTATGGGCAAACTGGGGCGGGATAATTTACTGCTGATTTCAGAGATGGCGTGCCAAGAAGTGGATCAGGGATTCGTTGATATTCCTCGTGACACTTTGCTCCATCATATGCAGGCTGACATTCTGGATCTGGAAGAGCCCGGAGATGTTAAAGAGATTGAATCCTCTCTCAGTAAGCGAGAAATATCATCGGATGACCATTCCCTGATGGTTGAAGTCTGCCACAGCCCGATGCGTGAAGTGGAAGTACTGCATGACAGACTGCTGGCGATGTTTGAGAAAGACAGCCAACTCACGCCACGTGATGTCATTGTCATGGTGGCAGATATCAATGCATATAGCCCGGCTATTCAGGCTGTGTTTGGCAATGCGCCCGGTGAGCGCTACATTCCCTTTTCAATTTCAGACCGAAGTGTGGATCAGGAAAGCCCAGTACTGACAACGTTCTTGCAGCTACTTGGCTTGCCTGACAGTCGCTGTGGTGCCGGTGAGCTTTTGGAATTACTTGAAGTGCCTGCGGTAATGAGGCGGTTCGGGTTTGATGAGCGTCAGTTTGAGAAAGTCAAAGTCTGGGTAGAAGAGTCCGGGATTCGCTGGGGGCTTGATGGCAGCACCTCTGTGAACTTCGCTCTTCCGCAACAAGATCAAAATACCTGGTTGTTTGGCTTGAACCGAATGCTGTTGGGCTACGCGATGCCAAGCGACGCAGGGCTATTTAACGATATGCTGGCATACGATGAAGTGCAGGGGCTGGAAGCCGACTTGGCAGGAAAGCTAAGCCTGTTTGTCAGCAGTTTACTGTCACTACAAACGTCACTGTCTGAACCTAAAACGGGCCCGGAATGGGTCGGAGCGCTGTCGGCATTACTTGATAATCTTTTCTCGCTTGAAGGCGATGAAGAATTGGCAGAGCGACACATCCGAGCACAGCTAGAACAGTTGTCCGAACAATTGCGAGAAGCGGGATTCACCAGCACCTTGTCTTTGGCCATCATCAAAGATTACTTCAAGGGAAAGCTCAGTGGCGAGCGAGTCAGCCAGCGATTTTTGGCGGGGCAGGTAAACTTTTGTACCTTGATGCCCATGCGTTCTATCCCATTCAAAGTGGTGTGCTTGCTTGGGATGAACGACGGCGATTACCCAAGAACGATTGCACCCGTCGGGTTTGATCTGATGGCGGGAAGATCGCGTCCGGGAGATCGCTCCCGCCGCGATGATGACAGATACCTGTTTTTGGAAGCCTTGCAGTCGGCGCAGGATCAACTGTATATCAGCTATGTGGGGCGTTCGATTCAAGACAATACCTCGCAGGTACCGTCTGTTCTTATTAGTGAGTTACTTGACTATTGCACGCAAGGTTACTGCCTGAGTGGAGACCAGTGGAAGACTGATGTTGAATCAACACAAGCGCTGATTTCGCACCTTTGCCATGAAAACCCGTTAGTGCCTTTCAGTCGTGACAGCTACCGTCACACCGATGCGAGCTACGCCAACGAATGGTTGCCCGCCGCGCGGGGGGAAGGTGTTGAGTCTGAGAGCTTTATGGCCGCTGAAGGTGTCAATCCGAATCCGGATGAGCAAAGTGATATTCTCGAATTGGCAGAACTACAGCGTTTTTGGCGAATGCCCGTGCAGTATTTTTTCAATCGTCGACTAAAGGTCTTTTATGAACAGCCAGGTGGCTCAATGGAAGAGCAAGAACCTTTCTCGTTCGACAATCTTTCACGTTACCAAATGCGTGACGCCTTGATGAAACACCTGATGACTTACGGCGATAGCCAAGCGGCGATGTCAGATTTTTATGCCCGTCAACGGGCAGCGGGTGATTTACCGCTTAACTATTTTGGCGAGCTGACGTTGGATGAACAACAAACGCAGGTTGTTGAGCAATATCAGTCGATTTTGTCCTTCTTGATTGAGCCAAGGCCTGCACATGAAATTAACCTGAGTGTAAACACAGCCTTCGGTACTGTTAATTTGCAGGGGTGGATAGATCAATGTTACCGACAGGGTAGGGTGTTATACCGGAGCGGAAAAATCCGCGGACAGGATCGACTGGCCAGTTGGCTTGATCACCTATGTATGTGTGCCGCAGGTCTTCAGATCCCAACCCGCTTTTTTGGTGTTGGCGAAGAGATAAGTTACCAACCGCTTTCTCAGCCCGATGCTATTGTCATGCTCGAGCGTTACATCAATGCTTACTATGAAGGGCAAACAACGCCGCTTCTTTATCTTCCTCAACCATCTTTGCTGGCTTACGTGCTTGTATCAGTAAAACTGGTGAGTTTTTTGACGGTGATGGCGATAAAGAAAAAGCATTGGTAAAAATGCAGCAGGCATTTAACGGCGGATATTTGACCATTAGTGAGGTTAACAACGAATATGTTGCCCGCGTATGGCCCGATATCAATGACCAAATGGCGGGCGATCTTTTCGAGAAAGGGAAAGACATTTTGCTGCCCGCGATGATGCATCCGGCAGCAAAACCCTAAAGCAAGCTGAGACTGTTATGAGGTTTTGAAACGGCCCAGTTTGGTTCTGCTTTTTGTACTCAATTCGCGAATTTTGTTACTGAGTGCCTGAGTACTTTCGCACATATCCAGATTGTCGCCCGACACGCTGTTGACGTTAACCACGTTCTCGGCGACTTTCTGAGCCGCGAGTACCTGTTGAGATGTTGATGAAGCGACTTCGTCATTCATTTTTTCCAGGTCCTCTACCAACACTGCCAGAGACTCAAGTTGCTCCTGCGTTTCACGCACCTGCTTAAGACTGCCCGCGGTTTTTTCCGTACCGCGCACCATTATCTTGGCGGCAGACTGAGCTCGCTCTTGAAGCGTTTCAATGATGGCGTTAATCTGTGTTGTTGATTCCTTAGTAGAATGCGCCAGCTTTCTCACTTCATCAGCAACAACAGCAAAGCCGCGACCTGCGGTGCCCGCACGGGCAGCTTCAATCGCAGCATTAAGGGCTAAGAGGTTCGTTTGTTCAGAAATATCATTGATCACTCTGACCACATCACTGATTTGGTCACTGGATGCCGCTAACTGACGGATATTTTCCTCGGCAGCGTTAACGTCCTGATTGAGCTCTTCAAATTTTTGCACTGATTTTTCCAGTGAAGCGCCAGCTTCTCTCACCAGGCCTGTCGAGCGTTGGGTATTTTCCGCCGTCGCTTTTGTGCTCGTCTCGACCTCAGTGATCGAGCTCGACATTTCTTCCATTGAGCTGGCGACTGATTCGAGCTCAATATTCTGGTTTCGGATCCCATGGTTTGAGCGACCCGCCAGATCTGCCATATCTTCACTGTTACTGTCGAGCTCAAACAAGGTGCGATCGATTGAGAGGATCAGCCTCTGAGCTCGCTGGTGGTGTGGTTAAGATCTGAGGCAATCAGGCCGAGTTCATCTTTACTACTGACTTCGGCAGTCACGCTTAAATTACCTCGTGCTACTTCAGCAAGCGCCGATTGAATAGAGCGGATAGGGGTGATCAAAGAGCGGGTCAACCAGAAAGCGAGTGCGATCAGACAGGTGGTGACCATAATAGCGAAAAGGATTGAGTCGCGAACGCTGATCCAGACAGTATGTTCAATGTCGTCGAGGTAAATACCCGTACCAATTAATATATTCCATGGCGCGAAGTAGTTAAGGGCACTGATTTTTTCCCCTTCTTTGCCAGACGCCGGATTGAGGAAGGAGTAACTACTGAAGCCCTGTCCGGTTGCTCTGGTTGCATCACGCATATCGGCTAACACAGGTCTTCCATGGCTGTCCCTGAAACTGGCAAAACTTTTTCCAAGCCATGAGGTTGCGCCTGCCACCATAATGTTGTCATCGTCAATGGCAAAGAAGTATCCGTTTTTACCGAACTTCAGCCTTGTAAGTGCTCCAGTGCCTCATTATGTTGCTCAGCGGAGGGTGAATGCTCGTGCATCTGTTCAAGTATATTGATCGCGATATCGATCTTGTCTTTTAACTGACTTTTCCGTTCATTGATCAAATCATCGTAAAGAGTAATGCTTTGATAGATAGTAAGTGAAACCAGACTGGCGATTGAAATAATGACCAGAACCAGCATTTTCTTTTTCAAGGGAAGGTTTGTAATCCATTGCATGTCTATTTTCCCACGCATTCAAGAGTATTTTTCTCTTTGGGTTTAGGAGTGCAGAACATAGATGTCCATAGCTGTCAGGTACTCAAGAGTCCTAATCGATATTATGTTTATTGTCAGCAATGGTTTTTTGATTATCTTCGTGACGCTAATTCCAATGTACTAGTGAAGTGACTCGAAAAAATGGTCGATTTAGCATCTTTTCGGAGTCAACGAGTGCATGTGTTAACTTTTTTTAATCAATTGAGCGCGATTCATTTGCATCAGAAGACAATGAGAGGAATGAATGCCTTTTTGTACATCGACAGTCGCTGATAAATGAAAATGAAGAGTATTGAAGAAAGGTAGAGGAGAAAAATAGAGGCACCATAACGTGATGCCTCGTTGTTTAGTCGTGATATTGTGAACAGCCGTTAGATTGTAAAGCGCGCGAGCTTATCGCGACTCTTCGCACTGAGTGTTTTGATTTGGTCACTCAAAGCCAGTGTGTTTTGGCATGCATCAAGGTTATCGTGCGATACGTCATTCACATTCACCACGTTCTTCGCGACGTCCTGTGCAGCCATAACCTGCTGTGAGGTTGAAGTAGCAACTTCACTGTTCATCTGTTCCAGTTCATCAATCAGGCTGGTCAAAGAGGCTAACAAATCTTGCGTCTCTTTCACTTGCTCAAGGCTTTGCGCCGTTTTTTCAGTGCCACGCATCATAATACGTGCAGCAGACTGAGCACGCTCTTGGAGCGTTTCGATGATGGCATTGATTTGTGTCGTTGACTCCTTCGTCGAGTGGGCCAGTTTTCTCACTTCAGCAGCAACAACGGCGAAACCTCGTCCTGCATCACCTGCGCGTGCTGCTTCAATCGCAGCGTTCAGAGCCAGCAGGTTAGTTTGCTCTGAGATATCATTGATAACAGTCACGACATCGCTGATCTGATCGCTGGACGCTGCCAGTTGACGAATGTTTTCTTCTGCGTCGTTGACGTCGATATTGATCTCTTCAAACTTCGTCACCGATTTAACAAGAGACGTCTCTGCATCTCTGACCAGAGTTGTTGAGCGCAATGTATTCTCAGATGTTGTTTGAGTACTAGCCTCAACAACAGTGATAGCTGAAGACATCTCTTCCATTGCGCTTGCGACAGAGTCCAGCTCTGAGCTTTGAACTTGAATACCCTGAGTGGAGCGATTCGCCAGTTCTTTCATAGAGTCACTGTCACCATCAAGTTGCGTCAAAGTACGGTTGATAGACAGGATCAGATTACGCAGTTCGCTGGTGGCGTGATTAAGGTCTGATGCCATCACACCGAGCTCATCTTTACTGTCAACATCCACCACAGCAGTGAGATCGCCCTTTGCAACGTCTGTGAGTGCGAGCTGTATTGCGTGTATTGGGCGGAGTAACTTGTTTGTTAGCCAAGTCGCGAAGGCGACCAGCAGTAATGACACAAAGAAAGTAAATGCCGCCAGTTCCATAGCATTGGCTTGAACGGTTGATTTGATATCGTCAACGTAAATACCTGTCCCTATGAGAAGTTTCCAGGGTCCAAAGTATTCAAGCGCACTGATTTTCTCGCCTTCTTTTTTTGTTGCCGGGTTATTGAATATGTAACTATTAAAGCCTTCTCCGGTGCCTTGAATGGCTTTTCGGAAATTAGCGAGAACGGGCTGGCCATTAGCGTCTTTAAACGGTGAAAAGTCGCGATTCATCCATGATTGAGGGCCCGCTAGAATGAAGTTTTTGTCATCAATAGCGAAAAAATAGCCATTCACACCATAACGAATTTTATGGAGCTTATTGAGAGCTTTGGCTCTATGTTCTTCCGAGGAAGATATTCGGTACTCCTGCTCCATCATGCTAATGGCGACATCGAGCTTTTCTTTCAGTTGGTCTTTACGCTCTGTTACGAGGTCTTTATACATGGTGACGCTGTTGTAAGTTGTCAGCGTTATCATGCTCAAAACTGATAGCAAAACCATCAGCAGTAACTTTTTCTTAACCGACAGGTTATTGAAATATTGCATGTCTAATTTCTCGCACTTCCTTTGAGAGTCGATGGCGTTTTTTCCACTGTTGCCTACAAAGTTTTCGAGACGAAGAAAGTTTTGTAAGAACTAAGTTCATTATGTTTTTATGAAGGCATTTTCACTAATTTTTGTTTGTGACACCTATTCCAGACCGATCGCTATTTGTCTTCTTTTTTGAAAGAAATGCCGTTTTTTATGCATGCGGATATAGTTATTTCGATCAGCTTCAAATATGTTTTATTTTCGAGACGTTTATTTTCGTTTACCTGATGAGGTTTTTCTGCTTCGTATTTAACTGAACATCTGTGCATAGAAAGTTGCACATTTTAAGCTGTATCTCTGAGAGGAGGAGCAAATGATTGAAAAGGAGGCAGTGCTGACACACTGCCTTGTTACAGAATGATTGCAGACCTATGTCAAACGGTGAATCTTCCCAATTCCTCACGGCTTCGTGAGCTCAACACTTTAATTTTGTCACTCAGTGCCAGCGTCTCTTCACATGCGGCGAGGTTATCCTTTGAAACGTCGTGGACAGTAACAACATTTTTGGCGGCATCTTTTGCAGCCATTGCTTGTTGAGAGGCGGATGCTGCTACTTCACAGTTCATTCGGTCTAGATCATCAATGAGTGTTGCTACAGAACCGAGCAGTGCTTGTGTTTCCCTGACCTGCTCAAGGCTTTGAGCCGTCTTGTTAGTGCCTTTGGTCATGATTTTTGCCGCTGACTGCGCTCTGTCTTGCACGGTCTCGATAATTGCATTGATCTGGGTTGTCGACTCTTTAGTTGAATGAGCTAGTTTCCTGACTTCCGCCGCGACAACCGCAAACCCTCGACCCGCATCACCCGCGCGGGCAGCTTCAATAGCCGCATTGAGTGCCAACAGGTTTGTCTGCTCTGAAATCGTATTAATAACTGTCACCACATCACTGATTTGATCGCTTGATGCTGCCAGTTCCCTGATGTTTTCTTCTGCGGCATGCACATCACTATTCAACTCTTCAAACTGCTGTACGGAGTCGGCAAGCGATTGTTCTGCTTCTCTGACCAAGGATGTTGAGCGTTGGGTGTTTTCCGAGGTTGTCTGAGTATTGGTTTCAACAATGGTTACAGCGCACGACATTTCTTCCATGGCGCTGGCAACCGCATCAAGTTCAATACTCTGATGGTGGATACCTTCATTGGAGTGACTGGCGAGACTGACAATATTGTCGCTGTCATTATCCAGTTCAGTCAGCGTGGCTTTGATCGATTCAACCAGTGCCCGCAGTTGGGATGTGGCCCTGTTAAAGTCCTCTGCCATAATGCCAAGTTCGTCTTTACTGCTTACCTGTGCTTCGATGGCCAGATTGCCTCCTGCCATTTCCTCCAATGCTGTTTGCACAGAGTAGATTGAAGCCAAAAGCGTTCTTGTCAGCCAAAGCGCGCATGCGAGAAGGATTCCCGATATTAGTACCGCAACGATGACTGAGCTAATCGCATTTTTCCATACCATGGTTTCAATATCATCGAGGTACATGCCCGTTCCGATGAGAAGGTTCCATGGGCGGTAGTACACCAGCGCACTGACTTTTTCCGCGTTTTGCTGTGAGGCAGGATTAAAAAAGTGATAACTGGTAAAACCTTCTCCCGTATTTTTTATCGCGTCACGCATGTTTGCCATGACGTGCTGACCGTTGATATCGCGAAATCCTGAGAAGTCGCGGCCTATCCAAGATTTAGCCCCAACAAGCACCCGGTTAGTATCTTCGATAGCGAAGTAATAGCCGTTGTTGCCGTATGTCAGTCTTCCGAGTTTGGCGACAGCCAGAGCCCGTTGTTCGTCTGATTCAGAGAGTGAATATTCTTCATCAAGCATACCCAGAGCGATATCCAGACTGTCTTTCAACTTCTGTTTTCGTTCCGCGACCAGATCTTGATAGGCATTGATACCGTGATCAACGGTGAGGATTGCCAGCCCTGCAACTGACAGCATGACCAAGGCAAGCAACTTGGTTTTTACTGATAGATTTGTTATCCATTTCATAGTTAGCCTTCCCGACGTATGACGTGAAAATAGTATGTTTTCGTTGTCTACACTTCTCTTTCAGAAAGCAGCATGTGCATGGCGAGCTTCTTCGAGCCTTTGCCTTAAACACAATTTCTGTATCGCGCTAATCTTGCTATTTGCTTTGGATCAATAGGGATGCGATTCCCTACTCATTACAAACTTTACCAGTGTTGATAAGATGTTGGGATTGCATATCTATGAAACTGCTATATGAGTGTCCAGAAACTTGAGCCTATTACATTTCCGTTGCATGGTCAGAGACTTATCGAGGCTTCAGCGGGTACCGGAAAAACATTTACCATTGCTGGTTTATATCTGAGGCTATTGCTTGGGCATGGTGCTGACGGTAATGCCCATCAACAGCCTTTAAGTGTTGATCAGATTCTGGTTGTAACGTTCACCGAAGCCGCGACACAGGAATTGAGAGACAGGATCCGTGCGCGTATTCATGATGCCAGACTGGCATTCAGCCGGGGTGAAAGTCACGATCCAGTGATCGCTCCGCTTTTGAGCGATCTTCCTGATCACAAACAGGCAGTTTCACGTTTGCTGCAAGCGGAACGGCAAATGGATGAAGCGTCAGTCTATACCATTCACGGATTTTGCCAGCGGATGCTGACTCAGAATGCGTTTGAATCCGGCAGTCTGTTCAGCAATGAGTTTGTCACGGATGAGTCGCGCCTGCGACAAAACGCTGTTTCCGATTTCTGGCGTAAACAATTCTACCCGCTTGATAAAACCCTTGCTGGGGTGGTGAAAAGCTATTGGGCAGCTCCTGAAGCCTTACTCAGTAAAATCTCTCCTTATTTATCGGGACCGATAGCAACCATACAGGCGCAACCCATGCCTGATTCTCTGACTGAACTTCACAACACGCATCTCGCCAGAATACAAGCGGTGAAACAAAGTTGGTTGGCTGCATCTTCAGAAATAGAGGGGCTTCTTGCCAGTTCAGGTGTCGATAAGCGCAGTTACAGCAAGCGATATGCACCCAAATGGCTGGCCGAGGTGACGAACTGGGCGGAAAAAGAAACGGTGGATTATCGCTTACCAGACGCTTTAGAAAAATTTTCCGCGGCATTGCTGGCCGAGAAAACCAAAAAAGGTGAAGTGCCGACACATTCTGTCTTTATCGATATCGAGCGTTTATTAGATAAACCGCCAACACTTGAAGACGCGCTGCTTGCAGAGTCTATCAAAGAGGTTCGGCGCTTGTTGGTATTAGAAAAACGTCGCCATGGCTGGTTATCGTTTGATGACTTGTTATCGCAGCTTGCTGCTGCACTCGATAGTGACGCCGGAGAGAGGCTTGCTGAGCGAATTCGCGAGCTCTACCCGGTCGCAATGATTGATGAATTTCAGGATACTGACCCACAGCAATATCGCATATTTGAGCGGATTTATCGTGACAGTCCAGAATCTGGCTTGTTCATGATTGGCGACCCCAAGCAGGCGATCTATGCGTTCAGAGGGGCCGATATTTTTACCTATATTTTTGCCAGACGGCAGGTCACCGAGCACTACAATCTTGGCACCAACTGGCGTTCAACAAAAGGTATGGTTGAGTGCGTAAACCGAGTATTTGATTATGCCAGTGAGCCATTTATCTACGACCAAGACATTCCGTTTGAGCCTGTCTCATACTCACAAGGTGCAGACACTAAATACTGGCAGCTTGGCGGAGATATACAGCCCGCAATGACCTTTTGGCTGAGTGTGAGTCATGACCTTCAGTCTAAGGGCGATTATCAATCGAGCATGGCACATGCGACCGCAGCCAAAATACGTCAAATTCTTGAGGCCTCCGATACAGAGAGTGCTTTTCTCTGTAAAGGCGAAGACAAAAAAGCCATTCGGGCGGGTGATATCGCTATTCTGGTCCGAACAGGTTCAGAGGCGATGATGGTCCGTGAAGCGATGAATCGTCAGGGGATTGCATCTGTCTACCTTTCCAACCGTAACAGTGTGTTCAACAGTCAATTAGCGGTGGATATTGAGCGTCTGCTGGTGGCCGTATTAACGCCAGATAACGAACGCAGTCTGAGGGCTTGTTTGGCGAGTAGCCTGTTTGCGCTCACTGCCGCTGATATTCATGAGTTGAATCAGAATGAAAGAGCGTGGGAACAGGCGGTGGCAGAGTTTTCTGGTTATCGTGATACGTGGTTTGCTCGCGGTGTCCTGCCGATGCTACGTCAGATGATGCAGCACCGAAAAATTGCCGAGCGTTTGCTGGCCGAGGAAAGTGGCGAGCGTCAACTGACCGACTTGATGCACCTTGGTGAGCTGTTGCAGCAAGCCAGTCAGACCTTGGACAGCCACCATGGCTTGATCCGCTGGCTATCGGAACATATCGCGGAGCCAAACGGAAACAGTGAAGAGCAGCAGGTGCGTTTGGAGTCTGAGCGCGATTTGGTTCAGATTGTCACTATCCACAAATCGAAAGGCCTTGAATACGACTTGGTCTTCCTTCCCTTTGTTTGTCAGCACAGAGTGGCGGATCAACCGCTTTTCCATGATGAAAATAATCAGGCAATACTCGCACTTGATGACACGAAAAATGCAGTGGAGCGGGCAGACAAAGAACGTCTGGCTGAAGACTTGCGACTCATCTATGTTGCATTAACCCGATCCGTCTATGGCTGCTTCATCGGGCTGGCGCCACTGAAAGAGGGCCGGAAGTCGTCAGGTGACACTAGCCTCCACAAAGCGGCGATTGGTTATCTGATTCAGAAAGGTGAGGCGGGCGATGGAGCGGGTTTGCGTCAGGCGATCGATGAGCTTGCGAATGATCAGGATGCGATGACGGTAGTTGAGCCACCTAAACCTCTAGATGGGAAGTACCAACCTCCTGTTAAGTTTGAAGAAGCGCTGGAAGCCAGACAATTCGGCGGTTTTATTCGCCGAAATTGGCGCCTGACCAGTTACTCCGGATTAGTAAAGCAAGGCAGTGGACATCATTCCTCGATGCCAGAAATCGCTGCGTTTGATTACGATGCGACGGACGACAACACATCTGTCGATGAAAGTGCATCAGTCGATATAGCTCTGTCTAACGAAAGAACGATTTTTACTTTTCCCCGAGGCGCCCGTCCCGGTACTTTCCTTCATACGCTGTTTGAAAACGTAGATTTTGATGACGACATGCACAGTGAAGATGTCGCGGAGATGATCAGTCAGGCCTTAGCGGTTGAAAATTATGATCAGGAGTGGATACCCATTCTGCAAACACTGCTGCAGGACGTGGTATCGAAATCATTGTCACAGGAAGGAATGATGCTTGGGGACGTGACGGATGGTGACAGGTTGACCGAGATGGAGTTTGTGATGCCCGTTGAACAGTTTCAATCCGCCACGGTCAATCGGATTATCAAAGAACACGATCCGTTGTCTGCCCAAGCGGGGGACCTTGGCTTTGACACCGCATCCGGTATGTTAAAGGGCTTTATTGACTTGGTATTTTGCTGGCAAGGGCGCTATTACGTGCTGGACTGGAAGTCTAACTACCTTGGCGCGAGTCATGCTGACTATACCCGTGAAGCGATCGAAACAGCGATGATTGACCATAGATATGATTTTCAATATCAAATCTACAGCCTCGCTCTGCACCGATTCCTCAAACAACGTATTCCAGATTACGACTATGAAACGCATTTCGGCGGTGTCTATTACCTGTTTGTACGAGGCATCGAAGCGAAGACTGACCATGGTATATTTTACTGTAAACCCAAGAAGATAATGATTGAGCAACTGGATGAAGCGATGCGTCAGGGAGGTCAACATGCGTGACAGACTCAATGAACTGCATCAGGCCAATGTCTTGCGAGCCATTGATTATCAATTTTGTTTATTTATTGCCGGACAGGAAACGCAGGCTTGTACGGATTTTATTGCCGGTTGGGCAGCGCTCGTCAGTTATGAGCTTGGCAAAGGAAATGTGTGTGTTGACTTGGCGGCGATCGATCCTGCAGCCCTGTTTGATTTACCGTCTGACCAATCCGTCGCACTGGCAAGCGTGCTCAAGCCAGAAGTCGCCTGCGAGAAATTAAAAGAAGCTGTGACGGTGAGTGACGGTACCCAGCCTACGCCGCTTGTGATGCAAGGCTCTCGGCTTTACCTCAATCGTTACTGGCAGGCGGAACAAACAGTTGCGCAGGAAATACAACGGCGCTGCCTTCCGGTTGCCGTTGGCGGTGAATGCCATTCGTTGCTGGACGAGCTTTTTACCCCTGATATTCGCTTGTTGAAAAAGCTTTTTTCAACGTGGTCAGATCAGGAGAGGGTGGACAAAGTTCGCGATTTTTTTGATGTTATGGAAGACGGCGAAACTGATATTCCCGCTATTGTCGAGGCGTTATCAGCCAATAAGCATGCTGACGAGATATTATCTTTTATTGACCAAAGTGACTGTCTGAACTGGCAAAAAGTAGCGGCAGCGACGTCTCTCAGTTACGGCTTCTCAGTGATTTCAGGCGGTCCCGGGACAGGAAAAACGACCACGGTCGCGAAATTACTGGCGGCGTTAATATCCGGCTCAACGAAATACAAGACGCCTGAAATCAAGCTGGTGGCGCCGACAGGTAAAGCGGCAAACCGACTGACTGAATCTATTGGTCGGGCTGTCGAAGCGCTGCCTGTCAGTGCCGAGGTGAAAGCGAAAATTCCGGTTCAGGCATCGACGATTCACAGGCTGTTGGGGGCAATTCCGAACCGCGTTGAATTTCGTCATCATCAGGGGAATCGCCTTCATTTAGATATTTTGGTTGTCGATGAAGCATCGATGGTCGATTTACCCTTGATGGCCAGAATGTTATCTGCGCTACCCGAACATGCTCGCGTCCTGCTGCTTGGCGACCGTGATCAACTGGCGTCGGTAGAAGCGGGGGCGGTTCTTGGTGATATTTGTCAAAGCGCGGCGGGGAATTACAGTCAGCAACGTGCTGAGTTGCTGTCTCAGATGACAGGGTTTCAGATAGCTTCAACGACTGAAGCGACACCAGTCAATGACAGTGTTTGTTTGCTTCAGAAAAGTTTCCGCTTCCATGCTCAGTCGGGTATTGGGCAACTTGCTGGCGCGATCAATGCGGGCAGCATTAATCACGTGAGTACTGTGTTGCGGCGTGGCTATAAGGATATCAATCATCATGAGTTGGACAATGACACCTACTTATCAGCTATCAGTCAGGCCGCTGATGGGTATACGGCTTATCTGAAAATCTTAAATGGAGTCTCTACCAAGACATTGTCTGAGGCCGAAAACGAAAGCGACACTGAGGCTAAAAGCGCACAGATGGCGCTAAAAGCATTTTCAGCATGTCGTGTACTTTGCGCGTTGGCTGATGGTCCCTTCGGCGTGGTTGGGCTCAATCGCGCGATTGAGGATCTTCTGGCCAAACGCAGGCTAATCTCTCCAGGCGACGAGATGTTTTATCCCGGACGCCCGGTGATGGTGATGCAAAACGATCATGGCCTTGGTCTGTATAACGGTGATATTGGTGTTGTTGTCGAGCAAAGCGATGATGATGGCGAGCGCCTGCTTCGTGTCGCATTTGAAATGGCGGATGGCTCAATACGGTTTTTGCTACCCAGCCGTCTTCCAGAGCATCAAACGGCGTATGCAATGACAGTTCATAAGTCACAGGGATCTGAATTTGCGCATACTATTTTGGTGCTGCCGCCCACACCGACGCCAGTAATGACACGCGAATTGGTTTACACAGGGGTGACGCGTGCCAAGGAGAGGCTGGATATTTTTACTACCCGTTCCAGTATGAAACGGGCAGTGGAGCGAAAAACACAGCGCTTTAGCGGACTTGCTGCGCTACTGGCCGGGTAGTCAAATCTAGCGTTAAGATCTTCGAGCGGCGTTGAAGGTTATAGAGCTGTTGTTTGGCATTGGGTAAGTCTGACACGTCTGACTCAACGAACCCTTGCTCTCTGAACCAGTGAACGCTGCGTGTCGTCAGTACGAATACCTTTTTCAGGCCATTGCGTCTCGCTAGCTGCCCGATATGAGCCAGTAAATTATTACCGCGTTGTCCATCGCGGTATTCGGGGTGGACAGCCACACAGGCCATTTCTCCGATCCCTTCTTCTGGGAAAGGGTACAGCGCAGCGCAGCCAATGATCCGACCGTCTCTCTCGATCACACTGAATAAGGAGATCTCTTGTTCTAGTTGCTCTCTTGAGCGGCGGACTAGGATCCCTTGTTCTTCGAGTGGGCCGATAAGGTCGAGAATACCGCCTATGTCATCGATACTTGCCTGACGAATTCTCTCTGCACTCTCGGTGACTATTTGAGTACCGATACCTTCCATAGAAAACAGTTCCTGAATCAACGAACCGTCCACTTTGTAGCTCATCAAGTGGCAGCGAGGAACGCCTGCACGGGATGCCGAGATAGCGCAACGAAGAAAACTGGTGGAGGCTGAATCTTGCTCGTCATTTTGAATAGAAAGCAATTCTTCAGCTTGATGAGGAAAGAGTTCAGACACGATACGCCCCTGCATATCTTTCACCCCTTGCTCAGCACCGAAACCAATCAACTTGTCAGCTTTGAGGCGAATTGCCAGTTGTGTCGCCAATTCTTCAGAGCTCAGGTTAAAGCACTCCCCTGTCACTGAGCTGGCTACCGGACCAAGCAGTACGATAGACCCTTGATCCAGTTGCTGGGTGATCCCTTCGAGATCGATGCGGCGAATACCACCACTGTGGCCATAATCAATGCCATCATCAACACCCAATGGTTGGGCAATCACAAAGTTACCGCTGATCACATTAATTTGAGCGCCAGCCATCGGCGTGTTGTTTAAGCCCATCGACAGACGGGCTGTAATATCCAGTTGCAGTTGGCCCGCCGCTTGCTTGATGGTTTCGAGTGCTTCAGCATCCGTGACACGAATGCCTTTGTGGTAGACAGGCTCTTGTTGCTGACGAATCAGAAGCTCATTGATTTGAGGGCGCGCACCGTATACCAACACCAGCTTGATGCCTAGGCTGTTAAGGAGAGCGATATCATTCACAATGTTGGGGAAGTTATTATCAGCCAGTGTTTCCCCCCCTAACATGATGACCATCGTTTTATTTTGGTGGGCATTCACGTAAGGTGCTGACTGGCGAAACCCCTTAACCAGTGCTGTGCTTCTGAGTTTCAAGCTATTGTCCTGTTGACTATATATGTAATCATATTGACTTTTTATTCCCATTTAGGCAAGTTTTTGTGCTTACAAATTGAGAATGTATAACAGGTTAATCCCATTGTTAGGGGCTTTTAGTTGTTTGTATTGTCGTCATTTTGTTTCAGCTTGTGTGATTTAGAGGTTTGTCATTGCAGCTGAACGGGATTTCTGAGACGCTGCTTGCATAATTCAGCATGCAGAAAGGCTAAAAAATGTACCGATTAGCAGGCGTTCTAACCGCCAGTCTTTTCCTTGCTGCCTGTGCCCGGCCGATTGATCGTGGGCAGCAGTATCTTGATGGGTCTTTTGATGAGATTCTGAACCCAGTCACACTCATTGATAGCAATAAACCTGCTGACTATTCAGGCTTTTTACCCCAGTTGTCTGAAGTTGAAAAACTGTCCCCCTCTTTAGTGAAAGAGCATCAGGACTTATATTTTCGTGTCCAACGCTGGCTGGCTGAGAGCGGACAAGCTTCTGAACTGGTTAATTACGGCATCGAGCCTCAGCAAATGGGTGGTGGTGATGGCCGTGGTAATGTTCTCTTTACGGGTTACTTTTCTCCAGTGATTGAGATGCGTCATAAACCTGATGATACCTATAGGTACCCGGTTTATGGTCTGCCAAATTGCGGGGAAACCTGCCCGACTCGTGAAGAAATCTATCAAGGGGCGCTTGATGGAAAGGGTCTCGAACTTGGTTATAGCGAATCTTTGATCGATAACTTCATCATGGAAGTGCAGGGCAGCGGCTTCGTTCATTACGGTGATACCGACAACCTGGAGTATTTCGCTTATGGTGGTAAAAATGGTCATGCCTACGTCAGTATCGGTAAAGTACTGATTGAACGCGGTGAAGTGCCGCGGGAGAAAATGTCGCTCAAAGCAATCAAAGAGTGGGTTGCCCGGCATGATGAGGCAACGGTGCTTGAACTGCTCAACCACAACACCTCCTTTGTCTTTTTCCAGCCCAAATCTGCGCACCCGGTGACAGGAACCGCAGGGGTCCCTTTGCTCGCGGGCGCATCTGTAGCAGCGGATAGAGAATTTCTTCCAATGGGGTCTGTCCTTATCGCTGAAGTGCCTCAACTCAATGAGGAGGGTGACTGGAATGGAAAGCATCAGCTAAAACTTCTGATGGCATTGGATACTGGTGGTGTGGTCAAAGGTAACCACTTAGACCTTTATCATGGTATGGGCGAACAGGCAGGCATTGATGCAGGGCACTACAAGTACTTTGGCCGAGTTTGGAAATTAACCACTTTGAACTAATACTATGGAAAGTAAAAAGGCGAGCATGATGCTCGCCTTTTTTAGCTCACGCGTTAGAGCTTATTTAATCAGACCCACTTCACGGTAGTATTTTTCAGCACCTGGGTGAAGCGGTGCGGAAAGACCATCTTTGACCATTTCTTCTTTCTTGAGGTTCGCGAAAGCAGGGTGCAGACGGCGGAAGTCGTCGAAGTTTTCGAATACAGCTTTCACCACGTTGTAGATAACTTCTTCTGGTACCTCTGTTGAGGAAACAAACGTTGCACCTACACCGAAGGTGTTCACATCACCATCATTACCACGATACATGCCACCTGGGATAGTCGCAGTGCGGTAATAGTCATTGTTAGAAACCAGCTTGTTTACAGACGCGTTATCCACAGTGACGATTTTGCTGTCACATGCAGTCGTTGCTTCTTGAATGGCACCGGATGGGTGGCCTACGGTGTAAACCATAGCGTCGATTTTGTTGTCACACAGAGCTTTAGACTGCTCAGCGGCTTTCAATTCAGAAACTTGTTTGAAGTCTCCCATCTTCCAGCCCATTTCATCCATCAGTACTTCAATCGTACCGCGCTGACCAGAGCCTGGGTTACCCACGTTGACACGCTTACCTTTCAGATCTTCAAACTTTTCAATACCTGAATCAGCACGGGCAACAACGGTGAAAGGTTCTGGGTGAACAGAAAAGACTGCACGAAGATTTTTGAATTCACCCTGATCTTTGAATTTGCTTGTACCGTTGTACGCATGGTACTGCCAGTCAGACTGAGCAATGCCCATGTCCAGCTCACCTGCGCGGATGGTATTGATGTTGTAGATAGAACCACCGGTACTCTCTACCGAGCAACGAATACCGTGTTCTTTCTTTGCTTTGTTAACCAGACGACAGATAGCACCACCCGTTGGGTAGTAAACCCCGGTGACACCCCCTGTGCCAATTGTAATGAACTGCCCTGCTTGCGCTGACGTAGATACCGTACCCACAGCGGCGAAAATACTGGTTGCGACGAGTAATGGTTTAAATGTTTTCATTATGGCTGTTCCTTGTCATTGGTTTTATCTGTTTGAGGCGATCTCTACTCTAGTAATACAGAGATAAAAGTAAAAATGCTTGATGCAATTTTGTTAGCTTATACAACATTATTGCTAATTCCATCTAACTTTTTGGGCCGACAGAAGTTTTGACCTTGTGCTGACATAACCGAGCGAGTCTGTAGCAGGCTCATTTTTCATAGAGCTTTCTTATCTTCAACTGTGTCCCGATGGAGAATAGTTTGACCAATAACATCCATCAGTGCACTGTCGAGTGCTTCGGCGAGACGCTGGACGAGTAAATCTATTTCATTAAGACTAATGATATAGGGAGGGGCAAGCAGTATGTGGTGTCCTTCTTTACCGTCGATTGTGCCAGCCATTGGGTAGCACATAAGACCTCGATCCATGGCAGACTGCTTTATCTTTTTGTGAAGTTGCGTTGAAGGCGGAAACGGTGTCTTAGTCTTGGTGTCCTGAACCAGCTCAATGCCCCAAAACAAGCCTCGCCCCCGAATATCACCAACGTACATATGATGACGAAATCGTGTCAACAGTGTTGCCGACAGATACTTTCCCTTATTTTTCACCTCGTCCAGAATGCCAGTGCTGAGCGCATCGAGTGTTGCATTGGCTGCCGCACAAGCTATCGGGTGTGCGAGAAAAGTATGTCCGTGTTGAAAATAACCGCTGCCATTGGCCAGTGTGTCGTATATGTTGTCGCTCAACATGACGGCACCCAGTGGCTGATAGCCGGCCGCCAGCCCTTTTGCGAGTGTAACGATATCCGGCACGATATCCTCTTGCTCAAAGGCGAAAAATGTCCCTGTTCTTCCAGTTCCACACATTACCTCGTCGAGAATCAGCAGTATGTCGTATTTGTCGCAGACCTTTCTCACGGCTTTGAAATATCCAGGTTCAGGTGGAAGCACCCCTGAGGTGGCACCTACGACGGTTTCGGCGACAAAACCGATGACGGTTTCAGGGCCTAGCGCCAGAATTTCGTCTTCAAGCTCTTTGGCGAGTCTCTGAACATAAGCTTCTGGCCGTTCGTCAGAGGCCAAGCTCGATAGCGGTAACAGGGTGAAACGAAAGAGGAGGGCATGAGAAGTGATTCAAACTGCTGCCGCCGCCACTGGTTTCCGCCCACCCCCAATGCGCCGAGCGTATTGCCATGATAGCTCTGACGCCGTCCAATGAAGTGCGTGCGTTCAGGCTGACCTCTCTCGATGAAATATTGACGTGCAAGCTTTAATGCTGATTCGACGGCCTCAGAGCCGCCACTCACAAAATAGGCATGATTCAGTGACTCAGGGCTGAATGACACTAATTTAGCGGCGAGCTGCTCTGCGGGCTTAGAGGTAAAAAAACCTGTATGAGCAAATGGAATACTTCGCGTTTGTTGTTCTATTGCTGCAATAACCTCTGGGTGGCTGTGCCCTAGACATGAAACGGCTGCACCACCGCAACCATCAAGGTAACGTTTTCCTTCATCGTCAATCAGATAGACACCGTCACCAGCTACCACGGTTGGTAGGGTTTCATGGCAGTGCCTATGCAGGATATGGGTCATTATTGTTCCTTGTTTTTACAACGTGAGGGGAGAGGGCATATCCGAGTGTTGCTGATTAGTATGGTGCGGTTGAAAAATAAACAGCAAACGATAAAAATTCAGAGAGTATTCATTTTTTTCATAGTGCGTATTTTAACTTGGAGGTCGAAAGTGACGACGGCATATCCACCACTAAAAACGTTGAAAACATTTATCGTGGCGGCACAGGCGGCCAGTTTTTCTCATGCAGCTCAGCAGCTAAACATCACTCAGAGCGCAGTCAGTAAGCAGATTTTGCAACTAGAGAGTTTTCTTGGCTGTCCGTTATTTGAACGTGTCGGGGCTGGCGTGGTCATCACCCGTGCAGGGAAACGATATTTACCTTCAGTCATTAAAGCGATGGAGACACTGCAGTATGCCACAGCAGATGTGATTCAAATGGCAGCAACCCACGTTCGTGTTGAGATGTCTCTTCCTCCCTCTATGGCCAGCTTATGGTTGATCCCGAGATTACAGCAGTTATCTAAGGACTACCCGGAAATTGAATTGGTGATCAGAGCCACGGTGACTGGCGCCGCTGTGCATGCGCTTGATTGCGACATTGCGGTACATTGCTTGCCGATGAACTCTGCCGATGAACAACTGGAATGTCTGCGTGAAGAAAATTTGCAGCTGGTGGTCGCCAAAGAGCCGTTTACAGAGACTCAAGGGGATATCGAAAAGCTGCGCAACATGAAGTCGCTGTTCCACGCAACAAGGCCACAGTTATGGCAGCAATTTTGGCTTCAACATGATGATACGGTGACGCCGGACTATGGACCGGGGTTTGAACATTTCTTTATGGCTCTTGAAGCGGCAAAGGCGGGAGTGGGGATGGCACTGATCCCAGATTTTCTTGCTGCCAGCGCGATTAACGAAGGACAGGTAGTAAATCCTTCAGGCATGAGCCTTCGAAGCGGGTATGGCTACTTCATGTTTTGCCCCAGTTATAAACGTCGAACGCCAGCGCTGGAAAACTTCATCGAGTGGATGAAGCTCTCACTCCAACATACCATCATTGAATAGACATTTTCTGAGCAAGCGAGTATAAACCGCATGTCCTAAAACCGAATGAAACACAGAGCAAATACTATGACGACGTCGACTCCTTCAGCATCAGAAAGTTATCAGCAGCGTTTTGGCGGCACCCGTCGACTCTACGGTGCGAATGAGTTAGAGATCTTGCGTCAGGCTCACATCTGCGTAATTGGCATTGGCGGTGTTGGCTCATGGGCTGTTGAGGCACTGGCGAGAAGCGGTGTTGGCAAGTTAACCCTGATTGATATGGACGATGTTTGCGTCACCAATATCAACCGTCAAATTCATGCTATGTCAGGAACGGTTGGACAGAGCAAAATCGAGGTGATGGCTGAGCGTGTAAAAGCCATTAACCCTGACTGCCAGGTTGAGCTCATTGATGATTTCATTGATGAGAACAATATCCCTGAGTACATCACCAAAGAGTTTGATTATGTTCTAGATGCGATAGACAGCATCAAACCCAAGACTGCTCTATTAGCCTACTGCAAACGCAACAAAATAAAAATTATTACGGTTGGCGGAGCGGGTGGTCAGGTTGACCCTACGCAGATTCAGGTGGCCGATTTGACCAAGACCATTCAAGACCCATTGGCGGCAAAACTCAGGAATAACCTGCGTCGTTTTCATAATTTCACCAAGACCAAAGGCCGTAAGTTTGGCATTGAGTGCGTGTACTCGACTGAACAACTGAAATATCCACAGCCTGACGGCACAGTGTGCGAATCAAAAGCGAGTGCTGATGGTCCAAAACGAATGGATTGTGCCAGTGGTTTTGGTGCTGCGACCATGGTGACGGCAACCTTTGGCTTTGTGGCGGTGTCCCGCATTATCCAAAAATTGACGATGAAAAAGTAAACATCATCGACGGAGAGAGACAAAAAAAGCGCCGCATTACGCGGCGCTTTGATATTTATAATCCCAGAAGATTAAGCTGTTGCTTCAGCGTCTTCTTTGGCTTGCGGTTGACTTTGGGCAACAGGTAGAACCTGCTTCACATAGTCACCTGGCGCATTGCAAAGCACCGGCAGTGCTGCCGAACCTTGTTGGTAAGGATCAACTTTCTCTTTCGGGTTATATGCCGACAACCATTTGTCCCAGTGCGACCACCAAGACCCCTGATTGTGCTCAGCGCCTTCGAACCACTCTTCAGCTGTATCGGACAGGGTTTCATTTACCCAATATCCGTACTTACCTTTCGCAGGGTGGTTAACGATACCAGCAATGTGGCCTGACTCGCCAAGAACAAATGTCTTATTACCGCCGAGGTTTTGCGCACCACGGTATGTGCCTTGCCAAAGTGCGATGTGATCTTCCTTGGTCGAAATAAAGTAGCTAGGTACTTTAATCTTGTTCAAGTCAATCCAAACACCGCCCACTTTTACCCCTTTTTCGCGAACCAGTTTGTTCTTGAGGTAAAGTTCACGCAACAGGAAGTTGTGGCAGCTAGATGTCACGTTTGTGCTGTCACTGTTCCAATACAGAAGATCGAAGTCTACCGGGCTGTTGCCCTTGAGGTAGTTATCGATGTAGTAGTTCCAGTAAAGGCTATTCTCTCGCAGCAAGCTGAAAGTGACACTCAGAGAGCGGCCATCCATGTAGCCTTTCGCTTCGTTTTGAAGCGTCATGGCGTCTACAACGTTCTCGTTGATGTAGGCTCCGACTTCGCCTGGCTGACTGAAGTCCAGCAGTGTTGTGAAGAACGACGCTGATTTGATGCGTGCTTTCATGCGCTTCGCTGCATAGTAAGCAATCGTTGTTGCCAGTGCAGTACCACCGATGCAATAACCCGCAGCATTAATTTGCTGTTGGCCAGTGATGTCTTCAATCGCATTGACGGCTTTTACCACGCCTTCTGTCACGTAATGTTCGAAGTCAATGTGGCGCTGTTCTGCAGACGGGTTTCTCCATGACATCATGAATACGCAGTGGCCTTGTTCAACCAGCCAGCGAACCATGGAGTTCTTCTCGCGTAAATCGAGAATATAGTATTTGTTGATGAACGGAGGAACAATTAACAGTGGCGTTGCATTGACCTTTTTGGTCAGTGGACGGTATTGAATGAGCTCAAACAGCTCATTGCGAAATACAACGTCACCCGCCGTGTTCGCCACGTCTTCACCAACGCGAAATGCGTTATTGTTTGTCATACGGACTTTAAGAATGTCCGCACTTGACTCCATATCTTCATGGAGTGTCTCGAGGCCTCTCAGCAAGTTCTCGCCGTTCTTCTCGAGTGTTAGCTTCAGAAGCTCAGGGTTGGTGCCAATGAAATTACTTGGCGACATTGCATTGATAGCCTGACGTGAGAAAAACACGAGGCGTTCTTTTGCTTTATCGTCGAGCCCTTCAACGGCATTGATGGTATCCAGGAAGCTGCGTCCGAATAGGAGATAAGACTGCTTGATGAAATTATAGAATGCATCATCTTGCCAGCTCTTGTCCTGAAAGCGTTTGTCATCTTTCTCGGGACTGACAATATCTTGTTGGTTGGCTTGCAGTGCAACGTTTTGCCATATTTCGAGTTGTTTTTGCCACCACTGCATTTGTACTTCGAGCATGGCCGCAGGCTGCTTAGCTGCATTTTCCATGAGTTTGGCAGTATCTTCGATACTGATCTCTTGCATCGCTTTGCTAAGCGGTGAGTTTACGGCTGCCTTGCCCTGCTCAAGATCCAGCCACCATTGCTGGTTACCCTCTTGGAGTTTTACAAGGTAGTCCGAGAAGAAGTTTTGAAACATGAGTAAACCCTCTTGATCGGAAACTAAACCACCCTGCGGGCGCAGGGTGGTGGACCTAAATTATGCCGGAGTAGCAGCCTTCAGGTTTTCAGTAGTCATGTGATCAAGTTCGTCTTTGAACTCTTTAGCAACGTTTTGCAGCTTGTTGCTGTCGTCGATCAGCTGTTGAGAAAGCTGAGTCATTGCAGCCATTTGTTGACCAGTGAATGCAGTTAAAGACGTCACATCTTTAACATCGCTTGCAGCTTTCAGCTGAGCCAGGCCCATTTCGCTGTAAGTGCGCATTGCATTCAGTTGAAGTTCAGTCAGTGTTTCAACGTTCTTAGTAACCAGCTTGTTGAATTTAACAAATGGTGCCAGGTTCTTTTCAGTTTGCTCTGAAAATGTTTTGAACATTTCTGTGTACATGGTGTTTCTCCTGAGTATTTGTATTGCGTGCAAGGGATAATTGGTAAAGCTTCGTTTTACTGATCTTCTACACGTTTAAGGACAACGGCTGTTCCCATACCACCACCGATACACAGTGATGCGACGCCATAAGTGCCTTGGCGTTTCTCCAGCTCGTGGACAAGGGAAACAAGAATACGGTTGCCTGACGCACCCAGTGGGTGACCCAGAGCGATAGCGCCGCCATTAACGTTTGCTTTTTCTAGGATGCTGTCTGGTGATACGCTGTGCGTGTCAGCCAGTTGATGAACAACGCCCAATGCTTGCGCAGCGAAAGCTTCATTCAGTTCGAAAAGATCCATGTCACCGATAGCGAGTTCCGCTTTTTCAAGTGCTTTGGTTACTGCGCCAACTGGCCCCAGTCCCATGATTTTTGGATCCAAGCCAACTTGTGCATAGCTGGTGATTTCAGCAACAGGCTTCAGTCCAAGACGCTTAACCGCAGATTCTGATGCCACAACAACAGCACTCGCACCGTCGTTCAGGCAGATGCATTACCTGCAGTGACTGTGCCTTCACGGTCAAATGCTGGACGCAGTTTTGCCAGACCTTCAACAGTACAATCTGCTTTCGGGTACTCGTCGGTATCGAAAACAAAAGACTTACGACGTTGCTGAACTTCAACTGGGATGATTTCGTCTTGGAAGCGACCCGCTTCAACGGCTGCAACGGCTTTTTGTTGGCTGTTACGCGCGTATTCATCTTGCTGATCGCGGTTCAGGCCCACTAATTCAGCAACGTTTTCGGCTGTCACACCCATGTGGAAGTTGTTGTAAACATCGGTCAGACCATCAGCAATCAGCAGGTCTTTCATTGCTACATCACCCATTTTCTGTCCCTGACGCATAGAGCCAGATACTGCAAATGGAATCTGTGACATGTTTTCAACACCAGCAGCAACGACAAGCTCAGCATCACCACTACGGATGTGTGAAACCGCGTCCATCACTGCTTTCATACCACTACCGCAAACCATGTTGATGCTGTATGCAGGCACGGTTTCTGGCAAGTCTGCAAAGATAGCGGCCTGACGACCAATACCCATGCCTTGACCAGCACTTACGACGTTACCAAGGATCACTTCCTCAACGTCATTGCCTGATACATTGGCTGCTTCTAGTGCACCTTTAATTGCCACAGCGGCAAGCTTGCCCGCTGGTACGTCTTTCAGAGAACCTGTGAATGCGCCGATTGGGGTGCGTTTAGCGGCAACGATATAAACCTTTTCCATTTCCATACTCCTTAGTTCATGTACAAGCCGCCGTTGACAGAAAGCGTCTCGCCTGAAATGTACGCGCCTGCGTCACTTGCCAGGTAAGACACCGCTGAAGCAATTTCATCTGGGCGAGCCAGTCGCTTCATTGGGATCTCGCTTTTGATAGATTCCAGAACCTCTGGGCGCATCGCTTCAACCATTGGGGTTGCTGTATAACCCGGCGCAACCACGTTACACGTTACACCTGAGCGCGCACCTTCGAATGCCAGTGCTTTCGTGAAACCAATCATCCCTGCTTTGGCGGCAGAGTAGTTAGTTTGCCCGAATTGACCTTTAAGTCCATTAACTGAAGAGATGTTGATCACGCGGCAGTTGCCTTTCTCGCACATTGCTGCAAAAAGAGGCTGAGTTACGTTGAAAAGGCTGTTGAGGTTGGTGTCAATAACGGCACGCCAGTTCTCTGGAGCCATTTTTTTGAACAGGCCGTCACGGGTGATGCCAGCATTGTTGACCAGAACGTCGATGGTGCCTTCTTCTTCGAGAAGTTTTGGTAGTTTAGCCAGACATTCTTCAGTGTTGGTGACATCCAGTTCGAACAGTTTTACATCATCATGCGAAAACTGCTTTTCTTCGAACCATTGCTCAGCACATACGAGGTTACCAGTGAAATAGGTAGCGATGACACGATAGCCGTCTTTGACTAACTGCTCAGTGATTGCAGAACCGATTCCACCTTTAGAACCAGTGATGAGCGCGAGTTTTTTCATTTTTGACTCCATTCTTAGACAACAAGCGTTAGTAAGTTGACCGAACCGATATATCCAAAAAATTAGACATATTTCAGCAAAAAAATTTTGGGTATTTCGAGGTCTGTCACCTTAATTGTTATTGGGGAATAACTTAATTCTTTTCTGTTATGGTTGTGTGACTGGCTGATAAAGATACTGAAATTTTTTTTTCAAGGCAAAAGGAAAGGGGAGTAATTACCAGAAACAAGACATAGATCGTTTTATGACCACTCATTGTTAACTTGTTGTTAAATGCTGGATCTTAAAAGGTTTTTTAGCTTTCGAGTTGCTGGGAATTGATCGGTATGAATATTTTAGGCCTTTTGAAATAAAGCCTGTAGGGAGGTTTGTTCGTATTTTGGCAGGTTGGATTAAAAAAGGAAGTTTAAGCGTTTTTTATTTGTATCTACACTGTTTATTCGGGTTTAAGGTGGAAATTAAAATATAAATATGTGTATTGTTAATTATCCACCTCGTGAAGTTCACTCGTTGTTTTATTAATAAGGTGGTGCCGAATTTATAGACTTTTTATGAACTGGACAATGGCGTTTAATCCATTGCTTCTGGATTCACTAAGGTGGCTGAGCAGGCCCAGTTGATGGAAGTAGCTCTGAAAATCAAACGATGATAACTCTTGTGATGACTTTCCTTCACTTGCAGCCAACACGACAGCCAGCAAGCCTTTAACAATCCTCGCATCAGAGTCGGCGGTAAAGTGATAAACGCCATTTTGTTCTGTGTGTAGCAGCCATACTTGGCTTTCACAGCCTGGAATCGGAACACTGGATGACTTCGCGTTGTCATCCAACGAGGGTAGACGTTTTCCCCACTTGATGAGTGTGCGATATCGGTCTTCCCAGCCTGCTGTTTTTGACAGAGTTTCAATTACGTCATCAGACGATATTTCACTTCCAAAAGGATGTGAGGGTAATACGGTCATAAAGATCTCTTTCGATTGTTTCTGGGTTACAGTATGTCGCACGCTTTTTCTAGCGCCTCTAAACACTGTGTTACTTCTTCGGCGGTGTTGTATATCGCCAACGATATACGGACGGTACCAGAGAGGTTTAGTGCATCCATCAATGGGTGAGCGCAGTGATGACCAGAGCGGGCCGCAATTCCTTGTTGATCAAGCAACGTAGCAATATCAGATGGGTGCACACCGTCCATGACAAACGATAAAATGCTGCTGCCCGGCTGGTACCCAATAATGCGGATGTCTTCGAGCTTACTCAGTCCTTCATATAACTGTCGTTGGAGATTAGATATGTGTAGTTCTGCGTGTTTTAGATCAATTGCTTGATACCACGTAATTGCCTCGGCCAATGCAATTGCGCCAGCAACATTGGGTGTACCTGCTTCAAACTTGGCGGGTGAGCTGGCGAAATCTGTTCCTTCAAAAGACACTTTCTCGACCATTTTGCCACCGCCATGCCAAGGAGGCATGGCATCAAGTAATGCTTTTTTGCCATACAGCACACCGATTCCAGCTGGTGCAAAGAGTTTATGGCCAGAGAATACATAAAAATCAGCGCCAAGATCTGTAAGATCGGGTGTTTCATGCACGATGCCCTGCGCGCCATCGATGACGGTAATTGCCCCAATGCGATGTGCTGATTGAATGATCTCTTCGATAGGGTTGCGTGTGCCCGTGACGTTATTGATATGGCAGACGGCAACCAGTTTGGTTTTGTCTGAGAGCCTTTCGTAAAAAGCCTGCATATCGAGCTGACAGGTCTCGCGAACAACGGGGATTTTTACCACTTCAGCACCGGTTTGCTCTGCCACGAGTTGCCACGGCACAATGTTCGCGTGATGCTCCATTTCACTCACCAGTATTTCATCCCCCGGTTGCAATGAGTTTCTGGCGCAGCTCTGGGCGATCAGATTCAATGCTTCAGTGGCGCCCCGAGTCCAGACAATGGTGTCTTTACTAACGTTGAGAAAATCAGCAACTGTCTGTCTGGCATTTTCAAAACGTTGGGTTGAGGCACTGGTAAGCGAGTGACTACCGCGGTGAACGTTTGCTTGTCCCCCTGAGTAGTGGTTATTAATTGCGTCGATAACACAAGCTGGCTTTTGAGAAGTTGCCGCGCTGTCGAAGTAGATCAATGGCCTGTCGTTGACGGTGAGTTGCAACGAGGGAAACTGAGAGCGGATCAAATCGACATCAAAGGGCTGACTCATGGTGCTAACGCTTTACACTTTTTGTTATAGATTACGCGATGATCTCTCTTATATCGCGCTAACTCAAGTAAATTGTCGATACTGGGATGATTGCGGAGAGGGGGATAATTTTTACTAAAAGAAAAAAGCACCGAACAAAGGGTTCAGTGCTAAATACTTGATGGTCAAAAAGACCAAATAAATCAGGAAGTGTGACAGTAAATACTACTATCAATCCGGTAGGCCGGAAAAAATTGCAAACACAACATCGCTACCAAGCACAATTAACGGAATGAATCGTCATCTCAGCGGCGTGGTGCAACTATAGGTTGTAACGAGAACCGGAACAACGGACAATAAATAATGTTTCGCATAAGAAAACCTAATGTAAAGGTATGGTATGGCCAGACGACTTCCTCCACTCAACTCCCTGCGTGTTTTCGAAGCTGCAGCGAGACACCTTAGTTTTACTCGAGCCGCTGAAGAGCTGTTTGTTACACAAGCTGCAGTAAGTCATCAAATCAAAGCACTGGAAGAATTCTTAGGATTAAAATTATTCCGTCGACGAAACCGATCACTTTTACTGACTGAAGAAGGCCAGAGCTATTTTCAGGACATCCGTGACATCTTTACCTCTATCTCTGACGCCACGAGTAAAGTGTTGGAGCGAGGGAGTAAAGGGGCGTTGACTATCAGTCTTCCGCCAAGTTTTGCTATTCAATGGTTAGTACCAAGGTTGGCTGATTTTAATAACCAGCACCCGGAAATTGATGTCCGAATCAAAGCGGTGGACATGGATGAAGGATCGCTGACAGAAGATGTCGATGTCGCGATTTATTATGGTCGCGGAAATTGGCAAGGCGTACGCTGCGATAAGTTGTATCAGGAATGTCTGCTGCCTGTTTGTAGCCCAATTCTGATGGACGGTGAGAAGCGTCTTGAATCATTGGCTGACTTAAAAAATCATACGCTGCTCCATGACAGATCGAGAAAAGACTGGAAAGCGTTTGCCCGTCATCACAAGCTCACTATCAGTAACGTTAATCATGGGCCTATTTTCAGCCACTCGACAATGGTATTGCAGGCGGCTGCATTAGGAAATGGCATTGCTCTTGGCAACAATGTTTTGGCCCAACCTGAACTGGATTCAGGGCGTTTAGTCAGGCCGTTCGAAGATGTATTGGTCAGTAAAAACGCCTTTTATCTGGTTAGTCAGGATAAAGACGCGGAATCAGGTCGTGTCACAGCGTTTCGAGATTGGATTTTGGCAAAAGCAGCCTCTGAACAAGAAAGTTATTCCCAGTAATTAAGGTAAAGATTAACGATGGCTGAGGTACTGATAAATCACCCGGAGGGTGATGCTAACTACACCTTTATTTTTGCACATGGCGCGGGTGCAGGAATGGATCACGAGTTTATGGAAAGTATGGCGCTGAGGCTCGCTGAGCAGGGAATAAAAGTGATCCGATTTAACTTCCCTTATATGGAAAAAAGAATGATTGATGGCAAGCGACGCCGCCAGACAGAGCACCAAAGCTGCTTGATGCCTTCAATCAGGTGATTGATGAACATGGCGATGGCAAGGTCGTTATTGGTGGTAAATCAATGGGTGGGCGAATGGCCAGTCACCTTACTGAACGCGATGATGTGTTGGGTGTGGCATGCTTGGTTTTCCTTTTCATCCACCGGGTAAACCAGAAAATGACAAAGGCGAGCACCTTACGGCTGTTGAAAAGCCACTCCTGATCTTGCAAGGCGAGCGAGATACCTTCGGTAATCAAACAGAGCTCACTGACTACCCGCTGTCGGCCTCATGTCGCCTGTCTTTTTTGCCGGATGGTGACCATAGCTTGAAGCCGAGAAAAGCATCGGGGCATACAGAGGAGGGCAACAGGCAGCTGGCTGCGGAGCAGTTGAGTTCGTTCATAAAGGGAGTCTATAGCTGATGAGAGCGACGAAAATCATTGCGCTTGGCTGCGTGTTTAGCGCTTTGTCTGTGATGATCGGTGCGTTTGCCGCACACGGTTTGAAAGCCCACTTGTCAGACTACTCTTTGTCGATTATTCGGACTGGGGTGCAATACCAGTTTTGGCATTCGTTGGCGCTCCTGGCATTGGGCAGTGTGCTCTTACGTATTGATGCGCCGCGTCTTATATTGAGCGCTAAGTTGCTGGTAGCGGGAATCGTCTTTTTCAGTGGGAGTTTATACGGTCTTGCCTTGACTGGGGCTAATTGGTTAGGCCCTATCACGCCAATCGGTGGCGTATTTTTTATTGCGGGATGGTTGATTGCGGCCTGGAGTCTCTGGCGTCACGAATAAGAAATAACATTGCTGTGTAAGACATGAAGAAGGCTTTGAATTGGTTTGGTCGGAAAGCTTGAGCTTGTCGGTCACCTCAAGGATAATGGCGCGTTATTTTTTCCACCGCATCATAAGGCGTGACGTCGTGAACCAGATTTTATTGTATTGCCGTCCTGGCTTTGAAAAAGAATGTGCTGCTGAAATTCAGGACAAAGCCACAGCGATTGAAGTATTCGGCTTCCCCCGCACTGAAAGAAACTCTGGTTTCGTGCTTTTCGAATGTTATCAGAAAGGGGATACAGAAAAGCTCGTGAACGATCTTTCGCTGACATCATTACTGTTTGCCAGACAGATGTTTGCGGTGGTGGGACAGTTCAGTGATTTGGATCCGGGTGATCGTATTTCGCCTTTGCTGACGGTAGCCGATGATTTGCCAAAGTGTGGCGATATTCGTGTTGAAACCCCTGATAACGACAGCGCCAAAGAGCTGTTGAAATTCTGCCGCAAGTTCACGGTGCCGCTTCGTCAGGCGATGCGTAAACGTGGTGTGATGTTGGCAAAAGATAACCCGAAAAAACCTGTGCTACATGTTTGCTTTACTGAGCCTGGCTGCTGTTTTGTTGGTTATTCGCTGACAACCAATAATTCATCCCATTACATGGGTATTCACCGCCTTAAGTTTCCCTCCGACTCACCGAGCCGTTCTACGTTGAAGCTGGAAGAGGCGTTCCATGCTTTTATTCCAAAAGACGAATGGGATGAGCGCTTAGCCCCCGGTATGTGGGCGGTAGATTTGGGTGCTTGCCCGGGCGGCTGGACCTATCAGCTGGTAAAACGCTCCATGTTTGTTCACGCGATTGATAACGGTTTGATGGCCGATAGCTTGATGGAGACTGGTCAGGTTAAACATCATGCCGTTGACGGGTTCAAGTTTGAACCACCGCGTAAAAACGTGACTTGGTTGGTGTGTGATATGGTTGAAAAGCCATCACGAGTTGCGCAGTTGATGGGACAGTGGATCATCGATCGGTGGGCTAAAGAGGCAATTTTTAACCTGAAACTTCCGATGAACCGTCGTTATGAAGAAGTGAAAGAGGATATTGAAAACCTCAAGCACTTCCTGATTGAGAATGGCGTAAAGTTCGACATCCAAGCTAAACATTTATATCACGACAGGGAAGAAGTGACCGTTCACCTGAGACGCACTAACTGATTTCGAGAAACTCTGTCCGGTCACCTCTCAGCTTGAGCTGTGGCCGGGTTACTCCATTTTGATTCTAAATCTCGCCATAAACACGATAACGGCATCAGCCTGATCACCGACAGCTGGGATGGCCATCAGACTCAGGCCGACAGGACCGGTATACCCTTTTACATAAGGTGCGACGAAAGGTAACAGATCTGGATATCGCCCTATTCCACCGTATCCGTATGCCGCTCCCACCTTTACACCAACCCACAAATGATCATCAATCAAAGGGTGCTGAAAGTTGATATCACCAGCATAGCTTCGTACACCATAGCTATTAATAAACGTCATCAACTCGACATTTTTAAAGCCGATCCCTATTGCATTGTGTTCTTCGTGAAACTGCGATTTCGCATTCACGTGGTGTGATACAGCATCAAGCACAAATTCAATTTCACTGGCTTTTGGTGCGGCAGCAAAATAAAAAAGGGCAGCGGAGAAAGCGATTAATTTTATTGATAATTTTAATATCATGTCTCAATAGTAGGACATGATATTATTTTTACGAGTTAACTCTCGTTATTTTTGTTGAATCTAATATCTTGCAGGTTGAATCCAAGAACAACATCAGTCTTGAGTGTGGCGACCTGTTTGCAGTTCACTGCTAGCTCTTTCTGGCCATCTAATTTTTTTTGCCACTTTGTGGGAATATCTTCCGCACTGAATACTGTGTCCAATGTGCCATAAGTCTGGAGCAAAGACGATGCAGTTTTTGGTCCGATACCTGGCACGCCGGAAACGCCGCTTGAGCTAATACCCACCAAGCCCCAATAATCAGCCAGTTGTTCTGGTTTCACAGAGAACTCTTTTTCAACAAAGGGGGCATCCAACCATCGTTGCTGAAAGTAGTCACGAATTCTTATCATAGGGTGTAGAAGCTGACAGTATCCTTTGTCTGTTGAGACGATGGTGACCTGACCTTGTTTTTCCGCCACTTTACTTGCCAGCGTGGCAATCATGTCATCGGCTTCATCACCACTGGATAGAAGAGAATCGATATTCATTGACCAAAACGCATCCTGAATGGTATCAAGGCCTTCTGCTAGCGCCTCTGGCATCGGTTTTCTGCCTTGCTTGTATTCTGGAATCAGTTCTGCCCGCCATCCTCTGTCTTGCCCAACATGATCGAAAACGGCCACCATATGGGTCGGCTGCGTTGATTTGATTATTTTTCTCAGTGCCTGACAACAAACCTGAGCAGTTCCAGCAATATCTTCAGGGTTGGGTTGTACCGCATGAACACGTCGGATGAGGTTCATGGCATCAATGATCACGAGGTTTATAGTCATGAAAGTGTCGATTTCAAAAAGAATGGCCAGTTAAGGCCATTCTAAAGGGATCATAGGGAAATGAAAGGGTTAGCGTTTCCCGTTGTCCTGCACAATTTCATAACAGGGAACGTAAGCTGTGCCCGGAAGTTTCATCCGTTGTTGCTCAACGAAACCGCGCAATAGCTTATCCATTTTCTTCATCAAGATAGCATCACCGTTAATTTTGAACGGACCGTTACGCTCAATCTCTCGAATACCTTCTTCTTTAACATTACCCGCAACAATGCCTGAAAATGCCTGTCGGAGTGCAGAAGCAAGCAGTTCTGGTCGCTGATTCATGTGAAGGTCAAGGTTAGCCATATTCTCATGTGTCGGCTCGAACGGTAGCTGGAACTCCGGCGCGATCTTCAAAGACCAGTTGTAGGAGTAAGAATCCCCGGTCGCCTTTCTGTGCTCCTTAACCGCGGGCATTCCACCTTTAATCAGTCTTGCGGCCTGAACTGGATCACCAATAACAATTTCGTAGTATTTCGTTGCTTCCTCACCAAGCACATCTCGGATGAAATCATCAATGACTCGGAAATAGCTGGCGCTTTCTTCTGGCCCGGTCAAAACAACTGGCATTGGCTGATCAGCATTTTCAGGATGCATCAGGATACCAAGGAGATAGAGCAATTCCTCTGCTGTCCCTGCACCACCGGGGAAGATAACAATCCCGTGAGCCATGCGGACAAACGCTTCAAGGCGCTTTTCAATATCAGGCAGGATCACTAATTCGTTAACAATTGGGTTTGGTGGTTCGGCTGCAATAATGGAGGGCTCTGTGAGACCTAAGAAGCGGCTTTCGGTGATCCGCTGTTTGGCATGACCAATCGCGGCACCTTTCATCGGGCCTTCCATTGCGCCCGGCCCGCATCCGGTACAGATACAAAGCTCTCGCAGCCCCATTTCATGGCCAACTTCACGGGTATATTGATACTCAGTCTGGTTGATTGAGTGTCCGCCCCAGCACACAACCAGATCAGGATCTCTCCCCGGGAGCAAGACCTTGGCATTACGCAGAATATCAAAGATCAGGTTAGTGATGTGGTTTGAGTTCGTCAGGTTGAATACACTGGCGTGCTCTAATTGTACGTTGACGTGAACGATATCCCGCAGCACAGAAAACATGTGCTCTTGAATACCGCGGATGATTTTGCCATCAACAAATGCATGCTCAGGGGGATTTGTGAGTTCAAGTTTGACTCCCCGCTCACGACGCATAACACGGATATCGAAGGTGTTGTATTGTTCGAGTAACTCTTTTGAACTGTCAGTGTGGCTACCAGAATTAAGCACCGCGAGCGAACAGTTGCGGTACAAGCGGTAGAGATCACTTTTGGCAGTGTTTTTTAGACGATCTACTTCTAGTTGAGACAGAAGATCCATGGCCCCGACCGGGCTGATATGAGTGATCATAGTCACCTCCTGTGAAGGTCAAACACACGTCAGAGATAATGAAAAGACCTCATTAAAAATCAGTGTGTTAATTAACCATACACACGGAAATGCACTTTGACCAGCCGAATATGAGATCTGCTCCTCACTATACTGCGAAGCTATGAAAGA
This sequence comes from Veronia nyctiphanis, assembly GCF_004116385.1. Classification (GTDB taxonomy): domain Bacteria; phylum Pseudomonadota; class Gammaproteobacteria; order Enterobacterales; family Vibrionaceae; genus Veronia; species Veronia nyctiphanis. The sequence continues at coordinate 44,885 of NZ_PEIB01000019.1, read as the reverse complement.
ATATGCGCTTTCTGTGGTGACAAAGAGGTTTACAGCCAGACGACTTGATCGCGTCCGTATGACTTAGCAGTAGAGAGGGCTGTGCTAACACGTTCCTGCATGATTTCAGGGTTGTCTTTATCTCTAAAGTGGCTAACACCGATGGAAACGGTGACTTTTATTCGCTCACCATTGCATTTAAACGGTAATTTAGCGACGGTCTCACAGAGAGTCTGGAGTGCGCGCTGAATATCATTTTTGTCAGAATCTGGGATCAGGACAATAAACTCTTCACCACCAAAACGGGCGATGAAGTCCGTTTTCGATACAGACTGGTGAATGGTGCGGGCAACAACTTGTAAAATTTTGTCGCCCACGATGTGCCCATAATTTTCATTGAGCTGGCGGAAGTTATCGATGTCGACCATCGCCATAGACAGAGGCGTCTGATAGCGAAGCCAGTTAGTGTACTCATGGTCGAGGCGGGTTTTCAGCGCATCTCGGTTATACACCTTTGTCAGAGGGTCGAGCAGTAACTTGCGCTCTTGTTCGCCGAGTCGACGTCTATGCTCTGTGGTTTCCTGAGAAAGTACTGCCAGCTTCTGCTCTGAATTCTTGAGCTGACCAATCAGACGCTCTTCCCGTTGCTCCATTTGCAGGTTCAATCTGGACAGGGAGGCTAGTTTCTCTGTGAGTCGAAACAGTTCGGGTCTGGCTTCTTCCAACGTTTTAAACCTATCGAGGCCGTTATTGATCGCATTGGCTGCGCTGGCAAGCTCAACACGCATTTTCTCTCGCTGCTGGATCAACGAGTTCGCCTGCTCAAGCGCAATCCCGGTATGACTCGAAAGCTCAGACAGGTCTTTGTTGAAGCGATTCAGCAGTGCTTTCGACCCGTCTCTTTCCTGCTTAGTACCTGTGAGGATAAGCTGCATGGCAGTCAGTGTCAGCTCAAGCAGTTTTTGCGGCTCTGGACTTAACATCAGCTGCTTGCGGATATCCAGAAGCTGCTGCCCTGATGTTCCCTCAAAGTCGAGGCCACTGATTAGTGTTTGAAGCTCTGAGGATAATTGATGGAATCGGTCAATATCATGCTGACTGTTTGCCAGATCTTCAGGTTTCTGGATAGACAGCAGTCTCACTGCTCTATCATACAACTTGAGCATTTCTGTCACAGCGTGATGCCGAAGATAGCCCTCACTTTGCAGTGAATCCATCACTTGTCTAACATCACGCTTCAATTGAGCTGGAAGATTAAACAACGACTTGAGGTGTTCAGCACAGGCTGCAATTTGATCCGCCAGCGCTTTTTGATGGGAGTCTGTCTCATGCTGATACTTGATGACCGCGCGTTCAGCGATAGCCAGTTGTGGTATCAGTAAGCTGATATCAGTTTGTGTGTCGATGCTGTGTTTAATTTCCCGGAGGATGTGTGTCTGTGAGGAGTTTTCTTTGCTGTGTGACGCGATAAGACGGGACAAGAGCCGTTTAAGAATGGTGGTTTCCCGCCGCGATTTTAAAGATAAATCCCTGAATGCGAGTTGCGCGTGTTCCAGCTGCATATCGGAGGGCAGCTTATCATCAACGGGATGAATTGAAGGAAATTTCGCTGGATGCATCTCTTAACCAAGGGAATATGCCCATATTGGGCGGTTTCAGGTATAGCTTCTCACGACAGTAACTAAAATCTCACTTGTGATAAAGGCGGAGAAGTGTTTTATCAATTATTCAGTGGTAAATTTTCTCAGAACCGTGAACCATCTGCCAGTTAATGCTGTCGGTTGAGGAGGTTCTGACTTTTACCAGCCCTGAGCTGATGCACTCCAGACAAGCTTTTCGGATGTCAGTATTGACGAAACTTGCCGCTGGCGCAGACTCAATGGCACTCAGGTGAACCCATTGGCTTTCCGTGTCATCGATACCGAGTTGGTGCGAGGCACTGGTCGCCATTAGCAAGATGTCCAGAAGGTCCTGATCATTGATGGTGGTATACGCTCTCGGGACAAACGGATATTCCGCCATACCAATCGTTATCCGGCTATCAATGCCCGGATTGCCGAGCTGTTCAAGGAAGCTTTCAATGAGTCCTTGCACTTTATCGGCAAGAAGCGACGGTTCTTGATTGCTATATGCCTGCGGTTCTATCAAAACGAACATATTGTCAGAAAAATGATAAATTCGGGACGGCTCGACGACTTTGGTTCTGAGAAAATCGCCAAGTTGGCGCTCCAGCTTAATACCTTCTTGATAGCCGTATTTCAAATGAATCGTTTTTAGAAACGGGACTTCAAACATTGCGAAGCGTAATCGATCACTGAGCGGTTCGTGGATCATTTCGCCCAGATACCATTGCTCAAAGTGTGCGTTACTTTTTTCAAGCGAACTGGGGAGTCGCTCATTGAGCATTCTCAAGTTTCTGAGCCCGCTGTGAGGGTGCGTGTAGTAGTCTTTTCTTAGCTCACTGAGCTGTTCACGACGATAATTAGCAGAGCGGTGCCTTAGCACTAGCAACACCAACAGGACACAAAGGCTTGCGAACAGGAAGTAGTTAACTTTCTTTTGTTCAAGCAACGAATGCTCGCTCTCTTCCTGACGTCTTTCGATATCTTCAAATTGCAGCTGGCGTTCAATCACTCGCTCACGTTGCTTGAAAGACTTTGCTTCCTGCAGTTGCTGTCTGTCACGATCACGCTCTGCCAGCTGGTCGAAGCGGCGTTGGATCAGCAGTGCCTGATAATAGTCGCCTTTCACCTCATAGCCAAAAGACAGTTTCTTCAGAGCACGTGCTAACAGTTTTCTATCGCTTCCCTTCTCGACGATATTAACCGCCTGATTAAGCACTTTGATGGCTTCATCGACTTTTTGAAGCTCCATCGACAGCTCACCTTGTAGAATGTAAGCCTGTGCCAGCCTTGAAGGCTCATTAGCGGCAATCGCAGCCGCAATTGCATCAGAAACGTATTGCTCAGCTAGCGGATAGTGCAACAATTCGAGATAGGTACTGGCGATAGCCACTTTGATGGCTGCTTGCTGACTGAGTCGGCCAAGGTCTCTTTCAATATCTAGCGCATTGAAATAGTGCACCAGGGCAAAATTATATCGACGTTGACCTTCGTAGATGCTGGCAAGTAACCGTTGCGCACGAGATAGACCGCGCATCAACTTAAAGTGCTCATAAAATTCGGCAGCCTGATTGGCATGAAGGAGCGCTTTATGAAGTGCACCACGTTGTTTATAGAGTTCCGCCAAGTTGATATTGGTGGTTGCAATATCAGCGACAAATTCGTTTTCACTGGCGATCCAAAAAGCGCTTAAAAGCTCGGATAGGGCTTTCTCATATTGTTGTTGGGACAGGAAATATTGCCCCAGTTGGATTTGTAGGCGCACTTTAAGCTGTAAATTTGGGTCGTTGCCGAGTTCCTGCTTTGCAGCGTCAAACTGTGCAAGGATGACATCTTCCTGCTCTTTTTCTGACAGGATATTGGCTTTCAGCAGGGCGGCTTCAAAAGCGAGGTCCGATTGAACCACTGAGCGGGTTCCTCTCGCCGGTAAGCGTTGCTGTAATTTATCGAGGAGAAGTAGGGCCTCAGAGTGATTATTGGCCAGTTGGAATTTGAGCAACGCTTCGGTGTAGATGAGATCGACCTGTGTCGAGACAAGGTTGTTTTTCTCTGACATTTGACGCGCCTGCTCAAACGCCTTCCACGCTTCACCTGGGTTACCGAGAAGGCTATAGGCACGAGCAATGATCAGATATGCATAGGTAGAATTAAGCGGTGTTCTGATTGTCCTGTCGGTTTCGTTGGTGGCATGAGGGCGTTTGGGGTTTAGGGATAAACGGCGCTGATCAAGAAAGCTCTGAGTCATTTTCAGGGCTTTATCAGGGGCTGTTGTCAGCATATCTTCCGCTTCACTCAATACCGGCGCAGAGTAGGGCCTGGCTAAAATACCCGAGCTGAAAACCAAAGAAATGAGAAGAACAAAGATCCCTAAACGCATAGTGATTATCTTGTAGCCCTAGTGTTGTTAAAGGGACGGCACCGAGGTGTTCGGTGCCTGAGCTGGTTACTGTCGAGCCAGACGATTATTTTCGCTGGGCGTTTTACCCATATTGGTGCGGTATGGGTTGATATCCAGACCACCTCGGCGGGTATAGCGCGCGTAAACCGTCAGTGACTCAGGCTGACAATACTTCATCACATCGCAGAAAATGCGTTCTACACACTGCTCGTGGAACTCGTTGTGGCGTCGGAACGAGACGATGTATCGCAGCAACTTCTCACGGTCAATTTTTTTCCCGGTGTAAGCAATACGTACCGAGCCCCAGTCAGGCTGATTGGTGATCAGGCAATTAGACTTCAACAAGTGACTGTTCAGTGTTTCCGTGACGGTTTCTCCACTCGCCGCGTTTTCGAGCAATGCAGGGTCGAGTTCATAATCGGAAATGCTGATGTCTTGGTCATCAATATTTTCACCACCAAAAGGCACGATCGGCTGGTTATCAAACTCATCTACAGGGACGATGGTCACGTCGACATCGGCGCCCGCACACGCGGAAAGGTCTTTGGCTAATGTTTCGACCACCTCTTGCCATGATGCAAATTTTGTTTGATTAAAGCTGTTCAGGTAGAGTTTGAACGACTTTGACTCAATCAGATTTGGGCTGGTGACGGGCAGCCTGACTTCACCAATTGCAACTTGCGGTAAGCCTTTGCTGTTAAGCCATGACAGCTCATAAAGCGTCCAGATGTCGTAACCAGTGAAAGGCAGCTCTGTATCTAGGCCCAGCTCCTGCCGATTGAGAGTGCGCGGAACGGCCTGAAGCAGTTCAGGTGCGTATTGTTCCTTGTAATCAGTCTGTTGACCCAGAGTCAGGCCTGCCAGTTCGCTGGCATTGTCGTAGTTGCTCATTGCGATGTTGCCACGTGTGTGAGTTTATTGCGGTGAGTGTACTTAAATTTGAAGTTGCATGCTAATTGAAAGCATATCAATAGTCAGAATGAAAGCGTTGAAAACCCGATATAGAAACTGCCTGTCTCATAGCACTCTCTGGTTATGAGATTTTCCAGCAGGTACTTTATCGGGTGTGCGTTGATTGGCAATGAACGATAGTAAGATTACTTTCGTTACATTTAGTGAGGCTTATCAGCTATTTTCGTTTCAAGCTCTGCAATCTGTTTTTCCAGTGCGTAGACTTTACTCTCTAGTTCAGAAATTCTTTGGCTGTCCGACTTTTCTGATGCCACTTTTTCCACTTTAGGCACCACACCGTTTTTCTTCCAGCGCTGTAAGGCGGTGATAATGAGTGGCATGGGGACGGCAACACCGAGACGGCTTTTAACCAATGCCACTGAGGGCTGTTTCCCCTCAGCGACTAATGATGAAATGGCTTCTTCCAGTGACTGTGTAAAGTCGGTTCGATTGTCCATAAAACCTGTATGTCCTTCTTTATATCCTTCACTGACGCCTTAATCGGGAGTCGAGAAGATCGATTTGTTCGCTCCAGTCAGCATCCTGTAACAGAGCTTCTCGGAGAAATTGCTGTTGTGATTGAGTCCAAAACGTCGCATCTTGCAAAGAGGTTGACGCTGGCACAGAGTGCTCTGAAAGAAAGAGTTCTATGGAATCTTTGTCAGATGCCAGACCCAGTTGACTGAAGAGGTTTTCGAGATCGTGTTTGAATACTTCCATAATCGCGTTGTCTCCTTTCTTTATTAGAATGCCGACTCTTTTTTATTGGTCGTTGTTAAGAATACGTTGAAGCTAAATATATCGGCAAGCCCATTTATGCCTGTCCTCGTCATCCGATAGCGAATCCGAAAAGCGGAACGTCAGATACGACGGTGAGCTTTGCGGTCAGTTTAGATAGAATGGCGCATCTTTCCTGCGTCGACAATGTTGAAGAGTCCTGCGCAAGAAAACCCGAAAACAGTATAGGTAGGAATCATGTTTGTTGTTGAGCTGACCTTTGAATGCTTTGATAACACCACAATCACGGCAGTTGATAAAAGTGTTAACGGCTTACTGGATGCGCTGAGGTATAACGGTCAGGTACTTGGGAGAGAGTTTCCAATGGTAATGGGCGACGGTATTTTTCAAGTCAGGGCAGTGTGCCCAGAAGAAGACAGCTTAAGCGGTGAATATCATAGCGTCCAAGTGAAAGCGGCGTTAAACAGGCTGACAGACGCGTGTTTGTTGTCGCCCAAAGTCAAAGTGCTGGGTAGAGATATCAACTCAGAAGCCAGTGCCGAGGGCAATGAGCGGCCTTGGCAGGTTTTATACACGACCTATGTGCATACATGCTCACCTCTTCGATGTGGGGAGACATTGTTGCCAATTCCTTTATACAGACTTCCGGCTACATTTAACGGCGACCATAAAGCTGTGGTGAAGTGGCAGACGGAGTGGCAGGCCTGTGATGAAATTCAGATGGCAGGGGCGTTTAAAGCCGAACATGCCGCATTGGCTGAAATATCAAATATAGATAGCTTGCTCAGTATTAAAGGCTGGGATCTTCGTGGTCGTATTGAATACCTTTCAGGAATACCGACCTATTACTATTTGTACCGCGTAGGTGGCGGTGATGCTGAATCGGAAACGAATAGATATTGTCCCAAATGTGGCGGTGACTGGCGTTTAGAAATGCCTCTGCATGAGGTGTTTGATTTTAAATGTGACAGCTGTGTCTGGTGTCGAACATATCTTGGGATTTTCAGTGATTCGTCTTGCCATAAAGTCTTCATTAAATGAGTACAAGTCTTGTAAGAGAAATCTCACAACTCTGTAGGAATAATTAGCGTTATTTGTGAGTTGTTAATTGTTCTATTGATTATAAAACAAGGATTTAAAGGTTTTTGGTTGGGCTGATGCATAATATTACGCTGAAAATTTTTTCTGATGCATTGTTCTGAATTATCAATCCTGTAATCTTATTTCCGTCGACAGGGAGATGTGCTCAGGGACCAAGAGCATTAATCAGTCGAAGGGAACAACAAGGAAATTAGGACAGTGTTGGCACGTAGGACGCGTTGCTTGCCAGGAAGGCAAAGGACACCCTCAGGACGAGGATGTGTTGCGAGAAATGAATTTTCGCTTACATGGAAAGATGAAAAGGATATCGGCTTAGGGAATCAGCGACAGCATCACGGAGTGAAGCAGGGAGCACCTAAATTAGCACGGTAGCTAAAAAAGCCACAGAGGCGCATCCGAAAGGATGCGCCTTTTTCGTTAATGGTTGCATTTATGACGGTTTCCTCGTTGTTTAACATCAATGAGTTACTTCTTGCCAAAGAGTAAAAGGCGTCAAATCTGCCAAAAGCTTGTGAGAGATCTCTTACAAAGGTGTGGGACAAACCTGATTCAGCATTGAGAAAAGTATTTTTCTCAATAATAAAACACTTTAAAAACAGCACCTTGTGTTTTTTGGCTGAATTGGCAGTATTTTCTGTGATCTTTGTTCATGGGCAGTTGGTTGTTTATTTATCTTCTTCGCGTAAAGTGTGCGTTGTCAGTCGGGGATGACTGATGAAAGGGACCTCACCAAGATTATTGGTTATCCGAGTAAAAATAATTGATTCAGGATGAAACAGTTATTGGTATCGGGAACATGGATTGGAAGGAACCGCTGCAGTAAATAGGATGTTTACTGATCAGGATGATACAAGGATACAGCCCGGGATGGGTTTAATGGACACCCTCAGGATGAGGATGCGAGTCGAGACAGGACTTCTCGATGGATCAGGATTGATCGCACGGACACCTCCAGGACGGAGAGTTAAGGATAGCGCTGAAGGATACAGCGACTAATCAAGGATGGTGCAGGGAGCACATTGCGTAGCAGGATAGCTGCAAGTAAGACCTCAGGGCGCGACGATTGTCGCGCCCGTTCTCTTTTAGTCTGGCAGAAAATATCAACGTTGCCAGCTATTTAAACCGCATACTGTCCCATCTCAACGTTATATCAAAAACCACCAACCTGCCTTGTTTGACCTTTCTTATCTGCCCTCAGGCATTGGATGTGGCGGGATATAGACGTTTTTCAAGCGTAACCCAGCCATAAGCGCGTAACCCTCATAGTTATCAGCGCCATTTACGGAAAACTCAAAAAAGTAGCGGGTCTCAATTGATAATGGGCCTTTTGGCCAGCCGATAGAGTGCTCGCCACGAGCAACTGACAGCAGTTGAAGATCTAACTGCTGACAACGTTGTTTGATATAAAGCTGCGCATTTTCGCTTTGTCTTCTCTGCTGCCAGAAAAGGAAGCAGAAAAACGCGACACCAAGTATCAGAAGTAAATCAGTCATTTCCGGCCTTCACTGCATTTTGGAGTTCGTTAACGGCGTTAAGTAATGTCGGGCTCGCATTGCCGTGCAGCATATTCAATACTTGTGGACGTAGAGCAGGGATCATCACCAAATCCGCGATTATCTGACGAAAAAAGGTGGCATCATCACAGGCGGCAACCCTAATCAAAAAGGCGTCAAGAAGCGCTGGGTTGTCCAGGACGTGCCAGCAACGTCCAGCAATAGCGATAAGCATTTCTCGGTGCGCCAGTTTCTCGCTGTCGATTAATAACTGAACGCGTTCACTTAACAGTGTTTTGTCGGCACCTGACAGGGCTCTGACAAAAGCGGTAAGTAAGAAAAGGTCAACTTCGGGCCTTTCGAGTAACTCACCAATGGTTTCATTCACGCGCTTGGCAAGGCTTGCGGGTAGCTCACAGTGTTCAAGGCAACCTAATAGAGCATATTTGGGAGTGTCTGGCATGTTGCTGAGAGCTTTCTTTATCAACGCCAAGTTGTTGTGGCTACCCATTCGCGCGCAGATATCAGCTAAACCCTGTAGGCCTACTCCTTGCCAGTTATCCCAGCCAAGTTCACCCGCAGTGTAGTGCTGGGTATGATCAAAATACTGACTGGCAGGCAGATTGAGGTTTTCCGTCAACAGGGCATGGAAAATAGCCTTTTTGTCATCGGTAGGCGCAAAGGTATAGGGGTTATTGACGAGTTTTTCCCTTTCTTCCTCTGTTGGTTTTTTGTCGAGTGTTGCGCCCATTGCTTGTGCGACAAACTGAATAAAGTCGCCAAGTGCAGCCTGATTGAGAAGACCGCGCTCATCCAGAGGCATCTTTAAAAACCACACCCATGGTGTTTGGCCTGCCTGTGAGAAGGCAACGCCAAGCTGCGCATGTTGCTGAATAGGAAATGGATACGGCTGGTGATTATTTTCCACCGCTTCAAATTGCTCATTGGGGATTTCTGTGACTCGTCGGCTGAGGTCATAAACCAGATAATCACAGCCAGCCTTATTCAGAATGGCACTCAGGGTCAGCGCATTTTCCATTGTCGTTTACATCTAATTCCAAAACAGAAAGTCGAGTATATCAAATCACAAGATTGCGTCTTGGAATTTGCATGCTGGGAATAAAAAAACCGGAAAGCATTGCTATCTGATGTAACGGAGCTCTCAAGTATTGCAGCCAGTGAGGAGCGGCTCACTGTTAATATGTCATTCAACCGCTAATCGTTCGGGGGTGTCCAGAATATGCTGCCATGCTATTCTTGCTCCCTTTATTCATTTGCACTGAAAGTGAACACTGACTTTCAGTTAAATTTGGAGTTTGCCTTGAATACTCACCAACATGCTTTGCAGCTTCTCGATGATCTAGAAGTTGCACTTAAACAACATCAACATTGGCAAGAAGTACCTCCGTCTGATGAGGCATTGGCCAGTACCGAGCCGTTTGCGGTTGATACGCTAACGTGTGGTGAGTGGCTGCAGTGGATTTTTCTGCCGAAAATGCGCTTTATGCTGGAGCAGGAAGCGCAGATTCCGTCGAATTTTTCTATTTCGCCTTACGTCGAAGAAGCGATGAAGCACAGCATGGGTCGTGATGATATTGCGGCGATTCTATTGAAATTCGATAAGCTGTTTCAGGCAGGCTCGTAGTGACGGGTGATGAAACGCCTCCAATTCTGGAGATTGTCTATCAGGATGAGTGGCTGGTGGCCGTCAATAAACCATCAGGCATGCTGGTCCACCGCTCATGGCTGGATAAAGGCGAAACCCGCTTTGTCATGCAAACACTGCGTGACCAAATTGGCCAGCATGTTTTTCCCCTTCATCGCCTCGATAGGCCCACGTCGGGGGTTCTCCTCTTCGCGCTTTCATCAGAAATTGCCTCTCAAATGATGCCAATGTTTGCAGGCCGAGATGTGAAAAAGACTTATCATGCTGTGGTACGAGGGTGGGTTAAGGAAGCTGCTTTGCTTGATTACCCGCTAAAAGAAGAGCTTGATAAGGTCGCGGACAAACACGCTACCGCTGAGCCAGAAGCAAAAGAAGCGGTGACGGAATACCGGCCTGTTGCAACGGCAGAATTACCGATTCCGCTTGGCCGCTATCAGAGTTGCCGGTACTCGCTGGTGGAGATGAAGCCCCATACAGGCCGAAAGCATCAGTTACGGCGACACATGCACCACTTAAGTCATCATATTATCGGTGACGTAAATCATGGTGATGGAAGGCATAACCGACTGTTTAGGAGGGAATTTCATTGCCACCGATTATTGCTGCATGCCTCTGAGTTGCGATTTACGCATCCGGTGACGGATGTCGAAGTAACAGTCACTGCCGATTTGGATGAAACATGGCATCGTGTGCTGAAGGGGCTTGGGTGGACGCCTGACGACCTAGCGTCAGAGATATAAATAAAGCCTGCGCGCAGGCTTTACATAAAGTGATTCAGGGAAAAATCAAAGCTTCTCAAGATCGGCTTCAATTTCTGCTATTTTCATTGCTACCACTTTTTCTAAATGGCGGAGATCGGTGAGGATTTTCTTCTTCACGTCCTGCTCGGCCTGAACAGGTTTAACAATTTTATCCAGCTCATCAATGACCAGCGACAAACTGCGGTTTATCTCTGTGATCTCCCTAAACAGGCCGCTGCCACTGTCGACAACCACATTCTTGCGCTGTCTCGGATATTTGAATTTGATGCTTTTAGCGAAGAGTTCGCCTTTCTGGCGGGTGAAGTAGATTTTTAGTGTATCTGAATGCGCTTCTTGCCTTAACGAATAGCGCTCGATTTCTTCTGGCTTTTTGATACCTAACTGACTCAGATGTTCATACATTGTGTTACCTCCTTGAGAATGTGGAGGGGCACCGCGTAAGTTGCGATGCCTAAAACCACGGTTACTGAGGGATATGTAATGCTTCGATCAGTGTCTGTCGAAGCGCATCTTGCATGTCTTCATTCAATGCCTTGTTGTCGTTGTCGGCAATGATGAAAAAATCCTCCGCGCGCTCACCTATGGTGGTGATTTTTGCAGACTGAACGGAGACGCCTTGTTTCGCGAAAACGGTACCTACTTTTGCTAGCAGGCCTGGCGCATCCAGTGCAACAAGCTCCAATAAAGTTCTCTTACCTGACTTGGCAGGAAGAAAATGCACGGTTGTTTTGACGCTAAACGCCATCAGTTTTCTTGGGGTACGGCGACGTGAAAGTGACAAGCTCTTTTCTTCCTTCATCGCTTTTATTACCCCTTTACGAATGGTCTCATGGCGATCTAGCGCAATGGCGTGACCATTCGGGTCGAGGACCATAAAGGTATCCATAGCGTGACCGCTTTTACTGGTCATGATTTGTGCATCGTGAACGCTTAGATTGTATTTGTCGAGTGTAGATACGACGCGGGCAAATAAACTCGGTCTATCTTTACTGTAAATGAAGATTTCTGTGCCACCCCGGGTCGCGTTCTTACTCACTAACACCAAAGGGCCGCCGGTGTGGTTGAGTAAGTGATGACTATGCCATGCAATTTGTTTGTGTGTGTTGCGAAGAAAATAATCGGCTTTAAATCCATGCCAGAGGTCGTTGACTTCCTGTTGTGTATGGCCTTCTTTGCGCAGAATAGCGCCTGCCATGTGTTGGTTGTGGCGGATTCTGTCACGAATGTCTGGTGGGTTTTCCAGCCCGCGTCTCAGTGCTCTTTGGGTCGCATAGAACAAATCGGAGAGCAGGGTGCGCTTCCAACTGTTCCAAAGTTCTGGATTGGTCGCGCAGATATCGGCGACGGTGAGGCAAACTAGGAACTCTAAACGCTCTTCATCGCGAACGGTTTTCGCAAACTCAGTGATCACTTCTGGATCGTAAATATCTTTTCTTTGTGCCGTGACTGACATCAGGAGGTGGTTTTCGACCAGCCAACTGACGAGCTTGGCCTCAGGCCGTGAAAATCCGTGTTCGATACAGAATGTATACGACTCTTTGGCGCCAATTTCTGAGTGGTCGCCACCTCGTCCTTTGCCGATATCATGAAAAATAGCAGCGAGGATCAAAAGTTCCTGCTTCTTGATACGAGGTAAAACATCGCAGCATATTGGATGTTTGTCTTTGTTTTCTTCGTAGGCAAAGGTATCAATCTGTCGCAGTAACCTGAAGGTATGTTCGTCCACGGTATAGGTGTGGAACAGGTCGAATTGCATCTGGCCAACAATTCGACTCCACTGTGGAAAGTAAGCCGCCATCACACCGTGTCTGTGCATCAGGGTAAACGCTTTATGTAATGCGTTTGGGTGGCGTGTAAGTGCGACAAATTTGTCGCGGGCAGAAGGAAGTTCACAGAGGAAAAGGTTGAGTCGTCGTCTGGCAGTGCGTAACTGCCTTAGGGTGGCGGCAGATATGGCATCTATGGATTTATCATCGGCGACATGCAAGAACATGTCGAGGATGGTATCAGGGCGGGCCTGGAACAGAGCAGGCTTTCTTGCTTCAATTTTGTTGCCGCGACGCTGAAAATCTTCACTCAGAATTTCAATCTTTTGGCTTTTAACATCATTCGGGTGAATAGCCTGATCAAACAGCTGCAATAACATTTTGTTGAGTTCAATAACACGCCGGGTGGTGCGGAAGAAATCTCGCATCATCATCTCAACGGCGTTATTGCCTTCACCCTGATAACCCAGCAACTCAGCAACACCTGGCTGGTGGGCGAAAGTAAGTCTGTTGTCGTAGCGTTTGATTTGTAAATGCAGGGCAAAGCGTATACGCCATAACATATCCTGACATTCGGTCAGTTCACGGAACTCTGCGTCGGTGAGAAAGCCAAACTTACTCATTTCACGAAGGCTTGTTGCACCAAAATGCCTCAGTGCAACCCAGCTGAGCGTGTGAATATCACGCAGGCCACCAGGGCTAGATTTTACATCGGGCTCAAGCTTGTAGGCCGTATCGTGATAATGCACATGCCTATCTTTCTGCTCCTTCACCTTTGCTTGAAAAAATGTCTCACTTGGCCAAAAACTCTCGCTGCGTATTTCTGTTGTCAGGCGGTCGAATAACCGTTCACTGCCGCAAAGTAGTCTTGACTCTTGCAAGTTGGTGGCGACGGTTAAATCTCCGAGGCCGACTTCCAAACATTCACTCAGCGTTCTGACGCTATGCCCAATTTCAAGACGCAAGTCCCAAAGCAAGGTGATGAATTCGCTGATTTTATTACAGTAAGTCGCTTCGAGAGGGGCTTCGCTCAGTAACAGTAAGTCGATATCAGACAGTGGGTGAAGCTCTCCGCGTCCATACCCCCCTACGGCAATCAACGAGATATTGGGGTGACGTTCGAAACCATAATACAGCCAAAGCCTACGCAGGAGTCTGTCCATGAATGCGGCCTTTTCTTCCACCAGTTCTGTGACAGCAACATTTTGTGAAAATAAGATTTTCTGTTGTTCGCTGTGGGCGTCTAGCTGGGCTCTGATAAAGGCTGCATCGAGCTGTTCGTCTTTTAATGTCTCGGGTTGCAGCAGTACATCTGTCATAACTGTCCTTAGTCAATCAAACCGGCGCTTCAAATAAAAAAGCCGACAACATGTCGGCTTAATCGCGAATCAGGCATTCACCATGATGCGGGGTAACTCTTCTTCTTCACGTAATGTGAGAATTTCACAGCCTTTGTCGGTTACGACGAGGGTGTGCTCCCACTGCGCTGAGTTTTTACCATCGACTGTGTAAACCGTCCAGCCATCGTCATCGTCCAGCACAGTGCCAAACTTTCCTGCGTTGATCATTGGCTCAATGGTAAAGCACATACCCGGTTGTAGAAGGGTACGATCATTATTCTTGTAGTGAACGATTTGCGGATCCTCGTGGAATTCAGACCCGATACCGTGGCCGCAATAATCTTTGACGATTGAGTAGCGTCCCGTTCCGCCTTTAATGAACTTTTGGATAGCCGTGCCAATATCACCGATTCGCGCCCCGGGTTTGACCTTTTTAATGGCATGGTAGAGGCTTTCCTGCGCAACACGACAAAGGCGTTTGTCTTCAAGTGACACTTCACCGACAAAGAACATCTTCGAGGTATCACCATGGTAGCCATCTTTTATCACGGTAATATCGATATTGACGATATCGCCATCTTTAAGCACATCACCGTCACTTGGAATGCCATGGCATACGACATGATTGATGGATGTACAGATTGATTTCGGGAAACCATGGTAGTTGAGCGGTGCAGGGATAGCGTCTTGCTTCTCAGTGATATACTGATGGCAAATATCGTCAAGCTCCTTGGTGGTCACTCCGGGTTTAACGTGTGGACCAATCATTTCTAATACTTCTGCAGCTAGGCGGCCTGCAACCCGCATTTTTTCAATTTCTTCGGCCGATTTTATTTTGGCGCTCATGGAATTCTCTCAACAGCAAACCCGCTATATGCAGGCTTTAATGGTTCGGTATGCTTTACATATTAACAACGGACGCTGGCGTAGGGAACCTTCATCCATCTGTATTGATAAAACTATACTGGATTATAGGTGTGTTTTTATGGTATAAAGCGCGCCGAAATACGCCTTATTGATCAATCCTTGAAAAAGGGTTTCGATTCGGTGTGTTCTAATACTGATATTTTAATTAACTCACACACATATCGGCACATACGCCGGGGTGCCCTAGGGTCGGCAGTATGGGATATGTGGAGGCCTAACCCCAAGAGGATGTAAAATGGCTACTGTTTCAATGCGCGACATGCTTAAAGCTGGTGTTCACTTCGGTCACCAAACCCGTTACTGGAACCCAAAAATGAAACCTTTCATTTTTGGTGCTCGTAACAAGGTGCACATCATCAACCTAGAAAAAACTGTACCAATGTTCAACGAAGTACTGGGCGAACTGACTAAAGTTGGTGAGCGTAAAGGTAAAGTACTTTTCGTTGGTACTAAGCGTGCCGCTAGCGAATCTGTAAAAGCTGCTGCTGAAAGCTGTGACCAGTACTACGTGAACAACCGTTGGTTGGGCGGTATGCTGACTAACTGGAAAACTGTTCGCCAGTCAATCAAGCGTCTGAAAGACCTTGAAGCTCAGTCTACTGATGGTACTTTCGACAAGCTGACTAAGAAAGAAGCTCTGATGCGTACCCGTGAAATGGAGAAACTCGAGAAGTCTCTGGGTGGTATCAAAAACATGGGCGGTCTGCCTGACGCACTGTTCGTAATCGATGCAGATCACGAGCACATCGCAGTTAAAGAAGCGAACAACCTGGGTATCCCTGTATACGCAGTTGTTGATACTAACTCTGACCCAGACGGTGTTGATTTCGTTATCCCTGGTAACGATGATGCGATCCGTGCAGTTCAACTGTACCTGAACGCAGCAGCACAAGCATACGGCGAAGGCCGCAGCCAAGACATCGTCGCTCAAGCTGAAAATGAGCTGGTTGAAGTCGCTGAATAAGACATCTGCTCCTTGTGAGCGTTCTTAGCCATCAGTCTGTCACAAACAGTACTGTAAGCTAAGTAGGTTAACAGGGGCCGTATTATGGCCCCTGATTTTTACCCAAATAGTTTCGAATCGAGGAATGAACAATGGCTGTTACCGCTGCCCTGGTAAAAGAACTGCGTGAGCGCACTGGCGCAGGCATGATGGAATGTAAAAAAGCACTGGTTGAAGCAAACGCTGACATCGAGCTTGCGATTGAGAACATGCGTAAGAGCGGTGCTGCTAAAGCTGCGAAAAAAGCTGGCCGTGTTGCTGCTGAAGGTCTGATCCTAGTTAAAGAAGACGGTGGCAAAGCAGCTATCGTTGAAGTTAACTGTGAAACTGACTTCGTTGCTAAAGATGCATCTTTCGTTGCTTTTGCAAACGAAGTTGCTGAAGCTGCTCTGGCTGAAAGCCTGCAAATCGAAGCACTGCAAGCGAAGTTCGAAGAACAACGCTCTACTCTTGTTGCTAAGATCGGCGAAAACATGAGCATCCGTCGTGTTGAGTTCATCGAAGGCGTGAAAGTGGGTTCTTACCGTCACGGCGACCGTATCGGTGTTGTTGTTGCAGCAGACGCTGAAGCAGAAGTGATCAAGCACGTTGCAATGCACGTTGCTGCTTCTAAGCCTGAGTATGTTACTCCAGAAGATGTACCAGCTGACGTTGTAGAAAAAGAGAAGCAAATCCAAATCGACATCGCGATGCAGTCTGGCAAGCCAGCTGAAATCGCTGAGAAAATGGTTGTTGGCCGCATGAAGAAATTCACTGGCGAAGTTTCTCTGACTGGTCAGGCGTTCGTTATGGATCCTTCAGTAACTGTTGGTCAGATGCTGAAAGAGAAAGGCGCAACTGTTTCTAACTTTATCCGCTTTGAAGTGGGTGAAGGTATTGAGAAAGAAGAAGTCGACTTCGCTGCTGAAGTTGCTGCAGTTCAAAAAGGTTAATAACCCTTTTGAACCCAAAAGACCGCAGTTCCCTGCGGTCTTTTTACAACCCCATTCCCCCTAAAGTACGTGCCAAAGGTACTGATAATGACGACAAATCCAAAACCAGCGTATCAACGAATCCTTTTAAAACTCAGTGGCGAAGCACTTCAAGGTGATGAAGGTTTCGGTATTGATCCTGCGGTTCTAGATCGTATGGCGCAAGAAATTAAAGAACTGGTCGAGCTGGGTGTTCAGGTTGGTCTGGTTATCGGTGGTGGTAACCTGTTCCGTGGAGCTGGCCTTGCAGAAGCTGGAATGAACCGGGTTGTGGGCGACCACATGGGTATGCTTGCCACTGTGATGAACGGTTTGGCAATGCGAGATGCGCTGCACCGTGCCTATGTGAACGCTCGGGTTATGTCTGCAATCCCGTTAAACGGGGTGTGCGACAGTTACAATTGGGCTGAAGCAATCAGCCAGCTGCGCAACGGTCGCGTGGTGATTTTCTCTGCGGGTACAGGTAACCCTTTCTTTACCACTGACTCTGCAGCATGCTTACGCGGTATTGAGATCGAATCTGATATTGTGATCAAAGCAACCAAAGTTGATGGTGTATATACTGACGATCCGGTAAAGAACCCCGACGCTGAATTGTATAGCCACCTGAATTATCAGGTTGTATTAGAAAAAGAGCTTAAAGTGATGGATGTGGCTGCTTTCACTCTTGCTCGCGACCACAAGATGCCTATTCGTGTTTTCAATATGAATAAGCCAGGTGCGCTGCGCCGTGTTGTGATGGGTGAACAGGAAGGCACACTAATTAATAACGGTTAATCGATTTTAGTGGCATAATCCCAATCGATAGATAAAGAATCTTCAAGGATATTCTCGTGATCAACGACATCAAACAAGATGCGCAGTCGCGCATGGAAAAAAGTGTTGAAGCACTAAAAAATCAGATGGCAAAAATCCGTACAGGTCGTGCACACCCGAGCCTGTTAGATACTATTTCGGTTGAGTACTACGGTACTAATACACCACTGAACCAAGTCGCCAATGTAGTGGCGGAAGATGCCCGCACTCTGGCGATCACAGTATTCGATCGTGAGCTATCGCCGAAGGTAGAAAAAGCGATCATGACATCTGACCTTGGTCTGAACCCAATGTCTGCGGGTAACGTTATCCGCGTTCCTCTGCCACCGCTTACAGAAGAACGTCGTAAGGACATGGTTAAGATTGTTCGTGCTGAAGCAGAACAAGGCCGTGTTGCTATTCGCAATATCCGTCGTGACGCTAACAGCAACCTCAAAGCGTTGTTGAAAGACAAAGACATCTCTGAAGATGAAGAGCGTCAAGGTCAGGAAGAAGTCCAAAAGCTGACTGACGCCGCTGTTAAGGATGTCGATCTGGTTCTTGAAGCGAAAGAAAAAGAGTTGATGGAAGTCTAATTCTGACTACACTCTGATTCATTTGCAAAGCGCTGTGCTGGCAGTACAGCGCTTTTTATTTTTAAAGGCACCCAATGAGTTCCAAACTGACTGACACCCATATCTCCCAAGGTTCCCTGCCCAAACATATTGCTATCATCATGGATGGCAACGGACGTTGGGCAAAGGCACGTGGTAAAGCGAGAATGTTCGGTCATAAAGCGGGTGTGGAGTCGGTACGAAAAACAGTCTCTGCTGCCAATCGACTAGGGATTCAGGTTCTCACCTTATTTGCTTTTAGTAGTGAAAACTGGCGTCGCCCACAGGAGGAAGTCAGCCTCTTAATGGAGCTGTTTGTCACTGTTTTGGGCCGAGAGGTGAAACGTCTGCACAAAAATGGTGTCAGACTTCAGGTGATTGGCGACAAGTCGAGATTCAGTCGTTCACTTCAGGATAAAATTGCCCGAGCTGAAGAGCTGACTAAGGATAATACCAAGCTGGTACTCAATGTGGCTGCGAATTATGGCGGACAATGGGATATCACCCAGTCTGTTAAAAAGCTCGCACATCAAGCCGCGCGCGGTGAATTGGACCCTGATTCCATTACCGATGGCGACATTGCTGTGCACCTCAGCACGGCAGGACAACCTGACGTTGATTTGATGATCCGCACCAGCGGTGAGTGCCGAATCAGTAACTTTATACTCTGGCAGGCTGCCTATGCCGAACTCTACTTCACCGATGAGTATTGGCTGATTTTAATGAAAAAAGCCTGTCTGATGCCATTGCCTGGTATATAAATCGTGAGCGCCGTTTTGGCTGCACCGGAGAACAAATTCAGGCGATGCTAGAAACAGAAAATTAGAGGTTTCGTTTGCTAAAACAACGAATTTTAACGGCAGCAGTTCTCGCTCCCTTAGTTGTCGCAGGCATCTTTTACTTACCGTTTGAGATGTTTGTTGGCGCTATCGCTATAGTGACGCTGTTGGGACATTGGGAATGGACAAAATTTGTCACTCCCCTCTCAAGGATTAAGCATTTCATCACTCCAGCTATTTTATTGGCTGTGTCTCTCGTAGCACTCCCTTTTGATGTCAGCAGTTTAAATTTAGTGGTATCCGGGGCAACGGCTGTCGCGCTTATAGGTGCGCTATGGTGGTTATTAGCATCTGGCATGGTGTTAAGTTATCCAAACAAAACCGCATGGTGGCGCGACAGCGGTGTGATGCGGCAGGTGTTTGGCGTACTTACGTTGTTACCCTTTATGTGGAGCGTGCTTTACCTTCGTGCTCAGGAATATAACGTTGACAGTTTGATGGGTGCAAAGCTAGTCCTGCTGGTTTGCCTGCTGGTTTGGTCGGCTGACTCTGGGGCTTACTTTGCCGGTAAACGTTTCGGTAAGCGAAAAATGGCGCCAAATGTCAGCCCGAACAAAACCATCGAGGGTTTACTTGGCGGTATGTTGGCGGCCATGGTGGTCACAGTTACGTTTGCTGACTTGCTGGATATCCCTTTCTCATCACTTCCTGTATTGGGTTTGATTGCTCTCGTCACCGCATTTGCATCTGTACTTGGTGATCTGGCTGAAAGTATGTTTAAACGCGTCGCTGGCGTGAAAGACAGCGGTAACATACTTCCGGGGCATGGCGGAATTTTAGATCGTATTGATAGCCTAACGGCAGCTTTTCCCGTATTTACCGTAATGTATTCATTACTTTCATGAACATGCCTGTCAGCACAGCCTGTCAGGTGGATAAGAAGCTGAGGCAGAATATCCAATGCAAAAAGTAACGATTCTTGGTGCGACGGGTTCAATAGGAAGCAGCACTCTCGCTGTCATCGAAAAAAACCCTGAGTCATTTTCGGTTGCCGCGCTGGCAGCAAATGCCAACGTCGATAAGATGTTGGCATTGTGCGTTAAGTGGCGACCTGATTTTGCTGCGATGTCTGATGAACAAGCAGCAATTCGTCTTCGCGATTTACTCAAGGAGCACGGTCTTGCGACTGAGGTGTTGAGTGGCGAGCAAGGTATGTGTCAGGTTGCTTCACTCGATGAGGTGACCACTGTCATGGCTGCGATTGTTGGTGCAGCTGGTTTAATGCCCACCATGCTGCGGTAAAAGCCGGTAAACGCGTCCTTCTTGCCAATAAAGAAGCACTGGTCATGTCAGGTCAGTTGTTTATTGATGCGGTATACCAATATGGCGCGGAACTGCTGCCTGTTGACAGCGAACACAATGCGATTTTCCAGTGTCTACCTCAGGGTGTTCAAACCCAGCCAGGTAAATGTGACCTTGATGATGCGGGCATAAACAAGATTCTTCTTACGGGCTCCGGTGGTCCCTTCAGGTATACCGATATTGCCAGTTTGTCATCAGTGACACCCGAGCAGGCGATAGCTCACCCTAACTGGTCGATGGGCCCGAAAATCTCTGTCGATTCGGCCACAATGATGAATAAAGGCCTCGAGTATATTGAGGCGCGGTGGCTCTTCAACGCATCCCGCGACCAGCTTGATGTGATTATCCATC
Organism: Veronia nyctiphanis; assembly: GCF_004116385.1. GTDB lineage: Bacteria > Pseudomonadota > Gammaproteobacteria > Enterobacterales > Vibrionaceae > Veronia > Veronia nyctiphanis. Next base: position 24,268 of record NZ_PEIB01000019.1, on the reverse strand, counting down.
CGCAATCTGTGATTCACTCTATGGTGCAGTACAAAGATGGATCTGTACTGGCGCAGATGGGACAACCAGACATGTGTACGCCAATAGCTGCGGCTATGTCATATCCAACACGAGTGGACGCCGGTGTATCGCCCCTTGATTTCAGCAAAGTGGGAGAATTCACGTTTCTGTCACCAGACTTTGCGCGATACCCCTGCTTGAAGTTGGCCATTGATGCTTGCTATTCGGGACAGGCGGCAACGACAACATTGAATGCAGCAAATGAAATATCGGTTGCAGCCTTCCTCAACCGTCAAATTGGCTTTACGCAGATTGCTGAAATCAACGATGCTGTGTTACAAGAAGCAAATCTCGTCGAACCAGATGGCTTTGATTGTTTGATGGAATTGGATAAGTCAGCCCGTGATATGGCGTCACATTGGGTGAAAAGGATATCTGAATGATTGGAATTTTATGGAACCTCGCCGCTTTTCTGGTCGCGCTGGGACTGCTGATTGCCGTTCATGAATATGGTCATTTTTGGGTAGCCAGACGCTGCGGGGTTCACGTTGAACGTTTTTCTCTCGGTTTTGGTAAAGCTATCTGGCGAAAAATGGGCAAAGACGGCACCGAATATACGCTGGCGATGATCCCGCTTGGGGGCTATGTGAAAATGCTTGATGAACGTGTTGAGGAGGTTCCCGAACATCTGAAACATCAGGCATTCAATAACAAACCCCTTTGGCAACGCAGCGCGATAGTGGCGGCTGGCCCTGCCGCTAACTTCATTTTTGCATTTTTCCTTTACTGGTTGGTCATGATGATAGGCACGCCCGCTATCAAACCAGTAGTTGGTGACGTAGCACCAGATTCTATTGCCCAGAAAGCGGGAATCACCGCCGGAATGGAACTTACTGGGGTTTCAGGTATCAAAACCGCTGATTGGGATTCGGTTAATTTACAGTTAATCGGTCATATTGGTGACCCCGAGTTGACGATCACAGCGATTCCGGAAAATAGTCAGGGCTTTGAGGTCAATAAGCGCCTCGATCTGGAAAATTGGACCTTTGATCCCGAAAAGGAGTCACCACTCAGGACCTTAGGTATCATACCGTTTAGACCTGCGGTGTTGATGAGTGTTGCGCAAGTAACCGAAGGATCGCCTGCTCAAGCTTCTGGACTGCAAGCTGGCGATAAGATTATTGCTATCGATGGAACAGAAATCAATCAATGGCAACAAGCAGTTGAGGCAATAAGACAAAGTCCAAACAAACCACTCTCAGTGAGTGTGCTGCGCGCGGGAGAAACGCTAACACTTGAGTTAACGCCGGGTTTACGTAAACAAGGTGATATTGATATTGGATTTGCCGGTGTCGCTCCAGAGGTTGAACCATGGCCAGAATCTTATCGATTCAACATGCAATATGGCCCACTGGAGGCAGTACCCGCAGCCTTGACAAAAACTTGGCAAATTGTGGTGTTAACCGCTGAGATGGTGAAGAAACTGCTGACAGGTGATGTCGCAGTGAAGAATTTAAGCGGCCCTATTTCGATTGCGAAAGGGGCTGGTATGACGGCACAGATTGGCCTTGTTCATTTTCTCGGCTTTTTAGCTTTCATTAGTGTGAATTTGGGGATCATTAACCTTTTCCCTCTCCCTGTGCTGGATGGCGGACACCTGCTGTTTTTTGGCGTGGAAGCGGTAACCCGTCGACCTGTTTCTGAAAAAGTGCAGGAGTTTGGTTACCGGATTGGCTCGGCATTACTCGTAATGCTTATGGCCGTTGCATTATTTAACGATTTCGCCCGACTATAAAGTGTCGAACGGGATGAATTTTCGAACAGCGTATAGCAAGGAATAATCAGAACAGCGATGGCGATAAAAAAACTTCTACTGGCCTCTCTTCTGTTTTCGAGCAGTGTTGCTGCATCAGATTTTAAGATCAGTGATATTCGATTTGAGGGGCTGCAGCGCGTAAGTGTCGGCGCAGCATTACTGGCAATTCCGGTCAGAGTCGGCGATACGGTCGATGATGATCAAATTTCAGGTGTTATCAAAGCACTGTTTGCCAGTGGCAACTTCGAAGACGTGCGAGTCTTCAGGGATGGTAATGACTTACTGGTTAAGGTCATTGAAAGGCCCACTATTGCCAGCATCTCTTTTTCTGGTAACAAAGCCATAAAAGAAGAGCAGCTGAAAGGTAACCTCACGTCGTCAGGTTTATCTGTCGGTGAAGGCCTAGACCGTTCACGTCTCTCCGTGATTGAGCAGGGCCTTGAAGACTTTTACTACAGTGTGGGTAAATACAATGCCCGAGTAAGCACAGTTATCACGCCGCTTCCTCGAAACCGTGCCGACGTCAAATTTGTCTTCACCGAGGGCGTATCGGCAAAAATCCAACAGATTAACTTCATCGGTAATGAGAAAATTTCTGATGAAGAGTTGAAATCAACGTTCAAATTGCGTTCTGACGTGCCTTGGTGGAACTTCATTGCCAATGAAAAGTACCAAAAGCAAGCATTGGCGGGTGACCTCGAGAATTTAAGAACGTTTTATCTCAGCCGCGGTTATCCAAAGTTCAAAATTAACTCAACACAAGTGTCTATTTCACCCGACAGAAAGGGCGTTTACATTACGCTTAATATCGATGAGGGTGATATCTATACCGTTAAAAATGTGCGCTTCATCGGTCAGAAAAATACAGAGAAGTTCCATGAATTGCTTAAGATTCAGCCGGGTGACGCATTTGATGGTACAAAAGTCACTGCACTTGAAGAGTCCATCAAGCGAGTGTTAGGCGAGTCAGGCTATGCGTACCCAGATGTCACTACGATCCCTGAATTTGACGACAAGAATAAAACCGTCTCTCTGTCTGTGAAGGTAGATCCGGGTAAACGGGTTTACGTGAGAAATATCCGCTTTAACGGTAACCAGGTCACTAAAGACGAAGTGTTGCGCCGTGAGATGCTCCAGATGGAGAGTAGCTGCTGAACGCCAAAGCGGTGGAAGACAGTAAAACTAAACTGAATCGCCTTGGTTTTTTTGAAAACGTAAATGTTCAGACCGTCCGTGTGCCGGGTACCGACGATCAGGTTGACGTGATTTACTCAGTCAAAGAAGCAAGCGTTGGTAACTTTACCGGTGGTATCGGCTACGGTACGTCGCAAGGCGTCAGCTTCCACTTAGGTGTTACGCAGAATAACTTTGCTGGTACGGGTAATCAGGTCGGTATTCGCACCATGTTTACCGAGGCAGAGAAAGAGCTGAACCTTGACTACCGTGACCCTTACTGGACACTGGATGGTGTCAGCCTTGGTGGTAACGTCTTTTATAACGAGTTTACCTCGAAAAACGCCAACCTCGCCGAATACACGAACACCAGTTACGGTACTGAGCTGTCGTGGGGTTTCCCGTTCGATGAAATCAACTACTTCGATTTCTCGGTAGGTTATCAACACAACACCATTGGTAACCTGAGCGACTACTTCCAGCTCAAAAATTTCTTGGACGTTCAGCGCAAGAACGTAACCAGTGATTCGAGCCTCGACGTAGATAACTTTGACTGGTCTGTGTCTTGGACCCGCAATGCTCTCAACCGTGGCATCTTCCCAACGGAAGGTAATTATCAGCGTGCCTCTTTCCGTATGACGGTACCAGGCTCTGATGTTCAGTTCTTCAAAGCTCAGTACAACATTCGTAACTACATTCCTTTAACGGATGACCACAGCTTTACCTTCCTAACGAGAGGCAGACTTGGCTACGGCAATGGTTATGGCGATAAAGATGGCAGTGATTATCTGTTGCCTTTCTATGAAAACTATACGGCGGGTGGTTTCACCACGTTGCGTGGTTTCCGGAGCAACACGGTAGGTCCAAGAGCGGTTCACAAGGCTGGCTCGTCGGCAAGAGATGAGTCTATAGGTGGTAACGCGACGGCAGCAACAAGCGCTGAGCTTATCTTCCCGCTACCATTTTTGTCTGAGGGTGCTCGCAGGCAAGTGAGAACCAGCTTCTTTGTCGATGCTGCGTCGGTCTGGGATACGGAGTTTGACGTAGATGCAGCTCGTCAGTTCTCAGGTAACCCTAATTTGCTCGATTACAGCGACCCAGCCAACTATCGCGCTTCATATGGTGTCTCTTTGACCTGGCAGACCTTTATTCCGCTAGTCTTTACCATCTCTAAACCGATCAGGAAGTTCGACGGGGATGAAGAAGAGTTCTTTAACTTTACACTTGGACGTTCATTCTAATAATTATTTCAGGAGATAGCTTTGAAAAACCTTTTTAAAGTGGCTGGCTTCAGCGCACTGATTCTAATGGGGACAGCATTTTCGCAAGTAGCGTATGCGTCACAGAAAGTTGGCTATGTGATGGTTGAGCAGGTGCTCGAGCAACTGGCACAAAAAAGCAGAATCAAAGAAAAGCTGACCAGTGAATTCAAAGGCCGAGTGGCAGAAATCACGCGCCTAAAAGTCAAACTTGAAAAAGGCGTTCAAAAGCTAAATCGTGATGGTGAGTTGATGTCTGATAAAGATCGCGTCAAACTGCAGCGCGATCTTCAATCTATGGATGCAGACTACAAGTTAAAAGTAAAAGCCATTCAGGAAGATCAGCGCAAGCGTGGCCTTGAAGAAGAGAACAAACTCATCAAGAAGGTCAAAGCGGCGATTGATTCAGTGGCTAAGCGCGAAGGTTATGATGTTGTCATTGATGCTAAGGCAATCCTTTTTGCCAGCCCGGGTGACAATCTTTCGGAAAAAGTTATCAAAGCAGTACGTTGATAAGGTAAAAAATGGCTTCTATAACTCTCGCTGAATTGGCGAATGAATTGGGTGCTGAGCTACACGGTGATGGTTCAGTCACTATCTCTGCAATCGCAGGTATGGATAAGGCAGGCGAGGGAGAGATTACTTTCCTTTCCAGTAGCAAGTATCGGGAGCATCTAGAAGCGTGTCAGGCAAGCGCTGTCATGGTCAAGGAAGCCGACCGTGCGTTTTGTCAGGGTAACGTATTGGTTGTTGCAGACCCTTACTTAGCCTATGCGATGACTGCTCAGCTTCTCGATACGACGCCGGCCTGTGCCAGTGATATCGCGCCAAGCGCGTATATTGCGCCGGATGTACAGCTAGGCGAGGGCGTATCTGTTGGACACAACGCTGTTATTGAGTCAGGCGTAATACTGGGCGATGGCGCGCAGATTGGTGCTGGAAGCTTTGTGGGAAAGAACGCAAAAATTGGCGCAAACTCCCGCCTTTGGGCAAATGTCAGCGTTTATCATGATGTTCAAATTGGGGCAAACTGCTTGATTCAATCAGGCGCTGTTATTGGATCTGATGGATTTGGCTACGCACCGAACAAAGGAAAGTGGGTTAAAATTCCGCAACTTGGCAGTGTTATTATCGGCGACAGAGTTGAAATTGGTGCGTGTACAACCATCGATCGTGGTGCCTTGGACGACACCTTGATCGCTGATGGCGTTATCATTGATAACCAATGTCAGATTGCACATAACGTCTCGATCGGTGAAAATACCGCAATTGCTGGAGCCACTGTGATGGCAGGAAGCCTGAAAGTAGGCAATCACTGCTTTATTGGCGGTGCCAGTGTGTTCCAAGGCCATATGGAAGTTACTGATGGCGTCACCGTCACCGGTATGTCCATGGTCATGAAACCGATTTCCGAGCCAGGGGTGTATTCGTCGGGTATACCAGCTCAATCAAACCGCGAGTGGCGGAAAACAGCTGCTCGGGTAATGAAAATTGATGACATGCATAAGCGACTGAGAGCGGTTGAAAAACAGCTGGAAGTAGACGAATAGTCATCGCTATTGTCACAAAGTGGCCCGCCCACGAGCGGGCCGTTTTTCGTTATGCATTGACAGAAAAGAATTAACATTTATTCATGGGAATAAGATCTTGAACTGCGAAAAGAAAGTTCTTCATATAAACGAAATTAAAGAGTTGCTGCCGCATCGTTATCCTTTTCTTCTGATTGACCGTGTTACGGATTATGAAGAAGGTAAATATTTGCACGCTTTTAAGAATGTGACAGTTAACGAACCACAGTTTACGGGGCACTTTCCGCAGCTTCCTGTGTTTCCTGGTGTGTTGATCCTTGAAGCAATGGCACAGGCAACAGGCCTTCTTGCATTCAAAACATTTGGAAACCCCGCTGAAAACGAGCTGTATTATTTTGCCAGCGTTGACAGTGCGAAATTCCGTGCACCTGTAGGGCCGGGAGATCGTTTGGATATTGAAGTTGAGTTCCTGAAAGAGCGTCGTGGTATTGCCGCTTTTTCCTGTGTTGCAAAAGTTGATGGCAAAGTCGTGTGTGACGCTGAACTTAAGTGCGCAAGAAGAGAGTTTTAACTGTGATCCATGAATCCGCTCAAATTCACCCAACGGCGATCGTCGAGGAAGGTGTCATTCTCGGTGCTAATGTCAAAATCGGTGCATTCAGTATCATCGGTAAAGATGTTGAGATTGGTGACGGCACTGAAATCAAGACTCACGTGGTGGTGAAAGGGCCAACCAAAATTGGTGAAGACAATGTCATTTTCCAGTTTGCGAGCATTGGTGAAGACTGTCAGGACCTGAAGTACACTGATGAGCCGACAACGCTCGAAATTGGTGACCGAAATATCATCCGTGAAAGCGTGACTATGCACCGTGGTACAGTCCAGGACAAAGGTAAAACCATTGTTGGTAGCGACAATCTGTTTATGATTAATGCCCACGTTGCCCACGATTGTGTGATAGGTAATAGGTGTATTTTTGCTAACAATGCCACGCTTGCTGGTCATGTCATGGTTGGAGACTTCGCAATTATTGGTGGTATGTCGGCTATTCATCAGTTTTGTGTGGTGGGTGAACATAGTATGCTGGGCGGTGGCTCTATCGTTGTTCAGGACGTACCGCCGTTTGTGATGGCGCAAGGCAATCACTGCCAGCCGTTTGGCATTAATGTTGAAGGTTTGAAGCGCCGTGGTTTCGAAAAGCCGAGCATTCGCGCAATTCGTGCGGCCTACAAAGAAATATACCGCTCAGGTATGACGTTGGAAGAAGCTAAAAAGCGTATTGCAGAAATGGCGGAGGACGAACCTGCGATTAACCATTTCGTTGACTTTTTTACGCGTTCAACACGAGGCATCATCCGCTGATGACGGTTGCTGAACTCGGTAATAAGCCACTCAGAATAGGAATTGTCGCCGGGGAAGTCTCCGGCGATATTTTAGGTGCTGGCTTTATAAAAGCCATTCGAGAAAAGTATCCTGATGCCGAATTTGTCGGTATTGCGGGCCCAAGGATGCAAGCGGAGGGCTGCGAGACACTTTTTGATATGGAAGAGCTGGCTGTCATGGGTATCGTTGAGGTACTCGGTCGATTGCGTCGCTTATTCTCTGTCAAACATCAACTTGTTGAATATTTTACCTCCCATCCTCCTGATGTATTCATTGGCATTGATGCACCAGATTTTAACCTGCGTTTAGAAAAAGACCTGAAAGATCGTGGCATCAAAACCGTTCACTATGTCAGCCCAAGTGTATGGGCATGGCGACAAAAACGTATCTACAAAATAGATGCGGCGACTGACTTAGTGTTGGCATTCCTGCCCTTCGAAAAAGCGTTTTATGACAAGTTTAATGTGGCCTGTGAGTTTGTGGGTCATACCATGGCGGATGCCATTCCAATGGACAATGACGCCAATGAGGCGAAGTCATTGCTTGGTCTGGACACTGCGCGGCGTTATCTGGCTGTACTTCCAGGAAGTCGCGGTGGTGAAATGAAAACCATGGCACCGATATTCATCGAAACCTGTAAGCGTCTTCATTCCTTATATCCTGAACTTAGTTTTGTCGTCGCGTTGGTCAATCAAAAACGCCGTCATCAATTTGAGGAAATCTGGCAGCACACTGCACCAGAGTTACATTTTGACTTGGTGGATGATACGGCGAGAAATGTGATTGCAGCCTCTGACGCTGTGTTGTTGGCCTCGGGTACTGTAGCACTGGAATGCATGCTGGTGAAACGCCCGATGGTTGTGGGGTATAAGGTCAATGCCATTACCGCATGGCTTGTCCGTAAAATGCTTAAAACGGAATTTGTCTCTTTGCCCAATATCCTTGCGGGAAAAGAATTAGTGCCCGAAGTTATACAAGAAGAGTGTGTTCCTGAAAAATTGGCAGCCTTGGTAAGCGAACGTTTGGATGGTGAGAATACACAGTTACTTGACGAGTTTTCCTCGCTTCACCAGCAAATTCGTTGTAATGCTGATGTATCAGCGGCTAACGCTGTGCTCAAACTAATAGGTAAATAACCTGATGGATTTTGAACCCTTTGTTTATCCTGATGCACAATGTATTGCAGGCGTTGACGAGGTGGGTCGTGGGCCGCTTGTCGGCGCAGTAGTGACTGCAGCAGTGATACTTGACCCGAATAACCCTATTGAAGGACTGACAGACTCAAAAAAGCTCACTGATAAGAAACGTGAAAAGCTGTTTGTTGAAATAAAAGAGAAAGCGCTGGCATGGTCACTCGGCCGTGCAGAGCCAGAAGAAATCGATGAAATCAACATTCTGCAAGCGACCATGGTGGCGATGCAACGCGCTGTGTCCGGGCTACCAATAAAGCCTGACTACGTGTTAATCGACGGCAATCGCGTGCCCGAACTGCCTGTTGCTTCACAAGCCGTGGTGAAAGGTGACCTAAGAGTGGCAGAGATCAGTGCCGCGTCTATCCTTGCCAAAGTTACCCGCGATCGCGAAATGGAAGCTCTGGATGCTGAATACCCAGAATACGGCTTTGCCAAGCACAAAGGTTACCCAACAAAAGTACATTTTGAGGCTTTGTCCGCTCATGGTGCGATAGACCAACACCGCAAGAGTTTTAAACCTGTTAAGAAGGCACTTGGCATAGCATAATACCAGCTATGTAAGTTGCTTTAGGTGGACCATTGGTTCCCCTAAATTCAATTCGACAACCAGAAACACAAGAGATCTATGGCTGACCCACGATTTATACACCTCCGAGTACACAGTGACTTTTCGATGATTGATGGGTTGTCGAAAGTGCCACCTTTGGTGAAAAAAGTGGCCGAGATGGATATGCCAGCCATGGCGCTGACTGACTTCACCAACCTCTGTGGTTTGGTCAAATTTTACAATACGGCACAGGGCTCGGGCGTCAAGCCGATTATTGGCGCTGACTTTCATATTCAGTCCGAGCTGTTCGGTGACGAGTTGTGTAAGCTCACTGTGCTGGCGGCCAATAATCAGGGCTATAAAAACCTTACTCTTTTAATTTCGAAGGCGTATTTGAGAGGGCATGTTCAACACCAGCCTGTTATCGACCGTGAGTGGCTTCAAGAGCTCCGAGAAGGCTTAATTGTTCTTTCCGGTGGGCACAGTGGCGATCTTGGTAAGGCGTTGTTGAAAGGTAATAAGAGCCTTGCTAAGGCCTGCGCAGACTTTTATCAGACGCATTTCCCTGATTCGTATTACCTTGAATTAGTCAGAACAGGCAGGCCGGATGAAGAAGCTTATCTTCATTTTGCGTTAGAGTTTGCCGATGAAAATGACCTCCCAGTTGTCGCGACCAATGATGTTTGCTTTCTCAGTGCCGACCAGTTTGAGGCACATGAAATTCGGGTTGCTATTCATGACGGTTATACGCTCGAGGACCCGCGTCGCCCGAAGAAATATAGCGAACAGCAATACTTGCGCACAGAAGACGAAATGTGCGCGCTGTTCGATGACATTCCGGAGGCACTGGCAAACTCAGTTGAAATAGCCAAACGTTGTAATGTCAGTGTACGCCTTGGTGAATATTTCCTGCCGAATTTCCCGACCGAAGGCATGGAAATCGGCGACTTCCTTGTCAAAAAATCGTTGGAGGGGCTCGAAGAGCGTCTCGAGTTTCTGTTTCCAGACCCCGATGAGCGCCTGAAGCGCCGCCCTGAATACGATGATCGCCTGAAAATTGAACTCGGTGTTATCAACCAGATGGGTTTCCCCGGTTACTTCCTAATTGTGATGGAATTCATCCAGTGGTCGAAAGCCAATGATATTCCTGTTGGGCCAGGCCGTGGTTCTGGTGCGGGATCCTTAGTTGCTTATGCACTATCAATTACTGATCTGGACCCGCTCGAGTTTGACTTACTGTTCGAACGTTTCCTGAACCCTGAACGTGTTTCCATGCCCGACTTCGACGTCGATTTTTGCATGGATAAGCGCGATCAGGTGATTGACCACGTTGCCGAAATGTATGGCCGTGATGCGGTTTCTCAGATCATTACCTTCGGTACCATGGCAGCCAAAGCGGTAATCCGTGACGTTGGTCGTGTGTTGGGTCACCCGTATGGGTTTGTCGATCGCATTTCAAAGCTTGTACCCCCGGATCCGGGAATGACGCTGGAAAAAGCGTTCAAGGCAGAGCCGCAGCTCACCGAAGTGTATGAGGGCGATGAAGAGGTAAAAGCGCTCATCGATATGGCCCGTATCCTTGAAGGTGTCACCCGTAATGCGGGTAAACACGCAGGGGGCGTGGTTATCTCGCCTACCACGATCACCGATTTTGCCCCGCTTTACTGCGACAGTGAAGGCCAGTTCCCGGTCACCCAGTTCAACATGACCGATGTTGAAACCGCTGGTCTGGTTAAATTCGACTTCTTGGGTCTTCGCACACTGACCATCATCGACTGGGCGCTAGGTATGATAAATCCGCGCCTGGCGAAAGAAGGCAGAGATCCGGTTCGAATAGATGCGATCCCGATGGCCGATCAGACCTGTTTTAACTTGCTTCAAAGGGCCGAGACCACAGCGGTCTTCCAGCTCGAATCCAGAGGCATGAAGGAGCTCATCAAGCGACTCAAGCCCGACTGTTTCGAAGACATGATCGCACTGGTTGCGCTTTTCCGTCCCGGCCCGCTGCAATCAGGCATGGTAGATAACTTTATCGACCGTAAGCACGGGCGAGAAGCCGTTTCTTACCCTGATGAAAAATGGCAGCACGAGTCACTGAAAGAAATCCTCGACCCGACTTATGGCATCATCCTGTATCAGGAGCAGGTGATGCAGATTGCACAGGTATTGGCGGGCTACTCACTTGGCGGCGCTGATTTACTTCGCCGTGCAATGGGTAAGAAGAAACCTGAGGAGATGGAGAAGCAGCGTTCGACCTTCGAAAGTGGCGCGATCGATAACGGTGTCGATGGCGAACTGGCGATGAAAATCTTCGATCTAGTGGAAAAATTCGCCGGTTACGGATTTAACAAATCTCACTCTGCTGCATATGCATTGGTTTCCTATCAGACGTTATGGCTGAAAACACACTTCCCGGCAGAGTTCATGGCTGCGGTTATGACCGCGGATATGGACAATACCGACAAAATTGTCGGCTTGGTGGAAGAGTGCCGTCGCATGCGCCTGACAATACTGCCGCCAGATGTGAACTCAGGCTCTATCGCTTTAATGTTAATGAAAAAGGCGAAATCGTTTACGGTATTGGTTCGATAAAAGGGGTCGGTGAGGCGCCAATCGAAAACATTATTGCTGCTCGTGAAAGTGGCGGCTATTTCAAAGACCTTTTTGATTTCTGTGCCCGCATTGACACCAAAAAAGTTAACAAGCGGGTCATCGAAAAACTGATTATGTCTGGTGCACTTGATCGTCTCGGCCCACATAGGGCGGCGATGACAGCAACATTGGATGACGCGATAAAAGCGGCGAGCCAACATCATCAGGCGGAAGCCTTTGGTCAGGCAGACATGTTTGGTGTTTTGACTGATACTCACGAAGAGGTTGAGCACAAATACGCACAGGTAAACCCTTGGCCTGAAAAAGTCTGGCTTGAGGGTGAACGAGAAACATTAGGTCTTTACCTGACCGGGCATCCGATAAATAGCTATATCAAAGAGCTGAAACATTACACCACTTGGAAAATGGAAGATGCACATGCCACTAAGCGTGATGTGGTATCAACGGTCGCGGGGCTAGTTATTGCCGCCAGAGTAATGACAACCAAAAAAGGAAACCGTATTGGTATTCTGACGTTGGACGACCGCTCCGGACGAATGGAAGTGATGTTATTTTCGGACGCTTTGGACCGTTATTTAGATTTGATTGAAAAAGATCGAATTTTAGTGGTTTCGGGACAGGTCAGCTTTGATGACTTCAACGGTGGGCTTAAAATGTCTGCCCGCGAAGTTTTGGATATCTCTCAAGCTCGCGAAAAATACCTCAGGGGGCTTGCTATCTCTGTTTCAGATGGGCAAATTGATAACCAATTTTTTGAAAAGTTCAGTGGTGTTCTTGAACCATGGCGGGCAGGAACCGTACCAGTGAACCTCTATTATCAGCGTAAAGATGCCCGTGCAAAGCTGGTTTTAGGTACAGAATGGCGGGTAACGCCAACTGATAAACTAATCGACGAATTAAAAGAACTGCTCGGCGAAAAACAGGTCGAGTTGGAATTTGACTGAACACATTGCCTCTCTGGATAGGGAGGCGATTTACTATTTTGACAGGATTCTTAGTCTATGAGTCTTAACTTTCTTGATTTTGAACAGCCTATTGCAGAGCTGGAAGCGAAAATTGAAGCGTTACGAAATGTATCGAAGCGTGGAGAGAGCCCAGAGGCTGTGAATTTGGATGAAGAAATTGCGCAACTTGAAAACAAAAGTGTTGAGCTAACTGAAAAGATCTTCAGCGATTTAGATGTATTACAAATCGCTAAATTGTCGCGCCACCCGCAGCGTCCTTACACCCTTGATTATATCAACAGCATCTTCACCGAGTTCGATGAACTGGCTGGTGACCGCGCATTTGCGGATGATAAAGCCATTGTTGGTGGTATCGCGAGACTGGAAGACAAGCCAGTAATGGTTATCGGCCACCAAAAAGGCAGAGAAACCAAAGAAAATGTCATGCGTAACTTCGGTATGCCACACCCCGAAGGCTACCGTAAAGCATTGCGTTTAATGGAAATGGCTGAGCGTTTTAAAATGCCGATCATCACCTTTATTGATACTGCGGGTGCATTCCCAGGTAGCGGTGCGGAAAAGCGTGCTCAAAGTGAGGCCATTGCCCGTAACCTAAAAGTCATGTCTGGTCTGAAAGTGCCAATCATCTGCACTGTAACTGGTGAAGGTGGCTCTGGTGGCGCGTTAGCTATCGGTGTTGGTGACTATGTGAATATGCTTCAGTACTCCATTTATTCGGTTATTTCTCCAGAAGGCTGTGCGTCTATCTTGTGGCGTGACTCGAGTAAAGCGTCGCAGGCTGCTGAGGCGATGGGTGTTAACGCACAGCGTATCAAGGAGCTTGAGCTGATTGACTCTATCATTGAAGAGCCGATGGGCGGTGCGCATCGCGATCCAGAAGCAACTGCGCGTAACTTGAAAGAAAGCTTGGTAAAACAGCTTGCTGATCTCGAAACCATGGACAGCGAAAGCCTGCTTGCCAGACGATACAGTCGCCTGATGAATTACGGATACTGTTGATTAAAAAGGGCCGAATGGCCCTTTTTTGATTCTGTTTGCTATGATTGGCACAATGTCTTCTTTCCTCAGTTACTCATATGCTTTTCTCCCGTTTCGAAAACTGCCTTGATCGCTTTCTTTCCTCACCAACTCAAGTCATCCTTGCTTTCAGTGGCGGGCTTGATTCTCGCGTCATGCTCGACCTCCTTGCCACTTACCGAGATGTTCATCCACAACACAACTACCTCGTGGTACATGTTCATCATGGCTTAAGCCCGAATGCCGATGACTGGCAGAAACGCTGTCAAGCATGGGCGACAGAAGCGGGTTTTCCGTTTGTATGTCAGAGGGTGAATCTAGAACTGAAAGGCAAAAGCCTTGAGCGTGAGGCACGCGAAGCGAGATACAAAGCAATATCCTCTCTGATGGAAGCGGGTGCGGTGGCGCTAACAGGACAACACGCCGATGACCAGGTTGAAACTTTCATGCTGGCATTAAAGCGGGGCAGCGGACCAGCAGGTTTAGCATCTATGCCGGAAAGGCGACCAATGCAAAGTGGCTGGCTGCTTCGCCCTCTGCTCACTGTGAGCCGGGCAGATATTGAAGACTATGGCGAAGAACAGGGGCTGAGCTGGCTGGAGGACGAAAGTAACTCTGACCTCAGGTTTGACCGAAACTTTTTGCGTCATCAATGGCTGCCTGTTGCGAGAACGCGTTGGCCGGGTATGGACAAAGCAATCCAACGAACTGCTGCTTTGTGTGCAGAGCAGGAGTCTCTGTTGGATGAAGTCTTGTCTCAATTCGATAATGCGCTTTTCGCTGATGATGGTGCTTTATTACTGTCCCCATTGACGGGGAAGTCCGAAAACATGGTTAACGCGCTTATTCGTCGCTGGTTCAAAATATCAAATGTCCCCGTGCCGTCACAGGCGCAACTGACGCAAGTGAAAAGCACGGTGATTGATGCGGCTAAAGATGCCAATCCACTTTTGCATCTATCTGGCCACCAACTGCGACGTTATCACGACAGACTCTATTTACTCCGTGAGATGCAAGATATCTCGCATTGGCAGGGAGTTCTGGCTCCACATCAGGCCTTAAAGCTTCCCGATGAGCTTGGACAACTACAGTTAATTGAGCCGGATGGTTCTGGATTGTTGATGAGAGCGCCAGCAGCAGATGAAAGGATCACTGTATCGTTTAATCCTGAAGGATTGTTTGCTCGCCCATTGGGACGCCAAGGTAAGCGTAAGCTCAAAAAGCTGTTTCAGGAATACGGGGTTCCAAGTTGGAACCGCCGACGGACCCCTATTATCTTCTACAACTCAGAACTAGCAGCTGTGGTAGGTCTTTTTGTTTGCCAGGGGTTTGAGGGAAATGAATTAGCATTGTCGCTACTCAAAGATTAAAGCGCCTACAACGTTTGCCGATGCTCGTTCACATAGTGTTAGTCTCTAAAGTAAGAATACACAAGCACACATCTGACCAGTTGTTTTTTTCGCGATGGCTGAGTGTTAGGTGGGTGATATACAAGGCGAACAACATGAAGTCTTATAAATCACAGCCTAAAAATAACAAATCTGCTGTGCCTTTGATGAGCTTGGGGAGAAGCATTGTGCAATCAGCAAAATGGTCATTGAACTTAAAAACGTCTGGCGATCCTAGTCGACAACCCATTGTTTTCCTTCATGGTTGGCCTGATGATGATACGCTCTGGCAACCGTTTATCGACAAACTCTCCTCACGCTATTACTGCATTACATTGTGTTGGCCAAACTTTGCTGGTCGAGTTTCCCGCCGCTTGGGGTATCGAATACCAGAGCTCGCTGATCTGGCTGTACACGCCCTTGAAGAGCATGGAATTAAACAGAAAGTCATCCTAGTCACCCACGATTGGGGAGCTCTTATCGGCTATCACATAGAGCGAAAGCATCCTGACAAAGTGGAATCTATGGTCTCGATGGATGTGGCATTGCGATTCAAAAAGAACGTTGTAAATTTAGCGCTCATGGTTAGCTATCAAGCTCCTCTGGTTATTTCATGGGGTATTGGTCTGGTATTGCCTCCATTAGGAACTCTCCTTAATAAAGCGGTGGCGATGATGGTCAGAGCCCCTAAACACAGAGTAAAGAAAACAACTTGGGCGAATGGCTACTTGTACTTCTATCTTTCTCTTGACGGTTTGCTACCCGACAGATCGCCACTATTAGATGGCAAAGTGCCACGTTGTCCAACCCTTTTCCTCTACAGCACTAAAAGTCCCATCGCTTTTCATGACTCTAAGTGGCTTAGTGACATTCAACGCAGTGGTGGACAATCAAAGGGCATTAAGGGAGATCATTGGTTCTTTCTTTCTAAATTTGATGAGGTGTTTCCGCTAGTTGAAAACTTCATTGGTAAAGATGACCCAGTTGTTGAGCGAATTCTGGCTTGAATTAACGACAGCCATCTATCTTTTTAAACTATGCACAGTACGACATAGTAACAGTGTGAACTATACGTTCAGTAAACACATAACTCTCTTTACGAACTGGTAAATCAGTGCCAGCCTTGAAAAATAAAAATATTCGAAGCAAAGATTTCGAAAACATCAATGTGAAGCAATAAGAGAGTATTTGAAATGAAAAAACTACTACCTGTTATCTGTGTGGCGTTGGGGATATCTTCGCCGACATTCGCGGCAGGAGATGCTGCAGCTGGCAAAGCAAAAGCGGCTGTGTGTGCTGCCTGTCATGGTGCTGATGGTATCGCTTTAATCCCCGGTTATCCGAACCTCAAAGGCCAGAATGAGCAGTATCTGGTTTCGGCACTGCAAGCTTACAAGGCAGGACAACGTACCGGTCCAAACGCGATGATCATGCAAGGACAGGCAACGGGCTTGTCAGATGCAGACATGTCGAATTTAGCGGCGTACTATGCATCAATGAAATAATAATCAACATCCATAAACATTGGCGCAATATGCTAAAAACCAGTCTTTGAACTGGTTTTTTCTTTTTCACTGTCTGTAATTTAACCAATCAAACTCTGTCGTATTGTAATCTTCATTTCGTTACTCTACTGTACTAGCCCGCTGGTACATATTAAGAGGTAATGTACATGTCCGTCGAACGCGAGCAATTTAGTTCTAGAATGGGATTTATTCTTGCGGCAGCAGGCGCTGCTGTGGGGCTTGGGAATATTTGGGCTTTCCCTACACAGGCAGCAAGCAACGGCGGTGGTGCCTTCGTTTTTGTCTATCTGTTAATGATACTGATCGTTGCTTTTCCGATGCTGGTGGTCGAACTGGCGATAGGTCGTCATGGCCGGGCTAATCCCATCGATAGCATGAAAGCACTGTCTGATAACCCTATTTTACAACGTGCTGGTGCGGGTGTTGGTTTTCTGGGGCTTTTGGTCCCATGCCTTGTTCTGTCTTTCTATGCCATTGTGGGTGGCTGGCTGGTTTGCTTTTTACTCGCAGCAATGTGTCAGATCATCGGCGCGCCAGATACGGCTAGTTGGTTAATGGGCTTTTCTGCCGAGCGAAATGTTTTTGGCGCGGTGATCTTTTATGTTCTCACTTTACTCATTGTGCAAGCTGGCGTGAAAGCAGGTATTGAAAAATGGTCTCGCCGATTAATGCCAACCCTTCTGATCATGTTTGTGGCGATGTTCTGCTACGTAATGACGCTGGAAGGCGCTACTGAAGGGCTGAAGCACTTTCTGGTACCTGACTTCAGTAAAATCATGGACAAAGACCTTATCCTTGACGCGATGGGACAAGGCTTCTTTTCATTGACGATCGGCGGTTGCTCGATGTTGATTTATGGCTCTTACCTGAGCAACAAAGAAAACTTGCCCAGGATTGCTCTCAAAGTTGCGTTTGTTGATACCTTAGTCGCGGTCATTGCTGGGCTTGTCATCTTACCTGCGATGTATGCTGCGATGGCGAATGGCGTTGAGATATTCGATCAGGCGGGTCAATTGAAAAGCGCATTCACACTGGTGTTTGATGTATTACCCAACCTTTTCGGTAGCTTGGGGGATGTTGGTCCTTATGTCGCAGTTCTGTTCTTCCTACTGATGACGGTAGCAGCTCTGACATCGTCTATTTCTATGCTGGAATGTCCGGTGGCCTTGGTTTCAGAGAAAGCTTCAGTGAACCGAAAGAGGGCTAGCTGGCTACTTGCTGGTGTCATTGCAGCGGCCAGTATCATCATTATTTATCACTTTGATCGCTTGTTTGGCTTGGTTGCCATGGTCTCCACGCAGTACATTCAGCCGTTCACTGCCTTATTGTTTTGTTTATTCGGCGGCTGGGTTTGGAGCCGTTCTCGAAAATTGAAACAAATCGGTGATGGTATCGACGGGTTTGAGCAAAGCGTATTTTGGAAAGTTTGGCCGACGTATGTGAAATTTGTCTGCCCACTGTTAGTCTTCACTGTGTTGTGGATATCGGTTTAATTCATGCAATCACAAAAGGGCGCTCTACTGACTTGGCAGTGCGCCCTTTTTGTCACCTGAACTGTCGCTGTTCTTTTTGATATTCAAATCCAGCATCGGCAAGTGTGGTACACAGCGTGATAATGTCGATATCAAAGTACTTCACTAAATCTTCCAGCGAACTGAATTCATCCCTCAGTTTCATGTTCACAATGCTCATCAACATAATGGGATCCATGCTGGCGAAGTTTTTTAAATCCATCGTATTTCTCCGATCAGAGGCTGTATGGTTTTGCTCAAGGGCACAGGGATATATAAAGTCATTTTTAAGACGGTTGCAATCATGATGGTGCGGATATAAGACAGCGGTGGTTCAGCGTTTGTTATGTTTGCTGCGATACATACTCTGATCGGCACGTTCGAACATGGAGTTACGGTTGTCGCCACGTTGATATAGGGCGTAGCCCGCTGAACATTCTACATTGTGTTCACTGAGCATACCGTCGTTGGCAATCAGGGTTTGGAGTCGGTGGTAAATAATGGAAGCAGGTTTAGGGTCGTTGCATGGAATAATGGTGGCAAACTCATCCCCACCCAAACGGAAGCAGTCGGCTACACCGTTAACGGCAACTTCCAGCAATCTGGCATAGCGGCGCAATACCTTGTCGCCTTCCAAGTGTCCGTATTGATCGTTAACGCCTTTGAAGTTATCCATATCAAAGACAATGAGGATAAGCCTTCCTCATTACTGTTGGCA
Source organism: Veronia nyctiphanis (assembly GCF_004116385.1). Classification (GTDB taxonomy): domain Bacteria; phylum Pseudomonadota; class Gammaproteobacteria; order Enterobacterales; family Vibrionaceae; genus Veronia; species Veronia nyctiphanis. Next base: position 5,630 of record NZ_PEIB01000019.1, on the reverse strand, counting down.
CGCATAATAGCTTTATCTAATTGTACGTCAAAGCTATAGCGGTTTTTAAGGCCAGTAAGACGGTCGTAGAAGGCCATTTGCTGCAGACGGATGATTTCCACCACGCTGTTTAATGGACCTGCCAGCATTTTATGGAATGTATGTATTACCGTTATTTCATCGTGGTCGAGCGGATAGGCCGTTTGATACCTGAGTGTACCGAGACAATTGCTGCCGAACTTAATAGAGAAGGTTTGGTTAACGCTGGCGCGTTGGCGTCTGGCGACAGTATGGGTGATGTGTTCGAATGTCCACGTTAGTTCGTTAATATCAATGTGCTTTTGAATTTCGTTAACGAGAGTTTCAAGTAGAGTTGCGGGATCGGTTTTACCTTGCAGTTTCTGCAATACCAATAAGCGTTGATCGGCACTAAACGGAACGCGATGCGTTCTTAGCGAGGAAGCTTTCGCTTCTTTTATGCTTTGTGTCGATCGCATGTTGTTAGCCCCGAGTGTGTATTATCGGGAAAAATTCATACGAATTTAGAGGATTGAAACCGGAATTCCTTGTCACAGCTCAGCTTTTCACCTAGTCAAACAGGAAACACATCAATTCAGATTGTCGATTCTGAGCATCCTTGTACCCCATGTCAATCAGCTGTCTGATATATTCTTGTTCAAATAGTAAATAGCTGGTAATGGTCGCATCGTTTACTGGACTAAGGCCTAAAATCCGCATAAGCCCTCTTGTTGCGAGAGGCATTTTGGCGTAGCACTCCTGCGCGATAGGCTCAAAAGGCATTGAGGGAGCGAGGTAGAAAGGCTCGACTTTGCGAAGCTCTAGCTCTTGGGCTTTCTCTGCTGGTAAGGCGTCTGTGATGGTATTCATCCGATGTAAGTGCTCTAAATCGGCCGAAAGTGTGTCGGCAAAAATAGCATCCATCAGGTGACCGCCGAGTGCGGCTAACCCCGGTGCATGGGAGAGCCCGCGTGCTTCTTCGCCATTGCTTGCGCCTAAATCGATACACAGTACTTTGTCTGCTCCCAGCTTCAGTGCTGGGCGTAAAGGCGAGATCAGGTGTATAGCCCCATCGCCATAAAAGCTATGTCCAATACGAGATGCTGGAAAAACAATGGGGATGGCGGAGGACGCCAGCAAGTGTTCGGTGTTTATTTGGCAATGTACGCCGGATGAACGCGCCCGTCGCCAAGGTTTTAAGTCGCTGTGCCCCTGAAAAAAAGTCACCGATTTACCGGACTCGTAATTGGCGGCTGTGACAGCAATTCCCCTGAGATTCCCAGACAGGATTTGCTGTTCAAGCCGATGATAATGGATGACTCTTTGCAGCAGCCTGCGGAGAGGACGGTTATCTAGCAGAGCAAAAGAGGGGGCAACGTGAAAACTTGCCTGCATGCGAGAAAATGACTGACGCCCAATATGGCCTAACATGCCCTCAAATGAACTGCTGAAGACATCTTGAGTGGATAGGTTTGTCCAAAGTCTGTTGAGTTTCTTAGCACCAAGCGTAAAGCAGGATGCATGACACGCCAGTGCGGTGATATTCAAGGCACCGGCAGATGCGCCGCAGTAAATAGTAAAGGGGCTGACACTCGCTCTTGGTAGCCATTCTGAAATGGCTTTGATCACGCCAACCTGATACGCCGCCCGAGCGCCACCGCCACTCAACATCAGAGCGATGTGTTTCTGAGGCTTTTTCGGTCGTGTTGGCACGTTGCAGATGGCTCCATAGGCTGTGGAACAGGGCAACATCTTTATACTGATGTCTGTAAAGTATGAACTAAATTAAGGGCTTCCGACGGGATAGTTCAGACAAAATAGCCCCGTACTTCTGAATTGACCGGATGTCTGACTGATACTTGCATAAAAAAAGCCCTCCAGGTGGAGGGCTTTCTCAATGTAAATTACACATTTCGTCGGCGAGTTTTTTTCTCAGGTTGAAATGCATCTTTCAGGTAATCGACCATGTTTTCCATATCAACAGCGATTTTCTCGCCATCGCGTCGGTGTTTGTACTCGAATACACCTTTGTCCATGCTGCGTTCACCGATTATCACGGTATGTGGAACGCCAACCAGCTCCATGTCAGAGAACATGACACCCGGACGTTCTTTACGATCATCAAACAGCACTTCTACACCCGCAGCTTTCAGGTCAGCATAGAGTTTTTCAGCCGCTTCACGAACGCGCTCAGATTTATGCATATTCATCGGTACAATCGCAACGGTAAACGGTGCAATTGCATCTGGCCAGATGATGCCGTTTTCATCGTGGTTCTGCTCAATTGCAGCAGCAACGACACGAGAAACACCGATGCCGTAGCAGCCCATTTCGAGAATCGTGTTTTTGCCGTCAGCACCCAACACGCCACAGTTCATTTTTTCTGAGTAGTTAGTGCCCAGTTGGAAGATATGGCCAACTTCAATACCACGTTTAAGCTGAATCGTACCTTGACCACAAGGGCTTGGGTCGCCTTCAACCACGCTGCGGATATCAGCAACTTCACCCAAAGTAACGTCGCGATCCCAGTTGATACCGAAGTAATGCTTACCATCAACGTTAGCACCCGCACCAAAGTCACTCATTGCCGCAACACTGCGGTCAGCAATAAATGTAACCTTCAGCCCGACAGGTCCCAGAGAGCCCGGACCTGCACCGACAGCCGCGCGGATTTCTTCTTCAGTTGCAAACTCTAGTGGCGCAGCGACCTGAGGAAGCTTCTCCGCTTTGATTTCGTTAAGTTCATGATCGCCACGAACCAATAACGCAACCAGTTCGCCGTCAAAGTTTTCATCTGCTTTCACGAAAAGCGTTTTGATGGTCTTTTCAACGGGCATGTCGAATTGTTTCACCAAATCTGCAATGGTTTTCGCGTTCGGGGTGTCTACCAACGTCATTTCTTGAGTGGCTGCCTGACGCGCTTCAGCTGGTGCCAGTGCCTCTGCCATCTCGACGTTTGCGGCGTAATCCGACTTAGTAGAGAAGGCAATAACGTCTTCACCGCTGTTTGCGAGTACATGGAACTCGTGGGATGCAGAGCCACCTATCGCGCCTGTATCTGCAAGAACCGGACGGTAGTCCAGACCCATACGGTCAAAGACTTTGCAGTAAGCTTCATGCATTGCTTCATAAGAGGCGTTCAGGCCATCTTTATCAATGTCAAAGCTGTAAGCATCCATCATGCAGAATTCACGTGCACGCATGACACCAAAACGTGGACGAACTTCGTCACGGAATTTGGTTTGGATTTGATAAAGGTTCAACGGAAGTTGCTTATAAGAGTTAACTTCGTTTCGCACCAGACTGGTGATCACTTCCTCAGCGGTCGGGCTTAATGCAAATGCACGATCGTGACGGTCTGTGAAACGCAGGAGCTCCGGCCCCATTTTTTCAGAACGGCCAGTTTCTTCCCAAAGCTCAAACGGTTGAACGACGGGCATCAGTGTTTCCACTGCGCCTGCTTCATTGATTTCTTCACGAACAATATTTTCGATCTTTTGCAGCACCCGCAGGCCAGAAGGCAACCAGGTATAAAGACCTGAAGCCAGCTTGCGGATCATACCTGCACGCAGCATCAGCTGGTGGCTGATAACTTCTGCGTCGTTTGGCGTTTCTTTCAGCGTAGAAAGAAGGTATTTACTGGTACGCATTTACGCTTATCCGTTATTTAATAAAGGGGTGATTGGGATGAACTGGCCATAGTAACAGTGACAATGCTATTCGCCAAAGTCTTCTAAGGCAGTTACTCGAATATCCTGACCTGACACTCTAAATCTAACATTCCAGTCAAACAAGTGAACGCCATATTCTTTGTCGTCAGTTTTTCCTTTTTTGTAAGCCGGTCTGGGGTCTTGCGCCAGTACCTCTTTTATTACGTCTCTTTGATATTGGCCGTCATGAGTAGCAGCCAATAGACTTGAAACCTTGTCCTCAAAGATAACATTAAGCGTCACGGGCGGCTCAGACGCATAGCCGCCAGCGCTATTAGGAATAGCGTCTGAATAGGGGATATAAGGTTTGATATCAACAATGGGTGTGCCATCTACCAAATCACAGCTCCCGATATCAATGAAGATCTGCCCGCGTTCCTTTCTTACCTCTTTCAATGGAACGGCTGACATACCTATGCCATTTGGTCGAAAGGTTGCCCGGCTGGCAAAAACACCAATACGCTCATTTCCGCCCAGTCTTGGAGGCCTTACTGTTGGCGTCCATCCTTTTTCAATGTTTTGGTCAAAAAGAAAAAGTAACCAAAGATGACTGAATTGCTCAAGACCCCGGACAGTATCTTCATTATTGGCGTCGGCTGTTAAGGCAACAGATGCCACAGCACTCGGCGCAAGTCCCGGTTGTCGCGGAACCGCAAACTTTTCTTTATAGGGAGAACGAATATATCCGACGGGAGAAATAGTATGATTCATATCATCGAGGGTGTGTTGTTGGGTAAGCGAACTTTACCACACTTGCAGTCTTACCCAATAAAGTGTCGGTGAAGCTTTAAATGGGTAACTCGGTGTGGAGGGATGAACCATCTTGTCAGCCGTGTCATAATTGCGGCAACTGATACACAGAGGGCATCATTTTGGCTAAACCAGCCGTATTTATAGATCGTGACGGTGTTATTAATATCGATCATGGCTATGTGAGTAATGTAGATGATTTCGAATATATCGAAGGCGTCTTTGAAGCATGTCGCGCAATAAAAGACATGGGATATCTGTTGGTACTGGTCACCAACCAGTCTGGTATCGCAAGAGGCTATTATTCGGAAGACGATTTCCTGTCTTTGACAGAATGGATGGATTGGAATTTCGCTGACAAAGGCGTGGACTTTGACGGTATCTACTATTGCCCTCACCATCCAGACTCTGACAGCGAAAAGTATGGTCAGGATTGCGAGTGCAGAAAACCAAAACCGGGAATGTTTCTTTCCGCTAAAGACTTTTTGAAAATTGACATGGTCAACTCTGTCATGATTGGCGATAAAGCTGATGACATGCGTGCAGCAGATGCTGCTGATGTGGGCACAAAAATATTGGTTAGAACGGGTAAAAACGTAACAGAAGACGGAGAAGCGTTAGCAACTGTGGTTTTAGATAGTATTGCTGACGTACCGAGCTACCTAAAACGATAAACCTTATCGAGTTTTCAATAACGATAAATTCATTGCAAGCGGCCTTAATTGGCCGTTTTTTTGTTTGAATTGATTGCATTTTGAGCGCTTAAACGGTTTTTTAAAGAAAAATACATATTTTTGTCATTTAACTATTGCCAAAGAAAAAACGTTCTCTATAATGCGCTCCTCGTTGGCACGGAGAAATTCCGCGCCATCCCAGAGTCAACAAAAGTTCTTGACTCAAAAGAGGAGTTCAGTAGAATCTGACCCCCTCTGATGAAGCCGAAAGTTATGGCACCTCATCATTGCTCTTTAACAATTTGACCTATGCAATCTGTGTGGGCACTCGTGAATGATAGACAAAAAGATTTATCAATGTTTACTGAGTGACCAAACGAGATAACTTCGGTTATATCGGCACAGTCAATTTATACAGTATTTCATTGAGCCGTTACCTTCGGGTAACAACAAAATTCTAATTGAAGAGTTTGATCATGGCTCAGATTGAACGCTGGCG
>NZ_PEIB01000018.1:11495-95308 GCF_004116385.1 Veronia nyctiphanis | reverse complement strand
GAAACCGCACCGACAGTGAGTAACATCAAACACCTTCAGGATAACGTTGAAGGTGGCTGGCTTGGCTGGACCATGAACATGAGTACCGCCTCTGATACCGCAACCACGGTCACGCTGAATTTTCATGACGCCCAGCACACCGCGACGCATCAAGGCAACAAATCCCAGACCAATACCCCTGGGTCAGATTACAGCGGTAAAGTCCATGTTTATGACTTGTCAGGGAATTTCCTTCAGGAAGTGTATGTCGATAACAGTAATCAGTATCAAGCACCTATCACGATCCCCGCTGGGCATACAGGTGTGAAACTCTATGCGCTGACCAACAATGACAATGTGTATGAAGGGAACGAAAGCCTCACCATCAATGCCGCTGTGATCGGCAAGCAAGGCTGGGTGCAGTCAGAAAAAGCCTATATCAAAGATGATGCTGACATACCTAAAGTTGCCAGCATCACTAACCTCGAAAATGTCAACGAAGGGGGGTGGCTGTGGAATAAATGGTCCGTGAACATGACCTCCACATCGACCACTGATCGCTTCGTCAAATTGAAGTTTGACGATAGCTTGCATCAGGCAAAATTTGGTGACGACTACACAGGAAAAATCCATGTCTATACCAGTGCGGGCGCATGGGTGGGTGAATACGTTTTGAGCCACAATAATGACATCAACGTTAAAGTGCCTGCTGGCATAAAACACCTCCATGTCAGTGCCGAAGCCATCAATGATAATGTGTATGAGGGGAATGAAACTTTTGTGATTTCAGGCCACGTTGATGGACAAAACTGGGTACAGTCTCAAAACAGCCATATCATCGACAATGAAACCGCTCCCAACGTCAGTGCAGTCTCAAGTACCACGGTAGAAGAAGGTCAGGACGCGACTGTCACGGTCTCACTTAGCAATACCTCGACCAGCACCACCAAAATATGGGTGGATGCTTACAACGGCACTGCGCACGGCGGAGGCAGCGATTATCAAGAAACGCTTTACGTCAACTTCGGTAACGGCTGGCAAAATCTAGGTAACTTTTCAACGGGTAAATGGGTTGATGTTCCGGCGAACAAGTCGTCATTCCAAGTCAGAGTAGCAACATCCAATGATTCCACGTATGAAAATACTCAGTATTTTACCATTCGTGCAAATGCAGAAGATCAAGCACAGGTAAGCGGTACTGTCACTATCACTGACGAAGCAGACAACAAGCCCAGCGTTACCGATGTTTCAGATGTGAGTGTCAATGAGGGCGGCTATGCTGGCCCTGTTAAGGTCACACTCAGCGGATCATCGACACAAACAACCCGCGTTCAAATCGACCTCGACTCCGGAACAGCATCAAGAGCAACTGATTATTATGAAACATATTTTTGGGTTCGCTATGGTGGTGGCAGTTGGCAAAAACACTACGGAAATGTCTCAAGCGGTGTTTATATTGACGTGCCCGCTGGTAACTCATCATTCGAGCTCCGCTTCGATACAAAGAACGACAATATCTATGAGGACACTGAACGATTTTCGGTGTGGGCCAGAGTTGAAGGTGATGGATGGAACTCTTCATCCGGCAGGGGCGAGGTCACCATTAATGATTATTACGACGAACCTGAAGTCACATCAGTAAGCAGTCCCGATGTTTGGGAAGGGGATACAGCGATATTTAATGTTTCCCTCTCAAATGAATCAACATCATCGACGACAGTCACATTAGATTTACAAAGCCACTCAGCAACCGGATATGACTACAACAGTAACTTACAAGTCAGCTTCAACAACGGCTACACATGGCACAATGTGGGCAACTCCGTCAACGTGCCAAGTAACACAGACTCATTTAAAGTGCGCGTGAGTACCAAAGAAGATTCCCAGTATGAGGGAGGCGAACAGTTTAAACTTCTTGCGTCATCCGAGTATCAATCAAACAAGGTATCAGGCACCGCAACCATCCTCGATGATGAACTTGTACCTCGTGAAAGCAGCGGCTTATGGAACGTATCCGGAGTCGAAAAAATGACTCTGGAAATGTGGAATATCAAGACCAATTTTTCCATCTACAAAAACAGCATCGGCTACTACACCATGGACAGCAGTGGCAACATCATGAGTGCCAAAGTTATCATGAGCAAAACCTCAAATTATGGCAGCCTCAACACCGATATTTATCTGAATGGCGCGTCAAAACTGGGCTTATTCCTGATTCCCAATGGACACAAAATAGGATACTCCAACGGCGACGCTTCCATCTCTCTTGATCATGATGGCGCAAGAATCATCCAGAATGGTAAGAAAAGCTGGGTCTATCTCTCTGAATCTCACCGGAACGTATTTGGATACGACAATGAGGACAACAGCGGAAACGAGTCTAAATGGGAAGACTTGCCGGGGGGCGGAGTTTTCCCCTGGCTCAACCCCAAAGACGTGACGTTCAATGTCGTGGCACGCCCTAAAGACTTCGTGACGCCTTTGCTCTTTGATTTGGATGGCGACGGCATCGAAACCATTTCCGTAGATAACTCGAAAATCAATTACGACCTCAATGCGGATGGCGTATCGCGAGCAACAGGTTGGGCGAACGGTGAGGATGGATTCCTTGTCTGGGACATCAATCGCGATGGCGTCATTAACAATGGTAGCGAAATGTTTGGCGAGGGAACCCAGCTTGCTGACGGCTCACGCGCAAAAGATGGCTTTGAAGCTTGAGACAACACGATACCAACGCCGACGGTAAAATTGATATTCATGATGCCATTTACGAAAAACTTAATATTTGGGTCGACAGCAATGTCGATGGCATTACCAACGAGGGTGAATTAAAGACGCTTGCTGAATTAGACATTGCAAGTATCAACCTTACCTCGATATCGTCGGATGAAACAGACAATGGAAATTTACTGAGCCTTATGGGCTCTTACACATCTAAAGATGGCGAAGTGCATGAGTATGCTGATGTATGGTTCAAGCAAGGCGCAAAATTTGACCCATCCACGACTTCGGATATATCGCTAACGGACGGTCAAAATCATACCATCACACATGATCCACGGCCTTCTTTTGAGGGCGATGCTGAGCCGGTGCGTTGGTTGCGTTTTCAATTCTTGACGATACGTTTTCGACCCGAGCAGACCAAAATGGTCACTGGCACCTCACCCTGCCCTCAGATCGCGTTTTAGCCCAAGGAGACAATGCGTTCACAGTGGCCATCACGCATGAAGATACCACCGACGTTAAAACAGGCACTGTAAGCTTGATACCACGCCACCCGAAATCCATCTCAGTAATGCTGATAGCTTGCATGAGGGAGACTCGTTTATCGGAGGCGGCGATTACAATTCATGGGATGCAGGAGCAACAGTAAAAGTTACACAGGGGGACCATGAAATTGGTGAAACGAAAATCCAGCCCGATGGAACATGGAAAATTGACAACCCAGACTATCGCGCAGGAGCGGACATAACGATCAGTATCACCGACGTTGCTGGCAACTCTACGATTGACGACTTCAGTGTTGGTTAAGAGAACTGAAAATTTGCCGATAACGTAAAAATAGAATAATAACAACCTCGTCAGACTGGCTGGGCAAAGACTTTTCGTAGGAGTTTTGTCTGGACTGATGCAAAAAATTGAATTGTCCGATTTGGATGATGTCACATTTGACGGATTCGACTTCACGTACATTGATAATGATGGAGTCGCCATTCAAGTTCCAAATGGCTTGTTTTTAATAGCCACAGGGAAACTTGAACTGAATTTCAACGGATTGCCCGCACCTCTGTTCAGGCTGTTAGACAACTCAGGCATTTCTCCCGATATTCTAACCCACAATCTCAGCCTGATTGATCCTTTTAAGTCTTCATTACTGGAGAGTTATGAAGAGGCCATCACCCAAAGACGCAAGACGCTAGACGAACAACTGGCCGTCATTGAAAAGAATCTGACAGAAATGAACAGCGAGTTCTGTCAGAACGTGGCGATATGCGAAGAGTTCATCTCAGAATCAAAACGACAAATTGCCAAGATTCACAGAGAAATCGAACAATTTGAAACAAAGATCGCTATAGAAGCCAAAGAAATAGAGGTTTCGACACAGTTAATCATTGATTCGTTGAGACTCTTTCAATCAGATTTTAGTCACGATTCTGAACCCGCCTACCCTTATCGAAAAGCATTGCCGCCGGAAGCATCAGATAAATACAAAAGAATAATTGCTGACAAGCGTGAGACTCTCGAAGAGTCCGTGGAGGAAATTCCAGCAACCCTGCCTGAAACAAAGATTATTGGCCTCTATGGTGTTTTTACTGTTTTTGGCGGTGTCGCGAAATATACAGAAAATGCTGAAGCCATAATCCCTCTCAACCCTGGAGAAGTCGCCTCAGAGACTTTCTCTGTGGTCGCAAGAAATGGATCAACAAAAACCTTCAACTACTCGGTAACCGGCCTTGATGACCCATGCATTATAGATGGAGATTTAAATGGCGAACTTCATGAAGGTGGCACTCACGCAAATATCGAAGGCACACTGTCGATTCACGACCCTGATCCGAGCCACTCCCCTGTCTTCGATGATATCGCCATAACAGGTGCATACGGTCAGCTGTCTCTGGTCTCACACCAGTGGACATATTCACCGGATCCCTTGTTATTCGAAATGTTGTCTCAGGATGAAATCCAACATGAGCAATTTGAGCTAATTGCCACCGACGGCGCGCAAATTGGGCTATCCATCGCTCTGACCGGACAAGACACACAGACTTACCTGAGAGGTGCAACTAACAACACACTGGAGGCATTAGCGACCAGTGCTCAAGGAAAAATTTCGGCGTATGACCCAGATAATCCCGTTCAACCAACAATTGACGACACTGTCCTGACAGGTCACTACGGAGCCCTCACTCTCACCACAGATCTCAGCAACCCCTCAGAGAAGCAATGGGTTTATCAGGTATACCCCAATAGAATCGTGCCTCTTGGCGAGCAAGAGCTGGATACCGATGTCTTCACCGTTAACGCCTCCGATGGCACATCCCATCAAATTGCCATAACCGTAACAGGTACCGATGATATACCTGTAGTCTCGGGGGTATTAACTGCCGCAGCGACAGAAACTGACAGTGATCAGGCACCTGCGTCCACGTCTGGTGATGTTTACATAGCCGATGCAGACCTCACCGATACCCCAAGCTTTACCGATACGACCGTAACAGGCCAATACGGAACGTTAGTGCTGACCAATGGCCAGTGGGTCTACACCCTAGAACCAAGTCGTTCAGGCCATCTCACCACAGGTGATTCTGTTACCGACACGCTGAGATTGATCGCCACCGATGGCACTGAACAAATTATTACCATCGCCGTCACGGGCACAGACACTACCGCAATCATTAGCGGAGACAGTCAGTCGACGCTACTGAAACACCATGCGTCAGGCAGCGGTACAGTCAACCTTTATGACCCAGACGCTGCTACACAGCCCACCCTGCCCGACAAACAACACACAGGCAATTACGGCACCCTGACAACGCACACCGATGGTACCTGGCATTATGCCGTTGCAACAAACGATATCAGGCCGCTAAATGACAATGAGCAGGCGCAGGATATTTTCATCATCACTGCTTCTGATGGCTCGCAGCATCAAATTGTAATGACAGTAACGGGGGCCGATGATGCGCCCATTGTTTCTGGTCTTTTTTCCGCAGCAGCCACAGAAACTGACAGCGATGAGGCTGTCGCCTCGGTGTCGGGCACCTTAAGTATTCTTGACTACGACACTGCTGACAGCCCCTCTTTTGACGGCATTACCCAACCGGGGCAGTACGGCTCACTCGTTGTCAGTGGTGGGCAATGGACCTACACCCTTGATCGCGATAAATCCGGCCACCTGACAAGCGGAGACAATGTTCAGGATACGATCTATCTCTCAGCCACAGATGGCACGCAACAAATCATTACCATCAATATTGCAGGCTCAGACACTACCGCTGTCATAAGCGGAGACAAACAGTCGATGCTGTTGAAAACTGACACAACCGCGACTGGCAATGTTAGCCTGTTTGATCCCGATGCCGAAAACCAGCCGACCCTGCTAAATCAGCCATATGTAGGCACGTACGGTACATTGACCACCAACAGTGATGGTTCGTGGAGCTACGTTGTCGATCCGAGTGCCGTTGCAACATTGAATGACAACGAGCAGGCGCAAGATGTTTTCATCATCACCGCCTCTGATGGTTCACAGCATCAGATTGTGATGACAGTGACTGGTGACGAAGACACGCCAGTGGTGTCTGGGGTGTTCAACGCAGTGGCTACCGAAACCGACAGCGACGAGGCTGTCGCCTCAGTCACTGGCACGTTGGCGATCAGCGATGCAGACAATGCCGATACACCAAGCTTCACCGACACCACAGTCATTGGAACTTACGGCGAGCTAGTGCTGACCAACGGTCGGTGGACCTATAGCCTGAACCGCGACGACTCCGGCCATCTTAAATCGGGGGATACTGTCACCGATACGCTGACCCTTACTGCAACTGATGGTACGGAGCAACAGATCACCATTACCATAACGGGTAGCGACACCACCGCCGTTATTACAGGCGATAGCCAATCAACGCTGTTGAAAACTGACACCACCGCCACTGGTACGGTAAGTCTGTTTGACCCTGACAACACATCGCAGCCGACGCTTCCCTCTCAAGTGTTTATCGGCAACTATGGCACCCTAACCACCAACAGCGATGGCACATGGAGCTATGTCGTCAATGCTTCAGCGGTTGCAACGCTTAACGATGGTGAGCAGGCGCAGGACAGTTTTACGATAACGGCCTCTGATGGTTCGCAGCATCAAATTGTAATGACAGTCACGGGCGACGAGGACGCGCCAGTCGTCTCGGGAGATTTCACCGCAGCGGCCACTGAAACCGACAGCGACGAGGCAGTTGCATCGGTCACGGGTACACTCGCCATCAGCGATGCAGATAACGCCGATACACCCAGCTTTGCTGATACCACGGTCAGCGGCAACTACGGCGCATTGGTGCTTACTGGCGGTCAATGGGTATATACCTGAACCGCGATGATTCTGGCCATCTTACTGCCAGCGATACGGTCACCGATACGCTGACACTCACTGCAAGCGATGGTACAGAACAACAAATCATCATCACTATCACGGGAAGCGATACAACAGCCATTATAACAGGCGATAGCCAGTCGACCTTGTTGAAAACTGACACTAGCGCCAACGGCATCGTCACTATTTATGACCCAGATGCGCCAACCCAGCCAACGATGCCTAATCAATCGTTTACAGGGAGCTACGGTACCTTAACCACCAACAGCAACGGCACATGGAGCTATGTCGTCAACCCAAATGCGGTCGCGGTGCTGAACGATAACGAGCAGGTTCAGGACAGCTTTACCATTAACGCTTCAGATGGCTCTCAACACCAGATGCAGATGACAGTGACAGGTGACGAAGACGCGCCAGTGGTCTCTGGTGTGTTTACTGCCGCCGCGACCGAAACCGACAGCGACCAAGCGGTGGCCTCCGTCGCGGGCACGCTGTCAATCAGCGATGCTGACCGCAGTCACTCACCTGTGTTTAACAACACGACATTGAGCGGTACCTACGGCGAACTGGTACTGGCCAATGGCCAGTGGACATATACTCTGGATCGCGCAGGTCATGCGGGTCAACTCACCACAGGTGACATCGTCACCGAAACAATGACGCTGACCGCTACCGATGGCACCGAGCAAACAATCAGTATTACCATCACAGGTACTGACACCACAGCGATTATCAGTGGCGACAAGCAAGCGACGCTGCAAAAGACCGATACCAGCGCTAGCGGTACCGTGAATCTGTTTGACCCTGATGCGACAACACAACCCACACTGCCTAACCAAACACATGTAGGTACTTACGGTATCCTGACCACCAACAGCGATGGCACATGGAGCTATGCTGTTAACCCAAGCGCGGTGGCCACGCTGAATGATAATGAGCAGGTTCAGGACAGCTTCACCATTACTGCTTCTGATGGCTCGCAGCATCAGATAGTTATGACGGTGACAGGTGATGAAGACATCCCTGTCGTCACAGGTGATTTCATCGCAGCAGCGACTGAAACCGACAGCGATGAGGCCGTCGCCTCGGTGTCAGGCACATTGGGGATCAGCGATGCCGACCGCAGCGATTCGCCCGTGTTCAATAACACCACAGTGAATGGCACCTACGGCGAACTGATACTGACTAATGGGCAGTGGACCTACACTTTGGATCGTGCTGGCCAGGCCGGCCAACTGACAACGGGTGATACTGTTACAGAAACAATCACTCTCACCGCTACCGACGGCACTGAGCAAACAATCGGTATTACCATTACAGGTACCGACACCACCGCCATTATCAGTGGCGACAAGCAATCTACACTGCTCAAGACCGATACCACCGCCAGCGGTACTGTCAGCCTATTTGATCCCGATGCGTCAATACAACCCACGCTGCCTAACCAAGCGCACACAGTACTTACGGTACTCTGACCACCAACAGCGATGGCACATGGAGCTATGTCGTCAACCCAGATGCGGTCGCGGCGCTAAACGATAACCAGCAGGCTCAGGACAGTTTCACTATCACCGCCTCTGACGGCTCGCAGCATCAAATAGTGATGACAGTGACTGGGGATGAAGACGCACCTGTTGTCTCCGGTGTTTTCAGTACAGCCGCCACAGAAACGGATAGCGATGAGGCAGTGGCCTCGGTCTCTGGGACGTTAGGGATCAGCGATGCCGATAATGCAGATAGCCCCAGTTTTACGGATACCACGGTGGATGGTACCTACGGCTCATTAGTGCTAACCAGCGGCCAATGGGTCTATACTCTGAATCGCGATGACTCAGGCTACCTCACTGCCAGTGATACCGTCACAGACACGCTGACCCTCACCGCCACTGACGGTACTCAGCAACAAATTACCATCAGTATCACAGGTACCGACACCACCGCCATCATCAGTGGCAACAAGCAATCTACACTGCTCAAGACCGAAACGACCGCCAGCGGCACTGTCAGCCTGTTTGACCCCGATGCGTCAACACAACCCACACTGCCTAACCAAACGCACATAGGTACTTACGGCACACTGACGACCAACAGCGATGGTACTTGGAGCTATGTCGTTGACCCCAGTGCCATTAAAGCACTGAATGACGATGAACAGACTCAGGATACCTTTGCTGTCACGGCGTCTGATGGCTCAGAGCATCAAATCATCATTACAGTAACAGGTGATGAGGATGCATCCGTCATTAGCGGTGTGACCAGCGGAAGCGTTGCTGAAGATGATGCAGATCTCATCGCTCAGGGTCAGCTCTCGATTACAGATGAGGACACCAACGATAGTCCGAGCCTCATAAACACAACACTTACGGGGCAATACGGTACATTTGATCTTAATAATGGGCATTGGACATTTACCGCCAATAACAGTGCTCTGCAACCCTTAGACCAAGGTCAGACTGCGCAGGATACGTTTACCGTCAACGCCAGTGACGGCAACTCGGAGCTCGTCACTATAACATTGACAGGCGTCGAGGACGCCTCGTCAGTCGGTGGCACTCATACCGGATCTGTGACCGAAAATAGCCTCGGACCTTTCTCAATTTCTGCCGGAGCATTGGCAACAGGTGCGACAACCACCAGCAATACGTCAAGTCATATCCAAATCGCAGGCGTCCCCTACATACTGACAACTAACGTTGGTTACAACGGCCTAGTGACATTTCACCGTGTCGAAAACGACGGTTCGGTCACTGAATCAGACCGCATGTTTTATGACTCATCGCAGGGTACCGTTGCCACGACCTTGTCTGGAAGCATTACGAGCGATGTTCAGAGTTTTGGCCTCCCACTCGACGCCTTGGGTAACGGCCTGACTGCATCGAACATCTATGATGTGACTGGCCAGACAACCCTCTTTCTGACATCACAAAACAGCGGATCCATATCGGTGTGGCACATCTCCGACACTGGAGAGTTATCTTTCCATGGCGGGAAAACATTTGGCCACTCACAGCCTTCTACAAATGGCGGGATAGTTCGCGAAAATATCCTTTATGAAGCGCCGGGTGGCACCTTTTACATCTATGCCACGCGTCCACAGAACGACCGTATCGATGTCCTTACTTACAACCCAACAACGGGGGCTATCAGTGAAACGGGAACCACTATTTCTGCCGGAGACAATGTATCCAGTCTGGATTTACTGACGCATGGCGGTAATACCTATCTGTTCTCCGCATCAAACGATACGCTCAACGTTTATGCCATTGACGAAAGCAATGGCGGGCTGACGCTGGAAACCAGCAACACATTCGACCTAGGCAGTAACCACTCAGTCAATACTCACCAAACCGAAAATGGTGACAGTTTCATTCTCGCCAGCGGCGATGACAACAAAATATCGCACCTTTACCAGCTCGAAAACGACGGCTCAATCACCCAGCGAGACTCCTTAGATTCGGGTTTTTCCTATCATTCGTCTCCGACAGAAGTTGATAACCATCTGATCTTTGTGTGTGAGAGCGAATCAGGCGGTGTAGACCTTTTCACCATCGGCGCAAACCATCGATTCCAGCACTTGAAGCACCTCTCAGGCTTTGACAATGATGACGCTGTACCGCAGCTGGTTGTAACGGAAAACGGCAACTTCTATCTGGTGGATATCAACGGTGTGTTCACCTCACAAGCGCTGACCATCACTGATCTCACGCCGCAAGCCACTGGAACACTGACCATTTCAGACCCAGATGCTAACGACACACCGACATTTCAGAATACTAACGTTGACGGTACGTACGGCTCCTTATCACTGACAGATGGCACGTGGGTTTATAGCGCAGCAGCACATAGCGTTGCGCCCCTGACTGACGGACAAGTAGTTCACGATACCCTGACGCTCACTGCAACAGATGGTACTCAGCAAAATGTCGTCATCACCCTCACTGGCGTTGATTTTAATGCGGCAACATCTCTAACCAGTCTTGCGGGTGACGGCATTATTAACAGCACGGAGGCCTCAGGCACCGTAAATATTGAAGGTCAGTTTGGCCATGCCATTGCTGGCGATACGGCAGAGTTCGTGGTTAATGGCAGTGTTTTCACTTATACATTCACCGAAACCGACATCCAAAATGGTGGTACGTTTACCATCGCCGTGAGTGGTCAAGATCTTGCTACGGTTACCACAGCAACACTCATGCTGATACGAGACGGTCAAACACTGCTTGAGAATGATTATACCTACTCGGTGGACACCGACGCCCCTCAGACACCCGCAACATCTGTGGCGCTTTCACAAATCGGAAACGCAACAAACACAATTGGTGCGGCAGATCTAAACAATGGCAACATCACTGTCGCGGGTTCCATTTCCGGCGAATTTACCACGGGCGACACTGTGACAGTGTCGGTAGCCGGCAGTGTGATCGCGACAGGGACTATCGCATCGAGCGGCGTATTTGATTTCGCAGTTGAAAATAGTCTGTTGATATCTGACACATCACTGACCGTGACTGTCAACGCCACTGATGTCGCTGGGAATGTCGGCCAAATCACTCATACATCTGCTTACACCTTTACCCTCACAGACTTCCTCAGCATCAATCCAATCAGCAATGACAACACCATTAACCTATCTGAATCAGGCGCAACTCTCCCAATATCTGGTCAGTTCTCACTCGCTCAAGTGGGTGACATTGCTCAAACCACGATTAATGGTCAGCAGTACAGCCATACTTTGACCTCTGACGACATCTCGAATGGCGGAGTGTTCTCTCTTGATGTAGCAGGATCGGTACTCGCTGATAACAACAACCTCACGGTCGAGATCTTCCGAAGTTCACAGAAACTTTTCAGCAAAGAACATAGCTACAGTACTGACTTGACTGCCCCCGGAGAGCTTGTCGAAGGCTCACAAGCAGTAGTCAACACCTACACATATAACCAACAAATAAAGCCGACTATCGCCAGTTTTTCTGACGGCAGCTATATCGTTGCATGGCAGTCGTTTGGGCAAGACGGAGACAGATGGGGAATATACGGTCAGCGATACGACGCATCGGGCACAAAACTGGGTAACGAATTCCAACTGCACAATAACACCTATAAAGATCAGGAAAGGGTAAAAATCGCCGTTTTCTCTGACGATACATTTATCATTGTTTATGACACCAATGCTAGCGATGACCACAACATAGCTGCCAGAAAGTTCAGTTCAGATGGTACGCCTCTGGGTTCTGAGTTCATCATCAATACCAACACCTATGGGACACAAGCAGAACCGGATATTACAGCACTGGCGAATGATCGCTTCGCTGTCACATGGCGCACCTCTGACGGCTCAGGAAATGGTGTTGCTTGCCAATTATTTAACGCCGACGGTTCAACGGTTGGCAATGAAGTACTGGTAAACACCTACACAACCAGCGGCCAAGAATGGCCGCAAATTGCACCTTTTTCTGATGGCGGCTACGTCATCACCTGGCAATCAAATGATCAAGATGGTCAATACAAAGGCGTATACGCACAACGCTTTGATCACCTTGGTAACAAAGTCGGTGTTGAAACACTTGTTAATACGACAACATCAGGCGAGCAAAGCGATCCTGCCGTCACGGCCCTCAATAATGATAGCTATGTGATCGTATGGCGAGACTATGATATTGCCGCAGGCACCTTCGATATTCAGGGACAGATTTTTTTGTCCGATGGCACTCCCTTAGGCAGCGAATTCCAGATTAATACCACCACTTCAATCAACAGTGACGACGAGCAAATAGACGACCCTCATGTTACCCATTTAAGTGATGGTGGCTTTGCAGTGACGTGGTCTGAAATCGTTTATACGTATAGCGAGAGAAATATTTATCTCCAAAGGTTCTCTGCGTCAGGTGACAAGGTAGGCGATGAAATCGCGGTATCCGAGAGCATAGGTGCACCCCAGGCGTCAGAGCCTTTCCTAACCACCACAAACAACGGACAACTGTTAGTAACATGGAGTCTTGATACTGGCGGAATTGATGACATCGTTGTCAAAAACTATACCTTATCTACAAGCCTGTCGATAACTGAGGTCGCTGGCGCTGATTTCATTGTTACAGAAAATGAGCTTGTCGCTGACAACGTCACCATAACAGGTAAAGCGAACGGTGAATTTTCTGCCGGAGATGCCGTCACAATCTGGGTTACGGGGACACAGATTGGCACAGGTAGCGTTGACGCCAATGGCGACTTTACAACAACAGTGCCAATCTCGACTCTTGTCGACACCAGCACATTAACAGTGAAATTGGCGGCATCTGACACGGCAGGCAATGTCAGCTCGATTTCATCAACCGCCGACTTCGCCATCGATCACGACAGCTTCCTTACCATTGATTCGGTCACTCCCGATAACATTGTGAATATTGCTGAGTCGCAAACGACTGTTGCAGTCACAGGTCTGTATTCAATTGCCAGTGCGGGTGATGTTGTTGATGTAACCTTGAATGGTGCGACCTACAGCCATACCGTTACCACGGCGGAAGCCAACGCAGGTGGGTATTTTACCCTCAGTGTGAATGGCTCTGATTTAGCGGCAGACAACAGCCTATTAGTATCTTTGAGTCATGGCGGTGCGCAAATTACGTCACAAACAACCGCCTACACTGTCGATGTTTCCGCACCCACAGCCTTAACAATAGGTAGTGAGCAAACCGCCAATACCTACCTCACAAACAATCAGCTCTACCCAGCCTCAGCCTACTTTTCTGACGGAAGTTTTGTCGTACTGTGGGAATCCGCATTGCAAGACGGCGACGGAATGGGCATTTTTGGCCAGCGTTACGATGCTTCTGGCAATAAAGCAGGAGCTGAATTTCAGTTAAACATCAGTACAACAGATTATCAGGACTCGGTTTCTGTCACTGTATTTTCCGATGATACATTTATCGCGGCTTGGAAATCCGAGCATCCCAGTGGTTCCAATACGACAGAGTTTGTTGGAAGAAAATATGACAGTGATGGCACACCACTGACTGGGGAATTCACTCTGAAGTCTTCATCAGAGTCTCAATATCAACCCCAAATCACCGCCCTACCAAACGACAGTTACATAACCACATGGGTGTCTAATGAAAAAAGCGCTACTTCAGACATCGTGTCACAGCATTTTGATGCAAATGGCAACAAGCAAGGTAGCGAGATTATTGTCTCTTCAGACACAAGCCGTAACCAGTGGGATCCAAAAGTTGCTGTATTCTCTGATGGTGGCTATGTCGTCACATGGTACGCATGGAGTGTGTATGATGGCGGTAACCTAGACTACCGGGTCTTCGCACAACGTTTTGACAGCAGTGGTAACAAACTTGGTGGTGTTGACACCGTTCACACCACACACAAAGGGGATAATCACTACCCTGATATCACGGTGTTAAAAGACGACAGTTACGTCATTGTCTGGCAAAGTGAAAACGATCGCTCCAACCCCACAACATACGACATTCATGGTCAACGCTTCTACAAAGACGGCACGCCTTTTGGTAGCGAATTTAAAGCCAATGCTGTGACAGCAGACTATGGCCAAAATGAGAAACTACAACGCCCATCAGTCACTGGTTTGAATGACGGCGGCTATGCTATTGCCTGGGAGTTTAAAGACACCTCACCCGATACCAGCAATATCCTCCTACAGCGGTTCTCACCCATCGGTGAGAAAATCGGTGATGAGTTGACCGTATCGACAGGCGAGGCTGGCTACACGGCACGACCACAACTATCGACTAACCCTGATGGCACCGTATTGGTTGCATGGGGCGAAAAAGTTGCTGGCTACGATGATGTTAAGACCAGAGCCTATTCGATGTCGACACACTTGTCGATCGAGGGTATTGGTAGCTCGGATTATATCGTTGACAATGCTGATCTCAGCGCAGGTAATATACCCGTTTCAGGTAAGGCAATCGGCGAATTTTCTGATGGAGACACAGTGACAATCTGGGTGGACGGTACTCAGATCGGCTCAGGTAACATCGATGCGTCCGGCAATTTCTCTGTCGGCGTGCCACTTTCCAGCATATCGTCACACACGGAACTAACGGCAAAACTGTCCGCCTCTGACACCGCTGGCAATATAGGTATCATACCAGCCACATCGTCTTACTCGATTGATATTGACAGTTTTCTGATTATCAATGCCTTAACTGGCGATAACACGATCAACATTACCGAGTCACAAGCCAGTGTCGATGTCACTGGTCAGTATGTATTAGCGAAAACTGGCGATACTGTTGATGTCGCGGTGAACGGCAACACATACACTCATACATTTACTAGCACGGAAGTTGCCGCAGGGGGTAGTTTTTCCATCTCGGTGAATGGTTCTGATTTGGCGGCCGACAGCGATATTGCAGTCTCGGTTTCAAGCGGGGGCTCAGACGTTGTCAGCAGAACACACCCATACAACATAGATCTCACCCCACCCTCTGTGCTTGGTGTCAGCGAAACCGTCACCGCTAACACGTATTTACCCAGCTTTCAGGGATTTCCAACCCTTGAGCACTTTTCCGACGGTAGCTATGTGGTGGCGTGGCAATCTTATGACCAAGATGGTGATGAATATGGTATTTTCGCCCAACATTTTGATGCCAAAGGGAACAAATCTGGCAGCGAATATCAATTAAATACCTCAATCGTCGATTTCCAGTCTGATGTCAGTCTCACCGTGTTCTCTGACGATTCCTTTATCGCAACTTGGCATAGCTATCACAATGGCGTTTCGAAGCCAGACCATGTTATGGGAAGAAAATTCAGTCAGGACGGCACCCCCTTGACTGACGAACTCAATTTCAATGTCTCCACATCAAGTAATTACCAACCGCGGGTCACAGCACTAGCCGACGATAGCTATGTGCTCTCATGGCACTCGTCAAGCGTCATCAAATCTCAGCGTTTTGATGCCGATGACACAAAGCAAGGCAGTGAAACAACCGTCAATACCTCACCAAATGCACGTTATGCTGAGAGTGATGCCTTCTCTGACGGCGGCTACATCATTACATGGTTTGCAGGCGATAATGTCGACGGACAATATGATGGTGTTGTCAAACAGCAGTTTGACAACAGTGGCAACAAAGTAGGCAGTGAAACCGTCGTCAAGACCCACGTAAGTGGTTATCAGGAATATCCGTCAGTAGCCGTATTAGCGGACGACAGTTATGTGGTGGTTTGGTTGAATGACAATCAGTACTCAAACACCTCAGACATTTGCGGCCAACGTTTCAATCGGGACGGGTCAAAAATTGGCAACGAGTTTACCATCAACGCTGAAGCCGCAGACAGTAACAACTATGAAGAAGTCAAATACCCTGACGTCACTCCCCTCAGTGATGGCGGTTTTGTGGTGGTCTGGGAGTATCTTGAATCCAATCTTGATAAAACGCATGTCCACGCCCAACGCTTTTCCGCCGATGGGCAAAAAGTGGGTAGCGAGCTGATTGCCTCACATAATGCCCCTGAAACCTATAGTGCCCGGCCGCATATTTCTGCATCAGACTCAGGAAAAGTGACCGTCGCTTGGGGCGAGTATGTCGATGGCACCAAAGATGTCATGCTCAAAACCTACTCGTTGCCCATCACCATAGAGGTTACCCAACTCTCGGGCACAGATTTTACCCTTGATAACACGGATAAAACCGCAGGTACCGTCACCATCGAAGGAAAAGTCTTTGGCGATTTCTCAGTTAACGATCCCTTTACGTTATCGATAGACGGTCATCAAATTGGGTCAGGGAATATAGACGATCAGGGTAACTTCACCGCAACTGTCGCCTTTTCTGACCTGAAAGACCATACGGCACTGGACGTCAGTGTGGCCGCCACTGACGAATCAGGCAATACAGGGACCGTATCATCTTCTGCCCCTTACACCGTCAATCATGATGTTTTCCTGACCATTGATGATGTCACCAACGACAACCTCATCAATATCGCCGAATCACAAACCACGGTTGGTATTACGGGTCAATATTCGATTGCCAGTGCTGGCGACATCATTGAAGTCTTGTCCAATGGCACCACCTATAGCCATACGATGACGGCTGCTGAAGCCAATGCAGGTGGGTATTTCACGGTGAACGTCAATGGTGCCGACTTAGCCGCAGAAAGAAGCATGACAGTGTCTGCGAAGAAAGGTGGCAACGAGGTTGTTGCACGTGCTCATGATTATAAACTCGACCTTTCTGCCCCGGCGGAGCTAGCCATAGGTAGCGAACAAACCGTTAATACTCATCAGGACGATATTCAGTGGAGCTCTAAGGTCGCACACTTTTCTGACAACAGTTTTGTCGTAGCGTGGGAATCAAGAGACCAAGATAGCGGTGATTGGGGTATTTTCGGCCAGCTTTATGACGCAGCTGGCAATAAACAAGGGAATGAGTTTCAGCTAAACACCGATACCGCGGAATATATTTGGTCGGTTGATCTTGCAGTGTTCTCCGATGACACCTTTATGGCCGTTTGGGGATCAGAGAATAGTACAGGCGATGTAAACAAGCATGCTGGGCGACGCTTTGATAGCGATGCGAATCCTCTAACGGATGAATTAGTACTCCACTCATCGTCATCTTCACAGTACTCACCCCGTATTTCTGCCTTGCCAGATGACCGTTATATTATGGCCTGGACATCAAGAGAATACAGTTCCAATTACAACCTTATTGCTCAGATTTTCAACACCGATGACACCAAGCAAGGCAGCGAAACATATATAACATCAGAAACAAATCAACACCTGTGGGAACCAAAAATCGCCGTATTTTCTGATGGTGGCTATGTTATTACATGGTACGGATTGCACACAGTGGGGAAATATCATGTTTTTGCACAACGTTTTGATAGCAACGGCAACAAGGCTGGCGACACAGATATCGTGCAAACAACGCTGTTGGGGCACAACGACTACCCAGACGTCACTGTGCTACCCGATGATAGCTATGTCATCGTTTGGCTAAGTGATAAAGAAGGGACGCCTACAACTCATGATGTCCACGGTAGACGCTATCACCGTGACGGCACGCCTTACGGTGATGACTTTATAATTAACACCACCTCTGCCGATGGCAGTCAAGGAGAAAACCTACGCCATCCGGCTGTCACCTCGCTAATTGATGGCGGGTTTGCGGTTACCTGGAACCTGACCGGCCCATCCAGCACCAGCAACGTTTATGTACAGCGGTTCTCATCAACCGGAGATAAGGTTGGCGATGTGTTGAACGTTTCTTCAGCTGATAACACCTCCGGCTCGACGGAGCTGGACCTTTCCACCGCATCGGATGGCACCCTTCTGGTCACCTGGGCAGACACTAGCAATGGAACAGATGATGTCAAGGTTCGCGCCTACGGCATGACATCTTTATCAATAACCAGCATTGGCGGCTCAGATTTCGACCTGAGCAACGATGACCTCACTTCAGGCCAGATCGCTATCGTGGGTAAGGTTATTGGTGAGTTTACCGACGGCGATCCCGTCACACTGAAGATAGGGAGTACGCAGGTTGGTACCGGAAGTGTAGACAGTGCTGGTATTTTCTCGATAAACGTACCGATGATTGACATGTTCAGCGGTACAACCTTAACCACTGAATTGGCCGCGTCTGACTCTGCCAACAACGTTGGGACAATCCAAACCTCCACCCCCTTCTCTATCGATTACGACAGTTTCCTTATTCTCGACGTGACTCCCGACAACGTCATAAATATTGCCGAGTCACAAACCACGGTCAGTGTATCAGGGCAATACACGGTCGCGAATGCAGGCGATGTTATTGAAGTCTCTGCCAATGGCACGACCCATAGCCATACGATGACTGCCGCTGAAGCAAGTGCGGGTGGGTATTTCACGATTGACGTCAATGGAGCCGATTTAGCCGCTGAAAGCAGTATCTCAGTGTCTGTCCAGCATGATGGTTCTGAGGTGATGAACCGTTCCCACAGCTACAACGTCGATCTCAACGACCCGTCCTCGATTCAGGCCAGCGAGACAACCACCGTTAATACACACTTAGAGAGCTTCCAAGGTATTTCGACCAACGCATACTTCTCTGATGGCAGCTATGTCGTCGCATGGCAATCCTATGATCAGGATGGTGATGACTATGGGGTTTTTGCCCAACACTATGATGCCGATGGCAACAAAGTTGGCACGGAATATCAGCTCAATGCCAACACCGCGAATACTCAATATGATATCAGTCTGACTGTACTGAGCGACGATTCGTTTGTCGCATCGTGGATTACCTATGCAGACAATGATAATGACATCGCTATCAGGAAGTTTGACCACTCAGGAAACGCATTAACTGACGAGTTAACACACGAAACAACCCATGGGGTTGGCCATCAACCCAGAGTCATCGCGCTCGCTGATGACAGCGTGGTACTCACGTGGAATCACTCAAATGACATTGTTTCTCATGTTTTTAATGCTGATTTAAGTTCAAAAACTAACGACATCTCAGTCAACGCTTCTGACCATGCAAGTTTTTACCCGGAAACCGCGGCGTTTTCTGATGGTGGCTATGTCACCGTATGGCATGCCCACGATCTCGACGGCCACCAAAACGGCGTGGTGATGCAGCGTTTCGACGGGAATGGACAAAAGATTGGTAACCAAACCGTTGTCAATACGGCCATCACTGGCGACCAAGAGTATGCCTCCGTTACCGTGCTGGATGACAATAGTTATGTGGTGGTCTGGCTTAACGAAAACGCATCACAAAATACCACCGATATATCTGGACAGCGTTTCAGTCAAGACGGTACACCACTTGGCAGCGAGTTCACCGTCAACAACGTCACCGCCGATGGGGATCAGAGCGAAGTAATACAATACCCTGACATCGCCAGCCTCAGTGACGGTGGTTTTGCGGTTACTTGGGAGTTTGCTGATGCAGCCGACCAGTCAACAGACATAGTTGCGCAGCGTTTTTCTTCTGCAGGCCAAAAGGTCGGTGATAAAATCGTTGTTTCAGAAGATGCCACATGGTCATTAAACTCCCGCCCTCACATCTCAGGCTCAGACGACGGGAAAATGATGATCACGTGGGGCGATGTTACCAGCAACGAAGAAGACGTTAAGCTTAAAACTTACACCTTGCCCGTCATCATCAAGATCACCAGCATATCGGGCGCCGACTTTACCCTCGATAACACGGATAAAACCGCAGGCAATGTCACGATAGAAGGAAAAGCATCAGGCGACTATTCAACAGGTGATACCATTACCTTATGGATTGACAGCACACAGGTAGTTTCTGCCACCTTAGATGCAACAGGAAACTTCAGTGCTCAAGTAGCGTTTTCTGACATGGTCGATCACAGTGCATTACGTGCACAACTTGTCGCATCTGACTCCGCTGGCAACACAGCAACTACCTCTTCAGTTGACACGCATTACACGATCGAACACACAAGCTTCGTGACCATAAACCCGGTGACTCCCGATAACCAAGTTACCATTTCAGAAGCACAAAGCGCCATCAGCATCACAGGGCAATATTCTATCGGTAAAACAGGTGACGTTATTGAAGTGTCGTCCAACGGGAATACCTTCAGCCACACACTCACAAGCAGTGACGTCAGTGCAGGCGGTGTGTTTTCAATTGACATACTAGGTTCAGATCTTTACGCAGCTTCGTCACTTGACGTCAGTGTCTCTCGAAACGGGTCGACGCTTGGGACGAAAAATCATAGCTATCAGATTGACCCCATCGTTTCCTCTGTGTCTGACACAACGATTGATGAGGGTCAGAACACAACCATTACAGTCACTCTTAGCCATGCATCTCCCCTTGGCGGAAGAATTTGGCTCGACGCATTGAATGATTCTGCGCTGGGCGTTGATGACCACAGCGAGACCTTATATGTTGATTTCAACGACGGACATGGTTGGCGTGATAAGGGCGATTTCGCTTTAGGTCAGTGGGTTGATGTTCCCGCCAACACGTCCACATTCAGCGTGAAAGTCGCGACGGTGGATGACAATATCTACGAGGGCCCTGAGAGCTTTACCCTTCGCGCCAATGCGGAAGGTCAGTCTCAAGTGATAAGCACCGTCACGCTCAATGACAACGAATCGCCGCCAACTCTTCATGGAACGGGCGTTAGAATTCAACACGGCTCAGAGAATGCAGCAACTCACGACGAAGGTCCCGGCTGGCAATTTACGACCACACACCCTTCCGATGAAGACATGAATGTCACCATTGCGTTCAACGATTATTTCTACTCTGGCAGCTTTGGTAACTTTGAATCACAACTTTATGCCGAAGACATCAACGGAAACCCTCTTTCCCCTGTTGGAGCAAACGACGGACTCTGGAGCATTGGTAGCACTGTCTCAGGGACTAACTTTTTCGTCACACTGCCTGCCGGGCAGACTGCCCTCCGTGTCTTTATCAAACCGAAAGACGATAGTGTCTATGAGGGCAACGAACAAATATTCCCCTTCGCCTTCCTCAACGGCTCGCAGGGTAACGGACAAACAGCTACGTTAAACGACGACGCTGACAAACCAATAGTAAATGCTCTGACTAAAATTCAGGATGGCATTGAAGGAACGACCATGGCAGGTTGGACCTTAGCGCTATCAAACACATCCATCACTGATACTGTCGTGAGAGTGTATCTTGACGATACAATTCATCAAGTTTCCCAAGCAGATGATTACACCGATAGGGTATACATTTACTCAATGACAGATGCGATAGTTGGCGAGGCAATATTCAATGAAACGAACAAAGCTGATATTGCTGTACCCGCAGGTGAGACAGGCCTGAAGTTCTACATACAGCCCACAAACGACGATATTTACGAAGGCAACGAGACGATAAAGCTCAAAGCACGCGCTCTTTATAACCAGAGTGATTATGTTGCCTCCGAAGAAGCCTCTTTCAACGATGATGCCGACAAACCAACAGTAGTATCTGTTTCCGATGTCACAGTCGAGGAAGGACAGTATGCGACGGCTACCGTCACATTAAGTAACACATCCACCACAACGACCCGTGTTTGGGTGGATGCTTATCCTATATCAGCTAACGAAACTGATGACTGGAACAGCAGCGAGCTTTGGGTAAATTTTGACAGCAGCAGTTGGGTCAAGGTCGCAAGTGATTTTTATACGGGAAACTGGATTGACGTACCAGCAAACACCGCATCGTTTCAGTTACGTATGAGCACAACCAATGACAATGTCTATGAGAGCACTGAAGGATTCGTCATTGGGGCCAACGTCGAAGGACAAACTCAGGTAGGTGGTACTGTCACGCTCAATGACAATGAATCACCGCCAACTCTTCATGGAACAGGCGTAAAGATTCAAAACGGCATGGAGAATGCTACAACTCACGATGAGGGCCCTGGCTGGCAATTCACGACCACGCACCCTTCCGATGAAGACATGAATGTCACCATTGCGTTCAACGACAATTTTTACTCTGGCAGCTTTGGTAACTTTGAATCACAACTTTATACCGAAGATATTAATGGAAACCCTATCTCCCCTGTTGGTGCCAGCGACGGACTCTGGGACGTTGGTAGTTTTTCCTCAGGGGCTAACTTTTACGTCACCTTGCCTGCCGGGCAGACTGCCCTCCGTGTCTTTATCAAACCAAAAGACGACAATGTGTATGAGGGCAACGAAAAAATATTCCCCTTCGCTTTCCTCAATGGCTCGCAGGGTAACGGACAAATGGCCACGCTTGACGATGAGGCCGATAACCCAACCGTCACGTCGCTGACGACGCTCCCTCATCAAGGTGTTGAAGGCGGAGACTGGCCAGGCTGGACGCTGAACCTATCAAATACCTCTCAGTCAGACACTGTCGTCAGGCTTAACGTTGATGACGCCCTGCATCAGGCTACGTTCCTTGAGGACTACACGGGCACTATCGATATTTACAACATGGCTGATGTAAAGATAGGCACCGTAACCCTACAACTCAGCAATAACTGGGAGGCAGACATCGCTGTACCTGCTGGTCAGACTGGCTTGAAACTCTACGCCCACCCCACCAACGACGATATTTATGAAGGCAACGAGACGATAAAACTCAAAGCAAGGGCTTTGTCTACGCAGAGCAACTATATCGTCTCAGAAGAAGCGACTTTCAACGATGATGCCGATAAACCAACCGTGGCATCTGTTTCCGATATTACGGTTGAAGAAGGCAGCGATGCTGTTGTCACCGTAACCCTGAGTAATATGTCCACCTCTATAACTAGAGTTTGGGTAGATGCTTACCCAGGTTCAGCTGATGAAGCCAATGACTGGAACAGCAATGATTTGTGGGTGAATTTCGATGGCACGAACTGGGTGCAGGCACCGGGTGATTTCTATTTGGGAAATTGGATCGACGTGCCTGCCAACACCGCATCTTTTCAGGTGCGGATGGGCACCACAAATAACAATGTCTTTGAAAATAACGAGGCATTCGACATTAAAGTGCGCACTGAACATGAAGCCTCCCTTGCCCAATCAGGCACAGTTACCATTACTGATGTCGATGACACACCAAATGTGACGAGTGTCTCCAGCCACACAGTCAGTGAGGGAGGCTATGTAGAACCGATTGCTGTCACTCTCAGCAATGCCTCGACATCTCCGATATCTATCGAACTAAATCTTGACGGTGGCACCTCATCTGCAGAAGACGGTGATTACTCTGGCGATGAATTTTGGATCCGTTATAACGGCGGAAGTTGGCAAAAATACGAACACGACATAGTTTATGGCCATGTTTTCAACGTGCCTGCAAACGTCGATGCGTTTGAAGCTAAGTTAGTAACCATTAATGACAACGTGTATGAAGGTGATGAAAATTTCTACGCGTGGTTTAGGGTCGACGGTGACACGTGGGATAGCGCAACTGACAAAGGCGTAATCACTATTACTGATGCTGACGATACACCGCGTGTTACCCAGATTTCTTACCTTTTAGACGTGACAGAAGGCCAAAGCCCTAATTGGAATAAATGGTCGCTACAACTTTCGAATGCCGCATCGTCGGACCATCTTGTTGAAATCGGCTTTAATGATTTTGAGCATTCCGCGACGTTCGGTTACGATTACTCGGGCAAGATTCACGTCTTCACTGCCGCAGGCACCTCTCTGGGCGAGTTCACGCTCAACGCTGGCAACGGCTATAAAACTTGGGTAACGGTGCCTTCTGGTGTATCGGAGCTGCATGTCAGCGCTGAGATACTGGATGATACGCTTTATGAAGGCCATGAAAACATTGCGATTTTGGCCCACACAGACGGGCAAAACTGGGTTAAGTCATCAGCCTCAATCATTTGGGATCACCCTGACAATCCCACAGTGTCATCAGTGACACACCTGCAAGATGGTGTAGAGGGTGGTGGTGCTTGGCCGGGCTGGACTCTCAACCTCTCAAATGCATCAATCTACGATACAGTTGTGAAACTCAATGTCCAAGAT
This sequence comes from Veronia nyctiphanis, assembly GCF_004116385.1. Classification (GTDB taxonomy): domain Bacteria; phylum Pseudomonadota; class Gammaproteobacteria; order Enterobacterales; family Vibrionaceae; genus Veronia; species Veronia nyctiphanis. Next base: position 70,769 of record NZ_PEIB01000018.1, on the reverse strand, counting down.
GCACTCCATCAAGCTACATTTTCGCAAGATTATTCTGGCGTCATCCGCATCTACTCTTTAGATAATGTTTATCAAGGCGAAATAACACTGAATGCCAGCAATAGCTGGGTGGCTGACATAACCGTATCAGCAGGCATAACGGGCCTGAAGTTATACGCAGAGCCGCTTAACGACAGCACGTACGAAGGAAATGAAACATTAAAAATCAGGCAAGAGCTGCCGATACGCAAACAAGTTGGGTTGACTCTGCAACGGCGGTGATTAATGATGACGCCGATATACCGCGTATCACTCAAATCGCAAATATTAACGGTACGGCAGAAGGAAGTACCTATCCTTGGAATAAATGGTCTGTTCAACTTTCTCACCCTGCCACGTCAGACCGAACCGTAGAACTGGCTTTTAACGATTCCGGCCATCAGGCGATGTTTGGTGACGATTACTCGGGAAGACTTCACGTCTATACATCCGCTGGCGGTTGGGTTGGTGAGTATTATTTAAATGCCAGCAACAGCTATACAGCATCCATCAACGTTCCTGCTGGTATTACTGACTTGCATGTCAATGCCGAAGTAAGCAATGACAACGTATATGAAGGAAATGAAACCTTCGTGATTTATGGCCGCACAGACGGCCAGGGTTGGGTCACATCCGCTGATTCAATCATTACTGATGACCAAGACATCCCTGTCGTTTCAACCATCAACTCTTTACAATCAGGTTCAGAGTCAAGCTGGCCCGGTTGGACACTTAACCTGTCCAACGCATCCACCACCTCCACCGTCATCAGACTGAATGTTAACGACGGCCTGCATACCGCGGATATTCTCAGTGATTACACGGGAAAACTCACTATCTGGAACAGCGCTGGCACCGTAAAAATCGGTGAATTGGTGCTCAATTCGAGTAACGCCTATGCCGCGGATATTGCTATCCCGGCGAATCACAGCAGCGTCCTCATTTATGCCGAGCCAATGAATGACGACATATACGAGGGCACAGAAACACTCACCATTCAAGCCAGAGCGCTTTACAATCAAGCCAGCTATATCACGTCGCAACCATCCAACATTGATGACAGTGACGACAGACCGAGTGTTACTTCAGTATCAGACTATACGGTTGTCGAAGGTGGATATGCAGAACCTGTAAACGTGACATTAAGCAAAGTTTCAGCGCTAACGACACGTGTAGAGGTCTATTTAGACGATGGTTCGGCAACAGTCGGAGGTGGTGATTTCTCAGAAAGCGAGTTCTGGGTGCGTTTCAATGGGGGCAGTTGGGTCAAACACTCGGGGACTATTGGCAGCGGCCACACCATTGACGTACCTGCGGGCGTAACATCATTCGAACTGAGTTTTGACACCCATGATGACAATATTTACGAGGGCAACGAGAACTATTCGGTATGGGTGAGAGTTGAGGGGGACAGTTGGAACGGAACGTCAGGTAGAGGGTACATTACGTTGAACGATGACGCTGATAAACCCACGGTTTCGTCTGTATCCAGCACCACAGTCACCGAAGGGCAAGATGCCATTGTCACAGTGTCGCTAACCAACGCCTCAACGAGTGCGACGTCGGTCTGGCTAGATGCATGGAATGGCTCGGCGTTGGGCGGCAACGTTGACCATTATGAAACACTTTATGTGGATTTTAATGATGGCAATGGCTGGCAAAACAAAGGGAGCTTTGCTTCAGGCCAGTGGCTGAGTGTCCCCGCCAACACGTCAAGCTTTAGTGTAAAAGTAGGCAGTGTAGATAATTCAGTAAATGAAGCCACGGAGAGCTTCACCATCAGGGCAAATGCAGAGAACCAATCACCCGTTATTGGCACAGTCACCATCAACGATAACGATCCGATGAGTGTCACGAGTGTATCAAACTTCACGGTGGCCGAGGGCGGTTACGCAGAGCCTGTTACCGTTACACTCAGTACAACCTCGACACAGACAACACGCGTTGAAATTAATCTAGATAATGGATCTGCGACAACAGCGGACGGCGATTACTCCGACAGTGAATTTTGGGTTCGCTACCCGGCTGGCAGTTGGCAAAAATATACGGCCGATGTTGGAAGCGGATATATTATTGACGTCCCTGCCGGTTATTCATCTTTCGAACTCAGCTTAAAAACACTGAATAACAATGTTTTTGAAGGCAACGAGAACTTTTCAGTGTGGGCAAGAGTTGAGGGTGAATCTTGGACCGGGAGCAAGCACAAAGGCGTTATAACGCTCACCGATGATTCTGATAAACCCACTGTTTCGTCTGTATCCAGCACCACAGTCACCGAAGGTCAAGACGCCTCTGTTACCGTTACGCTCAGTAACACCTCAACCAGCGCAACATCAATATGGCTCGATGCCTGGAATGGCTCGGCGTTGGGCGGCAACGTTGACCATTATGAAACACTTTATGTGAATTTTAACGACGGCAATGGCTGGCAAAACAAAGGGAGCTTTGCTTCAGGTCAGTGGCTGAGTGTCCCCGCCAACACGTCAAGCTTTAGTGTAAAAGTAGGCACTGTAGATAATTCAGTAAATGAGACCACGGAGAGCTTCACCATCAGGGCAAATGCAGAGAACCAATCACCCGTCATTGGCACAGTCACCATTAATGATAATGACCCGATACATGTCAGCAACGTGTCAAACGTGTCTGTCACCGAGAATGGCTATGCCTACCCTGTTGTCACTCTCAATAGGTCTTCAGATCAAACAACACGCGTTCAGATTGATCTTGACTCGGCATCTGCCGCAGCAGGCAGTGATTTTTCTGAGAGTGAGTTCTGGGTGCGTTTTGGTAGTGGAAGTTGGCAACACCATACTGGCAACATCGGGAGCGGCTACACAATAGATGTACCCGCTGGCCATTCCTCGTTTGACCTAAGCTTCAAAACACATGACGACAACGTTTATGAAGGCAACGAAACCTTTTCAGTCTGGGCGCGTGTAGAGGGCGATAGCTGGAATTCATCGTCAGGTAAAGGCGTTGTGACTATCAGTGATAATGATTCAGCGCCCGTACTGACATCAAACCTCAGTAACATTAACGCATGGGAAGGACATACCCCCTTCCACACGTTCACAATGAGCAGTCAATCGGCCAACACAACTAATGTCACTCTTCAGTACCAAAACGGCACTGCAAGTGCGGGCTACGATTTCAACAGCCAACTCAAGTATCGTGTGAGTGGGACATCCTCCTGGTCTAACTATACGTCGTCCGGCATTAACCTTGCGGCTAATACAAATTCCTTTGATGTATTGGTAGAAACGTATGAAGACAGCCATTACGAAGGCGGAGAAAAATATACCCTCAAGGCGTCGACACAATACCAAAGTGGTTGGGCATCTGCTGGTGTCACCATCTTCGATAATGACGCCGTAACGCGAAATAGCGAGGGGCTCTGGGATCTCAATGGTGTCAAACAACTACAAATCAGAATGCAAAATCTCTGGAATGGCGGTTGGCCGAAAATGCAAAGTAGCCTTGGCTACTATGTGATGGACAACAATGGAAACATCATTGATGTCGAGGTCATGATTTCAAGAATTGCCGACTACAATAACGGCAGCAAAAACGTCACCGCCTACGTCAATAATGCGGCATCCATGGGGCTGTTTCTAATTCCAGATGGTGCCAACTTCGGTTACACCACAGGCGATGCATCAATTTCACTGACCAATGACGGCGCAAAAATAACCCAAGGCAATAAAACTCACTATGTTCTTCTTTCCGAAGGATACAAAAATCATGGTGGTTTTGATAATGAGTTGATTTCAGGCACAGAATCAAAGTGGGAAGATATACCCGGCGGGTGGTTTACAATGCCTTGGCCCTTACCAGCCCTTGGTCCTGATTACGCGGACGTTAGCCTGAATGTTGAGGTGAAAGCGTATGACTTTGTTACACCGATTGTCATCGACCTCGATGGGGACGGCATTCAGACCTTGTCATCAGATGTTTCACACATTCATTTTGATTTAAATGCCGATGGTGTATCCAGAATCACTGGCTGGGTCAGTAACAGTGACGCCTTTCTCGTGTGGGATAAAAACCGGGATGGTGTAATTAATGACGGCAGTGAAATGTTCGGTGAAGGAACCCTACTCAGCAATGGCGAAAGGGCGCAGGACGGTTTTCAGGCACTTCGAGAGCACGATGTAAATGCAGATGGAAAAATTGACATTACAGATGCAATCTTCCCGAAACTGAATGTCTGGGTTGATAAAAACACCAATGGATTAACAGACGTTGGAGAACTTATCTCTCTTGCTGAAGCGAACATTGCTTCTCTCAACCTCAACTTAGAAACTTCGAATACGGTAAATAACGATAACCTCATTAGTTTAATCGGCAGCTACACAACAATTGACGGGAAAGAATATGAGTATGCCGACGTTTGGTTCCGACAACGCATGCCGGAGATTTCCGCCTCAGAGACTGCTGACACTTCGTCGACAGATGACACTGCACAAACTGAATTCGCTTCCCCTGATCTACAAAAAAATGCGCCAGTAAGCGGGTTTGTGCCTGATGATTTCTTTGCCAAGACCGAGAAAGACATACAAAGCATTGATACTGTCATTAATGCAACGGAAAGCCCCCGCATGTGGCCATATCCAGCTTTGGAAGAAGAACAGCAAGCGCTGGCGATTTTAAATGGTGCAACGCAGTCACGCGTCACTCTCCCACCAACGACCAGCTACCTTGAACCGCAAACCGTTCAGATTGCACGCCCAATGTTTGAGGGAAAAGCATCGGCAGGAGCTGAGGTCTCTATTGAGCTGCTCGAACAACAGCTACACACTCATGCCGACGATAACGGCGACTGGGCATTTACCCTGCCAGCAGGTATTTCATTGGCTGAAGGCGGAAATGATTACACTCTGTCTATCCAGCAACGCGATGGTTCCAGCGACATTATGTATGGCCGAGTTATCTTCGATCGTGAAGATTTCACCAACACAAAAAGCAAGAAGACAGGTTTTGCTGCGCCCGTTCATAGCAAAGCACCGTCGTTAGACATACCTGAAAATGCCGAAGTCGTGAGTGACCCCTACCCACTCTTTTATGGCGATACTGAACCAGGAGCGTAGTACAACTCTTTATGGGTGACCGGAATTACATGACCCGTTCAGATGTGGATGGCGACTGGAACATTAAAATACCCTGGACAGAGCCTATACCACCGGGGAACCACGAATACAGTATTGAAATTACGCTTGGTGACGGCAGCACTGACAAGCGTTCAGGGATAATTTCTTTCTCAGACAATACGCCTGAGATTAATCTCAAAGAATCAGAATCATCGAGAAACGCGGCTGAAGCAGACATCACGAGAGTGGAAGAAAGCGACGGCCGCACATCTGACACAACAGAAATGGATACTGTTTACTTCTCAACCTCTGATACCTACCTCGACGCTATGCGTGAGCAAGAAAATTCACGCACGGATGATGGCTTCTAACTCACCTTTTCCATCACGAAATTGTTCAACGACACACCACGAACCTCTACCTCATTGTCTCTAACAACATGAAATCCCATTCGCTCAAAGAATGGTCTGGCAGTGATGCTTACAAGGGAATGAATGCGGTCAATACCCCGCGCTTCCGCCAATTCGAATATATGGTTCATCAATGCCTGACCAACCCCCTGCCTCTGAACTTGCCAGTGGCAAAAGAATTGGTCAATCAAACCGTCGTCCTGAAGATCAGAGTAACCCACAATCTCATTTTCAATGATCGCAACAAAAGGTTGGTTGTGTTTACACATCGCCATCAGTTTATCTGCGTCATAGCTTTCAACGGCCCATGCCTCAACTTGTTGTTGACTGTAGTGCTGAATACAAACATTGCGTACAGAGTGAAAAAACACCTCGCGAATTTTTATTTCTTCACCCTGTCGGTAGGGCCGGATTTGAATCACTGACATCTCGCTTTCCAAAACTTTACTCTCTCAGCCACAATAGCCGCACTCGCAGAAAAGGCTTATTAGCCACACCGCGGAAAGACTTTCTCGCTAAACATTGAAAATGTCATGAGTCTTCACGCCCTGCCAATGGTATCCTGTGCGGAAAGTTTACAAAGAGAAAAAAGAAATGACTAAATTAACGGCTGACATTCAGGCAAACCTTTTGTTATTTGTCGAAGAAACGCAAAAATCACGCGTCGTTTGGAGCCTTGAAAATGAAGAAGGCTGGTTGGCTTGTGATTCTACTGAATTTGAAAACAGTGAAGTCATGCCTTTTTGGTCTTCAAAAGAAGATGCGGCCTTCCATAATGTTGAGGAGTGGGCTGATTTCGAAGTAAAAGAAATACCGCTGGACGTGTTTATTGAAGACTGGCTGATCACACTTGACGAAGACGGTGTGCTGGTTGGCATTAACTGGAATAAAAACCTTGAAGGTAAAGAGTTGGAGCCGGGCGAAGTAGCTAAGCTTTACCTCTAAACCAATACTCAGCGTTACATGGATTATTTCAAAAAAGCCACCAGTAACTCGGTGGCTTTTTTAGTGCCGGGGTTCCGTTTTGTGTGGGTGGAACCAGAAAGCAGAAAGCAGAAAAGCCGCTGTAATCAGCGGCTTTTTCAAATGTGGCGGAGAGATAGGGATTTGAACCCTAGATACGCTATTAACGTATGCCGGTTTTCAAGACCGGTGCTTTCAACCACTCAGCCATCTCTCCGTAAGCGGGCAGAATATTAAAACCGACAGAGCAAGATGTAAAGCCCAAAATCGAATTCACCCTGCTGATTGACCACGCATTCGACACATTGGTTCGGTTACGCTCAATTATCCCCAAGAGTTACTGTTTGATGATCAAAAAAGCGCAGGGTTTTCGCCCTGCGCTTTCGATTCAATGATTTTGAGTCAAGAATTAACCGAAACGACCGCTGATGTAGTCGCGAGTCAGTTTGTGCTCTGGGTCATTGAAGACTTTCTCAGTGGTGTTGATTTCAACCAGATTACCCAAATGGAAGTAAGCGGTTCTGTCAGACACACGTGAAGCCTGAGACATTGAGTGAGTCACGATGACAATACTGAAGTTTTCTTTCAGCTCTTCAATCAGATCTTCGATGATACCCGTCGCAATTGGGTCGAGCGCGGAACAAGGCTCATCCATCAGGATAATTTCAGGCGCAATCGCAATAGTACGAGCAATACACAGACGCTGTTGCTGACCACCTGACAACCCTGTTGCTGGTTGATACATACGGTCTTTCACTTCGTCCCACAAACCTGCACGACGAAGAGACTGCTCTACCACACCTTCAAGGTCATCTTTGTTATCAACAAGACCGTGAATACGTGGGCCATAGGCAACGTTGTCAAAAATTGACTTAGGAAACGGGTTTGGGCGTTGGAATACCATACCCACTTGCGAGCGAAGCTCAACAATCTCAGTATCTTTGTCGTAGATATCGCGGCCGTCTAGCACGATTGAACCTTTGACCTCACAACCTGGAACCGTGTCGTTCATGCGGTTGAGGCAACGCAGGAATGTGGATTTACCACAACCTGAAGGACCAATCATCGCCAGTACTTGTTTTTCGCCGATATCGAGGTTGATATTACGAATAGCGGGCTTTGCACCGTATTCATAATTCACACCAACATCACGTGCCGTCATTCTTGGTGAATCTACAAACTGAACGCCGCATGTCTCTTTTGGCGCAGCGTGACTTTGCAGAATCTTGGTTGCATCTTTTGAACTTGGCAGACCGCTTCCACTCATTACTGTTGTTGTCATCTTTTTGCTCCTACCACCGGCGCTCTAAACGCTTACGTAAAATTACAGCTACTGCATTCATGAAGGCCAGAAAGGCCAATAAAACCATGATTGCGCCGGATGTGTTTTCAATGAATCCTTTCTCAGGCTATCTGCCCAGAGGTAAATTTGTACAGGAAGTGCTGTTGCAGCGTCTAACGGGCCACCGGGGACATCGACGATAAATGCAACCATGCCAATCATAATCAACGGAGCCGTCTCTCCTAACGCTTGCGCCATACCTATGATAGTACCTGTGAGCATTCCTGGCATCGCAAGTGGTAAAACGTGATGTAGAACCATTTGCATTTTCGATGCGCCAACTCCAAGTGCCGCATCACGCACTGAAGGTGGTACCGCTTTTATCGCTGCACGACTCGAAATGATGATGGTTGGCAAGGTCATAAGTGTGAGTACCAAACCACCCACTAACGGCGCCGAACGCGGCAAATCTGCAACGTTCAAGAAGACAGCAAGACCAAGCAAACCAAATACAATTGAAGGTACAGCAGCGAGGTTGTTGATATTAATTTCGATCAACTCCGTCGCACGGTTACGTGGAGCAAACTCTTCAAGATAAATCGCAGCAGCAACACCAATTGGGAAACTCAGTGCCAACGTCACCAACAAGGTGTAGAACGAACCCACAGTCGCCCCCCAAATGCCTGCAAGCTCTGGGTCACGGCTGTCACCGTTGGTGAAGAAGTGCTTGTTGAACACAGTTCGAACTCTATCGTCTTCAACTATTCTGTCAAACCAACCAATATGCTTATCTTTGAACTGGCGAGACGTTTCAGGAATATCGCGGCGAATATTGCCCTTGTTGAACTGGTTAAAGTTATCGCCCGCCTGCGCCCAATAGCTATAGGTCGTTCCAATCAGTTCAGGGTTGTTGATGACGGTATCCCTAAGGTCATATTCAGCACCGTTCGAGATGAACCTGTAAAGCTCTCGCTTATCTTTTCTGCCATCGACTGGAATAACCTCACGTAACGCATTACGAAGTGCTTTACGATAGCTACCCTGACCAAGTACTTGAGGGTCAACTTCTCCCTCTTTTAGGCCAAGAGTTTCAGCATCAAGCTGTACATCGAGTCGAATTTCAGTGGTATAAAACGCCGTATGACCTTTGAAAACGATCACCGTGATCATCACAAGCAAGAACGCAAACGCCATCAATATCGATGCGATACCATATGAACGAAAACGTGATTCTTTGTTTCTACGACGTTTAAGGCCCGCTTGGACCCTCTCCTTTTTGATCTTGGAGATCTCTAATAATTTATCAGTCATACTGCTCTCGATATTTCTTGACGATACGAAGTGCGACAAAGTTCAGCGCTAGAGTACCGACGAAGAGTGTCAATCCCAACGCAAATGCAGCGAGTGTTTTCGGACTGTCAAACTCTTGGTCGCCGACGAGCAAGGTTACGATTTGAACCGTGACTGTCGTAACCGACTCAAGTGGGTTAGCCGTCAGATTCGCCGACAGGCGACCGCCATAACAACGATCATGGTTTCGCCAATTGCGCGCGAAACTGCCAGTAGTAAGCCACCGACAATACCCGGCAGCGCCGCTGGAAGAACGACATTAATGATGGTTTCTGATTTTGTTGCACCAAGCCTAGAGAGCCATCACGAAGCGACTGAGGCACTGCAGTGATGACATCGTCTGACAGTGACGAGACGAAAGGTATGATCATCACACCCATTACAAGCCCGGCAGCAAGAGCACTTTCTGCCGATGCACTATCAAATCCAATGGCATGTGCAAAATCACGGATGAGCGGTGCAACAGTCAACGCGGCAAATACGCCGTAAACTACGGTCGGGACACCCGCGAGTATCTCAAGGACTGGCTTAACAACGTTTCTGACACGAGGAGACGAGTATTCAGAAAGATAAATAGCACTCATCAAGCCAACTGGGGCCGCAACCAACATCGCGATGAATGAAATCATCAGTGTGCCGGTAAATAATGGAACCGCACCAAAAGCGCCACTGGCGCCTTGCTGGTCACTGCGCAGAGCTATTTGCGGCGACCACTCAATACCGAAAATAAAATCGGTGATGGGAACCATCTGGAAGAAGCGTAACGCTTCAAAAAGTACCGAAAGAACAATACCCAGAGAGGTCAAAATTGCCAACGTTGAACATGCCAGCAAGAAGCCTTGTAACACGAACTCAACGTAGTGTTGAGCTTTAAAACGAGGACGAATGAATTTCCAACCTGCGGCACAGCCAGCTAGAGATAAAGAAACCAAAGCAACAGCCTTAATCAGGTTTCCGGTGTGGTTAAGCTGAGTGTAATGAGCCGCTGCATCTAGAAGAGCAGGATCTTCAGACTGGAGGATGCCTTTAGCGATATTTACAATTTGGCTAAATAGAAGATTGGTATTTCCCGTTGAGCTCTGGTGAGCTTCTGGCAGCTGTGCCAGCACCAAAGATTGAACCAAAGAAGGTTCGACGGCGTTCCAAATGAGAAAAAGGATTAAAGCGGGAACGGCTGCAAGAATAGCAGCGAAAGAACCGTAATAAGATGGACGCGAGTGAAAAGATTTCAATCCGCCCTGTGCGACTGCCAGCTCTTTGGAACGCTTACGCGCTACCAAAAATGCACTTATCGCTAAAAACAAAATTAACGCCATTAACGTCGACGCTTGCATACATACTCCGAAACAACAAGAGTGAATTGTACAAGGCCGGGTGCGCTTACCCGGCCTCTTAACCTAGCCTGAATTACAGGTTAGGAGTTAAATCTACAGCACTGTTACGAACAACTTTCCATTCGCGAGCTGCCAGTGGAATCAGACCACGGTCAGTCAGGTAGCCTTCATCACCGATTGCATCTTCAGATGTGAAAGAAGTAACGTACTCTTTCAGACCTGGAACAACGTTCTGGTGTGCTTTCTTCACGTAGAAGTAAAGAGAGCGAGACACTGGGTATGAGCCGTCACCGATAGCATTAAAGCTTGGTGCAACACCTGCAATCTTAGAGCCCTGCACTTTGTCAGAGTTTTGATCCAGGAAGCTGAAGCCGAAGATACCGAAAGCTTGTGGATTTGCATCAAGCTTCTGAACGATCAGGTTGTCGTTCTCACCTGCTTCGATGAACGCACCGTCTTCACGAATACCGTGACAAACTGCTTTGTACTTCTTCTTGTCTTGCTTCTTAAGAGCAGCAAGTTCTGGGTATTTCTTACAACCGCCTTCCATCGCAAGCTCTACGAATGCATCGCGAGTACCTGACGTTGGTGGTGGACCAAGAACTTCGATTTTAGTAGCAGGAAGAGATGGGTTTACATCTTTCCACGTTTTGTTTGGGTTAGGAATCAGGTTACCGTTCGCATCAGGAACAACTTTAGCCAGTGCAGTAAAGATGTCTTTCAGCTCAACATTGAATTGCTCGCTCTTCTTAGAGTTAGCGAATGCGATGCCGTCATAACCGATTTTGATTTCAACGATATCGTTTACGCCGTTCTTCGCACAAAGCTCAACTTCAGAGCTCTTGATTTTGCGAGAAGCGTTAGTGATATCTGGCGTGTTTTCGCCTACACCTGCACAAAACAGTTTAAGACCGCCGCCTGAACCCGTTGATTCAATTTTTGGAACAGCAAAAGACGATGTGCGGCCAAAGCGCTCAGCAACAACTGTAGCGAACGGGTAAACCGTCGATGAACCAACAATACTGATATAGTCACGAGATGCAGCGTGTGCATTACCCGCCATAAGTGCTGTCAGGCCAACAGTAGTCGCAGCCATCAGTGCCTTTAATTTCACATCAACCTCCAAGTCGATAGTTCTTTAGTAGATTCAAACAACCTTGTCTGTATCCATGTTTAGTCAATTTACGCCATACAAGTTAGAAATTTTCGGTTACACAAAACTGACTTTTTTATGAAGGTTTGATTACAGCGGGTCGCGTGATGAGTTTTTAGAGAGGAGCATCAGATTAAATCACAGCCTCACCGAAAGCGAAATTAGTTATAAATATCTGATTTTTATCAAATTAAAGACTGTTCATCTTACGAGGAACATTACTGACTGATCAATAGACAGATAAAAGCATCTATTATTCGCGCTATCAGTATAATGGACGTACTTCACATTTATTTTTCGAAAGTGTTACAGGTAACGATTAAGAAACTCCTTTTAACAAGAGGAGCTGGCAAGCTCTGAACGGAAACTAAAAAGATGCTGGGCTGTCGCGAAACGACGCTATTAACCTGCCTGAGGTATAAAGAAAGTAAACGTTGATATACCCTTGACTACCATCAGTCACGTACGTCCATGGTCTGCAAAGACAAAAGAGTAGTAGTAATCACAACATCACCGCTTTAAAAATAGTCAAAATAAGATAAATGCACTCTTATCGATACCTTTAGATAAACTAAGCGTCAATTTTTTATTTAATTAAAGCTGTTCTTTTTATTTGTGTCGTTATAAACGTCATTATTTTGGCGACTGTATCATTTATTCTCTTATTTGATAAAACATGAAGCAGATCCAATTAAATATCTATATTAATCAGCATATCTTCGAGCTATGCTAAATTTAACTCATGATACTTCTTAATTAAATATTGTAAAAAAAGACAATTCATATACTATCCGCCTCGGCTTACATTCAAAAACTCCGAGTACACAACAATCATTTAACGCATACGTTACATCAAGTTAAAAAATCAAAGAATACAGATTTTTTATTTATTCCAAGGCCATTTTTATTCAATTATTAAATCAATAACATTAAGGCTTGTTAGATGATTAAAACGATTTTTATAGATTTTGATGGTGTTATAAGGCATTGGGCTAACCATGACATCAAGTCAGCAGAAATGAAAAGTGGACTGCCAGAAGGGACTCTTTTTAAATATGCTTTTGATAATCAATTCTTATTGCCAGCGATAACAGGTAAGCAGTCCCATAGAGACTGGGTAATCAAGGTAGAAGACGCGATATCTCGCGACTTTGACAAAGACGCCGCAATCACACTTACTCAAGCATGGCTTAAAGCAGATTGCTTCGTTGATAGAGGGTTTCTGGACAAGGTGAGAAAGTCGATTCCTGAGGCGAAAATGGTTTTAGTGACGAATGCGACCGATAAACTTGATGAAGACCTTTCATCACATCACTTGCTCTACAGCTTTGACTTAGTCATTAACTCGGCCACCATCGGTATCGCTAAACCCGACCCCAGTTTTTTTCAACATGCATTGAAGCTAATGAAAACCGAGCCTGAATATGCTGTATTTATTGACGATCAGTTGAAAAATGTTAGGGAAGCAGAAAAACATGGTATGCATGGCATTCACCATACTGACAAAGTGCAAACACTTATTAATCTAAATACCCTTTCGCGCTGTAGTTTCGCGTATCATTAAAATATTGGTTGGCCATAATATGGCCAACCAATAAATTCATAAAAACGTTGCTATTTCCTCAAACTCTTTTTTCTTCGTAGCATGCTCAGGAATTGTAGCGCCCTCTTCAGGGTAACCCGCAATAATCAGCATATATGGACGGTCATTATCGTTATCATTATCTCTACCACATACTTTTTTGAGAAAGCTCATTGGTTTTGGTGTATGCGTTAATGTAACTAAACCTGCATTATGTAATGCCTGAATCAGGAAGCCTGTCGCGATCCCAACAGATTCATGTACGTAATAGTTGGTCTGCTCGTTATCATTCTCGATACCACCGCGTTTTTGTGAAAAAATAGCAATTAACCACGGGGCTTTCTCTAGATATGGTTTGTGTGCGTCAGTTCCAAGGGGTTTAAGCGCATCTAACCATTCTTCACCTGCCCTTCCCTCATAAAATGTTCTCTCTAATGCTTCTGCTTCTTCTCTTATTTGTGATTTGACTGACCTATCACTAATTGCAACAAAATGCCAAGGCTGATGATTGGCACCACTAGGCGCTGTTGCGGCTGCTTTAATACATTCTTCTATAATCTCTTTAGCAACAGGTTTGTCGGAAAAATCGCGAATTGTGTGTCTACGACGAATATTGAAGTAATGTGCTTTTGCTCGTGCCAGCATTTCATCTTCGGGGTATGACACATAATCCTCAAGTGGATAGTGATGTTCTGCCTGATTCATAAATTATCCTTATTTTACAGAGTGTTGAATACACTGCGCTTTATTCTCGCATTCTGGTAAACTCACAATAAGTTATTACTTTGAGTAATTAATAGGCAATATTCTAACTTTTAATTCAATACAGGAACACTTCGACAAAATCATATGTGCTATGTTTAAACCCACAATAAAAATGTGTAGTTCGTCGCAGGTAAGTTCAAATAAAACAAATTAAACCTATAAAACGTAAGTTTAGTTGCAGGAAGAGTAAAACTAGACAAGAGTTAACCTGAGCGATTACTCAAATAAATACAATTTAAATATAAATGACATTTAAGAAATTTTGAGTATGTTATGGAAAATAAGCTTTTAAGTTTTCGAATGCAATTGTTTGCATCAGTAATCCGAGCGGGTAGTTTTACTGTCGCAGCGGAACAATTGAACCTCACAAAATCAGGCCTAAGCAGCATATTACGGCTCTTGAGCAAGAACTCGGTGTGCAGTTAATGCACAGAACGACAAGGAAGCTCACCCTTTCGCATGCTGGTGAAATATTCTTCGACCGCTGTGTTGAACTCGAAAACCTTTTACGCATCGCCGTAGATGAATTAAACGAAACACAGTCAACGATATGTGGAAGCCTGACTTTAACAGCGCCTGAAGGGTTAGTCAGACCCGTTATTTCTCCCGTTGTCATTCAGTTAATGGCCAAGCATCCAGAGTTAACCATCGACCTTATTGTGTCAGACAAACAACTCGACCTCGTTCAGGGCAATATCGATGTCGCTATTCGAGCAGGCAAGTTAGTGGATAGTGCCAGTAAAGCCAGAAGGATTGGCGAAATAAACGAGCACTGGTACATAAACAAAAACATCGTATGTTCTGAATCTGTCGCTGAAATCGTATTACCATGGCAGAACAGCTCTTCTGAAAAACAACTTAAAGTCAGTACATTTCCAGCGGCTATTGAATTCGTGCTTCAAGGTGCAGGTATAGCACTTATACCTGACATCACAGTGTTGGATTTCATTGATGATGGCACCTTAGTGAAGGTAGAACATCCAGGTGAACCGGGTCTCAAGCAAGAGAGAATTCCTGTCTACGCAATGCACAACTACCAAAACCACACGCCTAGGAACGTTCAGTACGTCATCGCAGCAATAGAAGATGCCCTACAAAACTTGACAAAAAAGCTAGACAATATGTCCTAGTGTGTGAATCACCATAATGCACTCATCAGCCCGCCTCTGATCGCCTAGAGGCGGTCGGAGTAAAAGCAAAGTCAAACACAAAGTCTAAATATATAGTCCGAGTTAACGTTTTCTTTACGTCACATATCTACACTCTCGCCGCTGTTCCTAATCTACTTCAAACTATTTGAAAGTCATTTACGTGAATATTCATTAGATATGATTATCACATCAATTTTCAGCAGTGAACACCAACATGGATTAATTAATCAAAATAATACTTCAGTATAAGTAAATATAGTGGTTTATTGTTTCATTTTGTTCAGTGTTCACTTTTTAATATCAGCAGGTGATCGTTTATTCAACTATTCGCATTGAAATTTAAACAATAAGCAACATAATTGTCTAGGTTAACACTTAATTAACAGCAGAATCACACACGGAACACAGTGAACTGAGGACAAGAAAATGCACAATAAGTTTCTGATTGAAGCTTTTCAAACGCCTGATAACGTTGCCGAGGTCTTGGGCGGCTACTATGACGAACTGCCTAGTGATCCATATGTCGATAGTGATATTCGATTTCGTTCGTACGCTCATTTTCAAGCACATGAAGGTGGTTTAACAGAAAGGTTGCCACACAAACCATTCACGCAGTCTTCTCAGTTCAACCGTGTTGTCGGTGATATTGAGCGCCATTTCGAACCCATGAGTGATGAAATGGTACAAACAGCAGAGTTTCGTCACCTTGTAGACTCTTTTGTCGAGCGTACTGGTATCGATAAGGTTAATGGTCATTTCGATGTACACCAAATCCGCGTCACTTGCGATGAAGATGCAACAAGCGCGCCTGCACCAGAGGGAATTCATCAGGATGGATTTCGTTATGTCGGTATTTTCTGTGTGCAACGTAGAAATATTTCTGGCGGCTACACGCAAATATTTTCGTCGCCTGTCGATCAGCACCCGCACTTAAACACGGTACTGGAAGAAAATCAGTTCATCATTCTGAATGACAGCCGTTACTTCCACCATATTTCCGAAACACTCTCAAGTAAAGCAGGCGAAAAAGGAGTTAGAGATGTCTTCGTCTTCACTGCAGATTAAGCAAAAAATTGAAGAAATCAGAGCGGGATTTCCCGCTCTTCAGCAGTCTATAAATGGGTTCACCCCAGCCTATTTTGACGGTCCCGGCGGGACACAGTTACCTGCGACAGTGCAGGCTGCATTCTCAAATTATCTGGCTTCCGGCAATTCCAATTTAGGCGGACAATTCTCAGTCAGCCGTAATACAGTTGAATTGGTTAATAACGCTAGGGAACATGCAGCAGCCATGCTGAATGCCCCGTCCAGAGACGAAATTGTCTTCGGCGCAAATATGACGTCAATGACATTGCATTTCAGTCGTTCAATTGCTCGCACTTGGAAAGCGGGTGATGAAATCATTCTCAGCGATGCAGACCATGGTGCAAACCGCTCGTGCTGGGCGATGGCCGCGGAAGAAAGAGGCGTAACGGTTCATTACCTACCGGTAACAGGCAAGACATGTGAGCTAGACATTGCCAAGCTTGATGAATTGCTGTCGGACAAAACGCGTTTGGTTGCGGTCACAGCGGCAAGCAACCTGAGTGGCACTACCGTTGATATTGATACTGTTGTTAAGAAAGCTAAAGCCGCTGGCGCTGTGGCGTTTATTGATGCCGTTCATCTACTGCCCCACCAGCTGGTTGACGTGCAGGCACTAGGTGCTGACTTTGTTGCTGCCTCAGCGTATAAGTTTTTTGGTCCCCACCTAGGCCTAATATGGGGACATTCGGAGCTTCTTAACTCTTTGACACCTTATAAAGTAGAACCAGCACCAAACTATGCGCCGAACTGTTGGGAAACCGGAACGCTAAACTTTGAGGCGATTTCGGCATTCGTAGAGGCTGTCAAATATCTTGCATCGCTCGGCGAAGGTGAAGATTTACGTTCTCAGTTAGTCTCAGGTTACGAGCAGATCCATGCTTACGAAACCAGCCTCGCTGAGTACTTTCTGAATGCACTATCACAACATGACGACATTGAGCTTATCGGCCAACCTTCTGCTCAAGGCAGAACGGCAACGTTTGCTCTTCGTTTCGGTGATACGCCTCCCGCAGAGGTCGCAGCGCATCTAGGTGAACAGGAAATCTATGCATGGACAGGTCACCTATACGCTGACAGATTGACAGATGCTTTAAACATCACGGATAAAGGTGGCATTCTGCGTGTTGGCTTGATGCACTACAACACCACCGAAGAAATTGACCGTTTATTCGTAGCACTGGCAAAAATTGTCAGTTAAATTCATAAAAAATGAGGGGGTATCCGTCCCCTCATTCATCATCATGCGCTTAGTTTACCCCGCTAAAACTGCTGCAATATCTTAAAACTTCATAAAAATCGAATTATTCACCTCAAAAACATTCCTCACTGAGAACCGATCAATAACGAATAAGTCAATTCAACTCTGTTAACACCCTTTTGGTAAAATCTAGGGTGATAATTACTATTAAACAGAATCATACATGATGTTTTCAAATTTATGAGAGGTGATTCTGTCAATCGAAAGGCATTACATTGACCAGAGTACTTTGAAAAGACAATTCAGAGACTAACTGACAGAATATTCTATAACTACTTGATAGCGAATTTATTCATTTGATTTAAAGGGTAAAGATTGGACTATTTTTGTTTTGAACAAATTAACTCTTTAAAAGAGCCATTAGCAATAACGTTTGACGACGAAAACTTTGCTTATCAGATAGGGAGAAACCTTTTAAAGTACAGAAAAATTGCTGATATTAATCAGCAGGTCATGGCGGAAGCTTTTGGTGTATCGATTGCACAATATAGGAAGTACGAAAAAGGTGAAGATTGTCCCAAAATGCATTCAGTTGCAAGATGGTCAATCATCACTGGCTCGCCAAATACACTCCTTCTTAGTGATACTGACTATGCTCAATATGTGAGTATCCCCGAAAAAGTATGGGAGCTCGTCCCATTCTTATGTGCCTTATCTCATTCGAGTGATTTAGTTTTCAACTCTTTATTTTCATTGAGCCGAGAAATTGTAGACGTAGCATCTGAACAAGAGGTATTTTTCGGTGATGTACCTGATTTAAGCAATATACTTATTGACATTGAGTCGAACTATTATGTGAAAGTTGCTAAAAACATGAAGCTAATTCGTGATTGCCTTGAACTATCGCAAGATTCATTATCTGAGCTTTTAGGTATATCTCTCTCAGCATATCAGCAATATGAAAAGCAAATTAACTCCCCAAGAATATCTTTTTCTTTCTTTGCGCGTTCTCATTCAATTTTGCAGCTGAATAGTCGCTGGGCGACGACAGGAAAAACTGAATTTTCTAAATTTAATCTTAGAAGGAATCATCGAATTTCCCTAATGTTACCAATAATTAATTCCTCTTCACGTCATCAAAAGGTTTCGATACAGGAAATATTTAAGTCCGTATCACAGTCATTAATTAATGAACAGCTAGATAGCGAAATTTCAAAGTATGAATCATTGAAAAGTAATTGAAAATAGGCTGAGTTTACAAAAAATCAATAATCTCAGCCTGCGTATATCAAACGGCTAATGGTGAAGCATGTCGCCATACTCCATGTTTCCACCTTAAACTGCACACAATACAGCGTAAGTATTCATCGACTAAAAGTGCAAGCCAAACACCAACTAGCCCATAGTCAAATACAACTGAAAACAAGAAGACAAGTGGTAGACACACTAACCACATACTGGCGATAGATAGCGTTACCGGGTATTTTGCATCTCCTGATACCACAAGGCTGTTTACAATCACCATATTCACAGCGCCAGCAGGGTGACGAAGTAGGTCAATAAAAAGCAAAGTTGAGCCTAGCACCCATATATCTCTGTCCTGAGTGAATATTTGGAAAGCGAAGTCAGAGCTTAACCATATAATTAAGATCATGGCTGCACTTCCCAATATACTGAGTCTAATACTTTGGCGAATTTGTTCACCTATTCTTGTAAAATCACCAGCACCTAAAAGATGAGAGACAATAATTCTATTTCCAACGCCTATTGCTTGCGAGTATATAACTGGTATAAGTATCAAGTTCAATGTATATATTCTTGTTGATATAGCTAGAGTACCAAGTGAAATAACAGTTACAGTGATAAAAAAACGATTAAATTCATATGACATCGGCTCCATTGTTGCAGGGATACCTATTTTCATTGATTGACTTAAATACTGTTTCATTTCCAAAAATGAACCATGAAAATTAAATTTCACTTTTTTATTTAAATGAACAAAGTAAATAACAATAGATAGACCAACCAAGTAAGATAAAGCAGATGCAAGCGCTACATACTGTACACCATCAAAGCCAAAATCTAACCAACCAAAAATAAAAATTGAGTTTAAAATAATATTTAATATATTAGCAATGAGTGTGGAGTACATATTCAGATTTGTCCATCCATTGATATTTAGGATACTTCCATAACCAATTTGAATAGACTTTATGAGTAGTGCTGGTGCAAAAATCAACAAATATGAACTTGTTAATATGTTCATATCGTCATTAAGCCCCATCCACTTTCCAATATCTTGGTGAAGTAATAAGTAAACTAACGTCACGCATAAGCCAATTGAAAAGTTGAAGATAATAGTAAAATAATAATTTGCCGCTAGCCTTTTATACATATTTGCGCCAAGCATCTGACCTAAAACGCCAGTCGTCCCAATCGATAGAGAGTGTAAAATGACAATTGGGATTACGATAACTGGCATAAGAGTACCAATTGCCGCTGCTGAAGAATCAGAGATGCTATTTAAAAATAGAACGTCAGTAAATGTTATTAGATATGTAAGAAGAACTTCGATAAAGATTGGCCATGTTATCTTTACTAGACCTTTCTCTATAACGATATTACTTGATGAGTTTTGCGTTTTGTTTTTTTTCATTTTTCTACTTTTTTAACTAAATATTCACAAACATAATGTGTATTCAAATCTCTGTTTTTTATCTTAGAATCAACTTTGCCTACTTTGATAGATCTTATCCATTCTTCAATCATTGCATAAAATCCTTTTGCGTATAAAATATCGGACCACTCAGGCAAATTAAGCATACTTGAACTTTCATTTTCATGGACCACGCCATTAAAAAAGTCACTGAACTGATAAGTTTTATTTGCAGTTGAAAACTCTAAGGTTTCAATCGTTTTACCATATTCTCTATTCATACTCCCACTAAACAAGCAGTATCTGCTTTCCCATGAGATATTAACTTTCGATAGCATCCCCATATTTGACAGGTAATTTACATGTATAGAGTCAGGTGATGTGTCACCTAATATATTTAGTGAATCTACTACATGTATCATATCATTAAAGATAAAATCTCTTGGTGACGAAGGATGTTTGTATCTATTTTTTTCCATTGAAAATCTTGAATCCTTTCACTATTAAGGTACTTACTCCACAGGGGACTATACCGACGATTAAAACCAATGAATAAAGGCGTAGACTTTTTCTCCGCAATATTATGTAAATTTTCATATTCTGAATATAACATTGCAGCTGGTTTATCAACAAATACTGCTATGCCAATGTTTAGGAAATAGTGTGCGATTTCAAAATGCGATTGACTTGTTGTATGAATCATTACAGCATCTATGTTCATATCTTTAAGTTTTTTATAATCAATAACAATCTGGTTTATCTTGAATTCTTCCGCTACTAACTTGACAAGCTCTTCTTTTCTTCCGCATAGAATTAACTCCATTTCAGGAGTGCGCGACAATATAGGTAAATATGCTTTACGAGCAATATCTCCTATTCCAATTAAAGCTATCTTCATAAGTAGAATTTCAACTTAAGTAAATTAGTATTTATCTCTTAATTTTAAATAATTAATATACACTTCAATGTTGTGGCACTTACCAATCAGAGACATTTACATCGTATTTGAAAGATTGCTTTCCTAACATGGGAAAACATAACAACTTACAGTAATTTTTTTACTATGATTCAACATGTTTTTTCTTATTGTTTAATCGTATCTCGAATATATAGATTCGTGAGGTTTACCCAATACGTGACGCTTGAGGTTTTATGCCTGTGTTTTGCTTAAAGTCGTTGAGAAATATGCTGGGCCTTCAAAGCCAATACAACAGGCTATCTGATCAATATGTGCCTGCGTGTAGATGAGCCTGCGGTTTGCCTCATCCAGTAGCTTCACCAGAGCATTTTCCTCGCGCAATAATTTTCACTTGGAGCCGACAGATTCGGGCCTAAATAGAAATACCCGTCTCACGATCATATTTGCTCATTAGCTATTTTTAACTGATGCTTTTTAGTCGGCCGATAGGCTGAAAAGCTGATCTGAAGGAAAATCACGTCCCCATTATCATCAGGCAAGAGCATAAATCTGCCGACTATATCGTGAGGTTTGAGTACCGAATTATTCGTGCTCACGAAAATCTCACTGATGCCGCGATTAATTCTTACACTGACTTTTATTGTGGGATACCAATTAGTTAGTCACCACAACGCGAAGTGTCTGGCGACTTTGACAAAGACGATCGAAATGACAGAATTTCATGCGCTGCACTCATTCTTGCTACGTACAACAGTTGTTAACTCTGCCACAATCTGGTGCACAAACTTTGAGCTTTGACGCGTTGCTCGTATCTGTTATCTGCCATAGTAAACCAGCCTTGTGGACGACGACGAGAGACATAATGGTCCATTTAAGAAGGGGCAATATAACAAGTGCTCATGGTTCGAACGCGTTTGTTGAAAATAATCACTAGGGATGGAAACAATCTATGAAAGACGAAACACTTGCGATACATCACGGATATACCACGGATCCAACAACCAAAAGTGTTGCCACGCCAATTTATCAAACCGTAGCTTATGAATTCGACAATGCTCAGCATGGTGCGGATTTATTTAACCTCGAAGTTCCCGGCAATATCTATACACGCATCATGAACCCAACCAATGATGTGTTAGAACAACGGATGGCTGCGTTAGAGGGTGGTATCGCATCGTTAGTCGTTAGTGCCGGTAGTGCTGCGATCAATTATGCCATCCTTACTCTCGCTCAAGCTGGTGACAATATCGTCTCTACACCGCAACTCTATGGCGGTACTTATACGCTGTTTGCCCACATGCTGCCTAATCAGGGCATCGAAGTAAGATTTGCAAAAGATGACAGCCCTGAAAGCCTCGCCGAGCTGATCGATGAGAATACCAAAGCCGTGTATTGCGAAAGCATCGGTAACCCAGCAGGTAACATTGTCGATATCGCCGGAATCGCTGACCTTGCCCACGCACAAGGCGTTCCTGTCATCGTTGATAATACCGTTGCGACACCAGTGTTATGTAAGCCAATCCAACACGGTGCAGATATCGTGGTTCACTCGTTGACCAAGTATATCGGTGGCCACGGTACCACCCTGGGGGGTGTGATTGTTGATTCGGGCACATTCCCTTGGGATCAGCATAAAGAACGCTTCCCAGTCCTTAATCAGCCAGAGCCTTCTTATCACGGCGTTGTTTACACAGAAGCGTTTGGTCCAGCTGCCTTTATTGGACGCGCGCGCACTGTGCCGCTGCGTAACACTGGTGCAGCGCTCTCACCCATGAATGCTTTCATGTTAATGCAAGGTCTTGAAACTCTTCCACTTCGTATGGAAAGACATGTCGAAAATGCAGTTAAAGTGGCCCAGTATCTCGAATCTAACGACAAGGTTAGTTGGGTAAGCTATGCAGGTCTTGAATCGTCTGAGTACTACCCTCTGGCAGAGAAGTACATGGGCGGTAAACCCTCTGCCATTCTTTCGTTTGGTCTTAAAGACGGCTACGACGCAGGCGTTCGCTTCTTTGATGCCCTTCAAATGATCAAACGACTGGTAAACATTGGGGATGCGAAATCACTGGCATGTCACCCAGCATCAACTACACACCGCCAGTTAACACCAGAAGAACAAGCTCAAGCAGGTGTCACACCAGAGATGATTCGGATATCGGTGGGTATTGAGCACATTGATGACATTATTGCTGATATCGAGCAAGCACTGAACGCTTAAGGCGTTTATTTAGCTCAACGGTCACCACCTCCATAGGAGGTGGTTTAAAACTGATAATGAAAAGAAGCCCAGTTGGACTTCTTTTTTTATCTTGGTGGTGGAAACGACTCATCAAAGTAAGGGCGCTGACAACATCACCACAGCAACATGAACAACCATGAACCATAACACCAAGCTAGAAAAAATGTAGAACGTAAATCTCAGATGTACATTATTAACAGTACAGTGGATCAAACTATGTATTCCCCTAAGACAGACATACGCCCACGCCGCTATTGAAAGTACCTCATCAACCAAACCCGACTGAATCGCCATTACGCTTATCACGTAGAAAAGCACAGGCAACTCAAAGAGGTTTTTAAGATTATCTGAAGGATATGAAACCTCTTCAGGCATTAGTTCAACCAGCGCAGAAGATTTCCCCAATTTCGCGTAGTCAACATGATGCGTCATAATGTAGGACAAACGGCGGATATACATGTAAACCCATACGACAAAGGTCAGTGAAATCATCGCTAATACCTGAAGCCATAATGTCGTTGTCAGTAACTCTTGCAACACTACTCATCACCCCTCAAAAATCGATAAGTTGTCTTTATTTTTATTGGAATAAATCACCAGCGTGCCAGCTAATTTGTCGTGCCAGCCTTGCTTACGTTGATCAATAGCTATCCAGAATAATCCCAGCCCAAACGGCACCGACGCGATAATGTAACCCAAATATCGAACAACATATTGTGTTGTTGTCGGCCTTAGCCCCGTTTGTGCATCAACGATTTTGGCCGAAAGCACCATTTTTCCAGGAGTTGCCGCGCGGTAAGACCAAAAGAGGATCGTGACGATAAAAGGTAGAACAACCCTCACGAACATATCCGTACTCCCCAGAAAAATTTTTTCAGAATGCAGGTATTGTTCTCCATAGACCGAGTAAAGGATCGGTACCGTCACAATCGCCATCAACACACCGTCGATGAGCGATGCAACCACACGTGGGAAAAAACCTACATAGTGATGCTGATGTTGATTATCTGATTCTTCGTCCATTTAGACTACCAGCAGGCTCAGTAAATAATTGTGCAGATACCAATAATAATACCTGCTATCAAGCATTTGTGATGACTCAATATTTGTTCATCACTCAGAGTCTCAGCATCACACTGAAGGAAAATAAGCATTAAATCGCGAGTAAGCGTTCATAAATAGGTGTAAATATGCGTAAAGAGACTTTCCACGTCGACCAAAAGCTCTTTATTGTTAGTCCCTGTTTAGGAGCAGATACCACGTATTTTCACCACCGACTATGCAAACGGGGTAAGAATGGCAGTAATGAGTGACATCGACAACTCACCCAAACGGATTCACAGACTTCTGTGTCAGGCAACCTTTGGGGCAAACAAGAAAGACCTAGAAGCAGTGAAAGTCATCGGCTTCAGGCAGTGGTATGAGAACCAAAGTAAGGTCAAGCCAAGTCTACACCTCCCCTTATCCATTGAGTTCACACCGGACTTTGAAAAAAAGAACAGAGTGAGAGGCACAGCAAGACTTGGCGCTTGGTGGAGAAACAGTCTGGAAGGTGAAGATCAGGTCAGACAAAGAATGGCCTTTGCTCTGAGCCAGATTTTCGTCGTCTCTGAGAACGGAGCCAGTAACCATCAACTCTTGGCGAGTTACTACGATTTACTCGTAAAACATGCCCTAGAGAACTTCCGGGATCTTTTTTACGACGTGACGCTACATATTGCCATGGGTCGTTTCCTGACATTGCGCGGCAGTCGGAAAGCCAACATCAAAAAGAATACCTTCCCAGACGAAAACTATGCCCGCGAATGTATGCAGCTTTTCACGCTGGGTTTATGGCTGTTGAATGATGACGGCACACCAAAATTGGATCAATCAGGCCGAAAGATCCCTGCCTACACACAGGAAGATGTCGAAGAGTTGTCGCGAGTTCTCACGGGTTGGAGTGGCGGAAGCAGCACCTCTCCCATGGTCTCGAAGAGCAGACACCACGATAAAGGGGAAAAGACAGTATTGGGGGCAATTTTCAAACCCAAACAATCCGCTGAACAAGACCTGTCACAAGCCGTGGACTTGCTGTTCAATCATCCAAATACGCCACCATTTATCGCTAACCTTCTGATAAAACGCTTCGTGGCCAGTAACCCTAGACCTGAGTTTATCCAGCGTGTCGCCACGGTATTTAAAAATAACGGTAAAGGTGTAAGAGGTGATCTCAAAGCAACGCTGTTCGCCATTCTCACCGATCCAGATGCAGTGAACGGCGTTGCGCCGGCAACGACGAAGCAGCAAGGCATCGCCACTTTGGTAAGTTAAAAGAGCCGATCATTGCCATTGCCAATCAAGCCCGGGCATTGGGCATGCGCTCGCAAAGAAAAGTCTGGCGAGACATCAGCACCGCAAAAAAGCTAGGCCAAGCTCCCTTAGCTGCACCGTCTGTGTTTAATTTCTACACACCTGATTTTGCACCACAGGGCGAGATTTCAGACATAGGACTCACCGCACCCGAATTCAAACTAACGACCTCAAATTATTTGTTGCAAATCCAAAACCTTATCTGGCAAATGAGTGGAGCGACTGGCGGGGGCAGGAAGAAATTGTGGGCTTACGATGCTTCTGATTTTCTTAAAGCGCAGAAGACGTCGACAGATTTGGTTGCACTGGTGGACGAGCGATTTTTTGGTCAGACAATGTCCGATGCGCTTCGACAACGACTGATAAAGCTCTTAGACAACTCCCTTAATAGAAAGCCCGCGCTAAGCAGAGTTCGCGGCACCCTATATGTGGCTCTGACATCCCCAGAGTTTTTTGCTGAGGAGGCTATCGTATGAAGACAAGCAGAAGACAATTCCTGAAAACATCAGCAGCATTGACCGCAGCATCGAGCGTCACGCCGTCAATCAGCATAGCCTCTGAGCCGCAGGATCACAAAGCATTAGTTATCGTCTTTCTTTTTGGCGGCAACGATGCTTATAACACTTTGATTCCTCTCTCACAGGCAGGGTATGAGACCTATAAAAAGGTTCGTCCCTCGTTGGCCTTGAGTAGAAATGATGTGATAGATACAGGCCTTCGAACAGAGAACGGTGAGCCACTTGGTATTCACAAGGCAATGGAAAAGCTTGTGCCTTTCTTCAAGCGCGGAGAAGCTTCAGCCATCATTAATAGCGGCCAGCTTATCGAACCTACCAAGGCATCAGACATCAAAGCCAAACGCGTGACACTTCCTGACTTTTTGATGGCACACAACACCCAGCAGGCAATGTGGCAAACAGGCGCAAGTAACCTTGGGCTCTCCCTTGGCTGGGCGGGTCGAGTCATGGATTCACTTAATCCTACAAGTGATCTATCACCGCTATTTTCCGTCAAAGGTGATTCGCTTCTAACCCGAGGAGATCGCCTGCCTCAGACCATCGTCAGTAAGAGCGGTGTCGGTGAATATGAAGCATGGCACCAGTCAGCACTTCGAGATGGCTACTTCGAACACTTTTCTGATGCGGGTTACAGTAATCTGTATTCGGAAAACTATGCGAGAAAAATGCGTGACAGTGTATTGGAGAACGAAAGCCTCAGGGAAATTCTCCAGAAACACACAGTGAAAGGCAACTACCCACAGAGCGATTTGGGTGGCCAATTAGCCATGGTAGAAAGGCTGATTGATGCACGCCACTCTCTCAAACAACCCAGACAGGTATTTTTTGTGGGCATGGGGGGATTTGATACCCATCATGACCAGCGAGAAAAGCATCCCATACTGCTTAAGCAGGTCAGCGAAGCGTTAGCCAGTTTCCAAGAGTCACTTGTTAAACTCGGCATCTCAGATCAAGTCATCACCCTGACGATGTCGGATTTTGGCCGACGAGCTCAGGCTAACGAGACTGGCACAGACCACGGTTGGGGTGGACATCAGTTTATATTGGGCGGCGCGGTCAAGGGGGGAAAAGCATTTGGTCGATGGCCAGATCTCTCTCAAGGCAGTGAGAGTGACTACAAAAACGGCAGGATAATTCCCGGTATTGCATCGGATCAAGTAAACGCGGACCTCTGTAGTTGGCTGGGTGTGAGCAGCACCATCATTCAGGACATTTTCCCGAACCTCATCAACTTCAGAGATACACCGCTGTCGATTATATGATCGTTGATTTCCCATCTCATCCGTTAATGGTTTTTAAGAGGCAAAAAAAGCGCTTATAAGCTATCTTGATAAGCGCTTTTCTAAATGAAAACTAGGTTCAAAAGCGGTCTGCACCACTTTGGCTGATACCGCCGCCCGTTGCAGCATTGTATTCACGCTGCAAAATAGACGTATCGCTTCTGACGCTTGACGATTTCCCTTCAGTTCCGCCTGTCGAACCATTGAACGTCTTGGTCGAACTGGATATCTGCGGCTTTGCTGATTTTGAGGCGACTGCCGCAATGACGGTCGGCTGTGTTGCCGCTCGTTGTGCGAAATTAACGTGCCTTATCGGCTGCTGCTGCGGTTGCTGGGGTTGTTGCTGAGCCTGTTGCGGCTGAGGTGCAGGCTGCCTTGGCTGATTGTTATTAAGCAGAAAATCGTAACCTTTTCCGTTAAAAACATTGCCGTGCCATCCACCAATACCTTGACTCGCTGACGTTCCAGCGTTTACAAAACCCGTAGGGCTTACGCTACCGCCCAGGGCCATTGTTTGTGGTCCCAAGCCCCCTAAATTCATATCAACTCTCCTCACCATCTGACACAGTTACCAGTAATGTGTGTTTACTGGGCTGCATTGAATTAAAAAAGACAAACGCTAAAAAGTACGTTTAGTCTTTTTACTTTAAAGGTGAGTGACCTGGAGAAGGAGATAGTTCCATATTGATAGACAAAATTTAAATCGGCCTCCATTTTTCCTTATTATTTAGTAGCTTCTAATCAATGTATTGTCCTAATTTTTGGTACTTTAGGAAAAATCCGTCAGGGAATGCAAAATCTACTGGTTAGTCAACAGCCATAAACACAACGGGACACTGAGAATACTGAATACCGTAGAGAACAAAATCGATGTAGCTACTTCAGGCATAATCCTCTGATAGCGCTGAGAAAAAATATATGCATTCACACCAATCGGCATAGAAGCCATCACAGTTGCGGTAACCGTCCATGTTTCACTCAAACCAAATACATACGTGCTGAATAGATACACCAGCAGAGGTAGCATCAGGTTTTTAAACACCACCAGAAGCAACGGAACCCTTGAGCTAAATGTTAACGGAAATTGACTGATCGACGCGCCCAAGACGAACAACGTCAGAGGTATCGCCGCTTCAGAGAACAGGGAAAGCGAAGCACTCAGCAAATCGGGCAGTGAGAATGGCAAAACATTGACCAAAAGACCGCTGAAGATGGCAAGTGTAATTGGGTTTTTCAGTATCTCACTAAAAATTCGCACAACCGATAGAAGCACTTTTTTACGGTCAAAACGTCCACGTTCAGCAAAGAAAAACCCAAGTAAATAGATGGTTAGCGCATGAACTGATATCAACATGAACAGGGGAAGCATTGCGTCATCCCCCAGCGTATAGTGGATAACAGGTATACCAATAACAACCGCATTTGAAAACGTTGCAGAAAAGCCCAGTACACTCTGTGTTTCGCACTCATCGCTAAATAGATACCTCGCGATAAACGCTGTTAACGAGAAAACAATGAATACTGACAGGTAATAAGAGAGTAATAGGCTCCATTCAATATTATCCGGCACGGCGAGCGTCGACATTTTAGTAAACAACATCACCGGAATAGCCATTGAGAAGGTAAATTTAGAAAGTGACTGAATATCTGAGCGGGATAACTTTCCTGATTTTGCGGTCAGGAAACCAAAAAGTGACACCAGAAAAACAGGTAAAATAGAAACAACAACTAACATCTTCTAACCCAGAAATTTATATCGAACAGCCGATTTGCGTACCTCTAATAAAGGAAATGGCTAAGATTGATTGATAACTCAGCCGTTCATCTTACAAGAATGAGAGGCAATGGTTTAAAACGAAGTTGAGACGCTAGGCGTGGTCACCAATTAGCGTATCAGAGAAATGGTTTAAAACCGCCTCGCTATCAACGCTGATCGCCACAGACTGACTTGGTCTTTGTTCCCACGCATCATTTGAAAAGACTCTACTTTCTGTTTTCTGGATCGTCATCCCCTCAGCGCCTCCCTCTTCTACAACTACAATCGGTCCTTCTCTGAGTTCAAATAACTCGGGCCGAGACACGTAAACCAACGCAGCGGGGTCGTGTAAGTAACAGGCTTTTCGTTTTAACTCAGTTTCGTAAAAGCCAAGATAAAACTGACTGACATCATAAATAAAGCGCCCTTTTTCACCTGCATGATCTCGAAGTGTTTCGATATAGTGCTCTTCACACGCTATCTCGTGTGTCACATCAAGACCGATAACAACCACTGGCCAGTTTGCAGCAAAAACAATATTTGCAGCATGAGGGTCGTCATGAACATTTGCCTCCGCAACAGGCGAAACATTACCTCTATGCCCGTTTTCACCAAAAGCACCGCCCATAATCACAACGTTCTTAACCAGTGAGACGGCTTCGGGTGCATTCTGAACAAGCAGCGCGAGATTAGTAAGAGGCCCCACAGCCACCAACGTGATTTCACCCGGGTTAGCAGTAATTTTTTTGGCCATGTACTGCCAAGCCGTTTCTTCTTCAGCGACTGATTTTGGTGCGTCTGCAACGACACTGCCAAGACCATGCTCACCATGCACAATAACTGTCGGTCCATTCGGGGTCTTTATCAGTGGAGCAGCGGCACCGCATGCAACATCAAAAGAAGCATTGAATTTATCCTTGATGAACAGAGCATTTCGGGTTGTGTCTTCAATTGTGGCGTTACCGAAGACTGTGGTAATGCCCATTAACTTAAGATGTTTGTTCGCCAACACATACATGATTGCCATTGCATCGTCGATACCCGGATCCGTGTCCAGAATAATTGTTTCAGCCATCCTTGCCTCATTCATCCAGCCATCTCAATCAATGGTGTCTGGTTGCATCGTTAGTATTGTCACGATGTTACAACATTCACCTTTTTACGACCCGAGTTTCGAGGCGTTGAGAAAGTCGAATGTGATCGCACGCATCCTACCTTACCTTGAGCTTTATTTTGCTTAACTTTGATTACTGTTCATCCAGCTCGTACGACATTAACGTGTACCCCTAAAACAAGTCAGTCAAAGAACAGACAAATAAGAGAAAGCAATGAATACAGATACGGCCCAGAGGCCAGCCATCAAGACAAAAAGTTCCCCTTCCCTTACCTTCTGCCTGCAGCCCATTATTGATATTAAAACGTTAAAAACGCATGCACTTGAACTGTTAACACGTGTCAAACTCCAATCTGGAGAATGCCTAAACAGCGAACCTTTCTTTGCAAATCTAAACGAAGTCAGCCTGCAAACCATCATCCGAGACCAGATCACCGCACTCAACGAACAAGCTGATATCTACAACTCAGCAAATTTGACAATTTCTATCAATATTCCGATGCGTTACTTTGTGCAACCTAAGTACATGGAAGAAGTCATCAACATGGCGCGTTTCCCACTGGCGATAGAAGTGACAGAAATCGATACGTTCACTGGCCAACACCTGCAATTCTGGGATTCAGCGGCACTGCTAAAAGAACATGGCTACCAGATTTGGCTGGACGACTATCTGCCCTCCCCGGTCAATGATCTAGTGCTCAATCTTATTCGCTGGGATGCCATCAAAATCGACCAGCGCTTTCTCTACAGCAACATCGACAAACCCGATGCAATGAAAGCACTGCTTGAAACAGTAATATTGCATTGCAAAGACATCGTCACGGAAGGCATTGAAACAAGCTATATGCACTGCCAGCTCAAAGCGTACGACATTTACGCGCAAGGGTTTTACTACGCAAGACCACTAGACATGGACATGAGCTTCACAAACTATGCGTTGAGAAACCAGTAAAGCCCCACAAAGCTTATAGCGAGAAACCATATTGTGCAGGGAGCTCCCATTCCTTGTGCTGAAAGCTTCGCAAAGAGAAATCTACTTGTTTATGACCACCAAAACCTCACCACCAGCCTCTGTATTACTGATAACAACCTGACCGGATAACAGCATGGTTAGCTCATAAATCAAAACTAAACCGATGCCAAATCCATCGGCATTTTTAATTAAAGACGTATCTTTATTTCTGAATGTTGCGACCACATCGTCAGGAAAACCCGGACCATCATCGTTGATTCGAATAACGTCATGATGAGGATAAGACTTGAAGGAAACATCAACACAGCTTTTGGTATAGCGAAAAGCATTAGACAAACTGTTTTGCAAAAGTATGGTAACCAGCTTCTTGTCAGAAATGAGGGTCTGATTACAGTTCACAAACCGATAGCACTTGTCTTCTGGAATCAGCGCTAAAGAGTCGATAAGCACCGATTCAAACGTAAACTGCTCTTTGTGCAACTCTACCTCGTTATTCAGGATCTTATAAAGATGGAGGCTACTTTCACATATTAGGTTAAGGTTAGAGACCTGCCCTGACAGCTTATTGCGCAGAAACTTACTGTCACCCTCATGTTGCGACAAAATATCTGTGGTTAACTGAATTGCAGCTAACGGCGTTCTGATGTCATGAGGTAAAGAACCGAAGATCAGTTTCTTCTTGCGCTGCAACCGTAAAATCGAATCTGCCATTGCATGTTGATTGGCAATCAGAGATTTCACCGGCTCAGGTCCGTGCAAACGAACCCTACGTCTCAGGTCTCCGCACGACAACGCACTTGAAAGCTCCTCAAGCCGACCTAACCCGCGAGACCACGAAAATAAGATTCCCCCCATCACCAGCAAGGTACAGCCAAGTTGTAGTAAGAGATCAACCGTCCAAATCCTAAATGCATAGGCTCTGCTGACAAAAACATACGGGTCGTCTTTTTCCAGCTTCATCGCCACGGGCGTGCCTCCATCCGAGAACCCTTGCATTGGCGGATAGGCTGAGATTTTCTCTACATCTGTATCAATCAGACAAATGAATGAATCTGAGCACGTTTCGCCATCTTTGCATGAGTATGAAATCTCTTCAGCAGAATTTAAGACACCTGGTTTGCATATTGAGGGCGTATCTGGTGAGAATTCCTCAACCCAAAGGGTTAAGTAAGCTTCAGAAACTGCTTTTGCGAAAATAAAGCCAAGAAGAACAGAAAGTGTGATTTGTAAAAAAAATGTTCTCATTGTTTTTCAATATCTCGGGTTAAATAAAATCCTCTACTTCGCTTATTTTTTATTAACTCCTGACCAACAAAATATTTACTTATTTTCTTTCTTAACGAGGACAAACGCATATATATCGATTTATCATCAGCATTTGCTTCGTAACCATGAATATCAAAGAATAAATCGTGTACTGACTTTGGTTCATCGCTTTGAGCAAGTATCTCCAAAATTTCAAACTCGGAGGGTAATAAATGAACGGTTATATCTTGATAAAGAAGTTGGCTCTCTTTCATCGAAAGGATAAGTTTTTCTTGTAATTTCACAGTGGGAGAAATAAGTCGTTTAATTCTTTCTTTCAGCACATTAGCTCTGATTGGCTTTCTAATGTAATCATCAGCGCCAAGAACCAATGCGTTTGTCTCTGAAAGCTCGCTATCATTAGCAGTCATCATGATAACCGGGGTAAGAATCGATGCATCCCTTAAAGAAGTCAGTATTTCAAACCCCGTATGAACAGGTAACTGAATATCAAGCAATATAAGACGGGGCGTTTTTTCTATAACCAGATTCAACGCATTTTCACCAGAGTTATGACGAAAAACTGAATAGTTTTCAACCGTACTTAAAAAGTAGGTCAACATATCACCAAGTTCTTTATCATCTTCAATGATAAGAATATCTATACACATATTTTTTATTCTTTATAAATAGAGAATCTTGAGTGATTTATGAACAAAACCAGCATCAACATTTAATTTAAATTATTATTATATATTAACAATATAACAACAGAGTGAATCGTAAGATATGATTCAATTGAATATCATCGCTATTTTACATTTTTGATGATGTTATCAAAGGCGAAATGTCTATTTTTCTGACTTCAATCATCCAGAAAGTTTAAAAGGCCATGCATTTAATTATTGATATGTGCCGTATTTACTCAGGCCTATCCGGGACAGTATGTGTTTGAACAGGTAGCATACGTTTCAAACTACACTATTAATGAAACGTGCAACTTGTTGAACATTAACAGCACAAACACAACTGGAGCGAACTGTGACCATTTCGGTTGGAATCATTGGTTTTGGAACCATTGGCCAAAGGATTTACCAAGCACTATCAAAACATTCTTCATTTCACGTTTCGTGTGTCTACGATTCCGATTTAGAAAAACTGAAAGCGCTCGATAGCGGCACGGACGCACTCTCATCACCCGATGAAATGTTTACTCGCAGTGATGTTGATCTTGTCTATGTTGGCACGCCACCAGCAAGCCATATCGATTATTGCTACAAAGCAATCGAGGCGAAGAAGGCTATCTGGGTTGAAAAACCGCTCGCTGTCGACATAGAAGCAGCAGAAAAACTGGTTGAAGATGTCGAGAAAAGCGGCCTACCTGCTGTCGTAAACCTCCCCGGAGCAGCCAGTCCCTCACTTGATACGCTAAAGCTACTGCTCTCAGATATCCCCCAGGAAGAGATCGAAAATGTTGAGATGCAAATTCACTTCAGCCAGTGGCCGCGTAAATGGCAGGAAAATGCCAGTAGTTGGCTCAGCTTAAAAGAGCAAGGTGGCTTTCTGCGCGAAGTCGTTACGCATTTCTTTTTTATGCACCAGCGATTGCTTGGCTCCATGACGCTTGAAAACGCAGAGGTGAACTACCCCGACGACAGATCGTCTGAAACCTTTGTCAATGCTGACTACCTCTCGGGCAATATCCCGGTCAGGTTGGAAGCATCAAGTGATGTCGTCGCCGAAGATTACCTCGAATGGAAACTTACGGGAAAACATAAATCTATTCGTGAACTGAATTGGCGGATGATCGAAGTTAAAGAGGGCGACACGTGGAAAGAAGTCACCGTCAATGGCGAGCACCAATACCTAAGCGAACTAATCAAACTCATGGCTGGCGAAAAGAACAAATTGGCGACGCTCCGTGAAGCACTTGAAGTACAAAAAATGATAGAGAGGACTTTGGCGGAAGGCGACACTTAACTTCATCCCTATCTAAACGCGCTATGAGGCACTTTCATGTATACGCTGTTTTACTTTCCACGAAATGCCAGCTTTGCGCCGCACATGTTATTGGCACACCTCGGTGTGCCCTATCAACTTGAATTAGTCGATAGAAAATCGGCGGCACAAAAGTCTGATGCTTACCTCGCTCTGAATCCAACAGGACGAATTCCTACCTTGGTAGACGATCAGACTGTGCTGTTTGAGAGTGCAGCAATCTGTTTATACCTCAGTGAAAAACATCCAGAGAGTCATTTGATACCATCACTGGGCACGACTGAGCGCGCCACCTTTCATCAGTGGCTGTTTTATCTCACCGCCAGTTTGCAACCAGAACTAATGATGTATTTTTATCCCGAGCGTCATACAGAGTCAGACGGCGATTCGCAAGCAATCAAACGCGCGCAGGAGGAACGACTGACGGAGATGTTTGCCTTGCTGGATAAAACATTGGCTAACTCAGCGTTTCTTTGCGGCAACACACTGACAGCCTGCGACTACTTTTTGTTCATGCTTGCGCATTGGGGAAGCGGTTTGTCTGCGCCACCCTTGTCGTTCCCAAACCTCAGGCGCTTTCTTGCCAGATGGCCAATCAACCTGCAGTAAAAACGGTGTGCGACAAAGAAGGAACATCACTTAAGATGTATATTAATCAATAAGGTACATGTTCCACACTTTGGATTTAAATCACAAAAACGTTGCATGACATGACAATGAATTGTGATAAATTATGATTTTAGTCAGCCAGTTAACATCCATTTTTGATCTGATTGGCTATGAGAAAACTACCCAATGTTATTCCTTACGCCGCTGTGAATATATATTTTGTTTACGCCAATGTTTGCCTAACCAGTCATGGTGATATGACTAGGCAGATTTGTAGTCGGCATGTAAAAAAGGAAAATGACAATGGAAAGCTTCTGCGAAACGTGTAATGCATACACTAAGCATACTCAGCACTTTCAAGAGAAAAAAGACCGTTACCCAAACACATTTTGGGGTGGTGTTAAGAAAGTGATATGGGAAACATTCATAATTGGTGGTTCCACTGACATGTTGGTGAAAAAGCTAGATGAACTCGATTTAGTGGTCACTTGCAAAACATGTGGCACTAAAAAGATTGAAAATCAGGGTCGAGATGGCGAATAAGCGTGAAAGAATTTTTGCAGAATCGCGGCACGAAGCCGCGGTTCATAAATCAACTAACCCGAAGCCAATAAACGCTCTATTTCCTCAAAAATTGACATGCACACCTTGTCATTTCAGAGGCGGGTCAAGCCGCATTGCTTTCGTCGCTGCCATCACTCTGATTACAAACTGCTGCGCTTCTTTATAAGGCAGGTCTCTGACAAGCTGCCTGAACACCTGCTTACGACTCAACATATTTATCTTTCTATTGAACCCTTCAATATCTCCCTGCGGATGTTCAAAGACCTTCAACAACTGGTCTAAACCGATTTTGTAAGCGGTAACAGCACATAATAAGCGGCTATCTCTGTCCTTTATGTCGGAAAAAGTTGTGTTGACCAACGCCGATAGATAGTTTGTGCCGTAGAAAATGTTGACGGCAGCAACATACAAGGCATCGGCGGTGGGCAATGTCGCCCGACGAAAAACCAGTTCAGAGACAATAAGCCCTGCACTGTGCGGCGACACCTGCATAATCCCGTAGGCAGCGCCCGCGTATTTAGAGACCGGGTTAAACCCCGTCTCTACCTGAGAAATTGCCAGCAAAAAACCTAATTCAACATTGGTCAAATCAGCATGAAATCGAAAATGGTCAAGATATAACGCATATTCTCTAGACCAGAAATACGGCGGAAACACAACTTTATGTCGCTGAATAGCTTCGTATTTACTGACCTGTGTATCATTAAGCTGCATTGCCAAGCGTCTCTTACGCTCTTTAATGTTTGCTTCAATTTTCCTCTGAGTACTTTGCTTATTGTGCCGGCTCAGCAGTAAGTTTCTATCAACAGCACTCAACTGTTGTTCTCGATGGCTGTCGATTTCAGCGAAGAGGATCGCAGGCTTAATAGCTTTTTGTTGCTCGATGACTCCCTCAGACAGGCTGAACAGTGTGATTAACCCGTGACGAAGCAGGAATCGATAATTCCAATCTCCGATAGATTCAGGAAGCAAGTATCCGCT
This sequence comes from Veronia nyctiphanis, assembly GCF_004116385.1. GTDB lineage: Bacteria > Pseudomonadota > Gammaproteobacteria > Enterobacterales > Vibrionaceae > Veronia > Veronia nyctiphanis. The sequence continues at coordinate 34,186 of NZ_PEIB01000018.1, read as the reverse complement.
TATATCAGCGAGGCGGTTATTTGCATCAGATTTCAGCAGCTCAAATTCAATGTGGCGAGAAACATAGTCGACAATAAGTCGAAAATTATGCTGCTTCCCATAAAAAACATAGCGCTCAGGGGAAGACTGTATGGGTTGCATCCAAACCCTGAGTAGTTCCTCTCTTCGTGTATCAAAACCACTTAGGTAGAGAGACTGTGTGTTTTTCCTTTGGTAGAAATCTTGTTGAGAAAACTCTGAACTACTGCTGCGTGCAATAGAGAGAATATCAATGGTAGGCACGTTGTCCGTCGCATAAAAGGCCAACGCAGTGAGTGAATAACTCATCACGCATCCTATCAAAACAAGAAAATGAGCCTGTTTTTGCATTTCAGACAAAGTAAATTTATTAATACTTGCAGTGTAGTGCAGTCAGGAAAAGTCGAAGTCCAGCATCAACGACTTATGATGGTTTCATTCAATGAGATGTGCAAAATGTGAAGACACATCACTGCTATCAAACTCAACGCTTAGATCAAGAAAGACTGTTAATTCCCATTGAATGATGGCAGACGGAGAGCCCGCACCAACAGAAATAAACCATTGAATAAATTACACTTAACTGAAATTGATAATGTTATCATTTCACATTCTTGTATCTCTTCTTTTGTTTTTATCAATACAGTGTTTTATCTCGTTGATAAACCATTCATTTAGCAAATAATAGCGCCCAATGCTGAGCTCAAACCTGACGATTATGCCCCCTGCCGGAGGGCGTCAGCAAAATCAAAAAGAGCACAAAGCAAAAGGCCTGACCTTGAGCCGTTGTAATGGAAACATAAGCCCAAAAGACATGGTTTCCCCAAAAGAAAGGAATCATTCAGTGCCGTGATTATTCTGCTCAACGCACTGTGTTTACTATATCAACAAAGGAAAACACACCATGAGACTGGAAAAACAGGATGTGAGTTTCAGTATCAACAATGTCACCAAGCAACTTTGTCTGGCTCTGGGCCTGATTGCAGCGACACCGCACGTCGCCATCGCCAACCAAGATCAAAGTACCCTAGCGACACCACTTACGCTGGGAACACCCGATGCCTTCATTCAAAGTGTCGGAATCGCGCCGTCAGCTCTGTCAAGGAGTGCTTTGTCGAGTAAGCCCCTTAGTCTTGCAGGTGCGGAACTAACACTACCAGACAGTCAGGGGAAATTACTGACTGCTGTCACTGAAAACCTTTTCGTAGAAGCAGATGGCACCCTGTCTATTGATGGTGAAATCGCCTCGATTCCGGGTTCGCGGTTTATTCTTCAGGGAAACAAGGACGCCGTTTATGGCTGGGTCATCCTGAATGACAACGACGCTTACGAATACCGTACAGAGAATGGTGAAGTCTCGGTATCTGCAATTGCCAAAACCGATGTCTTGCCAGATTGTCACTTCGGCAACCACTCACACCGTGATGTACCGGCTGGCGCGCAATTTTCGCTCCCCGCTGCGGAGGATGCGCCCCCTCATATCGGTGATTACAATGGCGAGCATGTTGGTAAACTGCAAAGCCGACCAGGCTCTCAGTATGTCCTGCTGATAGACACACGAAATGTGATGGCAAATGGCGAACCCTATGATGTGTCAAAAGAGTTCATCTGGACCACATGGCAGATTGTCGCTGCCAGCTTTTCCATGCTGGACATCAACGTCACGACGGACAGAGACATATATAACCGCGCTGCGCCAAGTAAACGTGGTGGCGGTACCATGTATCGTCAGACAGGTCGCTCTTCGTGCGCGTTCGCGTTTGGCACATCCACCTTCTGTACTCTTTACCGAGAAGATGATGCGTACGGGCAAGGCCGTATCGCCGCCCATGAGTTTGGCCATCTGTTCCACCTTAGCCATGACGGCGGCCAGCCGGGTGGCGAATACCATGAAGGCATCGCAGATTACCAGTGGGTGCCTGTTATGGGTAACATCTGGTTTGGTACCAACTGGCGCGACCCACTTTATCAATGGAGTAAAGGTGAATATAACGGCGCATCCAACCGTGAAGATGACTTCGCCATTCTTCAACGCTTTGTTCCTTTCAAGTCCGATGATATATCAGGTACTAAGCCACTCGATATCTCTGCCTCAGGTGCCGTACTGGCAGAGAACAATAGCGGCCAGATTGAAAGAAATACAGATTCAGATACCTTCACTTTCACCATTGGCGAAAACGGAGGTCGGGTAAATCTGTCGATTGATCGCGCTGAGCATATTGGTGGTGGCTTGCTGGATGTTTCCGCTGTTATTCGTAACAGTGCAGGTCAGACAGTGGCTCAGTCAAACAACCCTGTTGACCGCAGTGCCTCCTTCAATGAAAGCCTCAACGCAGGTGACTACTCACTGGTCATTTCAGGCGGTGCTGAGGGCACACCACAACACGGCTTCTCCAAATATTCATCGCTGGGATACTACACAATCAGTGGAACCCTCTCCGGTAAAGGAACGGGCGAGAACCAGGCACCGGATGCTGACTTCACCACGCAGAAGTCCGGTCTCTCTGTCAACTTCATCAATGCGTCGACTGACGATAAAGGGGTTGTCAGCTACTCTTGGCGTTTTGGTGATCAGACAACCTCTAACATCAAAGACCCTCTTCATGCTTACGCAGAATCAGGCACCTACACAGTGACGCTCAGCGTTGCAGATCAGGAAGGACTATCTGACACCATCAGTAAGTCCGTAACTGTCGTATCAGGCACTGACAACACGGCACCTGACGCGCAGTTCAACGTAACAACCGACAAGCTGACGGCAAGATTCACCAGCACCGCAACTGACGATAAAGCAGTAACCTCTCACCAATGGCAGTTTGGCGACGGTGCCGAGTCATTTGACGTGAATCCTGTTCACACGTATGCATCGGCCGGACGTTATAACGTAAGCCTGACAGTGCTAGATCAAGAAGGACTAGAAGATTCAGTAACCTCAACCGTCACAGTCCAAGATGACGCAACGACGTGTGATGTAAAGGCCTGGAGTGCAACAACTTCCTATAGCAAAGGTGACCGTGTCTCGTTCAAAGGGCATATCTATGAGGCGGTATGGTGGTCGACTGGCGCTGCGCCCGATGTATACAGCAATGTCTGGAATAAAGTCGGAGATTGTTCAGGGGATGGTGGCAATGGTGATAACCAAACACCTAACGCCGCTTTTGCAAAAACGGTTTCCGGTTTGAGTGTGTCTTTTACCAATCAATCCACCGATGATAAACCTATCGCCAGCTACGCATGGGACTTCGGAGATGGCAGCGCGTCCACACAAGCCTCACCGAGTCACACGTTCGCAACATCAGGTACTTACACAGTGTCTTTAACCGTCACTGATGAAGAAGGCCTAACCGATACCGCGAGCGAAACATTCAGTGTCAGTGGCGGTTCTGACAATAACTGTTCGTCGCCTGTCTGGGACGAAAGTGCGGTCTACCTAACGGGTGATAAAGTGCAGCACAACAACGCTGAGTATGAAGCCAAATGGTGGACACAGGGAGAAAACCCTTCGTCAACCGGACAATGGGGTGTTTGGAAGAAACTAGGAGATTGCTCATAATCGCTGTGTAAACAAAAAAGCGCCCGAGCCTTTCGGGCGCTTTTTACTGACTACTGGCGATATCCACAAGCAACTGCAATTCAACCGCCACTTGCCGAAAGAGAGGATCCAAGAGCTCGCCAGGTGAACGACCGCCGACGGCGCGTTTTTGTTTGCAAGTATCTTCCTCGCTCCTCACTCTGAAGTCACGATTCATGATCACAGCGTCGTCACTGACCGAGGTAATTCGGAAATTTAACACCGCAATTGACGAAATCTTATCACACGATAGTTGGTAGCTACTGAGTCCCTGACAACTCTCCACACCGTTAGAGTCACACTGCACAGATTGCTTGGTATAAGGGTGAGATTGGCTGTTTTGATACAAATCGACATCAAACCACAAGGTTGTTTTTTTTTGTTCTTTTTCTTCGTTAGACGTTGAATCGCTGTAGACAAAAAAAGGGATGTCAGTGACCGTTATTGATTCAATAGATGTAATAAATTGTTGTGTCTGTTGAGGGTGAAGATTATTTCGACGCAGTGAAAATACACGTTGCTCAATGTCGGAAGGAAAAACAACGGAAGTGATTGGCACTTTGGCGGAATCAGGACCTGAATAAGCATTCTGTTTCGGGCCGGACTCGCAGCCAGTCAACATGAAGACGACGAAAACACACCAACGTGGAAAACTGACACCCATTTCTTCTACCTGTCACCCGTGGTTATCGCTCAGGTGATAACGGTTTTGCATCGGTCCTGATCAAAGAAGGTCAGATTACGCGATAACACGCTCGAAACTGCGCCTAAAATACGAGAATCAACGTAAATTGGAGGCGCAAGAAGCCACGTAAGTATCTCAACGTGCCACCTACACCACCTTCACAATGGAGTTCTTAATGTTCGTCATGCCACCGTCACGGATCTCGAAAAGATTATCGAGCTGATTAAGAATTTGTCTGTCATGACTGACGATAAACACGATCGCGTGGCTAAGTTCTGTTTTCAAGAACACGATCAACTGAGCAATGTCGACGACAGACATGTTGATGAACGCTTCGTCCAACACCACCACTTCTTTCGATTTATTCAATGTCATCATCAGTAGAAGCTTACGTTTTTGTCCTGTAGACATAGGAATCGTCGTGATGTCTCGGACAAAGACAAACTCGTAATCAATCATCGCATCAGGGAAAATGCTGCTACACACCTTGGCAATCTGGCCAGTATCTCTCACCCCACGGACATAGAAGTTGGAATACAGTGAGCCTTTCAGAAAGTCTGACGATGGGTCTAAATACGCAACGCGTTTGCCAAATACATTTGGGTCGATATCTCTGACATTATAGAAATCATTGAAAACGATACTGCCAGAATAATTATGGTGGTTTCGCAGAATCGTCTGCATCAATGTTGATTTACCCGAGCCTACGTTACCGTAGAATCCATAAATATTACCTTTGGTGAACTTCGCGCTGATGTCCTGCACCAGCGTTTTCTCATCGGTCATGATCGCGACATTGTTTAGGCTGATGCGGTTAATCTTGTCTAACTGCATTCCTTTTGAAAACAGCTTGTCGTCGAAGGACTCAAACACATCTTTCAGCGCCGTATTCATGTGATACGTCGACACCAAAATAAAGAACGACTTAGTCACCAAACTAACGACGGATGACGCAACCCGCCCGTTAAGGATCAAACAGGCAATCAGTACGTTGAAAATTTCAGGGTTTGATTTCGATGAAAAGAAGATCACAGTGAACAGCACAGTACTGGCGAGGAACGTTGTAACTCTGACGAGTTCATCCCAGTTGAAATTAAAACTGGTGATGCCGTGATCAGAATGGTACGACTTTTTGCAGGACTGCTCGAAGCTGTCCAATGTGGCCGCACCATCCAGAAAACGTAAATGAGTGTTGTTTTTGTAGTATGAAATCCGCTCAGCCAACAAGTCTTGCTGCGCGGCCTCAAGCTCAATGTACATGGTGTAATTGCGGTAACGCATGTAGGTTGCCGCTAACATCACGCCAAAATAAAACAGCACAAGGCCAAACGCATAAAAACCAATGAAGGCAAAGAGGATCCCGACAACCAGACAAATACTGACAAAGTCGACAATAACACCCGAGATATTCTCCCAAATCGTCTTCCTGTTTGATTCTATGGTCCGAACTTTCATCAAGGCGCTGCCCGTGGGTAAATACGGCACAATACTGAGCATGTAACGCTCTATTTTCAGCGCATTTTCGTCAATACGATTAAGGTGGCGATGTTTGATGACCTTTTTCATCCCATAATCAACGCCCCAGAGAAGCAGAAAGGCCATGGTGACATAGAACAAAGTAGTGACCATGTCATTGAAGATAAGGCGGGTGTTAAACAAGTTTGAATAAAAAGCAGGAATGATCACAAAGGGCACGGTGGCCAGCAGGAAAAAATTCACTTTTGGATAGAGAGCATAAATGACTTCGACAAAGCCCTTGCCAGACATCTTCTTGGGGTAGTCCTGAATATAAACAATCTCTTTCGCGATCAGTGTTTCAGGGTCAACCTTACCCACGCCCTCGCTGACATAGGTATTCCCGGTCCGATAAACATACATCGAGTCGTAACCCAGCGTGACAAAGGCTTCAGGGAGATCTTCTACATTTGACACCAGTTTTCTGTGAAGATGGTACTCGAACAAAGGATCAGAGAAGTTGTCATTGATATCAGAAAGGAATGCATCAACGTTCTCGCTATCCAGACGCGAGAAAAGGTCCCAGTCAAATCGGGCGTGCGTACTTCTGACTAACTGTTCAATATTCGATTTCATAGACACTTGCCTTTTTCAACCTCAGAAACACCAAAAACGATAGAGATAAGGCGTAGCATCGAAAAATGCACGACGCCTAAAGCAAAAATCAGTTTCTGATGTATTCGAGAATGAACTCTTCCGGTGACTTAGGTCGTCCAAAGTAGTAACCCTGGAACATGCTACAACCTTCACGTTTGAGCAACTCCATCTGTTCTTTGGTCTCTATGCCTTCAGCAGACACACTGAGATCCATTTCGTTGGCAATAACCATGATGGAGCGGATGATTGAGGTGACGCCGGATAAATCCTGCGTCATACCATCTGTGATAGTTCGGCTGACTTTCACCCGGTCAATATCCATGTTTCTCAGGTTGCCGAGCGACGTGAAGCCTGTACCAAAGTTGTCAAGATAGACACTGACACCCAGACGGTGCAATTGCATCATCTTGTCATTGACTGCTTCAGGGTTATCCATGATGGTTTGTTCGGTGATTTCAAAGGCGAGCAATTTCGGCGGGATCTTGGCTTTCTCCAGCTCAGAGGTCAGCTCGGCCATGAACAACGGGAAGAGCAGGCGTTCGCTGCTGCAGTTAATCGAAAGCTGCCACGAGTCTTGCCATTTTCCATCGAAGTACCACTTAGAGAGCTGGCGAATCGCGTTGACCATTACCCAACGGTCGACATCATTTAACAAGTCAGCCTCTCTTGCAGCATCAAGCAAGTCACGAGTTAACACCGAACCACGCACCGGGTCCTCCCAGCGTAAGAAGGTTTCTGCCCCCTTCACTTCTCCATTGCCATGGAAAACAGGTTGGAACATCAAGGTAAATACATTCTGGCGGAGCGCATCTTTCAGTGCGTCTTCAATCGGTACCGCAACCGCGAGGCGAATATCGCCAAGGATCTCAGCAACCTTGCTCAGCTCTCTGAGGTTTCGGTTGATCACTTCTGTCATTTGGTTGCTGGTTTTCTCAATGACTGCCGATGTCATATTCTGACTCTCAGCCACTACCTCGTTCATTTTCTCCACCGAGGAAGACACCGTATCCAGCGCCGTCGACACTTGGGTGAAATCATCCGACAGCTGGTCGGCATTTTTCTTCATCGAGACCTGAATACCCTCAAGACCTGTCGACTGCTCCTGACGCATCTGCTTGATTTGCTCAGACATCAGCTCAACGAGCTGATTGTTGCGATAAAGTATTTTGTTCAGTTGATCAACGACGGTTGAGCCGGAGCTTTTCTGCATCAGCAGGAATAAATCTGACCACACCTTTTCTTTGCTGGAGATCATCTCGAGCGATTCACGCAGCGCATCTTTGATCACTATGATGCTTTCTTCCGAGTCTTTATTAACCACAATATTGGTGGTTGATGAACCCGAGCCGCCTGCCGCCGTCGCACGGTAACCTTCTTTCTCATTGCTGGGGCCATGAGTCAGAAAGTACGAGCTGAAGAAGTTAGTACTGAAGAGAATCGCAACTGAGGCGCTGACACCCAAAATAGACGTCAGGAAGGCCAGTGACATTGCATCCATGGCTGAGCTGATCGCGCCGAGCAGTGATGCCATTTTGGTCGAAAAATCACCTTCGACACCCATACCTGAGGCGATACCTTCAATCATCAAGGCAAGGCCAACAAAGGTACCAATCAGACCGAAAGACACACAGAGCGATGAACAGAGGTTAACCTGTCCCTTGTAGTATTCGAGCGAGAAGCGTCGGTTATCTGTCAGGTGATACGCCATTACCGCAAAAAATAATATCAGCGGATAGGCAAACGCAATGATGATCAATATGGTGATTTCAGGAGACAATTCAAGCGACTGCATGACGAATGAACGCGTCGTATCCACCATGTATACCCCAAGTGGGATACAAATGTAGAATAAGATTCCTAGAAAGTGCATCAATTTATCTCCCAGCTTAATGTCGACAGAAGCTTGTCAGACTGTTCAATCTTTGTTTTCACATCTATTTCGTCGGGCAAATCCATAAACCCAAGAAAGCGCAGCATGTTCACCACACTTTTCTTCTCAGCATCTGAGCTGGTCACGGTGATTTCTACCGTCTGACCGGACAACATCTGGCTGCGGATTTGCGTGATTAACTGTTCATCCATTTTGAAATTGAGCAAGTAAGTCAGCGTGTTATTGTCGAGGTCGATGTTTATCAACTCACGAAATACAATAGGGTTGGGTGCAGGCTCACTCTCTTCGATAGGTTTGTCGTTAATGACAATCAGTTTGGCTTTTTCCTGCACAGTCATTGCCGTTTGGACGAGGAAAAAAATAGAAACCAGCACCATTACAATCAGTGCTGATGCCAACGCATCGACGAAGGGGGCTAGGCTGTCATCATCCATTCTCGTCCTCCTTCACTGTCTCGGGTTGCTCAGTCTCTTCTGAGCCCGGCAACACACGTTCACCGAGATTTATGTCGATGAAACACGTGTTAATTTGTCCTTTTTCCTCTATGACCATGATGTTGTCGATCGGCATCGAGCTGGAAAAATATTGGTTCAAGGTGACGTAATTGAAGGTCGGTATCACCGTCATCTCACGCTCGCTGGTATTAAACCCATAGTTACAGCCTGTCTGGTATGAGCCGACCTTTTCTGTCAGTCCCACATCATCGACGGTGAGAATGACTTCTCTCAGCAGCTTTTCGTCAATGTAATAGCCTTTCATCACATAGCGATATTTGCTCTCGTTGATCTTTATCAGGCCATGAGTAGGGAAAATCGACTCGATATAACCCACCAACGCACTGATGGTGACCAAAATAATGATCGCGAGCGAGGCGGATAAGGCAGAAACAAATCCAATCATGGCTTACCACACATCAAATCGAATATCGCTGGGAAGCACACTGAGGATAAAGCCAAACACGCTGACTTCATCGTCAATAACGAAGACTTGCACATCCATACCCAGATTCAATGAGAGATCAACAAACTCCTGGTCAGGTTCGATAGTGACGCGGTAATAGCGTTTGCCCGATTGGTTTTGTTCTTCGTAGGCTAAGGAGTCGGAACTGAGTTCAGATATTCTGCCTGAGAACACTTTGTTGAAGCCCGGCGAGTTGATCTTCAGCTTGACATCACGGCCAACGTTAAGGAAGTGACGATATTTGGTATCAAACTTGGCGGAGACTTCCTGCGAGGCCCCCTCTTTCTTGAGCACAAAGAGTGAACTGCCTTCCTGCACAAAGGTACCGACAGACAAGCCCTCAGTCATTTCAAGCACAGTGCCATCAATGGGAGAGCGGATGAGCGATTTTTGTTTCTTCTCTGACAGCAGACTCAGCTCATTTTCTTTTTGAATGATCTCCATCTGCAAAGTATCGAGCTTTTCATCGATGGTCAGTAGGCGCTCAGATCGACGCATTTGGAAAACCATAAGCTTATCGCTGAGCTTCTTTTGGTTTTCAAGGTTACTGATGTCAAAACTGACGATTTCGCTATTAAGGTCTGAAAGCTCGGTTTTCAAATCATAAAACCGAAGTGTTGATCCGTTTGCTTTGCGGTGGATGGCTTGCTTGGTCGCTAATATCTTTCGCTTATTAAGTAACTCTTCTGCTTTTTTCTGGCGTTCAATCGCCATATCAAGCAAGTATTTTTTCTCTTGCAGATAATCTTCGTAGAAGCTGAGAATATAGAGCCACCCGCGCCATAGGAAGTTTCATCACCACTACAACCTCTCTTCAATTGCTCAATTTTTGAATCACTGAATCGGTCACTGAGCAAAAAGCAGCGTTCATCTTCCAGTTCCTGAAAGATACGTTTGTCGATATTCAGCTCTTGGGTGATTTGGTCAAGTTGGTACTCGTCGGCCATATTGCGGTAACGAAGCAGCGGCTCGCCCGTGCGAATTTCGGTGCCCTGAGATGACACAATTTCAACGATGTAGCTACTTTCCGGTGCTTTTAAATTGACGTTACTTTCTTTGATGCCCGTCAAGCCTGTGCCAGGCGCGACCACTTCAATCTTTTTAACAAACAAAATATAAAGAAATACTGACACGACGAGCAGCAAGAGAACGTAACCAAATTCTTTTCTCTTTGTTAGCATCAGAACGCCCTCTCAGACTTCATTTCGAGGAGTTTATAGATGATGTCATACTGCTCGAGTTCTATATTCATCAGCGAAATATAAGACTGATTCAGTGATGTCAGGCTATCAACAATATCGATACTTTTTACTTTATCGAGTACGATTTCTTTTTTCTGTTTGATGATGAGGTCTTTACTTAGCTTGATTTGCTTATTTATCGAACTGCGTTTCTTAACCAAGGTTTCAAAGCGGTATGTTAACGCTTCCGACTCTGCTGACATTTCCTCAACGCGTTTAAATAGCTTTTCTCTCTCAGCCTCGAATAAATAAAGTGCTGAACGTTTATCACTTTCTAAGGCGTGATCAAATACATCAAGCTCAAACTTTATAGACACATAAGAATTACCTGTATCACCTGTATTCACACCTGATGAAGGGCTACCAGACAATAACGATACAGCGTTCTCATTATTTAGCATTATTTTGAATCTTTCACGCCCAGCTTCGCTCGAAAGTTTCGTTGCTTCCAACGATTTAATATTACTTAAAATGCCAAAGTTTTTATCCACCAGCATTTCATCTGTCAGAACACTTGGTGTGGTTTCGAGAAGCGGTAGTATATTACTGTATTCGAGGCCTATTTTTTTATACGCAACGTTAGGGTCGCCCTCGACCATAAAACCAGTTTCACTTTTTAAATCGCGGAAATAATTATCGATCTTAGACGTAATACCGAATACCGTTTGATTAAACCGAGATTTCTTTAATCGTGCATCCACTTCATCAGATTGCGTTCCGACCCCCTCTCTTGAGGCCCTTAGTTGCTGCTGGTAATGAACCTCAATCTCTCTGCCTATCTGTTTTGCTTGTCGCTCATACAGTCTTGTCCGTTCAATTTTTGTCAGGAAGTTCAGTACGATATAGTACACTTCCATCTCTTTACTCATCAGGGTGAAATCAGAAGAAAGGACATTATTTCCCGCGGCATCTTGTCTGTTCTGTGTTTGGCTTCCGTAGATTTTTGAGTTAACGGTGAGTTTTACATCAGCCGTTGTTCTCGGATCTTTGATCGGCTCGCCATAGTTCTCTTTCACTTCACCAGATAGGAGGACTTTAGGGTAATAGTAATTCCGTTCTTTATTTGAAAGTTCAGAATTGGATAACAACTCTTTCTGTATCGCTCGATATTCTCTAGATGAATATAATGCTTGTTCAAAAACATCATTAAACGATACTCCGTACTTTATTGACCTATTTACGTCATGAGAAATTTCAAACGCATGGCATACGGAGAAGCTTTGCATTGCAGTCAGAAAAAATAAGCAAAGTGAATTCTGAGCCTTCATAATCAGCCATCTTATATCCGGTTAATATTTCAGACGAAACCTATTCCGAATGGAATAATTCAGATTCCGACACCGAAGATTTCATCCTGAAAGCGTGTCATTCATCCCTGGTGAGGCTTGTTGATATTGTTATCACCCTCACATTTTAAGTATAAGGTTGTTTTTAATACCTTATAAAATAAATTTTTATCTTTATACCGACTATTATCCGATATTGTAATCGTTCATCGATGTATTGCCTGCCACATCCTCTATGGAAATAGTAATACCATCTCCAGCTTGATAGCCTGGGTTATCAATTTGCCAAGAGCCATCATCCTGTATTGTTGCGGTACCCAGCTCTTCACCGTCTCTGGAAACCGTCACTGTGCCACCGATGTCATTACCGCTATAGCCACTGCCTCCCATGCTGTCATCTCCCTCTTGCAAGCTCTCAGCATTGTCGAGGAATATTGCTGGTGGCGTAGTATCTATCTCGAAGCTGCCTGTTTTCTCTGTGGTGATGCTTTCAGTCTTCCCACCGACATCTTTCTCGTAGCTGATTGAGAGCGTGTAGTTGTAGCTATTTTCACTGAGACCGGCTGACTGCGGTACATCAAGCTGGAAGCTGCCATCAAAATTATCAGCAGTTCCTGTTGCCACTTCCGTTCCATCGATTGTAAGGCTGACGGTGGCGCCGGCTCTACCTCACCCTCAAATGTCGGCGTGGTGCTATTAGTTATAAAATCGGCAGTATTGCTGTCTTCTTGAGCACTTATCGATACGGCGTCGTCATCGTTGATGGTCGCGGCTTTGTCAGCCATTACCCAACTGCCATCATCATCAACAGCAGCATTCAGCGTGATACTCTTATTCCCTTCAAGCTTGCCGTCTTGTTGGGTAAAGAGGTTAAATGTTGCTTGTTCTGCAGATTCAGGAATTGTCCACTCGACATCGCCAATATCAGTGAACGACACAGTATCGGTGAACGATTGTCCATTCAGCATGTAGGTAACTTCGAGTCTCTCAACATCATTACTGTCAAAGCCATCTGTGCCAGTAAATTGAAGACTCAAGCTATGCGTACCGGCATGCTGGCCATCAAACTCGACCGTCCAGCTGAGTGCATCTTTGCTTCCTTCAGTTACCGAGTCGTTTGCGGTGGAGATGCTTTGCACATTAAGGTTTGAATAGGTAATGGCATGCGGGTAGACAGTCACTTTCTCGTTACCCGCAACGTCGATGTGTTTTATCTGTATGGCATCTTTTTCGTAGCTACCCTGTGCTGATAGCGCAAATTGATTTCCAGTTCCTGAATGCCAATTGTTACCGCCATCAGTGCTGTATTGCCAGCTACCGCCAGCTTCCACTGACGATACGGTAAACACGCCATCTCTTGTGTTGAAATCAGAGTCTGCTGAATCTACTGAGGCAATATCTAAAGAAAGTGCCGTTATCGATTTATCAATCGACATCTCAGATAACAATTTAAGAGATACATTGCCAGCGGGGTCGGTAATACGCACCTGAATCTGACTTGCGCCATAGTTACCTTCCGCCAATTCAAAGCTGTTCCCTTCCCCTGTTACCCAATCGCCATAGCCAAACAATAGGTTATATTCCCATGTTTCTCCCTCGCCAAAATTATCCAGAGTGATAGTGCCTGATTTAGAGATGTTATCGCTGTCGCTTGCCCCGAGGTCATTCAGACTGACTGTCGCAGCAGGTAAAGTGAGGTCAAAGGTCAATGCCGGAAGTTCAGTGACAGCCACATTTTGCGCCATATCGGTCTGGCGTATCTGAATATCACCTGCTTCGTAGTTGCCTTGAGACACATCGAATGATGCCCCAACACCAAGTTCCCACGTTATACCGCCGTCTATTGAGTATTCCCAGACAGCCATCGCTTCCAAGCCCGCGATTGAGATGGTGCTATTCGAGGTCACTCCGTCAGTCGTATCTGACCCCGTGTCCTCGATACTGTAGGTGAGCTGCTCGACCTGCATATCAACTTTGAGATCAAACGCTTTGGTCGTCACGTTGCCCGCTTTGTCTGTGGCAATTAATGCTAAGTTGTTGACCACGCCTTCCGTTAAATTCAATGACGAAAGATCGAGCTCCCATGCGTTTTCGCTCGGCGTGATGGTCACTTCTGTTGGTGACTCTGAGCCGTACCCAATGACAAGTACTAACGTTGCCCCTGGCTCTATGTCTCCACTCAATGTCCCCGAGTTGGTATTCAATAGAACATCATTGCCCTCATCAAGATCACCACTCGCGCCGTAGTCGAATGCAGGCGCAAAAGTATCGATAGCAATCAGGTTATTGTGTGAGAAGTCCATGTTGTGCCACTTGTCCGACACATCAAGATGCATGGTATACACGCCATCTTGAAACTCTCTCGGAAAGTCCACTTCCCAATTGCCGTCGTCATCAACTAACGCGGTCAGTGTGGTGGATACGCCGTTACCGGATAAACGCACAACGACTGTCAGCCCTGGCGTGCACTCACCTTTAAGGACAGGGGTTCCTTCAAGGTTGCCGTGATGGAGCCCACCCTCTTTGTTGAAGCCTTCAAGCTGCCACGAAAATGGCATGTTATAGTTCTTAATGCTCAACTGAACGTCTTGCTCGGTTTTGTTACCCGCGGCATCGATTTGAATCACCGTCACAGTGTGGGTGTCAGCCTGTGATTCAGAACCGCCACTTAGTGAACCCGGCACATGAAGCGTGAATGCGCCACCTACGCGGTCCGAGCTGGTTGACGTCGTACCATCTTCCGTTTTTATCCAGACCCGAACCGTATCGCTATCAGTTTTTATTCTTAGGTCAGGGTTTTTCATATTGGTGTAGTAAACGCCATCATCAGCGCCAGTGTGGTGGTGTCCCCACTGGTTGTATCCGACAGTGATCCCGGATGCCGTTGCGATAGTGGTATCTACGGTATAGTTGATCGTCTGGGTGGTCTCATTACCTGCAACATCTGTCGCTTGGACTTCGAGAGAGTAATTACCATCGACATAGGTATAGCCGTCCGGCATTTTCCAGTTGAAGGAGGTTGAATCGGCGACAAATGTTTCCTGTTTAATGATGTTGTTGTTACTGTCGCGGAGGATAAAAGTCAGTTCGTTGTCTTTTTCAGTGGTAATGCTAATGTTCGGGTTATCTATGTTAGTCTTGTAGTCACCTTGCAGATAGGTGTCATCTGCTAAATCGAGTTCAAGAGAGATACCTGAATCAACGATGATCTCGCCTTCCTGTGTCGTAATGTTACCCGCGACATCAATGGCCTGAACGGTGAACGGATATTTAAGGTCTGGCAGTTTATCTGTTTTCAGCGACCACTGGCCGTTAGAGCCCACGTCGGCATAGTACTCTTGCCCACCAATCACGACCAGCACCTTATCGCCGCTGTCACCCGTACCTGTGAAGGTCAATATGCCCTCCTGAGTTGCTGCTTTGTATTCCGCTTCACTGATAATGGCACTGTTATCAGTGTCCTCAACGATATTCCACGTCAGTGACGGCGCACTGGTTTTCACCTCGATATCGTAGGTCACAGGTGATACCGTTTCATTGCCAGCTCTGTCAGACATTGTCGCCTGAATCGAATAGCCTCCGTCCGTTAGCCCCTGCATCTGATAAGACCACGTACCGTCTTTGCTGACGTAAGTATCATTCTCAAGCACGATATTATCGTTTTCGTCCCTGACAATAAGGTGTATCTTGGCTTCGGCTTCACCTTGCCCAGCTATAATTGGGTTGGTCCGGCTGGTGATACCATCATTGTTTGCGTTACTAAACAACTCTGTATCGCCCGTTTCAGCAGACTGATCTAACCCCACAGTGAGGTTACCGATAGTCGTATCCAAGGTGATGTTGGTAACATTGAATGTCTCTTCGTTGCCTGCGAGATCACTGACTGTGAAGACAACGCGGTAAACACCATCATTCAAGGTTTGTGGGAAGTTGATGTTATACGAACCGGAGTTACTTGCGGTATCTTCCAGCGTATCGAGCAGCGTATCACCGGGGCCATAAAGCTTAGCTATAACCTTATTTTTTGGGTCAGTCAGACCAGAAAATTCAAGTTGGGTATTGTTAGTGATCAGGTCGTTAGCACTGACGCCATCCTGCCCCTCATCAAGCGAGTATTCGAATTTAATATCCGTTTTGATGCGAAGAATACCGCCGATCTCCGCCTTGTTATTGGCCAGATCAGTAGCAACAATTTTATAGTTGTACGTCCCAGCTTCCTGGTTTGGTAATTCAATCGTCCAATTACCATATTCATCAACCAGATCAACGGCGCCCGTCCCTTTTTTGAAGATATAATGCTTCGAAGTGCCGAGATCGATGTAGATAGATTCGTAGGTGCCTGTTACCGTGCCTTTGAATATTGGATTGGCATTTTTGGTAATACCGTCGTCAGCAATGTTACTGTCGTTTTCGAGATTTGCCGTGATGATTGGTGCCTCTCGGTCAATCTCAAAGGAGCCAACCCCCGCAGCGCCGTCGGTAATCTCTCCACCATCATAGCCAGCAACGTTACCCGCCTTATCGACACTTTTAACTGTATACGTATGTTCGCCATTACCCAACGCGGTAACAAAGACACTGTAATAGCCAGTGCTTTCGTTAGCATAAGCAATGTATTTTTCACCACCCACTTCCACGGTGACCGTCGAACCGGGATCAGATTGCCCGGAAATTTTCACTGGATTGGCGTAAGTAATGTCCAAACCATCCGACGTATCGTTTTCCAATTCAAACGTCAGGTTGTTTGCCGTGTCTATGGTCAGCGGCATTGTCACAGTCTGATTGTAATCACCTTTGACAGCATTCACTTCAATGGCATAGCCATTGTCGGATAGCGTAGGCAAATCAAAATCCCAGAGGCCTGTTCTGTCTGCCGTCGTGGTTAATGTATGAACAACATTATTCCCATTATCTTTATCGATGACTTTTATCGTGATAGTGGCTTCCGGGCTGGCGACACCATGAATTCTGGGAGAGGTCACAGATGTAATTGGATTAGCTTGGTCGTCGACAGCGCCCGTATTGTCGTTGATATCCAGATTAACAGTGAGATCTAGATTCTCGGGCAGTACGGTGAATGAGCCTGTCCTCTCAGATTCATTTCCTGCTATATCTGTGACGACAACCCTGTAGTCATAGACTTGGAAATCGAGGGTTTCGGTTGTGAGGGTAAAATTACCATCTGCATTACTTTTCACGGTGATCGGGTCTTCACCATCGACCAGATACAATTTCACCGTACAGTTTGGTTCGCTGGTTAAGCCGCTAAATGTCAGCTCACGGTCTTTGGTGATCGAGTCACCGTCTGGGTCATGGCTGCTGTCCAATCTAAAGTCGAAGGTCGCAGCCACCGTATCTATCGTAAGGTTTCCTGTCTCACTCTCACTGGTATTGCCATATGGGTCTGTGGCGTGTATCGTCCATGTGTAATCTTGATCAGACAGCTCAACATCTGTCTGGTATTCCCAGTTACCTTCGTCATCAGCAGTCGTTTCGAACTCATATTTTTGGTTGTCTGTCCCGCCAGTCAGTACGATAAATACCGTAGCATTCTTGTCTGTGGTTCCAGTAAATGTCGGTGTCTTGTCAAAGGTAATACCGTCTTTGTTAGATTCTCCGGTATCCGTTCCTAAGTATTTGGCCGTCAGGTCACAAGAACGGTCAATAACCAGTGTTTGCACTTTGGTAAACACGTTACCTGCAAGGTCCTCAACCTCAAACCTCAGCGTATGGTTACCTTCAGGAAGATTGTTGTTCAATTCAATAGTGAACTGACCGTTAGTGAGGGTGTCCTGTTTGATAATTTCAGAACCATTGATTGTCAGCTTAACACTCGATACTCCAGACTCACCGGCAACCTGGCCTTTGATGGAAAAGTCCGCCGCATCTTCTTTTGACGTCCAGTCGGTCAGTTGTTGATTCGATCCATCTTCGGCATACAAAGATGAGAATGATGGCGCCTCGGTATCCAACGTAAACTGGCCGTCAGTTTCAACAGACGTATTACCTGCTCTGTCCTGCGCGACGACGGTATAATCGTAGGTCTTATCTTCCGTCAGCTTCGAAGCGAGCTGATAAGACCAATCACCACTTTCATCGGTTTGAATAACTTTTACAACCTCATCAGCCTGCCCCGGATTGAGGGTGAAGGTGACTTTTGCGTGTGGCTCCGCGTTGCCTGAGAATCTCGGCTGATCAGCGTTGGTGATGGTGTCAGCGGTATCGCTTCCTGTGTCAAACCCAGCAGATAAACCGGCCGTGGGTTTTTCTGGGTTTGTTCTGTCTACGGTATAGGTTTGCTCGACAATTTCTGTGTTGCCTGCTTTGTCTGTCGCCGTCACTTTAAACAGGTAGGTTCCCTCAGGTATCTCTGGCGCAATATGCCAAGATGTCGACTCTTGCGAATAACTCCAATTTCCGAACACTACGCTTGTTGCTGTGTTCGTAACAACAACGTTAACGGTTGCTCCTTGCTCTTGTGTAAACTCAATTTTCGGATGTGAAGCATTGGTATAACCATCCTGTTCAGGATCGGATTCTGTTGATAGTTTGACAGTGAGATGTGTCGCGGTATCAATGGTGAGTGTATTCGTCTCAACCGTCGAGTTACCCGCAGCATCGGTGACTTTTACGGTGTAATTAACCACCCCATCACTGTCAATCTCGTCAAACATATATGTCCACTTGTCACCATCACGAGTAGCGAGGTAAGTCTGGTTGCCAACCGTAATCTCCACCCTGCTATCTTGTTCTGCTGTGCCCTCAATCGTTGGCCGGGTGACATTGGTCAACTGGTCTCCAGCTTCGCCTGAATCACTGTCGCTATCAAGCCCTGCAACAGTGGCCTCAGGCACTTGAAGGTCAATGGTAACATCCAGAGTCTGACTAGCCGTATTACCCACCGCATCCTCGAGTTCAACGGTGATGGTATGAGCGCCATGTGGTATGTCGCTGACGAATTCGAGGCTCCAGTTGCCGTTATCAGCAACAGTACCTGACTTGGTTATTGTATTGCCGTTGTGGACATACGAAATTGTTACTGCTGCACCCGGGTCACCCGTACCGTTGAACTCAGGCCGTGCCAGTTTTGTGATATTGTCCGTTGCGAGAGAATCATCATCCAGCCTGCGGTATCCGAGGCATCAGCCAGATTGAGAGTCACCGCAGCCTGAGTGTCAACAATCACTTTGAAGTTCTCGACAGTACTATTTCCTGCTTTGTCGACGGCTTTCACGCTGTAGTTATAAGTACCATCTGTCGAGACAAGATCGACCGCATTGATACTCCAGGTGCCTTCCGCACTATCAACGGCGGCAGGATAATCTTTACCGTTAAAGGTGACTGTTACAGTATTGATATCATTGTCAACTGTACCGTTAAAGGCTGGACCTTTACTGTTAATGGTATTCGTCGGTTCATCAATATTGATACCTGAGCCCTGCGCACCCGGGGTGATGTCTGACGTGACTGTTGGTGCAACCGTGTCAATGCTTAGAGATTGATTAAGCTCTTTGACGTTGCCGTAAATATCAGTGGCAATAACCTTGTAGTCATGGCTTTGATTGGCAGCCAACGCATTGAATGGCCCCACTTCCCACGTTGAGCCTGTCACTGTCGCGTCGTACGTTTGGCCATCGATTTCAACCTTCACACGACACCCAGCCTCAACACTTCCGGATAATTTAGGGTTAACAGAATTGGTAAGCTGATCGTCCTTAACGCCAGTATCAATATCGTCATGCAAACTGGCTGTCAACGTTGTTGGTGCTGTGGTTTCAATTTCCACCTGCCCGGTCAAGCTAGTGCTGTTACCCGCTGCATCGGTTGCTACCACAGAATATTCATAGGTATCATCTTCGAGGTTGGGGACAGTAACAGACCATGCTCCTGTGGTTTCGTTTGCGGTAACAGGGATATCTTGACCATCTATCGTCAGCATAATGCTAGCACCCGGGTCTGAGACACCCGAGAAAGTAGGTGTAGGTATATTGGTTAATCCATCATCACTTTCAAAGCCACCATCAAAATCTTCATCAAGCCGGCCGTCCAATGCAATGGTGGTATCGACCATTGCTTTGTCTTTTGTTGCATCAGAGCGGTTTCCTGCCGCGTCTTTGATGATGACAGAGGCGACTTGTTCTTGACCATTTTCAACAGAATCAATGTCGATCACGACTTTCTTCGAGACAAGGTCTGACGCTTTAACTTTATACTCCACATTGCTGTTGATACTGATGATGTCACCCGCGACGACATCACTGCCAAAGGTGACCTCTACCTGTGCTTTGCTGTCGTATTCGTTGGCGTTGATATACTCATCATCTCCGCGGTCGAGTATTTTCACGCGTGGTGCAGCAGGTGGCGTTGTGTCCAACGACAATTCAGCTCTTTGCTCCGTGCTGTTCCCTGCATCATCAGAAATCGCAACCACAACCTCGACAGGGCCATCATTAAACTCATCAGTCAGATCAACGTTGCGAATAAACCAGTTACCGTCTGTCTGGTAGGCCTCACCTTCAACACGTTTACCGCCCTGAACATAATTGACAGTCATTTCCGTGATATCGTCATCAACACCAGCGACGCCGATTTGAACATCTCCGACTTCGTACATATTGACGGTCTCAAACTCATCACTGATCACGACGGCGAACGCCTCACCCGTATCGACGTGTGTATCCAGATCAAATTGGGTAGTGACGGTTTTCGTATTGCCCGCCGCATCTGTCACCGTCGCCTTCACATCAACGTTGCCATCAGCAAGGTTATTCAACGCAAACTCAGGAATTGACCAAACACCGTTGTTTTCAGAGACAGTGACATCCTGAACTTTTCCATTTTTATCTGTTAGCTGAACAACCACTGTATCGGCGTCTTTATCAATGCCGACAAGATTGATCTTAACGTTAGATTCTTCTTCAGCATTAACCGTCCCATCCGTTGATGACATCTCAACAGCAAAGTTGTTATCAGCATCAGCCGTTTTATCGAGAGTCATTTCTCTCTCTATTTCAGTGCTGTTGCCTGCATCATCTTGAATTGCGGCTTTGATGGTTATCTGGCCATCTTTCAGTTCGCTAATATCCGTTGGTTCAATGGTCCAGGTACTGCCTGATTTGTTGACCTCTGCATTGACAGTATTGCCATCTGTGTCAGTGAAGGTAATGTCGAACACCGTGATATCGTCATCAAGTCCGTCAACAGTCAGTTCAACATGACCAGACTCAACAAGATTCGCCAGCCTGTCACCGAGTATTGCAGCGATATCGAAGTCATTGTTTTCATCAATAACGGTATCTATTTCGAGCGTATCACTTGCTGTCGCAGTGTTGTTAGCATTATCGGTAACCACAGTAGTGACACTGACTGGGCCTTGAGCAAGCGAACTCAACGACTGGGCATCAATCACCCACTCTCCGTTTTCCAGTGCTGCCGCTGTGGTCACTGTTGTGCCATCATTGTCTTCGAAAGTGACGACGACAGACTTGGTATCATGGGTGTCGACACCTGATAAGGTCACGGTTACATCATTGACTTCACTCAGGTTGGTAACATCAAACTGGGCATCAACCACCACACTTAAATCATCATTTTCGTCCGCCGTTGTATCTAAAGTCAGGGACTTGGTGACTTCTTTGGTGTTACCAGCGAGGTCGGTAAGTAAAGTGCTAATAGTGATCGGGCCGTCGCTGAATTCGGTGAGATTTGGCGCAGGGTCAAATACCCAGCTGGTTTCTCCCTGCTTAGTCGGTGACAGGGTTATTTCTTTGTTGTTTTTATCCGTAAAGGTCACAGAGATGGTGTCGACATCCTTATCTGCGCCAACAAAACTAATATCAATACTGCTTTTCTGCTCGTCATTGGTAATGAGGTAATCACTGCCAATCACGACGTCAAAAGCCACACCCTCGTCAGCAACTGTGTCCAAAACAAGTGACTCTGTTGCCTGTGCTGTGTTGCCTGCTTCATCAGTCACCGTTGCCGTGATCTCGATATTACCGTCGTCAAGATCACTCAGGTCAGCATTAATGAACCAGGTGCCATCGGTGCCTTTGGTGAGTGTGCCCTCAACAGAGTCTTTACCGTCTGAGAAGACCGCAGTTACTGTTGTCACGTCAGCATCAACGCCAGTCAGAGTAATATCAACAGATGTGGATTCCTGCTCGCTGGTCAGATTGAGGTAATTAGGGATGTTGAGAGTGAGGTTCCCATCGGCATCTGCCATGGTGTCTCGCTTGACACTGTCTTTAGCCACGGTAGACACGTTGCCAAATTGGTCAGTAATGGTGACTGAGACGTTAAGCGTTTCGCCTTCTGCGGGGGAATCCAATTGCTTAATGAACTCGCCACTGTCGATATGTGCCTGAGTAAGCGTGGTATCTTCGCCGTTGATCGTAATAATGTCATTGGCGACCGCGTCAGATGGCAAATCAACACTGATTTGCACTTTGTCTTTGTATTCCGACCCTTTGAGGAAACCGTCACCATTGGTGTCTTCAACAATGCTGACACTGTCTGGCGCAAACACAGTTTTATCGAGCTCGAGGGTATTAGTGACTTCCTTGGTGTTACCCGCATTGTCCGTCACCAACGCCTTGACGGTGACAGTTCCATCAGAAAGACTGGAAATATCGAAGGGGTTTGCTTCCCAGTTGGAACCATTTTTTGTCAGGTTAACCGCTTGGGTTTCGCCGAGATTGTCATCAACGAAGACCACGACAACAGACGCTAAGTCTCATCCAATCCGTTGAGGACGATCTGAACGTTGGTCGCTTCTGCTTTGTTTGTTTCTCTATCTGACGCCACCATATCAACAGTCAAGTCTTCACTGACATCGGCAGTGGTATCCAGCTTGAGATTGTCATTAAGCTGCTTAACTGTTCCCCGCATCGTCCGTCACCACCGCTGAGACCGTCACCGTTCCGTC
>NZ_PEIB01000018.1:0-11485 GCF_004116385.1 Veronia nyctiphanis | reverse complement strand
GCTTGCTGTTCCCCGCATCGTCCGTCACCACCGCTGAGACCGTCACCGTTCCGTCCACCAGACCGCTCAAGTCGGCGGCCGGCAGCGCCGCGCCGCCCTCAGCCGTCACTGTCTGGGTGTTGCCATCAATGTCGGTGAAGGTCACCGTCACTGTTGTGATATCGCTTTCCAGCCCATTGAGCTCGACTGATACATCACTTTTCTCGCTGTCGTTGATCACATTGTCCCGCAACGTCAGTGTCAGCAGATCATTTTCATCAAGGGTCGTATCCAGATCCAACGTATCTTCAAGCGTGACCGTGTTGCCGGCATCATCGGTAATGACTGCCTTGACGGCGACATTGCCGTCGGCAAGTCCATCCATAGAGGCATCACTGACCGTCCACACTCCGTCAGAGGTTTTTAATGCGTGTAAAGACTTAACGTTGCTGTCTTTGTCGGTAAATGTGACGACAAGCGTTTTAATATCACTGTCGACGCCATTGAACTTGACATCAAAACCATTAGCTTCCTGTTTGTTTATGATCTTATCTGTCGAGCTGTAAGACATAGAAAGTGGGGTACCCAAATCCGCCGACGTATCAAGATCGATGTTTGTTATTTTTTCTATTGTATTCCCGGCATTATCCGTGATGATAGCTTTCACGGAGATGTTGCCATCGTTAAGTTCAGAGATATTTTTCGCCGGTATCACCCAACCACTGCCTCCTTTGCTTGCAGAGGCGACAACATCTTTGAAACCGTCTGAATAAACAATTTGTACTGATGCTGCGTCGTTGTCGATACCGACTAAATCAACACTCATTGTTTCAGCTTCTTTTGCATTAACAACCTGTAAGTCGCTATTTATCAACAGTTCCAGATTGCCGTCGACATCCGCTTGAGTATCCACAATCGCTTTGGCAGTGACATGTACAGAGGTATTTTGTGCTTCATCCGTGATAAAGGCTGTAACGGATAACCTCTCCCCTTCGGCAGGCAAATTCACTAAGTGGGTGTAAATACCTTTGGAGATATCGGTCGCTGAAAGCGTGAATTGCTGGTTATTGACAGTAAGGGTGTCATTTTCTTTCGCATCAGAGGGTAAGGCGATTTTGATTTCAACTTGTGTTCTATCGCCAATTTCCTCAGCATTTATGTAGCCATCTGTGTTGATATCTGGGGCAATTTCAAGCTGAAGAGCCATCGCTGACTTATCCAGCTCAAACGTGTCGGTACTGATAGCGGTATTGCCAGCATCATCCGTGACAACGGCACGAACGGTCACTTCACCATCGGGGAATGCAGATATATTGGCAGTATTGATTACCCAACTATCACCTTTTTTCTCGACTTGAACCGGTGCAGATTTATTATCCGGTCCAAGCAAGGTCACGACGACACTTTGTATATCTTCATCAATACCTGCCAGTTCAAACTCAACACTCTCTGCCTCGAGTAAATTAGACAGTCTGTAGTCATCTTTAACACTGATACTGAAGTTACTATCTGCATCTGCCGTGGTATCTTTTTCAAGCGACGTGGTGACTTCTTTGGTATTTCCCGCATCATCGGTGACGATAGCAGTAACATCGATATTTCCATCAGCTAAATCTGCCAGATCGGAGGGAGAGAACGTGAGGTTCTTACCTGAAGTCTGGATATCAGCTAAGACGACATTGTTACCATCTGAGTCTGTATAGGTTAAGGTGACGGTTTCTATGTCAGCATCAATCCCTTTCAACTCAGCGACAACATGACCTGCCTCCTCGTCGTTAGTAAGCTGATCTCCCAGAGGGATACTGAGTACGAGTGCCTGATCGTCTGCGTCAGCGGACGTATCCAGTACAAGCGTGCTTTCCTCTGTAACCGTATTACCAGCTATGTCTGTAAGCGTTGCAGATATAGTGATGTTGCCATCTGTCAGACCCGTTATATTGATGTTATTCAGATCAAGTGGTCCTGCGCTTGGACTGTTTACCGTAACATTAACCGTATTATCACTTTCATCTCTGAAAACCACGACCACGTTGTCTGCATCATCATCAATTCCATTTAGCGATAATCTGACATTTTCCGCTTCTTCCGCATTAGTCACCTCAAACCCATCAACAACACTGAGCGAGAAGTCATCACCCATATCTGCAGTGGTATCGAGTACCAACTCATCAAACACAGTTTTGGCATTGCTGGCATCATCAATCATTTTCGCAGCAACATGAATCGTGCCGTCAACAAGCCCTGTTAAATCTGCGTCAGGGACAATCCAGTTGCCCTGTTCATCCGTTTCGGTAATTGTGTATTGTTTAGTGTTGTTTGACTGATCTTTGAAGGTAACAATAACGATCTCTACATCATCATCAACACCTTCTAACCGCACTTTTACATTGTCAGACTCTTCTCTATTCGTAAGTTCGTCATCACTATCAACAATGACATTGAAATCATTGAATTCATCAATTTTGGTGTCTAAATCCAGCGAGTTGGTCACAACCTTACTATTGCCCGCTGCGTCAGTGACTATCGCTTCGACTGTGATTGCACCGTCCGTTAATGAGGAGAGAGAAAGCCCCGGTACGATAAAGTCGCCGTCTTCATCACGTTCAGTGACCGTTGTTTCCACTGTATTGCCGTCTAGATCCCGGTATATCACCTGCACAGACACCACATCATCATCAACCCCCGAAAGGTCGACAGACACATTACTCACTTCTTTCTGGTCAACAATTTTCAATTCATCACTGACGTTAACCGCAAGATCTTCACCCACATCAGCGGTTTTATCGAGGGTAAAGGTCGAGTTGGCCTCGGCGGAGTTCCCGGCTGCATCGGTCACTAGAGCAGAAACACTCACCTCGCCATCATTCAATAACGTGACATTGATTTCATTGAGTACCCACTCATTGAATTCATTTTTGGTGGCCGTGAAATTAAACGGCTTGTTCTTAGAATCGGTCAGTGTCACGACCACACTTTGCACATCAGCATCAACACCAGACAGTGACACTTTTACATCACTCGCTTCTGACTTGTTGGTGACTAAATCATCAGGGTCAATGGTGACAGTTAGCGGGTCATTGTCTGCATCTGCAGACGTATCTAAGGTGGCCTGATAACCGATAGCACCCACGTTACCGGCAGGGTCAGAAACTGACATAGACACAGTCAGCTGACCATCCTCCAGCGTTTCTAAATTCTGCGGTCTGATGCTAATGACCCCAGTATCTGAGACGGAAATATCGGAAAGCGCAACCACAACTTCGTTCGCAGGCACGCTGCTATCAGTGATAGTGACAGAGTGCACCACACTGCCGCTCTCGACTGAACCCGTCAGCGCAATGTCTTTTTGCTCTTGCGCGTTAATAATGTCATTGCCCACGAAAGTAATTGTGTTTGTGCCGTCACCTGTAAACGGTGCGATGGTGTCTAATACTGATGTATGTGAAACCACACCCGGGTTAGCAGCAGGGTCAATAACATTCATGGTGACGGTGAGCAAACCGTCAGAAAGGCTTGATATATCCTGTTCCAGAATGGTCACTTTCCCATCACTGGCAACAGATATGGCAGATTTACCAACGGTGTGGTTTCCGCCGTTCTCACTGGAAATTGTGATTGAGGTGATCTGACTCCCCGGCTCTACTTTGGCATCCAGAGTGACTTCTGTTTTTTCAAGGTTATTGATATAGCTGTCACTGTCTCCAGAAAACAGAATCTCGTTTTTACCATCGCCGTTAAACGCACCAGTAATATCAATCTCAAAGGTATTCGATTCTTGGGTTTCGTTGCCCGCCAGATCTGTCGCAGTAACGCTGTAACTATAATCACCATTTCCAGGCAAATCGGGCAGAACAATTGACCAATTACCATCACTGGTCACCACCGCCTCACCAGAAAATACTTCACCACTTTCACCGCTAACTGACACTGTCACGGAAACGCCGGGCTCCACTTGACCACCCAGCCTCGGAGCTATGATATTTGTGATTTTATCGTCCGCAACGCCGGAGTCTGATAAGAGCTCTGGTTCACCTAATGTCGGCGCCGTCATGTCGACAGTGACTGTTTTCACCATCTCTACCTTGTTGCCTGCTTCATCCTCGGCAACGACTTTATAGCTGTAAGTACCCTCTTCAAGCCCAGCGAGGACCCCGTAACCTTCAGTCGTCGAATCGACACTCCAGTCACCATTATCATTTCGGGCGACGATAGGTTGGGCGGTATCAATGCTTTCGCCTGAAGACACAAAATACAGGGTCACGGTCGCATCGGGGTCAGATTTACCCGAAAAAAGCAGATTGTTAATTTTGGTGATGCCATCTGTGGATGATGGCCCGGTATCACAGGCAGGATCTAGGCCACCAGTGAGGATGAGTCCCGTGTCTATTTCGACAGAGTCTTTTGTCGGAGCGGAGGTATTTCCGGCGTCATCTTCGAGGTAAACTTCGTACTCATAGTCGGCGTCATCTAACGCTCGGTGATTTGAATCTCCCATGTTTCGTCTTCTTTTACCGACGTTTTGTATTTCCTGCCTGCGATAGCGAAAACAACCGTCGTGCCCGCTTCACCCTTACCATTGAAAAAGGGCTTGTTATCATAGGTCAGCTTGTCAAATTTAATACCAGTATCGCTTTCATCACTGAGAGCTACCGAGGGCGCATCTGGTGCAACAGTATCAATGACCAGCACCTTGCTAAAAGCAGCTTCCTGCCCATTGGTATCAACTGATTCAATAAGAATCTCGTATTCACCATCGACAAATTCACTATCAAGCTCAAACTCAAAGTTGCCAGAAGCATCAGCAACGACGTCAAACTTGTTCCCATCAATTTCTAATGACACTTTCGAAGACGGATTGGTCGTTCCAACCAACGTTAAACCAGCATTCACATTGGTAATGAAGTCACCTGAACGCCCTGAGTCATCTTCTTTGGCAAGAGATACACTGAGACTGTTGGGCGGAATTTCTTCTTCAACCGGTTTGGCGTTTGATGAGCCTGAACTAGTGCCAGAGGTGGGGCTTTCAAGGCTTTCTGAAGCTTGCATAAGTTTGGGGGCTTTGCCCTCTTCATCAATGCCCTCTTCTTCTTCCCCTTCTTCACCATCAGCCGCTGCCGCCGCCAGCTCTTCTGCTATAGCCAGCACTTCTTCTGACAATGGCTGCTCTTGAATAACCTTAATCACTTCAAGTTGTTCAAGGTTCTTTTGCTTTAATTCGCTTCGTTTTTGCGCCAGCTCTTCCTGGGCTTTCTTGATGTCGGCATTGAGCTGGCTCAGCTCATCCAGTGTGTCATCTAAATTTTCTTTTCTCGCATTTTCGGCTTTTTCATCATCTGCTTCTTTTTTTTGTTCTTTTAGCTCTAGTTTTTCCCGCTCAAGTTGCTCTATTTTTTTCAGGGCATTATCTTTTGCAATACTTTGCTGTTTAACTTGGTCAAGTAATTGATTAAGCTTTTGATCTTGGGTGAGAACATTTTCGAGAAATACACTTTCCAGTGATTTAACATTGATACCCGAAGACTTAATAATCTCATCAACAGGTACTTTCTCGCCATCTTTTATTACGACAAGATCACCCTTTGCGATAGCTACCAACGCATCACTGAATTTTTCCGTTGTGCCTTGACTGTTTATGTATACCAAGTCAAAGCCAGCTACTTTAATGTCATTGAGGGACGTGATCGTTAACTCTGCCATGAAGATGATCTCTTATTGTTTTTTCAAATAAGTCTTTATGCGGATATCAATGGAATGAAGCACATATAAAATTGACTCAAACCTCTTTAATAATAATAGATTTACTGAAATGATCTCAGTTTGAGTAGAAATATAATAAGGAAGGCTGTACGCTAAAATATTTGATTAAAAAAGCCAGAGCGTTATATTCACTCTGGCTTTGATTTATTTATTTTAACAATATACTGTGTTTTTTAATCTACTTGATATATATGAGAATCTGAATTCCCAGCTATATCCTCTATGCTGATAATAATTTCTTCACCATGTTTATAGTTCGGGTTATCTATGTGCCAAGAGCCGTCGGTACCGATCGTGGTTTGACCAATGACTTCGTCACCTTTTGATACGGTAACCGTTGCACCAAAGTCGTTTGACTCGTAACCACTCGCGCCGATTACGGAATCATTTTCATGTAAAACGTCGTTATCAAGCCAAATTTCTGGTGGTGTAATGTCTATCTCTATCTCACCAGATTTCTCTATCGGTGAGCCACCATCATTGGTGTCTATGACAATACGATAATGATAATTCCCTTCATCCAGCTCTTTTTCAGCAGGTACTGACAATGCGAAATGACCATCGCTGATATCAACAGAGTCAAATTCGTTACCATCAATAAACAGCTTCGCGGTCACACCATTTTCGACATTCCCCTCAAAAGAAGGGGTTTGGCTATTCGTGACTTCCTTAGTTTCTGGGGGTGGAGCTACCATTTCTTCTAATGGCGCTTCCACTGTAAATGTCTGTTCATCAATGACACTGGTGTTGTCCTGAAGATCGGTCGCCTTTATCGAATAGGTCATTTCTGCAATGGCTAACGGCGTTTGGAAGGTGAAGGACCAATCCCCATTTGATTCGACAACAGCATCCCCCAGACGAATGCCTGCATGATTGAAGATACTCACCGTACTTCCCGGCTCAACTTTGCCGCTAATTGTCGGCGTATCATCTGTTGTCGTTTCAGCGCCCTCTGCAAGACCAAAATTAACGAACCCCTCATCTATCGTCACTTTATCCAAGACACTGGAGCCTGTGTTCTTGAGGGAAACCGTTCGTTGCTGAACTGTGTTATTTATTGTGATCTCAGGTAAAAGGGTAACTACACTGTTTCCGGCCTTATCAGTATGACGATATGGTGATCTCAGGTAAAAGGGTAACTACACTGTTTCCGGCCTTATCAGTATGACGAATCTGAATCTCGTTGGCTTCATACTCCCCCTCGGGCACATCAAACGATGTATCTTGCCCGGGTATCCATGTCTTACCAGCATCGAGCGAGTACTCCCACGTTGCACCCGCTTCTAAATTGTCGATATCGATTGTTGGATTAGAGGTTACATTATCGCTTGTGTCTTCACCCGTATCTTCTCGGAGGGAATACGTCAGATTTGCAACCGTGTTGTCTATGGTGATCTCAGGTAAAAGGGTAACTACACTGTTTCCGGCCTTATCAGTATGACGAATCTGAATCTGGTCAGTTACATACACATCCTCTGATAAGGTAAAGGATGTGCCTTGTCCCGTTTGCCATGTCTCACCAGCATCAACTGAGTATTGCCAGAAAGCACCAGGCTCAAGATTTGACACTTCAATGGTGGGGTTTGACGTCACCTTGTCGTTTAGGTTAGAACCCGTGTCTTCTTCAAGCTCATAATTTAACTGCTCAACCGTGTTATCTATTGTGATCGGAGGAAGTTTAGAGACCGCAATGTTTCCTGCCTTATCTGTTTGACGAAGCTGTACCTGCTCACTGGCATAAGTACCATCAGACAAGTTAAAAAATGTACCTTGCCCTATTGCCCATGTTGCTCCAGCGTCCAGTGAATACTCCCAAAAAGCATCTGACTCCAGATGAGAAACTTCAACCTTAGGGTTAGTCGTGACGAAATCATCGTCATCAGATCCAGTATCCTCTTCAAGAGCATAACCGAGCTCCGCAGGTGGTGTGGTATCGAGTGTAAAATTGAGTTCTTGAACGTCCTCATTGCCGAACGGGTCTATCAGAGTAACTGTGACTGTGTTATTACCCTCAGCCAGAGGATCAGTGATTGTGTAAGACCAATTACCCTCAGCGTTCACTGGTACAGTTTGAGTTACATCATCCCCGCTATCATTTTTGTAGCTCAGGGTGATGGTTGAATTCAGGTCGCCAGTGCCTCCAATAGAGGGTTGTTCGATATTAGTGATATTTTCTACTTTTGGAGATGCCGTACCAGTATCGCTTCGGAAATCTACGGTGACCTCAGCCCTTACATCGACAGAGAAATTAAAATCATAAGAGTCACTATTGCCTGCCACATCTTCCACGACGAGTTTATAGCTGTAATTTCCATGCGCTAATGCATCAAAAGGCCAATCAGCACTCCACTCATTTGTACCTGCGGTAAACGCAACATTGATTTCCTTTTCGACGCCATTATCGTCGAAATACATTTTGACGCTGACGACATCATTTTTATCAGACACAGTGCCGCCAAAAGATGGCGTAGTGTCATTTGTCCGGCTATCGATCACCAACTTGTCATCTGAGGGAGTAATGCTAGATGTAATATCGGGGGCCTTGGTATCGATGGTCAGCTCTTGTTGCTCGAGAACGCTGGTATTACCATAAATATCCTCGGCAATTACCTTGTAAAGGTGAGTTTTGTTGGTAGCTAGAGGGCTGGTTACCGTTACTTCCCAAACACCTCCGGTCACACTTGCTGGGTATTGCTTGCCGCCTATGTAAAGCGTAACTCGGCTCCCCTCCTCAACTGAACCAGAGAAAGTGGGCATGCGTTCGCTGGTGATTTCATCAGATTTACTACTGCCGGTATCGTCCTCATCTAGAATACCCGTATTAATAAAGTCTTCCGGAGGTGTGGTTTCCAAATCAATCGTCACTGAATCATTATTTGTATTTCCTGCCTTATCTTCGACGTAGACATCAACGTCGTATATCCCATCAGTAGTAATTGCATCTGAGTCAGGTATTGTAAAACTCCAATTACCCGTATTTTCATTCACAGTGATATTTTTATACGTTTTACCGTTAATCGTTAATTCTACTTTTCCATCTGTGTCAGTGGTGCCAGAGAACGTCGGAGTGGTGTCGTTGGTTTTATTATCATCAGACTCAAATCCGGTATCAGATGCTACATCTAGACGAAAATCAACACTTACTGTCTTATCAAGAGTAATTGTTTCAACAAAGTCTCTCTTGTTTCCGTGTTCATCATAAAGGGTAATTGAAAATGTTATTTCACCATCATTAAATGTTGATATATCGAAATATTTGTCATCATTGAATAGCACCACCGGACCTTCTTTCATCGTTGTTGATTTACCGGTAGAGTCTGAGACCACAATCTTTATCTTATCGACTCTTGAATCTAGGTTTTCAAAGTCATACTGGACGTTGTTACTTTCATTTTCATTAACCAAGTGATCGTCATCTACGGCTAATAAAAAATCACCCGTAAAGTCAGCTTGAATATCTTTATTGATTATCGCGTCATCATTAATGACGGTATTCCCAGCTGTATCTTCAGCAATAACCTCAATAGTAACGTCTCCATCTTTAAGCGTGCTGATACCTCCTTTTATTACCCAGAATCCATCTTCATTTTTAACAGCCGTACCAGGAACAGAGTTATCTTCAGAATCTATAAACGTGACCTTTATTCCATCATCTTTGATATCGTTATCGACACCAAATAAAGAGAACAAGAGGGTGTCTTGTTCCTCTAAGCCGACTTTTTCGAGATCTTCGGGTATGTCAACACGCAGGGCTTGACCTCGGTCAGCTTCAGTATCCCGCTCGATATTGCCCGTCGTGGTTTCGGAGGTATTGCCTGCACTGTCGACAAGGTAACTTCTGACGGTCAGAACCTGGTTGTCAGCAGGTGAGGATAACTCAAAATCAACATAACCATTGTTGATGTCTTGCTCAGTGAGCGAGTAAGACTCTTCAATGTCAGAAATGCTGTCATGAACATAAAGTAAGTCATCGACTTCTGCATCCAAAGCAAGGGAAATTCTGGCCGTCGTTGATGTCAAGTTATATTCTTCATCTTGAAGGTATCCATCTGCTTCGATATCTGAAGGAAACGAAATCGATAATGGTTGGTCGGCTTTTGTATCAAGAGTGAATTCATCAATTTCTGATAAAACAGAATTACCCGCAATATCAATTGCAACGGCTTCTATAACGATTTGGCCATCATCAAGATTGGACGCATTGATATCATCGACAACCCACACACCATCTTCATTTTTAAATACATTAATTTCAAATTTCGTATCAGGTTTATCTTTGTGGTAAAAATAGGCATCAATAGATTTAATATCCGTGTCGACACCAAGAAGCTTTATCGGCAGCGAAGATGATTCAACTTTATTTACTGTCTTATCTACTGAATTTAAAGTAACTGAAAAGTCACTATCAACATCAGCAGTCTTATCAATGGTGATAATTTCACGGACTGCAGAAGCAGTATTCCCTTCAATATCAGTCACCTTAACACTGATCTCAATATCACCATCAAAGTCTTTGAATATATCCTTACTGACATTCCAAGAGGGTTTGCTTAGTTCAAAATCCTGAGATGTGTTATCAGAGACACGGGTAAGCGTAACGATAACGCTTTCAATATCGGTGTCAGCCCCAAATATTGAAAAGCTCTTTGTATTAATTTCATCGTTATTGTAAATGCCATCTGGATTATCAAGGATGATTTTCAGATCTCTGTCATCACCATCTGCAGACGTATCAATTTCTATAATTTCCGGCTTAGCATGAATAGTATTCCCAGCCTCGTCTGTTACAAAGGCTTGAATCTTCACTTCACCATGGTCTAACCCTGCTTTGACAAAGATATCTTTATCGACGGTAAATGGCTTTGAGAGAGTGATGGGGGAAGATGACACTCCATCTTGTGTGAAAATAACAGTGGCCGATACGATGTCCTCATCGATACCCTCAAGGCTAAAGCTGTCTTTGACATATTCTTCTGCGTTGTATTTTTTGTCTTCAATATCAAGAAGAATTCTGAATGGGTCGCTATCACTTCAGCGGACAAATCAATTTCGATGGTTATCGCGTCTGCATCACTGGTATTGCCCGCTTTGTCGTATACCGTTGCGCCAATGGAGACCTCACCATTACCGAAGGCGCTGAGAACGTCATTAGGTACAGTGAATGGCTGAGGGCCAGAGATTGTTGTGGTGATAGTTTCTTTACCCGCCTGCTCAAGAGTCAGCACTATTTTCTCGGCATCCTCATCAACACCATTGAAACTAAATAAATTCCCGTTGCTGAGGAACTCGCTCCCGTAAGGTCTGCCTATCAAACTCGGCGTGATTTCAAAATCATCATCTTTATCTGCAGTTCTATCAATTGTTACGTTAACTTCTTGGGCAAACTTTGTATTCCCAGCATGGTCGGTTACCTTTGCAGTAATGGATACTTTTCCTTCTGTCATACCTGCAGTAACAAAAATATTGCTTGGAATACTAAGGTCAGAAGACGAAAGCTCTAATTCATAATCTTCCTTTCCCTCCATACTGAGTACAACGATGACGGTGTCGAGGTCAGCCGTATCGACTCCCCTAAGGGAAAAGCTGTGATTTTCATATTCATCATTGCCATAAATCCGGTCAGCAAAAGCAGGCACAATCTCAAAGTCATCATCGACATCGGCGGTGATGTCCTTACTCACCGTCACCGGCGCAGCAGCATGGCTGTTGCCCGCCTCGTCATACACCGTCGCGTTAACGGTGATCTGCC
>NZ_PEIB01000017.1 GCF_004116385.1 Veronia nyctiphanis | reverse complement strand
CGGCCATTCTACTGATTCAAACCCGTGCGTCAAGCACTTATTTTTCATCAATTTTACAGGCTATTTTCGCCGTACCGATTTGAGGTGCTTTCCAAGTTGGTTACTGCACTCCGTGTCGGTGAGGCGGCATTATAGAGATAAGGATCACATTGGCAAGGGTTTTTATAAGAAATATTTTTGAGTGTTTAAATTTCGCCCTAAACTCTCTTAATAACAAGTTATTGCAACATTGGATAATCATCACATTCACTTACTGGTAATTGATTAGCAATCTACGTAATATCAAAATTACTTTTGCTTTATTTTTAATCAGTTTGATTTTTTTCTTTAATATCTGTCCACACATATAAGTTATACGATTATGAGACCAACCATTTCTTTATTAATAACCGCAGTTTTAGCCGTAGGTGGTGCATTGTTACTGGATATATCTAATCCTACTCTGACTCCTGCCTATTCGTTCGCACTTGGCTCTGTAACCACAGGTATTTTACTCACCCTGATGGTTACTAAGCTTCAGGAGACTTATCCTTCGGGTACTGGCGTCGTACACAGTAAAACGATTTACGTGGGTAACTTGCCTTACCGCGCTAATGAGTCAGACGTGAAGGAGCTTTTTGCTCAACATGGTGAAGTATTTGCTGTGCGCCTTATGAAAGATAAGAGAACAGGAAAGCGCAGAGGGTTTGGCTTTGTTGTCATGGCTGCAGAACAAGCGCCTACAGCTATTGAAACTCTTAATAACAGTGAATATGGCGATCGCACACTGAAAGTACGAGAAGCCAATGACCCTAGAAAAACGGAACGCGCCTGATTTCAGTGAATCCAAACGGTGCTAGTTCCTTATTTAATTTTTCGACATCACTGTTTTTAGCGCTGTAGTAGGCAATATTAGGTTCATTTAAACTGGCGGTATTTTCTATATCGCCTTTTTTCTTTCGTTCTGAAAGCAACTGCATTGTTCGATTGGCTATTGCTTCACCAGAATCGATTACTTTATATCCCTTCCCTAATACTTCATTAATTTCTTCACGCAAAAGCGGAAAATGCGTACACCCTAATACAATACAATCGACCTTATCTTTAAAGGGCTGCATTATTCTTTCTAGCTTTTCCTTATCTACGATTTTACCTTGAATTTTCTCTTCTGCTATTTTGACAAGATCTGTTGACCCCACCAATACGACTTCACAATCATTAGCAAATTCGTTAACCAGAGCGAGGGTATATTCACGGTTTACTGTTGCAGGTGTAGCGAGAAGGCCAATTGCCTTTTTAACACTTAAGCCCGCTGCGGGTTTAATTGCAGGCACAACACCCACGATAGGGATGTCTAATTTGGCTCTAAGGCTCGGTAAAACCAAAGTACTTGCTGTGTTGCATGCGATAATGACTATGGAGATTGAGTGAGTTTCGCACAGCGCCAGAATGATGCGATTTACCCTATCAATGAGCGTGTCATCACTCAACTCGCCGTAGGGGAAAGCTTCATTATCAAATGTATAGATATATCTTTTTTCAGGTAGTAACTCCTTAACAGCTTCAAGTACCGAAAGCCCTCCGAAACCAGAGTCGAAAACCAAAATACTACCCACAAGAGATACCTCACCCAAATTCATTCAGCAGCAATCATACGCTTTGTCTTTCATTTTGAAAAACAGCCTGAACTTTGGTTTTGATTACTATTAAGAAACGCCGCCTTTAAAGGCGGCATTAGATTAAAATTGATAGGACAATGTTGCGAAGTAACTACGATCCTGCGTTTTATAATCTTTGGCAATTTCGTACTTTTTGTTGAACACGTTCGCCACCCGACCAGAGACTGACAAACTATCAGAGACTGCATATACGGCAGATATATCAACTAGGGAATATGACGGCATTTCGTATGGTTCTCCAGAAGAGTAGTCATATCGTTGACCTTGATACAGATAGCTAGTTGATAGCCTCAGTTTTTCAAATTCGTATGAAATATTCCATTTAGCCGTTTTCTTTGCGATTCGCGCTGCTTGTCGTTTTCGATCTCTATCTTCTGGGTCGATATATTCAAGGGTCACATCATGATAAAAGTTTCCTGTATCGAATTGGTTCGTAAACTCAATACCAGTGATATCGACACGATCATTGCTGCAGCCTCCACCTTGGCAACTTATACGGTCGGTAATTTCATTTTTAAAAATAGCCAACCTCCAATTTGCAGATAACCCGACACCCTCGAGCGCTATTTCAGTATCTATCGTTTTCTCAGGCTTTAATGTCGGATTTGAGTATCCCGGCCAGTAAAGATCATTAAAGGTGGGTACTCGGAACCCTGTCCCCACATTCGCAGTCAATCGAGAAAAATCTGTTAACTTCCAGCCTCCACCAAGCTGCCAGGTGGTTTTATGCCCATATTGTTCATTATCGTCATGCCGGAGGCTTGCTTCAAGCTGAGTCGATTTCGATTGTCGACTCAGTGTTATATATCCTGCTTTGTTATCTCTGCTGGTAACCTCGTATCGCTGCTTTGCTGACCCACTAATGAGCTCTGAGTCTCCAACATCTTCTTTTACGTACTCTAAACCCCCACCAATAAAATAACCTCTAGAAATCTCATGACTCGAGTGCCAGCTAACGAATGATCTCTTGGTTGTGATTGAGCTACCCTCAACCTTACCCTTTGTTTTTGAGGTGTCGGAGTTTTGTGCAAGTGTGATTGTTGAAATTGCTGTATTATCTCGATACTCCAGTTTGCCCGATAAAGAGGTAAGAGTATCCTCCGATTCATCCCCCGGCCCCCACTGATTATCGTACTCAACATCACCTCTGTGATAATAAGCATTTGTAATCAACTGCCAGTTATCATTTAACTCGCTGCCGAGCTCAACGAGTAAGTCCTTGTTCCGAAATCCGTCATCGTCGTTTTTGCCAAAAGTCGCAACGTCGAAGCCGTCACTTTTTTCATAGTTTGCAGCCATCTTTAACCAGCTACTTTCGCCAGCAGGAGACGCAAAGCTTGCTGCTAATTGGGAGTATTTATCGGAACCACGAGTAACAGAAGCAGTTCCGGTAGTGGTTAAGGCACGATGTTCTGTAATAATGTTGATAACACCTGCGGTCGCATCAGCCCCATATACCGCAGCTCTGGAGCCTCTTATAAACTCAATGCGCTCGATACCTGTGAGAGGTAACTGTCCGAAATTAACGTTACCCAATGTCGCACTGCCAATTCTTACGCCATTCAATAAAACCAGCACATTTTTACTACCACGGACATACACTGTGGCTTGCTGCCCATAGCCACCATTTGAGCTTATTTGGACTCCCGGAAGCTGTTTCAATACCTCAACAACTGAATTGGCTTGCATCGCTTCGATTTCATCTTTCGTCACAATACTGACAGGCGCGATAATATTATTTATTGGCTGCTCAAAGCGAGAGGCAGTAACAATCACTGTTTCATCCGCTGCCAGCGTGGTTTGGGCGTGTATAAGCGCCACTAGAGGTAGCATCCCTGCTACTAAGCGTTTTGTAGACATATTAGATCCATATTCGCGTGTATCCAACGATGTCAGGAGAACCTGATACCATATTTTTGCAGTGGCTGATATTCGGACTTTAGGACAACCTACGGTAACGACTTCCCACAGCGAGCTGCAGTGTCTGGCAATGGCCTTGTTACTTTCGTTTCCTTCACCGCTGCGCGTCAGTTCCGGATTCTCACCGGATTCCCAACCACTTCGCAAGAATTATACGAGGCATATCACTCATTTAATATACAAACGGGAAAAATGTGTCGCTTAACCTGTTGATAGCGCAATAACTGATACGGACATCTCAGAATTGTGTTGATGAAAAAGTCGACGAAGTGCTGGACAATATCAATTAGGCTCTTACAATTTGCGCTCTTTTTGAATTTGTAGGTTTCGTGATATGAGCAACACCCCGTTCGATACCGAACAGTATCAAGTGCAGCTGGATGAAAAGGTTGAGCGCATGCAAAGCATGTTTGCTGACTACCATGCGCCTGATCTTGAAGTCTTCCCCTCGCCTGAAAAGCACTACCGGATGAGAGCGGAGTTTCGTGTCTGGCACGAGGGTGATGACTTGTATTACATAATGTTCGATCAGGAAACCAAGCAAAAATATCGTGTTGACCAGTTTCCACAGGCAAGCCGGATCATTAATGACCTAATGCCTCTGCTGCTTGAGCTGCTCAAGCCTGTCGATACGCTCAGGCGCAAGCTTTTCCAAGTTGATTTTCTCTCGACGCTCAGCGGCGAAGTGCTGGTGTCTCTTCTCTATCATCGTCAGTTAGACGAACAGTGGGAAAAAGAGGCCAATGCTTTGAAACAACGCCTCAACGATGAAGGCTTCAACCTTAATATCATTGGCCGTGCGCGAAAGCAGAAAATCATTATTGACCGTGATTTCGTGGTTGAGCAGCTATGCGTTCATGGCCGTAAGCTGACGTACCAGCAAATAGAAAACAGCTTCACGCAACCTAACGGTAAAGTCGCTGAGAAAATGCTGGAATGGGCGGTTGATTGTACGCAAGACAATACGGGCGATCTGCTGGAGCTTTACTGCGGTAACGGTAACTTCTCACTGGCATTGTCCGACAACTTTGAGCGAGTGCTGGCCACCGAGTTGGCTAAACCTTCTGTTGTCTCTGCGCAATACAATATCGCTGCTAACAACATTGAGAATGTGCAGATAATCCGAATGTCAGCGGAAGATTTTACCGAAGCGATGGAGGGCAAGCGCGAGTTTCGTCGACTTCAACAGGCTAACATTGATCTGAAGAGCTATCAGTGCAATACCATTTTTGTTGACCCACCACGTTCGGGGATGGACGAAGATACGTGCCGTATGGTGCAGGGCTATGAGCGTATTTTGTATATTTCCTGTAACCCGGAAACGCTCAAAGACAACTTGGATATTTTGTCAGAAACTCACCGTATTTCCCGCTTTGCGCTGTTTGATCAGTTCCCCTATACCCATCATATGGAAGCGGGCGTGCTGCTTGAACGTAAGTAAGATTAAAGCAATAAAAAAGGAGCCGATGGCTCCTTTTCTTTATCAACAACGTCACTTATTTCTCAACACTCCCCGACACATTGAATACTCCCGTCTTGTGACAAATCCACAAGCCAAGCGCCATGGTGATCAGGATTGAGAAGAAGTTTCCACCCATGTCCGGCACCTGCACTTTAATAAATGCTGTGTAGCCGAATGCACCGACGAGGAAGCACGCAAATGCGATCAGTGGTGTCCCTTCAGTGAGCGGTTGATTGAGGTGCTGCTGATAAAAGCAGTAAACCGCCAGCACAAATGCAATGATCGGAAAGAGAGAGAAAGATACACTGCTTACAAACAAGGTCGCCAATGACGCACTCCCGCAAACGCCTGCAAGTGCAGCCAAGACGAGAAATTTGCGTTCAGAGTGAGAGTTAGAATCCATATTTTACCTACCTAATGCTAGTTTATCCTTAGGTGCTCCAGCTTCACGTTCCTTTCGGTACGCATAAGCACCCATGGCAATCATCCTTAATTGGATAATCAACCGTTCCGCAAGTTCTGCTCTTGCCCGCGTATCGAGATCGAGAGCTTCAGCACCGGAACTGAACACCAACGTGACACATGCTTCAGCTTGATTATAGGCTTCTTCATGCGTCAGATGGTTACTGGCTTCGAAATACTCAGTTAGTTCAGCGACGAAATGCTGTATCTCACGGGCGACCGCTGCTCGGAAAGCAGACGATGTACCAGAGCGTTCACGCAGCAACAAACGAAAAACGTTTGGGCTGTTTTCGATAAATTCCATGAAAGTTTCGACTG
The DNA here is from genome assembly GCF_004116385.1 of Veronia nyctiphanis. Classification (GTDB taxonomy): domain Bacteria; phylum Pseudomonadota; class Gammaproteobacteria; order Enterobacterales; family Vibrionaceae; genus Veronia; species Veronia nyctiphanis. The sequence continues at coordinate 92,460 of NZ_PEIB01000017.1, read as the reverse complement.
ATGTCCTTATCAGGCTGCCTTCCGCGGCAATGCGTTGTCTGGCCTGACGCATTAATTGGCGAAGGATAAGACCTCCCTCATCAACCATGGTCAGCCCAAGCTCATCCATGTCTTTAAAGTGGCGATAGAAAGAAGACGGCGCGATACCTGCCTCACGTGCAACCTCTCGCAAACTTAAGTTGGAGAAACTGCTGTCTGCACTCAGTTGTCCAAATGCAGCGTTAATCAGTGAACGCCGGGTTTTCTCTTTCTGTTGTGCTCGAATTCCCATCGCCTGCTTTATACCCTATGAATCAACTCGGCAGACTATACCGATTTTTTTTCTTTTGTTCAGTTCCTAAAATCAAGCGGCTACTGAATCCTGCACCTGATCACCAATTCGCGACTGTTTACTCGCACGATCATTGCTATTTGAATCTGATATCCGTGATCAGCTACGATAGAACAGTGTTCATTGTTTTATGTAAACTCGCCCATTAGTTACACTATGGGCTCAAAGCATTAACAACACAAAAACAAAAAGGCCAGAAGGATATGAGCAAAGCAACCCCAAGTTTATCTTCCCACTATGATGTCATTGTCATCGGCAGTGGTCCGGGAGGAGAGGGTGCCGCCATGGGGCTGAGTAAAGCGGGCCTGAATGTCGCTATTGTCGAGAGAGAAAACGCCGTCGGCGGTGGCTGTACCCACTGGGGAACTATCCCGTCAAAAGCACTCCGCCATACTGTCAGCCGTATCATCGAGTTCAACCAAAGCCCTATCTATACCCACAATAACAGCCGTATTCACAGTACTTTTTCCACCATTCTCAGCCATGCCGAGTCAGTTATTGGCAAACAGACGAGAATGCGTCAGGGCTTTTATGACAGAAACCAGTGCACCATTTTGCGTGGCTCTGCGAGTTTTGTCGGCGAGCATGAAATCGCAGTAAAACAAGCGGATGGCACCACGGAGACTTATACGGCAGATAAGTTTGTTATCGCCACGGGTTCAAGACCTTATCAACCTGCTGATATCGACTTCTCTCACTCACGTATTTATGACAGTGACTCTATTTTATCGCTGGCCCACGACCCACGCCATGTCATCATCTATGGTGCGGGTGTTATCGGTAGCGAATACGCGTCGATTTTCCGTGGCCTTGGTGTGAAAGTAGACCTGATTAATACCCGTGACAGACTACTCTCGTTCCTCGACAACGAGATGTCAGACTCTCTGTCTTACCACTTCTGGAATAACGGTGTGCTTATCCGTAATGACGAAACCTACGACAGAGTCGAAGGCACGAAAGACGGCGTTGTGTTGCACTTGAAATCGGGCAAGAAGATGAAAGCCGACTGCCTGCTTTATGCCAATGGCCGTACCGGCAACACGGATACGCTGAATCTGGATTTGGTGGGTCTTGAAGTGGATTCACGTGGCCAGCTCAAGGTCAACGACAGTTATCAGACAGGCGTCGAGCACATCTATGCCGTAGGTGATGTGATTGGTTATCCGAGCCTTGCCAGCGCAGCCTATGATCAGGGGCGTATTGTGGCGCAAGCAATCAACAAAGGCCAAGCATCAGCAAGGCTGATTGACCATATCCCGACGGGTATTTATACGATTCCTGAAATCAGCTCAGTGGGTAAGACAGAGCAAGAGCTGACGGCAGCCAAAGTGCCTTATGAAGTCGGACGCGCCCAGTTCAAGCATCTTGCCCGCGCGCAAATCGCTGGTACAGATGTTGGCAGCCTTAAGATATTGTTCCATCGAGAGACCCGCGAAATCCTCGGCATTCACTGCTTTGGTGAGCGTGCGGCAGAAATCATTCACATCGGACAGGCTATCTTCGAACAAAAAGGTGCAGGCAATACTATTGATTACTTCATCAATACTACCTTCAACTACCCAACGATGGCTGAAGCCTATCGGGTAGCTGCGCTAAATGGCTTGAACCGCCTGTTCTGAAAGACACACTAGAACGTAAAAAGGAGCCGAAAGGCTCCTTTTTTCTTGATGATCAGCAAAGTTACTAGCTTTCCAACCGGATAATGTCTTTCCATGGCAGAGCCATATCACCCATGACAATAAAGTTGGGATTTTCGAGAGAGTCACGCTCGTTGTAGGACAAAGGTGACATCGTCATATCGAGTATCCTTCCGCCCGACTCTTCCACAATACATTGCGTTGCGGCTGTATCCCACTCTCCGGTCGGCCCCAGCCTAAGGTAACAATCGACAGCACCTTCAGCCACCAAGCATGATTTCAGCGCGGCGGAGCCAAGAGGAACTAAATCATAGTGACGGCTTGGTTCGAGTCGCTCGGTGATCCTGTTGATGTCCTGACGGCGACTGATTGCCACCGAGAGCGAGCCCATAACGTCTTCATGCTTGTGAACAGAAAGACGGTGTTTGGTACCGTCGGGCATCTCTTTCCAGGCGCCATGCCCTTTGAAGGCATAGTAAACAACGTCAGAAATCGGCACATACACCACCCCCATGATTGGCTGATTATTTTCAACCAACGCAATAATAGTGGCAAAATCGCCACTGCGGGCAATAAATTCCTGCGTGCCATCAAGAGGGTCCACCAGCCAGTAACGTTCCCACTCTCCGCGTTTCTCGAGAGGAACTTCGGCATCTTCTTCTGATAAGACGGGAATATCGGGTGTCAGTGCTTCTAGACGCTGAGTCAAAAGTTTATGCGCAGCGATATCTGCACTGGTGACGGGGGTATCATCGGTCTTAATGTTTTGTTCGTAATTACCTTCCTGATAGATCTTAAGAATCAGTTGACCTGACTCTCTTGCGATCTCCACGACGGAAGGCATTAGCTGTGACAGCTCCATGACTACTCCTGTGAAAGCTGTTTCAATGCCAGTAACAATGCTGTGATGCTACGGGCTTCCCCAAAATCTAAATGTGTTAGCAATTCTTCAGCCTGACTGAGAGGCCAGCGAACAAGTTCCAGAGGCTCAGGTTCATCGCCTTCAAGCTTCTCAGGATATAAGCCTTTCGCCAGCAGCAGGGTCATCTTGCTTGAAAAGTACGATGGTGCAAGCACGACCTCTTTCAATGGCGTCATGACTTCAGCACCAAAGCCGATTTCTTCTTTTAACTCTCGATTTGCCGCTTCCAATACCGACTCACCGGGATCAATCAGCCCCTTAGGAAAGCCTAGTTCATAACTCTCGGTTCCGGCGGCATATTCACGGACCAAGAGAAGATCATTTTCTTCGGTGACGGGCACGACCATGACCGCATTGCGGCCACTGGGCTTCATTCTTTCGTAGGTTCGCTCTACACCGTTACTAAAGCGCAATTCCAGCGATTCAATTTTGAACAAACGGGAGCTGGCAACAACACGGGAATCAAGAATTTCTGGCCCTTTATTTTTCTTTACCATAACAACATTCCGACCTTAGCCATTGAAGTTGAGCTTATACCTGCCATTACTGTCTGGACGGCCCAGAAAACCCAACTGTGAGCGAAGCTGAGGCGGAAACTCGCTACCGGGTGCCAACCAGCCATTCACCTTGTATCGCTGGTTTGGCGAAAGCTCAAGAGAAAACTCTGATGTCAGTGCTGATGATTTACTGTCACCTTTGGCTGCGATACTACCGTCAACACAAGACAACTGCGCCGCAACATCACCCGCTTTGATATCTCCCATTGGGGAGCTTACATTACCATTTACCCAGTTTAGAGAGCCGTCTAGCTCTGCACACCACGGAGAGGCAAACTGGTAGTCTTTCACCAATAGATTTAATGACCCTGACGCGGAGACAGGCACAGGAATTGGCGCATTTTTCATCACCGCTTCTGCAGGCGCCGAGACGAAAAGATTGCTGGCATAGGGGCCACTCAAGCTATACCCCACTCGCCCTTTTCCATCAATTCCGTCTATACCACCTCTAAGAGCAATGGAGACGTCCGCTTTACCTGTAAAAAGTCGCAGCAGATTAGCATCCCAGCTTAGCGTTCCTAATGACCTGTTTTTCCAGGTTACGTTTTTGGCACTGCCCTTCCAAAGCGAACCCTCGACACCTGTAACAACAATCCCCGTCGATGCAGGAAGATAATTCACTGCCAATCTGGCGGGAAGATGTGCTATCACGCTAACAATAAATACCACAATAAGCAGTAAAGAAAGCAAGATCTTTGGCTTCATGTCACTTTTGCCCCAACTGCAAGCGTTTTACCTCAACCTGTCCCTGAGTATTGGTTTTTCCCAGCTCAAGTGCAGTCACATTGACACCGTATTTTGCTGACAGGTAGTCAATCCAGTTCACCAAGGTATTAAATGGCATGGGCTTAAGCCACACCTGAAGTTCATCTTTACTTGGTTGGAACCGAATGAGCTCAAGATTAAATTGCTTTACGCTACTGGTCACGACACGGGTAAGGGGTTGATTACGGTTTGCTGGGCCACCGCCAGTGATTTTGCGAAGGCTCTCGATTTCTGCGGCTTTGGTTTCAGCAAACGTCAGCAGACTCTTTTCAGCTTTCAAACGGCTTTCTGCACGAGCATGACGTTCTTGCAAAGGCTGGACAATGCCCCAATACAAAATTCCGATAAAAAAGAACACTGAAGCAATGAGTAGCATTCGCTGCTCACGCTGTGAAAGGTTTTGCCAATACGTGACGATACCGTTCATCCGTCTTTTCTCCTCAGTACAAAGGAACCTGTTACGCCACCTGACGAATCACGCTTTAATTGTCCGGCTGAATTAGACTGGTATACCTCAGAGAACAGGCCGCCCAGTTTATCGAAGTCACCAAAATCTTTTCCTCGCATGTTCACTCTGAGCTCTTTACGCTTTCCATCGTACTTCAATGATTCAAGCTGCATGGTTCGAACTTTCGATAACATCGGTGTCAGCTCTGCCAGCCACTGCAGAACACTGCCCGAACTATTGCTGCTCCCCGACAGTCGATTCACTTCGTCATTCAACAAGCGACGGAAGTAACTTTCTGTGGGTATACGTTTGATCTGAGGCAAGACAGAGCGAAGGCGATCTTCACGTTGAACCCGATAGGCCGCAGCCTGCGACTCCATTTGCATGATTGACGCAAATTGCTCGCCCGCCAAAACAGCCGCAAGCAATCCAGCAGCAACGGCTGCTGAGCGCCAAGGTTTCAGATACTTCAGAACTTGGCTTTGCTGTTTGTAAGGCCCGGATAAGAGGTTTACCCCAGACCGATGCGCTTCTTGCGCCAGTGTCAGCATCACAAGCTCGTCTGATTCGATGCGCCAGTTACCGATGACGTCATCTGCAGGGTATGGGCTATAGCTCGCCATATCAGGGAGCGTCGCTTCTTCATCTTCGCTATCGAGTGGCTGGTTTGTTAACCAAAGTGGTAACCAGTCCCAGTCGAGTGTTGCGCCATTAAAGCCACCTGCTCTTACAAGCCATTGTTGCTGAAGATTAGCAACACTGATGGCATCGTCCGTCACCGGGAGAGCCATGTAATCGGGTAGCATCCGACGAGCAGTCATGCCAACGTCTTTCAGACGGTTCAACCAAGACTCCATCTGATGATGAGAAACAACAGCCACCTTGGCTTTGTCGCCTTTCTTTTCGAGCAAAGAGAAATGCAGGTGATCAACGTCCTGCGTCAAATCATCCTCAATCAGAAAAGGCAGAACCGTTTCTAACTGCCGTTCGCTGCCTTTAGGAATAGTGACATCAACCAAAGATATCGCAGCGCCATCAACCAGTGCGACAATATCTCTGTCTTTACTGTAACTTTTTATCTGGGCAAGACTGTCCGCTTCGCCAGATGCAATGACATCTTGCAACGTCGGTGACCATACCAGCCATGGTATCGGCGAGCTGTTATCGCTGCTCAGCCTTATCGTCAGAATTTCGCTCACTTACCCCTCCGAACCGGCGACGCACAACCGTATATTCGCCATTATTATCGTCTCGCTTCAACAGTGCTCTAAATCTTAGTCTGGCACTGTCGATAGTCACTGTGCTATCCAGCTCAAAAAATTTGCTGCGCACGTCTATGAATTCTCGCAGAGCCTGCTTTTTGCCTTCTTCCATATTGGCAAAAACAGGCTCTGCCCAAAAGGCTTCGATGTCTCGCCAACCTCCCACGGGATCACGCTGGCTTATCAGGGTTTTCGCCTGATCAACAGAAATTTGAGGATGAAGCATTGCTGCCAGTATGGGAGCATCCTCTTCGGTCAAGGTGTTTACATTTAAGGTAGCTCGGTCCGATGGTAAGGCACAAAGAAAATGCCCTACTTTTCGCATGATATCTTTGGTCACTCCGTAAACAGCACGCCACTCGGTACTGTCTCCCAGCATGCCATTAGGTGTCACATAGCCGGGCGTCCGCGATTCGTATTCGCTGTCTTCCACACCCAACGCCGACTGTTGCTCGGTGTCGGTGTCGATAAATTCCCAGGTCGACGCCGCTATTGTCTCTGCATCCGAACTATCAATCTCTTGCGAGACCAAAAGCTGCTGCAACGCTGATACAAGATGTGGCGTGGTGCTATTCTCTGTGGCTCTAACTGCCACGAATGCATTGAGGTTAAAGCACGCTTGCCTGTCGAACAGGCTGCCTTTTACCGTGGCTCCCTCAAGAGGATATGTTCTGTCTTTTACTGCCCAATCTTGGGCCAAAGTCACCGCGCTTCATCAGGGATCACTTGTTTGAGCAAGGTTTTAGCCATCAGCTCAACGCCTTGATTGTACCAAAATGCCTGCTCGTAGCGGAGTTGGCTCTCGATACGGTTGAAGTTAACAAACAGTCGGCCCGACATACTGACAGCAATAGACGTCATCAACGCGACGATAAACAGCACAACCAAAAGCGCGACACCACGCTGCGCCCTCATCACCGGACTTGCTCCTGTTCATTATTCTCAAAGGCCAAGCTCTGGGCTGGCAACTGGTAAACCCGCTCAATATCACCGTATCGATCAAGTGTCAGTTTGAGCCTTAGGGCCTGAGGCATGACTTCGGGTGTATCCCAGATGGGCGTCCATTCGCCCTCGTTGAATACTTCAAATGACAGTTTTGATACGCCGTCCATCACCATCATAACAGCAGGCTCAGTGGATGGGCTGTCATCAGGATACATCCAACGTACGCGCTCCAATTTGTTGTCTTTTAACCGATAACCTACTTTCACTACCTCGCCGCGAGGAAACAAGCTTTGGGGGTTAATCCAACCTCCGCGCACGAAGCGAACACCCTGCTCTTCAGAATCATTCAAGCCGTCAGACATCTCTATGAGCAGCTCACCACTCTCCTCACCGCTATTTCGATAACGTCTGGCAAGTATCTGCCGAAAGTCACTGTCCAAAATCACTCGCGCACGCTGAAGCTGTTTGAGCTGCTCACCCACTTGCTGACTTTGCTCGTTACTGAACAGCACATTCTTCAGTACCTGATTGGCGGTTATCGATAAGGCAGCAAAAATCGCCAGTGCCAAAATCACTTCCAGCAGAGTAAAACCGGACTGTTGACGACTGACGCTATCTCGCTGGTACATAGGTTCTCACTGAAACAATACTGTTGTTTCTGGACTCAGAGGTGGAGACAAAGAGATCAATCGCGCGGAGTTGGTTGGCTGCCGTCGCTGTGGGTTTGATTGTCCAATACCAGGTTCGCCCCGCCATCTCTGTCTTTCCTTTTTTCTCAGTTCGGGGAGGCGACTTTTGCAACATCATCAGAGTGAGCTGATTATCGGCGACCATGGATGCCAACGCTTTTTCTTCTAGGTAACCAAGAGAATTAATCTGCTCGGTAGCAGACTTAAGCACCGCAACACCTGCCAGTGCAAAAATCGCCATAGCAACCAATACCTCAATCAGGGTGAAGCCTTTTGTTTTCACTCAGACTCCTCACCTGCGGGTTTGATGTCAAAGACGGCAAGCTCATTGCCCTCCACCTGCCACAACGCTTCGTCTTTCTCGTAAAACGTCATTCTGAACGGGATGATTTCACCATTACCCATCAGGATAATTTGTGGCGGGTCGAGCTTTTCTTTCTCTTCTTCATCTTCGAACAAGGTGTCGTCAAATAGGCTTTCACGACTGAAAAGACGGTCATCCTGATCCGTAAATCCAGTGACTTCCAGCTCCACTTCTACGTCCTCAGGAAGTTCAATATCTTTACTGTACCTCCCCTCTTCAACACGCACCCAGTCATCGGAGCTCAGTTTCATCAGGTGGTAGCTTTTGTCTTCAACACGCACACCCAATGTTTCAGAGGACAACATGGCCTCTTCCGACCAAAGTTGCATCAACCTAAAAAAGCGCTGAGACTCCTCTTTCACCGTGTCTTTATTGTTCGATGAAATATTTGGCACCACCACGGCGGCACTTAGCCCTAATACGACGAGTACCAAAAGTATTTCCAGTAAGGTGAATCCACCGTGGCGTCGCGACAACATAAATTACTTATCGCCGTGCATATTCCAATTACCGATATCCTGATTGATACCTTCGCCACCTTCCTGGCCGTCAGCACCAAAGCTGAAGATATCAATTTTGCCGTGCTCACCCGGGTTCAGGTATTGGTAGTCATTACCCCACGGATCTTTCGACAAACGTTTGATGTAGCCATCTTCTTTATAGTTTCGTGGCTCAGGGGAGCCGCTCGGTTTTGACACCAGTGCAGCAAGGCCCTGATCAGTCGATGGATAGACATTGTTATCCAAGCGGTACATATCAAGATTACTTTCGAAAGAACTGATATCAGAGATAACTTTTTGCTTATCGGCCTGATCTTTACTGCCAATTAGGTTGGGTACAACCAAGCTTGCCAATACACCCAAAATAACGATGACAATCATGATTTCTAGCAGGGTAAAACCCTGTTGACGACGTTGCATGAAAATGCCCCTTTTAAAATAGATAAATTCAAATGAAATTAAGCACCAACAAGGCTATTGAGCGCAATGATTGGCATCAGGGTTGCGATCACAATAAACAAAACAACTCCTGCCATCAGCACGATCAGCATCGGCGAAAAGATGGCAAGGGCAATGTTTACCTGTGCTTCAAAGTCACGATCCTGATTGTCAGATGCACGGGTCAGCATAGGTTCAAGCTCACCGCTTCTCTCACCACTGGCTATCATATGGAGCATCATTGGCGGAAAAAGTTTCGTTTTCTCAAGTGATATGCGAAGACTCGCACCCTCTCTAACCCGCTCTGAGGCTTCAAGCACCTGACTTTTCACCCAGGTATTGGTCATCACATCGGAAGCCACTTTCATCCCTTCGAGCAGCGGGATAGCACTAGAAGTACAAATAGCCAAAGTACGGGCAAATCGAGAGGTATTGAGCCCTCGGGCAACACGACCAATAACGGGTAGGCCTAAAATGCTCCGATCCCAGCCAAGTCGCCGTTTCTCGCTGCGAAGAGCCAGCTTAGTGAACATAAAGACTGCAATCGTGACCAGTAATACTAACCACCCCCACGCCGTCACAAAGTCACTCATTGCAAGCAAGACTTGCGTGACTTTGGGAAGCTCTTGGCCTGTTTGCGTAAAATTTCCGACAATTTCCGGGACGACAGAGGCAAGAAGAAACGCAACAATACCAATAGAAACTACGATGAGGACGATGGGGTATACCATCGCCTGAATCAACTTATTGCGTATTTGCTCACGGTTTTCAACATAATCAGCCAGCCTCTCAAGCACTGGTCCTAAGTGACCAGACTTCTCACCAGCAGCCACCATAGCGCGGAAGAGTTGATCGAAGATGTGCGGATAATCTGCAAGGCTGTCAGAGAGCGTGTACCCTTCAACAACTTTTGAGCGTACCGCTGTCATCATATTTTTCAGACGCGGCTTTTCGCTTTGCTCCGCTACGGCTTTCAGGCACTCTTCCAGTGGCATCGCAGCCTGAACGAGAGTCGCTAGTTGCCGGGTGATTAAAGACAGTTCAGTGGTGCTGATCCCTCTTGCAAACGAAAACGCCTGTTTGCTCTTTTGCTGTTCTTTTTCCTGAGTTGCAGCGATATCGACAGGGATAAGGCTTTTTTCTCGCAGAATTTGTCGTGCCTGACGGGCATTGTCAGCTTCCAGAACGCCCTTGGTTGTTTTACCTCGAACATCCAGTGCCTTGTATTCAAATGCGGCCACTACCCCTCCCTGGTCACATTGAGGACTTCCTCAAGCGTGGTAATGCCTCGTCGTGCCTTACTCAATCCATCATCCCGGATGCTTGGTGTTGTCTTCCTGATATGTTTTTCGATTGCCAACTCACCTTCCTCGCTGTGGATGAGCTCTCTCACATCGGAGTCAATGATCAGCAATTCATGAATACCTGTTCTCCCGCGGTAACCTTTCTGGTTACAACGCTTACAGCCAACAGCATGGTACAGAGTCAGCGTTTCGGACTCGTCCATCCCGAACCATTTCTTCTGCTGGCTATCAGCTTCATAAGGTTCTCTACAGTCTTGGCAAAGCGTACGTACCAATCGCTGAGCTAACACACCCAGTAGTGATGAGGAAACAAGGAAAGGCTCAATGCCCATGTCGCGCAGACGCGTAACCGCACCAATAGCGGTATTGGTGTGCAAGGTTGATAACACGAGGTGGCCAGTCAATGACGCTTCTACCGCGATCTGCGCCGTTTCGGAATCACGAATCTCACCGACCATGACGACATCCGGGTCTTGACGCAAAATAGCTCGGAGGCCACGGGCAAAGGTCATATCAACTTTGGTGTTCACCTGTGTCTGGCCAATGCCGTCGATATCAAATTCAATGGGATCTTCGACAGTGAGAATGTTTCGCTCTTCTCCGTTCAAGCTTTGCAAACCCGCATAAAGCGTTGTCGACTTACCCGAACCCGTAGGGCCGGTGACCAGAATAATGCCGTGCGGGCTTTTCACGATAGACTCAAACGCATCGTGAATCGACTTGGTCATCCCGAGGCTTTCTAAATCCAGCTGGGTCGCGTTTTTATCGAGCAGACGGAGCACAACTCTCTCGCCATGTGACGAAGGCATGGTGGATACACGAACGTCGACTGCGCGTCCACCCAAGCGCAATGAGATACGACCATCTTGCGGAACACGCTTCTCCGCGATATCCAACTTCGCCATTACTTTGATACGCGAAACAAGTAGCGGTGCCAGTTTTCGCGCAGGGCTCAACACTTCACGAAGTACACCATCGATGCGGAAGCGTATCGACAATTTCTTCTCGAAGGTTTCAATATGAATATCTGAGGCCGTTTCTTTAATTGCCTCTCCCAGCATCGCATTGATCAGCTTGATGATCGGGGCGTCGTCTTCAGAGTCGAGCAAATCTTCGTTTTGCGGCAACTCTTCTGCGAGAGCGAAAAAGTCGTCATCTGAACCCAGATCTTCCATCAGTTGCTGCGCTTCTGACGAATCACGCTGGTAAAGTTTCTGAAGCTTGGTTTCAAACTCGCTATCAATAAGACCAATCGGTGAAAACGGCAGCGCCAAAAAACGCCTAACTTCGACCAACACCGCGGGCTGGGGTTTACCTCGGTAATAGAGTAACCAGCCTTGCTCAGTATGTTCCACCAAAACGCCATGCCGTTTTGCAAAGCTAAACGGCAGCCGCGTTACGTAGGGTAGCGCAGGCTTATCAATCACCTGCTCCGGAGAAATTTCAGCCAGTTGTGTATCCATGGACACTACCTCAGCTCATCCAAGATCGCTCTGATTTCTGCAGGCAACGTCCTGTTGCTACCGAAAGAAGGTAACACAGGTGTTTTCTCTCCTGGCATCAGACTGATATCGTCTTGCGCTCTTAAAATTTGTTCAGCACGGATGTAGTTGTACTTACGCTGTGTAATACCATCGGCACTCAGGCCATCACGAAGAATTGTTGGTTTGATAAACAACATCAGGTTGCGTTTTTCCCGGGTAGATTTGGTCGATTTGAACAGATGGCCGAGAAGCGGAATATCACCTAGCAGCGGCACTTTTTGCTCACTTTCCGCCGTACGCTCATCAATCAAACCGCTGAGTACAAGCATCTCACCGTCGTTCGCCTGAACAGATGTTGTCAACTGGCGCTTACCAAAACGGATGTCCACCGCGCCACTGGCGCCAATGACATTCGAAATTTCCTGGTTGATTTTGAGCTGAATGGAATTACCTTCGTTGATTTGAGGCGTAATGGTCAGTTTGATACCGACATCTTTACGCTCAACAGTCTGGAATGGGTTGTCATTGTTCGAGCCCGTCTGAGACCCGGTGATAACAGGGACTTCCTCACCGACGATGAATGACGCTTCTTCGTTATCCAGCACGGTAAGGTTCGGTGACGACAAAATGTTTGATTCGTTATCAGAAGCCACAGCAGTGACGAGCGCGTTCCAATCACCAAACGTCGCCGCGGTAACAAGGCCATTAATACCACCCAACAACTTAGCCAAAGCACTTCTGTCGCCGTCTTCGGTGATGGTCACGAGCTTACCATCGACGACCTGGCTTTTCGTGACAGGCTCTGCTGCTTCTTTCGCGCCAATGAAGTTCGTGACTGTCGCACCCGTATTACCGAACTGAATGCCGCCGCCCTCGAGCGAGCCCCACTGTACGCCAAGATTCACACCATTGTTGTCAGATATTTCAACAATCATGGCTTCGATAAGGACTTGTGCCCGACGAATATCAAGCTGAGAAATTACGTTTTCTAGAGCACGGAGAATGTCTGGCGGCGCGGTGATAACCAGTGCGTTAGTGCCCTTGTGCGATGAGATCTTCACTTCCGATTTTTGTACAGGGGCCTTCGCGCCACCTTGCTTTTCAGCAACCAAGTTTTCGGAAACACCTTGCAAGACCTCTACAATGTCTTCGGCTTTGGCATATCGAAGATAAATTACGCGGTTGTTACCGATCGTGGCCATTTCTCTATCGAGCTGCGAAATCAGCTTTTTAGAGCGCGCACGTACTTTCGGTTCACCGGAAATCAGTACCGAGTTGGTTCGCTCATCAGCAACATATTGGGGCTGCAAAAGTGGTGGTGTGCTCTTTTCGTTACCGCTTTTCTTGAGGCTGTCGAGGATACGCACCATTTCTGATGCCGATGCGTGTTTGAGAGGAACAACTTCAACTTCTTTGTTACCCGCTCTGTCTACGACTTCGATTATTCGAGCGAGACGATTAACCACAGCTGCACGGCCCGTGATCATCATAACGTTGGCTGCTTCATAGTGAACAACATTACCTGCACCCGCATTATCAATCAGCTGGCGCAGAAGCGGGGACAATTCACGTACCGAAACATTTTTAACGGCAACAATACGCGTGACGACCTCATCGCCCGAGTAAGAAGCATCGGTTGCAACAGGCACAGCTGATTGCTTGGCATCTTTGTCTCTGACAACTTTCAGCAATCCACTTTCCATTTCGACAACAGCAAAACCATAGGTTTCTAGAACACTGAGAAAGAATCCGTAGTATTGCTCGTCATTGAAGGTATCAAAACTGCGCACGTTGATTTTCCCACGTACTGCGGGGTCAACAATGATCGTTTTTTCAAGATTGCGTCCGACAATCTCAATGAACTCTTGTATGTCTGTACCTTTGAAGCTTGCAGAGAATTCTCCTGCCCATGCCGTGGTACTTTGGAAAGCTAACGCACCTGCAAGAAGCAAGGCACTTGGTTTCATCCAGTTATTCACTCTTCTCTCCAACTTTCCAGTGAATTATAAGCTGATGTAGACAACATGCTGTTGGCCATCTCTTAACACCGTAATACTGATTTCTGAACTGTCTGCGAGACTTTGCCAAATTTGTCCGACTTCAGCCGGATTTCGCAGGTCATTGCCATTAATCTCGGTAGCAATGTCCCCCTCCTCCAAACCGGAGGAATCAAAAAGTCGCCTGTCGCTGCCCGGCCCCACTCGATAGCCTAAAAGGCCCGTCTCATCCTGTGCTTGAGAGAGCGAGATATGTTTTAGCAGCGCTTGTGGATTGCTCAAAATTTCGGCGCGTATAGAAGATACATCGACCTCGCTGCGGGAAGCTGAAGTCGCTTTTGAACTCTGTCGTGAAGGAGCAGTTCTCGCAGCCGTTCTCTGGGATCTTGAGGCTTGTTTATCATCAACGCCATCCAAGAACAGAAGTTCATCACGACCGTTATTTCTAATTATTACCCTGTCAGGAAAAACACGGCGAAGCGTTGCTCTGGTCCCCTGAATTGCTTCACCAATGCCATACACAGCCTGGGCGCCACGATTAGCGATGATCGCCAAACCAGATGCTTCTTCGCTACTCGAAGACACACCGACAAGCTTCAGGTTTAATTTCGTTTTTGGTGCGTTTGTATTGACCGGTTTGACGACGGGCTTGGACGCTTGCTGGCTGTAACGACCAAACAAGTTCTGCTCCAAAATGTCACGCAGGCGGTAACTTTCATCGGCGGGTTGAACATTCACGGATACAGAGGCAGGCGCAGCGACAAAGGCCTCAGACTGGGGTTGCCAGAATTGCCAAACAATTCGACCGAGGATCCATGCGAAAACAATCAACAGGATCAAGGTAACAAGCGAAGCAAGTTTCTTTACTGCTTTTTCGTTTACTTTGTTGTCAACTTCCGAGAAGAAGTTGCTACCTTTTGCAGCCAACATCTTTATGCATCCGAATTAATTCTTGAGTCAGGACCAATATATTATTGCTTCAACACATTACGGGATAATGCTTTGTGCATTCAAGGTACCAAAGAATACTGTTTTTTCGACCTGAGTAATTTATCACTTTTAACATATCACTCACACTTTACGGTTAGTTTTTGCCTGTCACTCTGCAAACTGGTCTTGAAAGGTGCCCACCTCGACCACATATCGACACCGTCAGTGTGATGCTGATCAAAAACTAATCTTATGGTAAGTTTACTCCTTGGTTGGAAATGGGTTTGGAAAAATTGCGTACAAGGCAACACGAAAGTGAAAATGACAAGCAAGTAAGGCTTGATAAATGGCTATGGGCAGCCCGTTTTTACAAGACGCGTTCATTGGCGAAAAACATGATTGACGGTGGCAAAGTTCACTACAACGGACAACGCTCGAAAGCAAGCAAGTTTGTAGAAGTTGGCGCTGAGATAAAAATTCGACAGGGCCATGAAGAGAAAGCAATCATCGTTGACGCACTTAGTGAACAGCGGCGTGGCGCACCTGAAGCGCAACTTTTGTATACCGAAACCACAGAGAGCGTTCAAAAGCGCGAGCAAAACAGTCTTGCGCGTAAGCTACACGCTCACAACCCGAGCCCAGATCGTCGGCCTGACAAAAAACAGCGCCGAGATATCATTAAATTCAGACAAACTAACGATTAACGTTGGAGAGCACGTTTCTATGAGCCAAGACACCTTGCACCGCTATGTATTTGATGGCGTGTCGGTTCGCGGAGAGCTGGTACAGCTTTCTGATACTTTTCAGAAGATGGTTGAGACAAAACAATACCCAGAACCTATCAAACATCTACTGGGTCAAATGCTGGCAGCAACCAGCCTGCTGACCGCTACCCTAAAATTTGAGGGTAATATTGCTGTGCAGATACAAGGCGATGGTCCATTGTCTTTGGCTGTCGTCAACGGCACACACGAACAGATACTGCGTGGTACTGCGCGTTGGAAAGAAGAGATCGAATTACCCAACACGCTCAAAGAACTGGTAGGTAAAGGCCAAATCATCATTACGATTGAGCCAAATGAGGGTGAGCGCTATCAGGGAATTGTCGGTTTAGAGGGTGAAACCCTAGAAGCGTGTATTGAAGACTATTTTGCGCGCTCTGAGCAGCTCCAGACACGTTTGTGGCTTCGCAGTGGCGTAGAGAGTGGCGAAGAAAAAGCAGCAGGTATGCTTTTGCAAGTGATGCCTGATGGGCAAGGTGAAGAGGGTGATTTTGATCACCTGACTCAACTGACTGAAACCGTCAAAAATGAAGAGTTATTCAAACTTGAGGCAGAAGACGTACTGTATCGCCTATATCACCAAGAGAAAGTGAAATTGTATGCGCCGCAACAGGTACAATTTCGTTGCAGTTGTTCGCGCGAACGAAGTGCATCAGCAATCGCTGCTATTGAGCGTAAAGAAGTGGAGAAAATGGTCGCTGAAATGGGCGTAGTGAGTCTTCACTGTGACTACTGCGGCACAGACTATAACTTTGATAGTATTGATATTGCAGCAATTTTTGATCAAACCTCTTCCGCGCCAGATCAACTTCATTGATTTTTCGCGAAAATAATTAACTCAGCGCAAATACGTCACAAGCCGCCTAAAAAGGCGGCTTTTTTTGTGCTTAAACGCACAATTTTAACGACGATAAATAGGAATTTTGGATAGATAATTTCGTTTAATAAATAACCGTTTATGGGTAGCGAAGACAGGCAGCATGACGTTACTATATGGGCGCGGGCGGCTAGAAGGGATGGTTGTCTCGATTCGCAGCTTGTAAACATTAATTGCTCTTTTTGGGCCTGTCACACCCTACACTGTAATTTGGCCTAAAGTTTTAGCAAGGACGATAAAATATAACATCTTACCCAAGGAGCACCTATGACCGTTTCGAACGTCGAACACAAGGTTGCAGAACAGATTGATCTGTCACGCCACGGTCTTAATGAGGTTAAAGAAATCATTCGTAACCCTTCGTACGAACAACTCTTTACCGAAGAAACAAACTCAAGCCTCGAAGGCTATGAAAAAGGCGTAGTAACTGAGCTCGGTGCGGTTGCCGTTGATACAGGCATCTTTACCGGACGTTCTCCAAAGGACAAATATATTGTCCGTGACGATACAACCAGAGATACACTTTGGTGGTCCGATCAAGGTATCAACGATAATAAACCCATTTCCAAAGAGATCTGGGATGACCTAAAAAGTCAGGTTTGCGAACAACTTTCCAATAAACGTGTTTTTGTTGTCGATGGGTATTGTGGTGCAAACCCAGATACCCGCCTGTGTATCCGAGTGATCACAGAGGTTGCTTGGCAGGCTCACTTTGTGAAGAACATGTTTATCAGGCCAACAGAAGAAGAATTAGCAACGTTTGAACCTGATTTCGTGGTAATCAACGGTGCAAAATGTGTAAACAAAAACTGGCAAGAGCAGGGACTGAATTCAGAAAACTTTACTGTCTTCAACCTGACCGAGAGAATGCAGCTTATCGGCGGCACATGGTACGGCGGTGAAATGAAGAAAGGGATGTTCGCAATGATGAACTATTTCCTTCCTCTCAAAGGTATAGCTTCAATGCACTGCTCTGCCAACGTCGGTGAAAAAGGCGATGTTGCGGTATTTTTCGGCCTGTCTGGTACGGGAAAAACAACACTCTCTACCGACCCGAAACGTGAACTCATTGGTGATGATGAGCATGGCTGGGACGATGACGGCATCTTCAACTTTGAGGGCGGTTGTTACGCGAAAACCATCAACCTCTCCAAAGAAGCTGAGCCTGATATCTACAACGCGATTCGCCGCGATGCCCTGCTGGAGAATGTATCAGTAAGAGATGATGGTTCGATTGATTTCGACGACGGTTCGAAAACCGAAAATACCCGTGTCTCATACCCTCTCTATCACATCGATAATATCGTCAAACCCGTTTCAAAAGGCGGTCACGCCAACAAAGTTATCTTCCTGTCTGCTGATGCCTTCGGCGTACTACCACCTGTTTCTAAGCTCACACCAGAACAGACCAAGTATCACTTCCTGTCTGGCTTTACAGCAAAATTGGCAGGTACTGAGCGCGGGATCACCGAGCCGACACCGACTTTCTCGGCATGTTTCGGTAACGCTTTCCTGACACTTCACCCAACGCAATATGCAGAAGTGCTGGTGAAACGTATGGAAGATGCAAACGCTGAGGCCTATCTGGTAAACACGGGCTGGAACGGTTCAGGTAAGCGAATTTCTATCAAAGATACTCGTGGCATTATCGACGCAATTTTGGACGGCTCAATTGACGAAGCTGAAACGAAAGATATTCCAATCTTTAATTTGTCAGTTCCGACGTCGCTGCCCGGTGTAAATCCAGATATTCTGGACCCGAGAGACACTTACGAAAACAGTGCCGACTGGGAACAAAAAGCAACGGACTTAGCAGCCCGCTTCATTAAAAACTTCGACAAGTACACAGATACTGCCGAAGGTGAAGCCTTGGTCAAAGCTGGACCGCAACTTTAAGTTTTCTGCAACTTTGATGAAAGCCCCGCACTGTCGGGGCTTTTATTTTATTAACCTCTTCACGTGCGCCCCCTATCAAGGTTGAATAGCGAACTTTTTTGCGCCAACCTGAACTCATCATGGACGAAATATCTTCATTCTTCGCGGAGAAAACTGAGTGGCGATTCGCTTTTTTTTGAAATTCATAACCATTTTGGTGGTTATTGCTTTGTTATTGGCGGGCTCGGTATTAGCCATTCTTCATACCCAGGCAGGTCTGCCAATGTTTCAGCTCTATCTGACGTGGCTGACCCCGTATCGTCTCGAAGCGAAAGAGATGGGCTATTCGATGCAAAAGCCATGGACGGTGACGCTTTCTGATTTAGAAGTTCGGAACAAATCAGAGCCGCTGGTCGATGCCAAGTTTCTCTCAGCCACACTCGACCCCAGCTCTCTCATTACAGGTCCGCTTGAGTTAAAAAACCTGACGGTCAGTGGCACAACCATTGAAAAGACCTTACCAGTAACCTTCCCTGAAGGGCTCAAAATCGGTGTTTTTGCCATTGAAAACCTCACTTATCGCAGCGATACACTTTCTCTGACTGATGCAAAAGTACAAGCCAGTGACTGGCATGTTGACGGTAATGGTCGACCGGATGTACTTGGTAGTTTTCAGTTGGAAGCGCCCAAAGCCGTCTGGCACAAACAAACCGTTTCCGATTTATTGGTCAACAGCTATCGGGAAGATAGAGACTGGTATATCGACGGTCTTTCCTTTGAGCTCGAAAATGCATCGATTTCGAGCCGCGCCGTTTGGACACCAGACGACACACTCACCATCAGCCAACTGACCGTCAATAATGGCAGGCTTCAGTCAGAGAAAAATACCCAAGCATTACTCAACAACATTCAAGACTTTGCCAAAGCGCACCGCATTCAAGTTGAACGTCTCGACATCCTTGACCTCAGCGCAGATCTCACTGATTGGGGGTTGGAGCACATCAACCTTTCCGCACATAACTTTGCGTATGAAAACGGTCAGGTTGACTGGCTACCCGACGCGGGTACCAAGGTTTCGTTCAACGCCGCATTGATGCGAACAGGTGATTATGTGATGGCAGATGCGATTGTCGATCTCACAATCAGCCCGGATAAGGTGAAAATTTCAGGCCTGTCCGCCCGTTTCCAAGATGGATTTGTCCGCCTCTCTGGGCAAGCATCCACTGACGCTCTGTCTCTGGACAACCTGCTGATAAGTGGTGTTAACCTGACTTTCGAGCCCGAAGAAGCTGCACGCCTCCAAACTTGGTGGAATGCGCTTAATTCAGTCAAAGTGGGTCAGCTGACCCTCAAACACATGGGGCTGGCCGTTTACGATGATAACTTCCCTGTGTTTATTGAAGCGGTGAACGCGAGAGGCTCCGATCTCACTCTCAAGCACAACGGGCAGACCCAAATGTGGCAAGGAGAGCTCACTGCAGACGCTGCACTAGCTAACATCAACCGTATTGCACTGATGACACCGTTTTTCAAAATGCGTTCAACAGAAGGGCTCTGGCAGCTTGATCGTGCAACATTGTCATTTAAAGACGGACAGGGTACTGCAGAAGGCGAAATTGACCTCAAAAGTCCGAGCCAGAAGTGGCAGTTTAAAGCCGAGGGCTTGGGTATTCCGACCAATATTTATCAACGTTGGGCGGGGCTGGATTTACCTCTGAGCGGACAGCACGATCTCTCGCTGTCACTCTCAGCCTCGCGACAGACTGGACGAGCTTCAGTTTCAGTCTCGACGGCACAGTCGATGCCGATCTTCATGATAGCGCACTAGAGGTAACCGATAATGGTTCGCTTGAGCAGTCGTTGCAAGCCCTGTTAACAGATGAGA
This sequence comes from Veronia nyctiphanis, assembly GCF_004116385.1. Taxonomy (GTDB): domain Bacteria; phylum Pseudomonadota; class Gammaproteobacteria; order Enterobacterales; family Vibrionaceae; genus Veronia; species Veronia nyctiphanis. Next base: position 72,468 of record NZ_PEIB01000017.1, on the reverse strand, counting down.
ACGCCGATGTACCTGCCACGCCAATGGCGATTTCAGTGACTCCTGTTAAGCTGGTTGCTGACAGAGGCAGGATCAGCATGAAGTCAGTAACGGTCTCGACCAATACACCGGGCAATTATCGCGTGAGAGGGAAGTGGGACTTAGTCAGTCAGGAAGGGGGCGTGCGGGTCAGCGACGCCCCAGTTAAAGCGGCATCAGGAAACTAATTCTTCCTGTTCATTCTCTTCAATTGAATCGGTACTTTTGTTGTTAGGCACCAGCACAAAAGTACCGGTAAATGTCCCGACCGGGGTTTCATCACTCAAGATAGTCACTTCGAGTTTCACCCTCGCCTTGCGGCCGGATGCCAGACGGTCCAGATCGCCACTGAGACTGTCGAGTGATACCACTGCACGCGGTTTATCCGTCACTGGTGCTTGATAGCGGATATGGCTGTCAGCGAGCACGATATCAGCCTCAAGGCGACGCTCTTTCATCAACAGCCACACCATTCCCCAGCCTGTCAGGGTCGCCATACTGAAAATACTGCCGGCGAACATACTCTGATGCGGATTAAGGTTAGCATTGAGCAGCGCAGTCACTTCAAATCGATACCCTGTGAATTGCCCAATACGGATGCCCATTTTGTCACTGATGGGAATTTGGCTTTCCCAGCGCTCTTGCAGCTCAGCACACCACTCCGGGCGGCGAACAACATCTGACAGGGGGTCTAGGGTCTTCAACATCTGTTGGTGACGCACAGGACCTCGCTCTTCGCTCAACTCCCCCTGACTGCAAAAGCCGTGTTGGTTGTAAAAACCGATCGCATCCTCTCGCGCATTACAAACTAAACGCTGAGCGCCTTCCTGTTTAGCCAGTGATTCGAGTGCCATCAACAACAATGCACCAAGACCGCGGCTCCTGAATTCAGGCGCAACCGCCATGAAACGGATTTGGCCGTCGTTCTCAGGCGTCAGATACAAGCGACCGACAGCAACAGGCTCGCCCTTGCTGTCAACAATCATTCGGTGACAAGCACTGACATCGTAAGCATCACGTTCAGAGCCCGGAGCTGACGCCACGGCTCTCGCAACATCTTCCAGCGAAACTGGTAGTAATCAGACAGCTGTTGTTCACTCGTTGGTGTTAACAGTCGGAACATAATTGTCACTCTCCTGGTGTCATTAATCCTTTAAACCTGAAGCCAGAATGTCACCGGGCCATCATTGGTCAGGCTGACTTTCATGTCGGCTGCAAAGCGCCCTGTTTCCGTGCGTACCCCCGCTTCACGGCAGTGGCTATTGAACACCTCATACAGACGATTCGCCTCATCCGGTGCCGCACCGGAAAAGCTCGGGCGCATCCCTTTTTTGGTGTCTGCAGCAAGGGTAAACTGAGAAACAACAAGCACATCTCCCCGCGCCTGCTTCACATTCAGGTTCATTTTTCCATTTTCATCTTCAAATACCCGATATCCGAGCACTTTTTCATGGAGTCGGTGTGCTTTTTTATCGTCATCACCTTTTTCAACGCCAAGCAATATCAACAAACCCTTGTCGATAGCACCTATCGTTTCACCATCGACAACAACGCGCGCGTCACTTACCCGCTGTATCAGCGCAATCATTCACTTTCACTCCTGCATTCAGTTCAGTGATTTTTTCGGATGAGGCTGTTGCGCCACTGTCGTCTGATGAACCGCCTTTCTTTCGCGAAGGCAGCCATGATTTGGCTTCTCCCAACGCGGCGGTCATTTCTGCGCCAAGCAATACGATGCACCAGCTGATGTAAACCCAAAAGAACAAAATAGGGATCACGGCTAATGCACCATAGATAAGCTGATAAGACGGAAAATTCGCCAGATATAATGCGAAACCTTTCTTACTCAACTCAAACAACACACTGCCCGTCATCGCACCAATCAATGCATGCTTTAGCCTGACTTCCCGGTTAGGACGAGTGTATAAAGCCCAAGGAACGCCAGCGTGGTAAGCAAAAACGGCAGTAACCTGAGCAGGCTCGGTACCAGCTGGTCGGCCACCCCATTTTCAAACACCACCAGCGATGTGATGTAAGAACTGACCGCAATGCTGGTACCTACTAGAATCGGGCCTAGAGTAAGGACCATCCAGTAGATAGAAAACGATACCACAAGTGGCCGTTTTTGTTTCACTCGCCATATATAATTCAGACTCTTATCAATCGCAGAGATCAACATCAAGGCAACGACAAACAAAAATGCAACACCAATAGCGGTCATTTTCCCGGCATTAGCGACAAACTCATTGAGGTATTTCTCAAGCGTTTCCCCTGAGGCAGGAACGAAGTTTTGCAGCACAAACCTCTGCACTGATTCAGCCACACCATCAAAACCGGGAAACGCAGAAAATGCAGATAACACGACGGTAAGCAGTGGAACCAGTGATAACAGAGTGACATAGGCCATATAACCTGCACTGACAGTCAACCTGTCATGGCTGAGACGCAGGCGTAAATGATGGCCAAAGGCCAGTGCTATTTTCAGCCAATTATGTAACGCTTCTCGATGTTGTTTCACGACGCCTATCATAAGTTCATAAACCGAAAAACTATCATACACCAAAACGCCAAGGAGATTACTGTGCGCAAATTAGCCATTGGCTGATGTTATTGGCCCTTGCTGGCTGCCAGTCGGCTATTATTCAACCCTCGAAAAAGTGGGGATCCACAAACGCGATATTATGGCAGAGAGGGTAGAAAATGCTTCAGCCGCGCAGCAGGATGCGCAGGAAACCTTTACCGATGCATTGAGCTCATTCAGTGCATTGACACAGTTTGATGGTGGTGAGCTTGAGCAAGTTTACAAGACCCTGAATGACAAGTATGAAGCAAGTGAAGATGCCGCAGAGCAAGTGCGCAGCAGAATTCAGTCTGTTGAGGACGTATCAGACGCGCTGTTTACTGAGTGGGAAGAAGAATTAGACTTGTACTCCAGCCCACGTCTGCGTCGTGACAGTCAGGCGAAGTTGCTCAAAACCCGTCGCAGCTACCAGCAAATGGTGAGTGCGATGAGAAAAGCAGAGAATAAGATGGCGCCAGTGCTGGATACACTCAGAGACAATACCCTGTATCTGAAACATAACTTGAACGCAGCGGCGATTGGCTCGTTGAAACAGGAGTTTTCTGGCTTAAAGCAAGATATTTCTGTGGCCATAAAAGACATGAAATCAGCCATTGCAGAGTCAGAACGTTTCCTTGCGACGCTCAAGCAATGAGTCGCAGTTAGGATAAAATCGCAGCTTTAAGCCAATGTGAGGATGAGACATCAACTAGTTTGTTGGCTGTTGAAACGCTTGTTTCGCAGCCAGGAGCGGAGAGATGGGGTTGGTGTCATGGCTACTTTTAGGCCTGTTGGCGGGGGTTATTGCCCGGTTACTGTTCAAACGCGAAAGACATGGCGGTCTTTTTGTCACTGCATTGTTGGGCATTGGTGGGGCAACCGCCATTTGCTGGGTTGCATCACTACTGGGCTTTATTAGCCCCAAAGAAGTCACGTTTATCGGCGTCGCGCTGGCCTCTGCAGGCGCAAGCATTCCTCTTGCCATTTATGCGCGACATTTTAGCTAGTGCTCTGTCACGCTCTTTCAATCACATCATGTCGCAGACACAAAAAAAGCCTCCTAAGCGGAGGCTTTTCTATCTGACGTTTCTCACTGAAATAATCGGAGATTATTTTGCGCCACGGCTTGCACGCTTACGATCCGTCTCAGTCAGCAGTTTCTTACGAATACGGATGCTTTCCGGCGTCACTTCTACCAGCTCATCGTCATCGATAAACTCAAGTGCCTGCTCCAGCGTGTATTTGATTGCTGGCGTCAGTACCTGCGCTTCATCAGTACCCGATGCACGAACGTTGGTCAGCTGCTTACCTTTCAGGCAGTTTACTGTCAAATCGTTAGAGCGGTTGTGAATACCGATAACCTGACCTTCATAGACTTCGTCCGCATGCTCAGAGAACAGACGGCCACGCTCCTGAAGATTAAACAGTGCGTAGGTCAGGGCTTTACCTGTTGCGTTCGAAATCAGAACACCGTTGTTACGCTGACCGATAGTACCGCCTTTGTGCGGGCCATAGTGGTCAAAGCTGTGGTACATCAGGCCAGAGCCTGAAGTCAGTGTCAGGAATTCAGTCTGGAAACCAATCAGACCACGTGATGGCATCATGAAGTCCATACGAACACGGCCTTTGCCGTCTGGTGACATGTCAGTCAGCTCACCTTTGCGCAGACCGATGTTTTCCATGATACCGCCCTGATGCTCTTCAAGAACGTCAATGGTGACAGTCTCAAACGGTTCCATCTTCTGGCCGTCTTCTTCTTTGATGATAACTTCAGGACGCGATACAGCCAGCTCGAAGCCTTCACGACGCATGTTTTCAATCAGAATAGACAGGTGAAGCTCACCACGACCAGATACGCGGAACTTGTCTGGGTCATCGGTTTCTTCAACGCGCAGGGCAACGTTGTGAACCAATTCTTTTTGCAGACGCTCAAGGATGTTACGCGAGGTCACGTATTTACCTTCTTTACCTGCAAACGGTGACGTGTTTACCTGGAAGGTCATGGTCACGGTTGGCTCATCAACGCTCAGTGGTTCCAGCGCTTCAACATTGTTGATGTCACAGATGGTGTCAGAGATTTTAAGCTCACCAAGACCGGTGATTGCGATGATGTCACCCGCTGTCGCTTCGTCCACTTCGTGGCGCTCAAGACCCAAGTAGCCCAGTACTGTGCCCACTTTACCGTTACGTGTTTTGCCGTCAGCGCCAATGATGCTGACTTGCTGGTTAGGCTTAACAGAACCACGCGTCACACGGCCTACACCGATAACGCCGACGTAAGAGCTGTAATCAAGCTGAGAGATCTGCATTTGCAGAGAGCCTTCAACATCAACAGAAGGGGCTGCAACGTTATCAACGATCGCTTGGAACAGGGCTTCCATATCTTCGCCTGTCTCACCTTCTTCCAGCGTTGCCCAGCCATTCAGTGCTGATGCGTAAACCACTTGGAAATCCAGCTGCTCGTCAGTCGCGCCGAGGTTATCAAACAGGTCAAAGACCTGATCCATCACCCAGTCAGGACGCGCACCCGGGCGGTCAATTTTGTTGATAACAACGATTGGCTTTAGACCGTGAGCAAACGCTTTTTGTGTGACGAAGCGAGTCTGAGGCATTGGGCCATCTACAGCGTCAACGATCAGCAGAACCGAATCAACCATCGACATGATACGCTCAACCTCACCACCGAAGTCGGCGTGTCCCGGAGTATCTACGATGTTGATACGGTAGTCGTTCCAGTTAATTGCCGTGTTCTTTGCCAGAATCGTAATGCCACGCTCTTTCTCGATATCATTCGAGTCCATGACACGTTCTTCAAGTTCACCACGGCTTTCCAAGGTGCCAGACTGCTGAAGCAGCTTATCGACCAGGGTAGTTTTACCGTGATCAACGTGCGCGATAATCGCGATATTTCTCAGTTTATCTATCTGTAACGTAGACATGGGTACTCTTTCACTCAAAAAAGTCGTGCTGCTGGCCAGCCGAATACCATTATTCGGATGCCCACCGCCACTTGATTAAAAAAACGGCCGTAATTTAACAGATTTTCGACCAAAACCCACCAACTATGTGAAGCGGGTCAATGGTTATTTTAGCTTTGAAGCGCAAGGGTGCGGATTTTACACACAAATAATGAAAAACCGATGGCAAACAGATATGCCTGTAATCCACATCATACTGGCGCTCTCTACTCGCAATCTGGGCAGCGATCGCGATCACATAGACACATTTCGTAAACAAAAAGCCATCGCCTTCTCATTGACAATAATTGCGATCCACTGCTGAATGGATGCGACGAAACAGGCAACGCCTGACTGCTTGCACTTTTTTGGTGCGTAACAAGCACCAGTTTAGTGCATTTCATTTGCGCCAATACCAAGCAAAATCGGTTAAACGCAGGTGGAGACTGGTTTTTAGAACTTGGCACGCTTTTAGCATTAATGCACTTAACTCACGTGACAAGCAGTAAACGTCGCGTAACTACATTTGACAACGGAGGTTTATTCACATGTCAGCCGAAAACGTACTCTCTCTCATTCAAGAGCACGAAGTGAAATTTGTCGACCTGCGCTTTACCGACACAAAGGGTAAAGAGCAACACGTCTCGATCCCTTCTCATCAGATCGACGCTGACTTCTTCGAAGAAGGCAAAATGTTTGACGGCTCTTCTATCGCAGGATGGAAAGGCATTAACGAATCAGACATGGTACTGATGCCTGACGCGACTACAGCTGTTCTGGACCCATTCACAGAAGACAGCACGCTGAACATCCGTTGTGACATCCTTGAGCCTGCAACTATGCAAGGTTATGACCGCGACCCACGCTCTATCGCACACCGCGCAGAAGAGTACATGCGTTCAACGGGTGTTGCAGACACCGTTCTTATCGGCCCTGAGCCAGAGTTCTTCCTGTTTGACGACGTGAAGTACTCTGTAGACATGTCTGGCGCGTCTTACAAAATCGACGACGTAGAAGCAGCTGGAACAGCGGTACTGACTACGAAGGCGGTAACAAAGGTCACCGTCCAGGCGTTAAAGGCGGTTACTTCCCAGTTGCACCTGTTGATTCATCACAAGATATCCGTTCAGCAATGTGTCTGATCATGGAAGAGATGGGTCTGGTTGTTGAAGCGCACCACCACGAAGTAGCCACTGCTGGTCAGAACGAAATTGCTACTCGTTTCAACACGCTGACGTCTAAAGCTGACGAAATCCAAATCTACAAGTACGTTGTTCATAACGTTGCTCACGCATTTGGTAAAACAGCAACCTTCATGCCTAAGCCAGTTGTTGGCGATAATGGTTCTGGTATGCACGTTCACCAATCACTGGCGAAAGACGGTCAAAACCTGTTCGCTGGTGACAAGTACGGCGGCCTGTCTGAGACTGCACTTCACTACATCGGCGGTATCATCAAGCACGCACGTGCAATCAACGCCTTTGCGAACGCATCAACCAACTCATACAAGCGTCTGGTTCCTGGCTTCGAAGCACCTGTTATGCTTGCATACTCTGCTCGTAACCGTTCTGCTTCAATCCGTATCCCTGTGGTACCAAGCCCGAAAGCACGTCGTATCGAAGTTCGCTTCGGTGATCCAACTGCTAACCCATACCTGTGCTTTGCAGCAATGCTGATGGCGGGTCTTGACGGAATCAAGAACAAGATCCACCCAGGCGATGCAATGGATAAAGACTTGTATGACCTGCCAGCAGAAGAAGCAGCGGAAATCCCAACAGTTGCATCTTCACTGGAGCAAGCTCTGCAAGCACTGAGCGATGACCGTGAGTTCCTGACTGCAGGTGGCGTATTCACTGATGACTTCATCGATTCTTACATCGGTCTTAAGTCTCAGGACGTTGAGCGTCTGCAAATGACAACTCACCCAGTTGAGTTTGAACTGTACTACTCTGTATAAGTTCTGACGCTTTACCAACGACTTCCAAAGCCCGCATTTTGCGGGCTTTTTTATTTCAGCCCGATTACCTACGCAAGTAAATCTTGTGATCGCAGATAGTGCTTTCAATACAATGACTTTCGCTCTATCAAGGTGCTAAAACTGGCAAGCTAATTGCTTTTGTTATCAGTGAGCAGATATATCTTGGTGTTGGCGCAAAGAAGCCAGTAAAAGCAATGAGATAGTGCATCACCGAACAAAACCTCTGCACAACAACACCGCATTGAGTAAACTTAATGCACTAATTTGGTGCACAAGGAAGGGACCGTGGCTTCAATGACAGAAACAATTCTGGATAACTTAATCACTGCCGTGTTGGTGCTGGACGAAAACCTGACCGCCATCTATGCCAATCCCGCTGCAGAGCAATTGTTTTGTCAAAGCGCACGCCGCCTTGCCGACAAACCCTTACCCGAACATATGCAACACTGCTCCGCCGAGCTTGGCCTCATTCGAGACACATTGGAAAGTGGTCAGGGTTTAACTGACAGTGATGTCACTGTGGTGATTGACGGCAATCAACGTAAAGTTGAACTGAGCGCAAGCCCATTAAGCTGGCAAACCCAGCAAGCCATAATGCTTGAAATCAAACCCATTGGGCAACAGCAGAGGATCAGCCAAGAAATCACGCAGCATGCGCAGCAGCAGGCGGCGAAAGAGTTAGTGCGGGGTCTTGCCCATGAAATCAAGAACCCACTGGGTGGACTTCGCGGGGCCGCGCAGCTGATGGAGAAAATGGTGCCCGATCCTGAAATCAGTGAATATACGGGCATCATCATTGAACAAGCCGATAGACTCCGAAATTTGGTCGACAGGCTGCTCGGCCCGCAAAAGCCGGGGGCGCAAGTACACCAAAACTTGCACGTGGTATTGGAAAAAGTCAGGCAACTTGTGGCACTGGATATGGCTGACAACGTCTCTATCAGGCGCGACTATGATCCGAGTCTGCCGGATATTCAGATGGATGAAGATCAGCTGGTACAGGCGATTCTCAACGTAGTGAACAACGCCTGCCAGATACTCGCCGAACATGACGGCGGTGAAGTGCTGCTGCGCACCCGTACCGAACATCAGGTTTTATTACATGGCAAACGCCACAGGCTGGTTGCCAAAATAGAGGTCATCGACAATGGCCCGGGCGTCAATCCATCACTGATTGATACCCTCTTTTATCCCATGGTAACAGGGCGTGCCGGAGGAACAGGGCTTGGGCTTTCGATCACTCGAAACCTCATTGACCAGCATCAAGCAAAATAGATGTCATGAGCTGGCCCGGACACACTGCGTTCACCATTTTTCTGCCGATTCGACGTTAGGGGACAACTATGAGTAAGGGATTAATCTGGGTAGTGGATGATGACAGTTCAATTCGCTGGGTACTGGAAAGAACACTGATAGCCGCAGGGATGGCATGCGAAACGTTCGCAGATGCTGACAGCGTGCTGGAAAACCTCAACCGGAGTGTGCCCGATGTGCTGGTATCAGACATCCGTATGCCGGGTACCGATGGCTTTGAGCTGTTGAAAAACCTGCAAACTGACTACCCCGAGCTGCCCGTGATCATCATGACCGCCCACTCCGATTTGGATGCGGCTGTCGGCGCCTACCAAAAAGGCGCGTTCGAATACCTTCCCAAGCCCTTTGACATAGATGAAGCGGTCACACTCGTCGAGCGTGCGCTTAGCCACAGCCAGGAACAGAAACGTAAGCGACAGCCCAATACACCTGACCAGCCTGTACCTGAAATCATTGGTGAAGCACCGGCAATGCAGGAAGTGTTTCGTGCTATTGGCCGGCTTTCACGCTCATCGATTTCAGTGCTCATCAACGGTGAATCAGGCACAGGTAAAGAACTTGTTGCACAGGCACTTCATCGACACAGCCCAAGGGCGAAAAATGCTTTCATCGCCCTCAATATGGCCGCTATTCCCCGCGACTTGATTGAATCTGAGCTATTTGGTCACGAAAAAGGTGCGTTCACAGGTGCGAATACCATTCGTCAGGGGCGCTTTGAACAGGCCCATGGTGGGACCCTGTTTCTTGATGAAATCGGTGATATGCCGCTCGATGTACAAACTCGCCTGTTGAGAGTGTTAGCAGACGGCCAGTTTTATCGTGTCGGCGGACATCAGGCAATTAAAGTGGATGTCAGGATCATCGCGGCTACCCACCAAAACCTCGAACAACGCGTCACCGATGGCGATTTTCGTGAGGACTTGTTCCACCGCCTCAACGTCATCCGGGTGCATATTCCCGCCCTCAAAGAGCGCAGACAGGATATCCCTAAACTGGCGAGTCATTTTCTCAACCTTGCCGCGAAAGAGCTTGGTGTGGAAGAAAAGACACTGCATCAGGACACCAAAGACATCATGGCGGATATTTCCTGGCCCGGAAACGTCCGCCAGCTCGAGAATACCTGTCGCTGGCTGACGGTGATGGCAAGTGGAAAAGAAGTGCTTCCCAGCGACCTACCACCAGAATTACTCGACGGTGATGAGAAATCAGGCGCGGTGATCGAAGCGGGCAGCTGGCAACAAGCCCTGTCGAGCTGGGCGAAAGAGTCCCTCAGCAACGGCAACGAAAACTTGCTCAGAGATGCGTTGCCTGAATTTGAGCGCATCTTGCTTGATGAGGCCCTGCAACATACCCGGGGTCGAAAGCAGGAAGCGGCAAAGCTGCTTGGCTGGGGTCGAAATACCCTGACACGGAAGCTCAAAGAATTACACCACGAATGATCGTCCTTCCATTGGTGGGCTTTTCATCGTCGGAGAGGTGCTTTTATCTAGCTTAAATCACATTGGTCATTATACTTGGTTTTCATTTGCACTAAGGACCACGGCTATGATCACCTCGAACTTGCCATTGACAGACTTGCACCGTCACCTTGATGGCAATATTCGTATCTCCACGATTCTCGAACTTGGCCAGAAATTTGGTATGTCGCTGCCCGGTGACACCATCGAGACGCTTCGCCCACACGTTCAGGTTATGACTAATGAACCTGACTTGGTCGGCTTCCTGTCGAAACTTGACTGGGGTGTGGCTGTATTGGGTGATCTGGACGCAGCACGACGTATTGCCTACGAGAACGTCGAAGATGCACTCAATGCACGCATTGATTATGCGGAACTTCGCTTTTCACCGTATTACATGGCGATGAAACACAACCTCCCTGTTGCTGGTGTCGTTGAAGCAGTGGTTGATGGTGTTCAAGCGGGTAGTCGTGATTTTGGTGTAAAAACCAACCTGATCGGTATCATGAGCCGCACGTTCGGTACAGAAGCTGCATGACAGAGCTTGATGCGCTGCTGACACAAAAACAGCATCTGATCGCGATTGATTTGGCAGGCGATGAGCTGGGCCAGCCGGGACATCAGTTTACCGAACACTTTAACAAAGCCCGTGCTGCTGATCTCAACATTACCGTGCACGCTGGTGAAGCAGCAGGTGCAGAGAGCATGTGGCAAGCTATCAATGAGCTTGGCGCAACGCGAATCGGTCATGGTGTGAAAGCCATCGAAGACCCAAAACTGATAGATTTTCTGGCTGAGAAAGGCATCGGTATCGAATCTTGCCTGACGTCAAACGCACAGACCAGCACTGTTGCGTCACTCGCCAGCCACCCAGTGAAACAGTTCCTGTCGCACGGTATTTTGGCAACGCTGAACACTGATGACCCAGCGGTATCTGGTATTGAACTGCCTTACGAATATGAGGTAGCAGCACCACAAGCGGGCCTGACAGCAGAGCAAATCCGCCAGCTGCAGGAAAATGGCCTGAAAATCGCTTACCTGTCAGACAGCGAGAAGCGCGAACTGACAGAAAAAGCAGCAGCCAGAGCATAAAGCGGCCTGATGATGGAAAATCTTTCTGTTGCGGGTGAGCTTGTGAGTACCAGTCAGGATGTGTCATCAACACCCGGATTACTGGCAGCGTTGTTGGCTATCGTCCTTACCCTTTTCAGTTCAGGTAGCTGAGCGTTAAGTCATATCCCAAAAGCCGCTTATTGCGGCTTTTTTTCGCTTTACCATCCCCAAAATCAAAAAACTAACGCTAATTCACACCCATTTACTGCTGTTTGTATTCTGTCTTACCCACAGTTAGAAAAGGCTCGAACCCCAACCAATAATCAAATCCAGCCAAATGATTTAATTGATAAAAGTCACATCAAGCCCATCTTCTGAGTGCTAGCGTTGAGTGCTGTTCCGCTGTTTGAACATCCCCTAACTATACAAAAGGAGCACACAATGAGCATTTGTCTGGATAAAGCACTGTCACTTTACGATGAAGCCGCGTTTAACCGCCATATTGGCGAATTAACGCAACTGTTTGTCTCAGCGCCCGACCCAAAACAAGCACTGTCTGTGTATTGCAAAAATTACTACTACTTCTCGTTGCAGCAAATTCATGCCTTTGCACAAATACTCACTTTAATTCCGGCTCATGATAGACGCGCATTGGCACCGATGGCAGAAGCCATCAGTGATGAGTGGGGTAATGGCGACCCTAACAAAACCCACTCAGCCTTGTTTGAGAAATTTTTTGCTGCAGCAGGCATCAGTATCGCGTTACCAATAGCTGACGATGAAATTATTCCGAGCATCAAAGCTTACTTAGGTGTGATGTGGGAGAACTTCAGTGTCACTACCTCAAATGAAGCCAAATCACTGGCGACTTGGCTGTTTTTGGAAAAGTCGGCAGTCGATGTGTATTTGCCTCTGCTGAACGCATTCCGCGCCATGGATATTTTTACCGAAGATGATTTGGAGTTTTTCACTCTCCATGCAGTGCTCGAGCCAGAACACTACGAGGAAGTGCTGCGCATTCTCGATTACAAAACCTTTGACGACGATGAAACCGCTCAGTTTTATGCTGAATACCAACGTATGGGAGAACACTGGGTCAACTTCTGGCAGCAGGTCGTCGAGACCACCCGCTCATCGCTAAAAGCTGAACTCTCTCAGGCCGAGCCAGCATAACAAGGAGTGAAGCCATGATCGTCGCCAATGCAGATAACGCCTTCACCTCAGCGTACAGTTTTCAAAATCAGGTTCAGTATGATGCAGCGATGGCTCTGCTGAATCAGCAATGTTCAGCGCCGCTAAACTTCAAAAGCTACTTGGATATTGGCTGCGGTGACGGGCGCTTGCTGTCTCAATTAAGCCAACAAAACCCTAACGCTAAATGCCTTGGCATTGATTTGTCGGATAGCCTGATTGAAAAGGCAAACCTGTCAGCGACAGGAAATCTGACGTTTCAAAGTCTGGATGCCAGAGCGCTCGAAGTTTTGCCACAGAGTTATCACTTCATCAGCTCCTTTTTTTGTCTGCAATGGCTCAACCAACAAGAAATACGGACGGTATTTGAGCTGGCGCTGGAGAAGCTCGCGAAAGACGGAGAGTTACTGCTTTTGCTGCCTATTGATCAACAGGTGCTCTGTGACGCCAGAAGTCGAGCGCTGGATGCCTTTTTCAGTGGTCACACCATTCCGTTTGGGGTTACCGAGGCTGATATTTATAAGGCATTGTTTACCCTTAATGACGAACAGGCTGAGCAATTCGAGGTATTGCTGTGCGGGGAGCAGTATTTTCCTTTCGATGCCATGGACGAGGTGTTTTCACAGTACATCGGTGGCTGGATATCCGAGCTTCGGGATCTGCCATTTAGCGACGCACAGCGGGATGCATATCTCGCCAAGGTAGTCAGTTTGATGCCAAGAAAATCAGCGGAGCTTGTCGATTTCAGTACTCGCGGATTTTGTGTCCATATTCGGCGAACGTAAAAACACCGCCCCACTCAGGCTTCTTACAAGCAATAAAAAGGCAGTCATTATCGTGACTGCCTGTTATCTCACTGACTCAGTGTTCAAATGTTTAAATCACCCGTGAAAACTTCAGCTGCCTTGCTCTGTCACGCAAGTAGGTGTCAAAACACATACAAATATTGCGGATCAACAAACGGCCTTTCAGTGTCACGCGGATAAAACTGTCATCAATGACAACCAGTTCATCGTCGATAAAAGGCGCTAAAAGCGCGATATCTTCGGCGAAGTAGTCATCAAATGTTAGGTTAAACATACTTTCAACCGCTGACTTATCGAGCAAAAAATTACAAATCAGGTCTTTTATCACTTCACGGCGCAGTAAGTCATCGGCAGTCAGCCCAACGCCTTTCCATAGCGCGTGCTGCCTTTCTTCCACCTGCGTGTAATAGTGCTTTAGCTCTTTCTGGTTTTGGGCGTAACAGTCACCAATCATTGAGATGGCAGAGACCCCCATACCCAACAAGTCACAGTCACCCTGAGTGGTGTAGCCCTGAAAATTGCGGTGCAGAATGCCATCGCGCTGGGCAACAGCAAGCTCATCATCAGGCTTGGCGAAGTGGTCCATACCGATGAACTGGTAACCCGCATCAGTCAATGTGTGGATAGTTTGTTCCAGCATTGCGAGCTTTTCTGACGCGCTCGGCAGGTCTTCGTCTTTGATTTTCCGCTGAGCGGCAAACAAAGACGGTAGATGTGCGTAGTTGAAAATCGATAGGCGGCCCGGCTCCATATCAATCACCCGGGCAAGCGTCTCGCCGAAGGTTTTTGTGTTCTGGTGAGGAAGACCATAAATCAAATCAAGGTTGGTTGACCTGAAACCAAGCGTTTTCGCACGGGCAACCAAGTCGCCAATAAATGCCTCATCCTGCTCACGATTAACCGCCTGCTGAACCTTCTTGTCAAAGTCCTGAACTCCAATACTCAGACGGTTGAACCCTTCTGCACGCAAATGATTGAGTACATCCAGTTCAATTTCGCGCGGGTCGATTTCAATGCTGATTTCAGCGGTATTATCGATGGTAAACAGCGAGCGTAGCAGCCCCATCAAACGCGATATTTGCGCTTTCTCAAGGAAAGTCGGCGTTCCGCCACCCCAATGGATTTGGGTCACTTTACGGCCAGTAAACGCAGCCGCCCGCTGCCTTACTTCCATCTCCAGCACATCAAGATACTTATCTGCTTTGTGACGATGGCGGGTGATCACCTTGTTACACCCACAGTAATAACACAGCGTGTGGCAGAACGGGATGTGCAGATACAGAGAAAGAGGGCGCTCAGGATATTGCTGACAGGCCGCATCAAACTCGGCGTCAGTAAAGCATTCATGAAACTCAAGCGCAGTGGGGTACGAGGTATAACGGGGGCCAGAATAGTTATACTTTTCTATCAAAGCCTGATCCCAAATGATTTGCTGCTTAGACATCATTCTTTCCGCTTGTGGTGTGATGCAATGGCAGGCTGGGATGCACTGCCATTAACAGACTCACCCGGTGATGCGGGTGACGAAAGGACTCAGCTCGCCAGTGGGCGAACGGGCATCATTTTGGCACCGGTAAACGCCAGAATTTCTTCCAGCTCGGTGTGAATAGCAACTTGTAGGCGGGACTCAGCTTTCATTCGTGTGAGGTCGAAACGCATGCGCTCACGCTTTTGCAGTGACTTTCTTGCGTCTCCACGAGGCATGTCTTTTACCACGTCGTACAACTCGTACAGAGCCGGATATTGAGTGGGAAACTCAATCCGTTTTTCGCCCTGCAGATGATCCATGATCATGTATAAACGAATAGCTGCTTCTGATAAATCACACTGCTCTTGCAGTGTCGCCATCGCAATTACGTCAACACTCTCAATGATCTTATCATTCCGTTTGGTGATTGCCTGTTCCATCAGGGCCTGCTGTTGCTGCTTCTGTAGTCTCACTTTCGACAGCAGCCAACCCGCATACACTGACAAACTGAGGATGATTCCCCCGCCTGCCAAGATCAACGTTAAACGTAATGTATCCAAGTGTTACTCCTGATCCATGTCCAGGTTTTCAAATGCCGCTAAGAGGTCATCGTCGCTACGCTTAGATGGTTTAGCGGGTTGTTTTTCATCTTCTAGCTCGTCATCGTCGAGCAGGCCTAACTGACTCATCAGCGCTTCAATACGATCGAGTTTTTCATCAACGTATGACTGAAGACCAGCCCCAAGGCTTTCACCATTTTCAATACGGTCGAGCAACACATTCAGTTGTGCATCATTTTCGAGCATCTCTAATTCTTGCTCAGCACTCAAGCGACGGGCTTTTTTCGCCTGCGCTGATTTAGGGTGTGGCTTTTGCTCGACAATCAATGGAATGGCTTTTTTGCTACCATGACGAGGGTCTTTTTGTGCCGCTGCTTTTCTGGCTGCGGCGGCTTTTGCGTCTGAATGACGAGAGCCAGCCTTCAAGCCTTTACGCTTTTTCAGCTTCTTCTGCAGACGCCCTTCATTATCAGACTGGCTAGGCGTACGATCATCGTATTGCGCTGGTCCTTCTGAACCAGCTTTCCGACTTCTTTTCTTGCGGGTCATGCGGTTTTCTTCCTCAGTAAAATGACATCGTTACCAACAAAGTCCACGTCAAGACCATCACGGTCTGCCAGAAAACGGAAAGTTTCGCGACTGAAAAAGCTCACGTGGGTTGGGTCGTTTTTATAATGCCAACGGCTGAATGCCTCAGCATCTTTCACCAGTTTAGTCATCAGTGCAAGCCAGCCACCCGGCTTTATTAAACTGATTAACTGCCCCCATTCCCTTTTAGGGTAGTGAAAATGTTCGATAGCCTCTGTACAGGTAACAAAATCATAGGTTTTGTTCAGTGCAGCTCCGTCAGGCACAAAAAAAGGATCGTACAGCGCAACACTGTGTCCTTTGTCTTCCAGCATCAATGACAGAGTCGGCCCCGGACCACAGCCAAAATCCAGCCCTGATTGCGCACTCGGCATACATTTATGCAATGGCTCAGCAATCCGGCTCAAAAATTGGCGATAACCTACATCATCTGGGCTGTTTTCATGTTGTTGATATATCGCTTTTTCTTCGTCGGCTGACAAAAAGGAAGCAGGGTCAACAAATACCAGAAAACAGTGGCCACAACGAAAATAACGTCTGCGCTTATCCTGGTGGAAATCGGCAAAGTTATCAGAGGCACACAATGGGCAGGTATGGGACATATGGGTCCAGTATCAAACGGAATGGCGGAAATGTATCAGAAACCCCAATAAGAAAAAAGCGACAGGCCTAAACCTGTCGCTGTAAATGTGTTCAATATGATGAACGTATTCTTGAGCCATTAATCCCTAATGGTTGTCCACTTCCCGGTGGTCGAACATCCGTATTTTTTGTCGCTTCCAGCTATGTTCGTTATTTTTTCATCATCCTGATGCGTTTTTAGCGTCCTAGTGTCTCATCCTGAGCGCGTCGCCATCCTAAGCGGTACTCCATTTCTCTCGCTCCGTGAGAGGTCATCCCTAAAACATGTCGTCCTCGACACGCTGTCTCCCTGACAGTCAGAAATGATTAACCATTTCGTGCATCCTTGCTACGTCCTGCTATTTTTTGAGCTGCTCTGCTCTGCCGTACTTGGCTGTCCTGTTCCTTGTCGTTATCCCTGTCGACGAAGATAATTTTACGTATTTTGATGTGTCAAAAAAGGTAGCCAATTCAATCATTGGTAACCAGATTATGAAAATAAAAACTAAAGCATTGATTTATAGAAATTTAAAATAAAGAAAGAGATGAACTTTAAGCCAAAAATACAGGCATGAATAGTCAATGTCTCACAAAGCTTGCTGACGGTTTGGAAGGTCCATTCACCGCGCAAAGGGAAAGCGGAAATACGGGCATTAAAAAAGGCAGCAAACGCCGCCTTTTTTCTGGTAGTTAGCGGTTAGTGAAGACCGCCGAGGTATTGTGAAACAGCAAGAATTTCCGCATCAGACAACTTTGCAGAGACAGCACGCATCATTCCGTTAAGGTCGTTGTTGCGTTGACCAGACCGGAACATCTCAAGCTGGCCTTTCAGATAATCAGCATGTTGACCTGAGATTTTAGGGAAGCCGGACGAAACCGTACCATTACCCCGAGGCCCATGGCATGCAATACACGCAGCAACGCCGCGATCTGGCAGTCCAGCATTATAAATTTGCTTGCCCAGTGCAATGGCTGCTTCTGGCGTTGTACCCGGTGTCGCATCCTGAGACGCGTAGTACGCAGCCAGATCCGCCATGTCTTTCTCAGACAATGGCATCACCATTCCCCCCATCACGGCGTTGTTACGCCCAGATTGGCCCTGAGAGGTCATCGCAAGTTTAAATTCTTTCAGTTGTTTAAGCAGGTAATTAGGATGTTGGCCTGCCAGTTTAGGGTTAGCCGGTACAGCACTGTTACCGTCAGCACCATGGCAAGCCGCGCATGTCGCTGATATTGCCTTCCCTTTTTCTGCATCACCGTCGGCCACGGCCGAAAAGCTCGCAAAAAGAGTGAGGAGTAGCACTATTTTCTTCATGACATTCCATTTATTGTTTTTAAGCTTCCAGTGCCGCGATAATTGCACCGCCGTGGTACAATGACCGGGCAAAAAACGAGCACATTTATTTTACACAAAATCACATAAAAGTAACTATTCGGCAACATTAAGTCGAGACGGAGTTAACAGTGAATCCCTCACTCAACTATCGAAATACACACTTCATCACAAGTGCCCCAGATATCAGACATTTACCGGACGATACAGGTATAGAAATTGCGTTTGCTGGGCGCTCCAATGCTGGAAAGTCTAGCTCACTAAATAGACTATGTGATCAAAAAAGCCTTGCCAAAACCAGTAAAACACCGGGTCGCACACAGTTAATCAACCTATTTCAGGTTGATGAGGGATGCCATATTGTCGATTTGCCCGGCTATGGCTTCGCGCAAGTCCCGTTGGAATTGAAACAAAAATGGCAAAAATCTCTGGGTGAATACCTGCAAAAGCGCGAGCAACTGAAAGGCTTAGTTGTTTTGATGGATATCCGCCATCCGATGAAAGATCTTGATCAACAGCTTATTTATTGGGCGGTTGAGAGCCAATTGCCAGTTATGGTGCTGCTGACAAAAGCGGATAAATTGAAAAGTGGAGCGAGAAAAGCGCAGCTTCTAAAGATTCAGGAAGCGTCTCTGGCTTTTTGCGGTGATGTCCAAGTCGAACTGTTTTCATCGTTGAAAGGTTTCGGCGTCGATAAACTTCGTCGTAAGCTCGATGACTGGTTTTTATCATTTAGTGAAGAAACAATTGATGAAGACCAAGAAGCGCTTCTGGACAGCGAAACTGACAGCAACCCTACCGAGTAGCACTCTCATTACCCACCCGTTTTCAGCGGGTGGTGTTTTCCATACAACTTCGCCGCTAATCTCCCCCGTCCCTTCTTGTTCAACATTCCGACAACACACTGATACTCTAATCCCGTTGACATGCCAGCCCTACTCAGTCAGTCCACAAAAAGATATTTATCATTGAATATTAAGTCTGATAATAGAGAAAATTTAAAACAAGATAAGAGGAATTTTATTACAGAAATAAAAAAGCCGATCGAAAAGAGTGATCGGCTGAAACTTCGTCAAAAACTGTTGGAAGTGATGCACCAACAGCATGAACACATCAAGAACAAGAAGTTAATTTCATTATAACTATACTTCCTCATAATTAAAGTAATTACTCTAAAAATGATATGAATCGCATGTAAGCCTGTGTTTACAGTAAAACAACATGATGTTTTACAGTGGGTTTGGAGCTTTTTAGCCGGGGAAGTATGAAAAGTGTACAAGTGACAGATAAAAAAACGCCCCGGTCTCAAATGAAGACCGAGGCAGCTGAATCAGCCAAATCCAATAACGTGAAACAAAAGGTCTGAAAGATAGAACATCTTACCTCTGTACCCTACGCCGATTAATGTATCGCACTTGGCTGATTAAATAAAGCACAAACTGAAAGTTTATTTCAAAAATAATCTAATCGCGATAGTACTTATTTTTTATCGAAATTTAAGTGACTGATCTCAATGGGCCTTATCCCAGCAGTCTCCAGAGCCTGACTCGGCAATCAGTGGCACCGCCAGATCAGCGGCTGACTCCATTAATCGGCAAATTTCATCGTCGACACGTTGTAAATCTTCGTTGTTTACTTCCAGAACCAGTTCATCGTGTACCTGCATGATCAAAGTGGCAGTCTCTTCAGGTTGCTGTTGCAGCCAGTTATCCACCAAAATCATTGCGCGCTTAATAATATCGGCGGCAGTGCCTTGCATTGGGGCATTGATCGCAGCACGTTCAGCGGCTTTTCGGCGCATACCGTTGCGAGATTTGATTTCCGGTAAGTGCAATCGACGGCCAAAAATGGTCTCAACATAGCCCTGCTCTGCTGCTGTCAGGCGCGTACTTTCCATATATTGTCTGACACCCGGGTAGCGCTCGAAATACAGGTCCATATACTGCTGGGCTTCTGCACGAGGAATACCAAGCTGTTTTGCCAACCCAAATGCACTCATACCGTAAATCAAACCAAAGTTGATGGCTTTGGCGCGACGGCGCATTTCTGCGGTCACGTCATCCAGGCTTACGCACATGACCTCTGCGGCGGTGGCAGTGTGAATATCCTTACCATCACGGAAGGCAGTAAGCAGCGCCTTATCGCCAGACAAGTGTGCCATGATACGAAGCTCAATCTGAGAATAGTCGACAGCCAAAATTGCACGACCTTCAGGAGCAACGAATGCCTGACGAATACGACGCCCTTCTTCATTTCGTACTGGAATATTCTGCAAGTTCGGATCGGTTGACGACAGACGGCCTGTCGCAGTAACCGCCTGATGATAAGAGGTGTGCACTCTACCGAGCGAGGGTTAACCATCTTGGGCAGTTTCTCAGTGTAAGTAGATTTCAGCTTCGCCAAACCACGGTATTCGAGAATAAGCTTCGGCAGCGGGTAATCCAGAGCCAGCTCTTGCAGGACCTCCTCATTGGTTGATGGCGTACCCGATGGTGTCTTTTTAATGACGGGTAATCCCATTTTCTCGAACAATATTGCCTGCAACTGTTTTGGTGAACTCAGATTGAACTCTTCACCGGCAATTTCATATACTTTCTTTTCTATCTCATCGAGTCTGATCGCCAGCTCTGATGACTGAGCAGACAGCATCATACTGTCAATAAGTACGCCGTTTCGCTCCATTCTGGAAAGAACGGGAACCAAAGGCATTTCATATTGCTCAAAAATGGTTTTCAGCGCGTCATCGGATTCGACTTTGTCTTTGAGGTAGTTGTGCAGGCGCAGGGTGATATCGGCATCTTCCGCAGCATATGGCGACGCCTGCTCAAGCTGAATTTGGTTAAACGTCAGCTGCTTTTTACCTTTACCTGCAATCTCTTCAAAGCTGATACAAGTGTGGTTCAGATAACGAAGCGCAAGGCTGTCCATATCATGACGGCCCGCCACACTGTTAAAGACATAAGATTCAAGCATGGTGTCGTAAGCAATGCCGCGCATCGCGATATTATAACGAGCCAGCACACTCGCATCGTACTTGAGGTTCTGGCCCACTTTGGCAGACGCAGGGTCTTCCAGCCACTCTTTCATTTGTTCAATGACCCAATCACGCTCTAACTGTTCTGGCGCGTCTAGGTAGTCGTGCGCAACAGGCACATAAGCCGCTTCGCCTTCAGCGACGGCAAATGAAACACCGACAAGGTTGGCTTCCATGTAATCAAGATTGTCGGTCTCAGTATCAAAAGCAACAACGTCCGTAGCGCGTAATTTATCCATCCAACGCTGAAAGTCGCTTTCAGTCAGAATAGTCTCGTAGTTGCTGCGATCGACGCTTGCGTGAGCAGGTTCCGCTTCATCAGACGCTTCATTACCAGACGCCTTGCTCGCACTGTCTCCGGTTGGCATCGCCACGCCATCTTTTGCTTCCGCCAACCAGCGGCGGAACTGCAGGTGGGTGTACATCTCAACCAGCTTGTCTGTATCAGGCTCACCATTCACCAGTTCATTGGGTTTAAACGGAAGTTCGACATCAAGCTTGATGGTTGCTAGTTCGTAAGAAAGCAACGCATTCTCTCTGTTCTCAGTAAGCTTCTTGGCCATGGTTTTCGAACCACGGAAACCAAGATCAGCAATTTTATCAAGGTTGTCATAAAGATCGTTAAGGCCACCTATACCCGCAATAAGGGCTGTCGCGGTCTTGTCTCCGACACCTGGTACACCGGGAATATTATCGACCTTGTCTCCCATCAAAGCGAGGTAGTCGATAATATGTTCGGGTCCAAAACCGTACTTATCGTGGACGGCTTGGGGGTCCATCACCACATTGGTCATGGTATTAATGAGTGTGACATTCTCATCCACCAGCTGCGCCATATCTTTATCACCGGTACTGATCAATACCGGGATACCGGCTGCAGATCCCTGCACAGCCAATGTACCAATCACATCATCGGCTTCCACGCCATCGATGACTAACATTGGGAAGCCCATGGCTTTGATGATGGTGTGCAATGGTTCTATCTGGCAACGCAGATCATCCGGCATTGGCGGGCGATGTGCTTTGTATTCGGCATACATGTCGTCACGGAACGTTTTACCCTTAGCATCAAATATCACTGCAACAGGTGAAGACGGAAATTGCTTTACCAGACTGCGCAACATATTAACAACACCATAAACAGCGCCCGTAGGCTCACCCTGAGCGTTGGTAAAGTTAGGTGCAGCATGGTAAGCGCGATATAGGTAAGAGGAGCCGTCAACAAGGATCAACGGATTTTCAGGAATAGTCGCCATAATATAGTCAGATAGCCGGGAAATTTAATGAGAAAGGTAGGATGCCACGACTCATGTTTTCTGTTAACCCTGCTTTTCACATATTGCGTCTTCATCTGTGGATAAGTTTGTTGGTATTTATTTTTTCACAATCAGATCAATCGTGTGTGAAACTTACTTACAGATTTTAAAATCATTAAAATTAGTTACTTATATCTATTCAATCGATCGTTCTCAGGATCGGTCGGGGATCATGCATTGTGGAAAAATAAATACCGTATGAAAGACTGGATCGAATTTTTCCATCACAGTTCTCATCTGTAACAACAGGATCAGAAAAGGTTTCTTCTTTTCGTCATTATCGTGATGATGATATTGACCCCCACAACAAAACACTGTTCAATATGGCGATTTGATTGTTATTGGCTTGCTACCTAGGAGAGAGAAAATGAAAAAAGTAGCTGTGATCCTGTCAGGGTGTGGTGTATTTGATGGCTCAGAGATCCATGAGTCTGTTTTATCTTTGCTGGCCCTTGAAGAAAACGGCGCAAGTTGGCATTGCTTTGCCCCTGACGTACAACAAATGCATGTGATTAATCACAAAGCAGGAGAAGAGTCGGAAGAGAAACGCAACGTGCTTGCTGAATCTGCACGCATCGCACGTGGTGACGTGTCACCTCTTTCAGAACTGAATGAAAGCGACTTTGACGCCTTATTGATCCCTGGCGGATTTGGTGTTGCCAAAAACCTGTGTGACTTTGCCGTTAATGGTGCAGAGATGGTACTGAACGATGACGTAAAAACAGTCTGCACTGCATTTGCTGAAGCAGAAAAACCTGCTGGCTATATTTGCATCTCACCCGTCATGATCCCTGCTGTTTATGGTGCTGGTGCGAAAGGCACCATAGGTAGTGACCCGGATACAGCAGCAGCCTTCAATGCCATGGGTGGCGAGCATATTGAATGCCCAGTGGACGATTTCGTGTTGGACCAAAAACGTAAATTGCTCTCAACACCTGCATATATGCTGGCATCCACTATTAGCGAAACCTCAAAAGGTATCAACGGGCTGGTTAAAAAACTGGTTGAGTTGGCTTAAATGTAAAGAGGCAAAAAAGAAAAAAGCGACGCCGTTGTGGGCGTCGCTTGCATGATAGTTGACCTAAGTATTGCCTGGTCATATGCAAATTTACTGGAAGCAATGTGAGCAATGTCGTGTATCCAACTCGCTGATGTGTCAGTGCGCTGGGTACAACTTAATAATAATCATTCTCATTAGCGTTTGGCAAATCTTTTTTCTTTTTTTTGTTTAAATGATAGTCTCTACGTGATCAGCTTCACAAAATGGAGCCGATATTGGTCCAAGGAGCCCTGCTTTTCCAGGTGTTCGACCTGATATTTGCGAGTTAACAACAAACTCACTGTCTCAGGAAAACAGTTGCGTGATTTAACTCGGATGGTCTGGTAGCCCCGAATCTTTACCCAATCTTCCTGAGCATTCATTAGGGCCTTGGCAATTCCCTTACGTCGACTCTTGGCGGTGACCCCGCCCAACCAACTATAAAAGCAATCGTCATCAAGCTGATAGCCAATATTGACTCCGACTAATTCGTTGCCATCGTCAGCAACCAGAACCAAACTGGGTTTATCACCAATACGACGTGTCATTGAGGCCAGAGTCTCGCCCTGTTCGAACTCATCAATCTTGACTAAAACATCCAGTGCCTCGGCCAGTGTGCCTTCTCGAATCTCCATAAATCACCCTTACTCTGAAGACAGACTCTTTGCTTGTTTCATTATAGCGCCGAGCGATACCGAGCAGCGTATTGCCTTCATTGAGTGACGTTGAGGATAAAAAAAACCGGCGCAGTGGCCGGTTGTTTGTTTACTTTATTTTTCAGGCTGTCTGAGAGTGAGAACTGGTCGATGAGGTCAGTTTGCCAATCAGGAAGTTGAGCAACACACCATACATGGGAATAAACAGACCAAGGCTGATAATCAGTTTAAAGCTGTAATCCACCAGCGCGATTTCCGTCCAGTGCTCCGCCATAAAGGCATCTGGGCTGTTGTAGAAAGCAATGAAGAAGAAAGCGAGTGTATCGCACGCGTTCCCTATCAGGGTCGAACAGGTCGGTGCTACCCACCATTGCTTAAGCGCACGTAATCTGTTGAATACATGAATATCGAGGATCTGCCCGAGCAGGTATGCCATAAAGCTGGCAATCGCGATCCGAGCAACAAACAGATTGAAGTTCGTTAGATCAGCCAATCCTTGATATTGCCCATCGAGGAACAGCACGGACAACACGTAGGAAATTAACAGAGAGGGGATCATCACCCAGAAAATGATTCTTCTTGCCATCTCGGCACCAAAGATCCTGACAGTCAGATCGGTTGCCAAAAAGATGAACGGAAAAGTGAACGCTCCCCAAGTGGTGTGATATCCAAACAGAGTAAACGGAAGCTGAACCAAGTAATTGCTAGACGCAATGATCAATAGGTGGAAAACAACAAGGTAAGACAGCGCCTTACGAAGCTGCGAAGGAGTAAAGGAGTTCATATTGT
This sequence comes from Veronia nyctiphanis, assembly GCF_004116385.1. Classification (GTDB taxonomy): domain Bacteria; phylum Pseudomonadota; class Gammaproteobacteria; order Enterobacterales; family Vibrionaceae; genus Veronia; species Veronia nyctiphanis. The sequence continues at coordinate 47,730 of NZ_PEIB01000017.1, read as the reverse complement.
ACCTTTTTGTCATTTGGGGGTGAGGGAACCCAAAACACATTATTTGCCCGACGCTTTGCCGTCAGGCGCGAAAGCGGGCGATTATACAGCAAAAAGCGGGGTTAAAAAGAGGCGATTTGGATACCCGCTCGCTCTGGTAGCCACTGAGACAGAAACAGCAATTCTTCCAGTCCATTCTCTCCCATGGTCTCAAGCCACAGACTCGCCGAGTAGTGCTCTGCCTTCGCCATCAACTGACAACCTTCAAAGTCAATTAGCCAGCTTAGCAAATCAGCGTCGAGTTGCTTTTCTTTCACTGTGGCGCCGATAAGAGTGAAAAATGACTCTGCTACCGTCTCTGCACTGTCAAAGTCCAGCGAGGAAGAAGTAAGAATAAGGCGTCCACTGTCTGGGTTAAACGGTAACAACATCATTTCATCCATAGTGTCTGTCCTCATCGGTGAGCGTGATATGGTCTTCAATCAAATCGAGGAATGCACAACCGTATTTTTCGAGCTTACGTTGCCCCACGCCATTGACCGCCAGCATTTCAGCTTGCGATGTCGGCACCATCTCAGCCATTTCAATCAGGCTGGCATCATTGAAAACCACATAAGGTGGAATGTCTTCGTCATCTGCAATGGCTTTGCGTAGCTTACGCAGTTTGGCGAAAAGCTTTTTATCGTAATTCCGTTTACCCAGTTTGTCGGCTTTGCTTCTCGGGTTGAGGCCGAGTCTGGGTACTGCAAGTTCGAGTGCCAACTCGCCACGCAGCAGCGGGCGAGCCTCTTCGGTCAGCTGAAGTACCGAGCTTCTGGCAATATTTTGGAACAAGTAACCGCGGTGGATAAGCTGACGGAAAATGCTGACCCAGTATTCATGGCTCTCCTCTTTGCCAAGACCGTAAGTGCTGAGCTTTTCATGACCATGATCTTTGATTCGCTGGTTTTGCATGCCTCGCAGCACTTCAACCACATAACCAACGCCGAAGCTCTGATTCACCCGATAAACACAGGACAATGCTTTCTGCGCTTGCTCAGTGCCGTCGAATAACGTCGGCGGATCGAGGCAAATATCGCAGTTACCGCAGGGCGACTCCCGGTATTCACCGAAATAATTCAGCAGCACCAGACGTCGGCAAGTCAGTGCCTCAGCAAAGGCTCCCATGGCATGCAGTTTGTGGCTTTCCACCTGCTTTTGTGGCCCTTCTGGTTTTTCTTCGAGGCAACGGTAAAGCCAGCCAATATCTGAAGGGTCGTATAGCATCACCGCTTCAGCGGGTAAACCGTCACGCCCTGCCCGACCAGTTTCCTGATAGTAGGACTCAATATTGCGCGGTATATCGAAGTGCACTACGAACCTGACGTTGGGCTTGTTGATCCCCATACCGAAAGCGACGGTGGCAACCACTACCTGCACATCATCTCGCTGAAAAGCTTCCTGCACACGACCACGTTCATCGGTCGTCATCCCAGCATGGTAGCCCGCAGCGCGGATATTCTGGTCGCACAGCTTTTCGGTGACCTGCTCGACTTTCTTGCGGCTATTGCAATAGACGATGCCACTGAGCCCTTTTTGCGAGGCGAGAAAGCGGACAAGTTGGGCTTGCGGTTTGTGTTTTTCCAACAAGGTATAACGAATATTGGGGCGATCGAAGCTACCCAGATAGGTGTGAGGCTCGGCCAGATTCAGGCGCTGGCAAATATCCTGACGGGTTGTCTCATCAGCGGTAGCCGTTAATGCGACCACAGGGGCCTGACCAAAATACTGTTTCAGCGAACCAAGCTGGGCATACTCAGGTCGAAAATCGTGTCCCCATTGAGAAATACAGTGCGCTTCGTCCACCGCAATCAGGTTGATGGTCTTGCTTTGCATCCGCTCAACAAAATCGCTCATCAACGCGCGCTCTGGCGATACGTAGAGCAGCTTCAGTTCACCTTGATGGACTCTCTGCCACGTCTCGGATTGCGCTTCCGGTGACATAGAGGAATTCAGACAGGCAGCCTGCACACCATTGGCCAGCAATTGATCGACTTGGTCTTTCATCAGTGAAATCAAGGGAGAGATAACAATGGCCAGCCCCTCACGCACCAGGGCAGGAATTTGGTAACAGAGACTTTTTCCGCCACCAGTAGGCATGATCACCAGACAATCTAACCCGGCGACCACCGCATCGATTACCTCTTTCTGGCCGTCGCGGAATTCATGGTAACCAAACACTTGCTGAAGGACCGTTTCGCTGTTTGGCTGCGACGCAGATTGTTCGATGCTGGACATATCACCTCTCTTCATTTTCAGGCGGCCATTCTAAACCTGCCTGCGCGATCAGAAAAGTGGCAGCATCCGAGTATTGACGATATTTTTGTCTGTTTTTGCACGATCTCTTCCTTAACTACCGCCAAAGGCTATCAACAGACTTGAATCACACATATACTGCGAAAGTCAGTACATTATTCGGACAATTCTCGCTGAAGCCATAAAAATCTCGCACAGAATCTGTCCAGTAGAGTCTGAATATCTGCATTCTCTTATCTATCTTCTGGTGGGAACGAACCGTGAACGAAAGCAGCAAAACACGACAGGGAGTCATACTGGCACTGGCCGCCTACATTATGTGGGGTATTGCGCCGATTTACTTCAAAATTGTCTCAGAAGTGCCCGCGGAGGAAGTGCTGATTCACCGCATTATCTGGTCGTTTCTATTATTAGCGTTACTGCTGTTTTTCACCAAAAAGCTGTCTAACGTGCGTCAGCTATTCAAACAACCCAAAAGCTTGATGTATCTGGTGGTGACGTCGGTTCTGATTTCTATCAACTGGTTACTGTTTACTTGGGCGGTCATGAGTGATCGTCTGTTGGATGCCAGCCTTGGCTACTACATCAACCCCTTATTTAATGTCGTGCTCGCTATGGTCTTTTTAGGCGAACGCTTCCGTCGCTTGCAATGGCTGGCTGTGGGCCTTGCGACTATTGGCGTCATGGTAGAGATTTTTGCCTTTGGCTCACTGCCATGGATAGCACTGGTACTTGCCAGCACATTTGGCTGTTACGGTTTACTTCGCAAGAAAGTGAACCTTGATGCGATGACAGGCCTGTTTGTCGAAACACTGATGATGGTACCTGTTGCTGCGATCTATTTATTGGCGTTTGCCGATTCTGCGACGTCAGACATGACAGCCAACCCGATGACTCTGAACCTTCTGCTGATCTCAGCAGGCTGGATCACCACCTTGCCGCTGCTGTGTTTCACCAGCGCCGCGACTAAGATCCGTCTGTCGACACTCGGTTTCTTCCAGTACATCGGACCGAGCATGATGTTTGTCATGGCAGTATCGTTTTTTGGCGAAGACTTCAGCGCAGACAAAGCGACAACGTTCGGCTTCATTTGGTGCGCACTGGCTATCTTCATCTATGACGCCATTCGTCAGCGCCAAAAGCCCGCTCCCAAGCCTCAGGAAGCTTGCTAATCCCTGTCTGATATTATTGTCATGCTGCTGAGAAAAGTATGAATATTATTGGATAAGACCTAGCGAGCAATGTCAGGCAAACTATACTTCGTGTCAGCCCACTACTGGTACGGAGTAACCAGATGACCCTTTTCTCTGCCGCTTCCAAAAACGTTTTCTTCCTTTCCCTTATCTTATCGGCTTTCCCTGTGTTTGCTGAACAACAGGTCACTGACAACATTGCACCCGAACTCGCCACAGGACAAACGCAGCAAGTCGAGGTCACAGGCAAAAAATGGATGGTAAGTGCCGCTAATCCGCATGCCAGCCAAGCGGGTGCTGATATTCTCAGAAACGGCGGCAGTGCCATTGATGCCATGGTAGCAATACAAACCGTTCTTGGACTGGTCGAACCGCAAAGCTCGGGGATCGGCGGCGGTGCGTTTTTGGTCTACTGGGACAACAAAGCAAAACGCCTGACAACCTTTGATGGCCGCGAAACCGCACCGTCACTGGCGACACCAAGACTGTTCCAGCTTGATGACGGCGAGAAGATGTCATTCTTTGATGCCGTTGTCGGCGGTCGCTCTGTCGGTGTCCCCGGTACACTTAAACTCTTGCATGATACCCATCGTCAATATGGCAACCTTGCATGGCCACGACTGCTGGCACCTGCTATTTCACTGGCTGATAAAGGGTTTACCATTTCACCCCGGCTTGCCTCCTTGATTGAAAAAGATGCGGAGCGACTGAGTCGCTTCCCAGCCACCGCCGCTCATTTCCTCGATGAGAGCGGCGCGCCCAAAGCCGTAAATACGGTACTGAAAAACCCGAATTATGCCGACACGCTGAGGCTGGTCGCCAAAGACATCAATCATTTCTATCAAGCGAGATTGCGCAGGATATCGTCGATACGGTTCGAAATGTCAGTGGCAACCCCGGCATCTTACGTATGCAAGACCTCGCCAATTATGAAGTCAAAGAAAGATCGCCTGTCTGTGCGCCTTATCATGGCTATGAGATTTGCGGCATGGGGCCCCCGTCGTCAGGAGGCCTGACAGTCGGCCAAATTCTGGGCATTCTGAGCCATTACCCGCTGTCTGAGCTTGGTCCGGACTCAGTCAGAAGCTGGCAGCTTATTGGTGATGCCTCACGACTGGCTTTCGCCGATCGCGGACGTTATATGGCAGACAGTGATTTTGTGCCCGTCCCAGTTGAAGGATTACTGGAAGCGGATTACCTCAAACAACGCGCAGCGCTGCTCAATAGCGATAAAGCGCTGACATCTGTTTCCGCAGGTACACCGTCATTCAGTCATGCACTTCACTTGGCTGATGATGACGCGATTGAATTGCCATCCACCAGCCACTTTTCGGTTGTCGATAGTGACGGCAATGTGGTGTCGATGACCACCACGATAGAAAACAGCTTTGGCTCTCGTCTGATGGTGAGAGGATTCCTGCTCAACAATGAACTGACCGACTTTTCCTTCTCATCACACAAAGACGGCACGCCAATTGCGAATCGCGTTGAACCGGGTAAACGCCCACGCTCATCCATGGCACCGACGATAGTGATGAAAAACGGCGTGCCTTACATGGCCGTTGGCTCGCCCGGTGGCAGCCGAATTATTGGTTACGTGACTAAAACCCTGATTGCGCATCTTGACTGGGGTATGGGCATCCAACAGGCCATTGAGCTGCCACACCTCGTGAATCGCTTCGGCACCTACGACATTGAAAAAGGCACCGCAGCAGAATCAATGAAAGCGCCGCTTGAAGCCGCTGGTTACAAAGTGACGACCCGCAACCTGACATCCGGTATTCATGCCATCAAAATCGATAAGAAGGGGTTAACTGGTGGAGCAGATCCGCGTCGTGAAGGGATGGTCATCAGTGACACGCAGTGAATACTGAAGACTCTCAGAAATAAAGAAAGCGGCTGTTATGCCGCTTTCTTTATTTCATTATTTATCTAAATAAGGCCTATTAAAGCGCATCCAACTTCGCGTACTGAGTTACCAACCACTTGATGCCTTCGCCGTTAAACGCCACCTGTACACGGCTTTGATTACCACTGCCCTCAAAGTTGATGATGGTGCCTTCACCAAATTTAGGGTGCGTAACGCGCTGGCCCAGACTAAAACCAGTCTGGTTGAAGTTTTCCTTGGTTTGGGTACTGGAAAAACGCCCGCTCGCAGCAGCAGGGCGTGTCACTTTTGCACGCATCCTGACTTCCTCAAGGCACTCCTCCGGCAGCTCTTTAATGAAGCGTGATGACTTGTGGAACATGTCTTTGCCATAAACCCTGCGCATTTCCGCAAAGGTAATGTAGAGCTTTTCCATTGCACGGGTCATACCGACGTAGCAAAGCCGCCGCTCTTCTTCCAAACGCCCCGCTTCTTCAGACGACATCTGACTTGGGAACATGCCCTCTTCCACGCCGACCATAAACACCAGTGGGAATTCCAGACCTTTGGCACTGTGCAGTGTCATCAGCTGTACGGCATCATCAAATTCATCCGCCTGACCTTCGCCCGCTTCCAGCGCTGCATGGGCAAGGAAGGCAGACAACGGGCTCATCTCTTCTTCCACCTCTTCAGGTACTTCAAACTGACGGGTTGCCGTCACCAGTTCCTCAAGGTTATCGATTCGTGCTTGGGCTTTTTCGCCCTTTTCCGCTTCATACATGGCTTTGAGACCGGAGTGCTGGATCACATGGTCAGTTTGCTGGAACAGCGCCATCTCTCGGGTATCATCTTCCAGTGCATTGACCAACTCGACAAAGCGGCGCAGCGAATTGGCCGCGCGGCCCGCGAGCGCCTGCTCTTCAAGAAGCTGAACACTGGTTTCCCACAGCGTGGCACCTCGGTCTCTGGCAGCCATACGAATAGTATCCAGTGTTCTGTCACCAAGACCGCGCGTCGGCGTATTCACCACCCTTTCAAACGCCGCATCGTCGAGGCGATTAGCCATCAGGCGCAGGTAAGCCAGCGAATCTTTGATTTCCTGACGTTCGAAGAATCGCATGCCGCCATAAATCCGGTAAGGCATGCCCGCCTGAATCAGGCTTCTTCCAAAACACGGGACTGGGCGTTATTTCGGTAAAGCATCGCCGTATCATTCAGCGCACCGCCGTCGTCCTGCCATGCTTTGATTTTGTTGACCACGAAACGGGCTTCATCCAGCTCATTGAAGGCGCTGTAGACGGAAATAAGCTCACCTTCCTGCCCGTCGGTCCACAGGTTTTTACCCATACGTTCAGCGTTGTTGGCAATCAGCTGGTTAGCCGCAGAGAGAATATTGCCTGTGGAACGATAGTTCTGCTCGAGGCGAATGGTCTGTGAACCCGGAGAATCATTTAAAAAACGCTGAATGTTCTCGATTTTTGCGCCGCGCCAGCCATAGATAGACTGGTCGTCATCACCCACAATCATCACGTTGGCCTGTGTGCCCGCCATCATTCTGAGCCAGGCGTACTGGATGTTGTTGGTATCCTGAAATTCATCGACCAGAATATGCTGGAAACGGGCCTGATAATGCTCACGGATATGCGCTTTATCGCGAAGCAGTTCATGGCAGCGAAGCAGCAACTCGGCAAAATCGACCAACCCTGCGCGGTCGCAAGCTTCCTGATAGGCCTGATAAACACGCAGCCAGGTTTTCTCCACCGGGTCGTGCCCAGCATCAATGTGCGCAGGTCGTAAACCTTCATCTTTTTTGCCATTGATATACCAGGTCGCCTGACGTGCGGGCCAGTGCTTCTCATCAAGGTTTTGCGCTTTGATCAGACGACGGAGCAAACGCTGCTGATCGTCTGAATCAAGAATTTGGAAGTCCTGCGGGAGATTTGCATCCAGATGATGCGCACGAAGAATGCGGTGACAAAGTCCATGGAAGGTACCGACCCAAAGGCCCGATGCCGTTCCCTGCATTAATTGCTCGATACGGCTGCGCATCTCAGCAGCGGCCTTATTGGTGAAGGTTACCGCCAACACAGAAAAAGGCGATGCCTGTTCAACACGCATCAACCAGGCGATCCGATGCACCAATACCCGGGTCTTACCACTGCCGGCACCCGCCAGCACCAGATGATTGCCCAAAGGTGCGGCAACCGCTTCTCGTTGTTTATCGTTAAGACCATCGATCAGGTAGGAGACATCCATCTTCAATTCACTGGTTATTTATACACTGGTTGAAGATTATACCAGCAGATAGAAGAATTTCTCCCCTCAATATCAAGAGAATTTTTTTCTTTATCTTTTATAGATTTATTCAGCGCGTTCTCACTTTTTACTATTTTTATTTCATAGGCACGAAATTATTTGTTTCGTTCACCTTTCTATTCCAGTGCAAACGCAACGAACGGACAAACCGTCCACAACAAAAGATGTTTACGAGGAATAAAAATGAAAAAGTCTAATCTTGCCCTTACTGCTGCAGTTACCGGTTTACTTGCTATCGGTGCCACCACATTGACCACAACAACAGCTGCTGCGGCACAAAAAGAAAAGTGCTACGGCGTTGCTAAAGCCGGTAAAAATGACTGCGCAACCAACAGCAGCTCTTGCGCGGGCACATCAACAAAAGACGGTCAAAAGGATGCGTTCATTGCCGTTCCTGCGGGTCTGTGTGAGCGTTTAGTTGGCGGCTCTCTGAAGTCTTCTTAAGACAGCCTGAACCGGGTCAGGAGCCAACACAATGACAAAAGACATCGCATCCATGGTAGGCGTCGGCCTTCGACGTCCTCACCATGATTTTTTCAGCCAGACGCCCACTGAGATGGGCTGGCTTGAAATACACAGTGAAAACTATTTTCGCCCCGACTCGGTCTCTCGTAACGCACTGGAAAAAATCAGACAAGATTATCCCATCAGCTGCCATGGTGTGGGGTTGTCTCTTGGGTCTGTCGACCCACTGAATAAGAAACACCTGCAACAACTCAAATCATTGGTCGATGCGGTCGAGCCCATTATGGTCTCTGAGCACTTAAGCTGGAGCAGTGTTGACGGACAATATTTCAATGATTTGCTGCCACTGCCCTACACCGAAGAAGCACTGGAAAACTTCTGCCGTAATGTCGCGCAAACACAAGACTCTCTCGGCCGGGAAATATTAATAGAAAACCCGTCCAGTTATTTGTCGTTTGACCACTCGACCATGCCGGAATGGGAGTTTCTAATTGAAGTACAGAAACGCACAGGGTGCGGCCTGTTACTCGATCTGAACAATATTCATGTCAGTGCCTTTAACCACGGCTTTGACAGTCAAGATTATCTGGATGCCATCAATCCGGACACAGTGAAAGAAATACACCTTGCTGGCTTTACAGTCTCTGAATCTGACGATGGCGAGGTGTGGATTGATACCCATAGCAAACCCGTGTCTGAGCCTGTCTGGCAACTTTACCAACGGTGGATACAGCAACACGGCATGCGTCATACGCTGATTGAATGGGACAGCAACTTACCCGAGCCGCCGGTGTTGCTGGCGGAAGCAGAAAAAGCTGCCATGCATGCCCATCATGCCCTTGCCGCAACGTTCCCCCAAGAGACCGCATTATGAGCTCACTGGCGATATTGCAGCGGGCATTCAGTCAGGCGCTACACTATCAAGACCACGACTTGCCTGCAATAAAAGGACGCAGAGACGCCGAAGAACTGCTTCAAATTTATCGTAACCAGTTTGTGGTCTCACTGACAGAAAGCCTCGGGCTCATTTACCCAACAGTCAACGCACTGGTTGGTGAAGAATGTTTTCAGGCTGTTGCTCGTCATCATGTGTTAACCACACCGATGGAAAACGCTCGGGTTGAGACCTACGGTGAAGGGTTTGATACCACTATCGAATCATTGAGTAACATCAGCGAACCCATACCTTATCTCGCAGATGTTGCGACGTTCGAGTGGCAGTTCCTCGATGTTAGCCAACGGTCGGTGCCTTCTGATGCTTTTCCGTTTGACGCCATCGGCCAGCTTTCACCTGAAGAAGTAGCCTCCGTCAGACTGTCGCTTGCAGATAATATTGACTGGCACAAGAGCCAATACTGTATCCGAAGCCTTTGGGAAGCCGTCAAAAATCAGGATTCTAATGCCTTTGACAGCCTCAACCTGACTCAGTCAGAACATACATTACTGAAAAAAACACACGCTGGTATCGAGCTGAAACCGCTCAGCGATGACGCGACTCGCTTCATCGAATTAAGCCAGCAGTTCTCATTGGGAGACCTTCCCCCTGAACTGGTGCCACAGCTAGTGCCATTAGTGGAAGCAGGGGTGTTCAGTCACTTCTCCCTCAATTAGCCCGCCTTACACAAGGAGATAACAAATCATGAGTGAACTCATTCGGCGAGCCGATTCATTAATTGAAAACCTTCTTACACCGTTAGTACCTGTTTTACTGCTGTTGAGCAGACTCTGGATAGCGTGGGTATTTTTCCGTTCGGGAATGATCAAAGTGTCCAGTTGGGACAGCACACTCTATTTGTTTGAAAATGAATACGTAGTGCCTTTGTTGCCGTGGGAAATAGCAGCATATCTCGGGACGGGGGCGGAATTAGTACTTCCTGTTTTATTGGCTCTCGGCATACTGGCAAGACCTGCTGCGATCGCATTGTTTGCCTTTAACATTGTTGCAGTGGTGTCTTACCCGACGCTTTGGGCAGGCGGTTTCTTCGACCACCAGATGTGGGGAGTGATGTTGCTGGCAAACATCATCCTGGGTCCCGGGTTACTGGCCATGGATAACATTTTCAAAAAGCAGCAATAGCCGTTCGCTGAAATAACACTTCTCAGCCGTCAGAGCCTTGGCAACAGGGCTCTGATACTTTCCAAGTTGGTGATTTCAACATCTGGTAACAAGGTCGCATGACGTTGATGACGGAAACTCTTGCCAGATTCATTCAACCAGCATGTCTGAAAGCCCGCTTTCCTCGCACCACGCACATCTGCTTTTAGATGATCGCCAACGTGGAAGATGGTTGAGGGGCAAACACCGAGCTCAATCTGAGCACGAGAAAATAAATCAGCTGCAGGTTTAGGTTTGCCATCTTCTCCGGCACGAAACACGGCATTGAACAGGGACGTCATACCAATCATGTCAGTATCAACATTGCCGTTTGTCATCGCGACCAAAGGATAGTGCTGCCCGAGATCTTTGAGCAATTTGACTGACGCTTGAGGAACATCAATATCGCTGCGATGTTTGAGGAAAAACTGCACCGCATCCTCAGCAAGCATTGCTGCACTTTGCTCTGACAAACCGCAGCGCGTCGCAGCCAGTCGGATAACCGCCAGCCGAATATCGGTGATAAAACCAAACAGCGCGGGCTTTGCCGTCAAAACATCCTGACGCATCTTCAGCCATGCCTTATCGTCAAACGCTTCCATTGCCGGACAATGGTCGAGAAGCCAGGTTTTTAACGCGCGCTCTGCACGGAGTATCACCACCCGGTTGTCGTAAAGGGTATCGTCCAAATCAAACGTCAGGGCCTCGATAGGTTGCAGGCGGCGATAGAATTTCATTTTCGCTCCGATTTTCTCCGTCTGGCGCGAGGGTGCGCCGCATCATAGACTTTGGCCAGATGCTGGAAATCAAGGTGGGTATACACTTGGGTCGTAGAAAGGTCAGCGTGTCCCAATAACTCTTGTACCGCGCGCAGATCGCCGGACGACTCCAGCATATGAGTTGCAAAGCTGTGGCGAAGTTTGTGGGGATTAATGTGGCTGTTGACGGCCTGCTTCTGGCCCCATTCAGCCATACGTTTCTGTACCGCACGGGCGGAAATACGGTTGCCAAGTTTTGATAAAAAGAGGGCATTTTCCGGCCCTTTCAGAAGCTGACTGCGTATTCTCATCCAGTTGAACAGCCACTCTTTTGCCTGTCCGGCAAAAGGCACGACCCGTTCTTTATCACCCTTACCGATAACGCGCAAATCGCCTTTGCGCATGGCGACGTCTTTCACATCAAGATTGATAAGTTCAGACAGACGCAACCCTGCACCGTACATCAACTCCATCATCGCCCTGTCGCGAATCGCCAATGGGTCGTCCTCATCAACCGACATCAGTTGGTTGATTTCGTCGACATCAAGGTTTTTTGGCAGTGTACGGCCTTGTTTGGGCGCAGAGACACCTTTGGCAGGATTGGCATTGAGGGTGCCCCTCAGTACCAGAAAATCGAGAAAGCTGCGCAATGCCGACAAACGTAGACTAATACTGCCCGGTTTCAGACCATCACGCTTTGCCTGACTGGTGATTTGACGGACCCAACTGGCATCGAGTTGATCCCAACGGGTCACCTCATGGCTAACCATGAAGTCCACAATCACATCCAGTTGCTGTCGGTAATTCTTCTCAGTAAAACTGCTGAGCCCCCGCTCCCTGATCATATAATCAAAAAACAGTTCAAGAGGCTCAGTTAATGAAGCGGGATGGCTCATGCCTCACCCTGCCAGCGTGAGAGAATGACAGCAAGATGTTCGGCGAGTTGTTCAACAAACAGGGTGTCCATACTTGGCTGGAAATGACCACCGTCGTGGCTGGCAAAAGTCAGAAAACCGAAGTCTTTCGCTTGACTGACGGGCACAATCGCATATGAACCAAGCTCAGGCGCGTCTTTGACAAAAACGTCACCTTCACTGCGACGCAATCTGCCAAGGTAATGCCTCTGACCTGAAAAACGGGCAGCACGAATTGTATCAACACGCGATTTATCCAAATCAGCAGCATCACTGTCGCTATACAACCTCAAACTCACGGTCAGCTTAAGGCTCTCTGCCAGCTCATCGAGCGCGTGCCTGATCTCAGACGAAGACTCAACAGCGAACAAACGTTGATGTGCCAGTGAAAAAGCGCGAAAAAGTTGCTCATTACCGGCAGCTATCCCCATCAACTGGGTGATTTCTTCCTCAAGATCGTTCACGCGACTTCTCAGGCGAGACATCTGGGCCTCCACCAAAGACACCGCTCCGCGTTCTTCATGGTTCACTTTCAGCTGCAACAAAAGCTCAGGAAAGCGTCTGAAGAACTCTGGGTTGTCCTCAAGGTAGCGAATTACATCTTCTTTCGTTACGGTCTCCGGCGTGTCAATCCGGGAGATATCTGTCATACCGTTATTTGTCCATCGTAAACATGTGAAGCTGGCCCTGTCATAAACAGAGGGTGACCAGGCCCGCGCCACTCAATGAAGAGCTTGCCACCGGGCAACGAAACTTCGACTTTATCGTCAAGCAATCCTTGAACAATACCTACCGCGACTGCACCGCAAGCACCTGTACCACACGCTTGGGTTTCACCTACACCGCGCTCATAAACGCGAAGGCGAATCGCATTTCGCGACACCACCTGCATAAAGCCAGCATTAACACGCTCAGGAAAACGTTCGTGTGATTCGACCAAAGGCCCCAACAATTCTAAATCCGCTTTATCTACGTCATCCACCACAGTGACGCAGTGCGGGTTACCCATGCTTACAGCACCGACAAACAAGGTTTGGTCAGCCACACGCAAAATGTAGGTTTTCTCTTCCGCATTGGCTTTAAACGGAATTTTTGACGGCACAAACTCAGGCTCGCCCATGTCGACACGGACCATGTTGTCACGGTCGATATTGAGGATCATTCTGCCGGAGCTAGTGCTGACGTTAATCTGGTTCTTGTTGGTCAGCCCTTTCATCCGCACAAAACGAGCAAAACAACGAGCACCATTACCGCAGTTAGACACTTCACTGCTGTCAGAGTTAAAAATCCGGTAATGGAAGTCACTCTCAGGGTCGTAAGGCGGCTCAACAATCAATAGCTGGTCAAAACCAATTCCAGTATTACGATCCGCCAGACGGCGGATCAATTCAGGGGAAAAGAAAGCATTTTGCGTCACGCAATCGACGACAACGAAATCGTTCCCCAAACCATGCATTTTTGAAAACTGTATCTGCATCAATTGCCTCAATCAGGGATGACCTGCTCGTGTTGCCAAAGCTCTGACAGAGTCTCACGCTGGCGAACAACATGCGCAGCCTCACCGTCGACAAGTATCTCGGCCGCACGGCATCGACTGTTGTAATTCGAAGACATAACAAAACCGTAGGCGCCTGAAGAACGAACTGCAAGCAAATCACCCGCTTCCAGCGCTAAACTTCTGTTTTTGCCGAGGTAGTCACCTGTTTCGCACACAGGGCCTACTAAATCATAGGTTTTAGCCTCACCGTCGCGTGGCGTCACAGGGATAATTTCCTGCCATGCCTGATACAGTGAAGGACGGAGTAAGTCGTTCATCGCTGCATCAATGATCGCAAAGTTTTTGTCTTCATTGTGCTTGAGGTATTCAACGCGAGTCAGCAGCACGCCAGCGTTTGCAGCGATAGCACGGCCCGGTTCAAAAATCAGCTCAATATCTTTGTGTGCGGTCAGTCGCTTAAGCAGCGCGCTCGCGTATTCAGAAGGCGCAGGCGGTTTCTCATCGTTATACGTCACACCCAAACCACCACCTACGTCTAAATGACTGATCTCAACGCCGTCTTCTCGTAATGTATCAATCAGACCAAGAAGACGATCAGTAGACTCGATAAACGGTGCAAGGTCAGTCAGCTGAGAGCCGATATGACAGTCAATGCCTTTCACGTTGAGGTTAGGCAGTGTCGATGCGTAGCGATACACTTCTGGTGCGCGGTCAAACGCGATACCAAATTTGTTTTCTTTCAGGCCGGTAGAAATATACGGGTGTGTCTGTGCATCAACATCTGGGTTGATACGTAGGCTGACAGGCGCTTTTTTATCCACTTCACCCGCGACCTGATTCAGGCGGTCAAGCTCAGCTTCAGATTCAACGTTGAAGCACTTAATGTCGAGTTCAAGTGCACGGCGCATTTCAGCTGCCGTTTTACCTACACCAGAGAAAACGACTTTTGCCGGATCGCCACCGGCGGCGAGCACACGCTCCAACTCACCCAGTGATACGATGTCAAAACCTGAGCCCAAACGTGCCAGCACATTAAGTACGCCAATGTTGCTGTTGGCCTTCACGGCATAACAAACAAGATGGGGATGTTCACCAGCAGCTTCATCAAAAGCATGCCAGTGTCTTTCCAGTGTTGCACGTGAGTATACGTATAATGGCGTACCATGCTGTTCTGCAAGGTTATCGAGAGATACTGACTCAGCCCAAAGTTGTCCGTCTTGCTGGTAGTTAAAATAATCCAAGCTAATTTCTTCCCTGTTCTTTCGTCTTACTGTGTCTTGGTGCTGTCGGGTGCGGTATCCTGCTGGCTATTGTCTGCCGGACTGCCCTGAGTTGCCGGAGCATCTTCAGGAAAGTAAAGCGGACCGCGCTGTCCACAACCGGACAGGGTCACAATTGCCATGAGCAAAGAAGCATTCAGAATAGTTCGCATTAGGTTTGCCAGTGATCCAAGGGTTAATGCCCTCTATAATCGCATCAACACACTGAAAAGCAATAGGATGAAAACAATGAATACGAGCCAATACCACGAGCTGGTCGATAAAGAATGGTTATCTATCGAGGAAGGCATCGACGAGAGTGGTGCTGACATTGATTATGAAACAACAGGTAACGTGATGACACTGGACTTTGAAGACCGTAGCCAGATCATTATTAACCGCCAGGAACCGATGTCGGAAATCTGGCTGGCATCGAGATCAGGAGGGTTTCATTTCGCGTATCGCGATGGGCAATGGGTCTGCACCCGCACCAATGTTGGCTTTATGGACATGGTCAAGCAAGAATGCTCAAAACACGCGGGCGAAGACGTTAACTGGTAAGTGATTTACTTCATTGAAGCGGCCTGAGGCGGCAGATCGGAATAACCGGTATCTTCTTGCCTCGGCCAGCTGCGATCGCTCTTAAATGGAATAACCTGCACTCTGCCGCTGCCAAGACGAACAATGTCATAAAACTGTGGCAGGTTGAAATTCACTGTCTGGCTACTGAAGCTCATCTTATCGCCAACAGAAGAGGTGTAGAAACGGTTAACACCCTGAATCACTTCTTCTTTGTCACCGTGGCACTGACGATACATCTCTACCCGGTTGTTCTCATCAAGCACGTAAATGTTGTAGCCTTTATCGCAATCCTCGAAGAAGAACTGAATGAGGCCCTCACTGGCAAAGGCATCAACGGCTTCAGGCGGCTGAATTTCGGTTTCATGCTCCATCAACATCAATGGCGAACCCGTCACCTTGTTAGATGAGATGCTGCGATAAAACTCCACAGAGTTTTCAAGCTTCTGCACAGATACACCGCGGCGCTCAAAGAACAGACCAAAGGTTTTGTCAGCGACTCGCAACGCTTTAAAGCGACGGCGTTTTTCCTGCACCACTGGTTGCAGACGCATTTCGATACACTCAGCCACCAGCTGATAAACCAGATTTCGGATCAAGCCACGCATTTTACTGCTGTAACAGAACACATCGACAGATTCTGGCGCCAATGCGTCTTGGTGCATTTTACCCAGTAGCGTTTTAAGCACATCAAGGATTGCGTTAGGACCTCTGAAGTTGAGCGTTCTCACTTCATTCCAAGAGTTGCGGTAAACAAGGTCGATACTGCCCACTAAGCACTTTTGCTCAGCACCATAGCTGAAAATATCAGTGTTTTTGAAATCAAACCTCACAGCAGGTTGGCGAAGGTCCATCGTCGGGTCTTCTTCCAAATTCACAAACAGCGCGAGCTTACGGATTTCACACGGGCTGGATAACGCTTTCAGTGAAGGCTGTGGTCTGCGAATTGGGAAGGTATTTCGGATGTCGCTAACCAACTGATACAGCTTATCAATATCAACGTCACAGTCTCGAATAACACCATGCAGTGACGTCGATTCCGTCAGCAGGCCGTTAAAAAACGCCCATGACACCAGCTTGGACAAATAGCGGTTATGCTCAAGCGGCGCTCGACCAATGATGTCGTGCGGGACCAAAGAATGCTTGTAGAGATACCAACCCGGCGGATTATTGCGCCCTTCCGGCACTTGAATGAACGACAGGTCCTGCTCGTGCAAATCCGGAGACAGTTGTGGGTTGAGTAAAGTTACCTTGCCCGGCAACTCCTCGAAAGCCGCATACAGTTTTCTCGCCAGAATACTGATTTCTTCTGGGCTAATTGAAGAGGTAATGTCGTTGCGTCGCGCAAAGCGTATCAGGTTACGATAGCTCAGCATCAATGCGTCTAAAAGCTCATTGTGTGCGTCTTTGACTTCTTCAACTTTCCAGTTGCGTCGATTATCCAGCGTTGCCAGTTTGTCATTATCCCATCCCCATTCACGGGTAAGAAGACATAACACTTCACGACGCCAAGGCACAGAACTCGGACCCGGGTCGCGGGTTAATTTCTCATGGGTCTTTAGGTAAAAGCAGCGACGCACCAAATCCAGACGGCGGTTATCACCAATACGCTCAAGATAACGTGTCACCTTTTCAAGCATCAGGTAATACGCATCAGACTGGTACACATCAAGCATACCTGCGAAGAAACGGCGCTTGCCGTCAACACTCAGCAGCTGGGTGCCCGGGTATTCCCATGAATAGGCTTCAAGCAAGATAGCTTTGAGTACTGACTTATACGGCGAATCGATGCTCTTGTAGAGCTGCCAGAGACTGGAGCCGAAGTATTCTTCTGCTGGAATCGAAGGTAATCCACCAAAGTCGACCCATTCAGTACGTTCAATATTGCTTTCGCTTATCAGCTGTTCAACATAGTCTTCATAGCAGCCTTCCATTTCTGGCGGCACCATATACCAAAGCAGACGCTGGCCTGCCAAATGAACAGCTGAGCGGTAGAATTCGTCAAGTAATAGATAATGCTGCGTTGAACCGCAGTTATCCGACGTCATTTCCTGACAAAGGTTTTTTCGAAAACGGTTTTCGCACATCAGGAAGAAGTTGACTTCAACACCCTGTGTCATGGCCCAATCAGACACCAGAGAACATTTGCTATCGAGGACAGCGCGGTCGTCGTCTGTTAGCCATGGCTGAACGCAGACCCAAATATCCAAATCGCTGGTAAAGCTCTGCCCCATAGACGCAGTGCTGCCCATTGAAAAGAGGCCTTTGATGGGTAGTGCACCGGAAGGAACAACAGGTGTGTCAGAAACGGGGTGTCCAGAGGTCAGCATGCAGTCGCTAACAAATTGTTTGTGCTGCTCTGAAAGCACAAAAGCACTGATCCCACTCGCCACATCCCGGTCTACAAAGCCCGGAATAGCTGGGTGGTTATGATGCAGTAATACAGGCAGAATGTTGAAGACATTTTCCGCCTGTGTGTGCATTGCGCTTCGAGCGCGTTCCAATCGAAGTTGATTGAACGTATCTAACCGCGCTGTTTGCTGATCAACATAGTTTTGCAAAGGAAACATCCAAGCTCACCGACATCCTGTCAACCTGAAAAAGCAATAACCGTGAAGTACCGCTCATCAGGAGTAAAAACGTGATCAATCTAACACTTTTAAAGCTGAGCGTAAAGCCACCAATTTGGTTGTTTTTGCCACCCCACTGTTCACTATATGACCATTTTTGTGATCAAGACAACATGATTTCTCATAAATGATTCACATTTGATGAAGATCACATAATTCAGCCTGTTTAGATGGGGTTTTATATAGATCACGATCACAAAACTATAGCCCATCTAGTTCATTAATGCACTAAACGACGGACAAATCGCAAAAACTTATCAAGGGCCAAACTCCAATGGTACGATTAGGAGATACACAAAATATGGAAAAAATTATGAATTCGACCCCCATTCGTATCGCAACCCGCCAGAGCCCGCTGGCTTTGTGGCAGGCCGAATTTGTCAAAAGTGCACTTGAACGTAATCATCCCGGTCTTGTCGTTGAGCTGGTTCCTATGGTGACTAAAGGTGACATTATCCTTGATACACCGCTGGCTAAAGTGGGTGGCAAAGGTTTGTTCGTCAAAGAGCTTGAGCAAGCCATGTTGGACGGAAGAGCTGATATCGCAGTGCATTCGATGAAAGATGTCCCCGTTGAGTTCCCTGAAGGTCTCGGACTTGTTGTTATTTGCGAGCGCGATGACCCGCGGGATGCATTTGTTTCTAATACGTATGAATCTATTGATGCACTACCAGAAGGTGCGATCGTAGGTACATCAAGCTTACGCCGCCAGTGCCAGTTGCGTGCTCAGCGCCCAGACCTTGTGGTTAACGATCTTCGCGGTAATGTCGGCACACGTTTGGGTAAGTTGGACAACGGCGATTATGATGCCATCATTCTTGCTGCAGCTGCTTGAAACGCTTGGTTTGGAATCACGGATCCGTGCGGAAATTGAACCGGAAGACATTCTTCCTGCTGTTGGACAAGGTGCTGTTGGCATTGAGTGCCGCCTTGATGACCTGCGCGTCCGCACACTGCTTGAGCCTTTGGCTGATGCCAATACAACCGTGCGTGTTTTATGTGAGCGGGCAATGAATAATCGCCTTCAGGGGGGATGTCAGGTACCTATCGGCAGTTATTCGGAAATTCACGGAGATCAAATCCACCTCCGTGCGCTGGTTGGTGAGCCCGATGGCAGTGAAATCATCCGTGGTGAGGTAACTGGACCACTCGAAAAAGCCGAAGAGCTGGGAACTGGCCTCGCGGAGCAGCTATTAAATGATGGTGCCCGCCCAATATTAGACAGGTTATATCACTCCGAATCATGACCGTACTTGTAGTACGCCCAGCGCCAGAGTGTGATGCGCTGGTTAAACAACTCATAGAGGCAGGGGTCAAAGCCCTGCCCGCTCCGCTGCTGAGCTTCCAACCGGGTGATGACCTTCCCGCATTGAACCAAGCCCTACAATCCCTCAAAAAAAACAGCATAGTGATTGCGGTCAGCCCGAGGGCCGTTTCTTATTCCTGCCAATACCTCGATACCAATGGCGAGACATGGCCAAATACGCTGACTTATCTTGCAGTTGGTCAGAAAACTGCCGACAGCTGGATGGCGCATTGTGGAATAAAAGCTGTTAAGCCAGATAAAGAAGACAGTGAAGGCTTACTTTCTCTCAACCTTTTGAAAAAGCCTGCTGGCAAAGAGGTGATTATCCTGCGTGGCGACAATGGCCGCGAACTGCTGTCTCAAACCCTGATACAACGCGGGGCCAATGTTTGCTATTTATCCGCCTATCGGCGAAACTGGTCGGACGAGCAATTATTGGCCTCCGTGGAACACTGGCGACGCGAAAGTGTCGATACATTGGTGGTTTCCAGTGGTGAGCAACTTGAATTGCTCTTTCAGGGTGTCTCAGATAAACATCGGCATTGGTTAATGCTCTGCCATATACTGGTGCCCAGCCAAAGAATATGTAATCTGGCCATTGAAATTGGATTTTCAAAAGTGAGCTGTGCGGATGGTGCGTCAAATACGCACTTTTTTAACGCATTGGTCAATACGAACAACCCGGGAAAATCGGATGACAGACAATAAAAATACTAAGGACAGCGGGACAAATAAGCCCGAAACAACTAACACGTCCAATAAAAAACAGAACGTGAAACCGACAGAGTCAACACAAAAAAATAACGACTCGTCGACCATTAAGGGAACGCAAGCTGAACCGGAAAAAGCAAAAGAGGGCAAAGGCGGTAAAGCACTGGGTGTTATCGCGATTGTTTTGGTTCTTGCCATGGGCGGTGGTCTCTATTATCACGGCCACATGCAATCAGATAAAATGAACGCTAACGTCAGTGCGCTGGCCAAGCAGATCGACAGTCTGAAAAGCGAGCTGAGCACAAATACTGAGAATGCCCGTCAGGCACTAGCCTCTGCCACTCAGAAGCAAAACCACCAGCAAACCATTATTGAGCAACAGGCTCAAACCATTGAAAGCCTGCAAACTGCGCTGGCCGATATGAAAGGCCGCCGTCCCAATGACTGGTTACTTGCTGAAGCGGACTATCTGGTTAAACAAGCAGGCAGAAAGCTATGGCTTGAGCATGATGTGATGTCAGCGACCTCACTGATGCAAACAGCAGACCGCCGCATTGCAGAACTTAATGATCCTTCTTTAACCCCTGTGCGAAAAGCACTGGCAAACGATATCACGGCACTTAAAGCCATCAAGCGTATCGACCGCGATGGAATAGTGCTGCGTCTTGCGGGCTTACAACAGCAAATTTCCGGACTGCCATTAGCCAACGCCGTATTACCAAAAGCGGAAGAAGCTGCTGCCCCCGTCGTCTCAAATTCAGTGAATGACTGGCAGGATAACCTCAAAGCCTCACTCAACGAGTTTGTCGGTCAGTTTGTCACTTATCGCAAGAGGGATGGCAGTGTTATCCCGCTGCTGACGCCAACGCAAACATTCCGCCTTCAGGAAAATGTAAAAACGAAGCTGGATCAGGCGATTACTGCAGTCTATCGAGAGCAAGGCAGACTGTATAACGAGTCTTTGACAATGGCGGAAGACTGGATAAAACGCTTCTACAACCTAGATGCGGCCTCAACACAAAGTGTTCTTGCTGAGCTCGAGCAACTGAATCTACAAACCGTCGAAGTGAACTATCCGGAAAAATTGTCCAGCCAAACGCTTATTAGCGATCTGGTTGCAGACCGTCTTCAGCGCAACCTCGCGCATGTCGACGGGGAGGATGATGGATTATGATCAAAATCATCCTGCTGATTGCTGCCCTGATTGCAGGTCTGATCATCGGGCCAGAGCTGGCGGGTAACCAGGGATACGTATTAATCTCTGCCGCCAATCAAACACTTGAGATGAGTTTGACAACCTTACTCATCCTAATTGTTGCGCTGCTCGGTGTATTTTTCCTTCTCGAATATGCACTGCGCACTTTATTCTCCAGCATGAGCACTACCCGCAGCTGGTTTAGTGGTCGCAAGCGCCGCAAAGCGCGCGAGCTGACGCACAACGGGCTGTTAAAACTTGTTGAAGGTAACTGGAAACAAGCTGAAAAACTGGTGGTTAAAGCAGCGCCACACAGCGAAAGCCCTCTTCTGAACTACCTTGCGGCAGCAGAAGCTGCACAGGGCCGCGGTAACACTGAAGAGCGCGACAAATATTTACAACAAGCCGCTGAGTGCGATGAAAACGCGCTGGCCATGATATTGACGCGAGCGAAAATGCAGTTCCGTGAAGGTCAATACGAAGAGGCCCTGGCAAACCTTGAAGGCTTGAGACAAGCGCATCCGAGAAACCCAATGATGTTGGGACTTCTCAAGGATACGTATATCAAACTGGATGAATGGCGTCCGCTGCTTCAATTACTGCCAGTACTGAAGAAAGCAGCTGTCATTGACGAAAACGAGAAGCAGACGTTAACGATGCAGGCAGAATGCGGCCTGATGACACAAATCTCTGCCAACAAAGGTAGTGAGGGCCTGCTTACACACTGGCATAGCCTTTCACGTCAATTCCGACAGCAGCCAGAGGCTCTTGTTTGTCTGGTCAGGCTGCTTGTTGAGCGCAAAGCTGACGATGCCGCTTTCTCCATGTTGAAGGAAGTGCTAAAGAAGAACCCAGATGAGCGTTTAATCGCATCGGTGCCAGAGCTGACATTGGCTGACTATCATCCAGCGATTGTCACGTTAACGGATTTACTGCGCTATAACGAAGCGAATCCAATCACGCACAGCGCATTAGGCGAACTTTATGCCCGCGACAACAAGTGGCAGGAAGCGAAGCAGCACCTGGAAAAAGCGCTAGACGTTCGTCAGAGTGTTTCCGACTATGCGCTTTTGGTTGAGGTTCTCGAGAAACTCAACCAGTCTGGCGAAGCCAATACGGTATCAAGGCAAGCTCTCAGGCTTGCATTACCCAACAAGGCATCATAGCCCCTTTCGTTCTGCACAAAAAAACACCTCAAACGCCCTACAAAGGGCTTTTTCGTATCCGGTTGTTACCAAGTTTTGCCAAACCTGACAGCAGAATTGTTGCGCTTTCATCGCTGTAGTTCAATGTCGCCAGTGATAAGGCAATGAAGAGAAAAGACAGCATGGACATGATAATTGGTATTTTGATCACCAGCCTTCTGGTGGCCGTTGTGACTGGACTGATGACCTTTGTGATGGCCAAAGGCTTCGATTGAGTTCGAATATAGCGCCTCTTTTCGAGGCGCTATTTTTTCAGCGAAATAGGTTTACATAATACCTTTTTGGTATTGGCTACACGAGCACACTTGCTACAGACGACATTGGGTTCAGCAACCAACTTTCTCAGTTTTTTCAGATCTTTCACAATCGTGGCGTTTCGCCATTCACACAAAGTTTTTGACACGGTAATACACTCTCCCTGTCGATGTAATGAGAAGCCTACGCCACGGTCTCGTCAGCGCATGGCGGCTTTAACGTAGAGATCAAAACGGTTTTTCTTGGTCTCAATCTTGGTGGAGGGAGGTTTGCCTGCCAGTGGCTCAGCATAATCAGGACGTTTAACGACCACCCGCTTAGTGGCTAATTGATAGGCGGGCTCAAAAAGCCCATCAGCATCGAGATCACTGCCAACCAGAGACTGGAAAACCCGCATCTCTTTCTTCACCAATGCTGATTTTTTCTTGTGGGGATACATAGGGTCAAGATAGACAACATCCGGCCTATCAAAATCGGGATCTTCGGCAAGTAATGACAAGGTATCGTGCTGGTTCCGTGGATAAGAGACATTCTTTCTCTCATCCAAGCACCGATTTCAGAGTCGGCATAGGCTCGGGACAGCCCGTCATCGAGAAGTGCCGCGACCACAGGGTGTCGCTCAATCATATGAACCTTACATCCCAAAGAGGCGAGCACAAACGCATCTCTGCCAAGGCCTGCTGTCGCATCGAGGACCGTCGGTGTCACACCTTTATTTAACCCCACCGCTTTTGCTATCGATTGCCCTTTTCCGCCGCCAAACTTGCGCCTGTGGCCAACGGCACCACCCACTAAATCGACAAACACAGCACCCAGTTTGGGGTCGTCCGTTTTTCGCAGTTCAAGCCTGTCAGCCGTCATGACCAGAGCAAACTGGCTCCCCTCATCATGAACAAGGTTCCAACGTGCAGCGAGCATATCGAGCTGACTGTTACTGCTAGCGGTTTCATCCATCAAGGCAATGTGCACCTGATATCTCCAGTGGGTTAAAAACCCGCTGAGTATATCAGGCAATGAAGGGAAACAAAGCGCCGAATACGGTGATGACGCTGTTATCAGGCAGTGACCTCAGCCTCATCGCAGGCCACCGCGAGTAAAGATGACATCGGCTGCGGTCTGCCAAGGTGATAGCCCTGTGCGTAATCGACACCAAGCTGCTCAAGTCGATGAAGAATCTCTTCATTTTCGACGAATTCTGCGACAGTCTTTTTACCCATCTGATGGGCCAAATCCTGAATGGCTCTTACAATCATATAGTCAGTGTCATCTTTGTGGATTCCGCACACAAACTGGCCATCAATCTTAACCAGATCAATCGGCAGCTCACGAAGATAACCGAACGAAGAAAGCCCTGAACCAAAATCATCAAGCGCAATACTGCACCCGAGATTTTTCAGCGCTGTCAGCACTTTTATCGCATCCGACATGTTGCTGATTGCCGCCGTCTCAGTGACTTCAAGACAAAGACACTCACTCGGGACATTACTGTTTTTTATTGATGTCACGAGAAACTCAACAAAGGCATCGTTTGCCATTGAGTTCCCCGAGAGGTTAATCGAGATCATCCCAATCTGCTCAACGCAAGCCGGATTGTCCTCAAACCATTGCAGGGTTTTACGCACAACAGTGGTATCAATCAGATGGGCGATGTTGTATCGCTCAGCTGCTGGAATGAACTGCCCATTCGGCACCATCTGTCCATCCGCCCCCCGAAGCCTGACAAGGACTTCGAAATACAGACGATCGTGATCAACACCAGCGACTGGCATAATCGGCTGGGCATAAATTTCAAAGCGGTCTTCAGCAACAGCGGCGTGGATTTGGTTAACAAATGCCATCTCTCGCTCTCTGCGCAGCACTTCCTCGTCATCTTGACGATAAACATGCAAACGGGCACGCCCTTTGTCTTTGGCGGCGTAGCAAGCGGTATCGGCCTGAGCATGCGCTTGTTGTGGCGAGGACACACTGCGATCGAGTACACGTATGCCGATAGAGCAAGCCAATGACATTCTCACCCGATTCCAATGCAACTCTGCCTGATTCAGCTCGTTAAGAATTTTCTCGCCAATTTCCAGCGCGCACTCTTCGTCACACTCTGAGTTAATGATGGCAAATTCATCCCCACCGAGACGGGCAATCACTGCGCCCTCTGGCAGCAAATTAAGCAACTTACCAGCGGTGAACTTCAGGGCACTGTCGCCAGCTTCGTGACCCAGTGTGTCATTGATCACTCTGAACTGATCAAGGTCAATGTAAAACAGGGTATGGGTTGCCCCCTCCTCACTGACGCTTCGCAGCTTTTCGGTGAGGATACGTTCAAAGTGGTTGCGGTTATATAAATCTGTCAGCGGATCTCTCAGTGCCTGATGACGCAGCATAGACTCCATTCGGCGGTGCTCGGTAATGTCTTCACCCACCAGCATCAACTGCGATTTTATTTGTGTCGTCCGAATCGATTCGCGGATCCAGATTTCCTCGTTGTACATGTTGACGTAGCAAATCTCACGGCGCCAGATTTTATCATCAGACTGACTACGAAGGCTGACCAACTCATAAGGTGAACTGGCCTCATCTCGATAGAAGTCAGTCACTTTATGGCCAAGAAGCTCCCGTTTGGAATACCCCAGCCACTCAGTCACACATTCATTAATTGATTGGATACGCGATTGTCTGTCAACCGTCATCAGCATCACTGGCTGCTGATCATAGAGCATTCTGTATTCCGCTTCACTTCTCTGAAGCTTCTGCTCTGTTTGTTTACGCTGGGTAATATCGCGAGCTTCAAACAGTACCTGCGGTAGTTCATCTTCTTGGGTTTCTATCCGCTTTAACGCCACATCGAGAATCACTTGCGCGCCAAGCTGGTTAATCACCCTGAGCTCAAAACGTCGAGTACCACGTTCGGGGATATTGTTGACCTCATCACGCAACTCATCGCCATTGACCCATTCCTTCCAACTCCAGATTGGCGAGACCCGAAACCGATTCATCATTGGGTACAAACGCTGGAACGCTTCATTGGCAGACACAACAGTGCCACTGGCGCAAAGCAAAGCAATATATTGGTTACTTTGGTCAAAAACACCTTTAAACAACGACTGGCTTTCCGCCAGAGCCTTGGCATTGTCTCTGTAACGTTGAATGAGATGAATAAGCCCTGCGATGACAAGACAAAGGAACAGAACAAGAACTATGCTGAGCACAGCCAATTTGGGATCTGTTTTAAAAATAGAGAGAGCTCGCCATAAATCTGGATATCACCTTCGCCATCATGCTCGAGTGAAAACTTCACCATGGCTTCATAAGACAGGTAAGGCGTACCTTTTTGTTCCTCAACAGGAGGCATCGGCGCATCGATATTTGCCAGCACTTGTAATAACTTCTCAGCCTGTGCGCGCCCCTGTTTCACGCCATCAATCATCACCCCGCCTGCGATGCCGTGCTCCATCATGAAACTGCCACCGCCATAAACGGGCACCGGACTTATCGATGTCATTTCTTCTAACAGCTTTTCATGCTCGATAAAGTTGCCATTGTTGTCTTTGAAGAATGACAAGAAAAAGATCAATTCATCTGGCTTAATCTGCTCGAGTTTAGCGAAAAACGAGGTGGTATTTCTTGCAAACCAAGGCACAACCTCTAAAGCTGCTCACCCTCTTTCTCCTGCTGTTCACGGAACATACGCCAGTAAGACAAGCTGGTTGCAGTGCTATCAAAGACAAGATGTACACGTTTAGCATCAGGATGGAGTGAAGACATGAGCTTTAGGTTATCAGGCAGGCTGATCAACTCACCCACGCCTGTCAAACGCGGAATGTTGGAAAAACGTTCGCGTGAGTACTGATTCAGGCCTGAAAAAATCACTGGTGTCTGACCGATAGCATCAGCCAATTCATTGACTAGCTCTAAGGCGGCATCGTCGACAGTTAAAATCGCGCGATACTTATGTTCAGCAAGACGATAGCGATACAGTGTTTTGAGTTGGTCACGGTAAGCAGATGAATAGTTACGTTTGACATCCAGATATGTCTCCTGAATGGGGATATCGAGTCCTTCAAGCGTTTCTTCCAGACCTTTATTGACCTGATTACTCCATTCAAACCCATGGTGGTAGGAATGAATCACCAATACAGGTGCCTCAGCGCTTGCCAACGGCGCGACAACGATCCCGATAAACAATAACAACCACTTCATTAAACCACTTAGCCTTTACTGTGAATAACACTCAATTATTTGATTTTTTCAGCAAAAGGTTATCATATCAGCAGTAGCCAGACTGATAACCTTGCCAGTTCAAAAGTGTTAATCGGACTGTACAGTGAGTAAAAAGGGAATGTATGAACGAATTAATAAAGCTAGATGATCTGGACAGACAGATTCTGGAAACACTGATGAATGATGCGCGAGTGACCTATGCCGAGCTAGCGAAACGTTTCTCCGTAAGCCCGGCTACCGTGCACGTGCGGGTAGAGAAAATGAAGTCGGCAGGCATTATCACCGGCACTGAAGTGTTGGTAGACACCAAGGCGCTAGGCTACGACGTTTGCTGCTTTATTGGTATTAACCTTTACGCTGCGCGGGATTACCACTCAGCGTTGGAAAAACTGGAGCAACTGGAAGAGGTGGTAGAGGCTTACTACACCACAGGTGCCTACAATATTTTCGTGAAACTGATGTGCCGCTCTATTGAAGAGCTGCAATACGTGCTGATTGACAAGCTGCAAGCGATTAAAGAAGTGCAGTCCACTGAAACCCTGATCTCGCTGCAAAACCCCATCAAACGCAACGTCAGGCCATAAAAAAAAGCCTGCTCAATGGCAGGCGTTTGATTACGTTAGAGCGACGTCTAGTCGTCTGAGGAGTCTTCAATCGCGTTATCTTCGGCCAACCACTTGGCAACATCTTTGGCAAAGTACGTCAGAATGCCATCAGCCCCTGCGCGCTTAAAGCACAGCAAAGATTCCATCACAGTTTCACGCTCTTTCAACCAACCATTGGCAAAGGCAACCTTGTGCATCGCGTATTCGCCAGAGACCTGATAAGCGAAGGTCGGAACTTTAAGCTCGGTTTTCACCCGATGAACCACATCAAGGTAAGGCATACCTGGTTTGACCATCACCATATCCGCGCCTTCGTGAACGTCCATTGCCACTTCGTGTAATGCCTCATCACTGTTAGCTGGATCCATCTGATAGTTCTTCTTATCGCCGCCTTTAAGATTACCTGCAGAGCCGACAGCATCGCGAAACGGACCGTAGTAGCACGATGCATACTTGGCAGAATACGCCATGATTTGCGTGTTAACATGGCCCGCTTTTTCTAGCGCATCACGAATTGCACCGATACGGCCATCCATCATGTCGGAAGGCGCAATGATATCTGCGCCCGCTTCAGCGTGAGAAAGCGCCTGCTTGACCAGCACCTTGGTGGTGTCGTCGTTGAGCACATAGCCGTCTTCATCCGTCAGGCCATCCTGACCGGAGATGGTATAAGGGTCTAGCGCCACATCAGTGATCACACCCATCTGAGGCACATGTTCTTTTAGAAGACGAACAGCGCGCTGAATAAGCCCCTCAGGGTTAAACGCTTCTGATGCACACGCTGTTTTAACATCCTGAGCAACCACAGGGAAAAGCGCGATGGCTGGAACACCGAGTGCTGCCAATGCTTCCGCTTCATAGAGCATCAAATCAATCGACAGTCTCTCAATACCCGGCATGGACTCGACGCTTTCGCGACGGTTTTTGCCCATCAGAATAAATACCGGATAAATCAAATCAGACGCCGTTACCTTATTTTCAGCAATTAAACGACGACTGAAATCGTGTTTACGGGTCCTTCGCATGCGTCGGGCAGGGAATGCCCCTTGTATCGAAACGCTCACGGTATTCTCCTCAACATTAAGTGCAATTAACCCCAAGAATGATAGAGATTATATATTGAAAAATCGACGGCTGTTTTGGGTGGTGACTGTGATCAAATCCTCATAGTCATCGCCCCGGCACACCGCTACTCTCGCCGCAATATGTGGCAGGTGACATGGCTCATTACGCCTAGACTTCGGTTTGGGTTTGAGGTCCCTTGGAATCAGGTAAGGCGCATCTGTCTCTATCATTAGCCTATCAGCAGGAATGTACGCCACCAGCTTTTGTAAATCCGCCCCTCGTCGTTCATCACAGACCCAGCCTGTAATGCCTATCGACATGCCCATATCGAGACAATCCGTCAGCGCGTCTTTGTCCCCAGTGAAGCAATGTAACACCGCCCCAGCAAGCTTGTCCTGATACTTACGAAAGATATCTGAAAAGCGCGCATGCGCATCCCGACAATGCAAAAATACCGGCATGTCGAGCTCTACCGCTAGCGAAAGCTGCGCCTCAAAGACCGCTTCCTGCTGCGGACGAGGTGAAAAATCGCGATTGAAATCAAGGCCACACTCGCCAATTGCCACTACCTGCGGCGAAGCAGCAAGCTCCCGAATTTGTGGCAACGACAAATCATCTATCGTTTTCGCATCATGAGGGTGAACGCCCGCGGTCGAAAAGCAATAACCCGGATAGAGCGCCGCAAGCGCCTGAGCTTCGGTACTCGATTCGATATCTGTACCAGTTAAAATCATGGCACTGACGCCAGCCTCTTTACCACGTTGAACCACATCGTCTCTGTCTGCAGAAAACTGGCTGCTGGTCAGGTTTACGCCAATATCAATCACGTTGATGTTCCTTTACTTGTGCTTCTTGGCGAGCCGACAGGAGAAAGTCGGCCCGCATAAAACAAAAAAGCCAGTCAGTCACTGGCTTTATATTGATTAGCTTTGGCTGGTTTCTTCGCCGTCAGTTTCACCACGAGGACGGTAAAAGCGGGAGAAGAACAGCCCAACTTCAAACAGCAAACACATAGGGATCGCCAGCAGTGTCTGCGAGATGATGTCTGGAGGTGTCAGCAGCATACCTGCCACGAAAGCCGCAACAACAATGTACGGGCGCTTTTTCGACAAATCTGCCGGGTTCACGACGCCAGTCCAGACAAGCAGAATAATCGCGACCGGAATTTCAAACGCAAAACCAAACGCCATAAATAGCGCCAGAATGAAATCCAGATAACTGGCAATGTCTGGCGATACCTCAACGCCTTCGGGCGCAATGGCGGTAAAAAAGCCAAACACCAGCGGAAAGACCACGAAATAGGCAAACGCCACACCCGCATAGAACAGAAGCGAACTGGAAAACAGCAACGGCATCACAAGTCGACGTTCATGCTTGTACAACCCTGGTGCGACAAAAGCCCAGATTTGATAAAGGATCATCGGCACAGCAATGAACACCGATACGACCAGCGTCAGCTTGATGGGCGTAAAGAACGGTGTCGCCACGTCAGTGGCAATCATAGTTGCGCCCTGAGGTAACTTATCAATCAAAGGTGAGGCTACATACGAGTAGATATCGTTCGCAAAGTAAACCAAAGCTAAAAACACCACCAGCACGGACAGCAGGCAGCGAAGAAGCCGGTCACGTAGTTCCATTAAGTGACCGACAAGTGATTGGGTATCTTCAACAGATGACATAGGTACTCAACAACATAAAAAGTAAAACCGCGTCAGCGACAGTTATGGCTCCTTCGTAGACTGCGAAGCATCATTCTTGGAGGTACTGTCGTAGGGCCGTTGTACCTCGTCAGCCGCTTGTTTAAGCTCATCAACCGACTTCTGAAGTTCAGGTGAGATATTTTGCATGCTCATGCTCTCCGCCTTCTTCAGATTGTCCTGTAATTCTTTGATCTTCAG
The DNA here is from genome assembly GCF_004116385.1 of Veronia nyctiphanis. Lineage (GTDB taxonomy): Bacteria > Pseudomonadota > Gammaproteobacteria > Enterobacterales > Vibrionaceae > Veronia > Veronia nyctiphanis. The sequence goes on along the minus strand of NZ_PEIB01000017.1, from coordinate 17,427 downwards.
CTCTTGCTCAAGTTCATCCTTTACAGAACCCGCCATACGGCGCACCGATCCCACCCAACGGGCAACATTGCGTATTGCAATCGGCAGACGCTCAGGGCCAAGAACAACCAGCCCGACAACCGAGATAAGTATCAGTTCCCAAAAGCCGATATCAAACACAGATTAGACCTGCTCTTTGTTTTTTGTTTCGCTGTTTGGCGCAGAAGGATCTTTTTCTTCCAGCTTGTTCTGAACAAAGTCTGCGTCTTTGTCTTTTTTGCTTTCATCGTCATTCATGGCTTTTTTGAAGCCTTTGATTGCAGAGCCCAGATCACCGCCAATGTTGCGCAGTTTCTTGGTTCCGAATAACAGCACTACGATTGCCGCAATGATCAAAAGTTGCCAAATACTAATACCGCCCATGCTCTGTTTACCTCAGAATAAATTACATAAAAATACTGTTAAGACCCTGACCGGACGATTAAAACAATCGTTCAAGGATCGCTCACTTTAATTTAAAGCTTATTTGTTCGCAGCCCGCCACGCAAATAACCAGGCTCCTAAAGCTGAGACTCCTGCTAACTCCGGCAAGGTTTCTACATGGTTGGTGTAGAGAATTGCTGCCGTTAACAGCAAGCTGGCCCCCACACCAAGTAAAAACCTGACCCGGTTTTGTTGTCTGCGGCCGTCGATAAATGCCTGATACATATCATCCATTCGCTGACTGACCATCTTGCCCTGTCGCAAGCTATCATAAACCAGCTCAGGTAACTCAGGTAAGGTCTCAGCCCAGAAAGGCGCCTTTTCCTTGATCGCGTTCAATACGGCCTGCGGCCCCACTTGACGGGACATCCAGTCTTCAAGAAACGGCTTTGCGGTTTCCCATAAATCCAACTGCGGATAAAGTTGCCGACCCAGCCCCTCAACATATAAAAGCGTTTTCTCAAGAAGCACCAGCTGCGGCTGCACCTCCATATTAAACTGCCTTGCTGTTGAGAAAAGATTAACTAAGACATGTCCAAAAGAGATTTCTCCGAGAGGTTTCTCGAAAATTGGCTCACAAACCGTGCGGATCGCGAATTCAAACTCATCGACATTGGTATCTGAAGGTACCCAACCCGAGTCGACATGCAGCTCAGCGACCTTGCGATAATCTCGATTGAAAAAGGCCAGCAGGTTCTCTGCCAAATACCGTTTATCTTCTCGGTTAAGCGTACCGACAATCCCACAGTCAAGGCCAATCCACGTCGGGTCATCCGGGTTGTCGTAAGAGACAAACAAGTTTCCGGGGTGCATATCAGCATGGAAGAAACTGTCTCGGAACACCTGAGTAAAGAAAATTTCTACGCCGCGCTCAGCAAGGAGCTTCAGGTTGGTACCGTTCTTAGTAAGTCCATCAATGTCGGACACACCGATACCATATATCCGTTCAGACACCATCAGGTTCTTATGGCCAAAGTCACTGAATACTTCGGGCACATAAAGAATCGGATTGTTGTCGAAATTACGCCGCATCTGAATCGCATTGGCAGCCTCACGCAGCAAATCCAGTTCATTGATCAGAGTCTTTTCATACTCTCTGACCACTTCAACCGGACGCAAACGACGAGCTTCAGGCAAAAATCGTGAGATTACGCGGGCCATGCGGTACATCAATTTTATGTCTGACTGAATAACAGGAAGGATGTCAGGGCGAATGACTTTCAGCACCACCTCACGGCCGTTTTCCCGAAGCCGCGCCGTGTGAACCTGTGCAATCGATGCTGATGCCAGCGGCGTCATATTGAAATCATCGAACCACTTTTCAACCGGGCCGCCAAGCGCTTTTTCAATTTCCTGTTTGGCGAGCTCACTATCAAAGGGCTGCACCTGATCCTGCAAAAGCGCCAGTTGGTCGGCAATATCATCCGGAAAAAGGTCACGACGGGTCGACAGCATCTGGCCGAACTTAATCCAAACGGGACCCAGATCCTGAAGCGCAAGGCGGAGTCGGCTGCCATCTTCCTTATTCGCATGCTTGTTTTTGAGCCAAAACAAGCCTCGACGCATCACGTGCGGCCATCGGGTCAATTTATTCTTCGGCAGCATTTCATCAAGGCCGTAATGCAAATGCACCCTGACGATTTTGTAGAGGCGGCGGATTTCAGAAAACCTCATGGTGTCTCCATCGCATCAAACAGTGATTGCAAGCGCGCTTCCAATCTGGATGCCTGCGATCTCACGTCATCCACCTGATCAGAAAAATGCGTAATTTCCAATGCTCCCGGCGCAAGGCGCCACTCTTCGATTAAAATGTCCGCCACATAAGCCTGCTTAGTCCGGAATCGGTTGCGGAAGGCATCGACACCTTTTTTCATCCCGCTGACCATACTGTGGGCGACTACATCACCCGTGTATTTAGATAGCCACTCGGCAAGGTCGACATCCAGACCGCTGAGTAAACCCGAAAACTGCTGAGCAACATCAATATCGCCATCAAGCTCAAGCTTGTCTTCTTTGATGAGTCTGGTGAGGTTGGATTTGTCGTTGAGCTCAGGGAGCGTGGTGATGGCAAGCGCAAGGTCGCAATCTGGCGTACCTTCAAACTCCGCCAGCACATCCAATTGGTGACTGAATACAAACACCAACTGTTTGCCAATGTCGGTAAGGCGGACGCGAAGCACTTTACCTTTAAGACGTTGCAGGCGACGCTGACTGTCAGCGTCCTGCGCAATGAGAGTATTGAGACTGGTTTCGACTACCGCCGTTACCAGAGGGTCGAGGGGCATAATCGCTTCCTAAAACTTGTATCCACGGTGAAGGGCAACAATGCCACCAGTGAGGTTAAAGTACTTGGTCTGCTCGAACCCCGCGTCTTCCATCATTCCTTTCAGGGTTTCCTGATCAGGGTGCATACGGATGGACTCAGCCAGATATTGATAGCTTTCCGCATCGCCCGCCACCAGCTGGCCCATTTTTGGCAACAGGTGGAAAGAATAGGCATCGTAAGCTTTTGACAGAGGTTCAAACACGGGCTTGGAGAATTCCAGCACCAACAGGCGGCCACCCGGCTTCAAGACGCGGTACATAGAGCGCAGCGCTTTGTCTTTATCAGTCACATTACGAAGACCAAAGCCGATAGTGATGCAGTCAAAATAGTCGTCTGGAAAAGGTAGCTCTTCAGCGTTGGCCTGAACATAATTCACGTTACCGACAATCCCCATATCGCGGAGTTTGTCGCGGCCGACATTGAGCATCGAATTATTGATATCAGCAAGGATAACTTGACCATTGTCGCCCACAATGCGTGAAAACTTGGCCGTTAAATCACCGGTACCACCAGCAAGGTCAAGTACCTTATGGCCGGGACGGACACCGCTGCAATCGATGGTAAAACGCTTCCATATACGGTGAACACCCATCGACATGACATCGTTCATGATGTCGTACTTTGCTGCTACCGAGTGGAATACGCTGGCAACCATGCCCTGTTTTTCATCTCTGGCCACATCTTTGAAACCAAAGTGGGTGGTTTCTGCGTCTGCGTTGTGGTTCACGCCCTGTGTCGAATCAGTCATTTTTAACCCCTAAGTCTTTGCTGCTAAGTGTACTTGATACCTAAGGGTTGCTCAAAGCAGTTCCTAAAACAGAGGGCGAGAGATTTACTCTTTGATGCTACTTATTACATTTAGCGACGCGTCTCCCCGATGTGGGTCACGACTAAGTGCCGACGGCTGATATCTCTTTTGACCTCGACCCCCAGCGCTTTAAAGCTCTCGGCCTGACGGAGAATGTTGCCACGACCGCTGGCCAGTTTGTTCATCGCGCCCTGATAAGCGTCTGAGGCCTTATCGATAGCCGATCCAACGTTTTCCATATCATCGACAAAAAGCCTGACTTTGTCATAAAGCTTGGCCGCTTTATCCGCAATGTCTTTCGCATTACGATTCTGATGTTCATAGCGCCACAAGTTGTTGATGGTACGAAGTGCCACCAGCAGCGTTGTCGGGCTCACCAGCATAATATTGTTATCGAGCGCTTCACGGATCAGCGCAGGCTCGGCTTCAATGGCAATCTGAAACGCAGGTTCGACCGGAATAAACATCAACACATAGTCGAGAGAGGTAATGCCGTGGAGCTGATGGTAATCTTTTCGTCCAAGCCCACGGATGTGGGCACGAATAGCGGCCACATGGTCACGCAGCGCAAGATCCTGCTCGGCGGATTGTTCAGCATGGAAATACCGCTCGTAAGCGACTAACGCCATTTTGGCATCAATCACCACGTCTTTTTCCTGCGGTAAACGAACAATCACATCTGGCTGATAACGCTTTCCTTGCTCGTTTTCGAGACTGACCTGCGTCTGGTATTCATAACCTTCCCGGAGGCCTGACTCTTCCAGCACCCGGGTCAGGATCACCTCTCCCCAGTTACCCTGCTGCTTATTATCCCCTTTCAGCGCTTGTGTCAGGTTAACCGCTTCACGGGTCATATCCTCATTGAGCTTTTGTAGGTTACGAATTTCATGCACCAAGGTGTGGCGCTCTTTAGCTTGCTCGCCAAAGCTGTCACCCACTTGCTTGCGAAAGCCTTCAAGCTGGCTTTTCAATGGGCCTAACAAGGCTTCAAGGCTTTGGCGATTTTGTTCATCCACGGTACGGGTTTTGTTGTCAAAGACCTGATTGGCAAGGCTCTCAAACTGCACGCGCAAACGTTCTTCCGCCCCTTCCAGTAAACGGATTTTCGCATCGGCTGCATCCAATTGTTCTTCGGTACGGGTTTGTTGTTCACGCAGCGCAACTTCAAGGGCGACTTTATCTTCCCGCAGGCTATCGAGTTGCTCACTCAATTGCTGCTTTTCACCCTTTATCACCTCAAGCTGACGCAGCTTTTCAACGGCTGCGGCCAGACGACCATATTGGGTTTTCAGCTCACTATTCAAACGGTCTTTGTCCACATCCAGCTGGTCGAGTTCTTGTTGCAGCTCAGCATTGGTCAGTTCGAGTTGAGAGATCGCAGACTGATGAAGCTGGCTGTCAGCCTCGCGCTGCTGAACGGCAAGCTCCCGATGCTGACGAATCGACAACCGATGAAACAGGCCAACAATCGTCAGCGTGACGAGACTGCTGCCGCCTGCCGCTAATATGAGAGCCATTTCCGGCGTGATGCCCTGTACGATCATGCTGCAACCTTATGTTGTAACGTTTTGTCTTATCTTGAGAAGGCTAATAAGACACTGGATAAATGTCCAGCTTTTAGCGGCGATTACTGATGCTATAGACTGACTGTCTCTTCCTCAACTCAGTACGCATTCATGAATGACCGCCTCGCAATGGGCTACGGACTGGCTGCGGTGTTGCTTTGGTCAACCGTTGCCACTGCCTTCAAGATCACCCTGACTTACATGACCCCAGAACAAATGCTGGCAGCGGCAAGCGTAGTGTCAGCTATCGCACTGGCTGGCGTGGCCGCTTTTCAAGGAAAGTTAGGTAACCTTTTCAGCACGTTTACAGCGCGCCCTGGCTATTACCTGTTACTCGGGGTCATCAACCCATTGGTCTACTACTTGGTGCTATTTAAAGCCTATGACCTGCTCCCCGCCTCACAGGCTCAACCTCTTAATTACAGCTGGGCAATTACGCTGACATTAATGGCCGCGATGTTTCTTGGCCAAAAAATACGAAAACAGGATTGGCTTGCCGCCATATTGGGTTATGCGGGCGTGGTGGTGATTGCAACTAAAGGCGATTTACTGGCGCTGAAATTCGACAGTCCGCTTGGTGTCGGGCTGGCATTACTTTCGACCTTTCTTTGGGCGGGGTATTGGATTTTAAATACGAAAAATCAGGCCGATCCAGTGCTGGGTTTATTATTGGGCTTTTTACTTTCTTTGCCATTTTCTATCGGGATAAGTTTTTATTCCGCGTCTTGGCACGGTATTCCGTGGCAAGGATGGCTGGCTGTCAGCTATGTGGGGTTATTTGAAATGGGAATAACGTTTGTGCTCTGGTTGAGCGCAATGAAACAGGCCACTAATACTGCACGTATTAGTAACCTGATTTTTATTTCACCTTTTATTTCACTGATTTTACTTAACCAAATAATTGGCGAACACATTCACCCTAGCACTATTTCAGGCTGGTGATGATTGTTGCAGGTCTTGTCATTCAACAGTGTAAAAAAAGAAATTAAATGTAAATTATTTCTGTTCCTGAACCAGAAACTCGCGTAACTCATCTACGCTGATACCGTCGCTTGAGAGAGAATCAGCTAATTCCTGCACTCTCTCAGAGCGGCGCTCTTCAATGACTTTGGTAAACTGGTGAACCAGCTCTCTAAGGCCACTGATTGGCACCTGACGCGCAGCACTTTTTACTCGCTCTTCACTCATGCCACTTAATTCGGTTAATAGTTTTCCGAACATCATTTTTTCTGGCGATTCCTCGAGAAGTTCAAGATGACGCGCCAGTTCAATCGTCGACATCGACATAATTTATTTGCTGCCTGTAATTATCAAACACAGAATAGGAATAGATTGCCGGATAAATATACTCCCATTTGCTGCTTAGCAGCAAAAGAAAAAAGCCCAAAGTCGAAAAACATTGGGCTTTTTTAGTATTTATTGAGTAAAACTGTTGTCTTACATTTTGTTTCAAACAGTTATTGCAGTACCTAGATAGCGCTGCATCAAATGCCAGAAGGTTATTTTGAATAAACCGTGTGCAGGCGTTTACCCGTTGACGACCACAACAATAAAAGCGCTGGCGCGAGCAGCAACATGTGCAATGTCATCAAGTCAGGCGCCTGCAGCCCAAGGCGCTGCGTCAAGCTGACCAGCGCACCCGCTCCCGTCATCTGAAATACACCCAGCAACGCCGCCGCCGTACCTGCACGCTGGCCAAACGGCTCTAGCGCTTTACCCGCGGCAGCACCTAAAATCCACGCAAAGCCAAATGACGACATGAATATTGGCACCATATAGCTCCAAGCGCTGACGACACCGGAAAGCACATACATCAATGCACCAGCAACCACTAACAACATCAGGCCAAGATTCAGCGCCTGTCGGCTGCCAAATTTTTCCATGAATTTTGGTGCGGTCATCGCAGCGAAAATATTCAGTACCGCATTCGCTGCAAACCACTTGGTGAAGGTTTCCATCGTCAGCCCCTGATGCGTGATCAGCCAGCTCGGCGCAGACGTAACGTAAGCAATGATCACCGCCATCGACAACAGACATAGGCTGGCATGGTACAAAAAGACAGGCTCTTTCAGCACAATCCAATAGCGTGAAGGGCTGAGCAAGGGACCACTGCTGTCGGTATCATCAGGCCGAGTCTCGCGGAAAAAGACCGAAATCAGCACAAGACCTATCATGCATACACCATCATAAAGCTGAAGTTAGCGCGCCAGCCAAAATGATGCGTCAGCCAGCTGCCAAGTAGCGGGGCCAGCGCGGGGACAAAACAAATAGCGCCATTAAGATAGCTGATCATCTGGCCGCTTCGCTTGGCACCAAAGGTGTCACGTACAGCAGCAAATGCACATACCGAGGTCGCACAGGCCCCCATACCTTGCAAAACACGAGCAAATAGCAGCCAGTCGAGCGTTTGTGCAACATACGCAAGACCCGAGCTCAAGGTGTAAATGGCAATACCACCAATCGCGACTTTACGCCTGCCCAACCTGTCAGCTAAAGGCCCGGCAAGAAGTTGACCCAAACCCAGACTGACCATAAAAAGGGTAACCGTGTCCTTTACAAGAACAGGACTCACATTGAGGTCGGCAGCCATTAAGGGAATTGCAGGCAGGTAGATATCAATGGCCATCGGGCTAAACAGCACCAGAATCACCATCAGGCAACCAGCCGCGCATGAGTGTTTTGTTGTTCTAATCGCATTCGCGTCTCCTGTGTAATCACGCGGAGTCTACTGCTGTCGTGATATGAATAAAAATGGTTTATATTCACATCACACATTCTCTTCAGGAATATCAGTGGATGAATCTCAACCAGCTACAGCGCATCGATCTGAACCTTCTCGTTTGCCTGCATATTTTGCTTGAGGAATGCAATGTCACCCGGGCCGCGCAGCGTCTTCACCTTAGTCAATCTGCCGTCAGTAAATGTCTGGCCAAACTGCGAACCCAATTTGATGACCCGCTGTTCACGAGAAGCTCGTGGGGCCTGCATCCAACCATTAAGCACAAAGCCTGAAGCCGGAGTTAGCCGTGTTACTGGGGCGGCTTGAAAACCTGACGGCACCTGATCATTTCGACCCATCATCCAGCGATCGACGCTTTCATTTTTCGCTGGTTGAAAGCGCCTACCCGCTGCTGATGCCGCGTTTTCTGGGGGAGATTCTTGAAGCTGCCCCCTCTATTACACTCGACACACAAGCCTGGCACCGCCATACCTTTGATGCCATGACACGGGGTGAGGTTGATTTTGGTATCACTGGAAAAGATATTAACCCCGATGACGCCATGCTGACCTTGATGCCTCCACCAGGGATAATCACTGAGCCGCTCTACGAAGACTACCAGGCCGTGATTGTCAGACCGGGACACCCTGCACTCTCTGAAAGCTGGGATAGCGATGCTTACATGCGTCAGCGTCATATTCAGGTGCGCTGCCTTGGCAATGACCGCTGGCTTCTCGATATTAAGCTCGCCGAACGCGGTCTCGAACGGGATATTGCGATGTACGTTCCAGACTTTAACAGTGCCGCCAGCCTCTGTACCCATACCGATTTGGTGTTCACCGCTCCGCATCATTTCGCGACTGCGATCGCCAAACAGCTCAATTTAGTGGTCATTGACCTGCCAGAGCCCCTTCCACCGATGGAATATACGCTGTTTTGGCACCAAAACAGACAAAATGATGCTGGCCATAGCTGGCTTAGGCAGCTGATCATTTCGCGCTGTCGGCAAATGACAGAAATTGCAGCCACCGCAGAAAACAGATAGCTTATACCCATTGGGTTTGTGGCTGACAATGCAAACACAACGCATCGGCTATCAGACCAACAGGTTAACGAAAGTACAATAGATAGGAAGAAACATGGACGCCAACTACGCAAGCCGCACCGAACAACTGCGCCGCTGGCTGGAAGACCAGGCACTGGACGCTCTGGTGATCCCGCGCGAGGACGAATTCCTCGGTGAATACGTACCAGCCCACAATGAACGCCTACTCTGGTCGACCGGGTTTACCGGCTCTGCAGGTGCCGCCGTTGTGGCAAAAGAAAAAGCCGCTGTGTTCGTTGACGGTCGCTACACCGTTCAGGTGCGCAAGCAAGTACCGGGTGATATTTTTGAATACCGTCATCTGCATGAAGAGCCGGCACTACAATGGCTGCTCGACACCCTGCCGCAAGGCAGCAAAGTCGCTGTTGACCCAAGACTTCACAGCGCAAGCTGGCTGAAAGCTGCAGAGCAAAAAGTTGCCGGCATCTGACACTGGTCAGCATCGATGCCAACCCAATTGATACCCTGTGGGCCGACCGCCCGACACCGTTATTGACCGATGCTCTCCTGATGGGGCTTGAGCTTGTTGGTGTCAGCAGTGAAGACAAGCGTCAACGTGTGGCACAGGAGCTGAAAAAATCTGGCGCAGATTTAGCGCTTCTTACCCAACTAGACAGCATCTGTTGGTTACTGAACATTCGCGGTGGCGACATTTCCCGCCTGCCTGTTTTATTATCGCAAGCGATTGTCGACACAGAGGGTGCTGTGACCCTGTTTATTGACAGCGACCGCCTGCCTGAAGCATTTTCCGCTCATGTTGGCGCGGGCGTCAGCGTCGCTTCACCCGATGCAATGGCAGACGTTCTGAGAGCCCAGTCGGGCAAAAAAGTGCTGGTTGACCCTGCAACAAGCAACGCATGGGCAAGCCTTACTTTGTCAGCAGCTGGCGCAGACATTATCCATGGCAGCGATCCATGTCTGCTGCTGAAAGCAGCGAAAAATACCACCGAAGCATCAGGCATCAAGGCCTGTCACATTCGCGATGGTGTGGCAGTCAGCCGCTTCCTTGCGTGGATTGACCGTGAAGTCGCAGCAGGCAGAATGCCAAATGAAGCTGAACTTGCCGACAAACTGCTGGCCTTCCGTCAGCTTGACGAAACACTGGCGGACCTGAGCTTCGATACGATTTCAGCCGCTGGCGGCAATGCGGCCATGTGTCACTATAATCACCTCAACCAACCTGTACCGGGTGAGCTTGAGCAAGACAATGTGTATCTGGTTGATTCAGGCGGCCAATACCCGGATGGGACCACTGACATTACCCGTACCGTTGCGATTGGTCAGTGTAATGCAGAAGTGAAGAAGACCTTCACACTGGTTCTGAAAGGTCACATTGGGTTGGCGACCAGCCGCTTCCCGACAGGCACCACTGGCAGCCAGCTGGATGCACTGGCACGCCAACACCTGTGGGCACACGGTTATGACTTTGACCATGGCACAGGCCACGGTGTTGGCCACTTCCTAAGTGTTCACGAAGGTCCGCAGCGTATCAGCAAAGTCTATAACCCTGTCGCCCTGCTGCCAGGCATGGTGGTGTCTAACGAGCCGGGTTACTACCGCGATGACAGTTTTGGTATTCGTATCGAGAACCTTGAAATTGTGGTTGAAGTCGAAACCTCTGGCGATCGTGCGATGTTGGGCTTCGAATCCCTGACACGCGCGCCAATTGACCGTCGTCTGGTCGACCTTTCTCTGCTGACTGAAGCCGAAGTCGCATGGTGGAACACCTATCACCAGAAAGTGTGGCAGGACATCAGCCCTGCGCTGGAAGGTGACGATCTGGCGTGGATTGAGCAGGCATGTGCGCCGCTCTAAGCAAGATTGATTTCGAGTATACGTAAAAAAAAGAGCCGGTTAAGCCGGCTCTTTTTTTATCTGATAGCAAACCATTTGCTAGCCTGAGAAGCCATGGTGCCAGTCCTTCCAGACCACATCGAAGCCTGCTCTTTGCACGGCCAGTGCAACATCCCCCGCACTGCGTTCATCCGACGTCGCAAACTGCTCTAGCGCTTCCTCACCATTGGCATAGCTCCAGGCTGAGTGCGGGACGCAGCAGACATGTGCGTCACACCAAGCGGTAATACCTGGTCGCGGAAGAACGGTGACTCCCGTGTCGAGAGAGACAATTCAACATCAGCACTGAAAAGGCGAAATGCGCAGATCAGCTGAACCAGCTGCTTATCTGTCATCACTGACTTCGGCTCCAGTGCGCCTTCACACGGACGCAAGCGCGGAAACGCCAACGAATAGCGCTGCGCCAGTATGTTCTCTCAAGGTAATCAAGGTGCGCCGCAGCAAAAAAGCAGTCAGTGCGCCAGTCCTCAAGACCGATGAGCGAGCCGAGACCAATCTTATCGATCCCCGCCTGCGCCAATCTGTCGGGCGTATTCAGGCGGTATTCAAAGTCAGATTTATTGCCCCTCAAATGGTGCTGCGCATAGGTGCTCGGGTGATAGGTTTCCTGATAAACCATCACCGCATCGAGCCCAGCGTTTTCAGCTCCGCATAGTCTTGTGTATCCAGCGGCTGAACTTCCATCGCCAAATAACTGAAGGACTTTTTGATCTGCGGCACAGCCTCACGGAAGTAGCGCATACCTACCTTGGTTTCGTGCTCTCCGGTGACCAGCAGAATACTGTCAAACCCCATTTGCTTGATTGCTTCGCACTCTGCCGAAATTTCCTCTGTGGTCAACGTTTTGCGCTTGATGCGGTTCTCCATTGAAAAACCGCAATACGTGCAGACGTTGGCACACAGGTTCGAGAGATACAAAGGAACAAAGAAGCTGATGGTATGACCAAAGCGCTGACGGGTAAGCGCCACCGACTGCTGCGCCATTCTTTCCAGATAAGGCTCAGCAGCAGGTGAAATCAGCGCTTTGAAGTCTTCAAGGGTCCGCTTAGGTGACGCCAGTGCCCGCTCAACATCTGCCGCCGTTTTGCCGTACACCGACAAACGGGCGTCATCCCAGTCAATACCTTGCCAGACATCTGAAAACGTCATCCTGCGACCTCTGGGCTATCAAGAAATGCCGTCAACGGACTGGAAGCCACAGCATGCTGCACCCTCCCTGCCAAGCCCGCCTCATAAGCCGCACGGCCACATTCCACCGCACCTTTAAAAGCAACCGCCATCGCCACAGGGTCGGTCGCTGCAGCAATGGCCGTGTTAACCAATACCGCATCGGCACCTTTTTCCAGCGCAAACGCGGCGTGAGAGGGCGCACCTATTCCCGCATCAACAACCACAGGCACATTGGCCTGCTCGATGATGATGTCGAGAAAGTCCGCACTCACCAGACCTTTATTACTGCCAATTGGTGCCCCCAACGGCATCACAGCAGCACAACCGACCTCTTCAAGTCTTTTACACAACACGGGATCAGCATGGCAATAAGGCAATACCACAAAGCCTTCTTTCACCAGCGCGTCTGCCGCCTTGAGTGTCTCAATGGGGTCAGGCATCAAATAGCGGGGATCAGGGTGAATTTCCAGCTTCAACCAGTTTGTTCCCAAGGCCTCACGAGCAAGGCGCGCAGCAAATATCGCCTCATCTGCCGTTTTTGCGCCTGACGTGTTTGGCAATAAGTTGACCCCAGCATTGAGCAGCGGCGACAAAATGTCATCTTCAGGGTTGGCAATATCTACACGCTTAAGCGCCATGGTCACCAACTCAGAACCGGAGGCAGCAATGGCCTCTGCCATTACCGATGAGGATGCAAACTTCCCGGTGCCAGTAAACAAACGGGAGTGAAAGGTTTTGTCAGCAATCCTTAACATATCAACCTCCTGCTATGGCCTGAAAAACGGTCAGCTTCAAACCGTCAGTCAATGGCGTCTGAGGCCACTGGCTTCTTGGGACAACTTGGCCATCAATCGCGATAGCCACTGACTCTGAAGGTAAAGTAAGTTCTTCAACCAGCGAGGACAAATCCACCGCTGATTCAACGTGATGTGCTTTATCGTTTAGCCAGATTTGCATCATGATGCCTCCTTGGCCTGAAATGATGAACAGCTCGGACACGCAGGGTCGCGCTGAATATCGAGCTTTGTCATCGTCATGGTTTTGCCACAGAATTGATGGAAGGTTGCAGGGCAACAGTCATTCCCAGACAGCAGTTTGAGGGCAGCCAACGCCTGAAAATTGCCAATCGTTCCGACAACAGGGCCGACAACCCCGCCGCTCTGGCAGTTGTTATCCGGTCTGTCGTGTTCCACATGGAACAAGCAACGATAGCAAGGGGATGGCTGCCTGAAATCAAACACCATATGCTGCCCCTGCCAACCAATCGCGGCACCTGAAATAAGCGGTGTTTTCTCAGACAAACACGCCCGATTGACAGCCTGTCTGGTCGACATGTTGTCTGAACAATCAAGCACCACATCGGCCATCGCCACTTCCATCGTCAGTCGATCCTGCGAAAGCATACTGCTCACAACCCTCACACTAATATCCCCATTCAGCGCTTTAAGCTGTGCACTGAGCATTTTGGCTTTATTCGCATTAAGATCTGCTTCCCGATAGGCTACCTGACGGTGCAGGTTGGAGGTGTCCAGCGTATCACCGTCGGCGATCACCAAATGACCAATGCCAGCGCCCGCAAGGTACAAAGATGCTGCAGTACCAAGACCACCACACCCCACAATCAGAACATTTGCTTCTAGCAACGCTGACTGCCCTGTCTCCCCGATTTCAGGCAGCATGACCTGTCGGCTGTAGCGAGTGAACTGGCTGTCACTGAGCGCAGCCATGACGGACCTCCTCAGACAAAATTGTCTCAAATGCCCGTAAGGTTTCGGGTAAATCCGTCGCTTGGGTAACGGCCCTGACAACCGCCACGGCACTCACGCCTGTTTGCCATACATCCTTAGCACGAGCCAGATCGATGCCGCCAATTGCCACTGTAGGATATTGGCCATTTACCGTTCCGAGGTGATGACGCAGCGTATCTACTCCCTGAGGAGGTGTAGGCATTTCTTTGGTTGGTGTTGGGAAAATATGCCCGATCGCCAGATAACTTGGCTTCAGAGACATCGCAAACGCCAGTTCATCCGCTGTTCGGGTGGAAACACCAAGGCAAATACCCGCTTTAGCAATCGCATCCAGATCAGCGGTTTTCAGATCGTCCTGCCCAAGGTGAATGCCATACGCCCCCGCATCCAACGCCTTTTGCCAATAATCATTGATAAAGACCTGAGCGTTATGCCGTCTCCCCGCCGCAACAGCTTGCTCTATCAGGTATTCAACATCGGATGCTCAGGGTCTTTCACCCTGAGCTGAACCGTAAGTACACCGAGTTCAAGCAGTCGCTTGAGCAAGTCGATATCATCAACCACCGGATATAACGGGCCGATACCTTCCGGCATAGTTGGAAAGGAGTAATCCATACCAGCCTCCTTACACTTTCTGATGATAAAGCTCGCTGCCCTGCGCGAGGAACTCTTCGGATTTCTGTTTCATCCCTTCTTTTGCGTCTGCATCGACAACTTCAACGGCAATTGCATCATTACCGAGGTTTTTCGCGTACTCGCGAACCTCGTGGCTGATCTTCATTGAACAGAATTTTGGTCCACACATTGAGCAAAAGTGCGCAACTTTGCCAGATTCCTGAGGTAAGGTTTCATCGTGATAGGCGCGGGCAGTATCTGGGTCAAGCGCGAGATTAAACTGATCTTCCCAACGGAACTCGAAGCGCGCTTTCGACAACGCGTTATCCCGGATTTGTGCCCCCGGATGGCCTTTTGCCAAATCTCCCGCATGCGCGGCGAGTTTGTAGGTGATCAGCCCGACTTTCACATCGTCTTTATTCGGCAGACCAAGGTGCTCTTTCGGAGTCACATAACACAGCATGGCACAGCCAAACCAGCCAATCATCGCCGCACCAATACCTGATGTAATATGGTCATAACCCGGTGCGATATCGGTAGTAAGAGGGCCCAGCGTGTAGAAAGGTGCTTCGTGACAATGCTTAAGCTGCTCTTCCATGTTCTCTTTAATCATATGCATAGGAACATGGCCCGGCCCTTCGATCATCACCTGCACATCGTATTCCCAGGCAATCTTGGTCAGCTCACCCAAGGTGCGTAGCTCAGAGAACTGAGCCTCATCGTTGGCATCTGCCACAGAGCCCGGACGCAGGCCGTCTCCTAGCGACAAGGCCACATCATAGCGGGCACAGATTTCACAGATTTCGCGGAAGTTTGTGTAAAGGAAGCTTTCTACGTGATGCGCCAAACACCACTTAGCAATGATAGAGCCGCCACGGGATACAATGCCAGTGACGCGTTTCGCCGTCATTGGGACATAACGCAGTAATACGCCAGCATGGATAGTGAAGTAATCGACGCCCTGCTCCGCCTGTTCGATAAGCGTGTCACGCATCACTTCCCAATTCAGGTTTTCAGCAATGCCGTTCACTTTTTCAAGCGCTTGATACATAGGTACGGTGCCAATCGGAACCGGGCTGTTTCGTAAGATCCACTCGCGGGTTTCATGGATATTTCTCCCGGTAGAGAGGTCCATAACGGTGTCTGCACCCCAACGGGTCGACCACACCAGCTTCTCTGTTTCTTCTTCTATAGAAGAGGTCACCGCTGAGTTACCGATGTTGGCATTAACCTTCACCAGAAAATTACGGCCGATGATCATTGGCTCAGATTCAGGGTGGTTAATGTTTGAAGGAATGATTGCGCGGCCTTCAGCCACTTCACGGCGAACAAACTCCGGTGTAATGTCTTTTGGCAAATTAGCACCAAAGGTTTCGCCCGGATGCTGTTGGTTCAGTTGCTCATCACGGTAACGCTGACGCCCCATGTTCTCGCGGATAGCGATATATTCCATTTCCGGGGTGATAATGTCCTGTCTGGCATAGTGGAGCTGTGTTACGCATTTACCCTCTTTCGCTTGGCGAATTTCAGGTAAAGCGTCAAATCGGATGCTATCTAACGTATCGTCGTCAAGACGCTCTTTGGCAAAGCTGGATGTTACCCCGGACAGTAACTCGGTATCAGAACGTTCTTCTATCCAGCGCTCACGTAGCTTCGGCAGCCCCTGATAGATGTTGATGTCGTAATCTGGGTCAGTATAAACACCTGAGGTATCATAAACATGGACAGGTTCATTGGGTTCAAAGATCGGCTCATCTTTCGTTCCGCCAACAAGAGAAGGAGACAGAGAAATCTCACGCATTGGTACACGAATGTCAGGTCGAGAGCCTGTGATGTAAGCTTTTTTTGAATTAGGAAGCGGTTGCACCGATAAATTATCAATGAACGACTTGGCGTCTAGACGGGCTTGTTTTCTGTTCGACATAGCATTACTCCAGTATTTTTTGGATATAAATGCTTGCCGGATTTGCTGATCAAGAGGGTGCCTAAGAATCTAAAACAGATCTATAACATCGACACATAGTATTTTCTCTTGTTCCCTTCGCAGGTATTAGCCTGATCAGGTTCAACGGATCCCGCAGTTGCGGTCTCAGCCAAATGGCACTCCGACAAGTAAGAACTGGAGTATATGTAGCAACAAAGTCTGATGCAACGGACAATAATGAGATTAGAGACGCATCAGCAACTGAAAACCTGCCCATGCTGCAAAAATACAGACAACAACGTTCAACAAAATATTCAGACCCATTTTGATGAACTCGCCCTGCTGCATCAGCAACACATTATCCATCGAAAAGGTCGAAAAAGTGGTTAATGCCCCCAAAAAACCGATGCCAATGACCTGACGCCAAGGAGATGCAGCATCTAATATCCCTTGCTCAAAGGCAGCAATTAAAAGCCCCATTGCGAGCGAGCCAAGAATATTCACTGTCAGTGTACCGTAGGGAAAACCTCTGCCTAGCAACGTCGCACAAAGCTCAGAAAGAAGGTAACGGGAACAGGCCCCTAATGCGCCACCGAGAGCAATAAAACCGAGAATATATGGTTGAGTCATAGCTGACATCCGAAGTAGTAAACTCGCCTAACATGATACCTATTAAAGCGTTAATAGTGGCAAGTAAGTAGCAGAAAGATGGCTATTGTGAAATAAGAGGATCTATTTAGACAAGACTGAAGAGAGCTGACGAAACTTACCGTAAAACTGACTGGCAAAAAATTCGCTGTCAAAATGCAAAAAGCCCCAGCATTTCTGCTGAGGCCTAAAATGTGGCAGGGGTGGAGGGATTCGAACCCCCAACACGCGGATTTGGAATCCGCTGCTCTGCCAATTGGAGCTACACCCCTTTAACGACGCTTATTGTATCGCGTTACATTAAAATCGCCAGTACTAGATACACCTAAAAAGCACGAACGGTTAGTTATTAGACAAAACTGCGAATAACAGCAATATCTAGTCGTTTATCTACAAATATTACTTGCCAGTAAAACGCAAAAAACCCCAGCATGTTTGCTGAGGTTTCTCGAAGAAGTGGCGGAGCGGACGGGACTCGAACCC